>NZ_JAUSSZ010000001.1 GCF_030812595.1 Arthrobacter bambusae
CTTGGCCTTGATCCACTCGGGCTTGCGTTCGACCGGGACGGCTTTATTGCGCTGTTCAACGCGCAGCAGCTTACGGCCTTCAGGTGCCAGGGTCACTGGAGTGCTCCTTCGGGGCTGGAAACGAGTGCTTCTTCGTGCTTGCGGAACTCTTCCATGAAGCGCTCGGCAATGTCGGCCGGGTTGATGGTCTTACCGGTCTCGATGGACATGGTGGTGACGCTGGCATCCGTAATGCCGCACGCGATGATCTGTGCGTAGGGAGCGAGGTCGTTGCTGCAGTTGATCGCCACGCCGTGCATGGTGACACCGTCCAGGACGCGGATGCCGATCGCGGCGATCTTGCGGTCCGGACCCTTGTCGTCAGCGAGGATCCAGACTCCTGCCCGGCCTTTGACCCGGGTGGCCTTGATCCCGTAGTCCTCCATGATTGCGATCATGACGGCTTCGAGGCGCTCGACGTAGTCACGGATCCCGGCGCGGTTCTTCAGTTTGAGGATGGGGTAGGCAATGAGCTGGCCCGGTCCGTGCCAGGTCAATTTGCCGCCCCGGTCCACCGGTACAACGGGCGTGCCATCAAACGGGCGCTCGTGGTCTTCGGTGAGCTTGCCTGCGGTATAGACCGGGGCATGCTCCAGGAGCAAGACGGTGCTGGGTTTCTCGCCGGCAACAACCTTGTTGTGGAGTTCGCGCTGGATATCCCAGCCCTGCATGTAGTCAACGAAATCCGGGGCAAGACCCAGCTGTGAGAACTCAAGAGTCATGGGGACAAGCTTAGACCCCGCTGACCGCACGCAATGATTTTGTGGCCAAGCTCTCAGTCTTACCCGGATTGCTCGCCAAGCCCGGTCCCTGGCCTGTGGATAACTTCTGCGGCAATCCGCGATTTCCGGTATTTGTTGAGGCATGGAGACTTTTTCGGCGGGCTGGAGTGGTCAGGACCATGAAGGGGACGCTATTTCCCCTGGGATCGAACCTCGGGAACCTGTGATCCCGGGGTTTGTTCCGGTCCGTGAGCTGGGGTGCGGCGGAAGCGCCGCGGTGTGGCTCGCAACGGAGCAACGGTCAGGGAACAGTTTCGCCGTGAAATGCCTTGGCCGGACACCGGAGAAAGCGGCTCCAGGCGAGGCCGGGTCATACATGCTCCGGGAGGTGCAGCTTCTGGCCCGGCTCGAGCACGAGCACCTCATCAAGGTCCACGGCGTCATCGAGTTGGCAGGGTCCTTCGACGGGGGCTTGGGCGTGGTCATGGATTACGCCCCGGGAGGCTCGCTTGGGCAGCTGGTGTCCAGCAGGGGGCGCCTCGGGGTGGGTGAGACGGTGACGGTCCTGACTCCGCTCGCGCAGGCCCTGGCCTATCTGCATCGGCAAGGCATCACACATTCCGATATTTCGCCAGGGAACGTGCTGTTCACCGCCCAAGGGAAGCCCCTGCTCTCCGACTTGGGTATTTCCCGCGTGGTTGGTGATGCTCCAGGGGTCGCGGACGCCGGCACCCCCGGGTTTGTTGATCCGGATCCGATCGTCCAGGGGACCTCGGAGCTCCAGCCGCAGCGCGATACGTACGCCCTCGCCGCCGTCGGCTGGTATTGCCTCACCGGTTCCGCTCCGGACCCTGCGGCCCGCCGGCCGCCCCTGACTTTGCTGGTCCCCGAGGTCCCGGCCGCCCTGGCCGTTGCCATCGAGGCCGGTCTTCATCCTGAGGGGCAACAGCGGCCTTCCGCGGCCGAATGGGGTGTTGCCGTCTACCGCAGCGCCGCGCCCGAACCCGTGGACCTTTCCGTTTCAGTGCACGCCACGGTAGTACCGGAACTTATGACCCGGCGTCGGGCTGGCGGCACCCGCGCAAAGCGCGCCCGCATCTCGGCACTTTTCGCTCGCTTCCGGCAGCCGGGGCTTGCTCGCAGGCACCGGCGCGCCATTGCGCCGGTTTCCGTACGACGGCGGGTGGGGTCCATGGTGCTCGCCCTCGGGATAGTTGTGGGCGCCGGAGCGGTAACTACAATGTGGTGGGCCGGTGATCGAGGACCGGGGGCCGGGCCGCCGGCGCCGGTCCCCGACCCCAGGGCTGAGCAGGATGGGCAACAGCGGGATGAGCAGGGAACCGTCCTCGATGGAGTTCCCGCTGCGGTTCCTGCGGCAGCATGGGGCCAGATCCGATCCCACGAGCCCGGGGAAGCCATCAAGGGACTCTCGGCGATCCGGGACACGGCGCTGAATTCGGGCAGGTTTGAGCTGCTGGAACACGTCAACGTGCCGGGTTCGGCGGCCGCTGTCTCGGATGGAAAGCTCAGGGACGAATTGATCGACGCCGGATTGGTCCTCGCAGGGTTCTCCACCAGATTGGCCAGCGTGAGCGTTGAAAGGACTCCCGGGACGGACACGGCAACCGTTGCTGTCACGGTGGAAACCTCCGCCTATGAGGAGCGGGACGCCTCAGGGAACGTCGTCGGAAAGCGCCCGCCGGGCGAACCGAAGGACCTCAGGGTGGTTCTCCTGCGCGGCGACGGCGTGTGGAGGATCACGGAGATCCTGGCCAGGCAGGCTTAGTGGCAAAACAGGCTGTTGGTGGTCATTTGCCGCCGCTTGCCACCCATCGGGCCGCGTCCGCCAACGCGGGGTGCTGCCAGGAAAACCCTGAGTCCATGAGCTTGGCCGGCTCCATGCGCTGGTTGGCCAGGATGAGTTCCTCTGCCAGATGGCTGCCGAGTGCCAGGCGCAAGGCCAGCGCGGGTACGCGAAGGAATGCCGGCCGGTGCAGGGCCGCCGCGAGTTGTGCAACGATCGCGTTGACGTCGGCGCTTTCCGGGGCGCACACATTGACGGCACCTTCGAGCGAGGAATTGAGCACGTGCTCGAGGGCTGAAACCTCATCCACGAGGGAAATCCACGGCCAGTATTGCCGGCCGTTTCCCAAGGGTCCCCCCAAGCCCAGCTTCAACAGCGGAAGGAGCGGCCCCAGCGCTCCGCCATCAGGGCTGAGGACCACGCCGGTACGCGGCGTGACCACCCGTACTGCGGCAGGTGCGGTGTGGGCGGCGGCTTCCCAATCGACGCAAAGGGTCGCCAGCTTGCCTTCGCCCGGCCCTGCGTCCTCCCGGAGGAGGCCGGCGCGGGAAGCGCCGTAGTAGCCGGAGGCCGACTGGCTCAGGAAGGTTCCGGGCGGAGTGCCCAGCCGTCCCATGGCGGCGGTGAGCGTTTGGGTTGTCCGCAAGCGGGAGTCGATGATCTCCCGCACCCGTGCCTTGGTCCAGCGGCGATCACCGATGCCTGCCCCGGAGAGGTTGACCACCGCGTCAGCGCCGTCGAGTACCGCCTCATCCAATTGCCCGGCGGCCGGGTCCCAATATGCCTCGCCCGCCCCCGAAGGCGGTCGACGAACCAGCCGGACAACGTCGTGCCCGCTGTCGAGGAGACGCGCCGAGAGAGCCGTTCCGATGAATCCTGAAGCACCCGAAATCACGATCCGCATGCCTCATCACATCATGGCGAGCGTCACTTCGGCACTACGGCAGGCCTCAAAGGGCTCGCTTCTCCTTTGACTATGATCGAACAATGACCTCCTCCAGCTACTTCCGTTTCCCGCATTTGCATGGTGATTTGATCACTTTCGTGGCCGAAGACGACATTTGGATTGCGCCTGTGGCCGGAGGCCGCGCGTGGCGGATTTCCGCCCAGCAGCTCCCTTCCCGCAATCCCCGCTTCACCCCGGACGGCAAGCGGCTCGTCTGGACGACGATCGTCGGGGCCGCTCCTGAGGTGGTGACGGCGAATGTCGACGGCGGCGGGTACCGGCAGTTGAGCTACTTCGGGCACAGCACCACCCGGGTCAAGGGATTCACTTCCTCGGGTGATGTCGTGGTCACCACCGCATTCGAACAGGCTGAAGGGCGGCATACTCATGCGTACGCCTTGCCGCTTGACGGCGGCCCCGCCGTCGAGCTTCCCTTCGGCCCCGTCGAATCGGTGGCATTCGGCCCGGAAGTGGGGGACGAGCGCCCCGTGGTCCTTGCCAGCGTGCTCTCCCGGGAACCCGCCTGGTGGAAGAGGTACCGCGGCGGTACCGCGGGGAAGCTGTGGATCGATGCCGACGGGAACGGCGAGTTCGCCCGCTTGGTTCCCTCGCTCGACGGGAACCTCGCGGACCCGCTTTGGGTAGGCGGACGGATCGCCTTCGTTTCGGACCACGAGGGTTACGGGAACCTCTATTCCGTGAAGCCGGACGGCTCGGATCTTCGCCGGCACACCGATCACGAGGACTTCTACGTCCGGCATGCTTCGAGCGACGGCAAGCGGGTCATCTTCGAATCGGCGGGCCGGTTGTGGATCCTGCCGACGCTTGAGGCCGACGCCGAGGCGGTACAGCTGGACATCAGCCTGGGCTCGGCATCCCAGTCCCGCCGGCCTGCACCCCTCAAAGTCTCCGCCCACTTGGGCGAAGTCCTCCCCAATGCCGCCGGTTCGGCCAGCGCGGTGGAATCGCACGGAACCATCCACTGGCTGCGCCACAAAGACGGACCGTCCCGGGTGGTCGAAGCGACGCCGGGCGTGCGGGCAAGGCTTCCCCGGCCGCTCAGTGACGGTCGCATCGCCTATGTAGCGGACCACGACGGTGTCGATTCGATGTACATCAAGAGGATTGCACCGCGTTTTTCACGGCCAGCCCCCGAAGCGCCGGTCCAGGACCCCGCACCGGCGCAACGCGAAGCTGAAGAGGACGCGGCCGCACAACTGCCCCGTCCCGTCTCGGCGTCAGCCATTGCGGGACAGCCCGCGACGTCCGGGGTTCGCTTGCCGGAGCCGCACGCGGAGCCCGCTCCGGCGTCCGCGGAGGCCGACGCTGTGCCGCTCGCCTCCACGGGCAGTGGAGCCGAAGAGCCGCGGCCAGACTCCCTCAGGATCGATTTCCCCAGGGCGGCCCGTCCAAGCGCCCTCGAAGCCAGCCCCGACGGCCGGTGGCTCGCCGTGGGTACGGCGTTCGGGGATGTCTACCTGGCCGACACTGCCAGTGGCACATTGTCGCTGATTGTCAGCGTGGGGGACGGCAGCATTGACAGCCTCACATGGTCGCCGGACTCACGATGGCTCGCCTGGTCCGAGCCTGTGACGTCGTTCGGCTCGCGGAGCAAATTGCGCATGGTCAGCGCCGCCGATCCGGAGGACATCGTGGATGTCACGGACGGCCGCTTCCGCGATGAATCGCCGGCTTTCACACCCGATGGCAAATTCCTGGCGTTCCTCTCGAACCGCAGCTTTGATCCCGTCTACGACGGCCATGCCTTTGATTTGTCTTTCCCGAGCCCCATCAAGCCGTACCTCGTGGCGCTCGCTGCAGCCACTCCCTCTCCCTTCGGCCCGGTCGCGGATTTGTTGGACGAGGACGACTCCGAGCCTGCGGCGGGAACGAAGGACGATGCCCCAGCGGCTGTACACGTCCGCGTGGACCGTGAGGGGCTGCAGTTGCGTGTCATAGGCGTACCGGTGCCGCAGGGCAATTACTCGGCGCTTTCGGCCTCCAGCGGCGCACTGCTGTGGCTCGACACCCCGCTCTCAGGTGTGACGGGAGATGGCCGTGGCACGGTGCAGGACAAGGCACCCGCTCCGGCATTGGTCCGCTACGAGCTTTCGAAGCAGAAGCAAGTTACCCTTGCGTCCGCCGTGGAGCGCTACCGACTGTCCGGAGACCGCAAGAAACTGGTGTTCGTCAACGACAAGCGGGTTGTCGCCGTACCGTCTGACGCCAAGGTGGACGAAGAATCAGCCGAGCACGTCAAGGTTGAGCTCAACCGGATCCGGGTGGTCATGGATCCGTTGGCCGTGTGGGGACAGGCATTCGACGAAGCATGGCGGCTGCAGCGGGACTTCTTCTGGACCGAAGACATGGCTGGCCAGGACTGGGATTCGGTGCACCGACAGTACCGTCCCGTCGTCGAGCGACTGGGCTCGCACGACGACCTGGTGGACCTCCTGTGGGAATTGCACGGTGAGCTGGGCACTTCCCACGCCTACGTGCGCCCGGCGGCGGTGGGTGAGCCCGGAAGCAACGGACAGGGCAGGCTCGGTGCCGACCTCAGGCTTACGGAGGCCGGTTGGGAGATCACGCGCATCCTCGCCGGAGATTCCTCCGATCCCCTGGCCAACTCGCCGCTGACGCGGCCGGGAGCAGACGCGAAGGTGGGCGACGTTGTTCTGGCGATCGACGGCGTCGGGCTTTCCGCAGACCGTACTCCGGCGAAACAGCTGGTGGGTGCCGCGGGCCGCACCGTGGAACTCACGCTCTTGAACGGCGGTGGGCACGGTGCGGCGGCCGGCCAACAGCGGCGGATTGCCGTTGTTCCGGTGAAGGATGAGGAACGGCTGCGGTACCAGGAATGGGTGCACGCCAACCGGCGCACGGTACGCGAGGCCTCGGATGGAAAGTTCGGCTATCTGCATGTCCCGGACATGATGGCCAACGGCTGGGCGCAGCTTCACCGGGACCTCGATACCGAGACCTCGCTGGACGGGTTGATCGTCGATGTGCGACGCAACCGTGGCGGCCACACCTCGCAGCTCGTGGCTGAACTGATCGGCCGCAAGGTCACGGGCTGGAGCATGCCCCGAGGCGAAAAGCCGCGTACTTACCCGCATCATGCTCCGCGGGGCCCGGTCATCATCCTCGCCGACGAATTTGCCGGTTCCGACGGCGACATCATCACCCAAGTATCGAAACTCCGCGGCATCGGCCCGGTGATCGGCACCCGGACCTGGGGCGGCGTCGTGGGCATAGACAACCGCTTCTCCCTGGCAGACGGCACGGGCGTCACCCAGCCGCGCTATGCCACGTGGTTCTCCGGCGGCATCGGCTGGAGCGTGGAAAACTTCGGCGTTGAGCCTGACATCGAAGTGGTGTTCCCGCCCCACGCGTATGCCGCCGGCACCGATCCGCAGCTGGAGTACGGGATCGGCGCGCTCAAGGAAATGGTCCAGGAACTACCCACGGACCGGCCACCCCTGCGTGAAGGCTACCGCAAGGTGCGCCCGCCCGTGTTGCCCGCGCGGCCGCAACGAGGCTAGCTGGAGGCCCACACACCGAAGTCCCCGCCTTCCGGAAGAAAAGGCGGGGACTTCGTTTCTTGGGACGTGGTGCCGCTAGGAAGCGAGCGTGGCGTCCAGTGTGATCGGAGTTGCGCGGAGTGCCTGGGAAACCGGGCAGTTGGTCTTGGCGTCTTCGGCGAGGCGCTGGAATTCTTCTTCGGAGACACCCGGGATGCGTGCGCTCACGGTCAGGTGGATGCCGGTGATGCCTTCGCCCGGCTGGAAGGTGACGTCGGCCTTGGTATTGACCTCCTCCGGCGTGAAGCCGGCGCCCGCCACGCCGTTGCTGAACGCCATCGAGAAGCATGCCGAGTGTGCGGCTGCAATGAGCTCTTCGGGGCTGGTCTTGCCCTCTGCGGACTCCGCACGGGCCTTCCAGGTGACGTTGAAGGTTCCGAGTCCGGAGCTGTCCAGCGTGGTGTTGCCGGCGCCGTCCATCAGGTTGCCGTTCCATACGGTGTGTGCGGTGCGTGTTGTAGCCATGTCCACTCCTCAGCGTCGTTGCGAATCGGCATCCCGATGCCGGATGCCGCCGGGTTCAATCCTATGGATTCGACGGCGGCGCCGCACCGCTTGTCCGCTCTTAGAGGATTGTGACCAGCGCGGCTTGGCGTCGTCGATGATTCCGGCATTAGGGCCAGAGCGTTGCGATCGCGATGTTGACCAGCGCCAGTCCGCCGACGCCATGCGCCAGGCCGGTGGAGACGGCCTCGCCCTTCTTGACCTTGCGGGAGCCGATAACGGCGAGCACGGCCACGGCGAGGCCGATGGCGAACTTGATGCCGAGCTTGAAGTAGTTGGGGTCGGCGAAATGGGCGGGATCTTGTTGGTGGAGTACCGGCAGAATCCCCATCATGGCAATGCCGGTGATCAGCTGGACGAAGGCGCCGTCCCGCTGGCGCGGGTGGACAGTCGGTTGCCTCATGGTGGCAATCCAGTAGCCCACAATCATGGCTGCGCCAACGATGTGCAAGAACAGCAGGACGCTCAAGAGAATAGTCATGGCTCCAAGCTTAGCCAGAATTTTCTACGTGCCGTAGCAAAGCCACGGCACGATATCCGGGGCCTAATTCAGGGCACGGAAAAGCGGGAGGCGCCTCGGCGGTTACCCACCGAGGCGCCCCCCGCCGTCGTGATCATTGCTGGACCTAGAGGCCCAGGTCAGCTTCGAAGGCGCCCTCCTCAAGGCGGGCCTTGAGGGTCTGCAGGAAGCGGCCTGCGTCTGCACCGTCAACCAGGCGGTGGTCGTAGGTCAGCGACAGGTACATCATGGAGCGGATGGCGATCGAGTCATCGCCGTTCTCGTCCGCAACC
The DNA here is from genome assembly GCF_030812595.1 of Arthrobacter bambusae. Classification (GTDB taxonomy): domain Bacteria; phylum Actinomycetota; class Actinomycetes; order Actinomycetales; family Micrococcaceae; genus Arthrobacter; species Arthrobacter bambusae_B. The sequence continues at coordinate 8,389 of NZ_JAUSSZ010000001.1, forward strand.
ACGACCGGACGCTTGACGATCGCGCCGGTTCCCAGGATGCCCACCTGGGGCTGGTTGATGATCGGCGTGTCGAACAAAGCGCCGACTGAACCGATGTTGGTGATGCTGAAGGTACCGCCCGAGAGCTCGTCCGGACCGATCTTCCCCTGACGGGTACGGCCGGCGACATCGGCGATCTTGCCGGCCAGGCCGGCAAGGTTCAGGTTGCCGGCGTCGGAAATGACCGGGACCAGCAGGCCCTTGTCGGTGTCAACCGCAATCGCGAGGTGTTCCGCGTTGTGATAGGTGATTTCCTGCTTGGCCTCGTCGTATGCCGCGTTCAGCTTGGGGTGCTGCTTCAGGGCTTCGGCCACGGCCTTGGCGATGAACGGCAGGAAGGTCAGCTTGACGCCGTTCTGGGCCTCGAAAGAGCCCTTGGCCTTGAGGCGGAGCTTGGCGATCTTGGTCATGTCGACCTCGTGCACCTGGGTCAGCTGCGTTGAGGTTTCGAGGGATTCGCGCATGCGGCGGGCGATGACCTGGCGGATGCGGGGAGCCTTTTCGACAGTCCCGCGGAGCGAGGAAACCGCTGCGGGAGCTGCAGCGGGCTTGCCGGGGGCTGCGGCCGCCGGGGCGGGAGCAGCGGCTGCCTGCGACGCCGCTTTCTGTGCGTCCGCAGCGGCAAGCACGTCCTGCTTCCGGATTCGACCGCCGACGCCGGTGCCCGTCACGGTCGTGATGTCGACGCCGCTCTGGTTGGCCAGCTTGCGGACGAGGGGGGTGACGTAGCCGGACTCGTTCGACGACGCTGCGGGTGCGGCAGCAGGTGCGGGAGCTGCGGGGGCTGCCGGAGCCGGTGCGGCGGCGGGGGCTGCCGGAGCTGCGGGTGCCGGAGCGGGTGCGGCGGCAGGTGCCGGAGCCGGCGCTGCCGGTGCGGCTTCAACAACCGGTGCCGGGGCTGCCGCGGCGGGGGCTGCTGCGGCAGGGGCGCCAGAGCCGATGACGGCAAGAACGGATCCGACTTCAGCAGTGTCGTCCTCGTTGACCCGGATCTCAAGCAAAGTGCCCGCGACGGGGGAGGGGATCTCGGTGTCGACCTTGTCGGTGGAGACCTCAAGGAGCGGTTCGTCGACCTCGACGGTGTCGCCTACGGCCTTGAGCCAGCGGGTGACGGTGCCTTCGGTGACGCTTTCGCCCAAGGCGGGGAGAGTCACTTCGTGACCCGATGCCTCGCCGGAAGTTGCTGCCGGGGCCGGTGCTGCCTCAGGGGCCGGGGCTTCTTCTGCTGCGGGGGCAGGCGCAGCTGCTGCTTCTTCCGCCGGTGCGGCGGCAGGCGCTGACGGTGCTTCCTCCGCGGGTGCGGCTGCCGGCGCTGCAGCGCCGTTGCTGCCGCTGCCGATCCGGACCAAGGGAGCGCCGACTTCGGCGGTCTCGTCTTCAGCTACGAGGATTTCTTCGATGATGCCGGCAACAGGAGACGGGATTTCAGTGTCTACTTTGTCGGTGGAGACTTCGAGCAGGGGCTCGTCGACTTCCACTCGGTCACCAACCTGCTTGAGCCAGCGGGTGACGGTGCCTTCGGTGACGCTTTCACCGAGGGCGGGCAAGTTAACGGATTCAGACATGTCGTCCCCGTTCTCCTTATTGGTCTTTAGTGCGGATGAGTGTTGCCTGCTGGGTCCTGCGCCCGCAGTTCGTACGGACGCAGGACCGGGTGTCTTGCGGGGACTTAGCCGTGGAGCGGCTTTCCTGCCATCGCGAGGTGGACTTCGCCCAAGGTCTCGTTCTGCGTCGGGTGTGCGTGGATGAACTGCGCCACGTCCTCCGGGTGTGCTTCCCAGTTGACGATCAGCTGTGCTTCGCCGATCTGCTCGCCCATGCGGGAACCGATCATGTGGATACCGCAGACGGGGCCGTCCTTCTGGCGGACCACCTTCACGATGCCGCCGGTGCCCAGGATGGAGCTCTTGCCGTTGCCGGCCAGGTTGTATTCCTGGGTCTGGACCTGGTCCTCGCCGAACTTCTCCTTGGCGCCCTTCTCGGTGTAGCCAACGGTGGCGATCTCGGGTTCACAGAAGGTGACCTTCGGGATGTTCACGTCTTCGACGACTACCGGGTTCAGGCCTGCGATCTCTTCGGCGACGAAGATGCCCTGCTGGTAACCGCGGTGGGCCAGCTGGACACCCGGGACGATGTCGCCGACGGCGTAAATGTTGCCGACGCCGGTGTGCAGGCGCTCGTTGGTGATGACGAAGCCGCGGTCGATCGTGACGCCTGCCTCTTCGTAACCGAGGTTCGCGGTGACGGGGCCACGGCCCACCGCAACCAGGAGGAGGTCGGCTTCGAAGGTCTGGCCGTCAACGAGGGTGACCTTCACGCCGTTGTCGTCCTGCTCGACGCCCTGGAAGAAGACGCCCGTGCTGAACTTGATGCCGCGCTTCTTGAAGGCCCGCTCAAGGTTCTTGACGATGGCGGTGTCTTCGTTGGGGACGAGGGAGGGGAGTCCTTCAACGATGGTGACGTCGACGCCGAAGGACTTCCACACGGACGCGAATTCGACGCCGATCACGCCGCCGCCGAGGACAATGACGCTCTTGGGGATGTAGTCCATGGTCAGCGCTTCGTCGGAGGTGATGACGCGGCCGCCGATTTCCAGTCCGGGCAGTGAACGGGAGTAGGAGCCCGTGGCCAGGACGATGTTCTTGCCCTTGTAGGCTGTGCCGTTCACGACGACGGTGTCAGTGCCCTGCAGCTTGCCTTCGCCTTCGATGACCGTGATGCCCTTGGACTTGATGAGTCCCTGCAGGCCCTTGAACTTACCGGCGACGATCCCGTCTTTGTACGCGTTCACAGCTGCGATGTCGATGCTGTCCAGCGTGACGTTGACGCCGTACTTGGCGGAATCGCGTGCGTGGTCGGCCAGTTCGGCCGAGTGCAGCAGGGCCTTGGTCGGGATACAGCCGTTGTGCAGGCAGGTGCCGCCGAGCTTTCCCTTCTCGACGAGACCAACGGTGAAACCAAGCTGTACGGCACGCAGCGCCGTGGCGTAGCCGCCGCTGCCGCCACCGAGTACCAGGATGTCGAATTCTTGCGCAGTTGCCTGATCGGCCACTAGGACGCTCCCTCGCGTGAGCGATGACACGCGACTACGCGTCATCTGGTCTTGGAACTTGTACTGCCGCGATTATGCCAGCACCGAAGTTCTCTTGCATTTGTGACTACCGTGGTTCACCTTAGCGAACCACCTATCCATGCTCCACCCTGCCGGGGCTTTTGTGTGGAGCTTGTGGCGAGACTCACGTCGGGCCGTGGGGCCGGTCATGAACCGGCCCCACGTGGAGAAAGTTATGCCGTGGCCAGCACGTCTTCGACATAGGCGACGAGCGTCCGGACGGTGCAGCCGGTACCTTGCTTGGGTGTGTAGCCGTAGGGGCTGCCGTTGTTGAAGGACGGTCCGGCGATGTCGACGTGTGCCCAAGGGATCTGTTTCCCCTCGGCGTCCTTGCCCACGAACTCGCGCAGGAACACGGCTGCTGTCATCATTCCGCCATGGCGTTCGCCGATGTTGGCGATGTCAGCCACCTGCGAGTCGAGGCTGGCCCGCAGCTCTTCCGGCATCGGCATCGGCCAGACGAGTTCGCCCGCGCGGTCTGCTGCGGACTTGATGGCGCCGGTGACGTCGTCGGAACCCATGACACCGGCAGTGCGGTTGCCGAGGGCGATCAGCTGGGCGCCCGTCAGCGTCGCGACGTCGATGATGGCGTCCGGCTGCTCGAGGCTGGCCGCGACCAGTCCGTCCGCCATGACCAGGCGTCCCTCGGCGTCGGTGTTGAGAACCTCTACCGTCTTGCCGCCGTACACGGTAAGGACGTCCGCCGGGCGCTGTGCGGCGCCGGAGGGCATGTTCTCCGCGATGCAGAGCCACGCGGTCACCTTGACGGGCAGCCCGAGCCCTGCGACGGCCAGGACAGTATTAAGGACGACGGCGGCGCCCGCCATGTCGCTCTTCATGTCGCCCATGCCAAGGGCCGGCTTGATGGAGATACCACCCGTGTCGAAGGTAATGCCCTTGCCGATAAGCGCGATCTTCTTGGTGGCCTTGACCGGGGCATATTCCACCTTGACGAGGCGCGGCTGGCGGGTTGAACCCTTTCCAACGCCCAGGATCCCGCCGAAACCATCCTTTTCGAGGCGCTTTTCGTCCCATACGGTCACCTTGACGGGCAGTCCCTTGGAGAGTTCCTTGGCAGCTTCGGCAAAGGACTCCGGGTAGAGGTGGCTCGGCGGCTGGTTGACCAGGGTGCGGGTGGCGTTGACCGCGCGGCCCACGAGCAAGGCCCGGTCGAGCGCGGGCTGGACATCCTTGGAGTCAAACGCCGTGTGGATCAGGACCTTGCCGACCGGATCCTTCAGGCCGTCCTTGCTTGAACGGTGCTCCGTGTAGGAATAGGAACCCAGCACGGCGCCTTCGGCGACCGCCGCGACGTCGGCGAGCGACGCCGTCGGGAGGGCCAGTGTCACGGACGACAAACCGGCCAGTTGGCGGACGGCGGATCCTGCGGTCCGGCGCAGGGTTTCCTCGGCGAGCAGCGCGTCGTCGGCGACTTTGCCGACACCTGCAAGGACGAGGACACCCGAACCGGTCTCCGGAAGACCCGGCAGACGGTGTACCTGATCGGCTGCTCCCGTGATTCCGAGGAGCCCCAGGGAAGCCGCGAGCGTTTCCGCAGCCTTCGCCCCCAGCGGGTTCCCGAGCAGGACCGGCCCGTCTTCCCCCTGACCGACGGCTATCACGAGTGCGTCGCTGGGCGCCTTCTTCAGGTCCTTGGCGATAGTGCCAAGGGCGATGTCTGTAGTCTTCACCACGAGGATTTGTCCTCATCTCTCTCTGCATGGCTCGGCCGGGCTGCATGTTAGGCGCCCTGCCCTGATTCCCGTCGGCTGTCCGCTTGTGACAACCTCGGTGGTTGCTTGGGTCCGCGCACGGCGGCACGTCTCGATCGTAGTCTGTCTGCCGCGCCGGAAAGCAATTAAATGAGAGCTGCGGCACATTGGGCGAAAGGAATGCGTGGCCCGTCCGAGGCGTTGTACCAATACATGGAGCGTGGCCGGCCGCCGCGGCATCTGCCGCAGCGTGCAGCCGCCTGCTCCTCCTTGAATTTGAAACTGCGAAAGGAACATGCCGTGTTTGAACGGATTTCCGGCTCACTCCTTGACCCTGAGTCGCTCTATGCGAGCAATATCGGGATCTTCCACAACCCGGACATCAGGGGCCTCAACATGCTGATGGGGTTCACGGGATTCGCTGATGCCGGCCACGTGGTCCAGCAGATCAACCGGGAGCTGCTGGACACGCTCGACGTCGAAACGGTGGCTGTGTTCGACGCCGACCAGCTCATCGACTACCGCACGCGCCGTCCCCACATCAGCTTTGTCGAAGACCATCTGGAGGACTACAAAGCCCCTCAGTTGGCGCTCTACAAACTAAATGACGGCCTGGGTGAGCCGTTCCTGCTGCTTGCGGGGTTTGAGCCGGACCTTCAGTGGGAGCGTTTCTCGCGCGCCGTCGTCGGGATCGTGGAAAAGCTGGACGTCAACCTTGTCACGTGGATCCATTCCATTCCCATGCCGGTTCCGCACACACGGCCGGTCGGCGTAACGGTGCATGGAAACCGCCCGGAACTCATCGAGGGCATTTCCACGTGGAAGCCGACCGTCGAGGTTCCTGCGGCCATCGGGCACATCCTGGAGTTGCGGCTGATCGAAGCCGGGCGGAAGGTGGGCGGCTACGTCATCCACGTACCGCACTACCTCGCGGATGCCGAGTACCCGCCGGCAGCGGTGGCGGGACTTGAATACCTGGGGGCAGCCACGTCCCTGATGCTGCCGACCGACCGCCTTCGTGAGGCCGGCCGGGAAGTGGGCCGGCAAATCGCCGAACAGGTCGAAGCATCCGAAGACGTCCAGCAGGTGGTTTCAAAGCTCGAGTCCCGCTATGACGACAAGGCCGAGGGGACGGTGCGCCGATCCCTGCTCGCCGACGAAAACGACGAACTGCCCAACGCCGAAGACCTGGGCGCCGCCGTTGAGGCGTATCTCGCACGCAAGGATGCGCGTCCATAAAGCAGCTTTATTCTTCGTCCGGGCATAATGGAAGGGTGAACGCACCCCGCGCCTGGCTCATTTGGACGATTGGGGTGCTTGCCTACCTCGTGGCGGTCGCCCAACGCACATCGTTTGGTGTGTCCGGACTGGAGGCTACCGAACGGTTCCATGCCAGCGCTGCCGCGATTTCCTTCTTCACAGTGCTCCAGCTACTGGTCTACGCGGGCCTCCAAATCCCGGTCGGCCTTCTGGTGGACCGTTTCGGTTCACGCGCCATGGTCGCAAGCGGGGCCGTGCTCATGGGCCTGGGACAGCTCCAATTGGCGTTTGCCGACGCCGTTCCAGCCGGTGTCCTTGGCCGCGTGCTCGTCGGCGCCGGTGACGCGATGACCTTCGTCTCCGTGATCCGCCTTGTGCCGATCTGGTTCGCGCCGGCACGGGTTCCGTTGGTCACCCAGCTGACGGGAATGTCGGGCCAGCTCGGCCAACTCATCAGCGTGGTGCCGTTCGCATTGGTCCTCCACACCGCGGGCTGGAACACTGCTTTCCTTGCGCTCAGTTCGCTGTCTGCGCTGGCCGTGGTGCTGGTTCTTGCTTTGCTCAGGGACGCGCCCCCCGGCCATCCGCCACGGGAGAGCGGCCAAGGCTTGCGCGCCACGGGGATCACGTTGGCGCGGGCTTGGCAACAACCGGGGACCAGGCTGGGGCTTTGGAGCCACTTCACCGTGCAGTTCAGCGGGAACGTCTTCGCGATGTCCTGGGGCTACCCGTTCCTTGTCTCGGCCCAAGGGTTGAACCCGGCAACCGTTTCCGGCCTGATGGCACTCTTCGTCCTCACGAGCATCCTCGTTGGACCGCTGTTCGGGACTTTCGTCGCGAGGCACCCCATGCGGCGCTCGGCAATGGTCCTGTTGATCACCATCGGCACAGCCTTGGCGTGGGCTGCTGTCCTCGCGCTTCCCACCAGGGCGCCGTTGTGGTTGCTGGCCCTGTTGGTGGTGGCCCTGGCGATCGGTGGCCCCGGGTCCATGATCGGCTTTGACTTTGCCCGGACGTTCAATCCTTCGCACAGGATCGGCACGGCAACCGGCATTGTCAACGTAGGCGGATTCGTTGCGGCACTCCTGACCATCTACTTGGTCGGCCTGATTCTCGATGTCCTCCACGCCAACGGGTTTTCCGCCGAGTTGTACGGCCTGGCGCCGTTCCGCATCGCACTGAGCGTGCAGTTCCTGTTCCTCTTGCTTGGCGGGGTTCTCATTCTGGTGACCCGTCGCAAAGTGCGCCGCCAGATGGCTGCCCAGGGCGTGCACGTCCCGCCGCTGCTGGTGTCGCTGGCAGACCAGCGCAGACGCCGTGTGGAATTGCGCCGTGAAAGGCTCGCGAAACAGCGCAGCTCCACGCCGTAGCCTGGTCCGCGGCGCTCCTCCACAGGCAGCTGTGGGCACCTTTGTCCACATAGGGCGATTGGGGCCTGCCGGAGCCCGCTCCTGTTGCCGATGCTGGATTCATGACAGCAGCGGACCGTGTGACCATTTCCCGCCCCGAGGACATCCTGGGCTTCATTCCCCACGCCTTGGGCCTCTGGCCGAAGGAGAGCCTCGTCGCCATCACGCTTCGAGGGCAGACTCTTGGCGCGACCCTCCGCGTGGACCTTCCACCCGAGAGATCCGGGCGCGTGCTTGCCTTGTACTCACGGCGGATCGCTGAGTATCTGGAAGCGGACCATGAGGCCGACGGCGTGCTCTTGGCATTCTTCAGCGAGGACGGTTGGGACGGAAGCGGGCTTGTGGCAGGCAAGCTGCCGCCGCTGCTGGAAGCCCTCGAACCCGTTCTGGCCCACAGGGGCCTGGCGCTGCGGGATGCCTGGTTCATTGGTTCCGACTTCTGGCGAAGTGCATTCTGCGCCGACCTGGAGTGCTGCCCGCTTCCCGGTCGTCCCGTGGACCAGATCCTGGATAGCCGGCTCAACGCGGAAATGGTGTTCAGGGGAAGCAATGTCAGGGAATCGCCCCGGTTATTGGGGCCGGGGGACCAGCCCGTCCGGGATCCGGAATTCATGAAGGCGGAAGGCGCCAAGCTTGAGGACCTGCTCGGGCGGTGGCGGAGCAGGAAGGCCTTCGAAGAAATGCTCGATGTGTGGACGCAAGTCCTCGATTCCAGCCATGCGGAGGAATTCGACGGCGAGGCAGCGGCGTTCCTCCGGGCGAGCATGCGGATCCCTGCCTGGCGCGACGCTGTGGTGGTCCTGGCGGCTGCCGGGAAGGCTGTCGCCCTGGGCGGTGCGGAGGCCTTCGGCTTCTTTGGCCAGGAGGACCATGGCGAGAATGCCTTGGTCATTCCGCCCGGGCTCCGTTCCCCGTCGCCGGTTGCTCGCAACTCGCCGACGGCAGGCCTGTCGCCGGCAGCAGGCCCGCCGTCAGGAGGACGCAAGCCGGCAGGAGGAAAGGGAGCCGGCGGAGGGCGGAAAGCTACGCGGGCTGCTGCCACCGATGTGAATGTCCTGCGTTACGGAGACGTGCTGCTGGGCCTCTACCCGGAGAACCCGGACTGGAACAGGTTGACGAGCCTGGATCAGGTTCTCGCGATGCTCTCCCGGCGCGGTGGCGGGGAGGCGCGCGCTGCAACACTCACTATCCGGGGGTGGATTCAGTGGTGCCAGGGGAGCGGCTCGTTCGCCCACGAGTTCTTTACGCAGGCGGACGCTGAACAACGGGGCTATCGACTCGCGGAACTGCTCGCCGAGGTAGTGAGGCTTGGAACGGTGTGCGGCTGGGCCAGAAACAAGTCGTCCGCGTGGCGTAAGTTCGGCGGCGCCGAGGCATGACACCAACCCTGAGGTGATCCAGGAGCATGCCGTTGGAGTAACTCCGCGCGGCGTGTAATTGTCCGCACGGTAGCGGATATCGCCCCCCGGAAGGGAAAACCGTGAGACAATGGTTGCCGAGACCCGGTTGGGTCCGCGTTTCAAGTGCCGTAAACGTGCCCTGGATTCAGGGAACATTAAAGCGCCGTCGGGAGTTTTACCTAAAGACTCTGCAGTCGGCGATGGCACTTGATTTTATCGCGGACTTGACAGGGTCATAGTGGTGTTGCCCCCATGGCGATTCCACAGACCGCCGCTAGAAAGGTTTTCTGTGACCCCGTCTTCCGCCGAGAAGGAACCCGCCGCCCTGGCTGAACTGTCCGCCGACGAAAAGAAGGCGGCTACAGCTGCGAAGCGTGCGGCAACGCGTGCTGGCAATGCTTCGACTGCAGGTGCAGAGAAGCCGGCACCCAAGAAGCGCGGGCCCAAGCCCGGCGCCAAGGCCGCTGCCGAAGCAGCCAACAAGTCGGCCGGCCCCGACGAGGACTCCGAGGAAGAGGCCGAGGATTTTGACGCCGTCGTTCCCGACGAGGCAGAGCTCACGGATGAAGTCGAAGGCGAAGACGGCAAGAAGCCTGCCGCGACCGGTTCCGGCTTTGTCTATTCCGATGCCGACGATGACGACGCTCCCGTCCAGCAGGTCATGTCCGCCGGCGCCACGGCCGACCCCGTCAAGGACTACCTGAAGCAGATCGGCAAGGTCGCCCTGCTGAATGCGGAGCAGGAAGTCGATCTTGCGCTCCGCATTGAAGCCGGCCTCTTCGCCGAAGAGAAGATCAACGCCGATGACGGCTCCATGGACCCGAAGCTCAAGCGTGAACTCGAGTTCATCATCCACGACGGCAAGAGGGCCAAGAACCACCTCCTCGAAGCCAACCTGCGCCTCGTGGTCTCCCTGGCCAAGCGCTACACGGGCCGTGGCATGCTGTTCCTGGACCTCATCCAGGAAGGCAACCTGGGCTTGATCCGCGCAGTGGAGAAGTTCGACTACACCAAGGGCTTCAAGTTCTCCACCTACGCGACCTGGTGGATCCGCCAGGCCATCACCCGCGCCATGGCGGACCAGGCCCGGACCATCCGCATTCCGGTGCACATGGTGGAAGTCATCAACAAGCTGGCACGCGTCCAGCGCCAGATGCTGCAGGATCTTGGACGCGAACCTACGCCTGAGGAACTGGCCCTGGAGCTGGACATGACCCCCGAAAAGGTCGTTGAAGTCCAGAAGTACGGCCGCGAGCCCATCTCGCTGCACACCCCGCTCGGCGAGGACGGCGACTCTGAATTCGGTGACCTCATCGAGGACTCCGAAGCTGTTGTGCCTGCGGACGCTGTGAGCTTCACCCTCCTCCAGGAGCAGTTGCACTCGGTGCTCGACACACTGTCCGAGCGCGAAGCAGGCGTCGTCGCGATGCGCTTCGGCCTTACCGACGGCCAGCCGAAGACTTTAGACGAAATCGGCAAGGTCTACGGAGTTACCCGCGAACGCATCCGCCAGATCGAATCCAAGACGATGTCCAAGCTGCGTCACCCCTCGCGTTCGCAGGTTCTGCGCGACTACCTTGACTAAAGCAACTTGACTGAAGCAACGGACGCCGTGCCCTAACCGGCACTGCCCCGCAGGAAGTGGACCCCCGGAATCCTCCGAGGGTCCACTTCCTGCGTTCAGGGGCTGTTCCGTCAGGGGCTGTTCCGTTCGAGGGCTTGTCCCAGGATGCGTGCACCTTCCGGGAAGGCGGCTGGGTTGGGTCCTGCGTAGTTGAGCCGGATGAATGGTCCCGCCGGCTCGGCCGGAAACCATTCGGAACCCACTGCGATCATGACTCCGGCACTCTCGCAGTCACGGTTCAGCCCCTCAAGGTCCGTACCGTCGGGCAGGCGAGCCCAGAGGTTCAGGCCGCCCTTGGGAATGAGGCTGAGGTCGGCGCGGGGTGCGTGCTCACGCAGGCTTGCGGCAAGCAGGTCGCGGCGTGACTGGAGCTGATGGCGGAGGCTGCGAAGATGCGTCAGCCAAGCCGGCTGTGTGACGACATCGAGTGCGGCAGCCTGCAGCAATCCGCTGACATACATCGACTCGGCCGCACGGTCGGCAAGGATGCGTTCGCGGGCGGGCCCGCGGGCGATAACGGCGGCAACGCGGATGGCTGGTGAAACGCTTTTCGTGAGGGAGCGCAGATAGACCACATGGCCGGAGTCGTCATGTGCGGCGACGGGTACCGGCGTCGACGTGATGCCGAAGTCATGGGCCCAGTCGTCCTCGACGAGGAACGCGCCGAACCGTCGGACGACATCCAGGACTTCTTCCCTCCGACGGGGGGACCATTGGGCTCCAGTGGGGTTGGCATAGTTCGGTTGGGCGTAGAACAGCCGCGCACCCGTCTCCTCAAATGCCCTGCCCAATTCTTCGGGATCCGGCCCATCGGATCCGCAGGGAACCGGGACAATGCGGACTCCGGCTTGCGTCGCGGCCAGGATTGCTCCCCAGTAGCTCGGAGACTCCATGAGCAGCGGCTGCCCGTGCCCTACCAATGCAGTGAAGATGGAGCTGAGGCCGCCCTGGCTGCCCGGCAGCACAATTACGTCGCTCGGTGTTGGCGGAGTAAGTCCTGCCGGAGTTGCGGAGCCAAGTTCGTGGGCAAACCAGGACTGCAACTCGGGAAGCCCGGGCACCGGTGGCCGGGACAAGGCAGCGTCGCCGCGGGCCGCGCGGGCGAGGGCGGCTCGCACAAGCCGCTCCGGCAGGAGTTCCCTGTCCGGATACCCCGCATGGAAAGAAATGGTCGCGTTAGACGTGTCACGCATTGTGGTGGAGGCCGGGCGGGGAGGCGCCTGCGGTGCACGCAGCGCCGCGGTTTGCCAGCCGTAATCCGAGGGGCGTGCTGTCCGGACCGCCCGCACGAACGTGCCGACGCCGGGCCGGCTCTCGATCAAGCCCTGCGAGGCGAGCGCTTGCAAGGCTTTCTGCACCGTCACAGGGCTGGCCTGGTACTCGGCGACAAGTGACCGGGTGGACGGCAGGCGGGATCCCGGTGCTGCCGCAGCGATCCATTCGCGCAGCTGTGTTGCAATCCTCGAGCTGCTATCGTTGTTCATGAGAGATAATAGTAGCGCTACTACGATTTTTCGCCCAGTGATACCATCCCGCTCTGCACCTGGCCTTTGGTGGGGCCTTCTAGGAGTAGCGGCGTTCTCGTTCACTGTTCCCTTCACCCGGGTGGCGGTTGGTGGCCTGTCGCCCTTGTTCATCGGCGCGGGCCGTGCCGTCGTCGCGGCAATACTCGCCGCATCCGCCCTCGCGCTCACAAGGCAGCGCCTTCCTCGAGGAAGGCAATGGGCACGCCTGGCCTTGGTTGCCGCCGGGATTGTTGTCGGTTTCCCCCTGCTCACCTCGTACGCACTCACGACGGCGCCTGCCAGCCACGGTGCCGTCGTCATCGCCTTGTTGCCGGCAGCAACGGCAACCGCCGCAGTGCTCCGTGGACGCGAGCATCCGTCTGTCGCTTTCTGGCTGGTCACAGCCGTTGGGGCTGCTGCGGCCATGGCATTCGCCCTCGCCCAGTCCGGCAACCCACTGCAATCCGGCGGGTTCGGGCAAACTGGCTGGGCGGACGTACTCCTGCTCGGTGCCGTCGGCGCTGCGGCCATCGGTTACGCGGAGGGCGGCCTGCTCGCCCGCGAACTCGGCGCATGGCAGACCGTATCCTGGGCGCTCGTCCTGGCACTGCCCCTTATGGCCGCCCTGACAACGCTCTCCATGACCCAGCACCCGCCGGCGGCCTCAGCAGTCCAATGGGCTGCTTTCGCTTACCTCGGAGTCGTCAGCATGTTCTTCGGCTTCTTCGCCTGGTACCGGGGGCTCGCCATCGGGCCCATGGCGAAGGTCAGCCAAATACAACTCGTCCAGCCGGTCCTGAGCATTTGCTGGGCGGGGCTGCTGCTCGGCGAATCCCTGGACTGGACCACAGCCATCGGTGGACTGGCCGTTATCGTTTGCGCCGGGGCGGCAGTCAGGGTCCGGCTCCAGCCGGAGCCCGCGCAACAGAATCGCCGGGAATCACCGGAACGCCGGGATCACCAGCCACCACAACCAGCCGCACGATAGGAAGAATGGAACCATGTACATCCCAGCGCATTTCGCAGCCGGACCCGAGCTCCTCAGCGAGCTCCTCGCACAGCCAGGCGCGGCGAATCTGGTCACGATGACGTCGCAAGGCCTGCTGGCGACGTTCCTGCCGCTCGTCTACGATCCCTCGGTTGGCGAACACGGCGCGCTCCACGGACATCTCGCCAGAACCAATCTGCAATCGTCCGAGCCGCCGATCGGAGAATCACTCGTGATCATCCAGGGCGCGGACGCCTACATTTCGCCCTCCTGGTACGCATCGAAGGCAGAGCATGGACGGGTCGTCCCGACGTGGAACTACTCCACTGCCCACGTGTACGGCAGGCTTGCCGTCCATGACGATGCGACGTGGCTCGGGAACCATGTCAGGCGGCTGACGGACCTCCACGAAGCCCGTTTCGAGCGGCCGTGGTCCGTGGACGACGCGCCGGAGCGCTACGTCTCCGGCCAGTTGCGCGCCATCGTCGGCATCGAGCTGGTTATCACCCGCATCGAAGCCAAGGCCAAACTGAGCCAGAACAGGCCTGGCAAAGATATCGAAGGGGTCCTGGCCGGGCTTGATGCCCAAGGACATCATCAGGTCGCCGCCGACGTATCCAAAGCCAGGCAGGAGTGACGGCGCCGCGGCGCCCCCATGGATGACGCAGCAAGGCCCCCTCCGTCCGGAGGGGGCCTTGCTGTCTCTGTGAAATTATGTGAGCCGAGCGGCCGCTGGGGCCGCATGGATGGCTAGTCGGCCAGGACGGGTTCCTTCTCCTGAAGGCGGGCCGTCTCGTCATGCCAGTCCGAGGTCATCGGCCGAAGCGTGGCCTCTACTGCACGTGCGTGGTGGCCGCAGAAAAGCAGCTCACCGCCGGAGGACTCGAGTACAACGCGGACATATGCCTGGGCCCCGCAACGATCGCACCGGTCGAGTGCATTGAGTGTGCGGTCTGCAACTGCTGTTGTCATGTTCGGCCTCCTTAGTAGTTCTGTGTATCCATATAACCAGCATTCGAAGCAAAACCATGGCAAGGATGGGTCACGTTCGCTGTCCGCGTATCACATGTGCGTAACACCGGGAAGTGGCGTGCAGCACGATTGGGAGTGGCAGCTCTCGTCCGGCCTCCGGGGCAGCTAGCCTAGGAGGAGTGTTTTTTGCCTCTGTAACACCCCCGAAGGAGCGCCCCGCCCGTGGCACCGAGTTCTGAATACAACGCCCGGCACCTTTCAGTTTTGGAAGGCCTGGAGGCGGTCCGCAAACGTCCGGGCATGTACATCGGTTCCACCGACTCACGCGGCCTCATGCACTGCTTGTGGGAGATCATCGACAACTCGGTGGACGAAGCGCTGGCGGGCTTCGGCCACGACATCCAGATCATCCTGCACGCGGACAATTCGGTGGAAATCCACGACGACGGCCGCGGCATCCCGGTGGACCTGGAACCCAAGACCGGGCTCACCGGCGTCGAAGTTGTCTTCACCAAACTGCACGCAGGCGGAAAGTTCGGCGGCGGCTCCTACACGGCTTCCGGCGGTCTGCACGGCGTGGGCGCGTCCGTAGTGAACGCGCTCTCCTCCCGTCTTGACGTGCAGGTGGACCGCGGCGGGAAGACGTACCAAATGTCTTTCCGGCGGGGGGAGCCCGGACGGTTCAAGGACACCGGCTCGAAGCCCAGCCCGTCGTCAGTCTTCGAACCGTTCGTCGAGAACTCGGTGCTCGACGTCGTGGGCAAGGCCAAGCGGGGCGTCACCGGTACCCGCATCCGTTACTGGGCAGACCGGCAGATCTTCACCCCGGACGCGAAGTTCTCCTACGAGGATCTTGCGGCGCGCGCCCGGCAAACGTCATTCCTTGTTCCGGGCCTCAAGCTCACGGTGCGCGACGAGCGCCGGCTCCCAGGTACGCCCGGCGAAAACGGGCCTCATCAAGAGGTCTTTCATCACGACGGCGGCATTTCCGAGTTCGTCGACTTCCTGGCCGTGGATTCCGGGGTTACCGATATTTGGCGGCTCCACGGTGCCGGCAAGTTCAAGGAGACCGTTCCGGTCCTTGACGAAAACGGGCACAGCAAAATCGCCGAAGTGGAACGCGACTGTGAAGTGGACATCGCGCTGCGCTGGGGGATCGGGTACGAAACCACCATGCGGAGCTTCGTCAACATCATCGCCACGCCTAAGGGCGGTACCCACCAGGCGGGCTTCGAGCAGGCCCTCCTGAAGACCTTCCGCAAGGCCGTCGAAACGAACGCGCGCAAGCTCAAAGCGGGCAACGACAAGATTGAGAAGGATGACGTCCTGGCGGGCCTCACGGCGGTGCTGACGGTCCGCTTGGCAGAGCCGCAATTCGAAGGCCAGACCAAGGAGATCCTGGGCACTTCGGCCGTCAAGGCGATCGTTGCCAGGGTGGTCGAGCAGGAAATCACGGCGCGCCTGAACTCGGCGAACCGCAACGACAAGGCCCAGGCGGCACTGCTGCTTGAGAAGGTCGTCAGCGAGATGAAGTCCCGCATCTCAGCCCGCGTCCATAAGGAAACGCAGCGGCGGAAGAATGCGCTCGAAACGTCGTCGATGCCCACCAAGCTGGCAGACTGCCGGACGGACGACGTCGGACGCTCCGAGCTGTTCATCGTCGAAGGCGACTCGGCCCTTGGCACCGCAAAGCTGGCGCGGTCCTCGGACTTCCAAGCGTTGCTGCCGATCCGAGGGAAGATCCTGAACGTGCAGAAGGCCTCGGTGGGGGACATGCTCTCCAACGCGGAGTGCGCTGCCCTCATCCAGGTAGTGGGTGCCGGTTCGGGCCGGAGCTTTGACATTGACGCCGCCCGTTACGGCAAGGTGATCCTGATGACCGACGCGGACGTCGACGGCGCGCACATCCGTACGCTGCTGCTCACCTTGTTCTTCCGGTACATGCGTCCGATGATCGACGAGGGCCGGGTATATGCGGCAGTTCCGCCGTTGCACCGGGTGGAAGTCATCAACGCCGGCCAGAAGGCCAACGAGATGATCTACACGTACTCGGAAGCCGAACTGCACGTCCTGCTCGCCAGGCTCGCCAAGGAGGGCAAGCGCTACAAAGAGCCGATCCAGCGCTACAAGGGCCTGGGTGAAATGGACGCCGAGCAGCTCGCGGAGACCACCATGGATCCGCGCCACCGCACCCTCCGCAAGGTGGGGATTGAGAACGCCAAGATGGCGGAGGACACTTTTGACCTGCTGATGGGATCGGACGTCGCCCCGCGCAAGGACTTCATCATTGCCGGCGCTGCGGACCTGGACCGGGAGCGCATCGACGCGTGATTCCGGCCGGACATGCCCCCTCCCGGGACTAGGCAGTGGACATAGCGGGATTATGTCCATTGCCTGCTCCCGGGGCCGGACATGTCCGGAGGCCTGGTTCAGCCCAGCAGACCCGGCACGATCAGCAGGCCTGTCGGAACCGCGAGCAACATGGCCGAAGCCGCAAGTACTAAAGCGCGCTGGGCTGCCGGAAGCGGCGGCCTGGGTGAGAGCAGCCGGCTGACGCGTGACGCCGTCGTACGCGGTGAATCGGCGCCCCCGGTGCCGCTCAAAGAGCTGGCGTCCGGGGAAGTGTCCTGCCCGCTTGTTCCGTGAGGCGCGAGGTGGTCCACGGGACGCGCGGAGCCGCTGGCCACGATCGCGATGGCCTTGATGAGCGTTCCCTTGCTCTCGGTACGCAGGGCGACATCATCGGCAAGCATTTCGATCAGCGAGTTGACCGCAACCTGGGCGAGCCGAGTGGTGGGAAACCACGGCAGTGCCTGGCGCCACGCCGCGAAGGCCCACAAGAGAAGGTCGTGGCGTTGCGAGAGGTGGGCATTTTCGTGAATAAGGACGGCCCTGAGCTCGGTGGGCTCCAAGGCTGCCATCAGGCCGTCGGAGAGGACGGTCACTGACCTCGCGCCGCCGGGCAGGCAATATGCAACGGGGGAGTCGTGGTTGATGACCACGGTGCCGGATCCGTCCCCGGACGGTGAGGCCAGAAGAGCGAGGAGTTCGCGGTGCCTCCGCCGCTGCCGCTCGATCTTCACGTAGGTGAGCAGAAGGGTGAACACGAGATGGGCGCTCAGCAGCGCCGCGGCGGACAAAGCGAACAAGTGCCAGAAGCCCAGTGCCGTAGTGGGCTCGTTGTGAAGGACCATGCCTGCCAAGGCACGCAAGCCCGCAAGGAGGTTGTCGCCGATGGGCTCAAGCCCGTAGACGAGCATGGCCCCGATCATGGACAGGCCACCCGCGAGTGCGATGGCTTGCCAGAGGACCATCGCCATGAAGGGGGCGCGCGAGGGCCACTCGGCGCGCGACAAGAGGACAGGAACCGGCCAAGCCAGCACCAAAGCCAGGACCGCCAGAGAATATGAGGTCCAGAACATGGGGGCTTAGTCTTGGCCGAGCAGCTTGCGCAGCGTGGCAGCTTCACTTTCGCTCACGGAACCGATGAACCGGGCAAGCACGGCTTCGCGGTCCGGAGCAGAGCCCAAGGCCTCATGCATGAGGTCCGCAGTGTGGTCCGCGCGGCTCGAAACAGCCTGGTAGCGGTGCGGGCGGGTGCCGCGTTCGCGCTCTACGAGGCCCTTCTTCTCAAGGCGGGACAAGACCGTCAGCACCGTAGTGACAGCGAGGTCCTTGCCCTGGTGTCCGGCAATGCCATCGGTGGCGGCAGAATCCTGCGCCAGCAGGTCACGGAGTTTGTTGGCTGTCGCAGCCTCCTGGCCCGCCCAAAGGAGATCCATGACCGCCCGTTCCAGTTCGCCAAGACTTGCCATCAACGCATCCCTACTTTCCGCACTGCCCTGCCCCTGCGTGAGCCCCGGGTCAGTGCGACGATCCAACATTCCACGTTCAATCTACCGCTTTTCAAGCGGCGATTCTACGTGAAGTAGAACATGCGGAGCGGCGTGTCCTTGCGGCACTGTGACGCCACTGGAAGAGTGGTGAGCACATTGCAGGGGATTGTTCTACACTGTGTAGAAGAAAATATTTTCTACGTAACGTAGAAGATGGCCGCCGCAAGGTTGGCGGCTGGATGATGCCGGATAAAAAGGACAGCCATGGACGCCTTGGAAATCGCACGCTGGCAATTTGGAATCACCACGGTTTACCACTTCATGATGGTGCCCCTGACCATCGGGCTGGGGCTTGTCGTGGCGGTCATCCAGACCCTGTGGTACCGCACCGGCAAGGTGGAATACCTGCGGATGACCAAGTTCTGGGGCAAGCTCTTCCTCATCAACTTCATCATGGGCGTAGCCACGGGCATCGTCCAGGAATTCCAGTTCGGCATGGCCTGGAGCGAGTACAGCCGATTCGTAGGCGACGTGTTCGGTGCGCCCCTGGCCTTGGAAGCGCTTCTGGCGTTCTTTGTGGAATCGACCTTCCTGGGACTCTGGATCTTCGGTTGGAAGCAACTCAAGCGCGGTGTCCACCTCGCGTGCCTCTGGATCGCCGTGATCGGCTCGTTCTTCTCGGCCTACTTCATCATCGTGGCCAACTCCTGGATGCAGCACCCCGTCGGCGTCACGATGGTCAACGGGCGCCCGCACATGACCGACGCCTGGGCCGTCTTCACCAACAACACCGCCTTGGTGGCCGTTCCGCACACGCTCTTCGGCGCGCTGGCCGTCGCCGGTGCGTACCTCCTCGGTATCGCCTGGTACCACCTCTGGCGCCGCCGCCACGATGGCATTGACACGATGGGCGCTGACGGACGGGCCGTTCCGGGCGAAGCGGACATCCCCGGCCGGGACAAGACCGACTACAAGGTATGGATCCGCTCCTTGCGGATCGGCGCCGTCGTCGCCATGATCTCCTTCGCCGGTACCGCCATCACCGGCGATATGCAGGGCAAACTGATGTTCGAACAACAGCCAATGAAGATGGCCGCGGCCGAGGCCGCCTGCCACGACGGCACCGGATTCTCCGTGCTGAGCATCGGCAACCTCGGGTCCAAGAACTGCAACGACATCGTGGCCGTGATCGAGGTCCCCGGCATCCTCTCCTTCCTGGCCAAAGGCGATTTCAACACGGAAGTGAAGGGCGTCAACAGCCTCCTGGACGAATACAAGGCCAAGTACGGCACCCACCTGACGGACAGTGCCCTTTACGGAGACCGCGCAGGCCAGGAAATCCAGTACGTTCCCGTCATGGAAGTGACCTACTGGGGGTTCCGCATGATGATCGGCTTCGGCGGGATCGCCGCCTTTGCCGCATTGCTTGCCCTGTGGGTCACGCGCAAGGGCATGGTCCCGCAATCCCGCTGGATCATGCGCCTTGCTGTCTTCGGCATCCTGGCTCCCTTTGGAGCCAACGCAGCCGGCTGGATCTTCACCGAAATGGGCCGGCAGCCGTTCGTCGTCGCACCCAACCCGGACGCCAGCGGCGTCGACCAGGTGTTCATGTTCACGGCAGCGGCCGTCTCACCAGGTGTTTCCGCCGCTGAGCTCATCACCTCGCTGGTGGCGTTGGCCTCCATCTACGCGGTCCTCCTGGTGGTCGAAGTCCGGCTGCTGGTCAAATACGCCCGTGGAGGCGTGGCTTCGGCAATGCCTGAACTCGCCGGGGCCCGCGGCAGCGAAAAGAAGGAAAAGAAGGACGACGACGGCGGCACCCCTGGAGCCCCGGGCCAGCCCGGCGACAGCGACGACGTCCTGGCATTCGCCTACTAGGAAGCAGAGGGATTTTTCGAATGGAACTGTTGCCTACCGTCTGGTTCGTGGCCATTGCCGTGCTGTGGACGGGCTACCTCTTCCTGGAGGGCTTCGACCTCGGGGTCGGCATGCTCATGAAGCTCTTCGCCCGGAACGACACCGACCGCCGGGTGCTGCTGAACACGATCGGTCCGGTGTGGGACGGCAATGAAGTGTGGCTGCTGACCGCGGCCGGTGCCACCTTCGCGGCCTTCCCGCTTTGGTACGCTTCGCTGTTTTCGGCGCTGTACCTGCCGCTGCTGATTGTCCTGGTGGCCCTGATCTTCCGGGCTGTGGCTTTCGAGTACCGGGGCAAAGTGGACACGGTGCGCTGGCGCACCATGTGGGACTGGGCGATTGCCGTCGGTTCGTTCACTGCCGCATTCGGCGTCGGCGCCGCGCTCGCATTGACCACCACAGGGCTTCCGATCGACTCGAATGGCGACCGCCAGGGCGGCCCCTTCGCCTGGTTCAGTGGATACGCCGTGCTGGGCGGATTCGCCGTCGTCTCGTTCGCCCTGGTGCATGCCCTGGCGTTCCTGGCCTTGAAAACCGACGGCGAAGTGCGCCACCGTGCGCGCCGCTGGTTTGTGCGGCTCGCGCCGCTCGCGTTGCTGCCGTTGCTCGCGTGGGTGGTCGCCGTCCAGTTGCTCAGCGGCAAGCCGTTGACGTGGATCCTGGTGATCCTCGCAGTCCTGGCAGCCGCAGGAGCCTGGATTCTCGCCCGCAAGGGAGCTGAGGGCAAGGCATTCGGAGCCCTGGGTGCATTCCTGGTGTGCGCTGCCGCGTCCATCTTCGGTGCGGCGTTCCCCGTGGTCATCCCTTCCACCTTGAACCCGGCGTTCAACCTCACTATTTCCAACGCGTCGTCGTCCGCCTACACCCTGGGGTTGATGAGCATCGCGGCCGCGGTCGGACTGCCCCTTGTCATCGCCTACCAGGCCTGGACGTACTGGGTGTTCCGCCGCCGCGTGAGCGCAGCACACATTCCCGCCGCACATGGTTTCCTCCCTGCCATCGCGGCCAATGTCCTGGTGGGCCATGCGGCACCGGGCGGCGCAGAAGGTAGCGGCCCAGAAGGTACCGGCACGCAAGGTACCGGCCCACAACGTACAGCGCCCAAAACCACCCCCCGCGATGCCGGCGAATAACGGATGAAGCCCCAGCTGCCCGCCGGACCAGCCACCCGGTCCGCCCTGTACCTCCTTGGCCTGCTGTCCGCCCTCAAGGCTCTGTCCCTGGTCCTGATTGCTCAGGCCATCGCGGAGATGTTGTCCGGACTCGCCGCGGGCGGCATGGGGTGGCGCGAAGGACTCCTCTGGGGTGCCGCCGGTGCGGTCCTGCGGTCACTGACGGTCTGGGGCCAGGGAGTCGCGGCACGCCGGGCGGCCCTTGGAGTCAAGGAAGAGCTAAGGTCCGCGCTGCTGCGGCGCGCCCTCGGCCCGGGGGCTGCGGGACGGGTCGGCGACATGAACGACGGCGGGCTCGCCGTGCTCGCGACACGCGGCCTTGACGCACTGGACAACTACTACACCCAGTTCCTGCCCGCCTTGGTCAATTGCGCCGCGGTGCCTTTGCTCCTCGGCGCGCGGATACTCTTCGCGGATTGGGTCAGTGCCGTGGTTGTGGTGTTGACCCTGCCGCTGGTCCCGCTTTTCATGGTGCTGATCGGCCGCCATACCGAGGACCAGGTCCACGAAGCCCAATCCACGCTGCGGAGGCTCTCGGGGCACATCCTGGAATTGGCCAAGGGACTTCCGGTGCTGGTGGGACTGGGCCGCGCGGGCGAACAGCGCGCAGCCCTCGAGGACCTCTCCGAGGAATACCGCTCGCGCACCATGGGAACCCTGCGGACTGCCTTCTTGTCCGCGCTCGCACTGGAACTCATAGCCACTATCTCCGTCGCGGTGGTGGCCGTCTTCATCGGCGTGCGGCTGGTAGCCGGAGACATGGGACTGGAAGCAGGCCTGTTGGCCCTGATCCTCGCCCCCGATTGCTATCTTCCCCTGCGCGAGCTGGGCACGGCCCACCACGCCAGCGACGACGGGCGCGAGGCCTTGGCAACAGCCAACGCCGTGCTTGAGTCGCCGGCGGGCCGTCCGCTGGACGAGGTTTCCTCCAACGATGTTTCCGGCGCTGATGTTCTTTCCGGTGCTGATGAATTCGGTACCGTCGGGGTCACCGGACTGACGGTGAGGTATGCGGGGAGGGCTGCTGCCGCCGTCGGGCCCATCGACTTCAAGGCTCCGCGCGGGCGTATCACCGCCCTTGATGGCCGCAGCGGTTCGGGCAAGAGCACCATCCTGGGTGTCCTCGCCGGGACGATCGGCGACGGTCCGCTGGCAACCATTGAAGGGTCGGTCACCGGCACAGGCGCCGGTACCGTGGCCTGGGTACCGCAGCATCCTGTCATGGTTGCCGATACGGCGCTGGACGAGGTGCTCCTCTACCTGAACGGCGGCAAGGACATCGCGCCGATCGAACCCGGGGCCACGCCCGACGCCGACATGTCGAGGGCCATGCGTTGCCTGGAGCAGGCTGCCGCGGAGCACCTTGCGTCCAAGCATCCTTCCGAGTTGAGCCCTGGCGAAATGCGCCGGGTGGCTGTGGCCCGCGGCCTGGCGCGCCTCAACGCGGGAGCTACGGTCCTGTTGCTCGACGAACCTACCGCGCATCTCGACGCCGCGTCCGCGGACGCCATCCGTTCGGCGATCGCGGGACTGCGGGGTGCCGCGACTGTCATCATGGTTGCCCACGACGCCGCAACCCGGAAACTGGCGGACAACGTGGTGAAGGTCGACGGGGGTACGGCACAGGAGCAAGCCGGCCCAGCGCGCCTGGAATCCGCCGCATCGATGGCAGTCCCGGTCCAGCGGGACATGAATCCGGGAGCCACACCGGACGGGGGAATTGAACCCCCCATCCCACTCTCCACGCTCAAGGCCCTAGGCCGGATCCTTGCTCCCGTCCGCTACAAGTTCGCCCTGGCTGTGCTGATCGCGGCGCTCGCGGCCCTGTTTGCCGTGGCGTTGTCAGGGCTGTCCGGCTGGCTCATCATCCGAGCCAGCGAGCAGCCACCCATCCTGTACTTGCTCGGTGCGATCGTGGGTGTGCGCTTCTTCGGCATAGGGCGGGCGGTGCTGCGCTACGCCGAGCGGCTCGTTGTCCACGACACCGTGTTCGCCGCGATGACAAAGCTCAGGGGCGCTCTCTGGGCGACCCTCAGCGCGAGGGCGCTGTCCCTGCGGCGGCTCCTTCAGGGCGGCAATGTACTCGGAGCCGTCGTGGACGACGTCGATACGCTGCGCGACGTGTTGCCGCGCGTCGTCCTGCCGCCCCTCTCAGCCCTTGCCGTTGCGGCATCGGCGGTGGCCGCCTCGGCCGTGCTGGTTCCTGCTACCGTACCGGCCGTTGTCGCGAGCGCCGTGGTTGGCCTTTTAGCGGCACCTCTTCTTGCCGTGCTGGCGGACCGCAACGCGGCCCGCTCGGAGCAGCAAATCCGCTCTCTCGTGCTGCGCGACGTTGCCGCGGCCCTCGACGCCCGTGCGGAGCTCAGCGCCAACGGCGTGGCCGGCACTGTCCTGGCGTCCTTGACCCGAAAGGATTCAGCAGCAACTGAGGCCGCCCGGCGCTCCGCGTGGGCTGACGGCATAGGCCAGGGTTTGGCCGTGCTTGCCTGCACCCTCGGAGCCTTGGCCGCAGGGATTCTCGCCGCACCGTCGGTGCAAGCCGGAACTGCGGCACCGGCTGTTGTGGCCGTCGTCGTCCTCGTCCAGCTCGCACTCTCCGAGCCCTACGCGGCCGCCGTGTCTGCCGTGCGGCAGGGGCCGGCTTTGGCTGCGGTGCTGCGGCGAATCGCGCAGTCCGGAGCTTTTGACGCCCCGGAAGCCGACGACGGCGGTGTGCTGAGGCTGCCCGAGCGCCCCGATGGTGCCGCCGGACTCCTGCTGGACCGCCTCGAAGCGTCATGGCCGGGAGGGGAGCCCGTGTTCAGCGGAGTCAGCGCTGAAGCAAGCCCCGGACGATGGCTCGCGGTGACCGGCCCCTCCGGCTCGGGGAAATCCACGTTGCTCTCCGTCCTCCTTGGCTTCCTGCCCGCATCATCCGGGCGTGCCTACGTCAGCGGGGATGCCGCGTGGTGTCCCCAGGAGGCCCACCTCTTCGACTCCACCATCCGCGGCAACCTGCTGCTCGCGCGCCCGGCCAGCCGCAAGCCTTCCGAAGCGGACATGTACAAGACTTTGGGCGCCGTCGGACTTTCAGGACTTGTGTCCGGGCTTCCCGGCGGCCTGGACAGCCGTACAGGCCCGTCGGGTTCGTTCCTGAGCGGCGGCGAACGCCAACGGCTCGCCATGGCCCGCACGCTCCTTACCGGGGCAGCTGTCCTGCTCCTGGACGAGCCAACCGCCCACCTCGACGCCGCGGCGGCCCACCTCATGATGGCGGAACTGCGCGTCGGGCTGAGGGACGTCACGGTGGTCCTCGTGACCCACAACCCGGCCGACATCGCCGGGGGAGACGCCCGGCTGGATCTCGGCTCACCGTCGGCGCTCCCGGCGCTGGTGCGCGGAAACTAGCGGATGCGGAAACTAGCGGATGCGGAACTAGCGGATGCGGAACTAGCCGAGGAGCCGCCCGAGGATGGCGTCCACGGACTCGGTGATCGTGTCCACGAGCTTCCGGGCATCATCCTCCCTGATGAGAGGCGTCGACTGGCCTGCCCACAAGGACATCACCTCAGGGATTCCCTGTGCCGCCGCAGCGGGCCGGAACTTGCCCGTCAGCCAGTTCTGGATCGGGAACGGAGCGTGCGTGGCGGGATCCGCGAGTTCCGCGATGATCCTGTTGGGGATGCCGCGGGCAAGGCGGCCGCTGAGGGCGCGGGTCAGGACAGTGTGGGCGGCGTCGGGTCCGCGCATCGCCGCCAGATGCGCCGGACTGATGGCTGACTGGCGCGTGGCGAGGAACGCTGAACCGATCTGGACCGCGTCAGCGCCAAGCGCCAAGGCTGCAGCGACCCCGCGGCCATCGGAGATACCGCCTGCGGCGATGACCGGAACCGATACGGCATCCACCACTTGGGGTACCAGCGCCATGGTCCCGACGAGTGAGTCCTCCGGTGGGCGCAGGAAGGAAACCCGGTGTCCGCCGGCCTCCATGCCCGTAGCGACGATGGCGTCAACTCCGCCGGCATCCAAGGCCGCGGCTTCGTCAACGGTGGTCGCTGTACCCACCACCACGATGCCGTTGCGGTGGGCCTCCTCGATGACCCCCTCGGACGGAACACCGAATATGAAGCTCAGGACGGCCGGCCGGGCTTCGATGGCTGCTTGGATCTGTTCCTGCAGATCGGGCAAGTAGGTGTCCGGTTGTGCTGGTGGTTCCACGCCCACCAGCTCGAAGTATGGCCGGAGGATGTCCACATAGGCGGCGTACTGCCGGGCGTCCGGGGTCGGTAGCACTTCGCCTTCGATGGGGAGCCAAAGATTGAGCGCGAAGGGTTTCCCGGTGGCCGCCCTGAGTTCGCGGGCCGTGGCCGAAATCCGCTCCGCATCGTATCCGTAGAGGCCGTAGGAACCCAGGCCGCCGGCTTCGCTGACCGCAGCCGACAGTTCGACCGATGACAGGCCGCCGAAAGGACCAAGAACGATGGGCAGGTCAATATTGAGGAGGCGTGTTGCCGGGGTGTCTTTCCACGACATAGCAGCGCCTAGCCGTCCACGTCGTGCAGGTGATGGACGACGTCGTGCAGGAAGTATTGGGCAAACGTCAGCACGGTGAACGTGGAGCCGTTGCTGCGGACCCCCGTGCGGGGCCACTCATCTTCGTGGACGGCGGCGAAGGAGTTGGCAATCTGGGCGCCTTCTGCGGCCAGCTGCGCAGCCACTTCCGCCGGATCCGCATTGGCGTAGTCGCCATCGATCGCGGCTTCGTCCTGGTTCCAGTCGTCGAAGTGGGCGTCGTCTTCCCGCAGCATCAGGTTCAGCCGCTGGTCGAAGAGGCTGAACACATCACGGACGTGGCAGGCGTACTCCAAGGGGGACCATGTGTCCTCGTCCGGACGTGTCGATGCGTCTTCCCGGCGCAGGACGGCCCGCCAACGCGGCAGCATGTTCAGGACTGTCCCCGGGACGGTGGACGGGGTCACAGCGGCGGCGTCGAAGCCGCACTCGGGACAGGGAGTGGACAGGACCCAGGTCCAGTCCTTGTCATCGGGAATGATCGGCATGGCAGTAGTCTAGGGTGCCCGACGGCAGTCTGGGGTGCCGCCCGGCGAACCTGATCCCGGCGCCTCCTTCAGGAGTAAGGTTATGAGCTGGGGAAGCCTGGAAAGTGAAATTGCCATGCTTAAGGATCTAAATGTCGCCGGCGTGCTCCCTGCCAGCGATCTCGCCCGCGCCCGCGACTTCTACCGCGACAAGCTCGGTCTCGAACCGGACAACCCGGAGGCCGCTGACAACCTGATGTACAAGTGCGCCAACGGCACCGGCTTCCTGCTTTACGAGACGCCCTATGCGGGGACGGCGAAGAACACCCAGTTGGGATTCCAGAGCACCGACTTGGACAAGGACATGGCCGATCTCAGGGAGCGCGGAATCGTATTCGAAGAGTACGACCTCCCCGGCCTGAAAACCGAGAACGGCGTCGCCACGTTGCCTAACGGCGATCGCGGAGCCTGGTTCCTCGATTCGGAAGGAAACATCATCAGTATCGCCACGATGTAGTCAGGACATCCGGGGTCTTGGCAGTCAGCGGCGGCTTCCGGTCAGCCCTCCCCGGCTTCGCCTTCATCCCACGCCATGCTCGCACCGATTGCATCCACGGGCTGGGAGAGGGGGACACCGGAGCCGTCGCGGCGGCCGTGCTCCTGGGGGAGGGCACGGGCGACCCCGGCGCTGGACGACGCCTTGGCCGGGCCGTGGCCAGCCCATCCGAGCAGCAGTGTGTCTTCTCCCTTGAGGAAGCGGTGGGCCCGCACGCCTCCCGTCGCCCGGCCCTTGGCCGGATACTCCTCGAACGGGGTGATCTTCGCCGTGCCCGGAGCAGTCCCCGGCAGCGCGCCGTTGCTGCCGGCGATCGTCACGACGACGGCGGCAGGGTCGTTGACGCGCACCGTGCCGAAGTGAATGACCTCGTCGCCGTCCCCGAGCTTGATGCCAGCCATGCCGCCTGCGGTACGGCCCTGCGGCCGTACCGCAGAGGCACTGAAACGCAGGAGCTGCGCGAGCCGGGTCACGAAGACGAGGTCGACGTCGTCGTCCTGGGCGGGCGCTACGCCCACCACGGCGTCCTTGTCCTTGAGGGCAATGATTTCCCAGTCTTCGCGGTTCAACGGATAGTCGGGCTGGACGCGCTTGACCACGCCCTGGACCGTTCCGATGGCCAACACGGCATCCAATGGCACGAATGCCACGAGCGTTTCGCCCTTGAGGAGGGTGATGAAGTCCTTTGCCGCGACGCCGCCGGCAAGATTGGGCAGGCCGGACATGGGCGGCAGCGCAGGCATGTCCATGACTTGTACCCGGAGCATGCGGCCCTGCGAGGTGACCGCGCCGATCTCGCCGCGCGCGGTGGTCTTGACGACCGAGCGGTAGACGTCATGCTTGCTCCGCGGGCCGGATTCGGCGAGCGGCTCCTGGTTGGAGGTCCGAGCGATCTGGCCGGAAGCACTGAGCAGGGCCCAGCAAGGGTCATCGGGGATTTCGAGCGGGAGCGCGGCGGCCTTGCCCTTGCCCGCGGGAACGGCTGCTGCAAGCGACGCGGCGACGGTGGGGGAGACAGCTTCGGACTCCAGGAGAACCGTGCGTCGGGGGGTGCCGTACTTCTCCGCCACTTCGGCCAGCTCTCCGGACACCACCTCGCGCAGGAGCACGTCGGAGGCCAGGATCGCCTCGAGCTCGGCGATCTCCCGGCGCAGTTCCTCCTGCTCTTTCTCGAGTTCGATGCGCGAGTACTTGGTCAGCTGGCGCAAGCGAAGTTCCAGGATGTAGTTGGCCTGGATCTCGGACAAATCGTAGATGGACATCAGCCGTTCGCGGGCGGCCGATGCCTCGTCCGAGGACCGGATGATCTGGATGACCTCGTCGATATCGACGATCGCGATCAGCAGGCCCTCCACCAGGTGGAGGCGGTCCTTCTTCTTTCCCAGGCGGAAGGCTGTGCGACGGCGCACGACGGAAAGCCGGTGGCCGACGTAGACCTGCAACAGCTGGAGCAGGCCCAGGGTCTGCGGCTGCCCATCCACCAAGGTGACATTGTTGATGCCGAAGGAATCTTCCATCGGGGTGAACCGGTAGAGCTGCTGCAGCACGGCGTCGGGGTTGAAGCCGTTCTTGATCTCGATGACGAGCCGGAGCCCGTGCTTGCGGTCAGTGAGGTCCATGACATCGCTGATGCCCGTCAGCTTTTTGGCGTTGACGGCATCCTTGATCTTCTCGATGACCTTCTCCGGACCCACCATGTAGGGGAGTTCGGTCACTACGAGGCCGGTGCGGCGTGCGGTCAGCTGTTCGATCTCCGCCTTGGCGCGGGTCTTGAACGAACCGCGTCCCGTGGCGTATGCGTCACGGATTCCGTCCAACCCGACGATCCGGCCGCCGGTGGGAAGGTCCGGGCCGGGCACGAACCTCATCACGTCTTCCAGCGTGGCGTCCGGATTGGCGATGAGGTGCCGGGCGGCCGCGATGACCTCCACGAGGTTGTGGGGAGCCATATTGGTGGCCATGCCGACGGCGATCCCGGTGGTGCCGTTGACCAGCAAATTGGGGAAGGCCGCGGGCAGGACATCCGGCTGGGTCAGCTGGTTGTCGTAGTTGGGGACGAAGTCCACCACGTCTTCGTCGAGGTGTTCGGTCATCGTCATCGCAGCCGCGGCGAGCCGCGCTTCGGTGTAACGCGGTGCTGCCGGGCCGTCGTCGAGCGAACCGAAGTTGCCGTGCCCGTCGATCAGGGGCAAGCGAAGCGAGAAGTCCTGCGCCATGCGCACCATGGCGTCGTAGATGGCCGCGTCACCGTGGGGGTGCAGCTTTCCCATGACTTCGCCCACCACGCGGGCACTCTTCACATGCCCGCGGTCCGGGCGCAGGCCCATGTCGCTCATCATGTACAAGATGCGCCGCTGGACAGGTTTCAGGCCGTCGCGCGCATCGGGGAGCGCGCGGGAATAGATCACCGAATACGCGTACTCCAGGAAGGAGCCTTCCATTTCGGAAGTGACGTCGATATCGATGATGTTCTCGGTGAAGTCCCCGTCGAGGGCGGCCGAAGCGGCGTTTGCGCGGGAGGGACTTTGGCTGCGTGCCATGGAGTCGGTGGATCCTTAAACGTGTACTGCGGAAGACTTAGCTAGGCTAAGCCTATGGTGGATCAGCCCGGCGCCGGCGTATATCCGGAATATTGGGAGGCCGATGTCGTGCTCCGCGACGGCGGAACGGCCCACTTGAGACCTATCTCACCCGAGGATTCGGACGCCCTCCAGGCTTTCCATGCCGCGCAGTCGGAGGCCTCCATTTACATGCGGTTCTTCTCGTTCAAGCCCAGGCTCTCCAGCAAGGAACTTCGCCGCTTCACCGAGGTGGACCACAGGGACCGGGTGGCGTTCGTCATCACCATCGGCGGCGAGATCGTGGGGGTCGGCCGGTACGATCGGCTCGATGACCCCACGGAGGCCGAAGTGGCCTTCAATATCTCCGATAACCAGCAGGGCCGGGGCATCGGCTCCATCCTTCTCGAACACTTGGCTGCCGCTGCCCGGGAGAACGGGATCCGCCGCTTCACGGCCGAGGTCCTGCCGGAGAACCGCAAGATGCTCCGGGTCTTTGCCGATGCCGGATACGAGCTCGCGCGCAAATTCGATGACGGCGTCGTCAGCGTTGAATTCAACATCGACCCCACCGAAAAATCCCTGGCCGTCATGGAATCCCGGGAGCACCGCGCCGAGGCGCGAAGCGTACGGGACTTGCTGGCGCCGTCGTCGATCGCGGTGGTGGGCGCCAGCCGCCGGTGGGGGACTGTCGGGCACCAATTGCTTGAACACATCATAGAAGGCGGCTTCACTGGCGCGGTCCATGCGGTCAACCCTGAAGCATTCGAACTGGCCGGCATGAAGTCCTTCGCCCGCATCGCCGACGTTCCCGGGCCCGTTCAACTCGCAGTCATCGCGGTTCCGTACGAGGAAGTGCCGAAAGTCGTGGACGAGTGCGGGGCGGCCGGGGTCAAAGGCCTGGTGGTCGCCACGGCGGGTTACGCGGACGACGGCGAGCGGGGGCTTCGGAGGCAGCGGGACTTGGTGCGCCAGGCCAGGTCCTATGGGATGCGCGTGATCGGCCCCGAGTCGTTGGGGATTGTGAATACCAATCCGGAGGTTTCGCTCAACGCGTCCATGGCGCCGGGCTTGCCCCGGCGTGGGGGACTGGGGCTGTTTTCGCAATCCGCGGCCATCGGGGTCTCCGTTTATGCCGCGGCGAGCCGCCGGGGCTTGGGCCTTTCCTCGTTCCTGTCTGCCGGGAACCGCGCCGATATCTCCGGCAACGACGTCATGCAGTTCTGGGAAGACGATCCCGATACTGCCGCCGTCGGGCTTTACCTGGAGTCCATCGGCAATCCCCGCAAGTTTTCCCGCCTGGCCCGCCGATTGTCGCGGAGCAAGCCGGTCATCGTTGCCAAATCGGATGTCACCGGCTTGCGCCTTCCGCCGGGTCACGTGGTCAGGACAACATTGGCACCCTCGGCGGCACTGGACGCGATGATGCGCCAAGCCGGGGTTATCGCCGTCGAAACCATCGAACAGCTCATGGATGTGGCGCAGATCGTTTCCAGCCAGCCGCTGCCCAAAGGGCCGGCGCTCGCCGTCTACAGCAATTCCGCGGCCTTCGGGAAGGTTGTCGCGGACAATGCGGCGCCCCACGGACTCGTTGTCGACAGGATCGTGACCGACGTGGACCTGGACGCGGGGACCTCCGCAGCGCGGGAAGGGCTGCGGCGCAGCCTCCGGAAGAATCTTGCGGACGATTCCGTGCATGCGGTGGTGGCGGCGATGGTGCCGTCCCGCAGCCTCACGATGGACGCGATCGCCGGAGTGCTGGCAGAGTGCGCGGCGGAGGCGGACAAACCCGTCGTGGCGGCTTTCACGGGGATACTCGACAGTTCCGTGCAACTGGATGGAGTGCTTGCCCCAAGCGGAGAGTCCGGGCCCTCGCTTCCTTGCTATTCCAGCGCCGGCAGCGCAGTGGCGGCGCTGGCGGCCGTGGTCCGTTACGCGAAGTGGCTGGATAGGGACCAGGGCATCTTTGTGGAGCCTGCGGGTTGCGACCGCGAGGGTACCCGAGAACACATCGAACGGCTCTTGTCTTCCGTCGCGGGGGAGCAATTGGTCCGGCTCGACGACGGCGAAGCGGCCGCCCTCCTGTCCCGCTACGGCATCCCCGTGGTGCCCTCGGCTGTGTTCGAGAGCGACGACGAAGCTGTGGCCGCAGCCGAACGGCTCGGTTGGCCCGTGGTGCTCAAGACCACGGACCCGGCCCTCCGGCATCGCCTGGATCTGGGTGGGGTGCGGCTGGACATCGAGGACGCGGACTCGCTGCGGCGCAATATCGTCCAGATGCGCCGCGCCCTTGAGCCGTACGGTTCATCAGCGATTGAGGTGCAGGCCATGGTTTCCGTGGGGCAGGCCTGCAGGTTCCGGGCCATCGAGGATCCGCTGCTGGGCCCGGTGGTGTCCTTCGGCTTGGCGGGCGACGCCGTGAACCTCCTGGACGATTGGGCGCACCGGGTACCGCCTTTGTCCTCCACCGATCTCCACGACTTCATCAGGGCACCCCGGGCTTCGCTTAAGCTCTTCGGTTACCAAGGGCTGCCTGCAGTTGACGTAGCGGCCCTCGAGGACCTTGGAGCCCGGCTGGTCCGCCTCAAGGATGAACATCCCGGGATCGCCCTGGTGGAATTCAATCCCGTCCTGGCTGGGACCCGGGGCGCAAAGATCCTTGCCGCCGAGGTATGGATCGGGAACGCGGCACAGCGTACGGACAGTGCCCGCCGTGCGATGCGCAGCTGAGCGGACAGTTGACCGCCGGAAGGCTGGACGGTTATGAAGTCCCCAGCCGATCTGTGAAAATGGGGGAATGAGCTCGAAGTCCCCGACGCCTCCGTCCGGTCCGGCTACCACCGGGCACCATGCAGCACACAACCACAGCTCGCAGGGGCAGAGCCTGGATCAGGCGCTTCAACGGGCAGGTTTCTACCCTGTCCTTGTTGCCGATGTTGTGGCCGATGCCTTGGATGGGCGTGACTGCCTTGCGCACTTGGTGCATTTGGAAACGCATTTCGACCGTGCCGAGGTACGGCGGCACATCACGGTCCTGGTCCTCACCGAGGACATGTTGGTGATCACCCACGTCGACGACCAGCAGCTTGACGAGGCCGGCGAGCAGATCGTCGCCCAGATTTCCACCGAATCAGTGCCCGTGGCACAAATCCGCTCGGTAGTCCTGAGCTACATGTATGCGCAGCCGCAGAACTACACTCCAAGCGACCCCGTCAGGGAGCTCACCCTGTCCATTGCCTGGTCCGGCGGCCAGCGCCTCGATGTGGGACCTGCGAGTTGCGGCGATCCCCAGTGCGAAGCCGACCATGGGTACACGGGCACCATCTCCCAGGAGGACATCGTGCTGCGGATCAGCTCGGAGGCCGACGGACCCAGGGCTGTCCAGGACGCGAAGGTCTTTGCCCGCGCGTTGCGGGCTGTGAACACAGGCGCTTCCGGGCCTGCGGTCCACCCTGGGACCATCTCCGCCCCGCGACTGCGCTCGGGGGTCTTCGGAAACCGCCTGAGCCGCGGGCACCAGCGCTGATGGCGGCTTCGGAACACGTCGCCCAGGACACCGCCCCCGTTTCCAGTACCGTCCCTGAGCTTCCCGGCGCGCCGCTCTATGGCAGCAAATCCATCGCCGAGGTCTTCACCAGCGCCGCAGCGAGCATGGGCCTGCCCGGCTTCGAAAACAAGCTTCAATTGCCTGCGTCGCAACGCGTGTGCGTGGTTGTCGCTGATGGCCTGGGGCGCAATCTCCTCAAGCAGAAGGCCGCCCACACCCCGTTTCTGAGGTCGGTTGCGAATTCGGGACAGGGAGCCGTCCCGGTGTGGCTTGATTCAGCGTTCCCTTCCACCACCGCATCGTCCTTGGCCAGCCTCGGAACCGGCCTGACTCCGGGCGAACACGGCATGGTCGGCTATGACGTCCTGGATCCCGACCAGGACAAAGTGGTGAACCTGCTCGGCAATTGGGACGCCGGCGTCGACCCCGTGCGCTGGCAGCCGTTCCCGACAATTTTCGAACGCGTCGCCGCGGACGCCGACGTCGTCACGGTGAGCCTGCCCCAGTTCGGCGCGTCACCGATGACCCGTGCGGCGCTCCGGGGAAGCCGGTTCGTGGGGGGCAGCTCGCTCCATGCCCGGACGGCGGCGGCGGGGCAGGAAATGGCTGCCGGAACCCGCACGCTGATGTATTTTTACGTCAACGAGCTGGACAAAGCCGGGCACCGCTACGGCTGCCAGTCCGATCGCTGGGAGCACCAGCTCGAAGAAATCGATTCGACGGTCAAGCGGCTCTCTGCCTCGCTTCCTGCGGGGACGACCATCCTGCTCACCGGCGACCATGGAATGCTTGACGTCCCGGAGTCGCAGCGCATCGACTACTCGGCCGATCCGGCCCTTATCGCCGGGGTCCGGCACACAGCAGGCGAGCCACGCATGGTTCATCTGTACCTGGAACCCGACGCCGGAGAGCGTCACAGGGATGCCCTGCTGCTTGCCTGGCGCGCGCGCTTCGGCGGGCGGATCTGGTCCTTCACCCGAGAGCAGGCCCTTGAGGCAGGTCTCTTCGGGGCCCTGCGAGCTGAAGTTTCGCCGCGGATTGGCGATGTCATGATCGCTGCCCGGGACACTTTGGCGCTTTATGACGTCCGCCGGGTCCGTCCGGCTGCCTTGGAGGTGGTGGGGCAGCACGGTTCGCTGACCAAGGCGGAGCGCGAAGTTCCTTTGCTTTGCTTCCCGGCCGGAGGACCCAAGGGGCGGCGTGGCTGAGCTTATTTTCTTCTCCGGGACCATGGACTGCGGCAAGTCCACCCTTGCATTGCAGATGGACTACAACCACCGCGCCCGCGGCCGGGGCGGCGTCCGCTTCAGTTGCAACGACCGCGCGGGCGGCTCAGTCATCTCAAGCCGGCTTGGACTCCAGACAGGCGCGGTGGAGGTCCTTGAGACTACAGATTTCTGGGACGAAGTTGTCCGACGCCGGACGACAGGCCTCAAGGTCGACTACCTGATCTGTGATGAAGCCCAGTTTTACTCGCCGGAGCAAGTGGAACAGCTGGCGCGCGTCGTCGATGAGATGGACGTGGACGTGTTCGCATTCGGAATCACGTCCGACTTCCGGACCCGCCTGTTCCCGGGGTCCCAGCGTTTCGTGGAGCTCGCGGACAGGGTCCAGGTCCTGCAGGTCGAAGCGCTTTGCTGGTGCGGTCGCCGGGCAACACACAACGCGCGGACAGTGGACGGCATCATGGTGGTCGAAGGCGAGCAAGTCGTGGTGGGAGACGTTGCCATGGAGGCCGGGCGGGCGGAGGCCACCCTGGAGGACACCAAAGCGTCGCACCCGGTTGTCGGATACGAGACGCTCTGCCGGCGGCACTACATGCGCCGGGTCACGGCGCACGGGGCCAACCTCATGGCGAGCCGGGACCAGTTGCTGCCCTTCGACGTCGACGCTTGCCTTTGGCACGGCACCAGCTGAAGGGGCCGGGAGCCGAAAGCTGCTAGTCCCCGCGAGTCCCGAAGAGGATGTCATCCCAGCTCGGGATGCTTGAGCGCTTGGGCCGTGACGGTTGGCGCTCTGCCGCTGCCCCTTCTGAAGACTCGTCATCGTTCTGGCCGGAAGGGCTGGTCTTCGGCTCTTCGCGTTCCCGCCTCGGAGCTCCGCCGAGGAGTTCGTCCAGGCCCGCCCGCGGTGCTGCCGCGTCCCGGGGTCGGGGTTCGTCGGTTCCGGCCTGTGCGCCGTGGTCGTTCCTGCCCCGCAACAACGTCACCGGGCGCAGGGGTCCCGGGATCACGGTGATTTCCCGGGTATCCGTGCTGACGCCGTCGTGAAGATGGAGGGAATCGTCTTCCTTGTCGTCCTGCTTCGGGGCCAGGCTCAGGCGGGACAGCATGGATGCGCGGGCGTCACGGCGAGTGGTAGCGGGCTCGGCGTCCGCCTTTTCGTTTTCGTCCGTGTCCGCGTCGGCTGACTCTTTGTCAGCTGTCTCCTTGTCCGCAGGTTTGTCCTCCACGTCGCCGGGACGCGGATGCGCGGCGGGCACGCCACTGCTTAGCAGCAGCGCCAAAGCGTCGTCGCTGTCTTCGTCAAGTCCCAGCCGTTGTCCGCGGCGTGAGCGCAGCATGTCCAGGAGCCCATCGGCTTCCTTCGTGGCAGCGGCAGCCGCCGCGCGGGCCGCAGTCCCGGCGTCGGCCTCAAAGTCAAAGGGCCGGTCGGAGACGGCCGCGAGCCGCCGCGCCGGTACCGGGCCATCGAGGGGTTCCAGTTCGCTGAGCTGCTGCGCCCAGCGGTTGGCGTTCTGGATGGATTTGCGGGCCGGGTTGAACGTCCACATCGCCGGCGGCTCTTCGCCGATGGTCTCGAGGCTGCCAGGCTTTGTTTCGAAGCGTGCGACGACGGTCCACGTGCCGTCCGTCCGGCGCCAGGAATCCCACTCCACCGCTGAAGAGTCGATCCCATGGGCCGTGAGCCGGTGGGCCACCATATCGCCAAGGCTTGCAGGTTCGTCGCCGAACGCTGCGCGGTAGGAGTCCTGGCCGGGGGCCGGGGCAGCGACTTCGACTTTGCGGGCCTGCTGGGCGATGTACTCGCGCTCGGCGAGCACAGGACCCTCATAGCGCTGTACATTGGCGAGCGGCAAGCCTGATAGCTCCGCCACTTCCGCGGCGGTAGCGCCGCTGCGGATACGTGACTGAATGTCACGGGGGGACATGGCGACGGGGGTAATGGATGCGCGTGCGGCCACCTGGGCAGGTGTCCGGCTCGCTGCAACCCGCAACGCCTCATCAATCGGAAGCTGGAACATCTCGCCGCCGGTACCGCTCAACAGGAGATGTCCGCCGTCGTCGTGGACGCCAACCAGCCGTAGATCCCGCATAAAATCCTCCACCATGGCCTATCTGACATTCGAAACTCTGCCACCCGCCATGGCCTTTTCCTACTAGGACAAAGGGCGCGCCGCGATATTCCGGGTTTTTCCGGGCTCCTCCGGCGTTCTCCTGCGGTGGTCATCCCCAGGGGTATGGACATTCGAGTCCGCCGGGAGGACAATCTGGCCGATATCGGGCACAAAAATGCGGCCTCCTGCGTTACATCCTTAGATTGGAGCAGGTTCGTGAAAACAGGACCGCAAGCCCCTAAAGCACCAAGCCCTGCCTAAAGCACAAGGGAGAACGAAGAAGGGACCATGGCAACGGACTACGACGCCCCTCGGAAGACGGAAGAAGACACCGAGGACTCGATCGAGGAACTCAAGTCCCATCGCACCGAGAAACAGTCGTCATCGGCTGTTGATATCGATGAGACCGATCTGGCTGATGCCTACGAGCTCCCGGGTGCGGACTTGTCCGGCGAAGAGCTGTTGGTTCGCGTCCTCCCGCCGCAGCCGGACGAATTTACGTGCTTCAACTGCTTCCTGGTCAAGCACCGCTCGCAGATTGCGCGGGAGAAGGACGGGCATCTGTACTGCAAGGAATGCGAAAGCTAGCTTCGGGAGGCTTGCTTGGACAGCGCTGCCACGAGTTCTTCGGGGCGGCGGGTGGACGTCAGCCAGTACGGGGTGCGGTCTGCCGGGTCGGTGATTTCGATACGCACTACCGGATCAATCCAGCCGCGGAGGCAAAGGTACGCCAGTCCATGGAGGCGGGTGCCGCGCTCTGCGACGGCTTCGTCCTTGTGGAACGCGGTGACAGCGCCGATGAACTCGCGCTGGATACTGGCGCGTCCCACTTGGACAGTGTCCCGGTCCACCACAATCGCGGGGGTGGACGTCACCAGCAAGGTGGCCGTGATCGCGAAGAGAACCAGCGCGGCGATGATGCCCGCAGTGATGCTGATTGGCGCAAACATGAGAATGCCAGCGGCGGAGAAGCCGACCGCGACGATCCAGATCCAGGGTGATGGCCAGAGCTTTTCCGTGTACAGGACGCCCGTTCCACTCGAGGAATGGTGCGGCACAGGTACGGAAGCAGTCGATTCAGGCATGACACCAGCTTATCGGGACTACGACCCTTGGAATTAACGCTTCTTCAGCCATGCACCGCCCTCCGGCCGTAATCGTGGCAGTATCCCGCGGACGATAGAATATGTGACTGTGAGCCACGAGACAGCAGTAGCCAACCCAGCAGACAGCCCCGCCGAATACGGTGCGCCGACCCTTCAGGTCCAACTGAAAATGCTCGACGCCGGCTTGGAAGTGCCGTCGTACGCCCACCCCGGTGACGCCGGCGCGGACTTGCGTGCCCGCGAGGACGTGACGCTCGCCCCTGGACAGCGGAAACTCGTACCTACAGGCGTCTCAATCGCACTGCCAAACGGCTTCGTCGCCCTGATCCACCCCCGATCAGGGCTGGCAACCAAGCATGGACTCACGGTGGTGAACGCTCCCGGGACGGTCGATGCGGGCTACCGAGGTGAAATCTCCGTGACGCTTTTGAATACGGACAAAAACCAGGCGATTGAACTCAAGCGCGGCGATAGAATTGCTCAAATGGTGATCCAGCGCGTCGAGTACGCGCAGTTCGTTTCCGTGGAGGAGTTGTCCGACACCTCGCGCGGCACTGGCGGCTTTGGATCCACCGGAGGCTTCGCGCCGGCCGTGAGCTAGCAACAACCCTCGGCAAATCGGCGCCGTTCGGAGCTGATTGCCATGCTGTCCGCGAGTTGACGGGCAGTCTGCGGTTTACTGGAGGTAGACCACTACTAAGGAGACAACCCGATGCTTTTTGGGCGCGGAAAGAAGTCCAAGGCTGAGCAGCCGAAAGACAAGGCTACTGAGCAGGCCAATGCCGCGACGTCGCAGCAGGACGCCGGCACGGTAGCAAGCGGAGCCGTCAAGGGCGACTTCCGTCTGTCCAAGGGGCCATTGGATGCAAGCGAAATTGATAGCCAGGATGGCTACGTCGATCTTGGCGCCCTGCTGATCGAACCTTCCGAGGGCCTTCAATTGCGCCTCGAAGTAGAAGAGGCAACCCAGCGCGTAGTGGCAGTCACCATGGACCTCGATGGCTCAAGCCTCCAGCTCCAGGCGTTCGCCGCTCCCCGTTCGGAAGGGCTGTGGGACGAAATCCGCGAACAAATCGGCCAGTCGGTGTCCAGCCAGGGCGGCGAAGTCGAGGAGATCGCCGGTACTTTCGGCACGGAACTCGTTGCCAAACTTCCTACCGAATCCGCGGACGGCGGGCGTGGGTTCCGAGCTGCCCGGTTCATGGGCGTGGATGGACCCCGTTGGTTCCTCCGTGGCGTTATCGGCGGGCAAGCGGCCTTGGACAGGGACGCGGCTCAAGGCCTGGAGAACCTCTTCCGCAAGGTTGTGGTCATTCGCGGAGACAACCCCATGCCGCCCCGAGAGCTGCTTCCGCTGAAGTTGCCCAAGGACGCCATGGCCCATGGACACGATGCCCCCGCTGAAACACCGGAGCTTCAGCAACCCGAACGTGGTCCGGAGATCACCCAGATTGGCTGACAAAATTGGCTGAGAAAACGGTTCTCGCCGCTTTGGCACATGGTACCGCGGCGTCCCGTCCACTCACCGAGCTTCCCGTAAGGGGCCGGGTCGACTGCACGGGTTTCATCGAGTCGGTGACCTACCATCCCGCGAACGAGCAGGCTCACTTCTCGGCGATCGTCGTCGACCGGATAGCCCACAGGGGCGATACGGGCCCGTTGACCCGTTTGCGTGTCATCTGGCTCGGGCGCCGCAAAGTGCCCGGCATCGAACCCGGGACCGTGCTGCGGCTCAAAGGCATGGTTATGCAGCGGGATGGAATGCCTACCATGTTCAATCCGCGCTATGAAATCCTCTCCCGGCAGGAGCACGAATGACCGTCGCCAACGGATCCGACCCGCAGGAAACGCCAGCGCAGGAAGAGCCCGGTCCGGCAGAAGACTCCCGGCAGGGCTCCCAAGGGCCGAGCATTGCGGATATCGCCGCCGGCTACGCCGAAAAAGCCGGACTCCAACGCAACAGCCACGGGCACGTGGACATCCTCAAATCCGCTGGAGGTGTCCAAGGGATAGCCGAGAGCATCGTGCCCGGCCTCGTATTCCTGATCGCCTTCATGATCACCCGCGACCTCCCGGCCTCCCTGATTGCCTCCCTCGCGGCGGCAGCCGTGTTCACTGTCGTCCGGCTGGTACAGCGGCGCCCGTTGACCCAGGCGCTTGCAGGAATCGCCGGAGTCGCCATCTCCGCGTGGCTCGCGAACGCCACCGGAAAGGCAGAGGACTTCTACGTCCTGGGTTTCTACACGAATATCGCCTACATCGTAGGAATGGTGCTGTCGATCCTGGTCAAGTGGCCGATCGCCGGTCTGCTGTTCGGATTCGTCCGCAACGAGGGCTTCGAGTGGCGGAAGAATCCGGATCGTCTGCGGGCATATGCCATCGGCACCTGGGTGGTCATAGCCGTGCTGGCGCTACGGCTTGTGGTGCAGGTGCCCCTGTATTTCATGGGCGATGCAGGCCTCGCCGCTCTGGCCACCATGAGGCTGATCATGGGCGCCCCGCTGTACATCCTGGGGCTCTGGATTGCGTGGCTCCTGACCCGGCCGGCGCCGGGCCAGAAGCCGGACCGTCATACTCAGCCGTCGAAACCGTCGTCGTCGGACTGATCCGCAAACTCTTCCTCGACATCGACCGAACCGTGATCCGCGGCGGACGGGGAAAGCAGGGCCCTGAGGCCGTCTTCGGCCGCAATGGTCGTGACGAAGAACAATTCGTCGCCGCCGTCGATCACGTCGTCGCGGCTCGGTGTAATGGGCGCATGGTCCCGGAGGATCGCTACGAGGGTGGCGTCTTCCGGCCATTCAATGCTGCCCACGGTGCTGCCGATGATGTGCGAGTCGTGGGGGACCGTGAATTCCACGAGCGAGGAAACGCCCGTCTGCAAGGTGAGCAAGCGGACGAGGTCACCGATTTCCACGGCTTCTTCCACGAGCGCCGTCATGAGCTGCGGAGTGTTGACTGCGACGTCGACGCCCCAGGAATCGTTGAACATCCAGTCGTTCTTGGGATTATTGACCCGGCCCACCGTTCGGCCCACACCGAATTCGGTCTTGGCCAGCAAGGACACCACAAGGTTGACCTTGTCGTCGCCTGTCGCGGACACGACGACGTCGGCCCCTTCCAACTTCGCTTCCTGCAACGTGCTCAATTCGCACGCATCGCCCACCAGCCAGCGGGCCCCACGGAGCCCGCTACGGCCGATGACCTCCGGTTTAAGGTCGATCAGCATGATCTCGTGTTTATGGGCGAGCAATTCCCGTGCGATCGATGAACCGACGCTGCCTGCGCCGACAATAACGACTTTCACTCAGACTCCTTGGCGGGTGCGCTGGAAAGGATGCGCGCCACCTCGACGCTGCGGTCCAGGTTCAACATGGCATGGACGGTGTCACCCTCC
This sequence comes from Arthrobacter bambusae, assembly GCF_030812595.1. GTDB lineage: Bacteria > Actinomycetota > Actinomycetes > Actinomycetales > Micrococcaceae > Arthrobacter > Arthrobacter bambusae_B. The sequence goes on from NZ_JAUSSZ010000001.1 coordinate 48,854, forward strand.
TGGTACGCCGTTCCGGCCTGGGGGAGGACGCCCTCACCAAAGCGGGTAAGGAAGGCGATGCGGATTCCGGCTGCTGCTTCAACGGCAGACAGCGGGTGCCCGATCCAGCTTGCGTCGAGGTCGACTTCGGACAAAACCAAGCGACCCGAAGGCTCGCGGTAATCGCCTGCCAGGTGTTGTTCGGGCAGGATCCGGCGCAGGACCTGGTCCGCGCTCCAGCGCACGGCGGCTACCGTGGGAATACCCAGGCGCTGGTAGATTTCGGCGCGGCCGGGATCGTAGATGCGGGCCACGACATGTGAAACGTGGAAAGTTTCACGGGCTACCCGGGTGGCGAGGATATTGGAATTGTCACCGCTGGATACGGCGGCGAAGGCGTACGCTTCCTCGCAACCTGCCTGCTTGAGCGTGTCCCGGTCGAATCCGACGCCGGTGACTTTCCTACCGGTGAATCCGCTGCGCAAGCGGCGGAAGGCACGGTCGTCCTGGTCGATGATGGCCACCGAATGGCCGGCGTCTTCCAAGGTGTGCGCCAACGTTGCGCCAACTCTTCCGCAACCCATGATCACAAAGTGAGCCACGGTTTCTCCTTCACTCTTATGCATGCCGCTCGGTAAGACTCTACCGGGGCAAGTCGCGGAAGCCAGTCCGCCGTCATGACATCGCGTTCGATTCAGAGTAGCTTTGCGGAGTGCTGACAATTCTCAACGCCGCGAAGCGCGTGTTGGTGGGGCGGCCGTTCCGGAACGACCGCCTTGCCCATACCCTGCTTCCCAAGCGCATTGCGCTGCCGATCTTCGCCTCGGACGCCCTGTCCTCCGTGGCGTACGCCCCTGACGAAATCCTGCTGACGCTGGCCCTCGCGGGCGTGAGTGCCGTGGCCATTTCGCCGCTGGTCGGCCTCGCAGTCATGGTGGTCTTGCTCACGGTGGTCGCCTCCTACCGGCAGAACGTCCATGCTTACCCTTCCGGTGGCGGCGACTACGAAATCGCCAACGTCAACCTGGGGAAGTTCGCGGGCCTGACCGTCGCGGCGGCCTTGTTGGTGGACTACGTCCTCACCGTCGCCGTATCGATGTCTTCCGCAGCGGCGTACCTGACCACCGCGATCCCCTCGCTGCATGGGCAGCAGGCGCTCATCGCCACAGTCGGCGTGATTGTCCTGGCGCTGGTGAACCTGCGCGGAATCAAGGAAGCCGGCAGTGTCTTCGCGGTTCCCACCTACATCTTCATGTTCTCCATCCTGGGCATGACCGCCGTCGGCATCTTCCAGGCTGCCACCGGCCAACTCGCGCAGGCTCCGTCGGCAGCCTTCACCATCGTCCCGCAAGAGGGATTCGACCAGGGACTCGTTGGCTTGGCAGGAGCGTTCCTGTTGCTGCGGGCTTTCTCCTCCGGTGCGGCTGCCCTGACCGGCGTGGAGGCCATCAGCAACGGCGTGCCGAACTTCAAGAAACCCAAGAGCAAGAACGCGGCCACCACACTGTTGCTTCTGGGCGTCATCGCCTCGGCCATGCTCGCGGGCATCATCTACCTCGCGAACGCCACCAAGGTCCACATCGTGATGGATCCAGCCAAGGAATTCCTCCTCCAAGGCCAGCCGGTGCCGGGCGACTACATCCAGAACCCGGCCATCAGCCAGATTGCGCAGACCATCTTCGGCGCCGGGTCCCTGCCGTTCTATATTGTTGTCGCCGCCACCGGCGTCATCCTCGTCTTCGCCTCCAACACCGCGTTCAACGGATTCCCGGTCCTGGGTTCCATCCTCGCCCAGGACGGCTACCTTCCGCGCCAGCTCCGGACCCGCGGTGACCGCCTGGCCTTCAGCAACGGCGTCCTGGCGCTGGCAGCCGGTGCCCTGGTCCTCATCATTTCCTTCAACGCCGATGTCACCAAGCTGATCCAGCTGTACATCGTTGGCGTTTTCATTTCCTTCACGATGAGCCAGCTGGGCATGGTGCGCCACTGGGGCAGGCAACTCAAACTTGCGCAGGACAAAGCCGTCCGCCGCAGGATCCTGAAGTCCCGCACCATCAACCTGCTCGGCTTCGCAATGACGGCGTTGGTCCTGACCATCGTCCTGATCACCAAGTTCGAACAGGGCGCCTGGATCGCCCTCCTGGCGATGTTCGTGCTGTTCCTCATCATGTGGAGCATCCGCGCCCACTACGACAACGTAGCCAAGGAACTCGCCGTTGACGAGGACTCCTCCCCGCGTGCCCTGCCTACCAGGGTCCATGCCGTGCTGCTGGTGTCCCATGTCCGCAAACCGGTGCTGCGCGCCCTCGCCTACGCGCGGGCGTCGAGGCCATCCCGGCTGGACGCCATCATCGTCGACATCGACCACGAGGAAACGGCGCGTACCGTCGAGGCCTGGGCCAAGCTGGACATCCCGGTCCCGTTGACCGTCCTGGCGAGCCCGTACCGGGAAACCGTTACGCCCATCCTGGACTACATCAAGAACATGCGCCGCGATTCCCCCCGCGACCTGATCGTCGTCTACATCCCGGAGTACGTTGTCGGCAAGTGGTGGGAACAGCTGGTCCACAACCAGACTGCCTTGCGCATCAAGGCCCGGCTCCACTTTGAACCCGGCGTCATGGTGGCCAGCGTTCCATGGCAATTGAAGTCCTCCGAAGAAGCAAAGGCATTGCAGGATACCTGATGACCCACCCCAGCAACACTGAATCCAGCCCGCTCACTACCGGGGACGGGGCGGCCACGGAGCTGGTGGTGGACGTGGGCCCCATCGCCCATGGCGGCCACTTCGTCGCACGGCACGAAGGCCGGGTCATTTTTGTCCGGCACGGCATCCCGGGGGAGAAGGTCCGGGTGCGGCTGACCGACGCGGGTGAGTCTTCCCGTTTCTGGCGTGCCGACGTCGTCGACGTCCTGGAAGCCTCAAACGACCGGACACGCCATTTCTGGCCGCTCGCCGACTCGCTCACCGCTTGGCGCAAGGGCGGGCCGCCCGTGGGCGGGGCCGAACTCGGCCACGTGAGCCTGGAGCGGCAGCGACTGCTCAAATCCGAAGTCCTCGCTGAGCAACTCAAGCGGCTCGCCGGCGTCGAACTCAAGGTCGCAGTGGAGCCGGCAGCCGCCGGTGACCCGGGATCCGGAGGAGTTGCAGGGTCCGACGGCGGGACAGGACTCGGCTGGCGGACCAGAGCCAGCTTCGCTGTCACCCCCGGTGGCCGGCTCGGGATGCATGCCCACCGCTCCGACGTCGTGATTCCGGTCCACGAGATGCCCCTGGCGCTGCCGGCCATCAACGAGTTGCGGCTATGGGACATCGATCTGCGGGGGATCTCACGGGTGGAAGTTGCCGCGCCCGCCAACGGATCGCGTCCGCTTGTCCTTCTCGCCCCGGAAGAAGGAACGGACGCCCGGCGCCTGAACCGGATCCTGGGCCAGCTTCCGCACGACGTGTCCGTAGCAAGCTTCGACCCGGTCCGCGGTGACGTCCTCCAGCTGCGCGGAAGGACCTGGGTCCAGGAATCGGCTGCCGGCCACGAATACCGAGTGACGGGAGAAGGGTTCTGGCAGATCCACAAGGATGCGCCCGGCACCCTGGTGGGGGCGGTGACGGGATTCCTGCACGAGGGCGGCTACCTCCTCCCGGGATCGGCCGTCGCCGATCTTTACGCGGGAGCCGGGTTGTTCACGGCGCCCTTGGCTGACGCGGTGGGGATCACCGGTTCGGTGCTGTCCGTCGAAGGATCGCCAGGGACCAGCCGCGATGCCCGCAAGAATCTGCATGGAGAGACCCAGGTGGAAATCGTCCAGGGCAGGGTGGAACGTGTCCTCCGGCAACGCCCCCGGAACTTCGACGCCCTGGTGATCGACCCGCCGCGGGTCGGTGCCGGCAAAGCCGTGGTCAGCCAGCTCATCGAGTCCGGACCGCGGGCCATTGCCTATGTGTCGTGTGATCCGGCCTCCTTCGCGCGTGACCTGGGGTACTTCCGGAACGGCGGATGGCGCCTCGAGTCCCTCCGGGCTTTTGACCTCTATCCGCACACACATCACCTGGAGACCGTCGCGTTGCTGGTGCCCTCGGCGTAGCCGCCACTACGATGGTGGAGAAGTCCCACGTCGCGCTTCACCTATCCATCGGCCGGCGGTTGCTCAGATTAGGCTTGCCTAACTAGCTTGCGGTCAACCACGCGACAAAGATGAAAGCTGTTGCGAGAGGAGTCCTGCCATGAGCACTGTGGACAGCTTCGGTTCCAAAGGCGTACTGAATGTAGCCGGCACCGATTATGAAATTTTCCGGTTGAACTCCGTTGAGGGCGCAGACCGCCTTCCGTTCAGCCTTAAGGTATTGCTTGAAAACCTCCTGCGGACGGAAGATGGCGCCAATATTACGGCCGACCACGTCCGCGCGCTGGCGGGCTGGGATCCGAACGCCCAGCCGGACACCGAGATCCAGTTCACCCCGGCCCGAGTCATCATGCAGGACTTCACCGGGGTTCCCTGTGTTGTTGACCTTGCCACCATGCGTGAAGCCATCAAGGACCTCGGCGGCGACCCCAAGCGCGTCAACCCGCTGGCTCCTGCCGAGATGGTCATCGACCACTCGGTGCAGATCGACGCCTTCGGCAACTCCGGCGCCCTCGAGCGCAACATGGAGATCGAATACCAGCGCAACGGCGAGCGTTACCAGTTCCTGCGCTGGGGTCAGACCGCTTTCGACGACTTCAAGGTTGTTCCCCCGGGAACCGGCATCGTCCACCAGGTCAATATCGAATATCTGGCACGCACGGTGATGACGCGTGAAGTGGACACCGAGACAGGCACAGTCCTGCGCGCCTACCCCGACACCTGCGTCGGCACGGACTCGCACACCACCATGGTCAACGGCCTGGGCGTGCTGGGCTGGGGCGTAGGCGGCATCGAAGCCGAGGCTGCCATGCTGGGCCAGCCCGTCTCCATGCTGATCCCGCGCGTTGTCGGCTTCAAGCTCACGGGCTCCATCCCCGCCGGCGCTACCGCCACCGACGTCGTCCTGACCATCACCGAGCAGCTTCGCAACCACGGTGTGGTCGGCAAGTTCGTGGAGTTCTACGGCGAAGGCGTTGCGGCTGTGCCGCTGGCCAACCGCGCCACAATCGGCAACATGAGCCCGGAGTTCGGTTCCACGGCAGCGATGTTCCCGATCGACGATGTCACGCTCGAGTACTTGCGCCTCACCGGCCGCTCCGAGCAGAACGTCGCCCTGGTCGAGGCCTACGCGAAGGAACAGGGCCTCTGGCACGATCCCTCGCGCGAGATCAAGTTCTCCGAGTACCTCGAACTCGACCTGTCCACGGTTGTCCCCTCGATCTCTGGCCCGAAGCGTCCCCAGGACCGCATCATCCTCACGGAAGCCAAGGACGAGTTCCGCCACGACCTCCTCAACTATGTTTCGCACAACGCCGACGCCGGTACCTTGGACGAATCCCTTGAGGAGAGCTTCCCGGCTTCGGACCCGCCCTCATTCACGCAGGCGGACACCCACGTGACGGACACGGACCGCGTACCGCCGATCTACTCCGCAGCGCACGGCGCTGCCGGCCGGGTTTCCAACGCGGTCAAAGTGACCACCGCTGACGGGCGCGAATTCGAACTGGACCACGGTGCGGTCTCGATCGCTTCGATCACGTCCTGCACCAACACGTCCAACCCCTCCGTGATGCTGGCTGCCGCGCTGCTCGCCCGCAACGCCGTCGACAAGGGCCTCACCTCCAAGCCGTGGGTCAAGACGTCGGTCGCTCCCGGCTCCAAGGTGGTCACCGACTACTACGAGAAGTCCGGCCTGACCCCCTACTTGGAGAAGCTCGGCTTCTACATCGTGGGCTACGGTTGCGCAACCTGCATCGGCAACTCCGGACCGCTCGACGCCGAAATCTCCGAGGCCATCCAGGCCAACGACCTTTCCGTCACGGCTGTCCTGTCCGGCAACCGCAACTTCGAAGGCCGCATCAACCCGGACGTCAAGATGAACTATCTGGCCTCCCCGCCGCTGGTCATTGCCTACGCCCTGGCCGGAACCATGGACTTCGACTTCGACGCCGATCCGCTGGGCCAGGACGAGGACGGCAACGATGTCTTCTTGAAGGACATCTGGCCGAACCCTGTCGAGGTCCAGAAGGTCATCGATTCGTCGATCGACAAGGAAATGTTCGCCCGTGGCTACGAAGGCGTCTTCGAAGGCGACGAGCGCTGGAAGGCACTCGAGACTCCCGCAGGCGACACCTTCGCCTGGGACGCCAAGTCCACGTATGTCCGCAAGCCCCCATACTTCGAAGGCATGAAGGCGCAGCCGGATCCGGTATCGGACATTGCTGGTGCCCGCGTGCTGCTGAAGCTCGGCGATTCCGTCACCACGGACCACATCTCCCCGGCCGGCTCCTTCAAGTCGGACACTCCGGCAGGCCAGTACCTCCTGGCCAACGGTGTGGAGCGCAAGGACTTCAACTCCTACGGTTCACGCCGTGGAAACCACGAGGTCATGATCCGCGGAACCTTCGCGAACATCCGCATCAAGAACCAGCTGCTCGCTGACTTCAACGACGGTGCGGGCGTCGAGGGCGGCTTCACCCGCGACTTCACGCAGGCGGACGGCCCCCAGGCCTACGTTTACGACGCTGCCCAGAACTACCAGGCTGCCGGAACCCCGCTGGTGGTCCTGGCAGGCAAGGAGTACGGCTCCGGCTCGTCCCGCGACTGGGCTGCCAAGGGAACCGCGCTCCTGGGCGTGAAGGCTGTCATCGCCGAAAGCTACGAGCGCATCCACCGCTCCAACCTCATCGGAATGGGCGTCCTCCCGCTGCAGTACCCGGCCGGCGAATCCGCTGCGTCCCTGGGGCTGTCCGGCACGGAAACGTTCTCCGTCGAGGGCGTCACCGAGCTGAACGAGGGCCGGACGCCGAGGACGCTCAAGGTCACGGCAACGGCAGAGGACGGCAGCACCACGTCCTTCGACGCTGTATTGCGCATCGACACCCCCGGCGAAGCGGACTACTACCGCAACGGCGGCATCCTGCAGTACGTTCTGCGCCAAATTTCGGCACACTAGCGCAGGGTCCATACGAGAGGATCTGGTCGCTGGCTCGCTGCTATGGGCGGTCATACCAGATTCTCGTACAAGCGCTCCGCCAGGCTTCGGCCTGGCGGAGCGCTTGCTGTTTCATGCTTATCGAGTACTGGCCGGTCCTGCTGACACTGATCCGCCCTTACCCCGAACCTGCTTTGGGGCGGGCACACCGCCACGCGAGCGACTAGAAGGTGGCTGACTCCCGCTGAACGTTTGATGGCGGCGGCTCGTCAACCCACAGTTAGGCTCGCTCGGCAGCATGTGGGCGATGGCCGCCGGGCAGAAGCCCAAACCTGCAGTGGCGCGATTGCTACTTTCAAGTGCCGGAATACCCGACGGGTCGCTTGTGTGGTACTTTGCGCAGGAACTAGTCGGGGGCTTGCCGAAGATTCGGGGCCTGTTTATTGGGGGGAATCGTTGGTTTTTTTGGAGTGCACGGATCAGGCGTGGAATGGCCAGTGTGGCGGCCACCGTGGGTGTCCTGCTGTTTTTGTCTGGCCTTTCGGTACCTGGAGCGAAGGCGGATACAACATCGGCTCCGGCCCCAACGCCTGTCGCGCTGATGGATGCCACGTCGAAGCCCAGCACGGAGGGTTCGTTTGTTTCTGTGGCCCCGGCTCGGTTCTTGGATACCCGAAACAGTGCACCAGCTAGTCCGGACGGGACGGTGACCTTCCAGGTCGGTGGGGTCAGCGGGATCCCGGCCGACGCTGCGGCGGTGGTCTTTAACCTAACTGTCACCGGCCCGCAGTCGTTCGGTTTCATAGCCGCCTACGCCTCAGGAACTGCCCGGCCGAACTCCTCCAACGTGAACTTCGTGAGCGGCCAGACTGTGGCGAATTCCGTCACGGTCCCAGTCGGTGCCGACGGCAAAGTCACCCTCTTCAACCGCTCATCAGGCAGCACCCAACTGATCGCCGATGTCTTCGGTTACTACCTTCCCGGTAAGCCGACGGTACCGGGAGCCTTCGTGCCCGTGGTCCCCGATAGGCTCTTGGACACCCGAACCGGCGCTTCTGTGGGCCCTTACGGGACTATTTCCTTCCGGGTCGGTGGCGTGGATGGGATTCCGGCGGCGGTCTCCGGCGTTATATTCAACCTCACAGTGACCAACCCGACGTCGTTCGGACACATCACTGCCTACGCTTCGGGTACCCCGCGGCCGGACTCATCAAATGTGAACTTCTCGAGCGGCCAGACGGTCCCTAACTCGGTGACCGTTCCTGTCGGCGCAGACGGTAAAGTCACATTGTTCAACAGCTCTTCCGGCACCGCCCAGTTCATCGCCGACGTCGCTGGCTACTACATTGCCGGGAACTCGAGCGTGGCGGGTGCGTTCGTTCCCGTAGCGCCGGTCCGATTCTTAGACACTCGTACCAAGGGGCCAGTGGGGGCTGATGGGGTGGTGTCATTCCAAGTTGGTGGGGTGAAGGGGATTCCGTCAAATGCTGCGGCGGTTACTTTCAACCTCACAGTCACTGGACCAAAGTCGTACGGGTTTATTGCCGCCTACGCTTCTGGGACGGATCGGCCGGGTTCCTCCAATGTGAATTTTTTGGCGGGACAGACGGTCCCGAACTCCGTCACAGTCCCTATCGGTTCCGATGGAAAGATCACCCTCTTCAACCGATCCTCCGCCACCACCCAACTGATTGCGGATGTCTCTGGCTATTACCTCCCCGGTGCAACTACGAGCTCGGTAGCCGTCTGGGGCTCAAACATGTCTGGGCAGCTTGGAAATGGCAACTTTACGGACAGTACTTCGGTGACCCGTGTTTCGGGCTTGACGGATGTGGTGATGGTTGCTCAAGGTCGCGCCAGCAGGTACGCGTTGCTGGCTGACGGTACGGTTTGGGCATGGGGCTATAACGACAGAGGCCAACTGGGCGACGGCACTATCGATTACCGCAATATCCCCGTCAAGGTTGCTGGCCTAGCGGGGGTCAGCTCCATTGTTGCCGACACCGACAACGCCTATGCGCTATTGGCTGATGGGACGGTCCGGGCTTGGGGTGACAACTACTACGGTCAGTTGGGAAACGGCACCACCGGCTACAGCAGTACCACGGGCTATAACAGTGCCACAGCCTACAGCAGTACCCCGGTCCGGGTTGCTGGCCTGACTGGGGTTGCCTCCATCTCCGCTACTTTTCTGTCCGCCTATGCGTTGTTGGCTGACGGGACGGTTCGGGCTTGGGGGTACAACTACGACGGTCAACTTGGAAACGGCACCACAATCGACAAGAGCGTTCCGGTCCAGGTCGCGGGACTCACACGCGTCGAGTCAATCTCTGTTTATTATCAAAACGCCTACGCGCTGCTCACCGATGGAACGGTTCGTGCCTGGGGCTCCAACCTTAACGGCCAGCTGGGTTTCGGCCCTTCTAGGGGCAGCAGCACTCCTGTCCAGGTCGCAGGCATCACCGGCGTTTCCTCAGTTACTGCCTCCGGGGGAGTTGCTTACGCTCTGCTCACAGATGGCACGGTTCGTGCTTGGGGCACAAACCGTGCCGGTGAACTGGGCAACGGCTCCGCAAGCGAGACAAGCAGTTTCCCCGTTCAGGTCAGTGGCCTCACCAGTGTCGCCTCGGTCACGTCCAAATACGGCACCGCATATGCAGTACTGGCTGACGGGACGGTCCGCGCCTGGGGCTCCAACGCGAATGGGCAGCTTGGCAACGGGACTACCACAAATACCCGTTCCCCGAATCGAGTCACAGCTCTAACCGGAGTTGCTTCAGTCACGACAAACGGATTCAGCACGTACGCACGGTTGACCGACGGGTCCGTCCGAGCCTGGGGTTATAACGGGGAAGGCCAACTCGGAAATGGTGCCACCAGCAGCAGCAGCACTCCTGTGCGGGTCCCAGGGCTCATGAATGTTGCGCGTCTCGCCTTGTAGGGAACTTGGAATCCGGCGGCAATCAACTAGACAAAAAGTGCGTTGTCGCAGCTACTGCCTGGCGGGCAGAGAAGCCCAGACCCCCAGGGTCGCTGAAATAGCCGTCCGAAGAGAAGCTACAGCCCCGACTGGTCATCGACCAGGCGGGGCTGTAGTCTTTCCTGCGGCTTGGTGCCGGTCGAGGCGTTAGAGTTGTATAGCACGTCATTACCCTAAGGAGGGGCCGTTGGGACTTTTGGAGACGATCCGGAACCCGCAGGACCTGAGCAAGCTCACCAGCCAGCAGTTGGAGCAGCTTGCAGGCGAGATCAGGACTTTCCTCATCACCAACGTCGCTCAAACGGGTGGCCACCTGGGACCGAACCTGGGGGTGGTGGAACTCACCATGGCCATCCACAAGGTCTTCGATTCGCCCCGCGACAGCATCGTCTTCGATACCGGTCACCAGTCCTATGTCCACAAATTGTTGACCGGCAGGCAGGATTTCAGCACCCTCCGGCAGCAAGGGGGCATGTCCGGCTACCCCGATCGTGCCGAGTCCGAGCATGACATCGTGGAGAGTTCCCACGCCTCGTCTTCCTTGTCTTGGGCCGACGGTATCTCCCGGGCCCGCCAGTTGACCGGTGAGGGCGACCGCTGCGTTGTCGCCGTCGTCGGGGACGGCGCCCTGACGGGCGGCATGGCGTGGGAGGCGATCAACAACATCGCCGCGGACAAACGACGCCGCGTGGTCATCGTCGTCAACGACAATGGGCGCTCCTATGCCCCCACCGTCGGCGGCCTCGCCGACTACCTCGCTTCCCTGCGCCCCACGATCGATTCCTTCCGGGCCGCCCCCACCTACGAGGTGGTGTTGGACTGGTGGAAGAAGAAACTGCAGCGCGGCGGACCCCTCGGCCAGTTCACCTACCGGAGCCTGCATGCCATGAAGAAGGGCCTCAAGGATTGGTGGGCTCCGCAAGGCATGTTCGAAGACCTCGGCATGAAGTACATCGGCCCGGTGGACGGCCACAACGTGCGGGCCCTTGAGCACGCGCTCACTACCGCCCGCAACTACGGCGGCCCGGTGATCGTGCACGCGATGACCGAAAAGGGCCACGGTTACGCGCCTGCCCTGGCCAACGAGGCGGACCAGTTCCACGCCGTCGGGATCATCGACCCCGAGACCGGCGAACCCACCGAAGCCGGCGGAGCCAGCTCGTGGACATCGGTGTTCGCCGAGGAAATAGCGGACATCGCCGATGAGCGCGAAGACATCGTAGGCATCACCGGGGCCATGCTGATTCCCGTCGGATTGCACAAGTTCGCGGAACGGCACCCGCAAAGGGTGATCGACGTCGGGATCGCCGAACAGCACGCCCTCACTTCGGCCGCAGGAATGGCCTTCGGTGGACTGCACCCCGTGGTCGCCGTCTACGCCACGTTCCTGAACCGCGCCTTCGACCAGCTCCTCATGGACGTTGCCCTGCACAAAGCCGGAGTGACGGTTGTGTTGGACCGCGCCGGCGTGACCGGTCCGGACGGCGCCAGCCACCACGGAATGTGGGATATGGCGATGGTACAGATCGTTCCGGGGCTCCACCTCGCGGCTCCCCGCGATGCCAGCCGCCTGCGGGAAGAACTCCGCGAGGCCGTCGCCATCTCCGACGCACCTACCGTGGTCCGCTTTTCAAAGGGCAGCGTGGGAAGCGAGGTCGAAGCGATCGAGCGGCTTTCCGACGGCGTCGACGTGCTGGCGCGCCGCCCCGAAGGCTCCACGGAAAACGACGTGCTGATCGTCAGCGTCGGTGCGATGTCCGAACTCGCCCTCGACGTCGCATCCCGGCTTGGATCCCAGGGGATCAGTTCCACCGTGGTGGACCCGCGTTGGGTCCTTCCGGTACGCAAGTCCATCATCGCCCTCGCAGCGCGGCACCGTTTGGTGATCTGCATCGAAGACGGCGTCCGTGCGGGCGGCGTCGGCTCCAGGATCCGCCAGGAGATGCGCGCGGCCGGCGTGGACACCGCCCTCAACGAAGTGGGGCTTCCGGTCGAATTCCTCGACCATGGGACCAGGAGCCAGGTTCTTGAGCGGGTGGGGCTCACCGCCCAACAGATAACGCACGACGTCGTCGCGCAGGTTCTGGGGACAAAGGTGCCTTTCGCGCGGCCCCTGCCAGGACAAGAGCATCCCAGCACAGGGAGCCTGCCCAAGCTGTAAACGGCTGTTCCGGGCGGAATCCAACAAACAGGCACCCTTCGACAGCGCGGGTCCAGGCATTACCTGCGCGGAGTGGTCCAGAAAAGGACAGGCATGAGCGGCATCATCCGCACGTATAAACGCGACGACGAAGCAGTGCTGCATTTCCGCGAGGCGTGGTATGACGACGAATTCAAGCAGTTCGTCATCAACCACGGGGTCGTGGGACACCAGAGCCGTACTGATGAAACGGACGTCGAGGACGAATCCGCCGTCGAAGGACTCATGACGGCCTTTGCCGCGCAATGCGAAGAGGACGGCTACGCAGAGATTCCCGAGACGGAGCAGTTTTGGGTGGTGGCGCAGATTGCGCTGAAGACGAAGGACGGCACAGACCGGGACCGCTACCTTGAGCGCAAGGCCAAGGCCGCGCTGACAAGTGAACTCGCCTGGCGGGGCCTGGGTACCGTAGATCGATCCGATATCAGCGACTCGAAGCTCAACATTTTCTGCCTGTGCCCGGACGTCAATAAGGCCGTCAACGCCATCAAGGTGTGCATCCGGGGAGAGGACCTGGACTTCACCAAGCTGAGCATCGCAGCGGCACCCCATGCTGAACCATCTGCATTCAAAGTAAAACACTCGCCGAAAACCGGTGCGGGCTTTACCCTCTAAGGACCACTTCACCGCTTCGAAGGGACAACCATGGCGCCCAAGAGCAACTGGCCCGGACACACTCCGCTGCCCAAGGGCTTGTCCGCTCCCGCACGAAGGGCACTCGCCCACGAGGGCCTGGAAACCCTGGAGCAACTCGCCGAATTCGGTGAGGGGCGGGTGGCGGCCCTGCACGGTATGGGCCCCAAAGTCATGGCCCAGTTGCACGACGCGATGGAAGAAGCGGGAATCGTCTTCGGATCCTGAACGCGGATCGGCCAGCGCAGGCGTTGTAGGGTGAAACCATGACTGAATATCGCCGTCTTGGAAATTCCGGATTAACCGTCTCAGTAGTCGGTTTGGGATGCAACAATCTCGGCCGGGCCAATACAGCCACGGAATCGCAGGAGGGCACCAACGCGGTGGTGCATGCCGCTTTGGAGGCCGGTGTGACCCTTTTCGACGTCGCGGACGTCTATGGCCGCGAGCCCGGCCTCAGTGAGACCATGCTGGGCGTCGCGCTGAAGGGCCGCAGGGACGATGCCATCGTGGCCACCAAATTCGGCATGGACATGCACGGCGCCAACGGCAACGATTTTGGTGCCCGGGGATCGCGCCGCTACATCGTCCAGGCCGTCGAGGCATCGTTGCGCCGTCTCGGCACAGACTGGATTGACCTGTATCAGTACCACACCCCGGATCCTCTCACGCCTGTTGACGAGACCCTCGCCGCCCTCGATGAGCTTGTGACCAGCGGCAAGGTCCGGTACCTCGGCCATTCCAACCGTGCAGGCTGGCAGATCGCCGAAGCGGAATACGTCGCACGGACGCAAGGTGGTGCGCGGTTCATTTCGACGCAGAACCACTACAACCTGCTGGACCGTCGGGCGGAACTCGAAGTGCTGCCGGCTGCCCAGGCCTTCGGGCTCGGTGTCCTGCCGTATTTCCCCTTGGCAAACGGCCTCCTGACGGGCAAATACGCTCCGGGCAGCGCACCGGAAGGATCGCGCCTCAGCCACACGCGGACCAACATGGTCGACGACGCCGATTGGGCCCAGTTGGGCCGGTTCAGCCAGTTCGCCAAAGAGCGGGACCTGAACGAACTGCAGCTCGCCTTCTCCTGGCTGGCCGCACAGCCCGCGGTCAGCAGCGTTATTGCGGGAGCCACCCGCCCCGGGCAGATCATCGAAAACGCGCAAGCGGTGCGGTGGGTGCCGACGGCAGAAGAACGCGCAGAATTGGATGACATCTTCCCGCGCACGCCCAAGGTCGCCCTTTTCTAAGGAGCGTTCCATGAGCGGGGAGCAGGCTACGGCTGCAGGCCAGCGCGGGTCCGTGAGCTTGCTGGTGGACTGCGACACAGGCATCGACGACGCCGTCGCCCTTGCCTATCTGTGCAGCCAACCGCATGTGGAGCTCGTGGCCGTGAGCAGTACCCCGGGCAACGTTGCCGCGGAGCAGGTGGCACGGAACAATCTTTCCCTGCTCGAGCTGTGCGGGCGCCCGGACGTGCCCGTTGCCATCGGCGCCCGGGCGCCGCTGCGGATCCCGCTGGCCACCACCCCGGAAACCCACGGGCCCCAGGGCGTCGGCTACGCCGAGCTGCCGGAACCGCGCGGAAAGGTGCACGACGTCGACGCCGTCGAACTCTGGGTCGAAGCGGCCCGGTCTCGGCCGGGGGAGCTGACCGCACTGTTGACGGCGCCCCTCACCAACTTCGCCCTCGCCCTGCGGGCCGAGCCGCGGCTACCGGAGCTGCTGCGCGGCGTCGTGATCATGGGTGGCAGTTATTACTACCAGGGCAACACGACGCCCACGGCCGAGTGGAACACGCACGTTGATCCGGACGCTGCAGCGGAAGTCTTTGCTGCCTTCTCCGGCCTCCCGGAGGACCGGCTGCCGGTGGTGTGCGCTTTGGAGACCACGGAACGGATTGAGCTGAGGCCTGAGCATGTTGCCGCCTTCGCTGCGGAGGCAGGGTGCACCGAGCCTGAACTGGTCTTGCCGGACCAGCCGGAAGGGCGGCGCAGCACGGCATCGAACGAACTCGTGCGGCACATCAGCGACATGCTGCGCTTCTACTTCGAGTTCCACCGTCGCTACGAGCAGGGGTACGTGGCCCATATCCACGATTACTTTGCTGCGTCCGTCGCCGCCGGGACGGCGCGCTACAGGGCCCGTACGGCAACAGTGCACGTGGAAACCGCGGCGCCCAGGCTGATCGGAACCACTGTGGCGGACTTCAGGGGACTGTGGGATGAGCCGCCCAACGCCCGCATTGTCTCTGAGAACCACCCACAGGAGGCTTTCGTTGAGTTGGTGCGCTCGTTGGGCGGCTTGGCCCGGAGGGTGCAGAAACCGGTGGCCTAGGCAGCAACCGGCTTCGACGCGATCCCGGGTGCCAGGAAGCGCTTGCCATTGACACGCTCGGAGGCGCCCACCCGGTCCAAGTAGGGTGTGATCCCGCCCAGGAACATCGGCCAGCCTGCGCCGAGGATCATACAGAGGTCAATGTCTTCAGGCCCGGCCACCACGCCTTCAGAAAGCATGAGTCCGATTTCCTCGGCAAGGGCGTCCTGCGTGCGGCGCAAGACCTCCTCGGCCGTGGAGGGATCAGTTCCGAAGGACATGAGCGAGAGGGTCTCTGCGGGGATGGCGGGTGTTCCGTCCGGCCCGGGCACCCACAGCGACTTCACACCATTGTCAACCAACTTCTGCAGGTTCTGGGATACCGCGAAACGCTCGCCGAAAGCGGCATGCAGCGATTCCTGGACGTGCTGGGCGACCGGAAGGCCGACCATCGCGCTGAGGGTGAACGGACTCATGGGCAGGCCCATGGCGCGCAACGCAGAATCGGCCACGTCCGCGGGGGTTCCTTCGTCGAATGCGGCGATGACTTCGCCCATGAGCCGCAGCAGGATCCGGTTGACGACGAAGGCGGCTGCGTCCTTGACCAGCACGGCCGTCTTCTTCAAGCCCTTGGCGAGCTCGAATGCGGTGGCCAGCACGGCGTCGTCGGTCTTCGGAGCACGCACGATTTCCAGGAGCGGCATGACCGCAACCGGGTTGAAGAAGTGGAAACCGACCAGGCGCTCCGGGTGTTGCAGATCCTCAGCCATCGCGGTCACGGACAGCGAGGACGTGTTGGTGGCGAGGATGCATTCGGGGGAGACAATGGCCTCCACTTCGGCGAAGACCTGCTTCTTGACATTGAGTTCTTCGAAGACAGCTTCAATGACGAAGTCGGCATCTGCGAACGCCTCTTTGGAAACGGAGCCGCTGACCAGCGCCCTGGTCCAGTTGGCGGCGTCGGAACTGATCCGCCCCTTGCCGAGCAGCTTGTCCACCTCGGCATGGACGTACGCAACCCCCTTGTCGACGCGCTCCTGGTCGATGTCCGTCAGGACGACCGGCACTTTGAGCTGGCGGGTGAACAAGAGGGCGAGCTGGCTCGCCATCAGGCCTGCACCGACGACGCCGATCTTCGTCACCGGGCGCGCCAGCTTCCGGTCGGGCGCACCGGCAGGCCTCTTGGACCGCTTCTGTACGAGGTCCAGGAAGGCGTAGACGGTGGAACGGAACTCGTCCGTCTGCATCAACTCTGCGAGGGTTTCGCATTCCAGGGCAGCGGATTCCGTTTTGTCCATGGTCCGGTTGGCCTCGAGGATGTCCAGCACCTTGGCCGGAGCCGGTGATGCGTTCGACGTCTTGGCTTCCACGAACGCGCGGCCCGCGGCCACAGCGCCGGCCCAGCGTTCGGCAACCGCGGGATCCGCCGGATCCACGGAGTTGCTCCGTTCCGGGAGGGTTTCGCCCGCGATCACCTTCGCGGCCCAGGCAATGGACTGCTCCACGAAATCCGCGGGTTCGAACATGGCGTCGGCAATGCCGAGCTGGAAAGCCTGGGGGCCGGTGAGCGTGCGGTTGTTGCTCAGCGGATTCTCAATCATGACCTTGACCGCGTTTTCGGGGCCGATGAGCCGCGGCAGGATGTAGACACCGCCCCAGCCGGGGACAAGTCCGATGAAGGCTTCGGGCAAAGCGAGTGCGCCAGCACCCGTCGAGACCGTGCGGTAAGTGGACTGAAGGGCGATCTCGAGTCCACCACCGAGCGCGAGGCCATTGATGAAGGCGAAGCTCGGAACGCCCAGATCGGCGAGCGTCGCGTAGACATCGTGTCCCAGCTGCGCCATCCACAGGCCGTGTTCGCGGTCTTCAAGGCGCTTCACTGCTGAGAGGTCCGCTCCGGCCACCAGGAAGTACGGCTTACCCGTCACGCCGACGCCGGCGATCTCGCCGCGCGCAGCGCGGGCCTTGAGGCCTTCAAGTACCGTACCGAGCTCGACGAGGGTATTGGGTCCGAGGGTGGTGGGCTTGGTGTGGTCCAGTCCGTTATCGAGGGTGATCAGGGCGAATGTTCCGGCGTTGCCCGGTAGTTCGATGTCCTGGACATAGGAGTGGGTTACGGTCTCATCCGGGAACAGTTCGGCCAGTTTCTGGAATTCGGCGGCGCTCATGCTGCGGCTCCCTTGGTTTCGGTCTCGACGGAGGTTTCTGTCGTGCTGTTGTAGCCGTTGTAGCTCACGTGGTGCGGGTTTTCCCAGATCACTGTGGCGCCCATGCCCAGGCCAATGCACATGGTGGTGATGCCGTACCGGACTGACGGGTCTTCCTCGAACTGGCGGGCCAGCTGGTTCATGAGCCGCACGCCCGACGATGCGAGTGGATGTCCGACGGCGATCGCCCCGCCGTAGCGGTTGACGCGCGGATCGTCGTCGGCGATTCCGAAGTGGTCCAGGAAGCTCAGGACCTGAACCGCGAAGGCCTCGTTGATTTCAAAAAGGCCGATGTCTTCGATGCCGAGTCCTGCGTTCTTGAGGGCCTTCTCAGTGGCCGGGACCGGTCCGATGCCCATGACTTCAGGTTCGACGCCGGCGAAGGCATAGGAGACCAGGCGCATTTTCACGCTCAGGCCCAGCTCCTCGGCAGCTTCGGCGGAGGCCAGCACTGCCGCCGTCGCGCCGTCGTTCAAGCCGGCGGCGTTGCCCGCGGTGACGCGGCCGTGGGCCCTGAAGGGTGTGCGCAGCTCCGCGAGGTCATCCACCGTAGTCCCGGGGCGCGGCGGCTCGTCGCGCGTGTTTACTGTCCAGCCCTGTCCCGGCTTCATCGTGGCGACCGGGACCAAGTCGGGCTGGATCTGGCCCTTGCCGTAGGCCGCGGCGAGCTTTGCCTGGGACGCGGCGGCGTAGGTGTCCGTCCGCTCTTTGGTGATCGACGGGAAACGATCGTGCAGGTTCTCGGCGGTGTTGCCCATGTTCAGTGCGGCGGGGTCCACGAGCCTCTCGGACATGAACCTGGGGTTGGGATCCGCGCCGGCGCCCATGGGGTGGTTGCCCATGTGCTCTACACCGCCGGCAATGACGACGTCGTACGCGCCGAAACCGATGCCGCTCGCCGTCGTCGTGACTGCGGTCATTGCTCCGGCACACATGCGGTCGATCGCAAAGCCGGGCACGCTGCGGGGGAGACCGGCAAGGAGGGCTGCGGTGCGGCCGATGGTCAAGCCCTGGTCGCCGGTCTGCGTCGTGGCGGCGATGGCGACTTCGTCAATGCGTTCCGCCGGCAGTCCCGGATTGCGGCGCATCAGTTCTCGGATGCACTTGACCACGAGGTCGTCGGCACGGGTGCCCGCATAGATTCCCTTGTCGCCTGCCTTGCCGAATGGCGTCCGGACACCATCCACGAAGACGACGTCGCGGACTGTCCGCGGCTTGGCGCTGTTCCCGGTTTGGCTCATGTGTGGCTCCTCGTTGAGACATGGATGCCGGACAGCCCGCACAGGGGAAGCCGGTGTCATTTACGGCCATGTTACTCGCCGGTAACTTAGCGCGCAAGGAGACACTCCGTCACCTTTGGCGGCCTTTCGTGCGATCCCCGGTCACCTTTGGCGGCCTTTCCTGCGACCCCCGGTCACATCATCCAAGGAGCGCCGCAGGCAACAAGTGTTTGTGACCGGGGGTCGTGGTTTGGGGGTCTGTTTGTGACCGGGGGTCGGTGAGGGCAGCCGGAAACCTCGGTTCAGGGGGCCGGGGTCCGTTCCTTGGCCGCCGGGATCCGTGGCTCTTTGGGTTCCTTGGGCGGCAACGGTTGCGGATTCAGTGACGCTTCGGTGAGGATCGGCGCCGTGATGGCGATTTGCCACTCGCGGGCGCCGAGGGCGCGCAGCTCTTCGGAGACGGACTCCACAGTGATGTCCGACGGCGGCCGCCACAGCACGCGCCTCATGTAGTCCGGCGTGAGCAGGTTCTCCACGGGAAGCTTGAGCCCATCGGCCGCCTCCTGAAGCCGGGGCCGGGCGGTCCCCAAACGCGCCGCGGCTTCGGGATCGCGGTCTGTCCAGACGCGCGGTGGCGGGGGAGCGTTGGTAGGAAGATGCAGCGGTGGAAGGTCCTCGGTGCTCCTTGCTGCGGCAATGCAGCGCAGCCAGCGCGGTGCTTCGCGCTGTGCGGCGCGCCCGTGGAAGCCTTTCGTGGCCAGGAGCTGCGGAACGGTTGCGGGCATGGCCTTGGCCGCGGCGACCAGGGCGGAATCGGGAATGAGGCGGCTGGGAGCAACATCGCGTTTCCTCGCGAGCTGATCCCGCTCGTACCAAAGCTCGCGCACGGCGGCCAGCTGGCGGCGGTCACGGATCTGGTGGAGTCCCGAGGTCTTCCGCCACGGGTCCACCCGCGGCGATGGAAGTCCTGCTCCGAGGATGCCGGCGAATTCCTGTTCGGCAAATTCGAGCTTGCCGTCCGCCTCCAGGAGTTCGATCAGTTCTTCCCGCAGTTCGGCGAGTACCTCGACGTCGAGGGCCGCGTATCGCAGCCAGGGTTCGGGGAGGGGGCGCGTGGACCAGTCGGCAGCCGAGTGTTCCTTGGCGAGGCCGAAGCCCAGGAGCTGCTCAATGACGGCTGCGAGGCCCACGCGAGGCAGCCCGGCAAGGCGTGCGGCGAGCTCCGTGTCGAAGAGTTTGTCCGGCCACATGCCAAGCTCGGCGAGGCACGGAAGGTCCTGAGTTGCGGCGTGCAGGATCCATTCGACGCCGCGCAGCGACTCGTTGATGATCTTGAGGTCATCGAAGGGTTCCGGGTCGATCAACCAGGTGCCTGCGCCGTCGCGCCTGATCTGCACGAGGAAGGCACGCTGCCCGTATCGGAAACCGGAGGCGCGTTCGGCGTCGACGCCGGCGGGGCCGGATCCTGCGGCGATAGCCGCGGCGCATCGCTCCAGGCCGGAGAGGGTATCGATGACAAGGGGCACGCCCTCGCGCGGGGCATCCAGATCGATGATCTCGGGTATCCGGCCTTCGAAGCCGTCTACCGTGATGTGTGGTGTGGGATCAGCAGCCGGGGCGCCGGCTGTGGTGGGTTCCAGATTTTCAGGGGTCATGGTGCCTTCAGTTTACCGGCTCTGCGCGGGGCGGGTCCGGCCAGGGATTCCAGCGGACTGCAACGGCTTTCAGGTGAGCCGCCGATTTGGCAGGGGCGTGACCCCGGGAGGCAGGGGAGGGAGCCCCGCGAACGTGCAGACCATGTCGCACCAGGCCTCCAGGTGGGCCTGCACGTCCGAAGAAGCCGGCGTCCAAGAGGCACGGAGTTCGATGTCGATGGTTTCCGGTCGTTCGGCCAAGGTGCCAAAACTCTCGGAGAGGATACGCGTAGCAGTGCCGCCCGCTGCGCGGTACGGCGCTGAATGGTTCTCCAAGGCGTCCACGAGCCAGGTCCACGCCACGGAACCGAGCATGGCATCGTTGCCCATGTCGGCTTCCAGTTGTGCCCGGATATAGGTGACGATCCGGAATTCCCCGTCCCATACAGCCGAGCCGTCGGGGTCATGGAGCAGGATGAACCGGCCCGTTGCGAGCTCATCGTCTTCATCGTCGCTCCCGGGCGAGGCCGGGGTGTTCTCGCCGGAAAATGCCATGGCAGCGGGGCCATGGACAGGGGTCCGGCCGGGCCGAGTCGGGTGGCTGAAGACTTCTGCTCCCAATGCCACGGCGAAGGGGGCCAGCCGGGAGGGTGCCGGGATTTCCGCGAGCCGCAGCTCGCTCCGGCACTTTGCTTTTCGTATCGTTCCCAGCGCACGCAAGAAATCCGCGGGAACTTGTGCGAGTGCGTTCACCTTCGCAGATTATGTGGCCGGGGCGGCGAAACCTTGAAGCCACGCCGCCCCGGCCATGGGCCTATGCGGAGGCCAGCTCGCGCTTGATCGCGGCAACGAAGGAATCGATGTCCTCTTCCGTGGTATCGAAGGAGCACATCCAGCGCACCTCGCGGTTCGCTTCGTTCCAGTCGTAGAACTTGAAGGAGGAGCGGAGCCGGTCCGCGACGCCGGCGGGAAGCACAGCGAAGACACCGTTGGATTCCGTGGCCTGCGTGGGCTCCACGCCCTCGATGGAGTCGACGGCCGCGCGCAGCCGTGACGCCATGGCGTTTGCGTGTTCCGCCGAGCGAAGCCACAGCCCCGATTCCAGAAGCGCGATGAACTGGACCGAAATGAAGCGCATTTTGGAGGCCAACTGCATGTTCATCTTGCGCAGGAACTTCAGTCCGTGGGCGGCCTCCGGATTCAGGGCGACAACCACCTCGCCGAACAGCAGCCCGTTCTTGGTGCCGCCGAAGGACAAAATGTCCACTCCGGCGTCGCGGGTGAATGTCCGCAACGGCACGCCAAGGTGGGCGGCGGCATTGGCGAGCCGGGCGCCGTCCATGTGCAGTTTCATGCCCTTGGCGTGGATGTGGTCGGCAATCGCCCGGATTTCCTCCGGCGTGTAGCATGTGCCGAGTTCCGTGGTCTGGGTGATGGAGACGGCGAGGGGCTGCGCACGGTGCTCATCGCCCCACCCCCAGGCCTCGCGGTCGATCAATTCCGGAGTCAGCTTGCCATCCGGCGTGGGGACCTGGAGGAGTTTGATGCCGCCGATCCGCTCCGGTGCGCCGTTCTCGTCCATGTTGATGTGCGCGGTCGAAGCGCAGATGACTGCACCCCAACGCGGCAGCAGCGATTGCAGGGACAACACATTCGCCCCGGTGCCGTTGAAGACGGGGAAGCACTCGATCCCTTGGCCGAACTGCTCTTCCATGACTTCCTGGAGCCGTTCGGTGTACTGGTCCTCCCCGTAGGAGACCTGGTGGCCGCCGTTGGCTGCGGCAAGTGCGGCCAGGATTTCAGGGTGGACGCCGGAATAGTTGTCCGAGGCGAACCCACGGATTGAGGGGTCGTGGAGGCGCCCGGTGGCTTCCATGTCGAGGGCAGCCGGGAATTCTTCTGTAGTGCTGGTCACTTGTTCATTCACGCTTTCAGTCTATTTGGCCAGCAGGAGGCGCTGTCCGTTCAGTTCGGCTGCCGGCTTGTCGAAGAGCCCGACGGCGGCAGCGGCCAGGTCCTCGACGTCCGTGTATCCGGGGAATTTCCGTTCTGGATGTTCCCGCCGCATCGCCGCGTCCAGGAGCGACTTGACCACAAAAACGACTGCGGCACTGTGCTGTTCCACAGGTTCGTCCTTATTTCCTGAATCTTCCGAATTTCCCGATTGAGCCCGGCGGAACCCGTCGGCCATCGCCAGGGTCCACGTCTCCGCGGCAGCCTTCGCCGCCGCGTAGGTGGCGGCTCCGGCGGTCGGTGCGGCGACCGCCGTCGAACTCACCATGGCGAAACGCCCCTTGGGGGATGACGCGAGATCTTTGTAGAAGACCCGGGTGACGTTTCTCAATGTGGTGATGGCGCTCTCCTCAAGGGCGGCCCAGTCTTCGTCCGGCTGGTCTTCGATCCCCTTGGCGCCGCGCCACCCGCCTACCAGGTGGATGACGCCGTCGACCCTTTCCGTGTTCCCGTGGATCTCCGAGGCGAGTTCGCGCACGGACTCCAGACGGGATAGATCGCACACCAGGGGAGTGACATCGTTGCCCGATTCGGCCGCCGCGGCCTTGATGCGGGCCTCATTGGAGCCGATCGTCAAGACCCGGTGCCCTGCCAGCGCGAAGGCGCGGGCCACGGCGATGCCGGAGGCGTTGCTGCCGCCGGTGACGAGGACAGTCAGCGGCTCGCCGGTCATGGCGTTTCGATCTGCTTGGTAATTCCGGTGATACCGGTGGTTGATTCGATGACGGGACGCATTTTCTTCTCCAGTGCTTCGTAGAACATGGACAGGGGGAATTCGTCGTCGAGGACCTGGTCGGTGAGGCCGCGGGGCGGTCCGTCGAGCGGCAGTGCCTCCGGGCCCTTGGCCCAGACCGAGGCCGGGTGGGGTGTGACCGTACCGGAAATCAGATTATACGCTGCGAGCCAGTGGGCAGCCTTGGGACGGTCGATCGAGCGCCAGTACAGTTCGTCGATCCGGGCACCGAGTTCGATGACGACGTCGGCGGCCTCGTCCCAGTCGATGCTGAGCTTGCTGTCGGTCCAGTGCAGGACGTGGTGCTGGTGCATCCATGCGAAGAGGAGCTGGCCGCCCAGGCCGTCGTAATTGCGGACCCGGTTGCCGGTGATCGCGAAGCGGAAGATACGGTCGAAGATGACGGCGTACTGCACGAGCTTCGCGTGGCGGCGGGCGTCTGCGGGTGCGTCCTCGTCCTTCTCGATCCGGACGGATTCGCGGAAGGCCGTCAGGTCGCAGCGGAGCTCTTCGAGCGAGTACAGGAAGAACGGCATCCGCTGCTTGATCATGAACGGATCGAACGGAAGGTCGCCGCGCATGTGGGTGCGGTCATGGATCAGGTCCCACATGACGAAGGTCCGCTGGGTGAGTTCCTGGTCGCACAACAGCTCGGCGGCATCTGCGGGCAGTTCGAGGGATGTCGTGGTGGCGGCCGCTTTGAGGACACGGCGGAAGCGTGCGGCCTCGCGGTCGGCGAAGATGGCGCCCCAGGTGAAAGCAGGCGTTTCCCGCACTGCAACCGTCTCGGGGAAGAGCACTGCCGAATTGGTGTCGTACCCGGGAGTGAAGTCCAGGAAACGGATGGGTACGAACAGCTTGTTGGAGTAGTCGCCGGCCTCCAAAGCGCCGATGAAGTCAGGCCAGATCACTTCGATCAGGACGGCTTCGACCAGACGGCTGGTGCTGCCGTTCTGGGTGTACATGGGGAACACCACAAGGTGCTGGAGCCCGTCTTCGCGGTGTTCCTGCGGCTGGAAGGCCAGCAGCGAGTCGAGGAAGTCCGGGACTCCGAAGCCGCCGGCGGCCCAGCGTTCGAAATCCTCGACCAGGAGTTCAAGGTAGGCGGCGTCGTGCGGGAATGCGGGGGCCAGGCTCTTGATGGCCTCCATGATCGTGGCCGTGTGTTGCCGGGCAGCCTCGTGGTGGAGGGAATCCTGGATGGAACCGTCCTGGCTTTGGAAAACCTGGAGTGCCGTGGCTGCGGCCTTCAGGGAGATCCAGTCGCGGTTGTCCGAGGTGATGCGCGGGCGGGCGGTGGTAGCGGTGATGGTCATCTTCGACAGTGCCTTTCCTCAAGAATCGTTGTTCTGAGGTGAGCGTAGCAAGCAGTCAGAGTCGCTAATTCAAAAGCGGCAGCAGCATAAGAAACTCTTGTGCAAGTACTCCCGGCAAGCCCCGGAAGATCCAGCCCGGGGAGGGCTGGCCTTGGGGGACTGCCGGCAGCTTCGCCCTGGCCTGGGGGCCTCGGGTGCGGACTTACGGCCCGGGTCCCCTCTTGGTACTACTGTCCGGCGGGCGCCTCGACAAGCTTGAGCGAAACGGAGTTGATGCAATACCGCTGGTCAGTCGGCGTGCCGTAGCCTTCACCCTCGAAAACGTGTCCCAAGTGTGAATCGCAATTGGCGCAGCGCACTTCGACCCGTTCCATCCCCAACGTACGGTCATGCAGGTACCGGACAGTGCCTTCTGCGAGCGGTGCCCAGAAGGACGGCCAGCCGCAATGGGAATCGAACTTCTCGTTGCTGGTGAAGAGCTCTGCGCCGCATGCGCGGCAGTGGTATACGCCTGCGGTGTGGGTGTCCCAGTATTCACCTGTGTACGGGCGTTCCGTTCCGGCCTGGCGAAGAACCCTGAACTCTTCCGGGCTAAGCTCCTCGCGCCACTCCGCGTCCGTTTTCTCCACGCATTGCCCGTCCTTCGGGACTTCCTGGTGGGCAACCCCGGCCAGGGGGTCTGCGGCCTGGAAGTACTTCCTGTTATCTGTGCTCATGCTCTTTCAACGCTCACGAGTCGCCGATAAATCCCGAGCCGGCATAGAGATGCAGCACGGGAAGTCCCAATTGGTCCTGGGCCTTGTTCGCCCAGTCTGTGTGGAAGGTGTCCGCAATCGCGTGCGGGCGCGTGACCACCACTGCCTGCGCAGCATTCAGTGCCTTGACCTTGGAGACCAGGCCGGCCACGGCGCCTCCGGCGACGATTTCACCCGTGACCCCGCCCCCGAGCCCCGCCAGCGCAGTGAGCGACGCCGCCAGGGTTTCCGCAGCCTGCGCCCGCTCCGACTGGGGATCGGGCGACGCAGCGACAAGCTCCCGGAATGCTTTGGCTACATCGAGCATCGAAAGGTTTTCGAGGAAGTCGACCAGCAAGTGCCGCTCGGTGTTCGCCGGCACCAACACCACCAAGGGCGAGTCGCCGCCGTCGAGCAGTTTGGCAATATTGACGCGGTCGTCCGGGCCGAGAGGCTCTTCGGTAAGGATGACGATTGGTTCACTCATGGCTACAGCGTAGACCTGAGCCGCGCCGCGAGGCATGGTTTGGCACGGCAATTCCGTTCTTGACGTGGCGTTGCGGCCAGGGAGGAAACGCCGCAAGGGTCGCTGTTCGGAACACGGTCCCGCAACCGGGAGAATGGTCCCATGGCATCCATGACCCGAGTTGCGCCAACCGTTGAGAACGGTACGAAAATGTCCGTCCGCGCAAAATGGGCCGTTGCGGGGATCATTGCTGGAAGCGGCATTGCCGGCTTGCTGGGCGCGGGGTCTTCCGCGCTCGCAGCCTATTTCGCCCGGCGTGTCATCACCCCTTCCGTCCGCGGGGCCGACCAGGAGGTGCTTGCGGTGGTGCGCGGAGACCGCGGGCTCCAGGTCATCCTCGCCGCTACTCCGGACACCACCGTCGACGGCGTGTTCAGCCTCTACTTCGCGGGCGGCACAGGGTTCGCGCAGATCGGACGCATCGTGTCCTATTCGCCCGCGGAGCGGACGGTGCAGCGTGAAGTCGAGGAAGTCTACAGCGGGGATCTGGCAACGGCACGGCGCGCATGGTGGAGCGGTGCCGTCTATGACTCCCCGGCGGCGCTTGGCCTGGATTCGGAAGACATCCAGATCGACGTCGAAGGCGGCGCGGCGCCTGCATGGCTGATTCGTTCGGGGGAAGGAACGCCAGCCAAGGTGTGGGCGATCATGGTCCATGGCCGCGGTGCTACCCGCCTCGAAGGCCTGCGCGCAGTCCGGACCGCACGCGGACTCGGACTCGACAGCCTGCTGGTTTCGTATCGGAACGATGGCCTGGCGCCGTCGGCCCCTGACGGGCGTTACGGGCTAGGGTCCACCGAATGGCACGACGTCGACGCCGCCATTGAGTACGCACTGGCCCACGGAGCCCACGAAGTGGTCCTCTTTGGCTGGTCGATGGGCGGGGCGATCTGCCTTCAGACGGCCGATCTTTCGCACAACCGCCACGTGATCAGGGCCATGGTCCTGGACGCTCCGGTCATCAATTGGGTCAACGTGCTGGCGCACCACGCACAGATCAACAGGATTCCCTCTGCCGTGGGGCGCTACGGGCAGCTGATGTTGGGGCACCCGTTGGGCCGGCGCCTGACCGGCCTGGCCGCGCCCGTCGACTTGAAGGCCATGGACTGGGAAGCCCGCGCCGTCGAATTGCGGACACCCACGCTGGTGATTCACAGCGTGGATGATGAATATGTTCCGTACGAACCCTCGGCCAGCCTCGCCGAAAAAAATCCGGAGATGGTCACCTTTGAGCCCTTCGAAGGTGCGCGCCACACGAAAGAGTGGAACGTTGATCCGCAGAAGTGGGAGCGCCTGGTGCGCTCATGGCTCGCTCCGCGCCTCGCGCCGCGTGGCGGACCGGCATCGGATTGAGAGCCTTGGAGGCTGCGCGGCCCTTGGCTTGCTAAGGGCTGCCGATGGGGGCAGTCCGGGCGCCGGTCAGCCGGATAAGGTCCGCAGGATCCAGCTCAATGTCCAAGCCACGGCGTCCACCTGAAACCAGGACGGTGCCGAAGGCCATCGCCGATTCGTCGAGCACAGTGGGCGATGGTTGGCGTTGGCCCAGCGGGGAAATCCCGCCCAGGACATAACCGGTGCGCCGCTCGGCCGTTTTCGGATCGGCCATCGTGGCTTTCTTCGATCCGAGAGCCGCGGCGATTGCTTTGAGGTCCAAGGTGCCACTCACGGGAACGATGCCCACGGCGAGCTTGCCTTCGACATCCACCATCAAGGTCTTGAAGACCCGGTCGGGATCGATGCCCAGGACTTCGGCCGCCTCAAGTCCGTAACTGGCCGCCGAAGGATCATGCGTATAGGGGTGCAGGGTGAAAGGAACGCCGGCTGCAGCCAGTGCGGCTGTGGCCGGCGTTCCCTGTGAAGCTTGCTTCTTCGCCATTCCCGGGTAACCCGATCAGGACGACAAACGGTCCGCCGCGGCGACTTTCCGTTTGATCCGCCCCAGCATGGCCGTCATGCCACGCATGCGCAGCGGTGTGATCGCCCGGGT
Source organism: Arthrobacter bambusae (assembly GCF_030812595.1). Taxonomy (GTDB): domain Bacteria; phylum Actinomycetota; class Actinomycetes; order Actinomycetales; family Micrococcaceae; genus Arthrobacter; species Arthrobacter bambusae_B. The sequence continues at coordinate 76,383 of NZ_JAUSSZ010000001.1, forward strand.
GAGGCCCAGCTGTTCCGGCATGTCGTCCGGAACAGCCAGAATCTCTGCGGCGCTCAGCCCATCCAGTCCCTCGTGCAATACGCCCGCGAACCCGCGTGTGGTGGGCGCCTCCGGCGGTGCCTTGAAGAACAAGCGGTAGGCAACGCCGTCGGCGTTCTTTTCCTGTTCAATGGTCAGGAACAGGGGCGACTGGCACTCCACCACTTGCTCCAGGAGTTCAGGGTGGTCCAGCAGCCGGTCCGGCAAGGCCGGGAGCCCGCGCGAGAAATCAAGCAGCAGCTGAAGGCGATCCGGCTCGGTCAGCGCCTGGAAGTCTTCGATAATTTCCGCCAATGCGGCGGGCAAGGTATTGGTACTCATCACATCCAGCTTACGCACGTCCGGGCCGGCTTGGCCCCTGTTGCCTCAATACGGCCACGCCAATCCGGCAAGGCAAGGAGATCCGGGCTACTTTCCAGCGAGCGCGGGAACGGAACCCCGCTCGGTGCCCTTGGCGATCGGGACGCGCACGGCATTGCCCCACTCCGTCCAGGAACCGTCGTAGTTGCGGACCGTTTCGAAACCCAGCAGGTACTTCAGCGCGAACCAAGTGTGGCTGGAACGCTCGCCGATACGGCAGTAGGCCACGACGTCGTCGCCTTCCGTGAGCCCGGCTTCCCCGAGATAAAGGGCCTCAAGTTCGGTACGGTCGCGGTACGTGCCATCGGCCGCCGCGGCGCGTGCCCAGGGGATGGAGGCTGCGGTGGGGATGTGGCCCCCGCGCAAGGCGCCCTCTTCGGGGTAAGCCGGCATGTGGGTGCGCTGGCCGGTGTATTCCTCGGGGGAGCGGACGTCGATCAGGGGCTTGCCGAAGTGGGCCAGAACATCGTCCTTGAAGGCGCGGATCGGGGCGTCGTTCCGTTCGACCACGGGGTAGTCGCCCGGGGCGGGCTGGGGGACATCGGTGGTGATTTCGCGGCCTTCTGCGATCCACTTGTCGCGGCCGCCATCCAGGAGCCGGACGTCTTCGTGGCCGAAAAGCGTGAAGACCCAGAGGGCGTACGCGGCCCACCAGTTGGACTTGTCGCCGTAGATCACCACGGTGGTGTCCCGCGAGATGCCCTTGGCGGCCGCCAAGGCTGCGAACGCCTCACCATCGACGTAATCCCGGGTGACTTCATCGTTCAAGTCCGTGTGCCAGTCGATCTTGACTGCGCCCGGAATGTGGCCGGTCTCGTACAGGAGGACGTCTTCGTCGGATTCGACAACAACCAGCTTGCCATCGCCGAGCGCGCCGCCTTCCAAGGCTTCGGCAAGCCACTCGGTGGACACCAGGCGTTCCGGGTGGGCGTACGCGGCGAACTTCTCGTTCTGTTCAACGGGGTAGGACATTGCTATGGCCTTTCACTGACACTTTCACTGACACCGGGCGGCGCCGGGCGATAGGACGTGCCCGGGCATTAAAACCACAGTATCGAGGGCCGGGGACTAAAGCTCCTCCCCGTTCACATGGTGAAATATGGCCTTCATCACGTGTCCGCCCGGGCCGCGGCATTGCCGGTATTCTTGCTGGGGACTTACGACACGAAGAACGGACCACCTTGGTACAGATCGAACAGCTCGCCGCGCGCACGCCGGCGGTCTCAGCGGATGAGATTCTGAAGGGTTTCTACCCTTCGCCACGGTTCGGAGAGGTGTCCTTCAAAAGCTATCGGCCCGATCCGAACCAACCCAGCCAGGCGGCAGCGGTCAAGGCGCTGGAAGCGTTTGGGGCGACGGTGGGAGCCGGCGACGGAGACGGCCTCTTCAAACGCCTCTTCAGCAAGAAGGTCAACAGCAGGGCCGGCATCTACCTCGACGGCGGATTCGGCGTCGGAAAGACCCACCTGCTGGCTTCCCTGTGGCACTCGGCTCCGGGACCGAAAGCCTTCGGGACGTTTGTGGAGTACACCAACCTGGTGGGCGCCCTGTCCTTCCGCAAGACCGTGGAGGCTTTGAGCAGCTACAAACTGGTCTGCATTGACGAATTCGAGCTCGACGATCCGGGCGACACGGTGTTGATGTCCCGCCTCATGCGCGAATTGTCCGACGCCGGTGTGAAACTCGCGGCCACGTCCAACACTTTGCCTGGTTCGCTAGGGGACGGCCGCTTTGCCGCCGTCGACTTCCAGCGGGAGATCCAGGTCCTGGCGGACCAGTTCGATGTTGTCAGGATCGACGGGGAAGACTTCCGGCACCGCGGCTTGCCCGCCGCTCCGGCGCCTTTGAAGACCGCGGATCTCAAGAGGCACATGCATGCCGAGTTCGATGGCCAGACCGTGGCCGTCGACGATTTCCGCGGCTTGATCGATCACCTCGCCGGTGTGCATCCCAGCCGTTACCGCAAACTGATCGCAGGAATCGATGCGGTTGTCTGGCGCGACGTCGAAACCATCACAGAGCAGGCCGTAGCCCTCCGCTTCGTGGTGCTGGCCGACCGCCTGTACGACAAGGACGTCCCGATCCTCGCCAGCGGGATGCCTTTCGACAAGCTCTTCACTGAGGAAATGATGACCGGCGGATACATGAAGAAGTACTTCCGCGCCGTATCCCGCCTGACCGCGCTGGCACGTGAGGGCCAGAACCACGAACCCTCGTAAGCGATTGGGGCACGCCCTGCCCTGCTAGGGGCGTTCCCGGTCCCTCAGCACCCAGCGCACCAGGATTCCGGCGGCAAGTGCCCAGAACGCGGCGCCTATTCCAGCAAAACTGAGGCCCGAGGCCGCGATCAGGAACGTCACGGAAGCCCCGATGCGTTCTTCGGCAACAGCCAGCGCCGAGGCGATGGCGGAGGCCATGGTGCCTAAGAGGGCCAAGCCCGCGACGGCTTCCAGGAGCCCAGGTGGTGCCGCCGCGACGACGGTCACCAGTGCGGCGGAGAAGGCAGCCAGCACGAGGTAGGCCAGGCCCGAAGTGAAGGCGGCAATCCAACGCCGGCCGCGGTCCTCGCCGGCTTCTTCTCCTGCCGCCAGCGCGGCGCTCAATGCGGCCAGGTTGATCGCATGTCCACCAAAGGGAGCCCCCAGCGCAGTCCCTGCCCCGGTCAAGAGCATCGACTGGCGCCACGGGACGGAGTAGCCGAAGGACTTCAGCACGGCGACACCGGGAATGTTCTGCGAGGCCATGGTGACAATGAACAAAGGCAACGCGATGCCCGCCACCGTACCGAGCGTGAAAGCGGGGGTGGTCCAATGCAACTCCGGCAACAGCCGGTTCGTCGGGATGCCCACCCCGTTGAACGCGATGTAGATTCCGATGACTGCAAGTGCCACCAACAGGGCGGCAGGAACCGACCAGCGTGGCGCCAGCTTCATCATGACCAGCCAGCAGAGGATCACGGGAGCCACCAACAAGGGGGCGGTGCCCAAAGCCTTGAACGGAGCAAGGCAGAGCGACAGGAGCACCCCGGCGAGCATTGCCTGGGCGAGGGCCGTGGGAATCTTCGCCATCAGCCTGCCGAGGGCCGGAATGAGCCCGGTCAGGGCGATCAGCACGCCAGCGATGAGGAAGGCGCCGACGGCGGCCGGCCACCCGCCGTCGGGCACTCCGGCTCCCGCGAGCAAAGCCGCACCGGGCGTCGACCACGCAAGCGTGACCGGCAGGCGCGACCGCCAGGAGAGCCACAATACGCCGAGTCCGAAGCTAAGGGTGAGGGCAAGGAGTCCGCTGGCTGCCTGCTCCTGGGTGGCCCCAACCGCGCGGAGGCCTGCGAGGACCACGGCGAAAGATGAAGTGAAACCGACCAACGCCGTCACGATTCCGGCCACAAGCGGACGGGAGAGCTGCCGGGAAGCGGAAGCCGGACGTGGCTGTCCGGTGCGAAGAGGTGACGCTGGCATAGTTCCTCAGGTTACCGGAGCCGTGGCCTCTCTGCCGAGGCTCCGGGGTTAGCCGGAGTTAAACGCCAAGGGCACCGGCGGCGCCTCGCGGCGGGACCGGTGCCCCGTTGACGTAACTGTATCTGGGAGCTCTGGCCGGTTGAACCGGCTACGGAGCCTCTTTGGCGGAAGGAGCTGTACAGGCCGTGGCCTTTACAGCGAACCGTCGAGGTCGCCTACGAACTCGGAAGCGGCTCTCTGAACCGCATCTTGTCGTCGATAAATCGGCGGTTTATTCGATGCCGTCCTTGATGGCTTCTTCCTTGCCACCAACGAGGTCCTGAACTTTGCCCTTCAGATCGTCAAGTAATCCCACGGGCACCTCCCTTCAATCACGGAGCCAGTTCGCTCCTCCGTTTTCGATCCTAACCCGAGAGCTTGGAGGTGCCAAGGGATAATTTGACTGGGATGTCAAACGACTCTTCGAAGGGGTCACAGCTTCTTTGGGGCGGCAAGCTCCTGATGGCGCGGACTATCCGGGTTCATGAGCGAATGCCTGCGGCCGTAAGCGAAGTAGATCGTCAGTCCGATGACCAGCCACACGACAAAACGCAGCCACGTTTCCCAATGCAGCTGGGTCATGAGGAACGCGGATGCAAGCATCCCGAACGCGGGAACCAGCGGCATCAACGGCAGCCGGAAGCTACGCGGAGCGTCGGGCTTCTTGTACCGGAAGATGATGACCGAGAGGCAGACGACGACGAACGCGGCCAGGATGCCGATGTTGGTCAGGTCCGCGACGGCCTTGATGGGGAACACTCCGGCCAGGAAAGCCGACGCAAGGCCTGCAATCCAGGTGACGCGCTGAGGAGTGCCATGGCGGTCCGTCTTGGCAAACCAGCCCGGGAGCAGGCCGTCACGGCTCATGGAGAACCACACACGGGTGACGCCGAGCAGGAAGGTCAACATCACGGTGAGGATCGACAGGACGGCAAACACCGAGATGATGGTGGCGATGACGGGCAGGCCCACACTGCTGAAGGCGGATGCGAAACCGGCCGTCGGATTGATGTCCTTGTAGTTCTGCATGCCGGTGAGCACCAGGGTCGCCGCAACATAGAGGAGCATGGCGACGACGAGTGAGAGCACGATTGCTTTGGGCATGTGCCTCTTGCCGTCTTTGGCTTCCTCCGCTGCGGTGCTCATGGCGTCGTAGCCGAACACGGCGAAGAACACGGTGGCCGAACCGGCCACCACCGGCCCGAAACCGCTGGGCATGAACGGATTGTAGTTGTCCGTGTTGATGTAGAAGATGCCGAGGCCGATGATGAACAGGATCAGGACCACCTTGATGCCCACCGCCACCAGTTCGAAACGGCCGAAGGCCTTGGTTCCACGGGAGAGGATCCAGGTGACCAGCAGGCAGACCAGGATGGCTGGCAGGTTGATGATCCCGCCATGTCCCTCATCCACAGTCGAGGTCATCCAGGACGGCATGTGGATGCCGATCCCGGAAAGGAACGCGTCGAAGTAGCCGGATATGCCGATCGCGACGACGGCGACGATCGCGATGTACTCCAGCAGGAGGTCCCAGCCGATGAACCATCCGATGACTTCGCCGAGGGCAACGTAGCCATAGGTATATGCCGATCCGGCGCGGGGGATCATCCCGGCGAATTCGGCGTAGGAAAGCGCCGCGGCCGCTGAGGCGAGGCCCGCGACCAGGAACGAGATCAGTACGGCAGGGCCGACACCCGGGGTGTCCGCGCTTCCGTGTGCCACGAGGCCGGCCAAGGAGAAGATTCCGACGCCGATGATGCCGCCGACGCCGATGGCTGTCAGCTGCCAGAGGCCGAGGCTTTTGAAAAGGCCGCTGTGCTTGCTTTCCTCCTCGATGTCGTCAATGGGTTTCTTCCTCATGATCGACCGGGCGGGTATTTGTTGATTCACCATGGACTCCTGCGTACGGGTGGACGAATTAGGCCTGAAGAATAGTATGCGAGCCGAATCACATTGGATAAAGTGATTTTTGCTGAGTGGTATTGATCAGTTCTGCCGATCTTAACGAAGGGCTCCAAGCAGGGCGAACCTGCGGAATGTCCAAATGACACAAAAAAAGCAGCTCCGGTGGGAGCTGCTCAAATAGCGCTACGATCGTTGGTCAGTGTGACGGCCGTTGGCCAGCGTAACCGTTCCGGTGTAAGCGAAATGGAGCGGACGACGAGATTCGAACTCGCGACATCCACCTTGGCAAGGTGGTGCTCTACCAGCTGAGCTACGTCCGCACATGATGAATTCCGGCGGACCGGACCTTCATCAACAAGCAAGTTTCCTTGCCTTGGTGGGCGATACTGGGATCGAACCAGTGACCTCTTCCGTGTCAGGGAAGCGCGCTACCGCTGCGCCAATCGCCCGGATCGGCATAAGCCGGCCGGCCCGTTGCCGGGACCTTAAAATACGAGAGCGGACGACGAGATTCGAACTCGCGACATCCACCTTGGCAAGGTGGTGCTCTACCAGCTGAGCTACGTCCGCACATGATGAATTCCGGCGGACCGGACCTTCATCAACAAGCAAGTTTCCTTGCCTTGGTGGGCGATACTGGGATCGAACCAGTGACCTCTTCCGTGTCAGGGAAGCGCGCTACCGCTGCGCCAATCGCCCAAATGCAATCCGGCCTGGACCGGAAACCAAGGTTTTCACCGAGGTGGGTACGGGATTCGAACCCGTGTATACGGCTTTGCAGGCCGCTGCCTCGCCTCTCGGCCAACCCACCGTGTAAGCACGATTCCTGGGGTCCCAAGAAGTCAATGCCGTGACAGTGTCCTGCGAGCGGACGACGAGATTCGAACTCGCGACATCCACCTTGGCAAGGTGGTGCTCTACCAGCTGAGCTACGTCCGCATAGCCTTCTTCGGCGGCCTGTCCGCAAGGGGCATTCCGTCGCTTTCCGACGAGTAAAAACTCTATAGGAGGTTCCGGGAAACTCCAAATCGATCCGTCCGAATCGTAAACAATGGGCGCTGGTTCCTTGAATTGGCGCGGATTTTACGAGTTACACTGATGTGATTCGCTTGCTTTTTTCGCGGTTGTTTCCTCGAGTGGGGGACCGGGCTGGGCCGGGGTTACCTCTCCGGACGCCCTCGAGCGATCGGTGGGATTCCGGGTGGCACTTCCCAACGTTTTCCTGATTTTTGAATTCCGGCCGGGGTCGGTTAGTCTTCTTGTGCACGGGCGATTGGCGCAGTGGTAGCGCGCTTCGTTCACACCGAAGAGGTCACTGGTTCGAACCCAGTATCGCCCACCAATAAAGGAGCCCCCTGGCCGCGGAGACGCCGGCTGGAGGGGCTCCTTTTTTGTGGTCCGGATGTTGCCGGGGCCGGGATGCCGCCGCTCAGCGTGGCCCTCCGGCGCCGCCCGGCATCCCGGCCTTGATCAGCTCCATGACGGACGAATCCGCCAAAGTGGTGACATCCCCGATCGGCCGGTCCTGGGCGACGTCTTTGAGCAGACGCCTCATGATCTTGCCGGACCGGGTTTTGGGCAGTTCAGCCACCACCATGATCTGCCGTGGCCGGGCGATTTTGCCGATTTCCCTCGCCACGTGTTCACGCAGTTCCTGCACCACTTCCGGGCCGCCGTCGCCGGCCTCGCTGCGCAGGATGACGAAGGCGACGATCGCTTGCCCGGTGGTTTCGTCGGCGGCGCCGACGACGGCGGCTTCCGCCACCTTCGCATGGGAGACCAGCGCCGATTCGATTTCCGTCGTCGAGAGGCGGTGCCCTGCAACATTCATCACATCGTCCACCCGGCCCAGAAGCCAGATATCCCCGTCCTCGTCCTTCTTCGCACCGTCTCCCGTGAAGTAAAGACCCGGGAACCGTGACCAGTAGGTTTCCACGTACCGCTCATCGTCGCCCCAGATGGTGCGCAGCATGGAGGGCCACGGCGCCTTCAACACCAAATAGCCGCCCGAACCGCTGGGAACCGGTGTGCCTGCATCATCCACCACGTCGGCCACGATCCCGGGCAGGGCCTTCATTGCGGCGCCCGGTTTGCCGGCCGTCACGCCAGGGAGCGGACTGATCATGATGGAACCGGTCTCGGTCTGCCACCAGGTGTCCACGACGGGCGTTCGGTTGTGTCCGATGTTCTCCCGGTACCAGACATATGCAGCCGGGTTGATCGGCTCGCCCACTGTGCCGATCAGACGCAGGCTCTCGAGGCTGTACTTCGCGGGTATCTGCGCCCCCCACTTCATGAAGGTCCGGATGGCGGTCGGGGCGCAATAGAGAATCGACACTTTGTACTTGTCGACGATTTCCCACCAGCGGCCCTGGTGAGGGGTGTCCGGAGTGCCTTCGTACAGCACAGAGGTGGCGCCGTTGGCCAAGGGTCCGTAGACGATATAGCTGTGCCCGGTGACCCAGCCGATGTCCGCCGCTGTCCAGAAAATATCGCTCGCGGCCTTCAGGTCGAACACGGCCCAATGTGTATAAGCGCATGCCGTGAGGTAGCCGCCGGTGGTGTGCAGGATGCCCTTGGGTTTGCCGGTGGTCCCCGAGGTGTACATCACGTAGAGCGGATGCTCGGCATCGAACGCCTCGGGCTCGTGATCAATGGGCGCCAGCTCAACCGACTCATGCCACCAGATATCCCGCCCAGGCGTCCAGTCGATTTCCTGCTCTGTGCGGCGTACCACCAGGACGTTGCGGACGTCCGGGCAGTCCAGGAGGGCCTCGTCAACGGCGGATTTGAGTCCGGTGGCCTTGCCGCGGCGGTAGGCGCCGTCGGAAGTTATCACGATCCGGGCATCGCAGTCGTGGATCCGCGTCCGGAGGGCATCCGCAGAGAATCCACCGAAGACGACCGTGTGCGGAGCCCCGATACGCGCGCAGGCCAGCATTGCCACGATGGTCTCGGGAATCATCGGCATGTAGATGGCCACCCGGTCGCCGGCAGCGACCCCCAATTCGGTCAGCGTGTTCGCTGCCTGGCAGACCATGTCGGTGAGCTGGGCATAGGTGATGGTCCGCGAGTCTCCGGCTTCCCCTTCAAAGTAGTAGGCGACTTTGTCTCCTCGGCCGGCGGCTACATGGCGGTCCAGGCAGTTGTAGGCGGCATTGAGCCTGCCCCCGAGGAACCATTTGGCGAAAGGCGGGTTGGACCAGTCCAGGACCTCCGTCCACTTTTGCGACCAGTCCAGCCGCTCGGCCTGGCGCGCCCAGAACGCCAGCCTGTCGGCGTCGGCCTGTTCATAGTCCGACGCCGTCGCGTTGGCTTGGGCGGTAAAGCCCGCTTCCGGGGGGAAGCGCCGTTGTTCGTGCAGCAGGTTTGCGAGGGTTTCATCCGATTCCGTGGGGTAGTCGGCCATCTCCGGTCACCGTGGTCCCACAGGAAGCAGGACCCGTTTGAACGTAGAGTTCGCGACTACCGCGAGGGAGCAGTACCACGCCACGAGCGCAGTCAGGATGCCCAGCCAGCCGCCAAGCACCGTCATCGCGCTGGACGCGGCGAAGGCGCCGATGAACAGGGCGATGAACGTCAAGGTGAGCAAAACGAAAACCGCGAAGACGCCCATGCTGACCCGCCAAGCGGCAATAGTCATGTAGGCGGTGAAGATGGCCCAGGCCAACAGGTAGAGGCCAACGCCCTTGCCCGCCTCCGCCGGGGGAAGGCTGGCCGCGCTGAACTGGGCCAGGAACCAGAAGGACAGCCAGAACGCTCCGTATGAGCAGAAGGCCGTGGCGCCGAAGACGTTGCGGTTGGCAAATTCCCAGATCCCGGCGCCGAACTGTGCCAGGCCGCCGTAAAACAGTGCCAGTCCAAGGACGACGGGTTCGTCGCCCTTGGCGATCAGGCCGGCATTGACGACGCTCAAGACGAATGTGGTCAATGCGAAAGCGCCCAGACCCAAGGCTGCGGGATCGGCAAACGGAGGACCGGCGCTCGCCGGCGGGGACACTGTGACATTCTGGGCTGATAGGGGATTTCCGGCCCTGCGACCGCTATCGGCCGGGACGGTTCCCGCGGCAGAACTCGATTCGACACTCATGGCACGACTCCTTGGTCTGCACCAGCACCATCACTGGTGACGCATATCAGGTTACACCTGAGGATGCAAGTCACAATCGAAAAGCAGTGTGGTTCAAGTCACAACATGACGTGACGTAGCTCACATTCCTGGAGCTTGCCTACGCGCGGGGCGCTGCCCTGACCACCTGGTTCCTGCCGAGTGACTTGGCCTCATATAGGGCTGCGTCGGCAGCGGCAATCATCGCGGTGAGGTCGCCGGCGTCGAACTCGGTAGAGGTTACTCCGTAACTCACGGTTGGAATATGGATCCCTTCGAGGCTTTTGGCCGCGTCCAAAGACTGATTGATGTCGGCCGCGATGCTTTCGGCCCGCTCTTGGCTCGCTCCGGGCAAAAGCAAGATGAACTCTTCGCCGCCGTATCGCCCCACCAGGTCGGTGGATCGTACCGACGTGGTGCACGCCGCCGCGAATGCCTGCAGCGCGGCGTCACCGGCAGCATGGCCGTGCTTATCGTTGATCGCTTTGAAGTGGTCCAGATCGGCCAGGATCAAGGACGCCACCGAGTTTCTGGCGTGGAGGCGCTCAAGCTCCTTGGTAGCCAGGTCCATGAAAGTGCCTCGGTTCAGCAGCCCGGTCAGGTTGTCGCGGGCAGCCCGCTCGCTCAGCCGGTTGATCAGCTGATCGTTGCTGAGGGCGGTCATGCTGAAAGACACGGCAACCAGGAGGATCAGGGTGACCAGGCTAGCCATCGACGGGCCGAAATACGTCCGGAAGTTCGGGCCGCTTGGACCTTCAACGAGGTACACGGCCAGACGGCAAAAGTAGTAGGCAGCAAGGAATCCCGCGGCCAAAGCCATCGACTTGTGCACCTGGGAGTAGCTGGAATCCAGCAACCAGAGATCGCGGGACGCCAACGCGATACCCAGCGTCATGAGTCCAAGGTATGCCAATCCTCCGGACCAGGTGTTTGAACCGGGGTTCTCCAGAGCGGAAGCGAGCGCCGTGACGCCGCAGGCCGCTGCAAATTGCCACCTTGGCGGCGGCAACTTCCTCAGGGACCGGGCGCCGGTCCACACACTGAATGCTCCGCCCACCAGGAGGACGTTTCCCGAGGGATTGGCCCACGTTTGATACGGCGTCCCATTGAAAAGGAAAGCAAGGTTCCCTGCCAGGAAGAACAGGAGGGCGATGCACCACCACCCGTTGTAGGAGGACCGCGTGCGCCTGAACGATGCATAGAACAGGAGGAGCAGCGTAAGAGCGACCACACCAAGGGCCACTCGCAGTGTTGTTATATCGAGGACCAAGATCGCTCCCGTAGCCGAGGACGTGACCCATTATGGCACTGGGACTCAAAGAAGCCGCCACCCCTGTGTAGGAAGGTCTTAATAATTTCGGGGAAGCAGGTTCCGTCTACGGCCGCCAACGCTCCGCATCTTCCTGTCAGGGGTGTGTGAAAGAGTTTTCCCATGACAGATCCACTGCTTGCCCACGCCACCGAATACGGCCGGATGTATGCCCGGTCCACGTCCGAGACCTTCTCGGTCCCTTCCATCACCACGGTGATCGGCCAGCAGGCCCACTCCCTGGACGGCTGGTTCGGCTACATGGGTGCCAGCAGCCTGGCGAAAGACCCCGAACTCCCGCAACATCTATCCAGTCCTGCCAAGATGCGGCAGGCCGTCAAAAAGGCAGCCAAGGCTGCGGAGGTGTATCGGGACGACGCTGCACGTCGCGGCGACCGCGTGCATAACTACTGCGAGCAAGTGGCCCTCCGCGCGCTCGGCCGCGGGCACCGCGTGAAAGAAGCGCGCGAGGAGCTTGCGTCACGCGGCGAGGAAGCCTTCGCTGCCCGCTTCGACGAATGGTGGGAGTTGTTCCGGGTGGAGCCCATCGCGCCCGAGATCACTGTATGGAACTCCAGCGTCGGCTACGCCGGAACCCTGGACCTGGTCGCCAAGATCAACGGCAGGGTCTGCCTGATCGACTACAAGACCAAAGGCACCACCCGTGACGGAACGGTGAAACCCCTCGACGACAAGGTGGTGATGCAGCTGGTTGCGGGCATGAAGGCCGAGGAGAGCCTCGTGGATCCTGTGGCGGGGGAGTGGGAACCGTGGAAATACGGCGAAAACCCTGTCCTGCTTGCCGTTGCCATTGGCGAGACGGAAGTGCGTCCCCAGCGGGCCAACCCGGACGTCCTCAAGCACCACTGGTGGAAATTCTGCGCCTTGAAGCGGGTATGGGAGATGTCTGCCGATGTGACGGCAGCCGGAACGGCGCTGCTCCCTGTAGCTCCGCCGTCGTACCCCGCCGCCGCGGCGGCCGCAGGCTCAACTAAACTGGCCTAGGCCCCTTTTGCGGGGACCGAAACTTCGCCGATCGTGAGGAAAGACAAGCACATGGCCATTTTGAGTATCCGTATCATCGGCGATCCCGTGCTCCGCACGGTTGCTGATCCAGTCACGGAATTCGGGCCTGAGCTCGCCAAGCTCGTGTCGGACATGACCGAGACCATGGAAGATGTGGACGGTGCAGGGCTCGCCGCGCCGCAGGTCGGCGTCAGCCAGCGCGTCTTTACCTACAGGATCGGCGGTGTGGAAGGCCACATCATCAATCCCGTGCTCGAAAACAGCGATGACTTCCAGCCTGACGAGGTGGAAGGCTGCCTCTCCATTCCCGGTCTCGCGTTCCCGGTTCGCCGCCGCAGGACCACGCGTGCCACCGGCGTGGACCTGAACGGCAACCCCGTGTCGGTCGAGGCGGAGGGCATGCTCGCCCGCTGCTTCCAGCACGAGACCGACCACCTGGACGGGATCCTGTTTACGGACCGCCTGGAGGGTGAGGACCGGAAGGCCGCGCTGCGGGCCATCCGCGCGGCGAACTACCACTCCGTGACTGAACGTACCACCGCCAAGAGGGCCAACACCGTGGGGTCCAGCTTCGGCAGCTTCGGGGCTGCCGAATGAGGGTGCTTTTCGCGGGCACCCCGGCTGTCGCAGTCCCTTCCCTTGACGCGTTGGTCGAGGCGGGCTTCGATATCGTGGCCGTGCTGACCAGGCCGGACGCTCCTACGGGCCGCAAGCGGATCCTGACGCCGTCGCCGGTGGCGGCACGTGCGGCTGCACTTGGCATCGACATCATCCACGCTTCCAAGGTGGACGCCGCCACCACCGAGCGGATCGCTTCTTATGCGCCGGATGTCGCCGCGATCGTCGCCTACGGGGGCCTTGTTCCCCGGGCCGCGCTCAACGTGCCGCGCCATGGGTGGATCAACCTCCACTTCTCCCTCCTTCCAGCCTGGCGCGGCGCCGCACCCGTTCAACGTGCGGTCATCGCCGGTGACGACATCACCGGAGCCGCTACCTTCCTCCTGGAAGAAGGACTCGACACCGGACCGGTCTTCGGGACTTTGACGGAAACCGTACGCCCTGAAGACACGGCAGGCGACTTGCTGGAGCGGCTCTCGCGCAGCGGTGCGATCCTGCTCTGCCAGACACTGTCCGCCGTCGAGTCCGGCAAAGCGGCCCCCTTGCCCCAACAAGGCGATGTCTCGCTCGCCCCCAAATTGACGCTCGACGACGGCCGGCTCGACTGGGCCCAACCGGCGCTCGCCATCAACCGCAGGTCGCGCGGAGTCACGCCCGAACCCGGGGCATGGACCATGCTTGACGGGCAGCGCGTCAAGTTGGAACCCGTCGGGCTGCGCCCGGACATCCGGGACCTCGCACCCGGCCAGCTCCGGGTTGACGGCAAGAACGTCCTGGTCGGAACCGGATCACATGCCGTGCAGCTCGGGCGGATCCAGCCTGCGGGCAAGAAGATGATGCCGTCGGCCGACTGGGCCCGTGGTTTGGCAACACCAGAAAGCGTGGAATTCGAATGAATGAGTCCGGCCGGCGCGGCCCCAACAACAGCGGGAACAGGGACGGCGGGGGCCACGGCAACCGCGGTCCCGGCGGCGAAAGCAAGCGCAACGCCCAAGGACGGGAACGCAACAGGGGCCCGCAACGCGGTTTCTCCACCAACGCACCGTCCCAGCGGACCCGGCGCGCGGATCCGGCACGGTTGGTGGCATTCGAAGTCCTGCGGGCGGTCGCTTCCGAGGATGCGTACGCAAACCTCGTGCTGCCCTCGCGAATCCGCCACCACCACCTCGATAAACGCGACGCCGGGTTCGCCACAGAGCTGAGCTACGGGGCATTGCGCGGCCAGGGGATGTACGACGCCGTCCTGGCTGAGTGTGTCGACCGGCCGCTCGCCCAACTCGATCCCGCAGTCCTGGATGCGTTGCGGCTTGGCGCCCATCAGTTGCTCGCCATGCGCGTTCCTGCCCATGCCGCACTCGACCAGACTGTCGGCCTGGCCCGTGCGGTGATCGGAGCAGGGCCGTCGTCGCTCATTAACGCGGTGCTCCGGAAAGTCACCGCCAGGACACTGCCGGAATGGCTCGACCACCTGCTGGAAAACGAGACCGACGAAACACGGATCGCCTCCGTACGCCATGCGCACCCGGAGTGGATTGTCAGGGCCCTGCGCCAGTCGCTCGTCATGCATGGCCGTCCCGCGAGCGAAATCACCGAGCTGCTCGAAGCAGACAACGCGGCCCCCGTGGTGAACCTGGTGGCGCTGCCGGGCATCGGCAACCTTGACGAGGCCCTGGAGAACGGGGCCACGCCGGGCGAACTCGTGATCGACTCGGCACTATCAAGCGGTGGGGACATCGGGCGGATGTCCTCCATCCGCGAAGGCACCACGCGCGTCCAGGACGTCGGCTCCCAGTTGGTGGCCCGCGCCGTCGCGGCCGTGGACCTCGGACAGGCCGCCACGGACGGTGAGAAGTGGCTGGACCTTTGCGCCGGTCCCGGAGGCAAGGCCGCGCTGCTCGCTGCCCTCGCCCTCCAAGAAGGTGCGAGCCTTTTGGCAAACGAACCCGCGGAGCACCGGGCAAAGCTGGTCAGCCAGGCACTCTCGGCCGTTCCGGAGGACGCCTGGACCGTGCGGGTGGGCGACGGCCGCGACGTCGGCAAGGAGCAACCGGAGACTTTCGACCGCGTGTTGGTGGACGTTCCGTGCAGCGGCCTTGGCGCGCTGCGCCGCCGCCCCGAGTCACGCTGGCGCCGGACCCCCAAGGACCTTGCGGATCTGGGTCCGTTGCAGCGTGAATTGCTCACCTCGGCCATCGACGCCGTCAAACCGGGCGGGGTAGTGGGGTACGTTACTTGTTCCCCGCACCCGGCCGAGACAACCGCCGTCGTCAGCGATGTCCTGCGCAAGAGGGACGACTTGGAGCAGATCGACGCCGGCGCAGCCTTGGACAAGGTCAGCCTGACCGGCAACCTGGGCGCCGGGCACGAGTTGAGCGCCCAGTTGTGGCCGCACGTGCACCAAACCGATGCGATGTTCCTGGCCCTGATCCGGAAGAAGCCGTAACCTTCGGCGCCTTTCCCCGGCCCAAAGCGCCGCGTGCCTAAGCTGGAGAACTGCCAAAACCACCACCGCCACCAACACTGAGGGAACTGCCTTGACTGAGTGCTGTATCAACCCGAGCATCCTGTCCGCGGACTTCGTGAACCTGGAAGCCGAGCTGAAGAGAATCAGCAACGCCGACGCCGTCCACGTCGATGTGATGGACAACCATTTTGTCCCGAACCTGACGCTCGGCCTGCCGGTGGTGGAGCGCATACAGGCCGTGAGCCCGGTCCCGCTCGACGCCCACTTGATGATCGCCGACGCCGACCGCTGGGCGCCGGCCTACGCCGACGCCGGTGTGGCGTCCGTGACCTTCCACGCGGAAGCGGCGATGGCTCCCATCAAGCTCGCCCGTGAGCTCCGTGCCCGCGGTTCGAAGGCCGGGATGGCCCTTCGTCCGGCCACGCCGGTGGAACCATACCTGGACATGCTCAGCGAACTGGACATGCTCCTCATCATGACCGTGGAGCCGGGCTTCGGCGGGCAGTCCTTCCTGGACGTCACGCTGCCCAAGATCCGGCGGGCGCGTGCCGCGATCGACGGTTCCGGTATCGGCGTCGCAATCCAGGTCGACGGCGGCGTCACGGAGGAGACCATTGTCCGCGCTGCCGAGGCCGGCGCAAACGTGTTCGTTGCAGGCTCCGCCGTCTACGGCCATGAGGACCCCGCTGCGGCTATCGAGCGACTGCGCGCCGCAGGCCTTGCGGCAATGTGACAGCCTCGCGGCGACGCGCCAACAATGACGCAAATGGCTACATATTGCTTCGGGAATACATCGGTCACAGCTCCAGTTGTGTCAGAATAGCAACACACATACGTGCTCCGGGGTCGGTGTAATTCCGAACCGGCGGTCATAGTCCGCGACCCGCGAGCCATCGCGTTTCCTTCACGGGGATCACGACGGCGGACGGTTGAACTGGTGGAATTCCAGTACCGACAGTCAAAGTCTGGATGGGAGAAGCACGTACAGTCATGTCCGGCGTTCCATGCGCCCGGCATTGCGCTGTCGTACACCCCCGGAGCCATCGCGGCATTCGAGGGAAGGAACGGCATGGACTTTCTGCGATGGCTCTTCGAAGCACAGATTCCCGTAGGTGGATCTGTGCTTGTTCTTCGCGAAGTGCTAGGCAATATTTTCGGGCTCGCCAGCGCCCTGGGCGGCATGCGCCGCAAAGTCTGGGCGTGGCCCATCGGGATCGCAGGCAACCTGCTCCTGCTGACGGTCTTTCTTGGCAACGTCTTCGGTGCCGCCTCGCCGGCAACCCTCTGGGGCCAGGCCGGACGGCAGATCATGTTCATCGGCGTCGCCGTCTACGGCTGGTACCGCTGGCGGCAAGGACTCCATTCAGGCATTGCCGGCCGCGCCATCGTGCCCGGTTGGGCAAGCCCCAAAGTGCGGATCGGAATGGCGGCAGCCATGATTGCGGGCACTGCCGCCCTGACTCCCGTCTTCGATTCCATGGGTTCCTACCCGCCTGTCTGGGCAGACGCCTGGACCTTCATGGGTTCCCTCCTCGCAACATACGGCATGGCGCGCGGCTGGACTGAATTCTGGCTGGTCTGGGTTGCCGTGGACATCGTGGGAGTTCCGCTGCTTTTCAGTGCGGGCTACTTTGCCAGCGCTTTCATGTACCTCTTTTACGGATTCTTCACGCTCGCCGGATTCTTTGTCTGGTGGCGCGCAGGGAAGCGTGAAAGCCGGCCCCTCAGGCCAACGCCCGAGCCGGAAACTGCAGGAGCGTTCTCATGAGCGATGCCTTGAACCTGAGTTTTCCAGAGGCCGAGTCCGCGGCCATGGAGACCGCGCTGCACGTTGCCCTCCGCGGACCCCGCGGAGCGAATCCGTTGGTGGGAGCGGTTGTGCTCGGCCCCAATGGAGAGCAACTCATCACGGGCTACCATCGCGGTGCCGGAACGCCACACGCCGAGGCGGATGCGATCGCCAAGGCGCAGGCAAAGGGCTTGGACCTCACTGGAACAACCATGGTGGTGACTTTGGAACCGTGCAACCACATTGGGCGCACGGGGCCGTGCACCGAGGCGATCATTGAGGCCGGCATATCGCGCGTGGTTTACGCCGTCGACGATCCCCACGATCCGGCCGCGGGAGGGGCCGGCAGGCTGCGCGCCGCCGGTGTGGACGTGCAGTCCGGGCTTGCTGCCGCCGAGGCCGCGAAGTTGAACAGAGAGTGGTTCAAGGCCGTGGAGTCCAGGCGCCCCTTCGTCACTCTTCACATCGCGCAGACACTGGACAGCAGGATCGCGGCTACCGACGGGACCAGCCAGTGGATCTCGAGCCCGGAATCGCTGGCCGACAACCACGGACTGCGCCGCTTGATCGACGCCATCCTGGTGGGCACCGAAACCGTCCTGGTCGACAACCCGCGGCTGACTGCGCGGGAGGCGGACGGCGCGGAATCGCCAAGCCAGCCGCTCCGGGCCGTCATGGGGCTGCGGGAGGTCCCCGCGGATGCCGCGGTGCGCGGGACTGACGGCAAGTTCATCCAGCTGCCGACCCGCGACCCGTCCGAGGCATTGGAGTTGCTGTTCGCCGAAGGCGTCCGGCACGTCATGGTGGAGGGCGGTTCCCGCATCCTCAGCGCCTTCCTCGCCGCCGGCCTGGTCGATGAATTGATCGTCTATCTTGCGCCGACCCTGTTGGGCGCCGGTACGCCTGCCTTGACGGATCTTGGCATCTCCACCCTCGCTGACGCCCAGCACTGGAACTGGGACGACGCCGGTGGGGGTGCGGTCCATGCGCTCGGCCGCGACCTCCGGCTGCACCTGAGGTCCGGACCATCCGATGGCAACAAACCAGCGTGGACCAAGCCGCGCACTGAACACCATGAACCATTTCCGGGCAAGGACGCCGCGGACACCACCACAGGAGGACACTGATGTTTACCGGAATCGTTGCTGAACAAGGCACGGTCCTGTCCGTCGAGCACGACGGCGAGGCCAGCGCCACGCTGCGCCTTATGGCCCCCAGCACCACAGAGGGGCTCGGCTTGGGCGGCTCCATCGCCGTCAACGGCGTGTGCCTCACCGCAACGGACATCGACGGCCGGGAGTTCAGCGTGGACGTCATGGGCGAAACCCTCGTCCGGACCACCATCGGAGAACTTGCCGCGGGTGACACTGTGAACCTCGAGCGTTGTGTCCAGGCGGGCGGCCGCCTGGACGGCCACGTCGTGCAAGGCCACGTCGACGGCGTCGGGCAGCTTCTTGAGCGCGAATCGCTGGGCAACTGGGACCGCCTCCGCTTCGGCGTGCCGGCCCCGCTGGCACGGTACATCGCCGAAAAGGGGTCGATCGCCGTCGACGGCGTTTCGCTCACGGTCACTGCCGTCAGCCCGGCCGAGGAAGAAAGCCCCTGGTTCGAAGTGGGACTCATTCCCACCACCCTGGACGAAACCGGACTCGGGGCGAAGGCCACCGGCGGCCGCGTCAACCTCGAGGTGGACGTTCTCGCGAAATATACCGAGCGGCTTCTGTCCTTCCGTTCGCCGGCAGCTGCGGCGGAGGCCGCCCAGTGAGCGCCGCGCACAACGGGAGCACTGTAGTGGTGCGCCAGGGCCTGGACCCGGTTGAGGAGGCCGTGCGAGCCATGGCAGCCGGCCGGCCCGTCATTGTCGTGGACAACGAAGACCGCGAAAACGAGGGCGACATCATCTTCGCCGCCGAGCACGCGACGCCTGCGCTCATGGGATGGACCATCCGCTACAGCTCGGGGGTGATTTGCGTTCCCCTTGAAGATTCGCGGGCCGATGCCTTGGCGCTGCCGCCCATGGTCCTGGTCAATGAAGACGCCAAGGGCACGGCCTACACGGTGTCCTGCGATGCCGCTGTGGGCGTAAGCACTGGAATTTCGGCTACGGACAGGGCCCTCACGGCCCGGATCCTGGCTGATTCCAGCAGCACCCCGTCCTCGATCACCCGGCCCGGGCATATTTTTCCGCTTCGGGCCGTTAAGGGGGGAGTGCGTGAACGTCCGGGACACACGGAAGCGGCAGTTGATCTCTGCCGGCTTGCGGGGCTCGCCCCGGTGGGCGTGATCGCCGAGTTGGTACATGACGATGGTGAAATGATGCGACTGGACAGCCTCCGGGAGTTCGCTGCCGAGCACGGATGTCCTCTGATTTCGATCGAGGACCTTGTGGCTTATGTTGTAGCGTCGGAGGCCAGGCACCAGAATGCTAGTTCGGCAGGAAACGAGGAGCAGCGATGACCACAGCGACGACGCAGGACGGCGGCTCGCCCGCGCGCACACCGCACCCCGTGAGCGGCGGCCCGATTGTCCAATTGCCAACCGCTTTCGGCGAGTTCGTGGCACAGGCCTGGACAGACCTCGCCACCGGTGCGGAGCACTTGGCGGTGAGCTCCCGGAAAGCGCCGCTTGCGGGCAAGGCCCCGTTGGTTCGCCTTCACTCGGAGTGCCTCACGGGCGACGTTTTCGGCTCGTATCGCTGCGATTGCGGCGAACAGCTGGCCTACGCCCTCGAGCTGATCCGCGAAGAGGGCGGCACCCTGCTCTACCTGCGCGGACAGGAAGGGCGCGGCATCGGCTTGGCCAACAAGATCAAGGCCTACGCGCTCCAGGAAGCCGGATTCGACACCGTCGAGGCCAACGAGCAGTTGGGACTGCCGGTGGACGCCCGTTGCTACAAAGCGGCTGCCCAGATCCTTGCCGAAATGGGCCTGCATGAAGTCCGCCTCCTGAGCAACAACCCGGACAAGCAGAACAGGCTTGCCGCGGCCGGCGTGAAGGTGGTGGAGATGGTGCCAACCGAGGTCCCCTCCCGTGAGGAGAACCTTCGGTACCTTCAGACCAAGAAGGACCGCATGGACCACCGCCTGACACTCGGTGAGGCCGAGCCGGCCGGTACCCCTGCGACGGCCGGCACTTTTGAACACGAACAAGACTGAACCGTACTAACAAGACTGAGGATTACCACACACCCATGAGCGGACACGGCGCCCCCACCATCGACCTCACCACCCTCAACCCGGAGGAAACCCACCAGCTGAAACTCGCCATCGTGGCTGCCAGTTGGCATACCCAAATCATGGACGGGCTCCTCGACGGTGCGCTGCGTGCTGCGAAGGAAGCCGGCATCGCCGAGCCCACCGTGCTGCGCGTCCCTGGCTCTTTCGAGCTTCCCGTCGCGGCGGCCCGGCTCGCGCCGCATTTTGACGCCGTCGTTGCCCTCGGCGTCGTCATCCGCGGAGGTACGCCGCACTTTGACTACGTGTGCCAAGCTGCGACATCGGGACTTACCGAAGTCAGCGTCCGGACCGGCGTGCCGGTGGGCTTCGGGGTGCTCACGTGCGACACCGAGCAGCAGGGACTGGACCGTGCCGGACTGGAAGGTTCGTCCGAGGACAAAGGGCACGAAGCCGTGACAGCCGCGCTTTCGACCGCATTGACCCTCCAGCAGTACACCTAGCAAACCGGCGAAAGGGATGTGGGCGTTCCCGCGCACCTTGTGCGTTCGCTCACATCCCTTCCGTCATTCAATGGCCCGACAGGCGGGCACCGGTCCCGAGCAAGTAGGCTGTAGGGCGTGAAGAATTTCGAGACGCTGTTCGCAGAACTGAGCGAAAAGGCAGCGACCCGTCCGGCAGGCTCCCGCACCGTTGCCGAATTGGACTCCGGAATCCACGGCATCGGCAAGAAAGTCGTGGAGGAAGCCGCCGAAGTCTGGATGGCTGCAGAGTATGAATCCGATGAAGCCGCTGCCGAGGAAATCTCCCAGTTGCTCTACCACCTGCAGGTCCTGATGCTCGCCAAGGGTCTGAGCCTGGAAGACGTTTACAAGCATCTCTAGCCACGTCCGCTCCGTATTGACCTGAAAGGTCCGGCGGAGCCAAAGCGTGGCCCCCGCGCCCACTGCGCAGTCCCTTCTGAGATCAGCATCGTCTGGGAACAGTGACGCTGCGGACCGTGCCGTGAGCACAATGCCTGAAACACCCCCTTCCACTCCCCAAGAAAGTCCAATCATGCTGCGAGTAGCCGTCCCCAACAAGGGATCCCTGTCCGAAGCCGCCTCCGCGATGCTGTCCGAGGCGGGATACCGCCAGCGCCGCGATAGCCGCGAACTGGTCATGGTCGATCCCGACAACGACATTGAGTTCTTCTTCCTCCGGCCCCGCGACATCGCCGTGTACGTCGGCCAAGGTACGCTCGACGTCGGCATCACCGGGCGCGACCTCCTGCTGGACGCGCAGGTCGAAGCGGAAGAGCTGCTTCCCCTCGGCTTCGCCGCGTCCACCTTCCGTTTCGCCGGCCCGGTCGGCGACTTCTCCGGCGTCGAGCAGCTTGAAGGCAAGCGCCTCGCGACCAGCTATGACGGGCTCCTGCGCGATTACCTCGCCGAGCGCGGCATCAACGCCAAAGTGGTCCGCCTCGACGGCGCCGTTGAGTCTTCGGTTCGTCTCGGCGTCGCCGACGCGATCGCCGACGTCGTCGAAACCGGCAACACGCTCAAAGCCGCCGGGATGGAAATCTTCGGCGAGCCCATCCTCAAGTCCGAAGCCGTCCTGATCCGGCGCACCGGTGAGGGTGGTGCCGCGAACGGCACCGTGAAGGAGATCGAGGTCCTGATCCGGCGCCTGCAGGGCGTACTCGTCGCCCGTCAGTACGTCCTCATGGACTACGACATCCGCAAGGATCTCGTGGAAGAAGCCGCCACCCTTACCCCGGGCCTCGAGTCGCCCACGGTGTCGCCGCTGCGCGACTCGGATTGGGTTGCCGTGCGCTCCATGGTTCCGAAAAAGGAAACGAACCGGATCATGGATGAGCTGTACGACCTCGGCGCCCGGGCCATCCTGGTCAGCAGCATCCACGCCTGCCGCATCTGACGCCATCCAAGAAAGAAAATTCCAGGAGTAGCAATGGCTGTAGCAGTACGGGTCATCCCTTGCCTAGATGTCGACGCCGGCCGTGTGGTGAAGGGCGTCAATTTCGAGGGTCTTCGCGACGCGGGCGACCCCGTTGAGCTGGCGCACCGCTATGACAATGCCGGGGCGGACGAACTCACGTTCCTTGACGTCACGGCGTCTTCCGGCAACCGGGAGACCACGTTCGACGTCGTTCGCCGCACGGCCGAGGAAGTCTTCATCCCGCTGACCGTCGGCGGAGGCGTCCGGGGCGTGGCCGAAGTGGACAAACTCCTGCGTTTCGGCGCGGACAAGGCCTCGATCAACACGGCCGCCGTCGCGCGCCCGGACGTCATCGACGAGATCACCCGCCACTTCGGATCCCAAGTGCTGGTTCTGTCGGTGGACGCTCGGCGGACGAGGCCCGGCTCCGAGCCCACGGCTTCCGGTTTCGAGGTGACCACGCACGGTGGACGCCAGGGAACCGGAATCGACGCCGTTGCGTGGGCCAAGGAAGCCGCGGACCGCGGTGTGGGGGAGATCCTCCTGAATTCCATTGACGCCGACGGCACCAAGGACGGCTTCGACCTCGAACTCATCCGCCTGGTCCGCGCAGCCGTCCACATCCCTATCATCGCTTCCGGCGGCGCGGGAGAACCGGCGCATTTCCCGCCCGCGGTTGAAGCAGGGGCAGATGCTGTCCTGGCAGCCTCGGTGTTCCACTTCGGTCCGGACGACATGATTGCCCAGGTCAAGGCGGCGATTCGCGAAGCGGGCTTCCTGGTCCGCTGACGCTTTGTCCACCCCGCTGGCTCGCGGTAGTGGTCGTTAGGGTGCCTATAACGACAACTACTGCGGGTTGGCTGGTTTAACGGCGAGTCAGAGTCCGACTTCGGCTGACTGAAGCAGAGCGACGGCGTCCGGCTGGCCCTCGAAGGTGACCAGCGCGTGCTGCGTACGGCCGTGGGCGTGCATGAGGAGTTCGCCGGGCTCGCCCACAATGGCGACGGATACGGGAGCCCGCCTGGCCACGTGGCGCGGACCGGTGGGGCGGACCAACACGATCCCGAGATCCACGCCGCGGTAGAGAATGGCGGCGCGCTTGATCAGTTCATCCCACAGGGCGTCCGAGTACTCCTCGTCGAGGGCCCGCGGAGCCCAACGGTCTCCGGCCCTGCGGATGTCTTCCGTGTGCACGAAATATTCAATGAGGTTGGAGGACTCGTCGAGGGCCTTGATCTTCAGGGGGGACAAGGCGGGCGGCCCCGAGCGGAAGGTGTTCACCAGTTCGGCGTAATCTTCCGTTGTCTTGAGTTTGGAAGCCAGTTTGGCCGTGGCTTTGTCCGAAGCCCTGGCGAGGCTCTTGATGACCAGGCCGATTCCGACAGCCGCTTTACGCTCCCGTAAGTACAAGTGCGCCGCGAGATCCCTTGTCAGCCACCCTTCGCAGAGCGTGGGGGAGTCAGGTCCGGCCGCCAGGAGTGTTTCGGCCAGTACTTCGCGGGAGGGATCGACGAAATGCATCACTTGTGAAACTAGCACGAGACGCGCTCGGTTGCGCAGTGGAACCGCCGCTGAATTTCGGCTCCCCGTGAGGCACTAGACTTGTTCTGATGTCTGAGCCGTCAACACCCATAGTCAGTGCCGTCGCCACGCCCGCTGCCGCTTCCGCCGCAGAGCCCGTCGTCGCGCCGGTAAGTCCGCTCCCGCAAGAACTTGCCGCCGCGTTGAAGCGCGATTCCGCCGGCCTTGTGGCAGCAATCATCCAGCAATTCGACACCGACGAAGTGCTGATGCTCGGCTGGATGGACGATGAGGCCCTGCACCGGACCCTCACCACGGGCCGCGTGACGTTCTTCTCCCGCTCGCGCCAGGAATACTGGCGCAAGGGGGACACCTCCGGACACGTCCAGTTCGTCAAATCCGTGGCCTTGGATTGCGACGGCGATGCCCTCCTGGTCCGCGTCGACCAAGTAGGCGCGGCCTGCCACACCGGTACGCGCACATGCTTCGATGGCAGGAGCCTTGCCGCCGTGACAGGCGAGCGGGATTAGTCCTTCCACGCACCATTCACTTTAGGCAACACAAGAAGAGGCGGAGAACACAAACCATGCAGGACCTTGGAATCATCAGCCCGGGCCTGGAGGAGTTCCGCGAACTCGCCGCGCACAGCCGGGTCATCCCGGTCCGGCTCAGGGTACTGGCAGACGCCGAAACTCCCATCGGGCTCTACCGCAAGCTGGCCCAGGGCCAGCCCGGCACCTTCCTCCTGGAATCGGCCGCCGTCGGCGGAGCGTGGTCCCGCTATTCCTTCATCGGTTCCCGGTCCCGGGCCACCTTGACCAGCAAGGACGGCCAGGCCCACTGGATCGGTGAGCCTCCCGTTGGCGTGCCGGTGGACGGCAGCCCCGTCGACGCCGTCCGCGACACCATTGCGGCCCTCCAGACGGACCGCTTCCCTGGCCTGCCCCCCTTCACCTCGGGCCTGGTCGGATTCCTTGGCTGGGAAACAGTGCGGCACTGGGAGAAGCTGACGAGCCCCCCGGAAGACGATCTCCACCTTCCCGAAATGGCACTGAACCTCGTGACGGACATGGCTGTCCACGACAACGTGGACGGCACCGTCCTGTTGATTGCCAACGCGATCAATTTCGACAACAGTTCCGAACGCGTCGACGACGCCTGGCACGACGCCGTCGCCCGGGTGAAGCGGCTGTTGGACCAGGTCAGCACGCCCGTCAAGCAGCCCGTATCGGTGTTGCAGACCGAAGCACTCGACTTCGCGTCGAGCGTCCAGGAACGCTGGGACGAGCAGGAGTACCTCAGCGCGATCGATCGCGGCAAGGAAGCGATCGTCGACGGCGAGGTCTTCCAAGTGGTCATTTCGCGACGCTTTGAAATGGAGTGCGCCGCGGACCCGCTGGATGTCTACCGCGTGCTGCGCAACACCAACCCGAGCCCGTACATGTACCTCTTCAGCCTCGAAGATCCCGACGGCCGCGAATACACGATTGTCGGATCCTCTCCCGAGGCCTTGGTGACGGTGACGGGCAATGAGGTCATCACCCACCCGATTGCCGGATCGCGGCCGCGCGGAAAGACCGTTGAAGCCGACAAAGCGCTGGCCGCCGAGTTGCTCGCGGACCAGAAGGAACGCGCCGAACACCTCATGCTCGTGGACCTGTCCAGGAATGACCTGTCCAAAGTCTGCGTGGCAGGAACCGTGGATGTCACGCAGTTCATGGAGGTCGAACGCTTCAGCCACATCATGCACCTGGTGTCCACAGTGGTCGGCGAGTTGGCGCCAAGCGCGAAGGCATACGACGTGCTTAAGGCGACCTTCCCCGCCGGCACGCTGTCCGGCGCCCCCAAGCCGCGCGCACTGCGCCTCCTGGACGAACTCGAACCGCACCGACGCGGCATCTACGGCGGTGTAGTGGGTTACCTGGACTTCGCGGGCGACATGGACATGGCGATCGCCATCCGCTCGGCACTATTGCGTGAGGGCCGGGCCTATGTCCAGGCCGGCGGCGGCATCGTGGCCGATTCCCACAAGCCTTCCGAAGCGCTGGAGACCGTGAACAAGGCGGCAGCCCCCTTGCGTGCCGTGCACACCGCCGGATCGCTCCGCAACATTTCCCCGGACGCGGTTTCCGCGGAAACGGTCGTCGACGGGAACTCCACCCCGTGAGCGATGCCCGCCCTCAGACGGCCTCCGCGAAGCCTCCCGTATGGGCACGGAAAGGCAACGTCGTGCTTGCCATGGCAATTCTTGCCCTCGCCGTCTTCGGGACCACCACGCAGACCTGGATCAACGTCCGGCTCGATCCCGCTGCCGCGGCGAACGCCGATCTCCACGTACAAGGGAGCAAGGCCGCAACCGCGGTTACTGCTCTCGCGCTGGTCTCCCTTGCCGGCGGGCTTGCTTCGTCCATCGCGGGCAAGGTTTCGCGGTGGATCATTTCAACGATCATTGTGCTCGCCTCGGCCGGCATTATCGTCGCCGCGGTGATGGTCCTGGCAGATCCGCTCGGCGCGGCGCAAGGAACCATTGCGGCGACCACCGGCATTTCCGGCGGGCAGGCGGCCGCATCGTCCACCGTGTTCCCCGTACTTGCCGTCGTAGCTGCCAGCCTGCTGGCTTTGTGTGGTGGCTTGCTGCCGCTCGCTGGCAAGTACTGGAAAGCGCGCACCAAATACGACGTCGCCGGCCGGGCAGCCCGCACGGGTTCCGGGCCGGTCGACGAGATCGACAGCTGGGACAGCCTCTCGCGCGGAGAAGACCCCACGTAGGACCCGGGCGTCCGGACGCCGGACGATGTCCCGGGCGCGGTCAATAAATGGCAGAATGTAAGCAGTATTCACCCTGAGGAGATTTCACATGAGCAAAACCACAGTGTCCGCGAACAAGGCCCCTGTGACCGCTGCGAGCCACAGCGACGCCATCGGCCACGGCAACAGCCCGGCCGCGTGGACCTGCGTGATTGTCATGCTGGTCGGGGCCCTGGTGTCCTCCATCGCCTTTGTTATCGCCAGCACCCCCATTTTCATCGCCGGGATTGTTGTCATGTTCGCCGGCCTGATTGCCGGCTGGGCCATGCGCAAGGCGGGCTACGGAGTCGACGGCAGCAAGCTGAAGAACGCCGGCCACTGACTGTGACCGTTCTTGATGACATCATCGTCGGTGTCACGGAGGACATGGCGGAACGCCGCCGCCTTGTTGGCCTTGACGAGCTGAAGGAACGCGCCGCGGCCGTCGCGCCTGCACTGGACGCATGGACTGCCCTGGGTGGCCCGTCAGCCCGCCGCGACGAACTGAAGGTCATCGCGGAAATCAAGCGCCGCAGCCCTTCCAAGGGCGATCTCGCGAGCATCGTCGATCCTGCGGCACTTGCAGCGCAGTACGCCGACGGCGGCGCCTCCGTGATCAGCGTCCTCACCGAACAGCGGCGCTTCAACGGGTCCCTCGCGGACCTGGATGCGGTCCGTGCCGCCGTCGACATTCCTTTGCTGCGCAAGGACTTCACGGTTGACGAGTACCAGATCTGGGAAGCGCGTGCGCATGGTGCGGACCTCATCCTGCTGATTGCCGCCGCGCTTTCCGACGCACAGCTGCGGGACTTCAGCGCGTTGAGCCACGAGCTCGGCATGAACGTGCTGGTGGAAACCCACACCCACGGGGAAATCGAGCGCGCGGCCGCAGCCCAGGCACGGATCATCGGAGTGAACGTCCGCAACCTCAAGACGCTCGACGTCGACCGCTCGCTGTTTGCCTTGCTCGCGGGAAGCATTCCGGCGGGAGCGGTTGTCGTGGCTGAGTCCGGTGTGCGGAACGCCGACGACGTCGCGCATTATGCGGGACACGGCGCCCACGCAATCCTTGTGGGCGAAGCCCTTGTGAGCGACTCCACCCCGCGCGAGCGGATCAGCGAATTCAAGGCGGCCGGAGCTGCCGCCATGGCCGTGAGGACCTGAGGCAAGCCTGATTCGCGGCGTGGACCCGGACAGCAACAGAGAACGCGGCTGGTTGCTGCCCTGCGGCTCCCGGAAAAACCCAACTACCAACTGAACAGGACGGTGAGACTGATGGTGGACGCATCAACAGGCAACTCGCAAGAGAATGTGGCGGACGTATTCCTAGAAGGCGGAGCCTCGCTCCGCAACGCCACCGGGCCCTACTTCGGCTCTTACGGTGGACGCTGGATGCCCGAGTCCTTGATCGCCGCCCTGGACGAAGTCGAGGACACGTTCGAGAAAGCGAAAGCCGATCCGGAATTCCTTGCCCAGCTGAAGGACCTCAACAAGAACTACTCGGGCCGTCCCTCGCTGCTCACTGAGGCCAAGCGGTTCTCCCAACACGCCGGCGGGGCGCGTATCTTCCTCAAGCGCGAAGACCTGAACCACACCGGATCCCACAAGATCAACAACGTGCTCGGCCAGGCTTTGCTCGCGAAGCGGATGGGCAAGACCCGCGTCATCGCCGAGACCGGCGCCGGTCAGCACGGCGTCGCCAGCGCCACCGCTGCGGCACTGCTCGGACTGGAATGCGTTGTCTACATGGGTGCCGAGGATTGCCGGCGCCAGGCGCTGAACGTGGCCCGCATGCAGCTCCTGGGCGCAACCGTTGTTCCCGTCACCAACGGATCACAGACGCTCAAGGACGCCATCAACGACGCCCTGCGCGACTGGGTTGCCAACGTGGATAACACCCACTACCTTCTGGGCACCGCGGCGGGAGCGCACCCGTTCCCGGCGATGGTGCGTTTCTTCCACGAAGTCATCGGTGAGGAAGCGCGCGCCCAGATCCTCGAGCAGACCGGCAGGCTTCCGGACGTGGTCTGCGCCTGCATCGGCGGCGGCTCCAATGCCATCGGCCTTTTCCACAGTTTCCTGGATGACGCCTCAGTGAAGATCTACGGCTTCGAAGCCGGCGGCGACGGTGTGGAAACAGGCCGCCACGCGGCCGCCATCACCCTCGGCCGCCCAGGCGTGCTGCATGGCGCCCGATCCTACCTGATGCAGGACGAAGACGGCCAGACCGTCGAGTCCCACTCGATTTCCGCGGGCTTGGACTACCCGAGCGTTGGCCCGGAGCACTCCTACCTCGCGGACATCGGACGGGTCACCTACGAGCCGATCACGGACACCGAGGCAATGGACGCGTTCCGCTTGCTTTGCCGGACAGAAGGCATCATCCCCGCCATCGAGTCCTCGCACGCCCTTGCCGGTGCCATCAAGGTGGGCAAGCAGCTCACCGAAGGCAAGGAAAACCCGGCCGACACGATCATCATCGTGAACCTGTCCGGCCGCGGCGACAAGGACGTCGAAACTGCTGCCGAATGGTTCAACATGTTGGATGAAGAGGGCCACGTCAAGGGCACCACCCTTTCCACGCGCAAGCCCAAGGGCGCGTCCGAACGCAGCAACCTCGAAATCGGCACTGAAGAAGTAAGCAAGGACCAGAACTGATGACTGAGCAGATGACCAGCAAGTCCGCGGCCGCGATCGACCGCGCGAAGGCACAGGGCCGCGCCGCGTTGATCGGATACCTGCCGGCAGGCTACCCGGACGTTCAGTCAAGCATCGACGCCGGCATTGCCATGGCCCGTAACGGCGCGGACCTCATTGAAATCGGGATCCCGTATTCGGACCCCGTGATGGATGGCGCTGTTATCCAGGCTGCGACCACAGAGGCAATCGCCAACGGGTTCCGTGTCGCCGACGTCTTCGACGTGGTGGCGGGCATCACCGCAGCCACCGACGCCGCCGTGCTGGTCATGACCTACTGGAACCCCGTGATGCGCATGGGCGTCGATGAGTTCTCGCGCAGGCTGGCCGAAGCCGGGGGAGCCGGGCTCATCACTCCGGACCTGATTCCGGACGAGGCTGCCGAATGGATGGCGGCGTCGGACAAATACGGACTCGACCGTGTCTTCCTCGTGGCACCGTCGTCTACTCCGGAACGCATGGCGATGACGGTGGAGGCGAGCCGCGGTTTCGTCTACGCGGTCTCCATCATGGGCGTCACCGGAACGCGGCAGTCCGTGAGCAGCAGCGCGGAGAAGGTTGTGGCCGACACCCATGCAGCCGGTGCCGAGAGGGTCTGTGTCGGGCTCGGGGTCTCCAACGCAGACCACGTCCGCGAGATTGCGGCATACGCCGACGGCGTGATCGTGGGTACCGCGTTGGTTGCGGCCATCCGCGACGGCGGCGTGGACGCCGTCGCGGAACTCACCAAGAACCTCAGCGCCGGCCTCGGCCGGGCAACAGCGCAGGCCTAGAAAAGGAAAAGCGTAGACAATGCAGAGTCTCCTCCACGTCGCGGCAGTGGCTCCCATGAGCATTCCGAGCCCCTCATGGTCCGGATTTGATATTCCGCTGCCGTGGGGGAGCCTGCGCATCCACGCGTACGCCCTGTGCATCCTCCTGGGCATTATCCTGGGCCTTTGGCTTACAGCCGTGCGCTGGAAGCGCCGCGGCACTCCCGAAGGCAGCTTGTGGGACATCGCCATCTGGGCGATCCCGTTCGGCATTGTGGGCGGCCGCCTTTACCACGTGATCTCCTCGCCGGACGCGTACTTCGGCCCGGGCTTCAACGGCACTGGCGACCTCTCGCTGATCCCGCAGATCTGGCGGGGTGGCTTGGGCATCTGGGGCGCCGTGGTTCTCGGCGTTCTTGGTGCGTGGCTTGGTTGCCGCCGTTCCGGGGTCAAGCTCACTGCCTTCCTCGACGCCGCGGCACCCGGACTCCTCCTGGCGCAGGCGATCGGCCGGTGGGGGAACTGGTTCAACCAGGAACTATTCGGCGGACCCACCACGTTGCCGTGGGGACTCCAAATTGACCCCAACAGCCCCAATTTTCCGGCCGGAATGCCGAGCAGCACGCTGTTCCACCCGACCTTCCTTTACGAATCCCTCTGGAATATCATCGGCGTCGCGGTCCTCCTTTTCCTGGACCGCCGCTTCCATTTCCGCCGCGCCAGGCTCTTCTGGCTGTACGCCATCTACTACACGCTTGGCCGGGTCTGGATCGAAGCGCTGCGGATTGACGATGCCGAACAGATCAATCTCTTCGGCATCACCACACGGCTCAACGTATGGACCAGTATCTTCGTTTTCGTCGCAGCGCTCATCATCTTCATCGTCCTGGGCCTGCGCGGCCGGCCAGTACCCGATACGGCATATCTTCCGGGCAGGGAACCCGCTGCCGTGGCCGCCGAAGAGGATGAGCCCGCCACGGCGAACGGCCCGATTGTGACCGATGCGAAGGCCCATGATGCGGACGGATCTGTCTCAGATACCGGTGCTCATGGTAATCTCCGGAGTAACCAAAGCGATCTGGGCCATGCTGCTGAGCCAACGGAACCGGCCGAGGAGCCCCATGCCGACGTCACGCCGGATCAAGGCTCCGAGTCCACCGAAACCGCCGCGAGCAGCGTCTCCGGATCCGGGCCGGAAGCTGGCAGTACCAAGT
Organism: Arthrobacter bambusae; assembly: GCF_030812595.1. GTDB lineage: Bacteria > Actinomycetota > Actinomycetes > Actinomycetales > Micrococcaceae > Arthrobacter > Arthrobacter bambusae_B. Next base: position 107,580 of record NZ_JAUSSZ010000001.1, read on the forward strand.
AGCCAGCGCTACGGCACAGGGGAACCGGGCTACCGCCCAGAGACCCCCGGCCACAGCGTCGTGGCACCTTGGCAGTCGCCCGGCAGCACACAGAAACTCCGCGGTCAAGCTTGGGTCGGTGATATGCGTAACTGTTCGTTGCGTGTTGCCCGCTGACCTACAATTTCAAGTAACTAGCGCTTTGTTATGCCCGTCACACGGCAGGCAAGGTGGGGCCAACGTTGTCCCTTCCATTCGCACGATCTCGAGGAAGGACGTCTTCAATGACCCATCTTCATAACCCAAGCTGGTCCGAACCATTCGAACCGCAGGGTGTCATCTCGCCCTTCAAGCGTTTCGCTGCGCTCCCGGAAGCCCAGGGACTCTACAACCCTGAGCAGGAGAAAGACGCTTGCGGCCTGGCCATCATCGCTACGCTGCGCGGTGAACCCGGCTACGACATCGTGGAAGCGGCACTGACTGCCCTGCGCAACCTCGAACACCGGGGCGCTGTGGGCGCCGACGAAGGCACCGGCGACGGCGCCGGGCTGCTCATGCAGGTTCCGGACGAATTCTTCCGGGCCGTCACCGAGTTCGAGCTCCCCGCACCAGGCCAGTACGTGGTTGGCACCGCCTTCCTGCCTGCCGAGACCCGCGAAGCGGAGACCGCAAAGGCCGGCATCGAAGCACTTGCAGCCGATGAGGGCCTGGCCGTTCTTGGCTGGCGTGAAGTGCCGGTAGTCGGGGACCTGGTGGGCGCCATGGCCCGTGCCTGCATGCCCTACTTCGCACAGCCGTTCCTCGCTTCGGCGACGGGCGAGGTCCTGGACCGCAACGAGCTGGACTCCCGGGCCTGGCGTGTCCGCAAGCGTGCCCAGAACAAGTTCGGTGTGTATTTCCCGTCGCTCTCCTCGCGCACCATCGTGTACAAGGGCATGTTGACCACCGCCCAGCTGGAGCCGTTCTACCCGGATCTCTCGGACAAGCGCTTCAAGACCAAGCTGGCCATCGTGCACTCGCGCTTCTCCACGAACACGTTCCCGTCGTGGCCGCTGGCGCAGCCCTTCCGCACGATCGCCCACAACGGTGAAATCAACACCGTCAAGGGCAACCGGAACTGGATGCGGGCGCGCCAGTCCCAACTCGCGAACCCGCTCCTGGGCGATTCCCCGGAGGAGTTGTACCCCATCTGCACGCCGGGCGCCTCGGACTCCGCGTCTTTCGACGAGGTTGCCGAGCTGCTCTGGCTTTCCGGGCGACCGATCACGCACTCGATCATGATGATGATCCCCGAGGCCTGGGAAAACCACGCCACGATGGATCCGGCCCGCCGTGCCTTCTACGAGTACCACTCGCTGCTCATGGAACCGTGGGACGGTCCGGCGGCCGTGTCCTTCACCGACGGCAACCTCGTTGGCGCAACCCTTGACCGCAACGGCTTGCGCCCCGGCCGTTACTGGATCACTGAAGATGGGCTGGTCGTCTTCGCCTCCGAAGTCGGCGTGATCGAGGTCGAGCCGGCCAAGGTGGTCAAGAAGGGCCGGGTTTCGCCGGGCAAGATGTTCCTGGTGGACACCGAGGCCGGTCGCATCATCGACGACGCCGAGGTCAAGGCCGAGGTGGCTGCCGCCAACCCTTGGGCTGAATGGGTCAAGGACAACTTGATCGACCTCAACGACCTTCCCGAGCGTGAGCACGTGCTGCACACGGCCGCGTCCGTGAACATCCGCCAGCGGACATTCGGCTACACCACCGAGGAATTGAAGATCCTCCTCGGCCCGATGGCCCGCACAGGAGCCGAACCGCTCGGGGCCATGGGCTCGGACACTCCGGTTGCCGTGCTGTCCAAGCGTCCCCGGCTGCTGTTTGACTACTTCGTGCAGTCATTCGCCCAAGTCACCAACCCGCCCCTCGACGCGATCCGCGAAGAGCTCGTCACTTCACTGAAGTGCGCCATCGGTCCCAACGGCAACCTGCTCGACGTCGGGCAGGTGCGCCAGCCGCAGGTCTCCCTGCCGTTCCCGGTGATCAACAACGATCAGCTCGCCAAGATCGCCAACATCGAAAATGCCGACGGCGACAAAGTCGCCATGAAGGTGCGCGGACTGTACCGCCCGGAGGGCGGCGAAGCAGCACTCCGGAGCCGCCTGACCGAAATCTGCGAACAGGTTTCCGGCGCGATCAACCGCGGTGTGCAGTACATCGTGCTGTCAGACCGCGACTCCAATGCCCAGTGGGCCCCGATCCCGTCGCTGCTGCTCGTCAGCGCGGTGCACCACCACCTGCTCCGCAGCGCCAACCGCACCAAGACTGCCCTGGTGGTCGAGGCCGGCGACGTCCGCGAAACGCACCACGTGGCGGTGCTGGTGGGCTTCGGCGCGTCCGCCGTGAACCCGTACCTGGCCATGGAATCCGTGGAGCAGCTCATCAGCACGGGCGAAGTCGTTGGTGTGACTGCCGAGGACGGCGTCTACAACCTCATCAAGGGCCTCGGCAAGGGTGTCCTGAAGATCATGTCCAAGATGGGCATTTCCACGGTAGCCTCCTACACCGGCGCCCAGACTTTCGAAGCACTTGGCCTTTCCCAGGACCTCGTGGACGAATTCTTCTCCGGCACCCACTCCCAGTTGGGCGGCGTCGGCCTTGACGTCATCGCCGCGGAAGTTTCCGCACGCCACCAGATGGCCTACCCGGAAGGCGGCATCGAACTGCCGCACCGTCCCCTGCTCGGCGGCGGCGAATACCAGTGGCGCCGCGACGGGGAACCGCACCTGTTCAACCCGGAGACTGTGTTCCGCCTGCAGCACGCGACCCGCGAACGCCGCTACGACATCTTCAAGTCCTACAGCAAGGGAATCGACGATCAGTCCGCGAACCTCATGACCCTGCGTGGGCTCTTGAAGTTCAAGGACGGCGTGCGCCCCGTAGTGCCGTTGGAGGAAGTCGAGCCGGTTTCCAGCATCGTGAAGCGCTTCTCGACCGGAGCGATGAGCTACGGCTCCATCTCCAAGGAAGCCCACGAAACGCTCGCGATCGCCATGAACCGGCTGGGCGCCAAGTCCAACACCGGTGAGGGCGGCGAAGACGTGGACCGCCTGCTGGACCCGGAGCGCCGCTCCGCCATCAAGCAGATCGCCTCGGGCCGTTTCGGCGTGACCAGCCTGTACCTGAGCAACGCCGAGGACATCCAGATCAAGATGGCCCAAGGCGCCAAGCCTGGTGAAGGCGGCCAGCTCATGGCGCAGAAGGTCTACCCCTGGGTAGCCCGGACCCGCCACTCGACCCCCGGCGTCGGGCTCATTTCCCCGCCTCCGCACCACGACATCTACTCGATCGAGGATCTCGCGCAGCTCATCTACGACGCCAAGCGGGCCAATCCCTCGGCGCGAGTGCACGTCAAGCTCGTGTCCGAGGTCGGGATCGGCACGGTGGCGTCCGGCGTCACCAAGGCGAAGGCCGACGTCGTGCTCGTTTCAGGGCACGACGGCGGAACGGGCGCCTCGCCGCTCAACTCGCTCAAGCACGCCGGTGTTCCCTGGGAGCTCGGGCTCGCCGAAACCCAGCAGACGCTCATGCTGAACGGGCTCCGCGACCGCGTCGTGGTCCAGGTGGACGGCCAGCTCAAGACTGGCCGCGACGTCGTCATCGCTGCGTTGCTGGGTGCCGAGGAATACGGTTTCGCGACCGCGCCGCTGGTGGTTTCGGGCTGCGTCATGATGCGCGTGTGCCACCTCGATACATGCCCTGTCGGCGTTGCGACCCAGAACCCGGAGCTGCGTTCGCGCTTCAACGGCAAGCCGGAGTTCGTGGTCAACTTCTTCGAATTCCTTGCCGAGGAAGTCCGTGAACTGCTTGCCGAACTCGGCTTCCGCAGCCTCGAAGAGGCCATCGGGCACGCCGAGGTCCTGGACACCCGTGAAGCGATCGACCACTGGAAGGCCGAGGGACTCGACCTCGATCCGATCCTGCACGGCCTCGAGTTCGACGACGATGTTCCCCTGCGGAACCTCACCGGCCAGAACCACGAACTCGACAAGCACTTCGACCAGCGCCTCATCGGCATGGCCGCCGAGGCTCTGAGCGACCGCACGCCGGTGAAGATCGCCGTCGACGTCATCAACACGGACCGTTCCGTGGGGACCATGTTGGGGCACGTCGTCACGAAGACGTTCGGCATCGATGTGCTCGCCACCGACACCATCGACATCACGCTGAAGGGCACCGCCGGGCAGTCGCTGGGCGCCTTCCTTCCGGCGGGGATCACCCTGCGCATGTTCGGCGACTCCAACGATTACGTCGGCAAGGGCCTCTCAGGCGGACGCATCATCGTCCGCCCGGACCGCACCAACGTTTTCCAGGCGGAGCGTAACGTCATTGCCGGCAATGTGATCGGCTATGGCGCCACGAGCGGCGAAATGTTCCTGCGCGGCCAGGTGGGCGAACGGTTCATGGTACGCAACTCGGGTGCCACTGCCGTCGTCGAAGGCATCGGTGACCATGGCTGCGAATACATGACCGGAGGCCAGGCGCTGATCATCGGACGCACCGGCCGCAACTTCGGCGCGGGCATGTCCGGTGGCACCGCCTACGTACTGGACCTCCAGCCTGCCCGGGTGAACAAGCAGGCGCTGGACTCGGGCGAGCTGCAGCTGCTTGAGCTCGACGACGAGGACCGCACCATCGTCCACACCCTCCTGCTCAAGCATTTCGAAGAAACCGAATCCGTCCTCGCAGGCCGCTTGCTCGAGAACTTCGATGACACAGCAGCCCGCATCACCAAAGTTCTGCCGCGCGACTACGCCGCAGTCCTGCAAACCCGACTCGACGCCATTGAAGAGGGCCTTGATCCCGATGGCGAAGAAGTATGGTCCCGAATCCTGGAGGTAACCGGTGGCTGATCCACGCGGATTTCTGAAAGTCCGGCAGCGCGAGACGCAGCCACGCCGTCCTGTTCCCGTCCGCATCATGGACTGGAAGGAAGTCTACGAGGCCCAGGACAAGGGCGTGCTCAAGAGCCAGGCCGGCCGCTGCATGGATTGCGGCGTTCCGTTCTGCCACCAGGGCTGCCCCCTCGGGAACCTCATCCCCGAGTGGAACGACCTCACGTGGCGCGGCAAGGGCGAGGAAGCGATCGAGCGCCTGCACGCGACGAACAACTTCCCGGAGTTCACCGGCCGCCTGTGTCCTGCGCCGTGTGAGGCGTCCTGTGTTTTGGGGATCAACCAGCCCGCTGTGACCATCAAGCAGGTTGAAGTTTCGATCATCGACGACGCCTTCGAGAACGGCTGGGTACAGCCCCTTCCGCCGGCGCGTCTCTCCGGTAAGACGGTCGCCGTCGTCGGCTCCGGCCCCGCAGGGCTTGCGGTCGCGCAGCAGCTGACTCGCGTCGGACACACCGTGGCCGTCTACGAGCGCGACGACAAGATCGGGGGACTGCTGCGCTACGGCATCCCGGACTTCAAAATGGAGAAGGAACAGGTCGACCGCCGCGTCGAGCAGATGAAGGCCGAGGGCACCCGCTTCCGCACGGGCGTCGCGGTGGGAAGCGACGTGACCTGGGAGCAGTTGCGCCGCCGTTACGACTCCGTGGTGATCGCCACCGGTGCTACCGTTCCGCGCGACCTTCCCATCCCTGGCCGCGAACTCGAAGGCATCCACTTCGCCATGGACTACTTGGTGCCCGCCAACCGCGTGGTTGCCGGTGAGACCGTGGAGGGCCAGATCGATGCCAAGGGCAAGCACGTGATTATCCTCGGCGGCGGCGACACCGGCGCGGACTGCCTCGGCACGGCACACCGGCATGGCGCCGCGTCCATAACCACCCTCGCGATCGGCAAGCAGCCGCCGTTGGAGCGCGCCTCGCACCAGCCCTGGCCGACGTTCCCTACCCTCTTCGAGGTTGCCAGCGCACACGAAGAGGGCGGCGAACGCACCTACCTTGCCTCCACCGTTGAATTTGTCGGAGAAAACGGCAAGCTCACCGGGGTCAAAGTCGCCGAGACCGAGTTCGTCGACGGCAAGCGCCTGCCCAAGGCCGGGACGGAACGCGTCCTTCCGGCCGATCTGGTCTTCCTGTCGCTCGGCTTTACCGGTGCCGAACCTGCCGGTATCACCGAACAGGTCAGCGCAGAATTCGACGGCCGCGGCAACGTGGCCCGAGATGGGTACTACATGACCAACACCGAGGGCGTGTTCGTCGCCGGCGATGCCGGCCGTGGGCAGTCCTTGATTGTCTGGGCTATCGCCGAAGGCCGCGCCTGCGCTGCCGCCGTCGACAAGTACCTCATGGGCAGCACCATTCTCCCCGCGCCGGTGGCCCCCACCGACCGGGCCATATCGGTCCTCTAAGGACCGGCGCACGACGCTTTCCCAACTCCAACTGCAGCACACTACTAGGGTAGGTATATGAGACGCGCAAAAATCGTGGCAACGTTCGGACCGGCAATTTCCAGCTTTGACAACACCCTCGCGGTGCTGGAAGCCGGCGTCGACGTCGCCCGCATGAACATGAGCCACGGCGACTACTCGGTACACGACAACACGTACGAGAACGTCCGCAAGGCCTCCGCCCAACTCCACAAGCCCGTTGCCATCATGGCCGACTTGCAGGGCCCGAAGATCCGTTTGGGCCGATTTGTCGACGGCCCCCACGAGCTCGCCGTCGGTGACACTTTCACCATCACCACCGAGGACGTTCCGGGTACCAAGGACATCTGCTCCACCACCCTCAAGAGCCTGACGGAAGACGTGAACGTCGGGGATGCCCTGCTGATCGACGACGGCAAGGTTGCACTGCGCGCCATCGAGGTTGACGACGTCAAGGTGGTCGCCACGGTGACCGTCGGCGGCTGGGTCTCCAACAACAAGGGCATCAACCTGCCCGGCGTTGCCGTCAACGTCCCCGCGCTGAGCGAAAAGGACGAGGACGATCTCCGCTGGGCCCTGAAGCGCGGTGTCGACCTGGTGGCACTGTCCTTCGTCCGTGATGCGTCCGACATCAAGCGCGTGCACGAAATCATGGACGAAGAGGGCCGTCGCGTCCCGGTGATCGCCAAGATCGAGAAGCCGCAGGCAGTGGACCAGCTCCACGAAATCATCGACGCCTTCGACGCCATCATGGTTGCCCGTGGCGACCTCGGCGTGGAACTCCCGCTCGAGGAAGTGCCGATTGTCCAGAAGCGCGCCATTGAACTGGCCCGCCGCTGGGCCAAGCCGGTCATCGTGGCCACGCAGGTTCTTGAATCGATGATCGACAACCCGCGCCCGACCCGTGCCGAGGCTTCGGACTGCGCCAACGCAGTGCTCGACGGCGCAGACGCGGTGATGCTCTCCGGCGAGACAAGCGTAGGCAAGTACCCGATCGAGACGGTCAAGACCATGGCCCGGATCATCGAGTCCACCGAAGAACACGGTCTTGAGCGCGTTCCCCCGCTCGGTACCAAGCCCAAGACCCGCGGTGGCGCCATCACGCGTGCCGCCGTCGAAATCGCCGACCAGCTGGACGCAAAGTACATCTGTACCTTCACCCAGTCCGGTGACTCGGCCCGCCGCCTGTCCCGCCTGCGGCCCGTCAAGCCGGTGTTCGCTTTCACGCCGCTGGAGCACGTCTGGAACCAGCTGGCGCTGACCTGGGGCATCCAGCCGGTCCTGGTCCCCATGGTGGGCCACACTGACGCCATGACGGCGCAGGTGGACCGCAGCCTCCTGGAGATGAACATCGTGGAGAACGGTGACCTCGTGGTCATCGCTGCCGGTTCGCCTCCCGGACAGGCCGGGTCCACGAACTCGCTCAAGGTCCACAGGGTGGGCGACCTCGCGGACACTTCCCGCATGGAAGAGGCCGCAGCCCGCAAGGAAAAGGTCGGACCGTGGCCGGAAAAGAAGAAGGCCAAGTCGAAGGCCTGATCTCCTTAGCGCCGTTCAAGGGGCTCCGCCGTTTTGAACTGCTCCCCGAAAGTTGGACTGAGAAATCAGTTCTGACTTTCGGGGAGCACTTCAGTTTGCGGGGCCCCCTTTTTTGGCTTTACGGTTCGTGGCCGGCGGCGCTCCGAAAGCGACGAAGGCGCCGCTTCCCGGGGGAAGCGGCGCCTTCGCGGGGGAGTGCTAGTTGACCTGGTTTGCTAGTTGACCTGGTTGATGATGGTCTCGGCGACCTCGCGCATGCTGAGGCGGCGGTCCATGGAGGTCTTCTGGATCCAACGGAATGCTTCAGGCTCCGTGAGGCCCATCTTCGTGGTCAGGAGGCTCTTGGCCCGCTCCACGAGCTTGCGCGTGGCGAACTGCTCCTGAAGGTCGGTCACCTCGCTCTCGAGGGCCCTGATCTCTTCATGGCGGGAAAGAGCGATTTCGATAGCCGGGATCAGGTCGGCCGGGGTGAAAGGCTTGACGACGTAGGCCATGGCCCCGGCGTCGCGGGCGCGCTCCACGAGCTCCTTCTGGCTGAACGCCGTCAGCAGGACCACGGGGGCGATCCTCGCCTTGACGATCTTCTCCGCAGCGGAGATGCCGTCCATGACGGGCATCTTGACGTCCATGAGGACCAGATCCGGCTTCAGTTCCTCGGCCAGCTGGACAGCCTTCTCACCGTTGTCGGCCTCACCGACAACGTCGTAGCCTTCGCCCTTCAAGATCTCGATGATGTCCAGACGGATGAGGGTCTCATCCTCTGCGACAACTACTCGGCGTGCCGGCTGGGATGCGGGCTTGGACTCCGTCTGTTCTGACACGGGATCTCCTTGAAGACGTACGGCGGGTTCTCAACCATCTTAGTTGCACCCGGTCCCTGCGTATGATTTATTGCTCGGCCGAGCCGGTTCTGGAAAATAGCCTATCTGCATGTAGAGTAGTTTCGCGCACTGCAACAGGAAGCGTTGAGTTCTGCGAAGGCCTCGACGTCGGTTAGTCTTGTTTCGGTGTTTCCGCGCCCGAGTGGCGGAATTGGCAGACGCGCCGCACTCAAAATGCGGTATCGAAAGGTGTGTGGGTTCGAGTCCCACCTCGGGCACAGTGTTACCGCAGGTCAGAAGGGTTTTAGGCTTCTGAGTGTGCACAAAAACTCGTTTTGTGTGCACACGAAGCCTAGAATTCTTGCAATGGCCAGCATTTGGGAGCGCAAAAAATCTGACGGATCGACTTCGTTCACGGTCCGCTGGCGCAACCCCGAGACGCGTAAGCAAGAAGGAATCACCTTCTCCACGGCGTCCGAAGCAGAGACCCTCAAGCGGCTGCTGGATGCAAACAACCAGTCCTTTGAAATCGCCCAGCGCGCGATGGTCAAGAACCAAACCAAAGCGCCCACCGTCGCCGCCGTTATCCAGGAACATATTGACCTTTTGGTGCGACCTTCTGTCGGCACGGTCCACACATACCAAACGATGCTGAAGCTGCACATCGCTGATGTCATCGGTCACATTCCGTGGACAAGCTGGACTACCGGCATTTGACCTACTGGATCAAGACGATGCAGGCAAAGGGTAGGTCTCCGAAGACGATCAAGAACAACCATGGATTGATCTTTTCGGCCATGGAGACGGCGGTGATGAGGACAATCCTTGCCGTGGGGTCCAGCTCCCCTCGGGCGAGAAGGCCGAGGATGAAGCAAGGTTCCTGACCCACGCCGAGTTCGGGTTGATTCTTGAGGGCATGGGGGAGCGGTACAAGGCTTTCACCGAGTTCTTGGTGATGACTGGAACGCGGTTTGGAGAGGCAACAGCCGTGACCGTCGCCGACGTCGATCTGATGTCCAAGCCTGCCCCCATGCGCGTTAACAAAGCGTGGAAGCGCGGCGCTGACTCCAAGTACTACATCGGCGCGACCAAGACTGGCGCAGGGAAACGGACGGTCTCGTTGAATCCTCAATTGGTGGAGATCCTGATTCCCCTCGTGGCCAGCCGACCCGGTTCCTGACCTCTTGTTCACGACGCCCAAGGGTGGGCGCATAGTTCACAAGCTGTACTGGCATCATTACTGGGTTCCCGCGGTTGAGGCCGCACAGGCCCGTGGTTTGAAGAAGGCACCTCGAATCCACGCCCTGCGGCATACACATGCTTCCTGGCTGATTCAGGAGGGCGTCTCTTTGTTCACAGTTTCGAGGCGTCTCGGGCATGCATCGACTCGGACAACTGAGCAGGTTTATGGCCACCTCATGCCCAGGCGCTGCAGGATGCCCGGATGCTGTCGAGCGATCGTCGATTGCGTGGCGAGCCTAAGGGCGTCTGTCGATGCTACGAGATCCTCTGTTGTGATCGGGCTCGTGTCCCGATCATTCTCGGCGTGGACGTTGGTGTCGCAGTTGCCCTGACCTCGCGCATCTCGGCAATCTCCTTTAGGTGGCCGGACGTGAATATGATCTTGCCCTTTCCCCAGACGACATGCGGGAACTCGCCCTTTGTCGCGCCCTCCCGAAGCCATGCCAGCATTTCGGTTTGGCCTTGTTTCGTTTCGACGACGGTCGGCTGGCCGTGCGGACGACCTAGGGGAGCGCCGGTGTCCAGATGGGTAACGTGGTCGAAGATCGCTTTCGCGTCGGTTTCGGTGACCGGTTCTCTGGACGTTCGATTGACGCCGGTGGGACCTTTGCCGAGCCAATAGCCTTGGGGTGTCCCGGCCTTCACATAGTAGGCGGTTGCGTTTAGGGGAGCGGGGGAGACATCGTCCATCATCGTGGTCTTGAAGAGGTACTTTAGGCCCGACTGGGCGGAGAGTCGGGCGATCGACATGGTCATGGCTGGAGTGTGGGGGATTTTTGGTGCGAGTGCGTCCATCCGCGACGGCGGAGGATGTCTATTGTTGGGTTGTCGAGTCCGATGTTCGTTACCTGGCTTACGGAAACAAGCCGGCCGGCAACGTGGGCGACGTCTTCGATATTGGATCGCTGGGCCCGTTTGAGGCCGGCGATTTCTCCTTTTAGCCGATCTAAGCGAGCCTGCTGCTCGGCGTAGACCCTTTTGAACCGTTCGAGTTCCGACGACTGCGATCGCAGGGCCGTTTGGAGGGTGTCGATGGTTTGCTGAAGCTGCCTAGTCCTCGGATCGGATGGCCGATTCACGGCACCTCTGCTTGACGCAGTTCTGCGGACGTCACTGGTTTCAGCAGGTTCTGCGGCGCTCGTTGGCGAGGCTCGAAGGTCAGATTCTCTCACCTTCATCCGTGGGCGCCGGTGACGGTCCCGATGCCGATTGGCGCACCGTGATGCGCAGAGTCGCTGCGCTTTCCGAGAAGGTTCGAAACCGGCGCCACATTCCCCACAAACTCTCCCACTCGCGTTCGTTCATCGAAACCGAGTCTCTCGACGACATGACTCGCCGTGAGCTAGAACCCAAGGTGTGGCCTTGGATGCAAGAGGTGTAAATGAGACGCGGTTGATGCGGGAGTTCCTTGCGCGAGCGGAGGGAGGTGAGTCGTTGAGCTCCTTGGTGACGCCGTCTCACATGTGCAGGTCAGCGAGTGGAGTTGGTATGGCACGGAATCCGTGGCCCCAAACACATCGTGGCCGGTGACCTGGCTGCCTGCGCAACGAGAGAGTCACCTACGTGGGGCCGATTCACTGTTGATCAACGGGATCTCACGGGCCCCACACCGTCTGAGGTTCTTACTCGTGGAGGCTTCTCGGCAGAGAAGCCCTCTCCAAGTAAAAAAGGGTCCGGTTGAAATCGGAGACCGTCGACCGCCGGTGTCAGAACATCGTCCACGCCCCACCGCAAGCGGCATAGGACCCCCGCCCACCCGCCGGAAACGGCCAAAACCATCGGGTGGAACACCACCGGCAGCAGGGCCCGCGATCCGCCATGCCCGGACCAGAATCCCCTGCCGGCCCGACCATCAACCAAAACCGGCCACGGATCGGTGGAACAAGGCTTAGACCGTGACCTCCAGGAATCCGTCGACAAGGCGGGTGCTGTAAGTTGCCAGCCGAAGTTCGGGGTTGGTGAAGCACTCGCCGGTTTCCAGGTCGTAGACCTCCTTGTGCAGGGGCGATGCGACAGTGGGGCGGCTGCCGCGGGATCCGACAATTCCACGTGCCATGACGTTGGATAGTGTCGCGGGGTCCTGCTGCGTCACCGCGAGGACCTGATCCGGCCCGGTGCGGAACAGCGCCACCTGATGACCGGCGATCAAGGCCGCTTCGCCCCATGCGGGTTCTAGTTCGTCGACTGCGCAGACCCGGTGCCAATCGGACGCCGTCGTCGCGCTCAGATTTTCCTGATCCAGAATTACCGTCACTTCAGCCCCTATCGCTTTGACTACCGATCGGCGGATCCATTTCCACCATCCGGCACGGCCGGTTTGCGGCCACATATCCAAGCTAGGCCGGGCATGTTTCGCCGGAACGCAATCAATGTGTCCCGTTCGTAAAGGACACCTCACGTCGCCAAACATCTCACCGTGATGCGGAAGTTAACGTGATTCGGAAGTTAAGTTGCCGAAACACAAGGGAAACTGATGCGAAACTGCCCCTCCATACGCTGAAATGACAAGTCGCGGAGGACGGTTCTGCGGCGTATGCGAAAGGCCGCCCAGTGACCGGACAGACTCCTACCCCACAAAACCCACGCCGTATTGTTGTCGCCGGTGGCGGCCCTGCAGCCCACCGTTTTGCCGACGCTATGCACACTCGTGGCCTTGAGGGCTGGCACATCACGGTCCTGACCGAAGAGACGCACCTCCCTTATGACCGCGTCGCGCTGAGCAAGGCCCTCACCGAAATGGACTACGACCTCACCTTGGGTGACGCGTCCATGTGGCAGCACAATGCCCTGGACCTTCGCACTGGTGAGCGCGTAGTCAAGATCAACGCAGAAGCCAAGACTGTGGAAACCGCGGCCGGCACCACCTTCCCCTATGACGACTTGGTGGTCGCAACAGGCTCGAATGCCGCCCGCTTGCCCATCCCTGGCGCCGAGCACACCCATGTCTACCGCACTCTCGAAGATGTATGGGCCATCAACAAGGCCATCACCGAACTCACCGAAAAGCTCGGCCGCCGGATCAACGCCGTCACGATCGGTGGCGGCCTCCTCGGCCTCGAGTCGGCGGCCGGCACGGAACGCCTGGGCGCCCGCCCGATCGTCATCGACGGCGCCTCGTGGCTAATGGCCACCCAGTTGGACGAAGGAGCCGGCCAGGCAATGGGCCGGCTCATCAAGGCCAAGGGCTTCGAAGTCCACGGCGGCGTGTTCCCCTCTGAAGTACTGTCCGACGACGACGGCCAGGTCACCGGCGTCCTCATGGCCGACGGCCGCATCATCGACGCCGACCTCGTGATCGTGGCGATCGGCGTAAGGCCGCGCGACGAACTTTTCCGTGCGGCCGAAGGCGAGGAACAGCTCTTTTCACTCGGGCCGCGCGGCGGCGTGGTCATTTCCGACGGCTGCGAAACCGAGATTCCCGGCATCTACGCAATTGGCGAAGTAGCCAACTTCAACGGCATGTGCCTCGGGCTGGTGGCCCCGGCGAACACGATGGCCGAGATCGTCGCGGACCGACTGCACGGCGGGCAAGCGACATTCCCCGGCTTCGACACGGCCACGAAACTCAAGCTCTCCGGCGTGGACGTGGCCAGCTTCGGCGATGGGTTCGCCAAGACCGAACACTCCCTCGAGATTGTCTATGCGGACCCTGCGCGGGGCGTGTACCAGAAGATCGTGACCACCGATGATGCGAAGACCCTCCTGGGCGGCATCTTCGTCGGCGACGCGACCCCGTACATGAGCCTGCGCCCGCTCCTCGGCCGCGAGCTTCCGGCAGAGCCCGGCGCCTACCTCACCGCCGCAGGCGGTGGGGACGCCCCCGAGACCGAACTGCCCGACGACGCGATCCTGTGCTCCTGCAACAACGTCGCCGCGGGGTCCATCCGCGACGCGATCAACGGCTGCGGTTCCTGCGAGGGCAACGCGCCCGTTCAGGAACTGGGCGAACTGAAGGCCTGCACCCGTGCGGGCACGCAGTGTGGTTCCTGTGTGCCGATGCTCAAAAAGCTCCTCGAAGGCGAGCTGAAGAAGTCCGGCATCGAGGTCTCCAAAGCCCTCTGCGAGCACTTCGAACTCTCCCGCCAGGAACTCTTCGACGCCATCCGTGTGCTCCAACTGGACTCCTTCGAAGAGATCCTCGCCAAATACGGCACGGGGGCTGGCTGCGACATCTGCAAACCCACGATCGCCTCCATCCTCGCCTCGCAGCATTCTGCCTACGTGCTCGACGACGGCCGGGGCGCCTTGCAGGACACCAACGATCGGGCGCTGGCGAATATGCAAAAGGACGGCACCTACTCGGTGGTTCCCCGCATCGCGGGCGGGGAGATCACTCCTGACAAACTCGTCATTATCGGAACCGTCGCCAAGAAGTACGGCCTCTACACGAAGATCACCGGCGGGCAGCGCATCGACATGTTCGGTGCCCGCCTCGAACAGCTCCCGGAGATCTGGAAGGAACTCGTGGACGCCGGCTTCGAGTCCGGCCAGGCCTACGGCAAGAGCCTTCGTACTGTGAAGTCCTGCGTCGGATCCACGTGGTGCCGCTTTGGCGTCCAGGACTCGGTGGCCATGGCCATCAACCTCGAGTTGCGCTACCGCGGCCTGCGCAGCCCCCACAAACTCAAAATGGGCGTCTCCGGCTGCGCCCGCGAATGCGCCGAAGCACGCGGAAAAGATGTCGGCGTCATCGCCACGGACAAAGGCTGGAACCTCTACGTCGGCGGCAACGGCGGCTTCCTCCCCGCCCACGCCCAACTCCTCGCCCAAGACCTGGATGACGACACCTTGATCAAGTACATCGACCGCTACCTCATGTACTACATCCGCACTGCCGACCGCCTCCAGCGCACCGCCCGCTGGCAGGAAGAGCTCAACGGCGGACTCAAGCACATCGAAGACGTCATCATCCACGACTCCCTGGGCATCGCCAGCGACCTCGAAGCCGCGATGGCGCGCCACATCGACAGCTACCAGGACGAATGGGCCGAGACCCTCAAGGATCCCGAACGCCTGCGCCGCTTCCGGTCGTTCGTGAATGCCCCCGACCAGAAGGACGAGGCCATTTCTTTCGTCCCGGAACGCGGCCAGATCCGTCCCGCCACCGCCGAGGAAAAAAGCCGAGTCCTCATCGCCAGCACCATCCCCGTTCGCGGAAGCGAGGACTAAGCCTTGATCCACCGATCCTGATCGGGGGTCCGACGGCGGTTCAACCGAGAATGCCCTACTTTTCAAGGAAAATGGAACTTGTCCAAACCGCATTGACCACCGAAATTGGGTGCGCTCGGGGGAAGTTTCCCGCGAGCGGTCCGCTGTGTCCGTTTCCTTTGATGAGCCGAACCTCGTGTCGGCTGCCGGGCTGCTCCCGGTGATGACGGAATCGTGGCAATGGCGGCCAGATTGATCTGAAGTGACCAGAAGATCCTTGAACGGCCCAGTAGGTGGACCTAAGCGTTCGTTTCTGCGTCGCGAATTCCGGCGAAGTCCAGCGTTGAGTTACCTCGGCATGCCGCCACATCAGGCGAGTTTTCAACTGACGCCCCAACGTTTGGGCGGCGGGTAGACGAATCTCGCGATCGTCGTCATCACCCATTTGCCCAATATCGGCCGCGAGGTGTAAACACGTGCATGAGAACCGTGGCCCAGGCTGCGGTCAACCTGAGCTGTAGATCCGATAGCTCCTGAATCGAGACATCGCTCACGTCCCGGCGTTGAGGTGTGCTTCAACCTGACGTCGTCGCAAGTCAGAGCCTCGCGGCGTGGTCTCGTTTGTTATTGGTTGTGAAAGCGTACGGGTCCTGGAGCGCGGCCGTGAACTTTCTGGGGGTATCCGTGGTTTGGGGCCGGGCCGTGCGCGGGAGTGCACGACCCCATCGAGCTGCTCGAGATCCTTCTCTCCTTCGCAGCAATCCGCCGGTCGTGATTGCCGTGGATTTGAGATCGCGGTAGAAGCATCCGCGACAGCGGACGACATGAAGGCAGGCCAGCGGGAGTGAGAGTCCTCCGTCGTTGCTCGCCGTTTTGCCGGCCTGGGCGACAGCATACGGAAAGGGCGAATTTCACGAGGGGAGCTAATATCGGCAGATAACGAGACCAAGACTGCCAGTCGTGTGCGGATCTTGCTTATACCGCAAGTCTCGCTCGGGTGTCTGGTCTAGTCTTCGTCGTGCCACCAGCCTTCCCAAGCGTTGGAGGTCAGTTGACCCGTCGGAAAACTGGCGGCGGTGTTGTCGCCATCGAACTGGGGATCCGGCCCGATTCGGCCTGAACAAAGAAAGAGAGTGAAGCTGTTCAATAACGACATCGGCGTCCTTCCGGTTATCGGGTGGACGGCTCTGTCCACCCGATAACGAGGGTAGCGTCGAGATGTTTCGAAGCTGCGACGTGAGGTTTCGGTTTTGTATCTGGGATCTATCGTCGATCGGCAAACGCCAGGAGTGTGGTTCAGCCAATGCAGAGTCCGGAGCACCGACCTTACGCTGCATGTCCGAGTACTTGTCCCCCTGTCGAGGCCGGCATCAGACGGGCTACGCTTCTTCAGCTCCCGCATCTCGGCCGACTCCGCCGCCGGTCCCGTCCCGATTTCCTTGCGCTCTGCGATAGCGACCCACCGCTTCGGCGTCGTGACCGAGAGCCCGAAATCCTCGCGATCTGCGCCAAGAGCGCCTCGCCCTTGCGGGCCACATCAATAACATCCTGGCGGAACTCCGCCCCAGGCCGTGGGCATGGTCAACATCCTTCCACGAGCATCAGCTCGCTAGGTCAAGGAGTCAACGAAACCGGGGGCAGTCCCGTTTTTTCCGGGCTCATCCTGATGCTTGCCGGTTACTACACAGGGAAACGCGAAGCTTAATTCCAAAACAGACCATCACTTCATGGGATGGAACAGAGAAACTGCCAAGCCGAGTGGCCACACGCTCCGGACCCGTGATCTCCGGGCCGGTAAACGATACGTTTACGACACAGTAGCGGGAATCCGTAGGGCGGCGGCCCGCGCGGATCAATTTATTCCCTCGAGGTTTTGGAACTCTCTTCACCGGCGCTGCTTGGGGACGCCGAGGTCCGGAAGCTGAGCTACTTGTTGGCTTCTTGCTCATGCTGAGAGGTAATAGGCTTTGTCCAGACTCAGCTGGCGGCATCTCCATCGGTGGAATAGGAGAGTGAAATGGCCAAGGGCAGCCCATGGGACAGGTGGCAAGCCTTTCTGCGACGGGCTCCTCTGTGGACCGTCGCCTTGATCGGCGCCTGCTTCTGGACTGCCGTAATGTTGGGCAAAGACGCCCTGCAGGGTAAGCCGATCACGTTGGGTGGGGCTGCAGCAACCGGAATTGTCGGGCTTCTGTTTGGTGGCGGCCTCATCTTGGTGTTCACATGGCGACGAAGGATGGATCGAAGACAGCCAGCTGGATCACCCACGCCAAGTAATCTTCAGCGCGCTATTTCCACCGGTCAGCTGCCCGCTCAGGCATCGACTTGGATGTGGCTGCCCGAACTGAACAAAATAGTTCGGCAAGAGCGCTCTTTGGTCTGGGTTGTCCCGCCAGTGTGCGGCGTGTTCTCGGTGCTGGGCGTGGTCATCGTTTTCGACGATCTTAATCATCCGTGGTTCGGTGCCCTGATCGCTGCCTTATTCCTTGCCGCCGCTATCTGCTTCCCCCTTTGGGCCGGACGCCGACGGACGCGAATTGAAGCCTTGATGGCACACTTGCCAGGAGAACCGGAGCGACCAACTGAGGAGTGAAGCCTCAGCTATTTCGCCCGAGGAATGTGCCGTGGAGAGCAGACGGAAGGCAGGGCTAGCCTGCTATTCGGAAGCTTAGCCCGACCGACGCATGGCGGGTCGGCGCCGCCCGTATGCCTATCCCTCATCGGACGGCGCTGGGTAGGTGTGTGGCGGCATGGGGGCCACCCGGGCGGCCCTCTGCACGGCGCAGCCTTATGGCAGGCAAGAATAGAGCCTAGGCTGACGTCCGTGGAGGACACCGATAACGGCATTTTTGATCGGGCACTGCGATACGAGTTCATCGGGGGTGGCTACAGCAACTACCGGTTTCAAGCCGGCACTCCCTGGATCCGCCTCGTCGTCACCCCGGAGCAGCTGGAGTTTCACGGCCGCGGCCTGAACCTGTTCCGTATCGGCCCTTGGATTGTGCCGCGGAGCGAGGTCAAGGAGGTCTTCTCCAAGCGCCGGCGGCGCCTGCTCCCACGATCATCTGGGAGGTCGAGATCGTCACCACCGACCCCAGTGTGTGGTTTACCTTCTGGTCGCCCCACGATTTCGGCCCGGTCCTCCTCTCGATGGAGGAGTGCGGCTATCCCGTCGACTGGACCCCGCACAACTGGGCAGGCATGCCGATCGAGTGGCCGGGCGAAGCTTTCGTCACAACCTCGTCTCGCTTTCCAGGCCGCCCCCTTACTCAGGCGCGCCTCGTTTCCTCCGTTGGATAGAGTCCGACTGACTTCAGTCCTGTTGCAGAACCTGCGACTTCAAGCACACCCGTTTCCGTCTTCAAATACACGACGGTGTGGTCGCGACGGCCCCGGCCCAGATACCAAGGCGGGGTAGCCGGGGTCCGCAGTCCTCCCGTTAAGGATTCTATATTGGGCAGAGACAGGCTCTCGCCTACTGGTGTACCGGTGAAGGCTGCCACGGGTTGAAAGATAAGGGCGCCGCCCCTCACGGTTGCGCATCCAGTAATCCACCCACGCTTATCAGCAGGTGCCGGTGGGGAGTAGCCAGAGGGCAGCGACTTGGGGCCCGGCCGAAGGCTGCATTCAACCATTCCTCTATCAAGGTTTTGGGCAACTCTCCGTTTCTTCAGCGGGCTGACCAGCAAGCCGATCACAAGATAGACCACGAATGCGGCCGGGAATAGAGCCGATAGATACAGCGGAGACGTCCGCAATGCCTGCCAGGGGATTGTCACTATGACAACAATCAACAGACTGACGAAGATTCCAGCAAGGTCGTAGGTCTTTTCCATCCAGGTTCGAGGCGCCGGTTCAAGTTTTTCAACAGCCATCGGGGCTCCCGTCCCTAGAAACCAGTGCGGAAAATCTCGCCTAGCTGTTTCTCAACTGCCCAAGCCTTTTCAAATCGTCCAAAGGCTCCGACCATGCAACCAGGCTCTTTTGCCCTGACGCTAAACCGGGCCACGTGACTGTGCAATATCCTTGACCAAATCCTTGGATAACAATGCCCGGTACATCGGTACCGGCCGGTTAGCGATCCTTCAACGGACGGGTGAGAAGAGCGCCAACTGGGGCAGCAACAGGGGACCGTGGTGCGATGGCTTGTAATGACCGGGATGAATGTGACGCCCCGAGGAGTGGGCAGGCAGGGCTTTAAGCCGCTTCACATTGCGCTTGAACTGAGGAGCCTGAAGGGGCTGTGAGTGAAGTGTTGGTTTAGTCTTTGACGGAGCAGGTCACGAATCGTGTTCTGGTCTGCAGCGGGGCAACGTAGAGGATTGTGTGGGGGGCTGGCATGCGTAGGGCAAATCAGAAAGCTCGGATGATAGGGGCCGCCGCCCTTTTGGCGGCGTCGGCAATGCTGTTGGCATCATGTTCCTATTCAGCCCCGGCGGCGTCCCAGGCTAGCTCTAGTGCTTCCTCTGTAGCCGGGGCCAGCGCGGCCGGGGTCCACACGGCTATCACCCCGGGCAACGATAAACGCAACATCCGCTGTTATTACCGCGCCGACCTGACCACCACATATCCCGTCAAAGAAGACCCTAAAGTGACCATGCCGCCGTACATCACCACGGGGATCTACGTGACAGGGTTCGACGCGAAGAATAACCCCAACCCTGGTGACCCGAATGCCGGAATGCAGCAGGTCGCTGATCCCATCCTCCAATGCAGCCGCAGCTGGGATTTGGGAACGATGAACCCTCAGGGAATCACGGACGACCTCATCCCGCCCGGTTTCGTCCAAACCACGCCCGCGGCCGACCCCAGCAAGTCAAGCGACAGCGGAATGCCAAGCGGTAAGTACGGCAATCCACTCGGCGGCCCTGCCGGGCCAAATAAGCTCATCGGCCACTACGTCCCGCAGCTGACCGCGTGTGTCGTCGACAACAGCGTTGCCGTCATCCCCGGAGGACCCGACATCTGCGCCCACCTCGGAATCCCCACCCTCGAGCAATAAAAGAGACCCGTCCGGCAAAGGATCCCTTATCGAACGCAGGAGAGCTCGTTAGGCCACGGCTTGCGGGCGTCGGCCTGAGAGGCTATTTCCAGCTTGTGCGCTTGCCGATGAAGTAGCCGCAAATCATCACGCCGACGCCGCAGAGCATGATGGAGTAGGCCCAAGCGTTGTTGGAAGGTGTATACCGCAAGACCAACATGGTCCCCACGAGAGCGTTCAGCGACCCCACGCAGAGAAGTGCAATACCAAGCCATCTAGGCGTCATACGGCCCATCCTAAAGTTTGCTCATCTGAAGGGACAGTGGGCCCGCTGCAAGCCCCAAGTAACCAGTAGGTAAGA
The DNA here is from genome assembly GCF_030812595.1 of Arthrobacter bambusae. Taxonomy (GTDB): domain Bacteria; phylum Actinomycetota; class Actinomycetes; order Actinomycetales; family Micrococcaceae; genus Arthrobacter; species Arthrobacter bambusae_B. Next base: position 128,017 of record NZ_JAUSSZ010000001.1, read on the forward strand.
ACAAGGGGCAGGAACCACAGTAAAGCCACGCGTCCTCGGTAGCTGCTGTCCGACTGTGGTCTCGGAATTTCGAAACTGCCGCGCCGAGTGCTTTCCAAGTCGGATTAAGGGGCTCTTGTCGGACATCGTTCCTCTTCCCTTCCAAAAGATGACAACGGCGCGTTTTAGCGCTTCCGGTCATCCGAAAAGTGGCCTATGTACGAGGTTCCGTGCTGTGCAGGGGCGGAAGAGACTGGAATCTTCCGGGGACGCACGCGGCGATGCGACACATAGAAGTCCTTAGGTACCTTGCGCGATATGAGGGCCAGGACTATGACCGAGAGAGACGCCGAGAGCGCGTAGGCGACGCATGCGATCACAGACAATTTGCTCCCAAACGTAAGGAGCGCCGCCGCAGCCGCAGCAATGGTCAGGATTCCCAGGGCTCTTGTAAGGGTCCTGGCCCACTTCCGTCCCTGCCAGTTTTTCCAGCTCATCCAGGAAACCAACAGAGCCACCACGATAGCGAGACCCACCTGACCCGTCTGCGCCACGGGCAACGCACCAGGGACAACTTCATGCCCCTCATGACCCACTCGGCCCATAAAGAGCTGGATGACGCCAAGTACCAGTGCGATCACGGATCCGGTAGCCATCACAGAGCAAGCCATGAGGACGTTGACAGGGATTGGGGGCCTGCTCGCTAACTGGTTGGACATAAAACCCCGTTCCATCGCCATGGGTGCCACCGGATTGTCTACTGCTCAGGCCCACGTTAGTCGATATGGCAAAGTCCAGCTCCGGTCCTGTCGGTGTCCGGCAAAGGATCCCGCACCGGACGCCGCACGCACCAGGACCTTCCGGTTGGAGTTGATTTTGTCGATGACTACGCCGCAGAAACAAGTCTCGCTTCAGCCTCGGATAGGGTAAGGATTTCAAACTGTTTGGGGGAACATTGAAATACCACATGCTGAAAGCAGCCACCGCAACTGCGGCCCTGCTGGCACTGACCGGGTGCTCCAGCTACTCGGGAATTGCTGCCGTGCAAAGGACGGCGGAAGCCAAAGACGATCTTCCCGCCGAAATCGGCCGAGTGAATCCGCAACTGCCCTCCGGTATCCGACTCCTCACTGAAGATGCCGGGGTCAAGTACTACGCGGCAGAAAGCTCCGACCACACCACTGCTTGCATTGCCGTCTATCCGATCGACAAGCCCGACCAATGGTTCACAGGCTGTAGTGACGGGATTGATAGTGACCGTGAAATTGTCACTATAAGCCACATCGGCCAGCCCACGGTGAAGCTGGTGACAACCGGTTTCGATACTCGAGCTCTTGAATCGGATGGCTGGCGCAAAGTTCACGACAATGTTCTGGTCGGCGTGGTGACCCGCCCGTAAGACAATCCTGTACCGGACGTTTCCTACAGATGCCGCAGGTATCTCTGAGGCGAGTCCAAGAACGATCGCCAGTTGGAAATCAGGTCGAGATCGGACCGGTTTCGCTGGCGGAGTCCCCACGGGCCGACTTCGAGGATCTGTGCACCTGGGAGGGCTGCGAGGACAGGGGAGTGGGTGGACATGATTACTTGGGAGCCTTCGTTGAGGAGCTCTTTCAGAACCGCCAGCAGGCTAAGACATCCCGCGAAGGAGAGCGCCGACTCCGGTTCGTCGAGCACCCATAATCCGCGTCCCTGGAAACGATTCACCGCCAGTTCCAAGAACGATTCTCCGTGTGACATGTCATGGAATGAGATGTCCGGACCCGACGTGCTCGGGTTCTTCTCAAGGTAGGTGAAAAATCCGTGCATCGTTTCCGCACGCAGGAAGTAACCCCGTCGTGTGGCGCCGGCGTTTCGGACGAGTTGGAGGTGATCGGCAAGCACGGATTCGGTAGCTCTGGTGCTGTGCCGGGCGCCTTTCGATCCGCCTTCCGGAGACAGGCCATAGGCCAGCGCGATCGCTTCCACGAGAGTGGATTTACCCGATCCGTTTTCGCCAACGAAGATGCATCGCGGTGCGGGTATGTCCGGATTGATGACCACGATGGCGACAGGCCCGACGGCACGGCCGCAGGCCCCGGCTGCGATCGTGTCGCTGGAGGGCGGGATAAGGTCGTGAGTGTCCGGCTGCACGGTGATCGTCGCGCTCTCCGATAGGGGCGGCGGTGCCGAGGTCCCGGTCTGTGTGGTCCGGGGCGAGGGAATGGATGGCATGGGTGAGTGGGCCGGCGCCGCCGCGCTCATGATCGAGCTAGACCCCTGGCCCGGTTGCTGTGGGGAACTGGCGCAGCCGGCCAGAACGATAACGCATGCGAAAGCAAGGGCCGCTGGCTTTGACTTCGAGACTGACCGCACGAGGCACCTCCCCCGGAGCGATCATCCTCCCCAGACAGAGGCCACGCAAGAGCTCCGGCCAGCGGCGTGCGAACGTCTCACCGCCGGTTGTCGCTGGGGGATCCTTGAACGGGCATACCACGGGTGGTCCTTGAACTGATAACGACGTTGATTCTTGGGTGATGGTTGCCGGCACAGTGAGCGTCGCCAGACTGGCGGGCGCCGAAGAGGTCCCCCGAGGAACCGGGCGCTGGTCATCGGCACCGTGGCGCTCATGGGTCCGGGTGGGTTGGCGTTCTGACTGTCCGGCCTCGGCCGCACCGGCAACCTGCGGGTTGTTGCGGGCATCACCGGTGGCTCGTGCGCGGTGCCTTCGCCCTCGGAAGCCGGAACCGCACGTGGCGACGCCGGGCCGCGTGCCGGGCTTACTGATCCGTCAACTGCGGACGGGGACGCGTTTGCAGCTCCGCTCCGAAAGCAATCGAAACCGGACGCGGAATATACACTTCAGAAGGCTCATTCCCGTCCGGAAGAGCGACCAACTTAAAAATTGCTGACAGGGGGCAGGCATGGGCGCGGAAACAACAATTGCAGGGTGGAACGAGCTCGGTCCGAGGCGGGCGTCGAAAGCCGCACGCGACTACGCCGCGCTGGGAGACCGGAGCCGCGTGCAAAGGGCCAGCACCCTGATTTCCGGCGTTGTTTCGCTGACCACGGCGTCCCTGGCCGGCATGGTCCTCGGCCGCGGGACAGTCGTAGCGCTGGCCGGAACAGAGCGCGCCTACCGTGTGCTGAGGGTGTTCAGGACGCTCCTGTTCGCGGCCTTGGGCCTTGCCCTCGGAACGTTGCCGGCAGTAGTCGTTCCTGATTCGTACAGCTTTGCTACCTTGATCGCACTCGAGGTGCTGATCGCCTGCTGGATCCTGGCCGTCGTGCCGTCCCTGAAGTTTCACCGTGAGCGGGGCCTCAGGCTCAACGGCAGGCGCTGGAAAAAGTGCCATGGCGTCATCCACTTATGGATCGTGTGTGCCTTGGCAAATCCTCCCGGCACCACAGTCGACGAGTTGGAAACCGCGCTGCGGACCCTGGTGCCGGGCATCGGTCCCGGCTCCGCTGCGATCGTGTTCGCCGTCACTGATGCGCAAGTCCAGGCCCTGCAACGCCTCGGATACACCCGGGACAGCGAAACCACAGGACTGATGTACCGCACGGCCGCACGAGCGTCCGCTACCGAGCCCATCAGCGCGAAGTAATGTTCGGTCTACCTGCCGTCTCCCCTCAGAGCTCGGCCATCAAATCTCACCCGAAAGGACGATGATTCGACAGGCAGTTCTCACAACTCAGTAGGCAGCGATCACAGAACGACGGTCCGCATTCTCCCGGTCCACAGTGTCCGCTCAACGATCCCAATCGGCCATCCCTTTGCCTCCGCTTTAGTGGTGACTACAGAGCGCGCCCACGCCGGTCCCAATCAGCTCTCGCAGCTTCTTCTTCCTCCCAGAACCTGCCATCGTGGTGGCGAACATATAAGAGGTAGACCAAGCCTGCCACACCAAATATCAAAGCTATGAGGCTCCAGTAGTCCCTTGAATCCCAGACAGTCGCCGATGCCAGCTGCATGATTACTGAAACGAGCTGCAGAACTGTCCATAAGGACCATATGACGAACTGCCAGCGAAAGGCGCCGCGCTTCATCTTCGGCTGTAGTCTTTTCCGACCCTTCTCGCCCGCGCTCATCTGCCGAGGCTACAACTCTTGATCACATTTGAGAACCAAGCCCGCAAGGTACCGGGCGCCCCCGTAAGGTGGTGGTTCAGCGGGACACTGAGCTGTCCGCTGGAGGATCCTCCCACCGGCATAGGGGTCCTACTTCATGGCCATGCCTCAATCGCGGCACGAGCTGCCTCTTTCACATTTCGGTCCAAGGACTTTGCTTCGAGCACGGCCGTAAGAAGCTCGGCAGCGAGAATGAACGCAAACGGTGATGAGTCGACCGGGTCAAACGCCGCGCGGTCAACGACGATGAGGCCAGCCGGCAACGGGCGGGCGACCAACCCATCCGCGACCGATCGAGCGAACTCGTCCGGCAAACCTGGAACCATGGAGCTCGACAGCTGGCTCGCGCACGAGGGGACTCCGGCGACGGTCTTTCCCGTGGCTCCAACCTCAACCACAAGTTCGCCCGCGCAGCTCGGCTGAAAAATGCCGCCCAAGAGGGCTCGGGGCATTAACCCGCCGCCAAAACGGAGAATCTCAACGACCGCACGACTCGGCCGGGCGCAGATCTCCTTCGGCCAACCGGGAACCGATTTATGGATGATGCGCTCCGCGACAAAAGCTGCTCCGAGCCCGTCCTGATCGATCCACGCTCGACGCGTTCCAGTGGCGATGATCATCGATTCTCCGTTAGTTGCGCCTGATTGGTAGGCCCACACTAAAGCCGCTCTATTGGTGCAACCTAGCAAACTGCGCCCGTGTCCGTAAGCCCATCCTCGAACGGCCACTACGGTGATTGGGGAGACGGATTTCCAGAGGTATTGCGCCGTTCCGGTTTAGACGGATTCGTTCTGTCCTGAATCCGCCAGGGTGATGCCGGCGACAGACCAGTTCTCGCGGGCGAGCTCGTGCAAGATCACCCGGATCGTGTCGGGACGGATTTCCATAACCTCAGCGTAAGTGGCCGTTAGCGCAGCCAGGAGCTGACGCTTCTTTTCAGTGGATGAGGGGGATGCATTGAGAACCTGAATGAGGGGCATGCACAGATTGTGGCACCCTCGGCGGAGGAATGAATGCACCCGAGCTCCTCACCGGCTGAGCGTCTCGAAGTGAGGAATCGCGCTACCGCCCGCAAGTGCACGCTGAAGGATCCCTGTCCGGACGGAGTGAAGGTGCTGTCAGCGTGGCAGTCGCCGAGTGAAGCCGTCCACTCAGCGTCCCCCAGGACGGCTAAGCTGACTGATGAGGGGCGGGTGGCGAAGCGGGCCAGTATCAGACCTGGGACGTGTGCCGGTAGGAAACGATCGCGAACAGGCTGCCCACGAGGGCTCCCGTGATGCCCGCGACAGCCCAAGGATTCCCGGCCAACGGAAAAAGGCCGCAGAATGCAACAGCCAATGCGCTCGAACTCATCAGTGCCGCGACTCCTGTGACAACAGCACGTGTCTTGCGGGTCGCTGCCTCGGTCACCAGGAACCTGGCGCTGATCACAACGCCGGCAACAACGAGCCCAAAGGTTCCCGTGACAAGCGCTTCAAGGACCAGGAAATACAGACCCCAGACAAGACCAGAAGCATTAATCTCGCGACCCCACGCGTAACTGAGAAAGAAAGCCAAGGCTCCGAGCATGCCAAGGGCGACCCCCAGGCAGACCAGCCTGCGTGATACTTTTCCGGTGCGCCACCATCCCGGCGTCGATCTATTTCTGACCATATTTCAGTACCGCCCTGTCGAAGGTTTGCTGCTTGGGCATCATATGTCGTGCCGGTCAAGGCGCGGTCCTTATTGCCAGTGGTCCGCCCATGACCTTTTTGAAGCCCCACGGTCAAAGCCGGAGGAAAACCGCAGGCACCCGGTAAGGGATCGATGCTTATGGGCGACGTCAAGGCCGTGCGCTTATCCCCATATTCAGGGTTCTAGGGACCTCCCCGGGAACCAATCGACATCCAGTTTCAGTTCATGGAGACTCTGCCAAGATAGTGGATCAATGGCGCGGGGCCATCTATTCGTTCTCCCATCGTCATACCGGCGTCCGGAGAAGGATCCTAAATCGGACACAGCGGCGCCCGTTGAGCCACCGGCTAACGGGCGGTCACCATATGATCAATTGGTGACCGCTCAAATCCGCTTCGCGACACGTCATGCCGTGGGGGCGCCTGGGCTCTGATACTTGCGTCTGGCTTTCGCGATAGCCTGGGTTGAGGCGAGCGAGGGATAGTTCCCTTTCGGGGCGATGCCCTTCTGAGCGAGGTAGTTGTCAAAGACCTCCGGGCTTCGCAGGGCATAACGCAGAACCCGTCGTTGACGGAGCTGTGGCGGCTTGCCGAGGTATTCCCAGGCTTGTCGGCCGGCCCGCTTCCGGCGGATCGAAAACGTTCCGAATGCTAGGGCCGTCACTGAGAACAGCGCAACAATCGCGACCGATCCTAGAATGCTGAACCAGAACGGCATGGTCGGCGAGAGCATTGCAGCGACCGGGACGACCAGGACCACAACCCACACTAAGAAGAAGAACCGGATGTACTTGTATGCACTCCTGAGTGTTAGTGCGGCTTCTTGGCCGATTCTCGGTTCCCACTCTTCGGTGAACATGTCAGTTCTTCCGTTATTTGTCACGAGGTGTACTTAACTCCCTTACAGGAGGGTATGTCGATAGCGAACCGCCGGTGCCGAAAAGGCCTCCTGCTAGGTCCCAGCCAGCCTTGTTGCCCTCGGCCACTTCTTTGGCGCCGAAGAAGGCCTCCCCGCCTGCGTTGCCAGCAGAACCGAAGCCGAGGGTCAGAACGCCCATGGCAAATCCGCCACAAGCAGCTTTATCGGTTTCACTGGGAGACGCATGGTGCCAGAAGCATGCTAGGCCATCGATCGCCGCACTGACGCCGCCGGCGGAAATTGCTGTACCTGCCGTCTCTCCGACCGCTGCTCCGCCTGCGACCCCCTTGGTAACGGGCGGAAAGTCAGCCACACCGTGTCATGCTCTCCCTCGAAGCAGGAAAATGCGGTTAGACCGCAGCAGGAGATAGCGTCCGGTGAGGGATCGGTTTACGGACGCCGCTGACCGGGCCGTGAGTCGGTCAGGCGGACTCGCGCATCTTCCTGACTCGCCGAGGTTATCTCCGTTGATCGCGCCTGCTCGCTGCACGGTGGAGGACCCGTAAGCTCTCCGCATGAATGCTTTCGACTCTGAGGCGGATCTTAGCCAGGATCGCGCCTTCCACCTTGTGGTGAACACGGCGGTTTCGTTGTTTTATCGACGGCAAGTGCTCGATGGGACAATCACATGGCTAGCCGAGCGGGGCTACCAGGTCACTATTTTGGATGCATCGTCGTGGTCGAGCACGACAGATATGCACGGGGCGATATCCGAGGCTCTTGATTTCCCGAACTACTACGGGCGTAACTTAGACGCCTTGAACGACTGCCTTCGGGATGTCATCTCGCATGACTACGGTTGGGACGCCAATGCAACAGGGTTCGCATTGGTGTTCATCGGCTACGACGCCTTCGCTTTGGCTTGTCCTGTGCCCGCCCAAGCCCTTCTGGATATCATCGCCCAGCGCTCCCGCGAAGCCGCTCTGTTCGGGAACAGGATGTTTTCCCTCGTACAGAGTAATGATCCTCGGATCCGTTTTGATCCAGTCGGGGCCACGCCCGTCCTCTGGAACGATCGGGAGTGGCTTGACTCCACGCGACTCGCGCCATAAGCCTAAGGAATCGTCTCATGGCATGGTCCGTCTCGCGCGTGCGTGTTCCATTGCACTTCACGGGTACAGGCGACCAATCGAGCACGCCCGTCCGGTAAAGGATCGGCTATCGGGCGCCCCGTGAAGGACCGCTATTCGGGCACGGCTATCGAGCCTCCCAATGGAGCAATCTAACGACCTCTGAACGATCTGCGCCATGATTGTGCCCATGACGTCGGATTTTGATTGGGCGCGCTTCCGTGAGGCATTCGGGGACGACCCCGGCGTGCTCCCTGATGGCGAGGTACTCGGAAGTACAGAACACGAATGGGATGCTGTGTTTACGATGCTGCACCGCAGCGGCTGGAAACTGACAACCAGTGACGGCCATTCACCACTGCCGCCCAATAGACACGGTCTCGCCGAACTTGAGAGTTTTGCTGTTTGGCCCGTCAACGGAATACGCATCAACTTCTTCCCCGGCCCGCACGCCGTGATTTTCGACCTCGACCTCCGGGAACTAGTCAACCAGGCCACAGTGGACGGCTTAGCCCACTTGATGAGAAAGCTCGGAACCACGCTTCGTCGAGATGTCGTGATTAGAGAAGAAGGTTCGAGTGGCGCGCCGGTCCTTCGCTACACCACTGCAACAGACCAGTTTTCACTAAGTTGAATGCAAGACGACCTCCGTGCGAAGCCGCGCCCAGAGCAGACCTCGGCCCGCCCCGGTGAAGGATCGGCTTAAGGGCGCACTCGAGCCGGATGACGGGGTCGAACCTTTTTACTATGGTCTTTCACGTTCCAGTCGGTCGATCCTGAAGTTATTGACGACCGAAAGAAGGATTACAACCAGCAGGACCGTCGGCGGCCAGTAGCCAAATCGACTGCCACCTGAAGCCGCGATAAACAACCCGACATCCACGATTCCGACGGGGATAAAGGTAAAAGCCGGTGTCTTCCTGTTCCAGAAACTAGCCATCAGTCCCCAATCCTTCTTTGGTCACGAGGGAGCGTTAGTTACTTGGGCCCTCTCTTGGCCAAGTCTCCATGAACTGAAACTAGATGTCGATTGGTTCCCACGGACGTCCCCAGAACCCTGAACATGTGGTCAGGGCATGGCCTTGACGATTCCCGTAAGCCGATCGGCTAACGGGCGCTCCTGAATATCTTCAGCTGACACGCTGCACCACCCAAGGGCCCAATCGCAGGAGCCCTTGCCCTGTAGATGGAATGGGATGACCATGAGCTTAACGGGCCTCGAAAGCGGACGGGAGTACTAATGAGCCGTTTCAGGAACTATTGGGTTTACAGTGTCGGCCTGGCGGTGGCCTGGGCGATTGCCCTCACGGTTGCGCTGTCTTTCCGCGGCCCTGAGGGTATACAGACATATCTCCTCGTGTTCGGGGGCTTCTGTATCGGGTGGGTGTCGACCACGATCGCGAGGTTTGTATACCCTCCGCCAAAGCGCTGGAACTGGCCCCAGCATCACGCGTGACCGGCAACTCGAGATGAGTAAGGTGAGCTCAGAGCGAAGTTTCTGGCGACGGATCCTGCGTACGCTGATGAACTTATTTGTAGACGGCGGCCAGCTGGCGCCTGGATGGGGCTTCGGGCGACGGAAGAATTAGCGCTCGGCCGCTCTTATCTGCAGGGACACGGCTTAGCCGCCCCAGGCCGATCCCTTACCGGACGCGTAAGGAAAACGTGACCAGCCCTAATATTGTGGCGACCTTTCCCACGGCCTACTCTGTGAGCCTGATCGGGAATTGGGGTGGGTCGAATGGCCGAAAAAATCAGACTCTCATTATTGACCGTTACGCTTTCGGCCGTCCTGTGTGGGTGCGCAGGTCCCGTCACGCCGATGACCGGAGCCTCCCCGGAAGCGCCGACCCCTAATGCTTCCGGCATGCCAATCATGCTTTATACGCACTGCGGGATCGAGGAATTGCGCGTCGACGACACGTTCTTCATTGCCGAAACACCGTTGAACGATGGTCAGGGTAATCCCCCTCCGGGATGGGGGAACCCTTATCAGGCCGGCACGGTGACTGTGTCCGGTCCACTGGCTGTATTTCGGGATGACAGTGGCCACGTCGTTACCTTCCGTGCTCGTCCCGGTGCCACAGGATTACCCAAGATCTGTTCCTGACGAGGCGACATGGTGCCCGGCAAAGGATCCCTCACCGCACACCTTCCATCTCCTATGCGTCGGCGCCTTTATCGTGCCTAAGTTCGGTACGCCGAGGAGTTCTAACGCGCGTCGCCTCTCGGCAAGCCTGGTGAGATGACGGCAGAAGTCGGAACGGCGATTTACGTTGGCGTAGGCGCCATTTTTTGTGATTCTGCCGGGGGCGGCCACTGTTATCTACCCGCTGGTTACGGGGCAACGGGGCGGGTCCAACGACCCAACTTCCGCACTCCTGGTTATCATCATTGCCGCTGCATCATTCGTCGTGCTTGGTGTGGTTTCGCAGTTTCGTCTCGACGAGTTCTGACAGGCAGTAGGGTCTCAGGTAATGGTGCACATCCACGGTACTGAATTGGAGCGGTTGATGGCCGAGATATCGGTGGAACGGCTGTTGGAGCGTCGCGGGTCGAGTTCGGGCACTTCGATCTGCGGTGGTCCGTGATGATCGCGACTCATCCGAACCCGGTGTGCCGAGCAGTGCCGAGTTTCATGCTGCACGTAGCGGTCGATGACGTCGGAGGCAGTGACACTTTCGAGCAACTCTGGACCAAGCGAGTGGGCGATGATCACTTCGAACTTTGTTGTATCCCGTTCTTCGCCTACGACATGGCACTCGGCGATGTTGTGCGCGCTGAGGCTGCGACCGGTTACGTGATCCAGTCGGTGGTTCAGCGATCGGGCAATGGTGTTGTGAGGGTCGCCGTCAAGCGACCCGAGGACGTCAACACGGTGCACCCGCGGTTACATGACCTGCTCGGCCGGTTGGAGTACTTGTGTGAGTGGTTCGCACCAGGCTATGTGGCCATCAGCCTTGAGCCGGCACGATCGCACGAGGAGTTGTTCACCGCACTTGCAGAGTTAGGCGAGAGTGTGGAGATCGAACGGGTTCTGATCTAGAACCTAAGCTGAGTGGCCCAAGAGGGCATCTATCAGTCCGATACGGTCGTCCACGGAAGGGACTGCTGCACGGATAGGCGACATCTGTTGTGCCTAGTCGTTGGGGTTGCATCCGGTTTCGTTGACTCCTTCACCTAAGACGATAGGTGACTGGAGCGTACGGTCAAGGATCGCTTACCGGGAGGCCTCGAAAAGGATGAGCTCTGACTGACCGTCGTCAGCGGTCACTCCGCGAATCTCCGAGAATCGGGCGATCGGCCGGAAGTTGAGAGCCTCATGCATCCTGATGGATGCCATGTTGTGTTCGTTGGTGAAGTAGTACACAGTCGAATCCCGGGACCAGATCCATTCCAATCTCGCCCGGGTTAGTGCAGAACCGATTCCTCGCCGGCGGAACCCCGGAGCGACTTCCACGCCACCGAGATAGTGGCCCGCTGGAGCGTTGCCTTCGGGATTCGGGTGGAGATGCGTCTTGGCCACGCCGATTACTTCATCCTGTGTGATAGCCACCAGAACGACACGGTCGCTCCTTGGAGCGACCATCTCGCTGGTCCAGCGAGTTCGTCCACTGGCATCACAGACCGCATTCACATGTCCCAGGTCATCCATGGTGGCTTCACGAACCTGCATAGGCACAGCGTACCGGGAGCGCTGAACCGCTCCGTCGTTCCCGTCCGTAAGCCGGTCCTCGACCGGACAGTCCGTCAGTGGATCTGCACCCTCGAGGCTCCGGGCCGTGGACTGTCCCGTAAGACCAGTCCGGTGATCTGACCGGTGAGGGGGCGGCGGATTCTAGGGGTCGACGCAACAATGGATAACTGCGGCACGGCGGTCGGCTGTTTCTTACAGTACTCAGAAGACGGAACGGAGTGACCGTTTGCGTTTGAACAGTGCTTCAGCAGGGAGTTAAGTGGACGGCTGTTCTACCCTGCTTAGCGGCCAATTTTGGGTGCTGTTCCCTTAGCCGTTAGGTACGGCCAAGTGATGATGAGCGCAATCGTCAGGCCTCCAGCGAAGGCACCAAGTGCGGGTGCGGTTCCAAATGAGAATGCCAGGATGATCGCCGGAATGATGAGGGCCAGTGCGATTGCCCAAAGCCCGTGACGCATCCTCGGCCTGTCATCCCGTACCCAGGTAGCGACCATCATTGCCAGCAGAATAGCGGCAAGGAATGCGACGCTTGACCAGTACCCTTTGTCCGCTGGGTTCTGAAGCAGAGCAAAAATGCCGGCGCCTGCCCCGACTCCCACGATCCAGGCAAAAACCATGGCCATGATCTTTTTCGATTTCGTGCCCAATTCATCACCTCATCGTCGGCGTCGACTGCATCTGAGTGTACTCAGACAGCGAACGGCAAGAGCGCCTTTCGGTTTGGAATAGCACTTCTGGAGTGAGATAACCTAGGGTTTTGCGGGGTCGAGTGTTTAGCTCTTTGCAGACGCTACTGACGTATTCATCGGGGTGCTTGGATAGATCGGTGCCTTTGGGAAAGTATTGGCGGGCCAGACCGTTGAAGTTTTCATTCGCGCCGCGTTGCCAGGGGCTGGACCGCTCCGCGAAGTAAATTCTGATGCCTACAGCCGCCGCTAGTTCCTGATGCCGGGCCATTTCCACGCCCTGGTCCCAGGTAAGTGTCCGCTTCAGGTGAGCCGGCAAGCCTGAGAAGGCAGTCATGATCGCTTGGTTGGTCTGGGCCGCGGTGTGTCCGTTTGGGAGGTTAACGATGATCCCGTAGTGGGTCTTGCGTTCGCGTAGGGTGACCATGGCTGATGCGGAACCAACCCCCACGATGAGATCACCTTCCCAGTGGCCGGCCTGTATTTTGGCATCAACCTCTGGCGGTCTTTCATGAATCATCGTCATGTTCCTCACGACGGAACCGTGGCCCGATCCTGTCCGCCAGCGGTGCTTTCGGATCTTTCGCCCTGTGCGCAGTCGAGTCTTGCCGTCCGTTCTTAACCCGCCATGGTCGCCGAACAATAGTGCTTGATAGATTGTCTCCGGACAGAGCCGCAGCCTTGGTTCATCGGGAAATTCCAGTGCTAACCACCCGCAGATCTGCTCCGGGGACCAATGACCGGTTAGCTTTGTTTGCACCAGTGCGTGCAGGCGTGGATTAGCCTGCAATTTCCGCTCCCTCGGCCGACGCCTCTGGCTGCGCGCATCGTGATCGGCGATATGCGGCAAGTAGCGCCCCCGGGGATCACGGTGCCGGTCAAGCTCCCGTTTGATGGTCGACGCATGCCTCCCCAGCTCCCTGCCAATCTGCCGTAAAGAGCATCCCATGCGGAGCAGATCCGCCATATGAAGCCTTTCGCGCAGGCACAAGTACCTGCCCGAGGGAGGTTTAAGGCTGGCCCGTGGTTGTTCCGCCCTCTGGTTCCGAAACCGTGTCCCGATAACCCTGCTCACGCCCAATATCCTGCAAGCGGCAGCATTAGAAGCACCGGAGCTCACCAACTCCCAATATCGTGTCTCCCGCAACGCGCGTCGCTTTTGTGCTGGAGACAAAGGAGCTGCAACCCTCTCGGCAACGATCCTCGCGGTCCGAATCGCGTCCCGCTCGGCTTTCAGCAGACGTGCTTTCTCGACTTCCAGTTCTTTTTTCCGCTGGGTTTCCCACCTGAGGGAGGTCCTCCGCGACAGTCGTAAAACGTTTATGACCTCTGCCAGGGGCAGCTGGCTTCGCAAGGTGATGAAACGACGGTAGACCCACCGGTACCCAGTTGTATGCTTTACGCCTGCTGATGTGGCAGCAGCCAATACGCTCATGCCGCTGGAGTATGAGGACCAGAACGCTTCCTCAACAGCTGGGGCGACTTGGAAGTGATGGCGCCCGGAGCCTCTCAGGAAGCGTTCGTTCCATTTCTCCGCATTGCGCGAGGTGAACCCCAGTTCGGTCTGGGCAGCTACGTGGTCGAGGCCTTGGCTGCGGAATCGGAGGTACTCATCACGCAACCACCGGTAACCGGTCTCCTTACCGACTCCAGTCACCCGTACTGATTCTCTGAAACTCTTGCCTTCCTTGATGAGGGCAAGAAACCTAACACCCGTGGGCGAATCGAACTGTTGATACATCGAAGGAACTCCCTGGATTGGGTGTTGCTTCGATCAACAGAATCCGGGGGGCCATATATGGCACGCTGCTCTACACATATCTGAACTGCTGGTCGGTTACGCAAGAGTCTCTCTGAGGAACAGGACCTCACCGCACAGTGGGATGCCCTGTCAGCTTTGGGTATTGAGCTCAAACGGATCTATGTCGAGCACGGTTTCACCGGTAGAGACAGGAACCACCCGGGGTTGCGTGAAGCTCTGGCCGCTTGCCGCGCCGGCGGCAGCTTCGTGGTGACCAAACTGGACCGGCTCGCCCGCTCCGTCCGGGACGCGCATCAGATTGCTGACGACCTCGCCGGGCGTGAAGTGAAGGCTCCTGAGCATCTTGCCGTCGTGAGTTCTTCCGATCGGGGCCTTCCGTTGGCAGACTGTTCCCGTGCCCAAGAGAATTCTCGTCTTCTGCCCAACTCCGATGACTCACGGCGCGTGCTCGTGAAGCAGTTGCGGCTTCGGTATGCCGGAACCTGCCGGATGTGCGGCGCGTCTCTTCCTGCAGGGACGGAAGCGACGTACGAGAGCGAGACGAAGACGGTCTTGTGCCTCGCGTGCGCCCGCGAGGCAACGGGACCCCTACTTCCGGATCTCGAACACCCGTCCGCCGAGCTCTCGCCCGCAGGGTCCGGAGTAGCCGGGTCCTCGGCACGACGCGAATACGAGCGGCGCACGGCCAAAGATGAGGCGAGTCTCCGCGAGAAATGGGGTCGCTTGGGTGGCCTCGCCGTCGCACTCTCGGACGAGCGGCAAAGCACCAAGGCCTGGGAGCGGGGTGCCATCGGTGAGGAGCGCCTCGGGACCCGGCTCGACTCCCTGGCCACCGACAGCATCGCTGTTCTTCACGACCGTCTTATCCCCGGTTCGAAAGCCAACATTGACCATATCGTCATCACCGGCAGCGGGATTTGGGTGATCGACGCCAAGCGGTACAAGGGCAGGCCCGAGCTGAAGGTCGAGGGCGGGATCCTTCGACCGCGCGTCGAAAAGCTTCTCGTGGGCCGGCGCGACTGCACGAAATTGGTCGACGGGGTCCTCAAACAGGTCGACGTGGTGCGCAACCTCCTCACGGATGTCCCGGTCACCGGGGCGCTGTGTTTCGTCGAAGCCGATTGGCCGCTCATCGGGGGTGCATTTGCAACCCGCGGAGTTCACGTACTGTGGCCGCGGCGGCTAGCCGAACATCTGGTAAAGGAGACAGCCGGAGACATCGATGTAGGCGCCATTCGCGGGTCGCTCACCGCTCTCCTCAAATCTGCCTGACAATGCCAAAGGGCAGCTTTCCCGGCCACGTTCGGAACTATCAGCCTGCCGGGAGGGACGGGCACGCCAGTTAACCTAGTCCCTGTGCGTGGCTTGGGCATGTGTTTTGTATTCGTTGACGGGCCGGCTGGACGGGCGGTTTATTGGTTCGGGACCTGATTCCTCGGTCGTCCGTCCAACCCGACATGCCAAGGCCCTGGGTTTCCCTGCACACCTTCGGGCGAGGTTCACCCATGCTGCGGTTTCATGACGTTTGCCTGATCCAAGGGCCGGTCATGCAGTGGTTCGTTGTTGGAACCATGAATGTTCGAAGGAGGTGAGCTACTGATGAACTGTGACCGGACCGTCGAGTCATCCCTGGACGGCGGGGCGCCAGCGGGAGTGAATGTGGCCGCCTGTGCCAGGCTCGCCTTGAGCCTGTCCGGAGCGTGCGACGGCACATAAAAGGGGGTGTGCACAATGTGCACACCCTGGCGGTCGGACTCGGCCGTACCGGTGCCGGACCGGGCCGTACTCGGCATGTTTTGGGAAGTTCCCTGTGTTTCCGGGGGAGGGAACCCGGTTCGAGTCCCACCTCGGGCACAGCATAACCCCACGTCAGAGGGGTTTTTGCTTTTAAGTGTGTACAAAGCTTGACATGTGCCTCTGCGTCATCGTCCCTGTTGGTGCCTGGCCGCCGGGTGCGGTCTGTTCAGTTTGGGTGGGGGCGAGTTCAGCGTCCTGGCTGGTGGGCGCTCCGCTTGCTCTCAGATGGTGTCACGCGGATTCCTCCTTCGGTTCTGTTCGGTAGGTCCGGGGTGGCCTACACCTGTTCATGGGGTCGGGGATTTGGCACGACATGACTTCGAGAGATTTCTGTTTCGTCGGTCCGTGCCATGCGATTTCCGTCCCGCTGGGGACTAATAGTATTTTTTCGGCCTTCCCGCCGAGGGCATTTCTACTTGTCTCCGGCTCTCTCCTCACTTTCCATGGGCCAGGGATTTGCTGGCTCCCGCTTCTTGTGAATGGATGTCTGCGGTCTCGGGAACATGGCTTGTGACGGGTCGGTGTGCCCGCCCGCGGGTCCTCTCTTGTCCATTGCCTCTGTTCCTGTGCTTGGTGCCGATCTTTCTTTGTTTGCTACTTGTTCATGGCAATCGCGAAGCCGAGCGGCATGATCCGATGAAAATTAGTGCAGGCTTCTTTTGAGAGGCGGCAACTCCACGGCCACCCTGGGATGCGCTGCAGCGCGTCAGGCCGCCCGGACGATGGGTAGCTCCGCCGCCCTCGCCTCGTTTATCGACTTCCTGCAAGCCAATTAAGTGAGATCAGTTGGGCCTGGGTTCGTCGACCTGAGATTTGGAGGCGCCGAGTCGGGGGGGGGGCAGCTTCGTTTCGCGCCGGTTTGGGGGCGCCGGTCGAGTGGGCGGTGCCCCTCTCGTGCCTCTGCTGTTTAGGCCCCGTAGATTTCCTTTGCCATGCGGAACGCGGCCCACGCTTTGGGCCAGCCGGCGTAGAACGCCGCGTGTGTCAGCACCTCGGCCGTTTCCTCGGCTGTGACGCCGTTGGCTTTGGCGAGTCCTATGTGGTGCTGGAGCGAGCTGTCGAGCACTCCGCTGGACATCAGTGCGGTCACAGTGACGATGCTGCGAATGCGCGGTGAGAGCTGCTCCTCGCGGGACCAGACCTGTCCGAAGAGAACATCGTCGTTGAGTCCGGCGAACGTCGGGGCGAAAACGCCGAGCGCGTCCCTGCCTGCCGTTACTTTTTCGGCCATAGTGGTGCTCCTCTACTTTCCGGAATAGACGGGGAATGCGGCCTGCTCGCCGTAGTCTGTGTCATGGAGAGCCCGCAGAGCTTCCATGTCCTCGTCGGAGATGGTGAAGTCCACCCGGGCGTTGGAGCGCATGTGCTCAGGGTTGCTTGTCTTGGGCAGCGACACGGTGCCGAGCTGCAGTGTGTAGCGGATGCACAGCTGTGGCACGCTCGCACCGTATTTCTCGGCGATTCTCGCGATGTCCTGGTTCTCCAGGATCTCGCCGTGGGCGATGGGGGAGTACGCCTCCACCGCAATGCCCTTGGACTGGCAGTAGTCGATCAGTTCCGAGGGGGTGTTGCCGGCGTGCACCAGGATCTGGTTCGCGTGCGGCGCGATCGTGCCGTGCTGGAGGATGTTTTCCAGGTCGGTCTGCAGGAAGTTGGACACGCCGATCGCGCGGATCTTCCCCGCTTGATGTGCCTCCTCGAGCGCCTGCCATGCGGCGAGGTTGCCCGCGGAGTAGTCGCCTCCACGGAAGTCGTTCCATGGCTGCGGCGCATGGATGAGCATCAGGTCGATGTAGTCCAGGCCCAACTTCTGGAGCGACCCGTCGATCGCGGCGAGGGCCTCCGTATAGTCCTTGATTTCGGCCGCTAGCTTGGTGGAGACGAAGAGTTCGTCGCGGGCGATGCCGGAGGTGCGGACGCCTTCGCCGACGCCTCGTTCGTTGCCGTAGGCCTGCGCGGTGTCAATGTTGCGGTACCCGATCGAGATGGCCTGGCGCACGGCGTCGGCGGCCTTGTCGTCGTCGATGAACCACGTGCCCAGCCCCAGCTTCGGGATTTCGACGCGGTTTGACAGGGTGAGGGTCTCGTTCAAAATGTTCATGCGTGATCTCCGTTCTTGGGTAGCTCGCCGTACACCTCGTCGGTGACGGGTTCGAGCCATTCGTTGTTGACGCCTTCGCCCGGGGTGATGAAGGCGACGTGGGAGAACCACGAGTCTGCCTTCGCGCCGTGCCAGTGCTTGGTGCCGGCAGGGACATGGATCACCGTTCCGGGCTCCAGGCTGATGGGCTCCTTGCCGTCGGCTTGGTACCAGCCGCTGCCCGCGGTGCACAGCAGGATCTGGTCCCCTCCGCCGTCGGTGCCGTGATGGATGTGCCAGTTGTTGCGGCATCCGGGCTCGAAGGTCACGTTGGCGACCGGAACCCTACCGCCGGCGAGCGGAGCCAGGTAGCTCTGGCCGGTAAAGAACTGAGCGTAGGCGTCGTTCTTCTCGCCGAGCGGGAAGATCTGGCCGAACACGTTGTCGTTCATTGAATTCCTTTCAGTTCCGTTGAGTGGAGGGGTTGGGCGTACCGTTCGCTCGCCCACCGGGTTAATGGCCGGGGACGCTAACTGCTTCCGACGCAAGTGGTTCTGCGGACGTGTTTGCCGCCGACGCCGTCGCCGGACTCGGGCGCGACGAGCGCGGAAGGAGAGCCAGCCCGGTCGCCGCCGCCAGGACGATCGAAACGGCCATCACCAGGCCGAGGGGGAGGATGCTTAGTGCTCCGGCGAGGCCGACCAAAGGGGCCGCAAGTCCCCCGAAGGCGAAGCGTGCGGCACCGAGGAACGATGATGCGGCTCCGGCGATGTTCGGGTAGCCGGCTAGCGCGATTGTGGTCGAGGGCGGGCTGGTGACGGCGGTCCCGCTAACCAGCAGAAGCAGCGAGACCATCACGGCGGCCAGGGGCAGGTGGGTGATACCGGCGAGGAGTATTCCTGCTGCTCCGGCCGCGCACATGGCTAGGCCTGCTACGAGGGTTCCGGTGATGCTCCAGCATTCGCTGGAGCGTCCGGCAAGATAGCCGAAAACCATAAATCCGGCCGAGTTCAGGCCGAAGGCCATGGCGTACTGCTGGGGTGACAGACCGTAGACACCTTGCAGAACGTAGGTGGCGCCGCTGAGGTAGGCGAACAAGGCGGCGTAGACGAACCCCTGGACTAAAACAGCCCCGACGAACCTGCGGTCTCCGAACAGCACCCGAATGTCGTGGCCCACCTGCCCAAACCCACCCGCGGTGCGTGATCCGCTGGGCAGGGTCTCGCGGAACCCGAAAATGACGCTGGCGAGAATCAGCGCACCAATGGCGGCAAGGACGAGGAACAGGCCGCGCCAGTTCATCACGGCCGACAATGCACCGCCCAACAAAGGACCGACGATGGCGGCAAAGCCGCCGATGACGGTCAACTTACCGTAGAAGCGGATCAGCTGGCGGCCGTCGTACAGGTCCCTGCCCGCTGCCTGTGCGATGACGATGCCAACACCGCCGGCCAGGCCCTGGACCAGACGGCCAAGAATCAGCAGCTCCACGGTTGGGCTCGCCGCGCACAGTGCCGAGACAACAACGTAGGCCGCCACCCCGACCAGGAGCGGTGTGCGCCTGCCGAACCGGTCAGACAAGGGCCCGGCGACCAGTTGCCCCGCCGCCAGGCCCAACAGGCACGCTGTCACCGTCAGCTGAGCCAGGGACGTCTGCGCCCCAAGTTCGGCGGTCAGGGCCGGGAGTGCCGGAAGGTACAGATCCATGGAGATCGGTCCGAAGACGGTCAACACGAGCAGCAGGGCCGCCAGCCACCGGCCATAGCGGCTCTTACGATCGAAGAAGGGCAAGGAATCAGACATATAACCAGCAAAACCCACGCGCAAGCACCGAGGAAGTCCCTGGCAAGAGGTGTACTCGCGGGGCATCCCTCATTCGCCCGGATCGTCGTAACGTCAAAGGGATGGACAACCGAGCCGAGGTACGCGAGTACCTCATGTGACGATGAGCCAAGCTCACCCCCGAACTTGCCGGAATACCCTCAGGGCCCAATCGACGCGTGAAGGGACTGCGCCGTTCCGAGGCCGCGATGCTCGCCGGTGTCAGCGTTGACTACTACGCCAAACTCGAGCTCGGAACCATAGCCGGGGCCTCCGCGTCCGTACTGGATGCCCTTTCCGACGCACTGCAACTCGACGAAACCGAACGAGCGCATCTGCTTGTTGAGGAACATCAGCGCGGCACGTCGGGATTATCCAATCCTGATGCCCGCCCAGTCCCGCACCTCGACACGGCAGTCGAAGCGCGGCTGCGCACCCCTTGAAGAACAAAGGAGTCCTTAATGCGCCCGAAAATACGTGCGGCCTCACTGGCTGTCGGCGCCCTGTGTATCGTGCTCTCTGCTTCGGCCTGTTCCGGCGCCGGTGGCGGCACCGCGGCCGGGGATCAGAACAGCATCAATGTCCTGATGGTGAACAACCCTCAGATGGAGGATCTGCAAAAGCTCACCGCGGATAACTTCACCAAGGAAACCGGGATCAAGGTCAACTACACCATCCTCCCTGAGAATGACGTGCGGGCCAAGATCAGCCAGGAGTTCTCCAGTCAGGCCGGACAGTACGACGTCGCGTCTTTGTCCAATTACGAAATCCCGTTCTACTCGGCAAACGGCTGGCTGGCGCCGCTGGACAGCGTCGCGAAAGACGCGTCCTTCAACCAGGCCGACATCCTTCCGGCCTACACGGCTTCTCTCACCGGCAAGGACGGCAAGCTCTACGGCGAGCCGTTCTACGGAGAGTCCTCCTTCCTGATGTACCGCAAGGACATTTTCGACGCGAAGGGCCTGACCATGCCGGCGAAGCCCACCTGGGACCAGGTCGCCGATCTGGCTGCCAAGGCTGACGGGGCTGCTCCGGGGATGAAGGGCATCTGCCTGCGTGGCCAGCCGGGTTGGGGCCAGGTCTTCGCGCCGCTGACCACCGTCGTGAACACCTTCGGCGGCACCTGGTTCGACAAGGACTGGAACGCGAAGGTCAACGCTCCCGAATTCACCGCCGCCACCCAGTTCTACGTGGACTTGGTCCGTGCCCACGGTGAAGCCGGGGCTGCCCAGGCTGGCTTCACGGAATGCCTGAACAACATGAGCCAGAGCAAAACCGCCATGTGGTACGACGCCACCTCGGCCGCCGGTTCCCTTGAGGCGGCTGACTCACCCGTGAAGGGGAAGATCGGCTATGTCCAGGCTCCGGTGAAGGAAACCAAGTCCTCGGGCTGGCTCTGGACCTGGTCCTGGGGAGTTCAGGCAGCTTCGAAGAAGCAGGACGCTGCGGACAAGTTCATCGCCTGGGCCAGCTCCCAGAAATACGAAAACCTCGTAGCCTCCCAGCTGGGTTGGGCCAAGGTCCCCTCCGGCAAACGCATCTCAACCTATGAGAACGCCGACTTCCAGAAAGCCGCCCCGTTCTTCCAGGCCGAACGCACCGCCATCGAAAACGCAGACCCGAAGAACCCCGGAGTCCAGCCGCGCCCGGTTGTGGGCATCCAGTTCGTGGGCATTCCCGAGTTCGCCGACCTGGGCACCACCGTCTCGCAGGGCGTCAGCTCCGCGATCGCGGGTCAGGGCTCCGTGGCCGACGCGCTGGCCAAGGGCCAGGATGCCGCACAAAAAATCGGCGACAAGTACAAGAAGTAACAACCATCAACCGGTTCCATGGCCTGCCGTCGGGCGGGCCATGGAACCGCAGGAGATCAAATGACTACCGCAACAGCGCGCATCGCCCGCTCCGGGCACAGCGCACCCAAACCTTCCAAGAACGCCAAGGCGCGCGAACCTGCCCTGGCCTGGGCCCGGCGTGCGCCGCTGCTGCCAGCCCTGGTCTTCCTGATCATCGTCACCCAGCTCCCGTTCGTGGTGACCCTGATCATCTCGTTCCTGAACTGGAACAGCCTCCGCCCGGACCAGACCGGATTCGCCGGTTTCAGCAACTACGTCCAGGTCCTCACGGACCCCGACCTGCGCCAGGCTATCCTCACCACCGTCATCCTGACCGTCTCGGTGGTCCTGGTAAGCCTGGTCATCGGACTGGGCCTGGCCCTGCTCCTGGATAAGAAGTTCATCGGCCGCGGACTCGCCCGGACCCTGCTGATCGCACCGTTTCTCGTGGTCCCGGTCGCCGCGGCGTTGATCTGGAAGCACGCCCTCCTGAATCCCACCTACGGGCTCATCAACGGCTCCCTGACCTGGATCTGGTCCCTTTTCGGCAGCAACAACCCGCCCCAACCGGACCTGCTTTCCCAAGCCCCGCTGATGGCAGTGGTCGTGTCGCTGGTCTGGCAGTGGACGCCGTTCATGATGCTCATTCTGCTCGCCGGGCTGCAGTCACGGCCCATGGACACCGTGGAAGCGGCTCAAATGGACGGCGCAACCGCCTGGGACATTTTCCGCCACCTCACTCTCCCGCACCTGCGCCAATACATGGAACTGGGTGGACTGCTCGGCGCGATCTACATCGTGCAGAACTTCGACGCCGTCTTCACCCTCACGTCAGGCGGACTGGGCACCGCGAACCTGCCCTACGCGATCTACCAGACGTTCTACTTTGCCAACGAGTACGGCCTGGCCTCCGCGGCCGGTGTCGTGGTGGTCATCGGCACTATCGTCGTGGCGACCTTCGCCCTCCGCACCGTTTTCTCGCTCTTCAAGAAGGAGGCCGCACGATGAGCACCCTCACCCCTGCCACACCCCGCAACGCCGCCCGGCCCGCAGGATTCGACGGCGAACCGCGCCGCCGCGGTAAGTCCCGGATGGACCCCACCCGCAACAACACCGCCGCCGGTATCGCCGCGTGGCTGTTGGCGCTGCTGTTCGCAGCACCGGTCCTGTGGATGATCCTGACCTCGTTCCACTCCGAAACGGATGCCGCCACCAACCCGCCTTCCATCGCCGCGAACCTGACTTTGGATGCCTACAAGGAGTTCTTCGGAGCGAGCTCCGGAGTCAGCCCGTGGCCGCCGCTGATCAACTCCGCCACCGCCTCGATCCTGTCCACGGCCCTTGTGCTGGTCCCGGCGATCCCGGCGGCCTACGCATTATCAATCAAGCCGGTGAAGAACTGGACGGACGTCATGTTCTTCTTCCTCTCCACCAAGATGATGCCCGTGGTCGCCGCGATCCTTCCGCTCTACCTGTTCGCCAAGACGGTTGGCGCGCTGGACAATATTTGGTTCCTGATCCTGATGTACACCTCCATGAACCTGCCCATCGCCGTCTGGATGATGCGTTCCTTCCTCGCCGAAGTCCCGGTGGAAATGCTTGAAGCGGCCCAGATCGACGGCGCAGGGCTGCTCCTGACGCTGCGCAAGATCATCGCGCCGGTGGCCATGCCGGGCATTGCCGCGACCGCACTGATCTGCTTCATCTTCAGCTGGAACGAACTGCTTCTGGCCCGGGTCCTCACCGGCGTTGTCGCCGGTACAGCCCCGGTGTTCCTGACAGGTTTCGTCTCCAGCCAAGGACTGTTCCTGGCCAAGGTCTGCGCCGCTGCCGTGGTTATCTCCCTTCCGGTGCTGTTCGCCGGCTTCGCCGCCCAAGACAAGCTCGTCCAGGGCCTCTCGCTCGGCGCCGTCAAGTAGCAGACGCCTTTCCATTTCGATTCTTAGAGGACTACATCGATGACAACATCAACCGCACAAACCGCTGCGGGCTACTCCGCAACCCCGAAGACCATGCGCGCCTCGGTCCTGAAGCGCCAGGGTGATATGGCTGTGGAAACCCTGGAAGTCCCGCAGTTGGAACCCGATCAGGTCCTGGTGCAGGTCGCCGCCGTGGGCGTCTGCGGCAGCGACGTCCACTATTACGAGTACGGCCGGATCGGCGATTACGTCGTTGACCACCCGCTGATCCTGGGTCACGAACTCTCCGGCCGGATCGCCGCCGTCGGTAGCGCCGTTGACGCTGCCCGTATAGGCAAGCGGGTCGCCGTCGAACCCCAACGTCCCTGCCGCAAATGCAAGCAGTGCAAAGCCGGGCGCTACAACCTGTGCCCCGACATAGAGTTTTACGCCACCCCGCCGATCGACGGTGCTTTCGCCGAATATGTAACCATCCAGAGCGATTTCGCCTACGACATCCCGGACAGCGTCAGCGACGAGGCAGCGGCGCTTATCGAACCGCTATCGGTCGGGCTGTGGGCCTGCGAGCGGGCAGACATCCGCCCCGGTAGCCGCGTACTGATCGCTGGTGCCGGACCCATCGGAATTATTGCGGCACAGGCTGCGCGGGCGTTCGGTGCCAGCGAGATCTACATCAGCGACATCGCCGAAGACCGCCTGGCCTTCGCCCTCGAACACGGTGCAACCCACGCGCTCAACGCCAGGACTGACAACGTGGAAGGGCTTGACGTCGACGCATTCATTGACGCTTCCGGCGCACCGCAGGCGGTCCGTTCCGGTATCAAGGCTGTGGGGCCGGCGGGGAAGGTTGTCCTGGTGGGCCTTGGAGCCGACGACGTCGAGCTCCCTGTCTCCTACATCCAAAACCGGGAGATCTGGCTGTCGGGCGTTTTCCGCTACACCAACACCTGGCCATTGGCCATCCAGCTGATCGCCGACGGCAAGGTGGATCTGGACGTCCTGATCACCGGGAAGTTCACCCTCGCCGAGTCTGAAGAAGCGCTCAAAGCCGGCAAGCAGCCCGGACAGCTCAAAGCTGTCGTCTATCCGGGCCGCTGAGAACCCTGAGCCCCGAGCAGCAAGGAAGCAGCCCATGCCAACGCACCAGAATGGTCCCCAATCAGAACTCTTCGACGACGGTGCCCTGGTCACCGTGATCGGCGAATCACTCGTGGACATCATCGATGATCCACTCCGGGGAAGCGCCGCTCCACAGGCGCATCCGGGCGGCAGCCCCCTGAACGTTGCCGTCGGCTGCGCCCGCCTGGATCTCCGGACCACCCTTGTCACCCATTTCGCCGAAGATTCCCGTGGGGAGGTGATAGCTGAGCATCTGGAAAACAACGGTGTAGGTGCGATTGTCGGCGGCTCGCTGCCGACATCGACCGCATTGGCATCCCTGGACGCTACCGGGGCCGCGCAGTACACGTTCTCCATTAGCTGGGACATCAACGGAGCAGCCATCCCGGCCCTGGCTGCCGTGAAGGGCTCGCTCCATGTCCACACCGGTTCCATCGCGACGGTGCTGCACCCGGGCAAGACTTCGGTGCGGGGACTGATCGAGGCCGCACGGCCCCACGCCACCGTCAGCTTCGACCCGAACTGCCGGCCTGCCATCAGTTCAGATGTAACCCGGGCCCGCCAACAGGCGGAGGACTTTGTCGCGGTCAGCGACGTCGCCAAAGCCAGTGATGAGGACCTGCACTGGCTCTATCCAGGCAGGACCCTGGATGAAGCGATGGAAGCCTGGCTGAACCTCGGGCCGTCCATCGTGGCACTGACCCGCGGTGCCCAGGGGCCTGTCATCCTCAGCCGGACTGGCCGGGTTGAAATGCCCGGTGACGTGGTCACGGTGGAAGACACGGTCGGAGCCGGTGACTCCTTCATGGCAGGGCTGATCTCCGGCCTCGCGCAGATGGGTTTGCTCGGGGCAGAGGCAAGGGAACGCCTGAATGGCCTCACCCAGAACCAATTGCACGCCCTGGCCGCCTACGCGAACAGAGCAGCGGCCATCACCTGCTCCCGGAAAGGCGCCAACCCACCCACCTCAGCAGAGCTGGGTGCCCTGACCGGTTCCTACGCCGCATAGGAAGTACGAACATGCAGACGCTTAGCGGCGCTTCCCTTCCCGGACCGGGCGCCAAAAGAGCTGCTGGGCGGCGGCGGGTAACTCGTTGACTGACTTGGCAACGACCGCACCTGCCCCAGCGTCAAGACAAGCGCGAATCCCGCCGGCGTCGATGGTGGCCTCCGAAGAGCCGGCAATGACAGGGTTCTTGCACGCCCCGCCGGTTGCTTTTAGTACTGCGCGGGTCAGTTCTGGGGTTCTACTGCGTGCTTGGGGAGGAGCGCGTTCTCGTCCGTGGAGCTGTCTTGCGTGTTCTCTGGTCCTTCTTTCTTCTGCACCCGGCGGGCCCATGCCACGGTCAGGATCGGGCAGAGTACGGCCGAGACCACGACCGAAGCTGCAATCAATACAGTGGCGTGCTGTGCGGCTGGGGCATAAAGGGGGTTGGCCCCGGCCACGATGGCCGGGACGACCACGGCGTTTCCGGCTGTGGTGGCCGCGGCGAGTCCGGCCACCCCGTCTCCTCCGGTGAGTTTGTCGGCCAGCAGCAGCACCGCGCCGCCGATCAAGACGACGAACAGGCCCAGGGCGATGCCGAGCAGCCCTGCTTCTACGACGGCGTTGAGGTTGATGGTCAGCCCAAGGGACAGTCCGAGGAACGGCACCATGGCCGGCACCAGGGGGGCCAGGAGAATCCGCATGCTTTTGTCCAGGTTTCCGATCACCATGCCCAGCGCAAGCGGGAGGATGGCACCGACGAGCGCCTGCCAGGGGAACGCGGAAAGTCCGGCGATTCCGAGGGTGACCATGGTCAGGAAGGGGCCGGATTCGAGCGAGAGGATCGAGTAGGCGCCGGCGTCGCGTTTGCGCCCGAACTGCCCCATCAGGGACATGTAGAGTCCGCCGTTGGTGTCATTCAGTGCGGCCACGAGAGCGAGGGCCGAAAGCCCCGCGAAGATGCCGGAGCCGACGGGAGCCTCATGGAGGAAATTGCCGGCGATGACGCCCACGAGGATCGCTACGCCGATCTTGGCGCCCAGGAGCACGCCGCCTTTCTTCAGCATGTAGGGCGTTGCCTTGACTTCCAGTGTTGACCCGAGGCAGAAGTAGAACACGGCAAGGAGCGGGGTGAGGCCGGTGAAGAATGCCCCGGTGAAGGAGCCAAAGAACTCACCGCCTTTGGGGGCCAGGGTGTGGATGACGGCGCCGATGCACAAGGGCACCAGCATCATTCCGCCGGGGACTTTCTCCAGGAATTTCTTGATGGGAATCGACACTGATTTCTCCTATTGAATAGCTGTGTGGTTGGGAACTGCAGTTGGGGCTGCTGGTTCCGTTGCCGGGGTGGGTTAGCCGAGGCCAGGGATGAGCAGGACTTTGCAGGCGTCTCCGGTGAGGAGCTCGACGGCTTCGTCGATCTCGCTGAGCTTCTTGCGGTGGGTGATGAGCCAGTCGAGTTCGAGCTTGCCGGAGTCCAGCAGCAGCAGGCTTTGTTCCCATGTTTCCCAGAGCCGGCGGCCGAAGATGCCGCGCAGGGTGATGCCCTTTTTGTTGATGTACGCGGCGACGTCGACCTCAGCAGGGCGGCTGGGGTGCCCGACCGTGATGACAGTTGCTTCCCGGCGGACGGCTTCGAAGAGAGTGGCCAGGGTCCCGGGCGCGCCGGAGCATTCGAAGGCGACGTCGAAGCCGCCACGGCGGCCGGTCAGTTCGCGGCACCGGTCGATGATGCCGTCGTTGGGGTGCAGGGCGGTCGCGCCGAGCTTTTCGGCTTGGGCGCGGCGGTAGGGGTTGGGGTCGACGGCGATGACGTGGGAGGCACCCATGAGCAGTGCCAGGTTCACCACGACGAGGCCGACCGGGCCCGCACCGCTCACGAGCACGGCCCGACCGGCGACGGAGTAGTTGGCGCGCTGGATCGCGTGGACGGCGACGCCGGCGGCTTCGAGCAATGCCCCCGATTCGAGGGACAGGCCGGTGGGGAGCTTGACGCAGATGTCCTGCGGGACGGCCGCGTATTCGGCGAAGACACCGTCGATGTGCATGCCGAGGATTCCGGTGCGTTCGCAGGTGTGAGCGTCACCGGTGCGGCAGGGGAAGCACAGGCCGCAGGTCAGGTGGCTTTCGAGGGCGACCTGGTCGCCCACTTTGAGGCCGGTGACGCCGGGGCCGACCTCGACGATGGTTCCTGCGCCTTCGTGGCCGAGCGTGACCGGGAGGTTGAGGTTGAAGGCCTGGGCGGAGGGGGTCCATTCGTAGAGTTCACGGTCGGTGCCGCACAGGGAGGCTGCCCCGACTTCGATGACGACTGAGCCTTCTGTGGCCTTGGGATCGCCGGCGTCCGTGACGTAGGTGACGCCTCGTTCGGCTGCGTTTTTGACTACTGCCCGCATGGGGGCCGCCTTTCGTTGGTTCTTGTGATGCGTGGAGGAATTGTTCGGAGTTTCTAGCCGGGTAGCTGGCCGGCGAAGCTGCGCAGGATATCTGTGGGACCTACCTGTCCGCCCTTAAGCAGCAGCCTGCACCCGGCCGCGGCGGAGGCTCGGTCGGCCCGAAGGATGGGGCCGGCGGTGACGAACTGGTCCGAGACCCGCAGTTGGCGCACGCCCATGGCGATCAGTGCATGGCTGGAGGTATCACCGCCACAGACAGCGATGTCCCGGGTGAGCCCGGCATCGGCCATCCGCGCCGCGATGCCACCTATCAGGGTGCCGATGTAGCCGGCGTCCACTGGTGTGCTCGCACCGTAGCGGGGGTCTGCCGCGCCGCGGGTGGTGTGGACGACGACGTTTCGTCCTGCCCGTAGGGCGGCTGAAACGCGCTCATCGAGGGCAGCGACAAGGACGGTGTCATCGCGTTGCAGCAGCTCGGCAGGGACCGGGACGTCCTCCCAACCGTTCGAGATCGCATCGTTGATCTGCTCTGCTGTGGTGCTGGAGGCTGAGGCGCTGACGGCCAGCACCGGTCCGGACGGGCGCTGCGGGCCGGGTGTGCGTGGAGCCTGGTCTGAGATCGACCTTGCCAGCGCTGCCATGATGCCGCCTGATCCGACCACGATCGAGGGACCGTGACCGTGTTCTTCCCGGGTGAGGGCTTCTGCGACGGCATCCATGTGGTGTTCATCGACGGCGTCAACCACGAAGGCCCTCGCCCCGGGTTCCCGCCTCCGGCCCGCCCAAGCGTCCTTGAAGGTGCCGTCTTCATAAGCCGGCAGATGGATGGCCCCGGGTACCTGGTCGTCGCCGAGCTGTTCGGCCAGGACCTGACGCAGGTCCGCTTCGGACATGGGCGTTGAGGGGTGGCGGGACATGACCGGGTGTCGGTCCAGCCGATAGACCTGGCCTGCGTGGGTGGCGTAGTGGTTGCTGAAGGCGGTGTATCGGCCGAAAGCGGGTTGGGCCGGGACGACCGGGATGGGTCCGTGCAGCGGGAACTGCTGGTGGAGCAGCTGGATACCGCGGCCAATACTGCCGATAGTGGGGGAGCTGTCGAAGGTGGAGCAGACCTTGTAGAGCAGTACCTCCAGGTTCAGCGTGGCGATGCCTGCAAGGTCGCGGGTGACCAGGTTGTCGAAGGCTGTGCCGGACAGGGAACGGGCAGGCCCGGCGAACCCGACGACGTCGGTGTCCGTGGGCAGTGGGGCGTCCCCTATGACCAAGGCGGCTTCCAGCCCGTAGCGGTGGGCTTGGGCGAGGACGTCGGCGGCTCCGGTGAGGTCGTCGGCGACGAAACCGAAAGCGGGCATGTCAGGCACCTTTCGCGAATGTCTGGACTGCGTGCAGGAGAGCATCGTCTCCCGTGTCGGCGAGTTTGTCCGCTGCGCTCTGCAGCGGCACTCCGTCGACGGCTGCTTCCCAGGCCTGGCGGAGGCTGCGCACTCCGGCTCCTGGTCCGTCCGGGTGGGCGGCGACGCCGCCTCCGGCGAGCATCATCAGGTCGGTGGAACCCACTGCCTCGAAGGTGGGGCCCGGGGTGGTGACGTTCTGCCCGGAGGACAACACAGGCAACGGTGCGATGGTCTGTCCGAGAGGTGCGAGGAGGCTGCGGATGTTAGAGGCGACTTCTTCGTCGAGTTCGTAGAACTTGCTGCCCAGCCCGCTGGCGTGCAGGTGGTCGGCACCGGCCAGGCGGGCCATCTGTTGCCAGACCCGGTAATCCATGCCCAGGGCCTTGGACCGCATTGATGCTGCGAGACCGGCCCGGTGGCCGTGGATGGGAACCTCGGCGAAGCTGCGCAGCAACGCCAGGGCGGGCAGCCCCATCACGGGAATGTTCAGCATCACGCACCGGCCGCCGGCTTCAACAACCAGATCGTGGCGCTTTTGCAGGCCGGCGAGGTCACCGGTGATGTTGAAGGCATACATGGTGGCGTGCCCGGTGATCTGCTCGGCGGCACGGATCTCTTCGGTGGCGACCGCGACCCTGCGTTCCAACGGCAGATAGGCCGGATCAGTCATCAGCTCATCGTCCTTGATCAGGTCAATGGACGCCATCGCCAGGTCACGGACCACGAGCCGGAATTCATCTTCGGAAAGCCCGACGTTGGGCTTGACGATGGTGCCAACCATCACGCCCTGAACATCGCTCATGAGCTTGCGGGTCCCCTCGATACCGAAGGCCGGACCGGGGTGGGCGGCAATGAAGTCCTCCGGCAGCTGAATGTCCTGAAGACGGCAGGCGTAAAGATCGCCAAGCTCGAAGAGATTGCCTGCGATGGCTGTCTGCAGCGTCGCCAGGTCAGTGCCGACATTCTCCATCGGGAAGTCAACGGTGACCAGAGCGGCGCGGACCTTTTCCGGGTTCGCCCGTGATGGCAGGGAGGGGCGGCAAAAGCCGAGTTCCTGGACACCCGAGATCCGGGCCGCGTGTCGCTCCCGGATCCGGGCGGACTCGCCCGGTACCGGGAGGAAGGTGCCACTGGACTGCTCGCCAGCCATGATGGCTGCGGCTTTCTCCGGGTCAATCTCGGACTCAAGGTAGTAGGTGCAACGCACCGAGCGCGGGTCGCGCATGGACTCTCCAATTCAGGGGGATTTGAAACTTACGTATCCGACTGTCACCTGCAGGTACTTTCACTTCGCTCACGCGCCGATGCGGGCTTAAGCAGGTGACTCGGGACTTCGGGTTCACGGCATCTCCTGTGATCCGAGAAACGAAGTTGTACGTACCTTTGATACGTACAATAATGGGTGGTGTGGATCACGTCAAGGCCGCCCATCGTGGCCTCCCAGTCAGGGCAGCATCGTGGGGGCTAAGATTTGCACAGCGGCAGAGGAGTCAATGTGAGCTTGGAACCAGCAGAAACAGCGGAAGAGCAGCCCGGGCGCGTGAGCCCTCTGAACCGGGAAGGCGGGGGTCCTCTCCACGCCCAAATCCGGGACATCCTTCACCGGCAGATCTTGGATATGGGACTGTCCCCGGGCTCTTCGCTGCCTACCGAAGAGGAACTGCAGAGACAGTTTGGCGTCTCCCGCAGCGTGGTGCGCCAGGCCTTGTCCGGCCTCGCCGATCTCGGCCTGATTCGCCGCCAGCGCGGCCGCGGCAGCGTCGTCGCCGCAACACCTGTCCTTCGCCGGCACGTCCAGCGCGCGGGTGGGCTGGACGAACAAGCCGCAGCACACGGCCAACGCCTGCGCACTCACGTCCTCACCGTGGAACCATCCGAACCACCCTTGGCAGGCATCGAGGCCCTCAACACCACCAACACCTGGAAAATCGAGCGGGTCCGCTACCTCGATGACCTGCCCGTGGCTTTCATGCGAACCTGGGTCCCGCGCGACTTCTTCCCGCACTTCACAGTAGAACTGCTGGAAGACGCGTCACTCCTGAGCCTGATGCGGGACCACGGATACCACCCAGCAGGCGGCCCCCGCCAAGTACAGGCCGTGGCTTCAGATCATGACCTGGCCCGGAAGCTGAACATCAACACCCGGGAACCGCTACTCCTGCTCCAAGGCGTAACCCGCGACGCTCTCGGTCATGGTCTCGAATGGTTCAACGTGTGGCACAGCCCAAACACCGTTTTCGATGTCGACGCACAAGTGACCACCCAACCCGGACGCGTCTCGCAAGAGCGCATCCGGCGCCTTCGTAGCTTGACCCAGCAACTTGAATCAGAACTAGCCAATCTCGAGCGAGGGGCGCACTAGAAGGCCGCGATCCCTCTGCTCAGATCTAGTCATTCTCCGAACATTGGTGTCCCATAACCGATGGGTCTAAATTCCAAGGTTTCGAGACAGCCTGGGCGTGCGCGGTAGGCGCTGGAACATGAAGGAACTTCGGCCGGGGTCGAGTGGCCGGTCGGAGCTGCGGATCTTGTTCGTCTTTGACCCTGAAATGGATGCGATCCTGCTGGTCGCAGGTGACAAGGCCGGCAACTGGAGCAAGTGGTACAAAACGAACATCCCGATTGCGGATGACCTGTTCGATGATCATCTGAGAATTCTGAAAGGAGGATCGTAATGGCAAAGACTATCGAAGAGATGCTGGCCAAGCGGACTGTTGACCGGGCTGCTGTGGACGCCCAGAAGAAGCATCTGCTCGATGAGGTCAGGGCTTACCGGCTTCGGCAGCTCCGCGAGGCATCGGAGTTGACGCAGGTCGAGTTGGCTGCACGTCTGCACGTCAGCCAGAACAGGGTCTCTCGCATTGAGCACGGCGACATCGATCGCGCCCAGGTCGACACGCTGCGGACATACGTCGAAGCGGTCGGTGGCCGGCTTCGTGTCGAGGTTGAACTCGGCGACGAACGGATCCAGATCGCTTGACCCGGCGACCTGTTCCTGGACGTTTGAACAACTTGGGCGTGGCTGGGAAGCGGGTTCAAAGCCGAAAAATGGGGTGTGCACAATGTGCACACTCTGGCCGTCGGACTCGGCCGTGCCGGGGGTCGGATCGGGCCGTACTCGGCATGTTTTGGGAACTTCCCTCTGTTTCCGGGGTCTGGAACCCGGTTCGAGTCGCACCTCGGGCACGTTTTCCCAGCTCAGGGGCCCTTTTTGGGCCTCGGGGGGTATAAATGTTCACGAATGGGCCCCTTTGGGGGCCTTTTTGTGGCCGGGTGCCTCGCTTTCCTTGCGTCGGGTGGCGGGTTCTGCGGTCTTGTTTCTTCATGGTGATCTCCGGCTCAACGACATGACACGGAGTGTTTGTCCCGTTCAGCTTCTGAAAGTGAAAGATTCCGGAAGAATTAGGCCTGAACGATTTGGCGGACTGTCTGGTCGGTTGGCCGACTCGTATCCCGAGATTTGCGAGCGGCCTTCCTTATTGTGAGCGACCTGCCTGTAGCTTCTACTCGTTCATGGGCGGTTCTGGGGCGGACAACATGACGTGGCCTGGAGCCTTCTTTGGCCGGAACGCCAAGACGGTCGAACAGGCTTGCTGGTGCGTCGTCGTCTCCGTGCTCGGGCGTCACCTACTGTGGATCAGCGCAACTAAGCTCGTCGACACGACGGCGTGGGCAGTTCTGCATCACATGGCAAAAGCCGGAACCATCGACACTCAGACCCTCTCCGCCCTCACAGAGGCAATGGAGGCACAAATACCGCGGAATTGAGGCCGAACGTGTTTTGAGCCGGCGCGTCGGCAAGAAACGCTCCTCACGGCGAAATGCGCGGACCTAGATAATGAACGTCTGGCGCAGGCTCCTGGCTGATCGTGACAGTGAGGGCTTACCGTTGACGGTACCGGATGCCCCAGCTGGCTTCCCAGACCTCTCCGGGTTCCAGCCAGCGCAGGCCTTCGCCGCTGTTGAAGGCATCGGCGGGCGCCGTCATCGGTTCGACCGCGACGGCGGTCACCATGCCGCCCTCGGCGGCGAAGTCCTGGGTGGTGAAGGCTTGGACGTAGCCGAAGGACGCGTCCATGATTAGCTGGACCCGGCTGCCGTCAGGTGCTTCAAGATAGTGCACTGAGCTACCGTCGCTTTCCCTGCGGACGTCGCCCCAGGCATCGTCGAGGTCCACGGCGCCAACAAGCTGGCCCGACCGGAAATCGTGGATGGTCCCTGCCACAGCCTTCGTGATTCCGCTCGGAATCAGGCGTTCGTCCACCTCGATGTGGGTATCGGCGTTGATGTAGAGCGTGAGTTCTTGCGTGGGTACGCTGCCCAGTCTGAGGAAAGGATGGGCACCGAGGGCGACAGGGGCGGAACGGGGTCCGGTATTTTCTAGCCGGTGCGTGACCAATAGCCCGTCCACCACAAGCTGATAGCGGACCGACGCCGACAGCTCAAAGGGGTACCCGGGCTGCTGCGAGATCCCGGCGTCGAGCGTGATGCTATCAGCGGTGCGGGCACTAACCCCGAAGTGAGTGCGCGTCAGCAATCCATGCAAGGCATTCCCGTTATCCGGTTCGGTGATGTCCAGTTGCTGGGCGACGCCGTTGTATTTCCACTTGCCTCCGGCCACACGATTGGGCCAGGGGGCCAGGACCCAGCCCGCACACCACGGCGGTTGGGCATCGGAGGGATAGTCCTGGACCAAGGCTACGCCGTCGACGTCGAGCTCCCGCAGGCTGGCGGCGACTTCCGTCACGACGGCGCGCTGGTTGCGGCCGCCGAGGCTGGCGGTCAGCTCAAAATGTTGGCCCATGGGCGAAGATATCTGTTGCGACGCGGCTTGGGGCGGGGTGGCTTGATTCGGCATGGTTGACCTGACTGTGCGGTGAGGATTAGGAAGCAGGAGCAGGGAAAGCACCGGCAGGGTCCGCGAGGAACTGGGTGAAGGCCAATTCGGCTGCGCCGATCATCATCAGATCCGAGCCGAGGGCAGCACGGCTGATCTTGACCTGGCCGGCCGGGCCGTCCATTGCTTGGGAATGGAGCAAGTTGTCCAGTGTTCCGGGCGACAGCGAATGCAGCGTGCCAAGGAAACCATCCAGGACAATCGCTTCCGGGTTGAAGGTGTTCACCGCATTTCGAAGCGTTATGCCAAGGTACTCGAGCTGGCGTGCCACTTCCGCAGCTACCGATTGGCTGCTGTTCTCGCGGAGAGCTTGCTCGAGCTGGCTGGCGTCGCCGCCACCCAGCCCGGAGAGCTCGAAGAGGTGAGACTGGGAGACTTCGGTTTCGAGGCAGCCCGTGGCACCGCAGTGGCAAGGTTTACCCGAGGAGCGGACAAAGGTGTGTCCAAGTTCGCCTGCGTAGCCGGATGCGCCCCGGAGCAATGCCCCGCCGGCGATGATTCCGCCGCCGATCCCGCTGGCCCCACCGTTGAGGTAGATGAGGTTTTTCTGACCGGCCCCCGCACCGAAAAGGAGCTCACCTTCCGCCCCCAGCGAAGCGTCGTTGGCAGCGTGGCATCGGTACCCGGTGGCCTCGCTGAGCATTGCCGCCACAGGCTCATTGCGCCAGGCCAGGTGCGGGGCGTGCCGCACCACGCCGTCGTCGCGGTTGACCAGGCCGGGCACGGCGATGCCCACACCGGTGACCCGGTATGAAGTGTCGAGCTCGGAGCGCATTCCCGCAATGACTGCGGCGGCGATGTTTACGGCTTCCTTGGCAGTGGGAATGCGTTCGGTGTCGAAACGGATCTTTTTCTGGACCTTCCCCCCGAGGCTGACGAGCCCAATGGTAATCGCATCGACCTCCGGGTTCACGGCCAGGGCGGCGATGGACGGTGTGGGATGGACTTCCGGGCTCGGCCTGCCCACCTGGGCCCCACCGGACGGCGCAGTCTCATACACGACTTCCAAGTCAACGAGCTGCCCTATCAGCGTCCCTACAGTGGAGCGGTTCAGTCCCGTCCGTTTGGTCAGCTGGGCGCGGCTGAGCACGCCGTTGTGATGGACCAAGGAAGTCAGGAGGGCCAGGTTGTTCCGCCGTGACGGATCCGGTTCGCTAGCCGGGGCGGGAGCTCGGGTGGGGGAGGGCATCATCGCGACAATATCAGCTCCCGAACACGGTCCGGTCCAGAAAGCCGTTGCGGAACTTTCCAGAAGGATCCAGGCGCTCAGCCAGGGCGATGAAGTCGCCGAAGCGCGGATACAGGGGCGCGATGGCGGCAGCACCGGCATCGAACACTTTGCCCCAGTGCGGCCTGGCCGAGAACGGGGCCAGTTCCGATTCGAGCTGCGGCAAAATGGCTTCGACCGCGGGCTGGTCCGGGCGCCAGGTGAAGTGCAATCCGATGCCGTCCCGGCCGTAGTTGGGGCTGAGCCAGAGCTTGTCTGCCGCTACCGTCCGGATTTCGCCAACCAGCAGCAGAGGGGTCACCACACTGGAGAGCCTGCGCATGGTGCGGAGGGCGTCGACTGCGTGTTCACGGGGAATGAGGTACTCGCTTTGCAGCTCGTCGCCCTGGCTCGGGGTGAATTCCATCCTGAAGTGGGCCAGTCGGTCGGACCAGGGCCCGGCAACGCCGAGCTGCTGGGTGCAGTTGATGCCTGACACGCCGGGAAGGGGATGCAGGGCCTCGGTGGCAGCAGTTCCGTCGAAGAACCTTCCCGGCGATGGATCATTGCTGCGCCCCTTGAGCCACGCCTGCCCCACAGTTTCCCCGCTCCAGTCCGTGAAGAGGCTGACGCTGTAGGCGGAGGAGGTTATCCGGTCGAAGTTCTCCATGACCAGATCCCAGCTGAGGTTTTCGAAGACGTTCTGGGCGACGTCGAAAGTCGGCTGGATGTCCAGGGTCAGCTTGGTGACGATGCCCAGGGCGCCGAGTCCCACCACCATGCCGTCGAAGTCCGGGTCCCCGCGGCGGACGCCGAGAATGGTGCCGTCCGCGGTGAGCAGTTCAAGGCCAGCGACGGCGGTGGCGAGGTTGCCGTTGGCGTCACCGGAGCCGTGTGTGGCGGTGGCGACGGCTCCTGCCACGGAAATGTGGGGGAGCGAGGCCAGATTGTGGAGGGCGAAACCTTGGCGCTGAAGTTCGGCTGCGAGAGTGCCGTAGCGCGTACCACCGCTCACCGTGACGGTCATGTTCGCCGCATCCACGCTGATGCCAGGATCCAGACGGTCGAGCACTACGAGGGTACCGGCCGTGTCCGCGATGGAGTTGAAGGAATGCCTCGAGCCAAGCGCGCGGATCTTCTTGGCGCCTGCCACGAGCCCTTGGAGTTCCTCCACGCTGGCGGGATGGGCGAGCTGCGTTGCCTGGTAGCTGTAATTTCCTGCCCAGTTGCGCTCGGCCACCAGCTGATCGGTCACGTTGAATCCTTCGCTTGAGGGCACGATGGCCCTTATTTGATGTTCCTAACAACATAATCGCCCGGTCGTCGCAGCGCCAGACCATTTCGGTATTCTCGGCGGCTGGATGAATAATCTTGTCGAACCCAAGTGGTTGACATCACAAGAATTCATAATATGTTGGATAGGGAAACAAACTCACCTCAACTACCTGGAGCATTCAATGACGATTCAGCCCACCCGTGAAGACAAGTTTTCGTTCGGTCTCTGGACAGTGGGTTGGGAGGCGCAGGACCAGTTCGGTTCGGCCACCCGCCCGCCGCTGGACACTGTGGAAGCCGTCAACCGTCTCAGCGACCTTGGCGCCTACGGAATCACTTTCCACGACAATGATCTCTTCCCCTTCGGTTGCTCGGCGGCCGATCGTCAGCGCGAAATCGACCGGCTGCAAGGTGCCCTCAAGGCCACAGGGATGATCGTTCCCATGGTCACCACCAATCTGTTCAGCCACCCTGTCTTCAAGGATGGAGGTTTCACGAGCAACGATCGCGGCGTCCGTCGCTTCGCGCTGCGCAAGGTGCTGGACAACATCGATCTCGCCGCTGAACTGGGTGCCGAAACTTTCGTCATGTGGGGCGGCCGCGAAGGCAGCGAGTACGACGCAGCCAAGGACATTCGCGGTGCGCTGGAACGCTACCGCGAGGCGGTGAACCTGCTGTGCGACTACGTCACGGATAAGGGCTACAACATCCGGTTCGCGATCGAACCGAAGCCGAACGAACCCCGCGGCGACATCCTCCTGCCCACCCTCGGCCACGCTCTGGCGTTCATCGAAACCCTCGAGCGTCCCGAGCTTGTGGGAATCAACCCGGAGACCGGGCACGAGCAGATGGCCGGCCTGAACTTCACGCACGGCATCGCCCAGGCGCTGTACCAAGGCAAGCTCTTCCACATCGATCTCAATGGCCAGCGCAGCATTAAGTTCGACCAGGATCTGGTGTTCGGCCACGGCGACCTCCAGAACGCGTTCTCACTGGTTGACCTGCTCGAAAACGGTGGACCCGACGGCGGCCCGTCCTACCAAGGTCCTCGCCACTTCGACTACAAGCCCAGCCGCACCGAAGATATCGACGGAGTGTGGGACTCTGCGGCCGCGAACATGCAGACCTACCTGCTCCTGAAGGAACGCGCCAAGGCATTCCGCGCCGACCCCGAGGTCCAGGCTGCCCTCCAGGCTTCGCGCGTCTCGGAAATCAACGAGCCAACCTTGAACCCAGGCGAAGGCTATGAGCAGCTTCGCGCGGACAAGTCCGCCTACGAGGACTTTGACGCTGATGCCTACTTCGGCGGCAAGGGCTTCGGATTCGTGAAGCTTCAGCAGCTCTTCATTGAGCACCTCCTCGGAGCGCGCTGATCTCATGACATTGGTGGCCGGGGTTGATTCCTCTACTCAAAGCTGCAAAGTGGTGATCCTTGATGCGGAAAGCGGCACCTTGGTGCGCGAAGGCCGGGCGAGCCACCCGGATGGAACGGAAGTTCATCCGGACGAGTGGTGGCGGGCGCTTTCCGAAGCGTTCGACGACGCAGGCGGTCTGGCCGATGTCAGCGGCCTGTCCGTCGGCGGCCAACAGCACGGCATGGTGCTGCTGGACCGCGACGGCAACGTCTTGCGGCCTGCGTTGCTCTGGAACGACACACGCTCGGCCGGCTCCGCGGAAGATCTCACCGCCGAAATAGGGGCGGAGGACTTCGCCCGGCGAACCGGGCTGGTACCCGTGGCTTCCTTCACCATCACCAAGATCCGCTGGATCAGGGACAACGAACCAGAAAACCTAGCCAAGGTGGCCGCCGTCGCCCTGCCCCACGACTGGCTTACCTGGCGGCTCCGAGGCTACGGCCCGGCTGGCTCCAGCCCGATGGGGCCGAACCTGGACGAGCTGACAACGGACCGCTCGGATGCCAGCGGCACCGGCTATTGGAGCCCACGGACTGGGCATTACGATCTGGACTTGTTCAAACTGGCGTTCGGCCAAGACGCCCGGGAAGCCTCGCGGGACACACCTCAAGCAGGCGAAGCAAAGCCGGCGCCCGGCGTCGTCGTTCTTCCCCGCGTGCTGGGCCCGGGTGAAACAGCAGGGCGCGTGCATCCGGCATGTTTCGGCGGCACCGGCGGAAGCGAGGCGTCGGGCGGTGGAATCCTGCTTGGCATAGGAGCGGGAGACAACGCCGCCGCGGCACTGGGACTCGGAGCCAAACCCGGCGACGTCGTCGTGTCCGTGGGGACCAGCGGTACAGTGTTCGCCGTCGACTCCTCACCCGTACATGATGCGAGCGGGACCGTGGCGGGATTCGCGGATGCGAGTGGGGAGTACTTGCCCATAGCAGTGACACTGAACGCCGCCCGTGTGCTCAGCTCGGTTGCCGCAGTGCTCGACGTCGACTTCGACGAGCTTTCCCGGCTCGCCTTGGAAGCCGAACCTGGTGCGGGAGGTGTTGTGCTGGTGCCGTATTTCGAGGGGGAACGGACCCCCAATCTGCCGCATGCGAAAGCCAGCTTCCATGGGCTCAGCATCGCCTCCACCACCCGGCCGAACATCGCACGGGCAGCCATCGAAGGCATGCTGTGCGGACTCGCCGGAGGCCTGGACGCGCTGCGTGCCCAAGGAGTTCGCGCGGAACGGTTGCTGATGATTGGCGGTGCCGTACAGAACCCCGCGGTCCAACGGATTGCGGTCCAGGTGTTCGACCTGCCGGTGGTGGTTCCGAGCCCAGGTGAATACGTTGCGCGGGGGGCGGCCGTTCAGGCGGCGTGGGCGCTCGCCGGGTTCCGCCCGGATTGGCCCGTGGCCCTGGACGCCACCCCCGAGCCGGATTTCCGGGCTTCGATCGGGCAGAACTACAGGATGG
The DNA here is from genome assembly GCF_030812595.1 of Arthrobacter bambusae. GTDB lineage: Bacteria > Actinomycetota > Actinomycetes > Actinomycetales > Micrococcaceae > Arthrobacter > Arthrobacter bambusae_B. The sequence goes on from NZ_JAUSSZ010000001.1 coordinate 167,501, forward strand.
TCAGTGCCCGCGTTGACTCCGACGACTGAACCGCTGCTCGCCAGGACCGCTTTTTGATTCCCTGAACCAAGACCCGGTACCTGCATCGGGCAAGCCCGTCCGGTGGGAGTCATTTCCACGGACGGATCCCGCGGTGGACGTCGTGTATGTGGCAACGCCGCACGCGAGCCACTACACCGTGGCGAAGGCTCAGCTACCCGCCGGACCAAGGGAGGGTGCCCTCGGCGACGCAGGATGGTCGCCTGCCCGCGTGGCACGACTCAAATGGCCTGCAACCTCGGATCACTGAATGATGATGTAAGTCACGCAGTCAAACAGGATCCCGGAGGAAACATGTCCACCATGCCATCACCCGGGAGGGTGGGCGATGTCCGAAGGCGGAATGTGGCACTTGTGCTCGCCGGGATCCAGAAGAATGACGGGACCACGCGCGCCCAGCTTGCCGCGGAAAGCGGTCTGACGAAAGCTTCGGTTTCAAGCATCGTTACCGACTTGCTCGAAGCCGGCCTGGTGCGGGAAACAAGTGTCACCCGCGACGGCGAACGCGGAAGGCCGGGAACCGGCCTTGTCCTCAATCCGGCCCGCGGTGCCTTGGCTGCGGAAATCAATGTAGATTACCTCGCGGTGGGGGTCTTGGACTTCAAAGGGGATCTGACCTTCCACGAAACGCTTGAACGGCATAACCGCGGAAGCTTGCCCTCCGATATCCTGCCGCTGCTCGTCGCCATGGCGCAGCGGGCCGTAACAAAGGCGGCGGCCGCCGGCGTCGAACTTCTTGGCGGGGAACTGACCGTGCCTGGGTTGGTGGATGTGGAACGCAACGTTGTGCTGGCCGCACCAAACTTGGGCTGGGCCGACGTCGAGCTCTCCGAAGAGCTGCCCAAGCTCCTGCCCGTAGCCCCGTTCGGAGTCTCCCTCTCGAACGAGGCCAATAGCGCAGCGCTCGCGGAACTCTGGTTCGGCCACGGCGCGGATAACCGCACAAGCGAGCGGTTCCGGGATTTCCTGTACATCTCCGGCGAAGTGGGTGTTGGTGGCGGGCTGGTCATAGATTCGCAGCTTTTCGCCGGCCCGCAAGGTCATGCCGGGGAGATTGGCCATGTGGTGGTGCATCCCGACGGTCCGGTGTGCGCCTGCGGCGGGCACGGTTGCCTTGAGGCGTTCGCGGGCCAGAACGCCATATATTCCGCTGCCGGAATCGAATGGGATTCGACCTCCCGGCAAATGGCCCTCTTGCTCCAACTCGCCCATGACGGCGATGAGCGGGCTGTTTCAGCAGTGGAACAGGCCGGACGCTACCTCGGAGTCGCCGTTGCCTCGACGGCGCGATTCGCGAACATTTCCGCCGTCGTGCTCGGGGGTCATTTCGTTGTACTTGAGGAATTGATCACTCCCGCGCTGCGCCGGAGCTTGGACCGCCACGCGCCGGGACTGATCCCGGAAGGAAACGTGGCCGTCTCCGGACTGGGGCAGACGGCTGCCCTCAGGGGTGCCGCAGAAGCCTCAGTCCGGAGAATTTTGAACCAGGCCTACGAGCTGATTCCCTGAACTTCCGCGAGCGGGGAAGCCAGGGCGGTCAGTTCCACGAGTTCCGGCCGCGCAACCGTGCTTTCGATCGACACCGCTGAGCCACTGGCGGCAGATGCCAATACAGATTCCATGACCTCCAGCGCATGGAATGCAAGTTCGCCGCCGGCACGTGGTTCGGCCCCGGCCGGAGTTGCCGCGAGGTCGGCGATGCCGAAGCCCCGGCCCGAATCGATGTAGCCGGCCGAAACCGGAAGAGTCTGCCAGGAGTCGGCGCCGAGCGTGAAAAGCTCAACGTCGCCGTCGAAGTGGTTCGGATCGGGAACCACCAGGGACCCTGCCGCGCCGTGAATCTCGATGTTGGAAGACTTGGTTTTCACAGCGTCAAAGCTCATCACAAGAGTGGACAGGGCGCCGGAGGCATGGACCAGGACCCCGGTCACGTGCGAATCGATGGTCACTGGGATCAATTCGCCCTCGCGCGGGCCCGAACCGATGGTGCGCGAGCCCCGTGTGTGGCTTCCCGCTCCGATGACCGAGACTACCGGGCCCAGCAACGTGACCAGCGCAGTCACGTAATAGGGGCCCATGTCCAGCAGCGGTCCACCGCCGGGTTGGTAGTAGAAATCCGGATTGGGGTGCCAGCGCTCGTGTCCCGGCGTGACCATGGTTGCCGTGGCCGATATCGGCGAACCAATCAGGCCGTCGTCGATCGCTTTGCGGGCCGTCTGGATGCCGGTACCGAGCACCGTATCCGGCGCGCAGCCGACCACGACGCCGGCCGCCCGCGCCACGTCGAGCACTTGCCGTGCCTCGGCTGTAGTCGCGGCGAGCGGCTTTTCCCCATACACGCTCTTGCCTGCGGCGATCGCCCTCAAAGCGATCGGCGCATGCGCGGCCGGAATGGTGAGGTTAAGGACGAGCTCGACGTCGTCCGCCGCCAAGAGTTCGTCGACGGTCACTGCGCGGACGCCGTCGTAGGAGTCTGCAACCGCCTGAGCGCGCGCGCGATCGAGATCCGCCACGGCCACTAGGTCGATGGCATCCAGCCGGCGGAAGTTTGTGAGGTACTGGGCGATGATGGCGCCGCAGCCAATAATTCCGACCTTTAGCGGCTTGCCCACAGCATGCCCCTTTCAATGATGGTGCGGACATTGCTGTCCTCGAGGATTTCTACGCGGTGGCCCGGGGTGCAGACGAAAATCCGCCCCTTCCCCCACTGCCGGGTCCAAATGGCAGGGGAGGTGACCTCCCGGTTCCACTGGTCCCATTCCCTGACCTTTTGGGTGGTTGTGGCGAGGACGTCGATGTAGTCGTCCGACAGCACCCAGTACTGCTCGGTAATCAACTCGAAGTCGCCGATGCCCTGCGTGATGGGATGGCTCGCGGCAGCCGGGAGCATGTCTACCGTGTACGGCACGTAATTATCCGACTGCTCGCCAATGCGCTCGTCCGGATGTTTGCCGGGATGGCAGGCGAACTGCCCGCCGATCATATGCCGGTAGTCCGAGTTGTTCCGGTAGGAGTCGGCGATCCCGCCGTGCCAGCCGGCAAGGCCCGCCCCGTTTTCGACGGCAGTGCGGAGTCCCTCGAATTCGTCCTTCTCGATGGTGGACATGGTCATGCATTGCACGATCACGTCCACGCCGGACATAAATGCCGAATCGGCGTATACCTTGGGGGATTCCTCGACCCGGACGTTGTAGCCGTTGTCCTTGAGGAACGGGATAAAGAGTTCCGTGGCCTCGAATGGCTGGTGGCCATCCCAGCCGCCACGGACCACCAGGGCGGTCTTATTGTCGGTCATGGTTTCCTTTGGTTGGTTGTGGAGGACGACGGCGGTCCCGCGCCTGCTGCGCGGAGGTCACCGGGTGCTGAAGGCGGAGTCGAACGCGGCAGCCGGGGGTGCGATGCGCGCCAAACCCCGGACGAGCTCGAGTGACTGGGGTGCTCCGATGAGCCGGTCCATGCCGGCGTCTTCCCACTCGACGCTCGTGGGACCGTCGTAGCCGATCGCATTGAGCGTGCGGAAGATTGGTTCCCACTGGACATGTCCATGGCCGGCGGTGACGAAGTCCCAGCCGCGTCGCGGGTCGGCCCAGGCCAGGTGCGAGCCGAGGCGGCCGTTGCGCCCGTCGAGCTGGCGGATGGATTCCTTGACGTGGACGTGGAAGATCTTCTCGGCGAAGTCCTGCAGGAACATCACCGGGTCCAGATCCTGCCAGATGAAGTGGGAGGGGTCGAAGTTCAAGCCGAAGCTCTTCCGGTGCCCGATTGCCTCCAGCGTGCGCTTGGCCGTCCAGTAGTCGTATGCGATCTCGGACGGATGGACTTCCAGGGCGAAGCGAACGCCTACCTCGTCGAAGACATCCAGGATCGGGTTCCAGCGGTCGGCGAAATCCTGGTAACCGGCCTCGATCATCGACGCCGACGCGGGAGGGAACATGGCCACGGCTTTCCAGATCGAAGAGCCTGTAAACCCTGTGACGGTCTTGACGCCGAGCCGGGCGGCGGCCCTCGCGGTTGCTTTCATGACCTCCGCTGCGCGTCGGCGCACCCCTTCGGCTTCGCCGTCGCCCCAGACCGCGGGGGACAGGATGTCGCGGTGGCGCTCATCGATCGGGTCGTCGCACACGGCCTGGCCCGTGAGGTGGTTGGCGATGGCGAAGACTTCCAGCCCGTTCTTGTCCAGGATGTGCAGGCGTGACTGGAGGTAGGCGTCGTCCTCCACGGCCCGGACGGGATCGAGATGATCGCCCCAACACGCGATTTCCAGCCCGTCGAAACCCCACTGGCCCGCAAGGCGTGCGACTTCCTCGAATGGCAGGTCGGCCCACTGGCCCGTGAACAACGTGATCGGCCGGGTCATGGCTGCACCTTCTGCCAGCGGCTGTCCTCGGCGGCGCTCGCTTCGACGGCCGCCAATACCTTTTGTACTTGCAAGGCCTCGGAGAACGACGGCGAGGGCTGCTCTCCTGCGCCGATCGCGGCGACCAGGTCCACTACTTGGTGCGTGAAGCCATGTTCGTAGCCAAGACCGTGGCCGGTGGGCCACCAATTGCCGACATAGGGGTGCTCCGGTTCCGTGACGAAGATCCTTCGGAACCCGGCGTCGGGCGATTCTGCGGCCTCGTAGAAGGAGAGGCTGTTCATGTCCTCAAAGTCGAACGCGAGGGATGCCGTGGTGCCATTGACTTCCAGGCGCATGGCGTTCTTGCGTCCCAGTGCGAAGCGCGTGGCTTCGAAAACCCCGACGGCGCCCGTGGAAGTACCGCCGCCGTCGAACTTTGCGCTGAAAATTGCAGCGTCATCAACAGTGACCGTGCCGCGCGGCGCGTCCACGCCCACGTTCCCGTGGCCGCCCAAGCCCACGAGGTCACCGACCAAGGGCCGCTCGTGGACGAACGTTTCCAGGAGGGCCGAGACCCCAACGATGTTCTGCCCGGTGACCCACTGGGCGGCGTCGATGCTGTGCGCACCGATGTCGCCCAGGGAACCGGATCCAGATTTCGACTTGTCCAACCGCCAGGTCATGGGCGCGTTTTCGTCGCTCAGCCAGTCCTGGAGGTATTGCGCCCGCACATGCCGGATGTCGCCGAGGCGCCCCTCGTCGACCATCCGTTTGGCCAGTGCCAGCGCGGGCGTGCGGCGGTAACTGAACCCGCACATCGAGAGGACCCCCCGTTGGGCCGCGGCCTGCGCCGCTTCGGTCATGCGCTCAGCTTCCTCGACGGAGTTGGCCAGCGGCTTTTCGCAGAGGACATGCTTGCCGGCTTCGAGGGCCGCGATCGCAATTTCAGTGTGCGTATTCCCTGGCGTGCAGATGTCGATCAGGTCGATGTCGTCCCGCTCGACGAGCCGTCGCCAATCCGTCTCCACGGATCCCCAGCCGAGCTTGCGCGCGGCGGCGCGGACACCGTCGTCGTTCCTTCCGGCGAGGGCGGTGAGCTGGGGGTCCAGCGGGAGATCGAAGAATCGCGGCGCTGTCCGCCAGGCGTGCGAGTGGGCGGCGCCCATGAACGCGTAGCCGACCATGCCGACACGCAATGGCTTTGCGGTGGTCAATGTGTTTCCTTTCACTGGTGCCTGGCTGTCTATTTGCTGAATCCGGCGGTCAGCCCGCTGAGCAACTGGCGGCGGGCCACCACGTAAATGACCAGCAGCGGCAACGTGGCGAGCACCACGGAAGCAAGCACTGCGGGGATGTTTACGCTGAATTCCCCCTGGAAGGTCCACAGGGAAAGCGGAAGGACGCGCGTGGACGGGCTTTGCGTCAGGATCAGCGGGAAGAGAAAGCCGTTCCAGACGCCGAGCGCGTTGTAGATACCTACGGTGACGACTGCGGGCCGCGTCATGGGCAGCGCGAGGCGCCACATCATGGCCCAGTCGGAGCATCCGTCGAGGCGCATGGATTCGAACAACTCGTTGGGGACGTCGCGCATGAAGTTGCTCAGGATGAGGACCGAAATGGGAATGGCGAACGCGATGGAGGGCAGGATCAGGGCCAGCAGGGTGTCATAGAGGTGGGCCCGGGTGATCATCCAATAGATGGGGATGATCGTGGCGTGCAACGGGATCGCGAGGCCAAGGAGGAACGTGTTGTTGGTCCACGTCAGGAACCGGCCTTTGCCCCGGACGATGGCGTACGCGGCCATGAACGAGACCAGGAGTGCCGGTACAACGCTGCCCACTGTGACGATCAGGCTGTTGGCGAAGTACATCGCGAAGTCGTTGTCCAGGACCAGCTTGTAGTTGTCGAGGGTCGGCTCGGTTGGCGGCATCATCGGGTTCGAGGTGAAGAAGCCGGCTTGGTTCTTCAGGCTGGTGACCACCACGTAGTAGATGGGAACGATGATGATGGCCAGCCAAAGCCACCCGCCCAGGCCGCCGAGGATATTCGGGCGCGAGCGTCCGGGACCCTTCGATCCTTTGCTTCGGGGGCCGGACTTGTGGCTTGGCGCTGTGCGCGTGGCTGACGGGACGGGAAGTTGGGTTGTGGAAGCCATCAGGCACCTTCCAGTTGGCTTGCGTTACGGTTCTTGCCACCGAGTCGTTGCAGGATCAGGGCCAGGGCGAGGCCGATCACCACGAGGATGACACCCAGGGCGCTGGCGGCTCCCATGTCGTTGGCCTTGAAGCCAGTCAGGTACATCTGCAGCGGCAGCAATCGGGTGGAGTAGCCGGGGCCTCCGCCGGTGAGGACGAACACAAGGTCGAAGTAGGCCAGCGAACCCACCACCATGAGGGTGGACGACGTGATGATCGTGTACTTCAGCTGCGGCAAGGTGATGGAGAAGAACTGCTGCACGCGTCCCGCGCCGTCGATCTGGGCGGCTTCATACAGCGACGCCGGGATCTGCCGTACGCCGCCTTGGTAGATGAGCGTGTGGAACGGAACGAATTGCCACGCGATGACGAAGACCACCACGAACAGCACCAAGTCCGAATTGCCGAGCCAGTCCTGCGCCAGGAACGGCATCCCCAGACCTGGGCCGAGGCCGAAGTTCGGGTCCAGGAGTGCCTTGTAGGCGATGGCGACGGCGGCGGAGGACAACAGCAGCGGAACGAAATACAACACAGCCAAGGCTGCCCGGTACTTCTGTGAAGCGGAAGTGAACACGCCAAGGAGCAGGCTGATGGGAGCCTGGACGATGAAGGAGAAGAACATGATCTTAGCCGTGACCCACAGGGCATTGCCGGTGACGGGATCTGTCAGGACCGTGGTCCAGCTCGACAAGCCGTCCAGCTTGATTTCGCCGAGCCCGTCCCATCTGGTGAAGCTGAGGAAGAGCACGCCGAAGAGCGGGATGATGGCGAAGAGGAGGAAGAAGACGAGGGCTGGTGCGGCGAGCCACCCCGACGGGCCCTTTTCAAGGACCCGGCGGGAAGAACCGGTTGAGGTGGACACTGGCTATTTTCCGATCGTTGCGTTCATCGTCGAGACGAACTGATCCGGGGTGATCTTCTTAAGGAAAATCTGGTCCAGGTTCGCCAACATGGCATCACCCTGTGCGGGGCTGAGCGCTTGGTCCCAGGAAAGGGTGAAGTTCGGGGCGTTCTTGGCCATGCCGTACACGTAGCTCAGGAAGTCCTTGTCCGGGGACGCGGCCAGCTTGCTCTCGATGCCAGTGGTCACCGGGACGGCGCCGGAATCGATGAGGGCCTGCGTGTCGGCGTCGGTAAACATGCCGCTCTTCACGTAGTCCAGTGCCGCCTTCTTCTGGCTGTCAGTGGCTTTGGAGGAGATCGACCAGAAGTTGGACGGGTTGCCCACGACGTTGGCGGGGTCTCCCTTGCCGCCGGAGACGGTGGGGAAGGCGGTGTAGCCGAGCTTGCCGTTCTTGACGAAGTCCGCTGCGTCCTTCTTCATGCTCTGGTAGATCCAGCCGCCCTGCAGGATCATGGCCGCTTTGCCGGTGTAGAGCAGGGCCTGGTCTGCGTTGCTGTCGGCGGCAATAGAGGAGAAGCCGTTGACGAATCCGCCTGCGTCCACTAGTTCCTGGATTTTGGTCAGGGCTTCTTTGACGGCCGGGTCTGACCAGGCGCCGGGCTTGTTCGCGGCAATGTTCGCGAAGACGTCGGGTCCGCCGATGCGTTCCACCAGGTATTCGAGCCACATCAGGTCAGGCCACTTGGACTGGCCTCCCAGGGAGAAGGGAGCTATGCCGGCTGCCTTGAACTTCGGCACCAATGCCATCAGTTCATCCCAGGTCTTGGGGGCCTGTGCACCGATCTTGTCGAAGACGTCCTTGTTGAAGTACAGCACCACGGGCTGGACGTTGTTGTTCGGGAGGGCATAGGTCTTGCCATCGATCACGCCGTTCTTGAGCACCGAGGGCAGGTACCGGCTTTGGACGTCAGGGTTGTCCTTGATGAACTGCGAGAGATCGGCAACCTGGCTGGCGTCGACGTAGGACTTCAGGACTCCGCCGCCCCAACCGTAAATAAAGGTGGGTCCCTGACCGGCGCCGACGGCAGTGCGGACCTTGGTCTTGTACGCGTCGTTCGCGAAGAAATCGAGCTTCACGGACTCATCCGGATGCGCTTTGTTCCACGCATCGATGGACTTCTGTAGCACAGGCTGGTTGCCGCCAGTGAGCCCCCACATGGTGGCCGAATCGGCGTTGCCTGCCGAGCCTGCAGGACCGCTGGAGCCGCAGGCTGCAAGAGAGAGTGACACGGCCGCAACAGTGACGGCGATCGCTGCTGAACGCAACGTGAGTTTTACCATTTTGCATTTCCATTCGTCCTCCGGGCTCGACGCTGATTGCCCGGCTATTGGTTTCGGGAGTCCGGCCTCCGGGGGAGAGGCTGCAACTGCCGCTGACACTTAGTAAGGTCTGCAGGATCTTCGAAATATTTCGATAGTATTTCGGTCCGTTAGGCAAATTTATCTATGACATGCGTCACCGTCAAGGCTAATTCGGCATAAAGTTCAACTCCTTTACGAAATGAGGATTGACTCTTTCGGGCGCGACGTCCAAACTTGAATCAACGAAATATTTCGAAAGAGCTGAGGTTCGATGGCTAGCAATGAACGTCCCGCCAAGCTGACATTGGCCGCCATTGCACGGGAAGCTGGCGTCTCTATGCCGACAGTCTCGAAGGTGGTCAACGGGCGCGAGGACGTTGCCGCTGGCACGCGTGCCAAGGTTCTGACTGCCTTGGAGCGGACGGGGTACAAATCCCCGTTTCAGCGGAAGAAGCTCGCTGGCCGTCGGCCCGTGGTGGAGGTAGTGCTCGACACCTTGAACTCGGCGTATGGAGTAGAAGTGCTCAATGGCGTGCTGGAGCACGCGGCCGCCTCCGACGTCGAGGTCTTGCTCCACATCACGGGCCAGCAAGGCGCGTCGACCCTTAGTCCGGAGCAGCGGGCGCGGCGGATCATCGAAGAGGGTCGCAGCGGCATGATCGTCATAACCTCGGCGTTCAGTTCGGCCCAGCTGGATCCATTTCGACAGCGGCAGATACCTATCGTTGTCATCGACCCCCTTAACCCGCCGCCAGGTGACGTGGTTAGCGTCGGCGCCAGCAATTGGGCTGGGGGCAAGGCTGCCACGGCCCACCTGCTGGATCTTGGGCACCGTCGGATCGCCTACTTGGGCGGCCCGGAAGCTGCCGAATGCAATCAGGCCCGGCTTCACGGCTATATGGCCGCGCTGATGGCGAATGGCGTGCCGGTCGAGGAGCGCTACATCCTGTCAGGACCCTTCCGTTCCGAGAACGGTGTGGCCGGAATGAAAACCCTGCTTCAACTCGAGGAGCGCCCCACGGCCATCTTTGCCGCAAGCGACAGCATCGCCATGGGAGTGCTCGCGGAGGCGCGTCGGCAAAGAATCCGAATCCCCGAGGACATGAGCGTGGTCGGCTTCGACGGCACCTACCAGGCAGAAGAATCGGTGCCTCCCCTGACGTCCGTGTCCCAACCGCTGCAGGAAATGGGCCGCGCCGCCCTGCGATTCGTGCTGCGGCAAATGCGAGGCGACACCCTGGACTCACGCAGAGTAGAGCTCGCAACGCATCTTGTCATCCGCGAATCTACCGCTCCGCCCGAGGAATTCATCGATCGGCAGGCAACCCAAGCGATCTCCGCTGAATCGTAAAGGCGACGCGCCCTTCGCGCATCTTCGGTTCGAACGAAAGCTAGACCGTCACCTTGGGTCTCCTGCGGCCACGCACCGGGCGCCTTGGCACAACCGCGACAAGCGGCGCGCTGAAGCGGGAGGCACGGCGGGAGATGTGGTGGGTATTCGGCCGACGGCGGACGGGCGCCGTGTGCGGTGGCGCTTGTTGCGCAGTCCGGGAGAAGAACCAGCTCTTGGCGAGTTCCACCATGACCATGTAGATAACCACCATCCCCAGCAGAGCCAGGAAGAACGGCACTGGCAAGGGATCGAAACCCAACAGTCCGGCCAGCGGTGACAGCGGAAGAAAGGTGCCCGCTGCTACGACGCCCAAAGACGCACTCAACAGGCCAATCGAGGGGCGGCTTCGCAGGAATGGAACCCTCCGGGTCCTGATGGCGAAAATGATGAGGGTTTGAGTGGCGATGGATTCGATGAACCAGCCCGCCCGGAATTCCCCGGGGACGGCGTTGAAAACGAAAAGCATGAGCGCGAAGGTCGCAAAATCAAAGATTGAGCTGATCGGCCCGAAGAGGAACATGAAGCGCCGGATGAACGCGATGTTCCAATGCGAAGGTGCCAGCAGCTGTTCCCTGTCCACCCGGTCGCCCGGGATGGCGAGCTGGCCGCTGTCGTAGAGCAGGTTGTTGAGCAGGATCTGCCCCGGGAGCATGGGCAGGAAGCTCAGGACCACGGACGCCGTCGCCGCACTGAACATGTTGCCGAAGTTGCTGGACGTTCCCATCAGCACGTACTTGATGGTGTTCGCGAAGATCCTCCTGCCCTCCATCACGCCCTCGGCCAGAACGCCAAGATCCTTTTCCAAAAGCACAATGTCGGCAGCGTCCTTGGCGACGTCAGTAGCGCTGTCCACGGAGATCCCGATGTCCGCTTTATGAAGCGCTAGCGCATCGTTGACGCCGTCGCCCATGAAGCCCACTGCACCTCCGCTTTGGCGCAGCAGGGTGATGATGCGGGCTTTCTGCTCAGGCGAGACGCGGGCAAAGATGGTCGCATCCCGCGCGGTGACAGCCAGCTCGGTGTCCGAGAGGGCGTCGACATCCGCACCGGTGAGCGTTCCGCCGGACACGACGCCGAGCTCGGAGCACACTTTTTCGGCGACCTTGGCGTTGTCCCCGGTGGCGATCTTCACCGAGATGCCGAGCGTTGCGAGTTGGTCCAGGGACTTTTTCGCGTTTGCCTTGGGCCGGTCGAGGAAGACCAGGAAGCCTGCCAGGACCAGGTCCCTTTCGTCGGCAGGCGTGATCTTGCTCAGCCCCGTGGCTGGGCGGGTAGCCACCGCGACGACGCGCGATCCGGCATCGAACTGTTCATCCAGCATCGCCTGCACCCTGGGCGGCGTTGGCCCGCAGAGGGCGAGCACGTCTTCCGGGGCGCCTTTGGTGACCAGGCGTGCCGCGCGGTCGGCTCCCCGCACCAGCACGCTCGTGCGGCGGCGCTGGTGGTCGAAGTCGATCAGGTCGAGGCGCTCAAAGCGGGCGGCATCAAATGCAGCCGCGCCCGTGCTTTCCCAGAGGGCGGCGTCCAACGGGTTCTGCCCTGCCGTGGATTGTTTGGCTTCGGAGTAGTCGGTTTCGGTGGCCAACAGCCCCAAGGTGAGGAGTTCGGCGTCGGACACTTCCGGGGAGGCGGGCAGCGCACCTGTGAAACTGACGCGCCCCTCGGTGAGGGTGCCGGTCTTGTCGGTCACCAGGATATCCATGTCGCCTAGGTCCTCGATGCAGACCAGCCGTTTGACCAAGACTTTCCGCCGGGCCAGCTGGCGGGTGCCGGTAGCGAGGCTCGTGCTCACGACGGCGGGCAGCAACTGCGGCGTGATCCCGACGGCGATTGCCAGAGAGAACAGCAGCGATTCGATCAGCGGGCGGTCTAACAGCAGGTTCCCGATGAAGATCAGCGTGGTGAGCGCGATGGCCACCTGCAAAAGCAGGAACGAGAACCTCTTCAGCCCGAGCTGGAATTCGGTCTGGGGTTGCCGTTCTCCCAGGCCCAGCGCGATGCGGCCGAATTCGGCACGTCCACCGGTGGCGACCACCACGCCGGTGCAGCCACCGGACTGGATAACTGTTCCCATGAAGATGCAGGATGCGAGGTCGCCCAAGGACGAGCCGGGCGCCGCCGGGGCCGGATCCTTACCGGCTGGAAGGGACTCCCCGGTCAGGATGCTTTCGTCGCAAAGGAGGTTCTGGGTGCTGAGGAGGCGGATGTCGGCGGGGACGACGGAGCCAAGACTCAGGTGTACGACGTCGCCCGGCACCAAGGCGGTGACGTCCACGTCCTGAGTGGTTCCGTTCCGCAGCACGACTGCGCGGTGGGTCACGCGGGAATGCAAGGCTTCGGAGGCCCGTTCGGCGCGGAATTCGTTGGTGAAGCCCAAGCCGACGCTGACCAGGAGGATCACACCGATCACGAGCGAATTCGTGGCATCGCCCAGGAAGAGGGACAACCCAGCGGTCACGATCAGCAAGATAAGGATGGGGCTGGCGAACTGGCGCCCCAAGACCGCCCACCCGTTGGCCCGGTGCGTCCGCACGGCATTCGGGCCAAGTTCTGCAAGGCGTTCCGCGGCTTCTTGGTTGGTCAAGCCTGCCGGGCTGGAGCCCAAGTGATCCAGCACTTCGTCCTGCTGAAGGCATGCGGCTTCGGTGATCAGCAGCTGCGTGGAATGCCGCTCCTGGACGTTGAGATCTGACATGCCGTATCCGTTCGAATGCGTCGCCTAGGGAGTCTTGGGATAAGAGTACGGCTCTGGGCTGGTTGTCTGTGATGACCGGAAGAATGTCGTGTCCCCGGTCGGGTGACGGTTCGGAAGCAGCAGACGATGGCGAACAACCCTTGCACGGTGCGGGCGGCCTTCTTAGGCACCCAGGGCCTGCCCTTAGGCGACGCAGACTTGGATGTCGGCGGGCAGGTGTCAGAAATTGACCGACCCTGGCTCGGGAAACGGTCGGCGCGTTCTCCGGCATTCCTGGGCTTGTGTTTTGTATAGGTTGACGAGTGGGCTGGACGGGCGGTTTCTATTGGTTCGGGACCTGATCTATTGTGCGTCCCGTCCAACCCGTCATACGAAGCCCTGCGTTTACACACACAGCTTCGGGAGAGGTCACCCATGCGAAACGTCGCCGCGAGTGTACCGGGCCGAAATGCAGGAAGCGCACCATGAAGGAATGTGCAGGGCGCTACGGCCGGTTCTTCGGCTGCGCGGGATATCCGCTTTGGACCGGAACAACGAAATTCGCTGGCGGCTGGGGCCAGGGAGGGAAAGCCTGGGCATCCGCGCATTCCAGGAGGTACACTGCGAGGCTGCCATGCTTGCAGCCTTCCAAGATCTTCCACTCGCCGCCGGAATGCAAAATGGGCAGCTTCAGCGAGTGAGTGGTCAGCGCGGCCGGTGGCCTGGGCGGCTATCTCCCGCCGCTTGTCATGGGAGCGACGCACGACGCCGCGACGCACAGCTACTCGATCGGGCTGCTCCTCCGGGTGGTGATGGCCCTGGTAGCACTGGGATTCACGGTCCTCGCTATGCAGGGGGCGGGGCAACGACGCGGGTTGTTCTGCCGAAGTTCGCTGGCCCACAACGCTATCCCGAGGGGCGGCCGGGGACGGTGAGCCCGAAGTACTGTGGGCCGCCGGGCCGGGACAGTGAAATCGAGACTGCACCGGACCAAAATGCTCCTCTTCCTCTGCGCCGGATCCCCGACATGCACTACTTGAGGCTGAGCACGTCGTCGATCGGGCGGCCGTTGACGAACACTTGGGCGCGCGTGGCCCCGGACGCGGCCATGGCAGTGAACTCCAATTGCGCCTTCGCACGTGGGATGTCGCACACGCCCGCAAGCATGAACTGCCCGGAGAGGTAGATCGTGATCGTGCTGTCGTTCAGCTCTCCACCGAGGTAGGTGAGCTTCGATTGATACAGGACGTTCACGAGCCCGGACATGCCGACGTCGCGGCTCTTGTTCGCGAGCAAGGTCCCGATGCTGGGGCCGACCTGGTCCGTGAAGCGGACTGGGGCCGTGGTCGTAGCGACGAGGCTATCCCCACAGCCGATCATCGGCCCGGAAGTACCACCGTTGCCGATGGCGACGTAGTAGACCGTCAGCGGGGCGACCTGCTCCGGCAACCCCGCCGAGCTAGTCTCACCCGTTGATGCCGGACTGGTAGGCGCAGGCGAGGGAAGTGCAGTAGCCGCAGGAGTGGGAGTGATCGAAGCGCTGGCCGTCGCGGAGGAACTCGTAGTCGCGCTCGGGGCAGCGGACGCTGTTGCTGTGCCGCTCAGAGCGGAGGAGCTACTCGGGGGCGCCGGGGCCGGCGGGCCGAAACAACCTGAAAGCGCGAAGAGGGCGCAGACCCCCAAAACGCTGAATGCCGGAGGCATGGACCTGGACATTAGGCCACCTTAGGTGAGGGTCCCGGATTTTCAGGACACATCTTCAACCTATGCCTGAGCCGCGCCCACTGAACAGGGACTTAAGTCCGACCCTGCCAACGGCCGTTGCCGTGGGCACTCCGGGGCGGGTCCGCAGCGTTCAGCGCCCCGGCCTGGAGCATTGCCGCGATCTGCGCACGTCTGCTGGGTAGAAATTTGTGCCTCCGAACTTCACAGATTGTCCCGGGTTATTGGGCACGGTAGAGGTTTCCCGTGCTCAAACGAGGAGGAGCAGCCGACGAGTGGGCCGGACGAATCAACCTCGGGCTGGTCGCGCTCCAAGGCATCCTTGCCGGTGCACGTCCCGATGTCTTGTTGTGCTGTGATCTGATGAGTGTGTGAACACTCGTGATATGACTAACGGTGCGAAAATCGCTGCGGCCGTTCTTGAACGACTCGGGCCGCCAGGGCCATGGATCGCCTGGCTTGGAGGCTACCCTGATGGGACACGTAAAGCCGCAGCGACCGAAGCAGCGGGAGCCTAGAGTGGTGGGCATGGCCGAAGATACATCTTCCGTACGCCTTCCCGGGGTTCGTGAGGTTGCCGCTGTGGCAGGGGTTTCCCGGCAGACGGTGTCGCGGGTGCTGAATGATTCGCCGAGCATCCGGCCGGAGACCCGGGAGCGGGTGCTGGCGGCGATGGCAGAGCTGCGGTTCCGGCCGAATCGGGCGGCTAGGATGCTCACGACGGCTCGCTCGCGCACGATCGGGATCCTGGCGTCCTCGGCGTCGTCGCTGTATGGACCGGCGTCGAGCTTGGACGCGGTGGAGAACGCCGCCCGGGAAGCTGGATATTTCGTCACGGTGGCGCATGCGGGTTCCTCTGAGCGGGAAGACATCCTGGCTGCGTTGGACCATCTGGTGGAGCAGTCGGTGGACGGGATCGTGGTGATCGCCCCGCAGCAACGGGTGCAAGAGGCGATGGCTACGGTGTCGTTCGTGGTGCCGGCCGTCGCGCTGCACGGCGCCGGCGACGGGGGCGGGCTGGTGGTGGACCAAGCCGAGGGCGCCCGCATGGCCGTCCGGCATCTTGTTTCGAGGGGGCACCGGACGATCCTGCACGTGTGCGGCCCGCTGGACTGGGCCGAGGCGCGGGCCCGCCGCGAGGGGTTCCTGACCGAGGCCGCGGCTGCCGGGGTCGAGGGGATTGTCTCGGCCGAGGGGGACTGGACCGCCGCGTCCGGGGCGCAGATCGCCCCGCAGTTCCTCGGGCAGTCAGGGATCACCGCGGTCTTCTCCTCGAACGACCAGATGGCCCTCGGCGTCCTGCACGCGGCCCGGAAGGCCGACCTCCGCCTGCCGGGGGACCTCGCCGTCGTCGGCTTCGACGACATCCCGGAGGCCGCCTTCTTCGCCCCGCCCTTGACGACCGTGCGGCAGGACTTCGCCGAGCTCGGCCGGCGTACCGTCGAGCGTCTCGTCGGGCTGATCGAGAGCCGCGAGATCGCGTTCGCCGAGCCGGTCGCGCCCTCGCTCGTGGTCCGCGAATCCGCCTGACCCTTGCCGCCGGATCTTTCGCCGTGCATACTTGTACTCAACAATGTGACCGGTCACAAAGAGGTAAGGTGCAGTGACATGACGCAAGAACCGACGCCCGACGGCGCCCGCGACGCGATACTCGGAGCGCGCACGGCGCTGGGCATCGAATTCGGATCGACGCGCATCAAGGCGTGCCTGGTCGCGGTCGATGATCCCTCGCTTGTCCTGGCGGTGGGCAGCCACGAGTGGGAGAACGAGTTCGCGGACGGGCGCTGGACATACTCGCTCGAGTCGGTCTGGTCCGGCCTGCAGACCGCCTACGCGGACCTGGTCGAGGACACCGAGCGCCGTCACCGCGTCCGGCCGGAGACCTTTGGCGCGATCGGGATCTCGGCGATGATGCACGGTTATCTGGCGTTCGACGGCGAGGGAGAACTGCTTGCGCCGTTCCGCACCTGGCGGAACACGACGACCGGGCCGGCGGCGGCGGAGCTGACCGGGCTGTTCGGGGTGAACATCCCGCTGCGCTGGTCGATCGCGCACCTGCACCAGGCGGTGATCGACGCCGAGGATCACGTGTCCCGGGTTCGGTTCTGCACGACGCTGGCAGGCTACGTCCACTGGCGCCTCACGGGCCGGAAGGTCCTGGGCGTCGGAGACGCTTCGGGCATGTTCCCGATCGATGCGGCTAGGAAGGGTTACGATACCGAGCTGGCCGCCCGGTATGACGACTTGGCCCAGAGGCGCGTGCCCAAGCTGGTGGACCTGCTGCCCGATGTCCTCCTCGCCGGCCAGCACGCGGGTGAGCTCACCCGGGAAGGCGCGCGGCTCCTGGATCCGACCGGCGCGCTGAAGCAGGGTATCCCGCTGTGCCCCCCCGAGGGTGATGCCGGCACCGGGATGGTCGCCACCAATTCGGTCGCGCCCCGCACCGGCAACGTCTCCGCCGGGACGAGCATCTTCGCCATGGTCGTGCTCGAGCGCCCGCCCACCGCTGTCCATCACGAGCTGGATCTGGTCGCCACCCCGGCGGGGGATCCGGTGGCCATGGTCCATTGCAACAACGGCGCGAGTGAGCTCGCGGCGTGGGCTGGCCTTTTCCACCGCTTTTCTGCCCTCGCCGGCGCCGACCTGGACGCCGATGCGGTTTACGAGGCACTGTTCTCCGAGGCCATCAAGGGCGACCCCGACGCCGGCGGCCTCCTGGCGTACAACTATCTCGCCGGCGAGCCGATCACGGGACTGGAGCGCGGGCGCCCGCTTGTGGTGAGGACCCCCGATAGCCGTCTCACTCTCGCGAACTTCGTGCGCGCCCAGCTGTACGGCGTCTTCGGCACCCTCGCCCTGGGCATGCGGGCCCTCGCTGCCGAGGGGGTCGGCTTGGATCGGATGTTTGCCCACGGGGGCATGTTCCGCACCGCCGGTGTTGCGCAGCGGTTCCTTGCCGGCGCGCTCGATGCGCCTGTGTCCGTCGCCGAGACCGCCTCCGAGGGCGGAGCCTGGGGGATAGCCGTCCTCGCCGCCTACCTCGTGGCGGACGAGACAGACGCCTACCTCTGCGGCTACCTCCGCAAGCGGGTCTTCGACGGCTTCGGCTTCGAGACCACGCACCCCCACCCCGACGACGTCGCAGGCTTCGCCTCCTACCTCGAACGCTACCGCGCCGGTTTGGCGGTCGAGCAGGCCGCCGCCGACGCTATACCGCTGAAGGGCGCGATGGCCCTGGAAGGAGCCACCCCATGATCCGCGAATCCGAGAGCCCGGCGGTCCGGGCCGTGCGCGAGCAGGTGGCCTCCCTGCACGCTGAGCTGGTGCGCTATGGCTTGGTCGTGTGGACCGGCGGCAACGTCTCCGGGCGCGTCCCCGCGGAGGACCTGTTCGTCATCAAGCCCAGCGGCGTCGGTTACGAGGAACTCGCCCCGGAGAACATGATCCTGTGCACCCTCGACGGGGAAGTGGTCCCGGGTTCGCAAGGGTCGGAGCGGTCGCCGTCGTCGGACACCGCGGCGCACGCCTTCGTGTATCGGAGCATGCCCGAGGTCGGGGGAGTGGTGCACACCCATTCGACCTATGCGACAGCCTGGGCGGCCCGGGGTGAGCCTATCCCGTGCGTGATCACTGCGATGGCGGACGAGTTCGGCGGCGAGATCCCTGTAGGACCGTTCGCGCTCATCGGAGACGACTCGATCGGCCGCGGGATCGTGGCGACCCTTTCCGGGCACCACAGCCGGGCGGTACTGATGCAGAACCACGGCGTGTTCACCATCGGCAGCAACGCCCGGGACGCCGTCAAGGCAGCGGTCATGGCCGAGGACGTTGCCCGCACGGTGCACATCGCGCGCCAGGGCGGCCCGCTGGTCCCCATCCCACAGAAGGCAGTCGATTCCCTCTTCGACCGCTACCAGAACGTCTACGGACAAAACCCGGAAGGATCCCTGACCTGATGCCCAAGCTCACCACCACCCTCGAGGCCTACGAAGTCTGGTTCCTCACCGGCAGCCAGGACCTCTACGGGCCCGAGACCCTCGCTCAAGTCGCCAAGCAGTCCCGCCGGATCGCCGAGGAGCTCGCTGCAGCCAAAGCCGTGCCCGTCACGGTCGTCTGGAAACCAGCACTGACCGAGGCGGACGCGATCCGACGGATCGCGCTCGAGGCAAACGCCGACGACCGCGTGATCGGCCTGATCGCCTGGATGCACACGTTTTCACCGGCGAAGATGTGGATCACGGGCTTGTCCGCGCTGCAGAAGCCCCTCTTGCACTTCCACACCCAGGCGAACGTCGAGCTCCCGTGGGGTGAGATCGACTTCGACTTCATGAACCTGAACCAGGCCGCCCATGGCGACCGCGAGTTCGGCTACATCCAGTCCCGCCTCGGCGTCCCGCGGAAGACCGTTGTCGGTCACGTGTCCGACCCCCGCGTGACCGAGCAGATCGGGATCTGGACCCGCGCCGCCGCCGGCTGGGCCGCCACCCGGTCCCTCAAGCTCGCCCGCTTCGGAGACAACATGCGCTACGTCGCGGTCACCGAGGGCGACAAGACCGAGGCTGAGATCCGGCTCGGCGTGCAGGTGAACACCTGGAGCGTGAACGACCTCAGCGGTGCGGTCGAGGCCACGGAGCCGGCCGACATCGACGCCCTCGTGGCCGAGTACGAGAACCTCTACGACGTCGCTCCCGAACTTCGCCACGGCGGGGACCGGCACCAATCCCTCCGCGACGGGGCCGCGATCGAGATCGGACTGCGCTCCTTCCTCGAAGACGGCGGCTTCGGGGCGTTCACCACGAGCTTCGAGGACCTCGGAGCCCTGAAGCAGCTGCCCGGGCTGGCCGTGCAGCGGCTCATGGCCGAAGGCTATGGCTTCGGCGCCGAGGGTGACTGGAAGACAGCGATCCTGGTCCGGGCCGCGAACGTCATGGGCGCGGGCCTGCCCGGTGGCGCGTCCCTCATGGAGGACTACACGTACGACCTCACCCCCGGCGCGGAGCGGATCCTCGGCGCCCACATGCTCGAAGTCTCCCCGTCCCTGACCACCGCCCGCCCGACCCTGGAGGTCCATCCCCTCGGGATCGGGGGGAAGGACGACCCAGTCCGGCTCGTGTTCACCGCGGACCCGGGGCCTGCCGTCGTCGTCGCCCTCTCCGACATGCGCGACAGGTTCCGCCTCGTCGCCAACGCGGTCGACGTCGTCGAACCCACCGCGCCGCTGCCCAAGCTGCCCGTCGGACGCGCGGTGTGGAAGCCGGCTCCCGACTTCCACACCTCCGCCACCGCCTGGCTCGAGGCCGGGGCCGCCCACCACACAGTGATGAGCACCGCCATCGGAATCGAGGCCTTCGAGGACTATGCCCGCATCGCCGGCACCGAACTCCTCATCATCGACCAGGACACGACAACCCGCGGCTTCACCCGCGAACTCCACTGGAACGCCGCGTACTACCGGCTCGCCCAAGGGATCTGAGAGGGCAAAGGAGGCATTGATGGAGACCGGACGCGTTTCCACCTGCGCGGAGGGCCGCCCGCGCATGAGCGCCCTGATATCTGCCTTCCCGGATGGCCGGAGCAGGCAGGAAGCAGGGGGGTACGAAATCCGCCACGGAGAATACGCGGCAGTCGTGACGGCGCGTGCCGGCGCGCTCCGGAGGCTGACGTACCGGGGACGCGATCTGGTAGTCCCGTTTCCGCACGGACACCCGATCCCCGACTACCGCGGCATCGTCGCTGCACCGTGGCCGAACCGCATCGCCGACGGCGTCCGCCCGGTCCGTCGGGAGTTCGGGTCAGGCATCACCCCGGGGGCCGCGTAGCCCGTGCTTCGAGCCCCGCCCGGCTTTTGACCACGACGGGATGGCAGGCCTTCATCTTCGCGTCCATGTAGATGTGGTTGGACGCACTAGCGTACGAGTGCCTACCGTTGTCGAAGAGACTTCTTCCAATCGAAGGAGCGCTGGGAAACGGCGGCGTGCCCGCTTCCGGAGGGCCGGGGTCTGCTGGGCAGCACGGGCCCGTTCGCTTTGCGGACCCGTGCTGTCATCTGTCGGCTAGAAGGCGCCGTTGATTTCTCCGAAGTCGGCCCCGGACGATACGACCTCGTAGGTGCCGTCGTGGAAGGTTTCGCGTGCGGCGCTGAGCGCGGCGCCGTAGGCGGCTTGGGCGATGGCCGAGCCGAGGCTGACCCGGCGGACGCCGGCGTCGGTGAGCTGGGGGATGGTGGGGGCGCCTGGTCCGGCTGCCGAAGATGGCGATGTAGCGGGACGGGGCGAGGGTGAGGGTGTTTTTGATGTCGCGGGCGACCCGGTCGGCGAGCACCTCGGTTGCGCCGGCCTCGACGCCGTCGAGAGCGGCGAGGACGACCCGCGCAGGGGTGACTTTGTCGAGCGGGAAGTGTGTGCCCATCTGGGTGTCTACCGGTCCCATGTGAAGGGCGAGGAGATTGGTGCCTTGGTCTGCGAGCTCGAGACGGAGCCCGTCCGTCAAAGACCAGGCGGCAGCCTTGCTGGCGCTGTATCCGGGTAGGCCGGGGAAAGAGACCCAGGAGACGGCGGAGAGACTGTTGAGGATGGTGCCGCCGCCGTTGGCCTTGAGGGCGGGCGCAAAGGCGCGGCCGACGTAGAGCGGTCCGAACGCATTGATCTCGAATTCATCATGCACGATGCCGAGGTCGCCGGTGAGCAGCGACCGGGGTTCAGCGATGCCCGCATTGTTGATGACGATCTGCACGTCGGAAGCCAGGGCGGCAGCAGCCTGGATATCTTCCTGGTTGGTGACGTCGAACCGTATGGGGTGACACCATCATCGGCTGCATAGGTGTCAGGATTTCGGACACCTGCGTAGATCTTCGCGGCTCCACGTGCTCGCAGCTGGCGGACGAACTCTGCTCCGATGCCACGGTTGGCGCCAGTGACTAGGACGATCGATCGTTCGATTGGGGTGCCGGTGATGGCGGGGGTGCTCATGGGTTGTGCTCTTTCCGTGTCTGGTGCCGGTTCGGCGGGGTCAGTTGCGGTGGTCCCGGGGACGGCGGGCGAGGAGCCCGATGCTGAGGACGAGGCCGGTCAGGGCGACGCCGGCCATTGTGATGCTGAAGCCGACCGCCATGGCGGTGACCCCGGTCGCGGCGGCGATAAGGCCTGCGATGATCGCCGATCCGCCGAACGCCAGGTAGGCGATGGTGAAGAACGCGGCGAACAGCCCAGCCCGCTGATGCGGTTCAACCTCGGGCACCAGCCCGCGGCTGCTCCCGGAGAACGCGGCCCCCGTTCCGGCGCCGGAGACGATCGCGGACGCCCAGACGAGCCAGAGCGCACCGTTGGGGATGGCGCCGAGGAACAGGACGGCGCCGATGGCGATACCCAGGTTTCCCCATATCTTCAGCCGATGTGGGTGCACGCTCCCGGTGAAAGCTGCGGCCGCAGTGGCTGCGGTGAACATCACGAAGTTAATCAGCCCCCCGATGATCGGGGTGGTGACGCCGAATACAGCAGCGAGAACGGTGGGCACCAAGCCAAGGAAGAACGCGGTCTCCAGGAACACGGCGATGATCGTCGGACTGGTCGCTGCGAAAAGCCGGCGCACGATTCCCGGGATCGACATCCGCGGGATGAGCGAACGCAGCGCGCCCGCACGACGGGTAGAGGTCTCCGGCGTGAGGAAGGCGAGCACGGTGCCTGCGGCCGTGAGAACGATGAACACGATCCAGACGGTGGTCCCCGCTTGTTTGGGGATCGCTAGGGCAACGAGGCCGGAGAAGAGTGCCCCGACGCCAAGTCCTGTGGTCGTTGCGAGACTCGACATGATAGCGCCAAGCCGCTTACGCCCTTCCGGTGCGAGCTCGACGATCGCCGCTCCGAAGGTGCTGGAGGCAACGCCAGTCGCCAGCCCCTGGAGGACACGGCCGATCACGATCCATTCGATTGAAGGTGCAAAGAGAAACACCACGACCGAGGCCAGTTCGAGAGCGAGCGCCCCACTCAGCACAGGCCTGCGGCCGATGTAGTCGGAGAGCGAGCCGACGACCAGCAGCGAGACGATCATCGCAAGCGCGTAGACCCCGAACGCGAAGGTCAGCATCGAGGGAGCGAACTTCCACTCTGCCTCATAGATCGGCAGCAGCGGCGTCGGAGCACCGGCAGCTGCGAAGAACGCCAGCAGCGCTCCGGACATTGCGACAAAGCCGACGGCGCGAGGCATGCGGATCCCGGTGGACCCGTCCGTGTTGCGGCGTGTGGCCGGTAGTGGCGGCGAAATTGGTTGAGTCATGTGGAACAGCATACGCATCAATGATTGATCTAACAAGATTCAATCATTGAATCTTTGTGATATGCTGTTGCCATGCCGTTGGGAACCGATTACACAGGTCAGGACTGCGCGGTCGCGCGCTCGCTCGAGGTCGTGGGGGAGCGGTGGACCCTCCTGATCATTCGCGACCTCTTCTACGGGATCCGCCGGTACAGCGAGCTGCGCAAACACATCGGCCTGCCGCCGGCAACCCTCACCGACCGGCTCACCGGCCTGGTCAGGGAAGGCGTGGTCGATCGTGTCGCGGGAAGCGGCGCGCGCGACGAGTATGAACTCACCGCCAAGGGGCGGGCGCTCTGGCCGGTGGTCGTCGGGCTGGCGCAGTGGGGGAACGAGAATTACGTCGAGCCCGAGCGGCGCATGCAGTACAAGCACCGCACCGACAACGGGGACCTAAACGCCAACGGCTCCTGCAGCATCTGCGGAGCCATCCCCGAAGCCGAAGATGTCCTCGTCCAGAAGACCACGCCCTACCCGAACGATATCTTCGCCGCAGCGCTCCAGGAGCCGCACCGGCTGCTACAACCCTTGCGGTCGTAAGGCGCTCAGTTCGGAAGGGGAGCCGACCAGTCGAACCCTCAAGGCCACCCGGTTGGGATGCGATCGCCCCGCACACCTCGCCGGGGCTACGTCAAGGCAGGTTACGACCTCACCATCATCGTGGGCCGGGACGGTTCCTGAGGCAACGGAAACCACCCTGTCATGACCCAGCACGGGGGCAGGATTTGTGGCGAGCCTGTGGGCGAGGTATTCGTCGGGGCTGAGGTAGCCGAGTCTCCGCTGGATTCGGGTACTGTTCCACCAACGCAGATACTCGGTTAGCCCGGTGTGGAACTGCTCGAATGTCCTGTGATGCTGGATCCGGAACCATTCCTCTTTGAGGTGGCTGAAGAACCCTTGCATGGAGGAGTGATCCAAGCAGCTGCCCTTACGGGACATTGATTGAGTGTGAGTCCGGCTTCGCGGAGCGTGTCCTGCCAGTGCGGAGGCCGGTACTGAAAACCCTGATCTATGGACCATGGGTTTCTCGTTGGGAGCGAGGCCGCTGATCGCAGTGCGAAGCCCATCGGTGACCACTTTGACGATGGGAGACGGACCTGACGATCCGGTTGTCATGAAGATCAAGTATCGGTGAGACGTTGGACGTGCCCACAGTGAACTCTGTGACGTCGGCGGCCCACTTTGTGTGTTTGACCGCGGTTTCGAACTGGAGGTTCGACACGTTATCTCCCATCTTTCCGACCTCGCCGCGGAAGGCGGACAAGCAGGGCGCGGAACGGGTCCGCGGACGAGGACAGCAGCTGCGGTCGCGGCCAGGGCGGCCGCTGGCCGGGGGCGCGTCGAAGCGCTCTGGGGCACGGGGGACCCCAAAGAGGAGTCTGGAAAAAGGGGGGTGGGCACCGGCCCCAGGGGGCGGGGCCGGTGCCTGTGAGTTTGCTGGCTACAGGGTGGCCAGCAGGTCCTTCATTTCCTGGATCTCGGCTTGCTGGGCGCTGACGATGTCCTTGCTGAGCTGGACCGCGTCGGCGTTCTTGCCGTCGGTGGTTTCGGTCTTGGCCATGTCGACGGCGCCTTCGTGGTGGGCGATCATTTGGCTCAGGAACAGTTTGGCTGCCTCGGTGCCCTGTGCAGCGTCGAGCTTGGCCATGTCGTCCCCGCTCATCATTCCGGACATGCTGTGTCCCGAGGCCATGGCCGTAGGCATCGCGGTGGGCTGTCCCCAGCTTTGGAGCCAGCCGGTCATTTTCTGGATCTCCGGGCCCTGGGCGGCCTTGATTTTGGTGGCAAGGTCGGTCACTTGGGCCGGGACGCCTTCCTTTTTCAGGATTGTCTCGCTCATTGCCACGGCCTGTGTGTGGTGCGGGATCATCATCTGCGCGAAGATCGTGTCAGCGTCGTTGAACTGCGCGGAAGCGGCTGCTGACGTTGCCGGGCTGGATGGCATCATCCCGGAATTGCCGTGGTTCATGCCCGGCATGCCGGACGAATCCGAGCTGCCGGATCCGGTGGCGCCGGAGCAGCCTGCGAGGGCGATTGCCGCGGCAATGGCGGCAGCGGAAATGGTCAGGGTTTTCTTCATGGAAATCAGGGTCCTCGAAAGTATCAGCGGCGCCCTTAGGCACCCGTTTGCGTGCAGTGCCGACCCGCACCAAGGTTTGGGGCGGGCCTTTGGGCGTGCACAATGGCCGGTTTGTCCGCCCGGAAGGCGGGCGTGCAGAATCGGCGGTTTACGTCCGGCTGATACTGAGTTCGCCAGGTGTTGGGCTGTCCGGCGAGAAGGAATAGTGTGCCCCGGCTGCAGCGGCCGCAATGTTGGAGTCCGGCAGCGCGCAGGGTGCTGTTCCCGGCACCGGTGCTGCCAGGGTTGTGGTTCCGGGTGCGGGTACACAGGCCGTGCCCGCGCTGGACATTTTCGGGCACGTCGGTCCCGGGGAACACGTGGGCGGTCCGGCCGCTGCGGCGGCCGGGATCACCGCCGGTGCTGCCGGCGTTTCGGTGCCGACTTCCGTGGTGCCGGGTTCTGGTGTGCCGTGGCCGGTGTGGCCGGGGCTGGAGCGCATGAGGGTCGCGGTGTGTTCGTCGGCAGGGGCGGGCATGGCGTGAGCGGCCATGCTGTGGGCTCCGGTCATGATGTGCATGCCGAGGATGCCGGCGATGATGGCCAGGGCTGCTGCCAGGAAGCCCGCACGGAGAAGGAACGTGACGAGGCGTCCGCGCGGTGCCGTGGTCACGATCTCTGCTCCTTTCCGTGGGGCCTGATGTCTTTCAAGCGTACCGGCAGGGGTTGGTGCTGCCGGTCGGTACGTTGGGTTCAACGCGCCTCGGAGGGGTTGAGTTTCATCCGTCGCAGCAGCTGGGCGTTCAGGGCCACCACGATGGTGGACGCGGACATCAGCACGGCACCGGCTGCCGGGGACAATACGACACCGGCGAACGCCAGGACTCCGGCTGCCAGCGGGACGGAGAGGACGTTGTACCCGGTGGCCCAGATCAGGTTCTGCCACATCTTGGCGTAGCTGGCCCGGGACAGGTCCACCATCGAGAGCACGGCCCGCGGGTCGTTCCCGGCCAGGACCACCCCGGCCGATTCCATGGCCACATCGGTGCCGGCACCGATCGCGATCCCCACCTCGGCACGGGCCAGTGCCGGTGAGTCGTTGACGCCGTCTCCGACCATGGCGACCTTCAACCCGCGGGCCTGCAGCTCGGCGACCTTTTTGTCCTTGTCGACCGGGAGCACTTCGGCGAAGACCTCGTCTATGTCCAGATCGTGGGCGATGGTCTGGGCGACCTGGCGGGCGTCCCCGGTGATCATGGCGACCTTCACGCCGCGGTTTTGCAGCGCGGTCACAGCCTGCCGGGACTCAGGCCGGATGCTGTCCTCGAGGCTGACGGCACCGAGGACCTGGTTCCCGCCGATGACGTGCAGCACGGCCGCGCCGCGTCCCATCCAGTCACGGGTGGACTGGGCCAAGATTTCGGGTTCGGCTGCGCCAAGTTCGCGCACCAGGGCAGGGCCCCCGACGTGGACGGTGCGGCTCTCAATAACGGCACGAACACCCCGACCGGTCAGCGAGCTGAAGCCGGCGGCCGACGGGATCGCCAGGTTCCGTTCCCGCGCCGCCCGGACGATGGCCCGGGCCACGGAGTGCTCGCTGTCGGATTCTGCCGCGGCCGCGAGGGCCAGCAGCACATTAGCGTCGATCCCCGGTACGGTCGCGACGTCCTTGACATCCGGTTCGCCCGTGGTGAGGGTACCGGTCTTGTCGAACAGGACGACGTCGATAGTGCGCATCCGTTCCAGCGCCATCCGGTTCTTGATCAGCACCCCGGCCTTGGCCGCCTGCTCGGTAGAGATTGCGATCACGAGCGGGATGGCAAGGCCCAGGGCGTGGGGGCAGGCGATGACCAGCACCGTGACGGTGCGGGTGACAGCCTCAGGGACGCTGCCCAGCAGCGTCCATATGATGAAGGTGATGATGCCGGCGCCGGCGACGAAGTAGAACAGGAAGGCAGCGGCCCGGTCGGCCAGGGCCTGGGCCCTGGAGGATGATGCCTGCGCTTCGGCGACAAGCCGTTGGATACCGGCCGGGGCGGTGTTGTCCCCGACGGCGGTGACCCGCACCCGGACTGTGTTGACGGTCGCGACGGTCCCGGCGACCACGGTGTCTCCGGCGCCGCGGAAAACGGTTTTGGATTCGCCGGTGATCATGGACTCGTCAAACTCGGCCTGGCCGTCCACGATTAAACCGTCGGCTGGCATCCGTGCACCGGAACGGACCAGGGCCGTATCGCCTTCGCGGAGATCTGAGATGGAGACTAATTCCGTGCCAGCGGGGGTGATGCGTTCGGCCTCGTCGGGGAGGAGCGCGGCGAGGGCATCCAGTGCGCCCTGGGCTGATCCGAGGGCGCGCATCTCGATCCAGTGGCCCAGCAGCATGATCGCCAGCAGCAGTGCCAGCTCCCACCAGAAGTCCAGATCGAACCCGCCGATGCCCAGGGTCGTAACCGAACGCGACGGTGATGGCCATCGCGATCAGCAGCATCATTCCGGGGCGTCGTGTCTTTAGTTCGGACCAGCCGCCCGTGGGATGTAAGGCAAGGGAGTGGCAGGCGAAACGGGTCCTCGCTTCGCTCAGGCTGTAGAAGCATTTTTCCGTTTTTTGCTGCTGTCCTCCGGATCGTACGTGCCCGCTCCACTGGCTCAACGGACGGCGGTGCAGCCGATGCCTTGTATCGGCGCGTCGCTTATTTCCTCCCACCAGCCGTCTGCGGCTTGCCCTTCGGGTGGCCCCGGCTCCGTCGGGCACAGCTCCGCGATGCTCCGCCAGCAGCCAAAAAACGACCCGGAGAGAGGGGGCGTGGACCACCGGCAGGGGATGGGAGGCACAACTGTAGCGCCCGTAAAGCCGGTCCTTTACCGGACGCCTCCGGTTTTCCTCAGGCTTTGACAGTGGGGCTGGGGCGATAGGAATAGCAGGCGCCCACCGCGTCTACCCCCCGTGGCTCGAAGAGAACCCGGACACAGGTCGGGCCATCCCGCGAGATGACCGCACCGAGGACGACATCAACGGACCGTCGACTCTTCACCTTCAACCACTGCCTCGTGCCGCCCACGTACATCTGGGAGGCACCCTTGACCTTCCCTGTCAGGTTGAGTGCGTTGAACGGATCTGGCTCGTTCTTCGCAAGCGTCGTAGGCAGGCCCGCCTATTTCCCAACTGCGCTCCGAATGCGTCCACAACGACCACCTGATGTGCCGGGCATCCGGAGTCCACGTCGGGCCCGGCGCCGATGACGCCGATTGCCTCACCTGCTCACACCCTTAGGCCAGGGAAAGCTCCGTGGCGAGCCGGATACCCGCACTCCCCGTGGTTCGCGGGCGCGAGTCCTGCGTTCCGTGGTCTCGCCCGGCCGGATGGATTTCCGAGGTGCCGGGTCAGGATTTGTTGTTGAGGACGTCTGTGCCGAAGGGTTTCAGTCCGGGAGCACCGGCGTAGCCAAGACGGGGGAGGGAAAAGATGTCCTCGATGCTGGCGAGGAGACTGTAGTGGTTGTAGGGGGTGTTTGAGGTGGTGCCGCCCTTGGTGAAGGGCGAGAGTACGAGGGCGCCGATTTTTCCGCCGGCTGTGCCGCCGGGCAGAAGCCCGTCGGGTCCGGTGGTGCCGCCGTCGGTTTCGTCGAAGGTGATGACCAGCATGCCGTCCTGTTTGTAGGCCGGGGAGTCCAGGATGGCCGGGACCTGCTGGCGTAGCCATGCGTCGGCGTTTGCCAGTCCGCCCGGGTTGCCGTCCACGCACGGGCTGTCGTGGCCGTCGTTGCACAGGTTGGGGGTGATGTAGGACAGGTTGGGTGTCGTAGCGACGGTCTTCAGGTCATCGGCGAGATGGGAGAAGGCGACTACGTTGCTCAGGCACTCCGGGGACGATGTGATCGCCTCGAAGTACACGAACGGGTTGTGGCGGGTGGCGTACTGATCGCCCACCTTTGCGCCCTGGTGGTCGTCCTTGGCCCCGAGCTGGGGGTGTTCGCAGGGGGTCTGCATGTCCTCCATGTAGCCTTTCCAAGTCTTCCCGGCCGCGGTGAGCTGACCGGCAAGAGTGGGGACCGAGGCCGGATACACGCAGCCGGTCCCCTGTACCTGGCCAGGTGGATCCGTCCCTGTCTGCTGGAACGGAGCATAGGTCGGGCAGTCGTTCCGCGTCATCTGGTTCGAGGCCTGACCGGAAATCTGGGCCAGGTAATTCCCGGCCGAGTTGTGGGCAATCCCGTAGTACTCGGAAAGCAGGACGCCTTGGCCACGCAGGGTTTTGGACAGATACGTGGCCTTCGAGCCGGCGCCCCAGACTTCGTTGTAACCCTTGTTCTCGAGGTTGATCACGAACACGTGCCCCGGCGCTCCGGAGGCCGGTTGCGCGGCCGGAGACGCGGATCCCGACGAAGAGCCCGGATCGGGGGAGGCCTCGGTGGTGCTCGCGCCGGGATGGACGGTTGTTGTTCCCGTTCCAGTGGAGGGTGCCGGGCCGGGAGACGGGGACTGGCAGCCCGCCGTCGCAAGAGCGAGGGCTGCCGCAGCAATCAGCCACGGAGACCGGCCCTTGGCCGTCCGGCCACGTATTCCTGCGACATTCCGGCTCATCATTTCCGTCTTTCCGCTATGACCCGATCCGGCTGGAATCGGCGAACAATCACTGCAAAGGGATCGTCCGGCACCGTCAACAGGGAAACACGAGTCATACTTCGCCTGGGACGGCGACGGAGCGGATACCGTCAGATGCTTGAACTGTTCCAGAGCAGTAAGCGGATTACTACCGGATGAACCTAGGAATTCCTTGTGAACTCTCCTTTCTCGGAGGGTCTCGGGGGCACTGTATGCCTCTCCCGCTGGCGCTACTTCGGAGGGTCCCGGAATTCGAGAGTTGCGGGCCGCTCCCTTTTGCGTTCCGGCCGATGGGCTGCCCGGTCAGTGCGGGAGTGGCAGACCCGCGAGGACGCACACGACTCCGGCGACGGCTGCGGCGAGCAGGGTCGTGACGACGCCGCGGCGGGCGAGGAGGAGCAAGAGTATGGCGGCGGCGAGGACCACGAGCTGCCAGACCTGGGTCAGGGCCATCGCCAGGGGCACGGCGGAGCCGAGAATGGCGCCGATCGCCGCGGGCCCGGCGCCGTCGAGGAACGCGCGGGCGGTGGCGTTGCCGCGGAGGCGGTCGAAGCGCTCGGCCCCGACGAGGATGAACAGGAACGAGGGCGAGAAGGCCACGAGCGAGGCGAGGATCCCGCCAGGTATGCCGGCGGCGGCGTAGCCGATCACGGCCACGGTCTGCACGACCGGGCCGGGGGTGATCTGGCCGAGGGCGACGGCGTTGAGGAACTGGGCGTCGCTCATCCAGTGATAGCCGGCGACCGCGTCGGCGTGCATGAGCGGGATGATCACAAACCCGCCGCCGTAGGAGAGGGCACCGACCTTGAACGCGACCCAGCACAAGGAGGCGAGGGTGCCCAGGGCGATCGCCGGCGCCCCCAGCAGCGGGAAGGATCCGAGCAGCGGGGCACCCAGCGCGTGGGCGCCGTTGCGGGCGAGCCGTCTCTCGAAGACGACCTCGAGGCCGCCGCAGGCCAGGAGCACGAGCACCAGCCACGGCCCGATGGTCGCCGCAGCGATCGCACCGGCGGCGGCGTAGATGGCCCAGCGGGCGCCGGAGCGGCGTCGCTCCCAGCTCGCCGGGACGAGCGAGATGCCCGCATGGAGGGCGACGGCGGCGACGGCCGCGCCAGCGCCTGCCCCGGCGGCGAGGACCCATTGCGGAGGGTTCGTCTCGAGGAACAGGGCCGCGAGGGCGAGGATGACGATCAGGCCGGGGATGATGAACGCCGCCCCGCCCACGAGCGCGCCGAGGCGTCCGCGGACCCGTGACGCGCAGTAGATGGCCAGCTGGGTCGAGGCCGGACCGGGCAGGAGGTTGCAGGCGGCGATCGCGTCCTCGAACTCCGTGGGCGTGATCCATTTCTTCCGTTCAACGACCAGCTGGCGCAGGAGGCGGATGTGCGCGGGCGGGCCGCCGAATCCGATGCAGCCGATCCGGCCCCATTCGCGCAGGACGGTTCCGAGGCTCGGAGGCGCTGCCGTCATCGGGCGTCCGCCGGGGCGAAGAGCTCGACGGGGTTGCCCGAGGGGTCGTCGAAGACGGCTTGGCGGCCGCCAGGGCCGCTGATGACGGCACTGCGGAAGCGGATCCCGGCTTCCTGGAGGCGGGCGACCTCGGCGTCGAGGTCATCGACGATGAAGTGGATGCGGTTCCATCCGCCGGGCTGCGGCACGGTCCCGTCGGGCAGCGGGCGTCCCCCGGAGCTGGCCGGGCCCGAGAGGATCAGGCGGAGGTTGCCGCGCTGGGCGTCGGCGAAGGCGGGCAATGCCGTGGTCAGGACGGTGAATCCGAGGTGTGTGGTGTAGAAGTCAAGGGCTTGCTGGACGTCTCTGACGAGGTAGCGGACGTCGACGGTGGACTGGTCGAGGATCACGGCATGGCTCCTTCCGTGGCGGTGGTTTCGATGGTCTTGATCAGGTAGCTGATCCGGGTGGTCAGTTCGGCGGCGACGTCGTCGAACGCCTTCCGTGCGGCGCCGCCGTCGCCGGCTGCGGCGGGATCGGGGATGCTCCAGTGGATCGGCGCCGGGCTCCCCGGGAACTCGGGGCAGACTTCGCGGACCTTGTCGCACAAGGTGACCACGTAGTCGAACCTGCCCTCGGAGAACTCGCCAAGCTGCTTACTGCGCATCCCTGTCGCGTCGATGCCGCGCTCTGCCAGCACCCGGGCGGTTTCCGGGTGGACGGGCTTCGGGTGGCTCCCGGCGCTCACGGCCCGGCCCAGGGCCCCGGCCTCCTGGTTGAACAGGGCCTCGGCGACCTGGGATCGGGAGCTGTTGCCCGTGCACAGGAACAGCACCGAGACCGGGCGGCGCCCTTCGCGGAAGGGTGCGTCGGGCGGCGGGACGGCCGCGAGCCCCGGGTGCAGGGCTGCCGAGGCGTCCGCGAAGAGCACTGAGCAGCGGGGAAGGTCCAGGGCGTAGTACGTGTCCCGGCCATCGGCGGAGCTGCGCCGGGAGGTCACGAGGCCGCTGTCGCGGAGCCTGCGCAGGTGGTACGAGACAAGGTTCTGCGGCCGGCCCACCGCGGCGCACAGCTCGACAACGCGGCGGTCGCTGCGGGACAGCGCCTGCAGCAAGGCCCAGCGGAGCGGGTCGGCCGCGACCAGGAACAGCAGCGGCTGTCCTGCCACGCGCGGACTCTTACTGGCCTCCTCCATGCTCCGAATATACATCAATCCAGACTGATGCAATCCCGTGGAAAGCGGTCGAGGTCAGTCTGTCTCGATGTTGAAGGTCCAGAGCGCGATGATCTTGGCCTGGCGGCGGAGGGTGATGTGGGCCGACCCGGTCTTGAAGGTCGCCTTCACTGCGAGGGTCGCACGTTGAGCGTGAGCACGGCGAGGGCGAGCATTTCGAGTCCGGTCCATGCGAGCGTTCCGCCCCAAATCTCAGGGGAGAAGCTCAGTGCCCCGTCGTGGAGCGCCACGCCGGCGAAGTACGGGACCCAGAACACGACGGGCGAGAGGCCTATTGCGGTCATGAGCCTTGCGTGGCGGTCCGGGGTGGGTCGCGCCACCGCCCACACCACTCCAACGAGGACTGCGCCGACGAGGGCCACCGGCACGAGCCAGGCGTCCCGCATCGCGACCATGAGCTGCAGGGCAACAGAAGGCACCAGGACCATGGCCGCGGGGACCGCGGCGTGCAGGCGCCAACGCAGCGACAGCAAGAGGACGGGTACGAAGAGTACGGCCGTTGAGACGAAGAACGATGCCAAGGCGACCATGATGGACGACGACGTCGGTATCGTCACCGTGGGCTGCGTCCCGGCGGTGACGATGTATGTCTGGATGAGCCCATGGCGGGCGAAGACCGCGAACTCCTGAAGGATAAACGCTGCAACCATGCCGCAGAGCATGGCGCTCACGACGGCGGGCATCAGCCGCGGCCATGGCCGCCCGGGCGAGTGCCACGCGGCGGAGAACGGCGCGCCCAGGATGAGGAAGCCGCCAGTGGCGAGGCCCAGATGGGACGGGCTGAAGAGCGCCTTGAGGCTCTGCTCAACGCCGAACACTGAATGCCATGCGAAGTCGGCGGCCCCGGACACGAGGAAGAGGAGAACCCCTGCCGCCGCGGCGTCATAGCCAGCCGGGATCGCTTCCTTCCATCGTGCGCCGGGGGCGTGCCGGCGCCAGGCCAGTGCGGCGATCCAGAGGGCGCATGCCGCGAACCCAGAATAGAGGATCGCGTGCCATGGAGTGAAGAACGTCTCGAGGTCGCGGAGGTTGTTATGCGCCCAACCGTCCACGTAGGTGCCGGTGAGGAGCCAAACGCCGGCCGCGAGGGTGATGACGTCTTCAACGACACTGGTGGGCCGGTGAACAGATGCCGGGGGAATCGCAAAAGCGTGAGCTGCTGTGACGTCCATAACTCCACAGTAGGTCCGGCCGCCTTCCGCGGCGAGAGGCAATCCCTTGGCTGGCGGCCCTGGCAGAGGTGTGGTGTTCCCGTCCCGGCTAACGGATTCGTCGCCTTGACGCGCTAGACCTGCGCCCGCGGCCCGGAAACGGAGTAGTACGAGGGAGCCTGCGCGGGTCTATCGTGGAAGTAGCCCAGGGCCGTGCTGGGACGGCTGCCGGTAATAGGTCTCGCCGAGGTTCGTCATGAGTTATGTCCCGGTCAGCAGGCGCACCATTAGGCGGCATCGCGAGTCCGAGCGGTCCACGAGGCGGCTTGTGGCCGCTCTGTCGGTTGCCGCCGTCGTGATTTGGCTGTTGTCGGTGATGGCCTCGACGGTGGTCCACGTGGACACTTCCGCCTTCAATGTCAGCGTCGTATTGCATGACCTGTTCCTCGTCCTGGCCTTTGGATCGATCATCCTGGTCGATTGGCATGGCTTCCTCTGGTTCATTGGAAAGCGCGAACTGGCCGAGATCATACGACTCGATGGTGCGGCAACGCCACTGATCTGGATTGGCCTTGCGGGTTTGCTGGCCACGGGAGCGTTCCTCGGCCCGCACTTGAACAACCCCATGACTGAACTCAAACTCGGGGCAGTCCTTGTCCTTAGCTTGAACGGAATCATGCTCATCCCCCTCATGCGCCGGCTCGCCCGGCTGCCCGCCAAGGCGGCATTCATGGACCTGACGCCTGGCCAACGGATACACCTGTTGTCCTGTTTGGTGATTTCGCAGTTGTGCTGGTGGACAGCAATCATCATCGGCTTCGTCAACGCGACGTCCTGAGACGAACAGCGAGCTTGCTGGATCGCTGGTCATGGCGTGTCGGGACCGGCGTTCGCCTCATCGCCGGCGGCGTACTTACCCATGTGGTCACGGGTCCGGAACCTATGCTCCGGTTATGGATCAGGTAAGGCCTCGCGTTCTTGTGGTTGAGGATGTCTTGGCTAGGGAGTTCGTGGTGTCCCCCGGTAATGGATCCCCCCTGCGGGCAACCCGGAAGATCCAGCGGGGTGCGTCCGCGAAAAGCCTTGCCTGGGTGCGGAACGACTACTACCGTTGTGCGCAGTGGGCCTGCGGACCGCTGGCCCCTCGTCGAGAGGACGCGCCATGCCAACCGTTATCGGCCATCACGACGTGAAGGACAAGGATCATTGGCTTGCTTCACCGAAACGCGAAGAGATCTTCGGACCCCTCGGCGTCACCAACATTCGGACGTTCGTGAACCCGCAGAACCCAACTCAGGTCGCGGTCCTGATGGACGTTCCCGACATGGATGCCGTTATGGCACTGGTGCAGTCCGAGGCCGGGGCCGAAGCGATGGCGTACGACGGCGTGCTGCCGGAGACCTTGGTGATTCTCGTCGAAGCGTAATTGCCTGCTGAATATCGTGGCTCCGTCTGCCGCGCTGGGAACCGCCGAGTCCGCCGTCGATCTGTTCCGGGAGCAGATGCTGGTTCGCAAGGTCAAGAACGATAGGTGTAGGGATTCTCACCCTTTTCCCGACCGGGGCTTCCTAGGCTTCTACTGGGCATCGTGCCCTGTGCTGTTGTGTCGGGAGATGAGCATTGGACCTTTGGCATGGTGAAGAACTGCATGGGCGGTGGAACCGATGGTGCCTCGTATAAGTCCGTGGCCCTTGGTCCCCACGACGGTGATGCGGGCGTCATGGGACGCGTTGATGATTGCCCGGGGGATGGAGGTATCGGTGAGCAGGCGAGTCTCGACGTTTACTCCGGGTGCCAGGCCGCGGGCAATATTGAGGGCAGCGTCCAGAAGATCCCCTGCGGCCGGGGAAGAATCCACGGGATCCCGAAGAATTCCGTAGCCCGTTTGGGCATGCTCGACGTGAACGATGTTGAGGTCCGCTCCTGTCACTCTGGCAACTGTGCAGGCATCTTCGAGTGCTGCCGGGGAGCCTGAGTTGTCCACGGCGACAACGACGGGCCCATCGGGGTGTTCGCAGGATCTGATTACCGCAACTGGACAGTCCGCGGTGGCTGCCATTTCCAGACTGACGGATCCCACGAGCAATCCCATGAACCCGCCGAGGCCACGGCTTCCGACGACGAGCATTTCTGCGCCTGCGGAAATTTTGAGCAGATGTACGCTGGGATACCCGTAAATGAGGGAGGTTTGGACTTCCACGCCGGGCGCCGCGTCCTTTGCGTACGCTAGGCCTTCTTCGAGGATCGCTTGCGCTGAGTGTTCGAGACCGCTGTCTGGCACTCCGGGGACCGGGGAGAGGTCGCGGGTCAGAAGGGGCCACAGTGAGCAATGCACCAGATGAAGCGGAAGATTACGCAGGCCAGCGTGCTCGGCCGCCCAGCGGACGGCCTGCGCCGCTTGAGCCGATCCGTCGTAGCCGACCACGATGGTCTTGTTCTCCTGCATGGCTTTCTCCCTTGTTGGTTGTTTATTCGTCGCGGTGCTTGGCCGCCGTGGGCTGTCGGGTGGGGCGGGTGTCTTTGCTCGGGGGCTGGCTGTCCGGCACGAGACTGAAGGCACCTTCCTCTTCGAGGGCATTGTGCAGTCTGAGGATGGCGTAGAGGCCATAGAGTAGGCGGCGGAGTTCGATGATGTCTTCGGGTTGGGCCCCGTTCTCGAGCCCGCTTAGCAGGCGGTGGAGCCGGCTGATGAGGTGTTCGATTTCGGCGTGGGTGCGGCTCATGTCGGCTGTTGCGTTCGTCCCGCCGAGTGCACGAGCGACGAGGGGGACGAGGAGTTCTTCGTCGGCGCGTTCGTGGGGGAGCAGCTCGGTTTCAAGACGGTTGAGGAGGGCTTGTGCCGGTGTCAGATCGTGCTCCCGGGTGGTAAGGGCATCTGCGACTGCGCGTATCTGTTCGACGACGGCGCTCATGGCGTCGTGCTCGGATTTTAGCTGGTGCGCGGTCGCGATGTCGGCCGGCGCCATGTTGATCGTGTGTGACTTGCCGGGGATCACTGCGCGAAGGGCGATCCCTATCGCCAGGACATCGATGATTTCCTGGAGGACCGCTCCTGCTGCCGGCGCGAGGTAACCGGCGGCTGCCGCCACCATAGCGACCACCGACAGGCCCATGCCCACGGTAACGGCTTCGAGACCGATGCGCATGGACCTGCGGGCGATCAGGATTGCGTCTGCCAGCGCGTCAATGCGATCCACGGTCAGCACGACGTCGGCAGCCTCCGACGAGGCGGTGGCGCCGCGTGCCGCTAGGGCCACGCCCACCCCCGCTGCGGCCAGGGCCGGAGCGTCGTTCACGCCGTCCCCGACCATGATCGTTGCCGCGCCGGCGGATTCTTCCGTGATCACTCGGAGCTTCTCGCCGGGGTCGCACTCTGCCCGGACTGAATCGACCCCCACGATCCGGCCTACTGTGTGGGCTGTATCCTCCCGGTCACCTGTCACGAGGATGATCCTGTCAATGCCCGCGTTTCGCAGGGCACGGATCATTCGCGGGGCGTCGGGCCTGACAGGGTCCTCCAGCAGAAACGCCCCCGAGGCCTCACCGTCGACCGCGACGAACACCGTCAATGATCCGTCCAGGTCAGCCCGCCGGCGCACCTGTCGCACCCATCCCGGTTCCGGGCCGGGCGTGATCCAAGCGGCCTTGCCGAGCCTGACTTCACGGGCTCCGACGCTTCCCTGAAGTCCATAGCCGTGTTCCTCACGGACGTTTTCGGGCATTTCAAGCTCGAGGTTCCGTCGGGTGGCCGCAGTCACGATAGAACTAGCCAGAACGTGAGGTGAGACCTGGTCAAGGGAGGCTGCCATACACAGAATCTCATCGGCATCGATACTGTCGGTAGCCGTGATCGTGTCAGCCAGTGTCGGCTGTCCGCGGGTCAGGGTGCCCGTTTTATCAAAGAGGGCAACCCTGCCGGCGGCAAGTCGCTCAAGGGCGCCGCCGCCTTTGACGACGACGCCTATGCTCGCGGCGCGCGAGAGTCCGGACATGATCGCGATCGGGG
This sequence comes from Arthrobacter bambusae, assembly GCF_030812595.1. Taxonomy (GTDB): domain Bacteria; phylum Actinomycetota; class Actinomycetes; order Actinomycetales; family Micrococcaceae; genus Arthrobacter; species Arthrobacter bambusae_B. Next base: position 204,880 of record NZ_JAUSSZ010000001.1, read on the forward strand.
CGGCCAGCAGAAGCGGGCAAGGTGTTGCGACGACGAGGACCGCGACGGCCCGCACCGGGTCCGAGCTGAGCGCCCAGGCTGCCGTTGCCAAAACCAGGGTCAACGGAACAAAGAAGACAGCGAACCGGTCTGCCGTGCGCACAAACGGGGCCGAAGCCGCCTGGGCCTGCTCCACCAGACGGACCACACCAGCGTAGGTTGAGTCTGCCGCGGCTGCGGTCGCGATCAGGTTGATAGGCGCGCCTGCGTTCACCACGCCGCTGCGGACATCTTCGCCCACGAGCCTTTCCACCGGCAACGACTCGCCCGTTAGCGCGGACTCATCCAAAGTCCCGGCCGATAAGAGTCTTCCATCCACCGCGAGGACTTCACCCGTGCCAACAACAATCCGATCGCCCACGGCGAGTGCATCTACGGGAACGGACTCCACGCCGCCTTCGACCAGGCGTCTGGCGTTGCGTGGGGCGCGCCTAACGAGCAGGCTCAACTCCCGTCGGGCACGGGCTTGGGCGCGTGCCTCGAGAAGCCGACCCGTTGCGAGCATGACCGAGATCATTGCGCCAGCGAATGGCTCGTTGACCCACAGGGCGCCCCCCAGAGCCAGGACCGCGATGACATCGACGCTGGCCTGTCCGCGCCGGAGCGCGCCCGCCACCCAGGCGATGGCAAAGACCAGACCGAGAATCGTCCCCGCCGCCCAGAGAGTTCCCGCCGTCGGATACCAGCCCAGGAGCCATGCTGCTCCGCCGCCCACCAACAGGACGGTGGAGGCAAGAAAGAGCAGTAGCTCAATGCGGGGACGCAGGTAGCCCATGAGCCAATATTCACATGCCGGACGGGCCTCGAAGAAGCGCCAAAAGTCCCATATCTTCGGTGGTTGTGGGAGGATGCGAATAGAGGCGTCCTGCAAAGGCTCGCCGCCCTCCACCATCTTCCTGCTAATCGGGATGCTTTACCCGACGCACCCGGGTAACGACGGTCGGGCAGGGCAACGACCTCAGCACCGAGTGCGCGGTCGATCCCATCAGGAGGCGTTTGAAACTGCCGCGTCCACGGCTTCCTAGCACCAGCAACTTCGCGTTGGCGGCGGCACTCACGAGTGCCTCTGCCGGTTCGTTGTGGGACATCAGGACCTGATGGACCACCAGGTCGGGATAGTTCTCGGCCAGACCGGCAACGGTCTCGGCGAGGATGATCCGTTCTTCTTCGACCACGGCCTCGTTGAAGTTGGCCGCGGGCATCGCGCGCTCAAGGTGCGGCGGGGCCAGAACGGCGTGTACCACCGTCAGCTCCTGGCCGTCCGAGTCTGCTTCCGCGGCGGCGAACGAGACCGCTTGCGTGGATTCTGCGGAACCGTCAGCGCCGACCACGACACCGCGACGACCCGTCATATCCTGCTCCCCAACCACTGCCACCGGGCAACGGGCGACGGCGGCTATCTGCAGGGCCCGGTCGGCGACGGGGCCCCCGGGCCAGTTGTGCCCGGTTCCGATGACCACCATCGAGGCTCCTTTGGACCGTTTCCTGAGCGCGTAGCCGGGGCTGCCGGGGGACAGCAAGGTCTCGACCTCTACGGAAGGTTCCAGTTCCCCTGCGTAGGCTGCGGTCTTGCTCAGTAGTTCGATTCCCGCTGCTTTGACCATCGCGCTGGGGGTGAACGACTCGTCGATCCAACGGGCGTCGATGGCGTGAACGAGTAGCACCGGCAGTTTCCGCCGGGCCGCCCGGTCCATGGCCCACGCCAAGGCGGTCCGGCTGGCGTTGGTGTCAACGACGCCGACAACGATTGGGTTCTTCATGACTTGTCCAACCTCCATGAACCTGGGCTCCCTCTTTCGGGGTGCTTCCGGCACCATCTTCTGGCCCTTCGGTGCAGGGGGACAGGGCCAGAAGTCCTGCCCGCAGCCCTCGAGGACGCTCGTCGACCGTCCGGGATCGTCCAGGAAAGCCTCTTCATTCCCGTCATGCTGGTCCCGTTGACGCGGCCGGGCACGCCTGAGCGATCACACTCGGCGGGGTCCGCTATGGGATCAGCTCATCGGCATTCTGAGCCCGACGCTGATAATCCGTCAGGCCTTGAGCGCGGGGAATCCCTGAATTAGTTGTTTCCGGCTTCCTGGGTGACCAGAAGGACGGGGCATTTTGCGTGCGCAGCGCAGGCGTGGCTCACGGAACCGATAGCTTGGTCCAGGAAACCGCCTCCTCCGTGGCGGCCAATCACAAGCAGTGTGGCGTTCCGGCTTTCCTCGACAAGGACTTTGGCCGGCGCTCCGAATTTGACGGTGACCGTCAGGTTCTCCGGCCGCTTTGTGTCGAATGCCCGGTGGACGGCTTGCTCGACCAGTTCCTTCGCTGATTCCTCCAACTGGGCCGTGAATTTGTTGAGCCCCGGTTCCAGGCGCGAAGAGAGAATCAGATCAGACGTACCCACACAGGTAATGACCTCCAGAGGGATGTCGAAGTGCACGGCCATCCTCCCGGCCCATTGCAGCGCGGCTGAGGAATATTCGGAGCCATCTACGCCCACGATGACCCGATTCGAGGTCGGTTCGGTGTTCATTGCACCACCTTGTCTGGGCGGCGACCGGGAGGCTAGGGCCGAAAGTCACCGTTCAGGCTTCCACCCGTTACGGACTCTTTGGCGGACCGGATTCCTTCCGGCAGCTGGGGCAGAGACCGGGGGCCTTTGCCCCAGGGCCCGCAGGGCCTCCCGGGATGATCTCCAGATTGACCAATTCCCGAAGGAGGGCCCCGCTTACCGCCTGGGGTGGGGGGCCATAAGATGCGGTTACCATCAGCCCGGCGCCAAGGAGGATTCCGTCCCCTGTATCGATGACGCCGGAATCATTCGCGGCACTGTCAACGGTCAGGACTTCGGGCATGGGTGCCGACTGTGCCGTTGTTACTGACCCTCTACCGCCGTTGCTACCGACTCCACCGGCGACAAGGGCCGAATTGCCCGGATTGAGTCATGACCTTCGGCCCTGTTTCCGGGAAGCGGTTCAGCCCACTCTTAGAGAAACGCAGAGAGCGCGGGAAGGGAAGTCGTGGGCACCTGGAAGGAAAAGATCATCGTTGGCGCATCCCGGCAGGCCCTGGTTGAGGGCAGCTACAAGGCGGTCTTGCTGCATGTCGGACGGCGCGGGCACGGAGACTTCAACGGCGTGCTGCTGGGTTCGGTTAGGGCGGCGTTTGTCGCTCACCCTCATCCGGTCCTCATCGTCCACGCTCCCGAAGCGCAGGAGCATCCTGAGCCCCGTCCCGGATCCACCGGCGAGGAAATCCAAGAAAAACCTGCGGTCCCGGCTACCCGGGACCGGTCCTGAGAGGAGGCCACCATGAAAGGCCAGCACCCGGCACGGCTACGCTTCCTGGGGGCGACGGACACTGTGACGGGATCCCGTTATCTCCTCGATTCCGGAGACACGCGGGTCCTGGTCGACTGTGGGCTCTTTCAGGGCTACAAAAATATCCGCGACCGCAACAGGGCCACGTTTCCCGTTGCCGCCGGTTCCATAGATGCAGTGCTGCTGACCCACGCTCATCTGGATCACACCGGATATGTTCCGGCGCTCGTCCGGGACGGATTCACGGGGCCGATTTATGCCACCCACGGGACGAGTGACCTGTGCAAGCTGCTGCTACCCGATAGCGGTCACCTTCAGGAAGAGGAAGCGCGTTACGCTGACCACCGCGGCTCCTCGATGCATGTTCCCGCGCTTCCCCTCTACACCGCAGCCGATGCGGTCAGGTCCCTGAATGCCTTCGAGCCCCGGGACTTTGATGCCCCGCTTGATCTTGGCGCTGGCATCGAGGCAGTTTTCTTCCCGGCCGGACACATCCTCGGCGCAGCCCAGATTCACATAGACGTTGAAGGGCATTCCATACACTTCACCGGAGACCTCGGCCGTGCCGACGATCCGCTCATGTTCCCTCCACGGGAATTGGAATCCGCGGACATTCTTGTCACTGAATCCACGTACGGCAACAGAAGCCACTCTGACCAGGACCCCGCAGCCGAGCTCGGCGAAGTCGTGTCCCGCGTTGCCAAACGTGGGGGAGTCATCATGATCGCCGCGTTCGCCGTCGGCCGCGCGGAAACCCTCCTGCTCCATCTCTCCCGGCTCCGTCGTAAAGGCCTCATACCGGACGTCCCCGTCTATCTCAACAGCCCCATGGCCATTGATGCGTCCTACATGTATCGGCAGCACCCCGACGAACACCGACTGCTGGTTGACGAGTTCGAAGATATGTACAAGCTGGCCACCATGACACGTACCGCCGACGATTCCAAGCTTCTCAACCTGAGGGGAGGGCCCATGATCATCATCTCCGCAAGTGGCATGCTCACGGGGGGCAGGATTCTTCATCACCTTGAGGCTTATGGTCCGGATCCGAAAAACGCGATCGTCCTCAGCGGCTACCAGGCTGGAGGGACACGCGGCGCGGACCTTGCCGCGGGAGCGAAGGAGCTCAGAATCTACGGACAGGATGTCCCCATCCAGGCCGAGGTCATACACATTGAAGGATTCTCCGCGCACGCAGACGCCGACGGAATCATCCGGTGGATGCACGCAGCGGATCAGGCACCGCAAATGACCTATGTCACCCACGGCGAACCAGCCGCTTCCGACGCCCTGCGCCGCCGCATCAAACGCGAGCTGGGCTGGAGCGTCCGGGTGCCTGAACATCTCGAAGGAATCCCGCTCGACAACCCGTTCTAGCAGCAATAGTTTCCACCCATGCAGGCAAAGGAGGCCCGTAATGGCTCTCTCCGAATACGAAAAGAAGACATTGGAACAAATCGCCCAGGAACTTGAACGCGATGACCCGAGACTCGCCTCCAAAATGACACTGATGCCTGGAAAGGCATCCGGACACCTTGGAGCCGGCATCCTTACCTGCCTCGCTGGCTGCCTTGTTCTGATCACCGGAATCGCGGCCCGCGCGCCAGCCTTGGGAATCATCGGATTCACAATCATGGGGACCGGGGCATACCTGGCAACGATCCGGATTCGTTCACTGCGGATCAGACGGCGCCCGGAGGCTTCGCCGTCCATGGGACCGGCGGAACTGGGGTAGGCGACCCGCGGGCTCTGTGCTTGGCCATGGACCCGGGCTAGAGGTTCACAGCAGTTAAAGCCATGGACGGGATCGATCTGCGCGGCAGCCTCGAAGCGATCGATGGAGTCCTATGCCCAACGGGCGCCGGGATCATCCACGACGAACCGCATTCTGTCGGGTCTGGTTCGCAGCCAGCAGACGAACAACGATTTCTCTGGCACGAGCCATGGTTCGTCCCGACCGCCTTGTACCAAAGGATCATCGTGATTCACGGAAAAGATCTCTGGACGGTCGCCGTTGACGACGGCGACCATTCCGGTGGAAGAGGACCGAATACAGTTGGGGTGTCCCCCCGACAACGTCCAGGCTTGCCCGGTTTCAGCGGGCCCGACGACCGCGCTGCTGTGCTCCGTGAGCCACGGCCGGGCAGTCGCAGGTGCCGCTCACCACCAAACATAGTGCCCGACGACCCGCCATATGCGGCCGGTGTCAGGCCGGACCGTGAAGCAATCTTCGATCTTGCCCCGTGGGCGACGGGGCGCAGACTTTTTCACACAAGAAGGAATCCCGCCATGAGTGATCTATTGAGATGGTCGCCGTTCGAGCGACGCAACCCTTTTGATCTGATGGACCAGTTCCGCAGGCTCTTCGACAGTGACGCGGGCAGATCCATGATCCGGGTTGAAGAAGAAACAAAGGACAACGTCCTGACTGTCCGGGCTGAACTGCCCGGCGTCGATCCGGACAAGGACGTGGAGATCTCCGTCTCCGACGGCCAGTTGCACATCCGCGCCGAACGCACCGAGACAACCGAGCAAAAGGACGAGGGCAATTACCGTTCGGAGTTCCATTACGGATCCATGTACCGCAGCCTCCCCTTGCCTAAAGGCGTGAAGGAAGAGGACATCACGGCCACTTACAAAGATGGTGTCCTTGAGGTCAAAGCACCTGTTCCCCAGACAGAAGGCGGAACAAAGCCGCAAAAGATCCAAATCTCGCGCAACTAGATGCGCGTCAGACGGCGACCTGCACAGGTACCCCGGACCGTTCCCCGCGACGGCAACGGTCCGGGCCTCGCCGGCGGCCCCTATCACCGTCACAGCACCCGACGTCGGTACTCGTTGCGGCCAACCTCGGGTTCCATCAAGCGCGTGCGCACGTTCAAACGCCGCGGATAGTCCCCGAACCCGGAGCGGGCATTTTCGGGATTTGTCCCAGAGCGACTTTTGCCTACTGTCGTTTACTCCCGAGGATGCGCACGGCGGCGCTCACCGTGGGGTAGAAATGCCCCGGCCCGAACCGGGCGCCGGCCGCGAAGTGCAACACCCGGTCTTTGACGGGTCCTTTGAGCTCGGCGAAGACGAGATCGATCCCGCGGTTCGCCAGCCATTCATCAAGGGCCACGAGTTCGTCCATGGCTGTGATATCGATGCCGGTGATCGGTTCTGCGGCCAACACCAGATGGGTTGTAGCCGGCGGCCCTTTTTCGACGAGTCGGCGGATGAAAGCAGAGAACACCTCGGCGTTGGCGAAAAAGAGCGGAGCATCGAAACGGGCCAGGATGATGCCGGGAACCCGGTGTCCTTCCGGGTGCCGCGCAAGGTCGTGATAACCGGGGACATCCTCAAGTGCACCCAGTTCTGCCGTGTACGGATCCCAGGCACGGGCGATGAAGCCCAGCAGCGCCAAACCGATCGCCACGAGGATTCCAGTCAGCACACCCACGGTCGTGACCGCCGCAAATGCGACAAGCATCAGGACAAACTCCGAGCGGCTCATCCTGTACAGTCGTCGAACGGCTGCGGTGTCGATGAGGCCGACGGCGGCGGCCAGGACCACCGCGGCCAGCGTGCTCGTGGGCAGATACGCCGTCAAACCCGGGGCAAGCAGCATGAAGACCAGAACGAACACAGCCCCTGCGGCACCGGTGATCTGGGTTTTTCCGCCCGCACGGATCGCAACCGGGGTCCGCGACGCACTGGCCGAGACCGGAAAGCCTCCGAAAAGGCCGGCCGCCACGTTTGCTGCCCCTAGGGCAGCCATCTCATGATTTCCGGAGACTCTTCTTCCTTCCCGCGACGCAAGCGTCTGGGAAAGGACACTGGTGTCAGCGAAAACAATTATCGCGATGCCGACGGCCACGGGAAGCAGCGCTCCGGCGTCCGTCCAACTCAGTTCGCCAAGCTGAGGCCCAGGCAGTCCCTTCGGCAGCGGTCCAACCACATGGATCACGCTTTGCAGGCCCAGAGCTGAGGTCATGGCGCAGGACGCGGCGACGGCAAGCAGCACACCCGGGATGCGCCTACTGGTGAAACGCGGGATCCAGATGAGCGCCAGCGCGCCAAGACCGACCCCCACGGCGGAGACGTTTGTCTTGCCCTGAATGATCTGGGACGCGACGCCGGCCAGCCGCTCCCATGCGGTTCCGTTCACCGGTGCCAGGCCCAGCCAGGCCGGCAATTGGGATGCGGCGACAACGAAGGCGATGCCTTGCAGATAGCCCAAACGGATGGGGGTGGACAGAAAACCGGCGACGACCCCGAACCGAAGCAGCGCCCCGGCAAGGAGCACGAGTCCAATCAGCACCCCCAGCAGGCCCGCCAGAGCGGGAGCCCGTCCGATCCCGCCGCCGGCGAGGGGTAGTACAGCAGCGGCGATCATCGGGGCCAGCGCCGAATCCGGGCCAAGGACCATCACCCGTGACGGACCCACCAATGCATACGCCAAGAGCGATGCGATTGTTGCATTCAGGCCCATGGCCGGAGGAAGACCTGCAGCCTGGGCGTACGCCATGCCAGCCGGGACCAGCAACGTAGACAAGGAGGCGCCCGCGAGGACGTCATGCCCAAGCCAGCGAAGACGGTAGTCCCGCAACAGCGCCGCGCCCGGCAGCCCGGTCACGTCGCCCGCCCTTCCCGGATGCATGCATGGCGCATCGAGTGCCCGGGCGCTCTCACATTGTGCGCCTCAAGGCGGCCCGGCGTTCGAAGAGCTCGTCCTCGTTGATGTCCTGACTTCCTGTCCATCAGGTGCTCCGCCTGCCGGATCCGACGCGGCGACGGCCTACGCCAGATACACGTGCCGTCCTGTCACCACGGCGGCGTGGATGCGGACGAAGAGATTCCTTTCGCCGCCGCCCCACGGTTCGGGCATGGCCCGCCCTCGTAGGAAAGCGAGAACGTCCGGTTCCTGGACCCATGACGAGGGTCCGCTGACCAGTACGGACCAGCCCTCGCTGCGATCGGGCCGGGCTGCGTCAATCTGGAACGAGGACGTGAGGCGGGGAACCGCGTCGCCGATTGAGCCGACGGGCGAAGTGCGGAAGTAGATGGCCGTGTTGTGAACCAGATAGTTGACAGGAAGGATCATGATCCTGCCCTTGTAACTGAAGCCGAAGCGGCCGGTGTGATGTGAACAAAGCAGATCCCAGCACTGCGCCGTATTCAGTTCCGTGCTGACATGGCGTGCACCGTCAAGGCGGGCCGGTTCCAGACCTAGTGCGGGCATTCGGTCGGGTATGGACATCGGGCACCCCCGGTTGAATGGATCGATGAAGGGCGTGGACGGGTTTGTACCTCTTTGAAGGCTAGCAGTCTCCCGCGCCCCGGCGTAGTGCCGAAAGCCCCTAGCGGCGGGCCCTTCCCGGCGGCTGCCGGATGTCCGTGGGTGCCCATGACCAAGTCCAAGCCTTCCCGGGGGCGCATGGTGGAGAGAGTGACTTTTGGCCCTGCACAGCGGCGGGCATTCCGGTCAGGCTTCAAGAGACAGCAGACCATGATCCGGGTAGGAGCAAGCCGTGGGCCGAGAATCATTCGCAGGCAAGATCGTCGTTGGTGTTGACGGTTCTCCCGCTTCAATTGAGGCCCTCAAGCAGGGCTGGAGTATCGCAGGGGCGATGGGCTCGGAGCTCGTCGCGGTGGCATGCTGGGCATTCCCCCAAGTCTATGGCGGATACGTGGCCATGGGTGTTGAAGACTATGAGGAGGAAGCCCGCGGGATACTGGAAGAGTCCCTCTCACAGGCTTTTGGGCCTTCGGTTCCTGAAAAGGTGTCCCCGCGGCTGCTCTGCGGCCCAGTCCGGGACTTGCTCATCGACGCTAGCCGGGATGCGGACATGCTTGTTGTCGGCCGGCGTGGGCATGGCGGATTTGCCGGACTGTTGCTCGGTTCGGTAAGTTCTGCCTGCGTGGCACACGCGCTATGCCCCGTCTTGGTGGTTCACGCCTCAGAGTCGAGCTGACAAGCAGGCACAACGCCCCGCGACTTTCGACCCTAGCCAGCCTGCCAGAGTCGGAGTCCATGACTGCAGAAGTGGAACCATCAATTACTACAAGGCCGCATGCAGCGGATTTTCCTGGGATAAGACCAGGCACGCAATGGCAGGACTGCCCGGCGCTCGGGGCAACAACATTGCCGATGAAGCGTGGACCGCCCCTTCGTGGCTGATCACGGCGATCGCGAGGCCTTACGATTCGTCCGCGCCGATAGAAGCACCGACTCGATCGGTTTTGCGGAACTGGCCAGCGCGGGCCTACGCTCCCGCGGGCGGGGTCACCGTTCCAGCAGTGTCGCCGCCGTCGATCACGAATTCGGCTCCAGTGACGAACGAAGACTCGTTCGAGGCCAGGTACAGGACGAGGTCCGCGATTTCGCCTGGATGGCCCATCCGGCTGAGCGCCACGCGGCTCATGTCCATCTCCAGACCCGCCGTCATCGGGGTGGAGATGACTCCGGGGTGCACTGAGTTGACCCTGATGCCATGGTGCCCCAGATCCAGCGCTGCACTCTTCGTCAGACCACGGACGCCGAATTTCGACGCGGTGTATCCGGGGATCTTTTCGTAGCCTCGGATCCCCGCAATCGAGGAAATGTTCACTATCGACCCGCCTTTGGACGCTTTCAGCGCAGGGATTGCTGCCTTGATCCCATTGAAGGTGCCGGTCAGGTTCACACTAATGACGGCATTCCATTGTTCCAGGGTGTACTCCTCGATCGAGGCGAAGTTCACGATGCCGGCGTTGTTGACCAGGATGCCCAGGCTTCCAAAAGTTTCGACCGCGGCACTGACCGCTGCCTCCCAGTCCTGCGGATTAGTCACGTCCAGATGCACGTAAAGGGCCCCGGAGCCTATGCGTTCGGCGGTTTCCTTGCCCTCTTCGTCCAAAACGTCGCCGATAACGACCCTTGCCCCTTCGCCGTGCAGCCTCGATGCCACTGCGGCACCGATGCCGCGGGCACCTCCGCTGACCAGCGCCACTTTGTCAATAACCCTTTCCACGTCATCTCCTTCATTGACATCGACAAGGAATTCCACAGCAGCCTCCAACGGGCAGTGCTCGTGTTCCGCTCTAAGACTGGGGCCGGGAGCCCGTTCATGACAGGGTCGAAAGTCCCACACCACAGCGGCACCGGCCAGAGGGTTTTTCGGGCCGAACCAAGCGCCGCGGGTCCTCGATGCGGTCGCGGATGATGCCTGCACATCGTAGTATTCCTGCCCAAGACGGGGAAACCGGTTTCGACGGTCAACGGAGCCATGGCGGCCTGTGGCAACCATGACACCTTCGGGTTGCCTAGTCTGATTGCACGGCCGGTTTTGTTGTGGACCGTGGTCACGTGGGGTGAGGACCACGCGGCTCCACCGGCGGCTTTGCGTTCGCTCCGGGTTGCGACCCTGCCGGTGAGGGTGACTTCGGTCCCTTCGACGTCGACCCCGATCTTTTCTGCGTCCAACACCGCTTGGCGGGCGATGGCGTTCCTGACCCGGGCCTCGTCGAAAGCGGAGGCACGCGGGCTTTGAGGCCACGTACCTGGAGGGCGGCTTGCCAGGGACCCTTCGTAGACGTGCCCTCTCTCGCCATCGGCACACGAGACAGTGACGGATTGCCCATTTCCGATAACGGAGGTTGCGGTGGACGTTCCAACGACTGCCGCGATTCCGATCGGTGAACAAGGAGGCAAAGCAGCGCAGGCAAGCGTCCAGCAATTGCCGATCGCGACGTACATTGAGATAGGTTTCCTGCTGGCCGGCGAACCAGCGTCCGGAAGGTCTTCCGCCGTCGCGCTGCTTCGGACCGCGACGGCGGGGCCGTTATGGGCCGCGCGGACAGACAGCCCGCGGTATTTTCCATGAATGCCCTCCTCAAGTTCCGGGGGAATCTTCGCCTCGAGAACCATGGAGCGCATGGCCGCGCCTGCACTCCTTAGCCAATCTCGAGTGACCCCCTCGACGGCCTGCCCACTAGGGGACAAAGACACCGTCGGAGCGCGAACGCCATATTTTGCTTCATTGTCCAGGGGCGCGCCGTGGATCCGTGGGCGGGGAGGACCTTCGGCCCTACCTGCTCCGAGTCCCCTGAGGGAAACTGGCGGAAAGAGCGGCAGGAAGAGGCGGTATCAATGCGTGCGTGGTGGGTCGGCGAACCCGGGCCGATCGCTTCAATGCCGCTTGAATGGGGCGAGCGTCCTGATCCAGCTCCTGGGCCGGGCGAACTACTCGTCGGCGTCCACGTGTGCGGGGTGTGCCGCACTGATCTTCACCTGGCCGAGGGCGACCTCAAACCGCGGCAACCGAACGTGATCCCTGGTCACGAAGTCGTCGGCACCGTGCTGGAGGTGGGAGATGGCTGTACAAGGTTCCGGCCCGGCGACAGGGTTGGCGTAGCCTGGCTCGGAAAAAGCTGCGGGACCTGCCGGTACTGCTTCCGCGGCGACGAGAACCTGTGCATTTCTCCCACTTTTACCGGCTGGGATCAAGACGGCGGATATGCGGAGCGTCTGACCGTTGCCGAGGATTTCGCATACGCCATCCCGGCTGTCTTTACGGACGAGCAGGCAGCACCCTTGCTGTGTTCGGGGATCATCGGCTACCACGCGCTCCAGCGGGCGGCGGTTCCGGACGGCGGTCGCTTGGGAATCTATGGTTTCGGCGGATCCGCCCACCTCACCGCGCAGATCGCACGCCACCAAGGAGCATCGGTCTATGTGATGACACGGTCCGAGGCTGCTCGTGCCTTGGCGCGCGAACTGGGCGCAATCTTCGTCGGCGGGCCATACGATACCCCGCCCGATGCGCTGGACTCCGCGATCCTGTTCGCTCCTGTCGGTGACCTGGTCCCGCCAGCACTGCAGGCACTGGACCGGGGCGGAACCCTGGCCGTGGCCGGAATCCACCTGAGCGACATTCCGGCGCTCAACTACCAAAGGGATCTCTTCAACGAGCGACGGCTGCTCAGCGTCACCGCAAACACCAGGAAGGACGGAGAGCAGTTCCTTGCCCTGGCCGCGACAATTCCGCTGGAACCGACAACAACGATCTACCCGTTTGAGGCCGCAGATCAAGCCTTGGCGGACCTGGACGGTGATCGCGTCACGGGATCTGCAGTGTTGGACATGTCCCGATGATCCTTCGCGATCCCCTCGGTACGGTGGGGCGGGCGGGTACAGTAAGGCGGGTCGGTGCAGTGAGGCGTGCGGGAAGGACGCCGACGTCTGCGCCGTTCGGATTCACTCGTTGCCGGCGCGGGTTGTTTCGTCCAAGGGGAGCCCAAGCCAGGGGGCGAGTCAAAGTGAATCGCCTGCCAGTCACCGACTCCGGCACGATCCTGACCAAGTAGTCCTTCCCCACTCCTAGCCATGGGAATAGTCCGCGGCTTATTGAGTCAAGCACTTGCCCGGACGCAGTCTCCCGCTGAGCTCTTCCCTTGATCACGACACTCCACGCCATGACAAACTCTGCGCTCACGCTGTCAGCTTCCAATGCAATGGCGGAGCAGGCCTCAAGGGCTTCCTGTTTTGTGCCGGTTCCTGTCCGGATCCCCTTCCACCGATCGATCCTGGATCGTCTGGTGATGATGGGTACGGTTAGGGGCTTATGCCCCTAACCGTACCCATCTGGTGGGGATGGAATGGAAGTACCCGGTTTGTGGCTTCTCCCAAGAACAGCGGACCGGGCCCGGCTACCCATTCCCTCGGCTGTTCTTGGAAGGGTTTCCTGCCGGGATGAAAACGACAAGGATTTATCATGACCACCTCTACCAACGTCCCCCGCTCGGATCATGAGCTGCAGCAGGCCGTCTTGAATGAGCTCGATTGGACACCCGAGGTTGACGCCTCCCACATCGGAGTGACGGCCATCTCGGGCGCCGTGACTCTCACGGGCGAGGTCTCGAGCTATTCGGCCCGGCTAGCTGCAAAGAAGGCCGCCCTGCGGGTCCGCGGAGTCACGGCTCTGGCCGATGAACTGACCGTCCACTACCTCGGCGGCCCGGTCACCGACACGGACATCGCCGAAGCCGCCCTAGGTGTTCTCCGTCGGAACGCGGTCGTGCCTGAGGGTGCGGTCACCGCGGAAGTCCGTAATCATGCCATCACCCTGACCGGGGACGTGGATTGGAACTACGAACGCGAAGCAGCAGCCCGCGCCGTCGAACATCTCCGGGGCGTCAGGTCCGTGGAGAACCTCATCACCCTCAAAGGCCGCGCGTCCGCCGTCGATACCAAAACCCGGGTGAAGAACGCCATCGCCCGGCAGGCGGCACTGGACGCCGAAAGTATCCTCGTTACGGTCGACGGGACAGAAGTGACCCTCACCGGCAGGGTCGCGAGCTGGAACGAGAAGAAGGCCGCCGGGAAAGCCGCCTGGGCCTCACCCCACGTGAGCGCCGTCCTCAACCTGCTTGAAGTACGTCCTTCATAAAGCCCGCGCCGGCTTACAGCCCCGGGAGCGGCCATGGCCCCGCCCCATGAGGACTGGACCAGGTCTCTGTCCCGACGGTTGAAACTCAGGATGACGAGAAAGTGTGTGGGTTATGGAAGTTGGTGTTGTTGAGACGGCTCGTAGGTTCGACGTCGAAGAGCCGGCCCCGGTTCCCGCATTTCTTGATGTTGCCGGTGTCGACCGTGTCGAAGGTCCGTCACAGGACACACTTGACGTCCTCTATTTCGATACGGTGGCGTTGGACCTGGCTGCGCGAGGGATGACGCTCGGCCACAGCACGGGAGGATCTGATCCTGGCTGGCAGCTCAAAGTCCCCGGAGGACCGGGCCGGAAGCGCGAATTGCACGCCTGGCGGGGTCTGGAAGATACCGTACCCGCAAAGCTCCTCGACGAACTCCGAGTCCACCTCCGGGGACATGAGCTGGTGCCGGTCGCGCGGATAACGACGCTGCGCAGCCGGCTGAAACTGTACGCCCCCGATGGCACATACTTGGCCGGGTTCGCCGACGGTACGGTAAGTGCCCGGACACTGTACCCGGTCCAGTCAACGGATCACTGGCGCGAATGGGAAGTCGATCCCCAACAGGGAGGAACGGACTTCCTCACCGGCGTTGAGGCGGTCCTGGCGAAGGCCGGGGCCCGACCTTCGGAACATACCCCAAAGCTGGCGCGGGCCTTTGGCCCTTCCTGGCCTTCCGCCCGTGTTCCCTCCACGGTGATTCCGCGCGCAGAAGGTCCCGCATCCGATGTCGTCGTCTCCTATCTGGGAGAGCAAATCGACCTGCTAATACGACTTGATCCTGACGTGCGCGGGGAAGTAGCCGACGCGCTCCACCAATTCCGGGCCGCCACGCGCCGCATCCGGTCCGTTCTCGAGACGTACCGAACCCTGTTTGATAAAGGCACCATCGGGAGCCTCGCCTCTGACCTTAGATGGCTAGCAAGACTCCTTGGCCGGGCCAGGGACGCCGAAGTCCTTCGGGACCGCATCCGGGAAGCACCCGTCCTCAGGCCAAGAGGACTCCACGGTAAATCGGCACTCCAACCTGTCGAAAAGGACCTCAACGCCTCATACGATCTCGGCTTCGGCCGCGCCCTGAGAGCCTTGGATTCCGTCCGGTACTACCGGATGCTTGACCGCCTCGAATCGTTCCACGAGAACCCCTCGGTCACCGCACGTGCATCCAGGCCCGCCCTTGAAATGACCGCCAGGATCGTGAACAAGGCGGTCAATCAATTGCACGTCGATCACAAGGCAGTCCGCCGTTCGGTACTCCCAAAAGCCCGCAGCAAGGCACTGCATCGTGTGCGGAAAGACGCCAAACGCTTGCGGCACGCAGCTGAGGCGGTCGCAAGCGTCCATGGAGGACAAGCCATCAGACTGGTACAGGCCGCGGAAACGATCCAGAAGATCCTCGGCGAACACCAGGACAGTGTCATGGCCCAGGCTGTCCTCCGGCAACGCATTTCAGAAAGAGGCCTGCCCAAGAGCACCAAACGTGCCTACAAGAAGGCGATTGCAACGGAAGAACACCGCGCCGCGGCCGCTGAAGCCAAGTACAAGAGGGTCAGGAAGACGCCGGACGGCGCCCGGCTGAGGACCCAGGACGGTTGCTAAGCCGCGGTGATCGCAGACGGTGCTGGGTTCTATGACATCAAATTAGCAGGGGCATCAGCCGGCGTAATATGAAGGATACCTTCGGCAGGCGAGGCAGTCCTTGGCGTTCTGCTTATCCCTGCTCTGGCCTTCCTGCTCCCCGCCGCCATTGCAGACTGGCGCTCCACAAGACGGCACAAAACCACTCTCCACACATTGGAGCTTCATCATCGGCGCTAGTCGCGGATCCGCACCCGCGGACCCTGTCCGAGTGGGGGCTTTGTGCCCTGTCTCGGGAACTCGGGCGGTGCCTATCATTGCCGGTGTCGAATCCTCTGCATGGAAGGACTTGTACGATGACCAGTTACCAGCCTCGGAATGTTCCTCCGGGTAGCTTCCCGCTCGAGCTGCCGTACTACGGGGCGCCGCCGGTTGAGGCGGTCAAACGATTCTGGAAGAAATACGCCGTCTTCTATGGGAGGGCCAGCCGCAGCGAGTACTGGTGGTGGTTCCTCGCCTCCACCATCGTCTCGGGCGTTCTCAACGTTGCTGGCTCGACCGGGAGCGGCAGCACCAGCACGTCGACCTCGCTGGGCGGCCTGTGGTTCCTGGCGACGGTCGTGCCCTCACTCGCTCTGGCTGCGCGGCGCCTGCATGACGTGAACCTCAGCGCGTGGCTCCTGTTGCTCGCGCTGGTTCCAGTGCTTGGCTGGATCGCTTTGCTTGTGTTCATGATCCTGCCAGCCAATCCCCAAGGCCAACGCTTCGACCGCCCGGTGCAAGCATATCCACCATCCCCGCCGTACCCGCAGCACCAGTACCCGCCGCAGGCGTGAGGCTCGCCTGCCAGAGGAACCGGGCGGCATTCGAGGTGGCGATCCGGCTGGCGACGCCGCGCGGAACCCGCCGCCGAGTCCGGACCCGCTTGGCAACGAGGACCTCTGAAAGGAGCCATCGTGAAGAGGGTTTTCATCGCCTACGGCACATCCGAAGGGCAGACTGCGAAGATTGCGGACTTCATCTCCGATGTAGTCCGTCAACACGGCCACGATCCAACCGTGCTGGACGTGAAGGGTGCCATGGAAGCGAGCCTTGACGGCTACGATGGCGTCATCATCGGCGCGTCCGTCCACATGGGCAAGCACGACGAGCATGTCGCGGACTTTGCCCGCAGGAATCTGGACACACTTTCACGGGTGCCGTCCGCTTTCTTTTCGGTCAGCCTGGCCGCTCACGGGGACTTGGCGGATGCCCAGGGCTACATCGAGCTGTTCGAACACGAGACGGGGTGGCGGCCAGACAAGATCGCACTGTTCGGCGGCGCGCTGATGTACACACAGTACGGCTACATCAAGCGGCGCTTGATGAAGAAGATTGCCGGCAGCAAGCCGGGAAAACTGGGAACTGATATGTCCCGCGACTACGTCTACACCGAGTGGGACGGTGTGAAACGATTCGCAGAAGATTTCGCCGCCGCGCTTACCGACGAAGGGCCGTCGCTCTGAGTCGTGGACTCACGCTCTTTGATGTTCCCGCCCGGAACGTACACCGTGAAGCGCCAGGCGAATTCTGCCCACTCCGGGTCGCCCGGATCGAGGTCGAGTGCCTGAAGCCGTTCCCAATAGAGTTCTGCATAGGTGCCTGCCGGTCGCTCGGCAAACTGCACCGTGCACCCGCGCCGGCCGTGTCCGGACGATCCCGGGTTGTGTCACGCAGTGCCCACCTCCCGGCGGCGTACGGAGGCCAGCGCGATTGCCGTGAGGACCGCGGCGATGCCGAGCATCCAGAAGCCGCCGCTCCAGTCGGTCCCGGTGCTTGTGGTGACGGGGGTGTGGGTGAACGGTGAGAGGTCCCGGATTTTCCGGTCAAGGCCGAGGATGCCGCCGTAGACCCCGAGGACGACGCCGATGCCCAGGAGCGCCCACCCGGCAGCGATCGTGGCCCGGGGCCAGAAGACGAACACCGCTGCGGGCAGGGCCAGGTATACGAGCGCTGCGGGGAGCTGGTCGACGGCGGTCTGCCAGACGTTGCTCGCGTCCTCTGAGGTTTCTCCGGTGGCGGCGAGGGAGACCGATGCCCCGAGCGCGGTGAACGCCATTACGAGCACGACCGAGACGGCGCCGAGTCCCAGGAAGCTCCCCAGCCAGCTCATCCGGCCCACCGAGCCGGATACGACGGGCTCGGCAGTTCCCGCCACCTCTTCCTGGCGCAGGCGGAGGACGGCCTGGAGTCCGCAAGCTGCGGCGAGGATTCCGGCTATTTCGAATAGGGCCGCGACGAGCAGCTGGGTCATCGATGTGCCCTGAGCCTCGATCATGCCGCGAAGCACGGCCGTGATTTGGGGGTTGGCGGTGATCGAGGACTGGATCGCGGACCCGAGCGAGCCTGTGAGGAGGCCTGTCGCGAGCCCGCCGATGCACCAGCCGATGATTGCGGCCTGCTGGAGGCGCAGGGCGAGGGAGAAGGTCCCACGCAGCCAGGGCCGGGCGTCGGCGCGTCCGGATCGTCCGGCGAGGACGCTCGCGCCGACATCGCGGCGCGCCATGACGGCTACGACGACGGCGGTGCACGCCGCCCCGAGCGCGATTGGCAGGAGTAGAGGCCACCATCGGTTGCCCGTGTAGGCGAAGGTCTGCTGGCCCCAGCCGATGGGGGAGATCCAGCTTGGCCAAGCGGCCGTCATGGTTGTGCCGTCGGGACTGACTTGTCCCGTGGCGTCCCCGAAGCCTCGCAGCAGGTACGCGGTCATCACGAGCGCCGACGAAATACCGTTGGCCCCACGCGATGTGCTGAAGAACTCGGAGGCCAGCAGGCCCACGCCGAGGAAGGCGAAGCCCACGGCACCCGTCGCGAGACCGGCCATGATCGAGCCGGCCGGGTCAAGCCCGCCGGCCATGAAGCCGAGAGCCGTGGCGGCGGCTACGAGCAAGTCGGCGACGGTGCCGTGGAGGACGGTGGCACCGAGCGGGGCCCACCGTCCGGCAGCCGTCGCGGAGACGAGCTCGGCCCGGCCGGACTCCTCTTCCGCCCTGCTGTGGCGGACGGCCATGAACGTATTCATGAGCCCTGCAAGGAGGGCCAGGAATGCGAAGATCTCGAAGAACGTGAACGAATCGAGCGCCGGGCCACGCGGGAGGCCGCGCAGCACGAGGATTGCGGGGGCAGCGGTCGCGAGCTGCAGCACCTGTGCGCGGGTCGCGTCGTCGCCGAAGGTCTTCGCAATGGCTGCAACGGCGAGCAGCGCGAGCCCTCCGATTGAGAGGATCCAGACAATCACCTGCCAGCGGTCCCGGCGCATCCGTTGCCGGTACAGGATCCATAGCTCGCCCATCTCATGCTCCCGCCGCGGCGGTGCGATGGCGCCGGTGGTGGGCGCCGCCGTCGTCCGCTGCCTGGGCGGTCGCCGCGGCGACTGTGTCGCCATAGTGGCGTAGGAACAGTTCTTCAAGCGACGGCGGCGCGATGAGCAGGCCTTTGACCCCGAGGCGGCCGAGAAGGGGCAGGACCTCGTGGACGCGGTCGGAATCGGCGCTGAACTTGATGCGCCCCTCGGCCACAGCAAGGTCGTGGATCTGTGAGAGTGCGGCGAGGGCTTGGGTGCCGACGCTGTCCTGCGCGAAGGAGATTTCCGTGCGGGTAAGGTGGCGCAGCGCGTCGAGCGTGCCGCCGTCCACGATCCGGCCCGCCCGGATGATGCTCACGCGGCCCGCGAGCTGCTCGACCTCTGAGAGGATGTGGCTCGAGAGCAGGACCGTCGCGCCGTTCTCGTTCACCATCCGCCGGATTTCGCGAGTGAAGACCGCCTCCATGAGCGGGTCAAGGCCGCTCGTGGGCTCGTCCAGGAGATACAGCTCGGCGTCGATAACGAGCGCAGCAATGAGCGCGACCTTCTGGCGGTTTCCCTTCGAGTAGGCGCGCCCCTTCTTGCTTGGGTCGAAGTCGAAGAGTTCGCACAGATGGTGCTTGCGCTCCTTATAGGCCGCCTCCTCCACCTCGCCCCCGCGGAGGCGGGAGAGAAGATCGATGGCCTCGCCGCCCGAGAGGTTGGGCCAGATGCTGACGTCGCCGGGGACGCTCGCTACGCGCCTGTGGAGCTCGACGGCGTCCGTCCACGGATGCTTTCCCAGGACGCTCGCGCTGCCCGAGGACGCCCGGGCCAGGCCGAGCAGGATGCGAAGTGTGGTTGTCTTTCCCGCGCCGTTCGGCCCGAGAAAGCCGTGGATTTCACCTTCGTGGACTTCAAGGTCGAGGCCGTCGAGGGCCTTGACCCGTCCGAAGTTCTTGTGCAGGTCGACAGTCTGGATGACAGTGTCCATAATCAAAAAGTACGCCGCCTTCATAAAGTCTTGAATGGTCGAAAGGCCCGTGTATTTCCGTGAGGTTCGTGCGTCGGATTAGCGGTGCTTGTAGTAGTCCCTCCAAATCAGCCGGTGCACGGGAATGCGTCGGGGCAAGGACCTGAGCCCGGGAATGAAGGGCACGAGGGTCAGGAGCAGCGTCAGGATCACCATGGTAAACACGACGAGGACATCGGCGTTCGGCGCTGATTTGAACGGTTCCACTTGGTAGAGGGCGGAGAAGAGCCACAGCCAGGACTGGCCGGGGTAGTTCCCGGTTTCATTCATCATTCCCCACTGGTCGCCCGTGAGATGCTGAGCGTCGGCGAGAGCAGGAAAGTAGCTGCCGTCACCGAGGAACAAGATGCTGGCTTTGTAATCGGTGTTGTAGAACGAACCTTTTGCGCCCAGCACCGGATCGAGAGCGCCTTGCTGCGCCATACCGAGCAGTGCTCCCGTGAGGGCCGGAACCGGGCCGTAGTCGCCCGGGGCCACCTTTGCGGGGTCGTTATCAGGGGCTTTACTGAGCGCGTCCCCGTACGCTGTGGTCCACTCAGTGTGTCGGGCGTCGCTTGCCGTCGTCCATTCCTTGACCGCCGCCGGGGGTGTCGGAAGGGTCTGGAGCGGAGCGATGACGAAGTCGTTGGCAGTGTCGATCGGGAGCCTGACGCCGGAGAGATTCTGAAGATCGATCGGGCCGAGTTTTTGCGTGGCATCGGGTGTCGAGTTGTAGGGCGGTCCGTACCCGGCGGTGCGGCTGGTGCCGCCAAGTTCCGCGGTGGCCGTTGCCACGAAGTCCGCGGGCTGGGCCTGGGCCCATGACTTGAGGGTCACGCTCGGTTCATCGGGTGAGCTGAATAGCGCTGAGAGCCCTAGAACCAGCAGTCCGACAACGACCAGTCCGACAGCGAGCTCCTTGAACAAGTCGTATTCGCGCGATGTGCCGCCCCATGGCCTGCTGGCGATGTCGTCCCGTGTGCGCCACGACGTCGACACGGGTGTCTTTGTCATGGCTAATCCTCCCCGTCGGTGGCTGGATTTGGCGCGGTCGAGCGCAGCTGGGCGTCAGATGCCGCAGCCTCCAAAGGCGGTACCACCCCGTGCATGCGTACGAGCACCACATGAACGGCGACGACGACGGCGACCGCAAGGGGGAGGAGGGTGATGTGCCACATGAGTAGCTGGCCTAGATCGGCGACGTTGAACCACGCACCGATACCGACCGCGTTGAGGGCGTCTTTTGCCTGGAACGCAATCCACTGCGAATCGAAATTTGTTTGAAGGAGGTATCCGGTGAAGGCGGTGACGATCGAGACGAGGAATGCGAGCATCCCCGTGATCCACGTCATCACCCGCCCGCCGCGCCAGGCGGCCATCCAGAATTTGCCCCAGAGGTGGACCACCATGAACATGAAGAACAGTTCAACGCTCCACAAATGGGTGCTGTTGATGAAACGGCCAAGCCCGGAGACATGGAACCAGGCGGGTCCGTTCAATGCCAGTACGGCGCCGGAACCGAGGATGTAGACGAACGCCGCGACGGCGGCCATGCCGAAGATGTAAATCCACGAGGACACGTAGCTCGGCTGGCGTTCGGGGAGCAGCTTGTCCGCCGGCAGCCGACGTAAGGCCCAGCCCCGGGCCTTACCCGTCCAGGTGGAAAAGCCTGGTTCGCCGTCAGGGGCAGCAGGCGCACTGTCACTGCTCATTTCCTTTTCCTCCCGTGTGGAAACGGAATCACCAAGGCCAAAATGAACAGCACGACCATCGTGGTGATGACCACCAAATTGCCGAATTGAATCAGGAAATCACCCCACTGGAAATAAACTCCGGCATCCGGCATTCCGGCACCCGCCTGTCTTGAGCCGAGCATCACGGCCTCTCTCGGTGAAAGGCGAACCTTTACGGAGGCCTTCTTACGAATGACGCTACAAGCTTCCTGGCCGACATACATGGGTCCAAGGACCCTATTGGATGATTCCGGCCGCGTGCATGCTGAAATGGCTTGGTATTCCGACCACCGAAAGGACCGACCATGTCACCGGATACCGCTAACCCCGTGGAAGTCCTGACAGAGGAAGAATGCTGGAATATCCTTTTGGGTGCGACGTTGGGACGGTTGGCATTAAGCATCGCCAACGAACCCGAGATTTACCCGATCAATTTCGTCGCCCACGACGGAAAAATCCTCATCCGCACGAATCCAGGGGAGAAGCTGTTCGCGCTCACGATCAATGACAAAGTTGCTCTGGAGACCGATGGGGTCGGTAGCCAATCCGTCTGGAGCGTGGTGGTTAAAGGCAAGGCTCGGCAACTGGAGTCCGGCGCCGAGATTGAGGCCGCCGAAAGGATTCCCCGCCAACAATTGACCTCTACGAAGAAGCGGGTTTTCGTTGAGATCGTCCCGACGTCCATCAGCGGGAGACGGATTCACCGGGGACCGGAGGATGAAGAGCTTGTCCCTGGCGACTTGTACTGAAGCGACTTGCAGCGAGACCTGTAGTGAGCGGGGCAGTTCACGCGAGGTGCACGCGGCGTCCGGTGATCGTCTGTGCCTGGATTCGGATAAAAAGGTTCCGTGCTCCGCCGGCCCACGGCTCGGCCATGGCCTTCCCCCAAAGCCGGGTCAGCAGATCCTTGTCCTCAACCCGGGAGGACGCCCCGCTGACCAGCACAGACCAACCCTCGCTCCGGTCGGACCGTGAATCGTCGATTTGAAAGGACGACTCGGGTGAAGGGACTGACTCGGCGATGGATCCATCGCCGGCAGTACGGAAGTAAATGGACTAGCCGTCGACCAGATAATTCACAGGCAGGATCACCACCCTGCCTTGCTGAACAAACCCGAAACGTCCGGTGGTGTTTGAGCGCAGGAGATCCCAGCACTGTTCCTGGCCGAGTTCTTCCGCCACGTGCAGTCCGCCGTCGACTCGGCCTGCGTCCATGCTGGGGAGTGACATGTCTGCTCCTGTGTCGTCGGGTCTAGTCCGTCATTCGGTCACGCAACCGCGGGCATGAAGCCCTTGACTCCCTGCAGCCTATTGAACCCTCTTCTGCTGCTGTAGGGCCGAAAGGCCCGGTGATGTGACTAAATGCCCTGTGGGAGCGGTGAGTAACGAGCGACACTGGACGCAGGCAGTCCAGAGCCAAGGAGGTTGGCCATGATGTATGGATGGGGTGGAAACATCGGCATCGGCGGATGGATCGCCATGGGGCTGATGATGCTGCTGCTCTGGGGTGGCATTGGCGCCTTGGTGATCATCCTGCTGCGTGGAAGCCACACGGGCGGACGGGGTTTCCACGAGCCACCGGATGATGATTCCGAGCGTATCCTCAACGAGCGTTTCGCGCGGGGCGAGATCGACGAGACGGAGTTCGCGGCGCGCCGAGCTGCTCTAAGGCGCAGACCGTGAGGAGGTTTCCCGCGCGGTCAGGGGCTTCTTCCGGGCGTTTCGGCGACCTAGGAATTGATGGAGTGCTTCAATAGCGAGAATTCCTCCGAGCCCGCTTCCCAGCGCCGCAAAGAGAAGATCGTTCGGGGGCCATTCCAAGCTGAAGAAGTCTTGGAGGAAGGGCACCGTCAGTACAAAGACCAAGCCCAGGTACATCGCTCCGATGACGGCCGCCCGTCCCAGGTTGAGGGGACGCGAAATGGCTGCCAGCGCCCACAAACCCGTGAATGAAAGTGTGATAACCGAGCCAGTGCGGGTGGCACTGGTTGTGTGGGCACCGACAGTCGTGGCGAAGACGTTGAGGGCAAAGACGGCGGCAGCAATGACGAGCCCGAACGGCACGGCGAAGGAGAGGGATCGTTTGAGGAATCCCGGGGCATAGCGGCGGTTGTTGGGCATGAGGGCAAGGAAAAACGCCGGGATTCCGATGGTGAGGCCGTCTGTGGCAGAGAGCTGGCGCGGCAGGAACGGGAATTCCCACAGGAGTGCTCCAAAGACGACGGAGAGAGCAACGGCATAGGCGGTCTTGCTAAGGAACAGGACCGAAACCCGTTCAATATTTGCGATGACGCGTCGGCCCTCCGCGACCACACCGGGGAGCCTGTCGAAACGCCCGTCCAGGAGAACGAGCCGGGACACCGCCTTGCTAGCAGCGGCAGCCGAGTCCATGGATATGCCGATGTCAGCTGCCTTGAGCGCAGGTATGTCGTTGACCCCGTCTCCGGTCATCGCGACGGTATGGCCGCCACGCTGCAGTGCAATGACCATGTCCCTTTTCTGTTCCGGGGTCACGCGCCCGAACAGCACATGGTTCTCCACCACTTCAAGCAGCAATTCCGGGTCCTCCGGCAGTTTCCGCGCGTCGTACCCGTTTTCCGCGTCCAGCCCTACCTCACGGGCGAGGGCGGCGACGGTGCGCGGATCGTCCCCGGAGATGATCCGCACTTCCACGCCCTCATTTCGGAAATAGCCGAGGATTCTTGCAGCGTCCGGACGCACCTTCTCCCGGAAGGTCAGCAGGCAGATCGGATCGCAGCCGGGTGGCAGCTGGGCGTCGTCCCTACCCTGAGGGGGGAGCGGTTCAGGTGCGTGAGCCAGGACCAAGGTCCGCAGCCCCGACGAAGCTAGGCGGGCTGCTGCCTCGAGGAGGTGAACTGTGCCTGGGGTATCTTCGCGAAGGACTATCTCCGGAGCGCCCAGCACCCAGGTGCCCGCGACGAATTGGTCTGAGCCGAAGCTGACGGCACTCCATTTCCGTACAGACGAGAATGGCGCCGTCGAGCTCGGTCGGAGACTGGCGCCCGACGGGAAGGCAGCGGCAAGGCAGCGAGCAGTGGCGTTGGCCTGGGGGTCGGCTCCGAACCAGCCCAGAACCTGCCTCCATCCGGGGGCAGGCGACGCACTGGTTTCGTGGATGGCGTCGAAGACAAGCCGACCTTCGGTGAGCGTGCCCGTCTTGTCCAGGCAGAGCATGTCCACACGGGCGAGGCCTTCGACAGCTGCCAGCTCCTGGATAAGGACTTTCGCACGGGCCAGCCGTATGCCGCCGACGGCGAAAGCGACGCTTGTGAGGAGGACGAGCCCCAGAGGGATCATTGCAATGACGCTGGCGACTGCACCCACCGCACCCGCTCTCCAACGTCCAGTGGCGATTGACTCCTCCCAGCCGCCACTGGCCTGCATTTGGCCGTTGACGACAAGAACCATGGCAGGCACGAGCAGCCAGGTGATCCAACGGAGGATCGTGTCCAGACTCTCCCGGATCTCGGATCTGACCACGGAGAAACGCTTCGCCTCGGCGGTGATGCTGCTGGCGAAGGAGTCGGCGCCGACTCGGATTACGCGGGCGATGCCGCGGCCGGCTACAACGCTGGAGCCGGCGAACACTTCGGATCCCGGTCCCTTGCTCACGGGATTTGATTCACCAGTGAGCAGCGATTCGTCGATTTCCAAGCCGTCGCCGTCGATGATAGACGCGTCCGCGGGCACCTGGTCGCCGGGGCCCAGCAGGAGGACGTCGTCGCGGACGACGTCTTGCATGCCAATATTCTGCTCAGTATCGTCGCGAACCACCCGGGTGAGGGAGGCGTTGAGGATCGAGAGCCGGTCCAATGACTTTTTAGCCCGGTATTCCTGAACGACACCGATGAGGATGTTACCCAAGGCAGCTAGTCCAAAGAGAGCATCCTTCCATTGGCCCAGCAGAAGGAGGAGTGCGAAGCTGCAGCCCACAATTGCGTTGAACAGCGTCAGCACGTTCCCTCGGAAGATCTGCCACAGTGTTCTGCTTGGCCTACTGGAAACGCTGTTGGCCAGTCCTGCTTCCGTTCGGGCCATGACCTCGGCCCTGGACAACCCGGGTCCCAAACGGGGGCGGGTACCTTTACCGCCTGGATGGTTCAGAGCTGGCTGCTGGGTCACAATTCTTCCCTTGTTGAGAATAGCTGCCTCTCGTCTGGACTTTAAGGACGAGGCGCTGTCCAGACCCAGCTCCGGATTTCCGGAAGGTCTTCGAAGTGCTCGCGGATGTACTGTTTGTGAGCATCCAGCTGCCTCCGGCAGAAGTCGCTGAGTTCATCCGCGCCGGTGACCTGCCGGTGAACGCGTCGCAGCGCTTCGAGGACGAGATGGTACCGGCTCATCTTATTCAGGACCACCATGTCGAAAGGTGTGGTGGTGGTTCCCTGTTCGTTGTAGCCACGGACGTGGAATCGTTCGGGACGCGGCCGTCCATGCAGAAGCTGGTGCAGGGCGCGGGCGTAGCCGTGCCAGGCCATGATGACTTCTCCGTCGGCAGTGAAGAGTTCTTCGAACTTTGGACCGGAAAGGCCGTGGGGGTGGGTGTCGCGCGGTGGAAGGACCATGGCATCCATGACGTTGACCACGCGGACCGTGAGTTCAGGGAGATGCCTTTGCAGCAACCACGCTGCGGCTAGTGTCTCTTCGGTGGCGATGTCCCCTGCGCAGGCCATGACGACGTCGGGCCTGGCCCGGGCGCCGGTAGGTTCCTCGTTACCGGCCCAGGACCAGACGGATGCTCCCGCAGCGGCGTGTCGGCGGGCCTCCTCAAGCGTTAGGTACTGCGGGTGGGGTTGTTTGTCCACTACCACCAGGTTCACGTAGTCCTTGCTCCGCAGTATGTGTTCGGCGGTGACGAGGAGGGTGTTGGCGTCCGGAGGCAGGTAGACGCGGGTGACTGTCCCTGACAGGGACAGCACAGTGTCGATCAGTCCGGGTCCCTGGTGGCTGAATCCGTTGTGGTCGTTGCGCCAGCAGGTGGAGGTCAGGAGGATGTTCAGGCTTGGCACGGGTGCGCGCCATTCAAGTTCCCTTGCGTGTTGGAGCCATTTGGCGTGTTGGATGGTCATCGATGCGCTGACCATCGCGAAAGCCTCATAGCTGGCAAAGACCCCATGGCGACCCGTGAGCAGGTAACCCTCCAGCCAGCCTTGGCACAGATGCTCGGAGAGGACTTCCATAACTCTGCCACCCGCTGAGACGTGGTCTTCGGCTAGTGCATGCTCGCCGTTCCTGGCAGGTTCCAGAAGGCAGCGGTCGGTGGCTTCGAACACAGCCCCGAGCCGGTTGCTGTTGGTTTCATCAGGGCAGAAGAGCCGGAACCGGGGACTGTCGGCCGTATCGATATAGATGTCCCGGAGCAGTTCACCCAGGGGCCTGGTGGTCTCATGGATGACCGATCCCCGGGGCGCCGGGCGGACCGCGTATCGCTCCAAGTCGGGGATATTGAGGGCAGCTCCGGGGCCGCCAAGCCCGGCATGGGCCGCGCCCATGCGGAGGCTGCCTTCCGGTGCTAGGGCCGCCAGTTCCGGGACGAGCCGGCCTGCGCTGTCGAAGAGGGTTTCCGGCCGGTAGGAGCGCATCCAGGCTTCCAGCTGGGCCAGATGTTGCGGATTTTCGCGAACGTTTGGAAGAGGCACCTGGTGGGAACGAAAGGTGCCTTCCACGGGGAGGCCGTCGACGGTATCTGGGCCCGTCCACCCTTTGGGCGTCCGCAGGATGATGGCAGGCCACCGCGCCGGGCCGTGTACGCCATGGCTATGCGCCTGGGATTGCAGCTCGCGAATACGACCATAAGCCTTGTCCATCGCGGCGGCCAGAGCGCGGTGGACAAGGAACGGGTCATCGCCGGCGACGGTCAGCGGATCCCAGCCGTGGGCCGAAAGGAGCCCCTCGACCTCCTCATCGGATTCACGGCCCAGAACGGTTGGACCCGAGATCTTGTGCCCGTTCAGATGCAGGATCGGCAGCACGGCACCGTCCCTCGCGGGATTGAGGAAGGAAGGAGCTTTCCATGATGCTTCCAATGGGCCGGTTTCGGCTTCGCCGTCGCCGATAACACAGGCGACAATCAGCCCCGGGTTGTCCATGGCGGCGCCGGTGGCGTGCATCAAGGAGTAGCCAAGTTCGCCTCCTTCGTGGATGGAACCAGGAGTCGCTGGGCCGACGTGGCTCGAGATCCCGCCGGGCGTTGAAAATTGCCGGACAAGGCGCCTCAGTCCCGGGAGGTCCATCCCTACCTTCGGGTAGATCTCCGAGTAGGTGCCTTCAAGATAGACATTGGCGACCACCGCCGGACCACCATGGCCCGGACCCGCAACGAAGAGCACATTTGCGGAGGTTCGCGTGATCAGCCGGTTCAAGTGGGCATAGATCAGCGACAAACCAGGACTGGTTCCCCAATGTCCCAGAAGCCGTGGCTTGATGTGGGCTGGCAGCAACGGCTCACGCAGCAGAGGATTTTCCTGGAGGTAGATCTGGGCCACGCTGAGGTAGTTGGCGGCGGACCAATACCGGTTCAGCAAGTCAAAGTCCTCGCTGGCAGCCTCACCTATTGCTGTTTCCATGGGCATAGCCTCTTCCGGGTAGACGGCGCGCGCTGCTGGTGTCTGGGCCGTTTGGTCTTGACAGTGCTGGTTTCACGGTGCCAGAGACCCGGGGGAGCGGTTAGGGCCATATGGCCTTAGAAGTTCCGAATCGCTGGATCTTTCGAAAGTACGACGGCGGCCGTCGCCTCCGCGATGGCCCGTTCCTCGTCGCTGGGGACCACGAGGACGGGAAACGCTGATTCGTCGGTACTGATGGCACGGATACCGCTGTTTTCCGTCTGGTTGCGAGCTTCGTCGATGCTGATGCCAAGGGGCCCGAGCAGCGCCATCACCTGGGATCTGAAATGACCGGAATGCTCACCGATCCCGCCTGTAAAGACCAAGACTCCGGCCGTTCCGACAACCATGTTGTAGGCGGCGATGTACTTAGCCAGCCGGTAGGCGGCCATCTCGGTGGCGAGGAGCGCCCGGGGATCGCCGTGTTGCGCGGCGTCCTGGACGGTGCGCATGTCGGCTGATCCGGACAGGCCCAGCAAGCCCGCCCGATGGTTGAGGAGCTCATCGACTTGGTCCGGTCCGAGGCCGCGGCGCTGCAGCAGCGTGACAATGGAGGGATCAAGATCACCGGAACGTGTACCCATGACCAGCCCTTCCAAGGGGGTCATTCCCATGGACGTGTCGATGCTGCGGCCGTTCTTGACGGCGGTCACGGAGGCGCCATTTCCAAGGTGTGCCACTACGGCGTTGAGCGAAGTCATCGGGACTCCGAGGAACGCCGCGGCCTCGCGGCAGGCGATCTCGACGGAGATCCCGTGGAAGCCGTAGCGCCGGATCCCGTATTTCGTGGAGAGGTCTTCCGGGATGGCGTAGCGGGAGGCGTATTCGGGCACGGTGTGGTGGAAGGCCGTGTCGAAGACGGCTACCTGCGGTGTGTCCGGCCACCGGGCGGCGGTTGCATGCATGCACGCCACACTTGCCGCGTTGTGGAGCGGCGCTAACTCGGCAAGTTCCTCGATGGTCGCAATAACCTCGGGGGTGACGCGGACAGGAGAGCTGAAGTGATCAGCGCCATGCACCACTCGATGACCGATCGCGTCGATGCCGGTTCCACGGTAAGCGTGCGGGACCGCCGCGTCGACCACGTCGAACACGTTCTCCAGGAAACCAGGATTCAGCGTGCCCTCTCTGGGGCTGTCGATGACCCGATCCAGCAGGATCCTAGTCTTCGTGCCAGGTGTTCCGCTCCGCCGCAGCTGGTACTTCAAGGATGAGGAACCTGGATTCAACACAAGGATCAGCACACTGATGTCCTTTCACGAAGCCCACCCAGCACCGGGCCATGGGACCCGATCCCCTCAGGACCATAACCCGGCAAACGCGTTCGCGGGGAGGGTCTTACGGCCCTTGCAGTGGACCGACGCGGCAAACAAGACTGGGCAGGGGATCGCTACTGCTTCCAGGAAGGCACGTGCGCTCGTGAAGAAGATTCTTGTTGGTGTCGATGGGTCCGTGGCAGGGGGTGCTGCTGCGGACTGGGCTGCCGAACGGGCCCGTGACCTTGGACTTCAGCTCAACCTGGTCCATGCCGTTCCCGAGCCTTGGGCGTTCCCGGAGAAGGCTCTCCACACGGAGGCGATCGCGCAGGCCAAGGACCTGCTGAAAGGGGAGACAGCACGGATCGCCGCAAGGTTTCCCTCCTTGGAGGTGCTGACGACACTGAGTTCGGGAGAGCCCGCCGAGACCATGCGCAAGCTTTCCGCAGGCGCGGAAATGGTCGTCGTTGGAACCGATCGGCGTCCTGGCAACCACGGCGAAGGATTCGGTTCTGTCAGCTTTCAGATTGCGGTGATCAGCCATTGCGTCGTTGCGGTTGTTCCAGCTCCTTCAGCGCGTGACTCGTCCGGCGTGGTGGTTGGTGTCGATGGCTCCCGGGACTCCGAATTCGCCGTCGAGTATGCAGCTGACGAGGCAGAGCGAATGGGAGAAGTACTCGCGGTCGTTCATGCCGGTGGCGGCCCTGGTCCTGTTCCATCTTCGTCCGGTAGGTCAGTGCGCGGGGCTGACCCTTCAGGGTCTGAGCACCTTGGGCACGGGCTGTTGTCCGAATCGGTCCGGAGAATGGAGCGGCGGCACCCGGGTTTGGTCATCCGTGGCATCCTGGACCTTGAGCGCGCTCCGGCCGAAGTCCTCCTAGACGCCAGTGCGCGTGCACGCCTGCTGGTCATGGGCTGCAAAGGAAGGGGCGGGGCCCGCGTGCTGGTCGGTTCCGTGGCTCAGCACGTGCTGCTTAATGTCCAGTGCCCGACGTTGATAACCCGCCCCGATCTGCAGGCTATCGGCCAGGACCCGCGTTATCCCGGCTGAGGATGACCTTCAGGGCGTGTGTTTCCGCTGCCCTTGAGAAGGTGTCGTAGGCATCGATGATCTGATCCAGGGTGAAATGGTGGGTCGCGAATTTCTCGGCGGGAATCTTGTGCTGGGCCACCAGCCGTAACAGCATCGGGGTGGTGTTGGTATTGACCAAGCCCATGCTGATGTTGAGGTTGCGGATCCAGAGGTCCTGGAGGCGCAGTTCGACGGATCTTCCGTGGACGCCGATGTTGGCGACATTCCCGCCGGGGCGGACGAGCCGCAAGGCCATGTCGAAGGTGTCCGGGATTCCGACTGCTTCAATGGCGACATCCACTCCTTCGCCGTCGGTGTAGGACATGACGTCGCTGATCCAATCCGGGTTGGACGGGTTCACCGTCCCTGTTGCGCCGAACTCCCGGGCCCGGGCAAGTCGCCCCTCGTCAGGATCGATGGCGATGATGGTGGCGGCGCCGTGGAGGCCTGATGTGGCTATCGCTGCCAGGCCGATGGGGCCTGCTCCTACGACCGCGACGACGTCACCTGGCTTGATGTGACCAGCCTGGACTCCGATTTCGAAGCCCGTGGGCAGAATGTCGGACAGCATGATCGCCTCGTCGTTGGTGACTCCGCGGGGTAATTTGTAGAGCGAGTTATCAGCGTAGGGGACGCGCACATACTCGGCTTGGGTGCCGTCAATGAGGTGGCCGAATATCCAGCCTGTTCCGGCTTGGCCTTCCTCGCCGGCGCAATGTGAGTACAGGCCCCTCTTGCAGTTCTCGCAGTGCCCGCAGGACTTGATGCAGGAGATGAGGACGCGGTCCCCGGCCCTGAGGCCGGTGACCGAGGAACCCACTTCCGTGACCGTTCCGACGCCCTCATGCCCGAGGACCCGTCCCTCCTGGACGGCTGGAACGTCACCTTTGAGAATGTGAAGGTCCGTACCGCAGATCGTCGTGGTATCGACACGGACGACGGCGTCGGTGGGGTTGACGATGTGCGGATCAGGAACGTCGGTCCAAGACTTCTTTCCGGGGCCCTTATAAACGAGTGCTTTCATGATGCTCCATCCAGGAAGACAAGCAGTACCGCCGGCGACGCCGGCAGCAAAGTTAGTGGAACAGCTCCGAGCGGGCATCCCACAGGGGAGTGTTCCAGATGTCAGGCCTGGTGGCCTTGAACCGTCGACCGGTGAGAGCATCCAACGTCAAACGCAAATAGTGGCTCTTGCTCCCCGGCTGCCAAGGATCCAGGTGGAGGGCATCGGCTGCGGCCTTTTCCTGCAGGTCGACGATGAGGTGCGCCGGTCCTCTGGCGACGACGCTCCAGGCTTTCCCGGAACCCGCCTCGAAGCCATCGATTTCGAGTGCGCAGGGGTCCCGCATCGTGCTCCAAAATTTCGTGCCGACGCCTGTCCGGAAGACGATGGATCCACGGTCCACGACGTAGTTCACGGGGAAAATGTCCGGATGCTTCCCGACAATCACGGCCAGCCTACCAACGGTGGCGTGGCCAAGCAGTTCCAAGCATTCCTCCGGGCTCAGTCTTTCGACCGCATCCGCTGATTGGGGGTTCATGTCCCTGACGCTACCGGCGGCTGTCCGCCGTCGTTAGGGGCTTTAGGCCCGGCAGGACGCCCCGTCATTCGAGTCCGGCCCGGGTGGCGTCGTCCAGGGGACTCCACCATGTCAGGGGAGGGGTGACGGTAAATCGGCGTCCAGTGATCGACGTCGGGACGATGCGGATGAAGTGGTCTTTTCGGCCCGCTTGCCAGGGAAAAAGGAGAAGCCCGACAGTATCAAGCACCTCCTGGGTGAGCTTGATGGCGACAGCCTCCCCTTTCACGACTACGCTCCACGCCACCCCGGTATCCGGGTTGACGCCGTCGGCCTCCAGCGCAACCGCGGTTTCTCCCAGGGCCGAGTGGAGCTTGGTTCCTTCTCCGGTCCGGAATACGAGGGTGCCGTGGTCCACCTTGTAGTTGATCGGGAAGATGTCCGGATGATCTTCCACCCACACGGCGAGGCGTCCTACCGAAACGCCACGCATGAGCTCCCAGCATTGTTGCGGCTGCAGGACCTCCGGCGCAGGGGTTGATGGTTTGTTCGTCATGTCGCAGAGGCTACGCCCCGGCGGGAGCCGAAAACAGGGCACAAAGACCCTCACCCCATGAGCGTATGGGCGAACGCGGGACTCGGGAGTAGTCTGGCATGGGATATGGGGCCTGCCATGACACGGGTATCTGCCCCGTGCGGGTGGTCACCTCGGAAGGGGGTAGATGAACGGCTCTATCCCAGAGCCCGAGAGGGCTGAGCGTCCGCCTGTCACCGGGATCAGGATCGAGGACCTACTGAGGGACTTTCTGGCCCGCGCAGGAGAGCTGCTGCATGCCCAGGAACACATGCGGGGGCTTCTGGAAGCCGTGGTGGCGGTTGCGGAAGACCTGAGCCTTGAATCCGTGCTGGAGAGGGTGGTCAAATCCGCATGTCGGCTTCTGCATGCCCGATATGGCGCGCTGGGTGTCATCGGGGAGAACAAGTCTCTGAGCCACTTCGTCACAGTGGGCATCGACGGAGACCTTGCACGCCGCATCGGTCCGCTACCTACCGGGCACGGTGTACTCGGTCTGCTGATCAGCGAACCTGCGCCGCTTCGCCTTCATGATTTGCGTGAGCACCCGAAGTCCTACGGATTCCCAGCAAACCACCCACCGATGAAGTCGTTTCTCGGCGTCCCGGTGCGCGTTCGTGACGTCGTTTTCGGCAATCTTTACTTGACGGAAAAGGAAGACGGCGGCGATTTCACCTCGGAGGACGAGGATCTTGCCGTGGCGTTGGCTGCGGCTGCTGGCGTCGCCATCGAGAATGCTCGCCTTTACCAAGACGCCCGCCGTCGCGCTTCCTGGCTTGAAGCGTGCATGGACGTGACCGGTCGGATGCTCGGTGATGGCCAGATCGCCGATTCGGACAATGTCGGACTGGACCTTATCGCGGACAGGGCGCTCCGGGAATCGGACTCCCAGCTGGCCCTGATCCTCATTCCGGACGGCGGCGTGGGGTCGTACGGCGTTGCGGGGGCCGCAGGGACGGGCAGCGCCAGTTTCGCGGGGAGCATCTTGCCCATGGATTCGCCCGCCATCAGGTCAGTCGCCGCCACCGGGACGCCAGCCTGTTTGGACGATGCCGGAGACATCCTCAGCCCGGCTGCCGGCGTATCCCTCGGAAAGCTCTTGGCGATCGATCTCAGCGCCCACGGAGCTCACCATGGGCTCCTGTTTCTGGTTCGAGGCCCTGGAACGGGGCCATTCGCTAAGACGGATGTGGAGATGGGGGCCGTCTTTGGCTCACATGTGGCCTTGGGCCTGGAGCTTGACCGGATTCACCGGCTACGTGAACAGTTGCTGGTTTTCTCGGACCGGGACCGCATTGCCCGGGACCTGCACGACCTCGTCATCCAACGCCTTTTCGCTGCCGGACTCAGCATCCAGAGTCTTCGGCGGTTCACAACAGGCGAACCTGCCCTGAACCGGATTGATGCGGTCACGGCGGAGCTGGATGAGACCATCCGGGACCTCCGGAACACCATCTACTCGTTGCGTTCTTCGGGCGAACAAGAGTTGCTGAGCAGCCGGATTCTGCAGACTGTCCGCACTGCCACCAGGTCGCTGCCCTTCGCCCCCCGCCTGACGCTCAATGGAGAAGTCGATTCCGTGCTGGACGACGAAACAGTCTCCAACGCGCTGGCGGTCATCTCCGAAGGGCTCAGCAACGCGGTCCGTCATTCGGACGCGCAGGCAATCAGCGTGTCAGTGTCGGTGGAAGACGGCATCCTGACCTTAGTCATCGACGACGACGGCAGGGGCTTCAGGGACGCCGTGCCCGGAAATGGCCTGGCGAACATGGAACAGCGCGCCTCGGAGTTGTGCGGTTCCTTTGAGGTGACCAGCGCCCCGACGAAGGGCACTACTGTGTTGTGGTCCGTACCGGTCCACTGAGGATACTGTGCGCCGTTACCTCAACGGACTGGCCCGGAGCCGGGTTCCGGTCCATGGGCAATATAGACGGCCGCCTGGGTGCGGCGTTCGAATCCCAGCTTCGCCAACATCGAGGACACGTAGTTCTTCACGGTTTTTTCGGCGAGCTGCATGACTTCTCCGATCTGCCTGTTTGTCAGGCCCTGCCCGACCAGATCCAGGACCCGCCTCTCTTGCGGCGTCAATGAGGCAACCCTGGGATCCACACGCTTGGGTTCAGTAAGTCCCTGGATGATCCTCGCCTTCACTGCCGCATCAAACAGCGATTCACCGCGCGCGGCCCTGTGAAGGGCTCCAATCAGGTCGGTGCCGCCGATTTCTTTCAGGACGTACCCCGCGGCACCGGCGAGCACCGCTCCGCGCAGGGCCTGTTCGTCGTCGTAACTGGTCAGAATCAGGCAATTGAGGGTGGGGTCGACGGAACGCACCTCCCGGCATACTTCGATGCCGGTGCCGTCGGGCAGCCTCGCGTCCAGGACTGACACGTCCGGCCGCAAGGCGGGAATGCGTCGGGCGGCCTCCTCCGCGGAACCGGACATGCCTACCACCACGAAGCCCTCGCTTTCCAGCAGTTCCTGAAGCCCCCGGCGAACAAGCTCATGATCGTCAAGGACATAGACCCGGATCGGCGGCGCGCCAGCGGCCCGGGCGTCGCTCAGGGGTGGTACTGGGCGTTCCATGATCCTCCTGTCCGGCAGCCGCTGGGCCGCTGTCCCGCCGGGGCGTCATGGTTGCCCGGCTATGTCATTGTTCATTGGCCCCCGTTGGTAAACAAGGGCCAAAGGACCCAGGCCGGTGCCATGACTTTCGACCCTTTTTGACGGCACCACCATCTGCGCATTCTTAGAGAAACCGCGGGAACGGAAAGGAACCTCATGGCCACGCGAACCCCGCATGACAAGATCGTCGTCGGCGTCGACGGCTCGGATGCCTCGGTCGAGGCCCTGCGCGAAGCCCACCGCCTTGCATCAGCACTGGGAATCAGCGTCGAAGGCTGGATCTGCTGGGATTTCCCCGCTGGACATGAGGCCTACGAAATGATGGGGCGGGACGGATTCAGCCACCAAGCATCCGAGATCCTCCACGACGCGATGACGAAGGCGTTCGGCCCGGAATTGCCTCCGAACGTCCGGACCAGGCTTGTCCTAGGTTCCGCCCGGCAGTCCCTCATCGACGCCAGCCGGTTCGCCTCCTTGCTGGTTGTCGGACGGCGCGGCCACGGCGGGTTCAACGGCTTGCTCCTCGGTTCGGTGAGCGCAGCCTGCGTCGCCCACGCGCGTTGCCCCGTTCTTGTTGTCCACACGCCTGATTCAAGCGAGCACGACGAGCCTCGCCCCGGCGCCGGGGCGGCAAGCAAAACACCGCGATCGATCAAAGGAACACAATCTAAATGAAGAAGTGGAACCGTTGGCAGGACTGGACGGTCGTCGCCGGCATCCGGCCACGGCCGATGCCGGGTCTGCGTCCAACCTTCAGGAGACCAGCGTGAAAGGCGCCGCCCGGCCCCGGCCCCTGCAATGAACGTCTGGAAGTGAGTCCCGAGGGGGAGCCGAAGCACCGCCACGGACGCCTGCGTTCAACCGATAACTATGCGGCGGGACTTCCGGCCCTAACGCTCAGAAGCATCGGGACGGAGACTGAACCTGCACAGGTCGGTAACGGGTCAAGATAGTTCTTAAGGAAGAGCGGACATGTCGTGAAAGAACCAATAGTTGTCGGCATCAACGATTCTGGGGCCAATGAGGCCGCGTTGACGTGGGCAATGCATCGGGCCGCGGCCCTGAAGCTGCCAGTAAGGCTCGTGCACGCCGTGGATGACAGATGGATGTCCGAAGCCTTTGTCTACAACGAGGTGGCCAGCAAGGCAGCGACAAAACTTCTGACCACGGCCAAAGCCCACGCGGCCCGGCTGGAACCGACCGTTGACGTTCGCACGGTATTGGTCTCCGGCACCGCAGGGTATGCCCTCCGCAAAAGATCCAAGAAAGCCTCCTTGGTGGTCATAGGCTCCGGGACCCATGTCAGGGCCGGAGGCCGGGTCACCGACCGAGCCCTCCAGATCGCTTCCGTGGCGCTATGTCCGGTGGCCGTCGTCGGCGAAGACCCACTGAAGAACCGCCACGGCGTCATCGTCGGAGTGGACGGGTCGGAGGAATCAACCCAAGCGGTAGCCTTTGCTGCATCCGAGGCAGACCGCGAAGGAGAGGAGCTGACCGTGCTGCACGCCTTCCCGATGCCCGGCTCCTGGTTGCAAAAGGGGCTGCCCGAGGGCAGCTTCGTCGAGCAATTCATGGAAGAAGAACGGATGGTCCTCGCCGAAACAATTGCCGGCCTGGCGGAAGAGTATCCCGACCTCGTCGTCCACAAAGTCCTGGCCAGCGATCCACCGGCCCAAGCCCTCACCGAAGCAGCATCGAAGGCGAAGTTACTGGTCCTCGGCAGCCGCGGCAGCGGCAGAATCAAGCGGCTCTTGCTGGGCTCAACCGCCCACGCTGTCCTTGCCCAGTTGGCCTGCCCGACCATCATCATCCGCATACGCCGGGTCAAGAACACCAAGTAGAACGAGGGGTTCTTCCCCGGAGGAAGGGCGGGCACGAGGATTCCAGCTTGTCCGATTCGACGCCCCGTTCTTCTTCGGCAACTGCCATGGTTCAGCTACTTTCCGGAACGTGGACCACAAGAACCGGGCAATGGGCGTGGGCAACACAGGCTGAACTCACCGACCCGAGCAGCAGGCCGCCAAATCCACCGTGGCCACGCCTGCCGAGGACGAGCATGTCCGCTTCCCGGCTAGCCTCGATAAGGGATTCCCGGGCGTGACCACGGACGACGCGTGAGACGACGTTGTCCGGCAATTCCGGACCGAACGCGTTATCCAAGGACTCCTTGAGGACCTGTCCGGCTCCTTCCTCGAAGTTATCTATGCCCATGGCCAAGTAGCCGCCATAGACCTGAGGGAACTCCCAATAAGCGACGGCCATGAGTTGCGCTCCCAATGGCACCGCAAGCCTCTGGGCCTGCCGCAGTGCCTCGACGGAGGCTTCGGATCCATCGACGCCAACAACGATCCTTGCTCTGCGTGCTTCCTCGCCCATGACTTTCCTCCCCGCGTTAAGGGTGATTCCGGTATCCTGCTAGCCTCACCCGAAGCTCTCCCAGGTTGTAGGGCCGAAAGTCACACCCCGGCCTGTGGCACGCTCCGCCCATCCTGGGTGTCCAGTCCGATGTTGGTGTCGCGAGTTGTCGGGTTCATTAGGTGTTTGGGCCTCGTTATTTGATCGGTCGAGGTGTCTAGAGCCGCCCAGTTCCGCAACCCTCCGACACGGCGGGCCACAACCCGAATCGAGCTATCTCCGCGTGGAACCAAGCTAAATTTCAAAGGCAACACCAACCAAAAGGACGCCTCCTACCTTTCCGTCCCGTTTGCATGAATGCTGAGCCCGCTCGAATGGACAATAGCCTTGACACGGGCGGAAGCAATCGGTGTCTCTTCTCTGGAGGGCGCAGTGCGCATACACAGAAACATCGTCGTCCCGATTTTTCAGGAGGTATCGCCAAGAATGATTTCAACATCTTCCTCGGGATCGATTCCCGGCAGCTCTGGGCGAAAACCGCCCGCCCCCTTCCAGCATGCGAATGACGGGGTAGATCCCGGAGGCTCTCGTTCTCCGTTTTGGGGGTTTCCCTGAGCAGTGGTCAGGAATCCCGTGGGGGCCACCATCGGGATGGTGGGCTGATAACGAACCTGCGACCGGTCAACTCCGTCGGCGTTACCCGGATAAGGTGGTCTTTGGCGCCAGGCTCCCAAGGCGAGAGTTCCATTGAGGAAAATGCCTGCAGTTCTTCGTCTACGGAGACAATTTCTGCATGTCCCTTAACGATTACGCTCCATGCAATTGTGCCGTATGTATTGAAACCATCGGCTTCTAGGGCGATCATTCGGCCGGCCAGGACGGCACCCAGTTTGGTACCGGGTCCCGTCCGAAAGACTACCGTCCCCTCGTCAGGCACGTAATTGATAGGGAAAATCTCCGGGCTGTCACCGTTGACGACCGCAACCCTAGCGACGGAGGAAGAACGAAGGTACTTCCAGCAGTCATGAACGCTGAGCTCTTCGGTGTCCGGTCTCGACTCTGAATTCTCCATAAAGCTGAGCCTACCGGGGTGGGGCAGGCGGTAGTAGAGGAACAACAGGTGACATCGAGAAGGAAGACGGTTGTTGCCGATGTCTCGTTCGCCGTCCTTGATGGGATGCCCAACGGAGCTGCGCGTGGAACCATTGATGGCCAGTTGGTTCCGACGAGAGCCGCGGCTGGACAGCGGCGCTTTCGGCTTCTACCGGGCCCTGCGGAAACACGGGGTACCCGCCGATTCCGTCAGACTCATCGGCTACGACGACATCCGTGTAGCAGCCCTTTTTGAACCGAAGCTGACCAGCATGGCCCTGTTCGCCGTCGTATTCGAGCAGTTCGGGGGCGACGCGGCGTAGGTGAGGGAATTCGCGCATGGGCAGGCGCTGGAGCCCGAGGCGCAGGAGGGCTTCGTTTTCTTCAGGGTCGGCGATCAGTTCCTGGAGTTCGTTGAGGACGTGACCGTAGAGGTATCCGTAGAAAGCGCGGTAGATTCGCAGGGCGTCTGCCGGCGCGAAACCGGCGCCGATGAGGATCCCCACGATCTGTTCCACCGGCCGCAGGGTCCCGGCAGGGCGCAGCCCCAAGGGCGTGGACAGGGGTCCGGTCACCAGCAGGGGTGCGGCGTTCGGGTGCGGCAGGCATACCCGGCGCAGTTCGTGGGCAATCCGGCGCAGCTGCTCCTGCCAGTTCGTACCGTCAGGAAACACTTCCAGTTCCTTGAGCATCAGTTCGGCGACGCCGGCCAGAAGTTCGTTCCGGTTGGCGGTTGTGCCTGCGGGTTCCGTTGCTTGTTCGTACCTTCCAGGCGCCGTTTCGGGGAGTCTCCGGCGAAATCCGTTGCGTTCCGTCGCCCGTAGTTCTGAGCTCCACGCTGCGGCGACT
The DNA here is from genome assembly GCF_030812595.1 of Arthrobacter bambusae. Taxonomy (GTDB): domain Bacteria; phylum Actinomycetota; class Actinomycetes; order Actinomycetales; family Micrococcaceae; genus Arthrobacter; species Arthrobacter bambusae_B. Next base: position 244,290 of record NZ_JAUSSZ010000001.1, read on the forward strand.
GCGAAGCTCCTTTCTGCCTTGCATGCTTGGTCCACACGGGTGTGGAACGTCTAGAAGCGTCCGTGCGTCGAGGCTACGGGACAGTCGAAGCCACGGCCGGCTGCCAGGCCCACGTCATTGAGGTATCGGACCACGATGCTGTAGGACTGCACCAGGGTTGTTTCGGTGTAGGGGACGGAATGTTTGGCGCAGAATTCGCGGACGATCGTTGCTGCTTTGTGGAGCTGGGGCCGCGCCATGTCCGGGAACAGGTGGTGTTCCACCTGACGGTTGAGTCCGCCGAGAAGGAAGTCCATGAAGCGGCCGCCGGAAATGTTGCGTGAGGTCAGGATCTGCCGGTTGAGGAAATCCGCCCGGCTGTCTTTCGGAAGGACGGGCATGCCCTTGTGGTTGGGCGCGAAGGAGGCCCCCATGTAGAAGCCGTAGACCATGATCTGGACGCCGAGGAAGGCAAAGGCCATCCCGATGGGCAGGAAAGTGAAGGCCAGGACGGGAAGGGCGCTAAGCCTTGCCATGAGGATAGGGGTCTCAACCGGGCGGTGGCGAACGTTCTGCTTGCTGAAGACAAAGCGCAACGAGTCGAATTGGAGGCTCAGTCCAAGCAGTGTGAGCAGGGGGAAGAAGAACCAGCCCTGTTTCTTCGTCAGGAACGCCAGGGGGCCCTTTCGTTCGGCTGCAGCGTCTTCGTGGAAGACCAGGGCGTTGTTCTGGAGGTCAGGGTCTTTGGAGATGACATTGGGGTGGTTGTGGTGGGCGCCGTGCTTCTGTTCCCACCAAGAGTAGCTGATGCCGGCCACTCCAGTGGCAAGGATTCGGGCTGACCAGTCGTTTGCGCGGCGTGAGGCGAAGATCTGCTTGTGTCCGGCCTCATGGGCCAGGAAGCTCAGCTGCGTGCAGAGGATGCCGACGGCGGCCGCGATCAGGAGCTGGTACCAGGACTCGCCGATCAAGGCGAACCCGAGCCAAGTTCCGGCCATGAGAAGCATGAGGGCCACAAAAACCCAAATGTAGAAGCCGCTGCGACGCTCGAGGAGGCCCGCGGACTTCACGCTTTTCAAGAGCTCTGAATAGCTCTGGACAACGGGGTTTGGCTGAATTGCGCGTGCTTTGGAGCGCTCAGCGGTGGACGTGGGTGCCATGATTGTGCCCCGTATCGCTAACGGGCAACGCTGCAGCCGACGTTCGGACTGCACGGTCTGGATCACCCTTCATCAAGCATAAGCGCAACGTCCTAACAAATGCGTCCCCGGAACGCTGGCAGTTGGCCCGCTGGCTGTGCGAAGCAATCGTGGACGGAACTGCACTACCACTGAGGAACTCGCCCGGACTGACCCGGGAGACCGCGCTGCGCAGCTGACGGCCAGAGGCGTAGACGTAGTCCACACCCACCGTCCGCCATCCGGAACACGCTGCTCACCCGGTATGTTCCTGGGTCGTTTCACGCCCGGTACCCGCTATGCCGGCGAAGGCGAGGATAGAGTCCGCCACCTCGTTGGCGCGGTTGTGTTGAACCACGTGCCCTGTTCCGCTGATTTCGAGATACTGCGCTGTGCTCGCCCCGGCCACGAGTCGGCGGCACCACTCCGACGGGGCCACGGGATCATGCGCCCCGCGCAGCACCAGGACAGGTGCCCTCACCCCACCGATCCTGGCCTCGATGCGGTAGTCCATCATGACCTTCAGGTTTTTGAGGTACCAGCCCGGCCCGCAGCGAAGATAGTCGGTGAAGACGATGGCGTTAGAGGATGGGCTTTCAAAGAACAGGCAGTCCCGGGCCAGCGCCAGCGCCTGTCGCGCCACGGACCGCCGCTGGTCGTTGACCACCGGGCCCATTAGGACCACATGCGGTATCCGCTGCGGCTGCTGCCGCGCTGCTTCGACCGCGAACTGCGTACCCATGGAGTGGCCGACGACGACGAACTCCAGCACTCCCAGCTGCTCAAGGGCGCCCAAGACGTAGGTCGCGTGCTCCGCAGCCGTAAGCACGTGCTCAGGAGCCGGGGTCCCGCCGAAGCCCGGCAGGTCGATCGAATATGTGTCAACAGTCAGGGCCAGCAGCCCGTGGAGCCGTTGGAGGTAGCGGTGCGAGACGCCGATGCCGTGTAAAAGCACGACGGCGGGTCCCGTTGCCCCTGTACCTACGGGCTGCCGGGAGGCGAAGACGTGGCCCAAATGGCCTGCGGCCTTGACCTCGATGCGCACGGGCCTGCTCATTGTGGAACTCGCTCCTGTTCATCGCCGCTGATCGGCGTCCAGTAAGCATACTGACAGTCTGTGCTGCGGGCAGCTGGCGGGCCCTGAGGTTGGCCCGTCTTCAGGAGGCACGCGCCGCAGGCACCGTCCGGAAAATCCTGTCAAGGGCGGGAAGTTGACTACGGTTCACCGAGTGCCATGGCCTTGAGGAACTCCACATCTTTGCCGAAGCAGTCGAGAGGGCGGCTGCCGGAGCACCTCAGGGCTGTTGTCTTGCGGGGACGAAGGGCATGACCGACACTCTGACCCGAACGGCTCACCATGGCAGGAGCCTTCGTGAGGCTCCTGCCATGGTGGTGGCTCTAGGAGAAGCGCGCTGGCCGGAAGGTGGCCAGCATCGGGTGCTTTTTGCCGGTGACGATCTCGCCGGCGAGTAGTTCGCCGGCGATGAGTCCGAGCGTGGCTCCGGAGTGCGTGAAGGCCACGAAGCAGCCGGGTACTTGACCGAGTTCGCCAAGGATCGGCTCGCCGTCGCCAGGAATGGGTTTGTAACCGATCTTCCACGATGCGGGTTTGAGGTCGGGGTTGCCGATGATGAGTTTGGAGGCTTCATCGGCGAGTTCCTGGACGATGTCGTCGGGGATGCTGAAGGAGCCGTCGGTGTGTTCGGTGATGTGTTCTTCGTACCAGTCGTGGTCCAGGGCCAGGGTGTTGCCGGGGTTGGGGCGGACGGCGGCCCGCGGGGTGTTCAGCACCGACTTCAGCTCGTGGTCCACGGGTTTGGTCAGCACGAGCATCGAGACGGGAGAGCCGTTGGGGATGTCGACGCCCAGCGGTGCGAGGACGGCGGGAGTCGCGGCGCCGCAGGCCACCAGCACGGCATCCGCCTCGTAGGTCCCGCCCGCGGCGGTTTCGACGCCGGTGGCCCTTCCGGCGTCGACGGTGACGGATACCTTGCCGGCGTTCAGGACCAGCTCACCGCCGCGGGCATGGAATTCTTCCATCAGGAAGTCCACGAGGTCGGGCAGGCTGACCCAGCCCTCGCCGGGGTTGAAGATGGCGTTTTCGGGCACTGCATTCGGGTCGATCCCGGGAGTGGCTGATGCAATGTCCGCCGGCCGCAGCAGGTTGGAGTCGTAACCGATGGATTTTTCGTAAGCGTGACGTGCTTGGGTGTCGGCTGCGTGTCCGCTGGTGTTCCACATGAGGCCGCCGCCGAACTGGAGCCAGTCGCGGCCGGGGTCGGAGGCGAAGAGGGTTCGGTACCGGTCCATGCCGGCGACCCGGAGTTGGTGGTAGGGAGTGGAGCGTTCTCCGGCGGAGTTCAGCCAGGACAGGGACCGTCCGGTGGCTTCGCTGGCCAGGCCCCGCTCGGTCAGCAGGATCACGGAAGCGCCTTCGCGGAGCAGGTGGACGGCGGTGGAGACGCCGAGGATGCCGCCGCCGATGACGGCGACGCGCTTGGTGGAAGCTGTGGAGGACATGGGTGTCGCTTTCTTGGTGTTGTGTCGGGGGTGCCGGCTGCCGGGTTCGGTGCCGGCTAGGCGAAGGCGTGGATCTTTTCGATGATCCGCATGACGTTCAGGGATTCTGCCGGGTCCACGGGCAGCGGCCCGCGGCTGTGGATTGCCTCGGCGAGTCCTGCATAGAACCGGGGGTATGCGCCCCGCTCTGCCGGGACCGGGACGGCTGATCCGTCGACGACCAAGACGCCCCAGGACTCTCTCGGTTCGATGCCGTAGGCGGGATTTGTCGGCGCCATGCCGGCGGCGAGGGCCGGTTCCTGGCGGTCGAGTCCCCACTTGGTGTAGCCGGCCTTGGAACCGAGGACGTGGAACCGCGGTCCGGTCCGGGCCGCCATGCCGTTCATCCAGAGCCGTGTCCGCACTCCCGAGGCGTGAAGCAGGGACACGAACGCCTCGGTGTCGGCAGCGTCCGGGTGGGGTCCGTGGTTGGCGGTTTCCCCATAGCAGTCCTCGACGGGTCCGAACAATTGGATTGCCTGGTCGATCAGGTGGGCGCCGAGGTCGTGGAGGATGCCACCTCCTTCGGCGAGGGGTGCCGTATCGCGCCAGTTCCCGAACCCGTCAGGGCGCCACCATTCAAAGCGTGACTCGACGCTGCGGACCTCACCGAGGGCGCCGTCCTGGATCAGGGCTTGGAGGGTGAGGAAGTCCGCATCCCAGCGCCGGTTCTGGAATACCGTGAGCTGAGTCCCGGCATCGGCTGCCCGGGCGATGAGCTCTGCACCGTGGGCCGAGGTCGTGACGAACGGCTTGTCGACTACGACGTGCAGGCCATGCGCGATCGCGGTCGCGGCGAGGTCGAAATGGGTGATCGGGGGCGTGCCGAGGATGACCAGGTCCAGCCCGCCGCTGTGGGCGAAAAGTGCCTCCGGGGTCGGGATGATCCGTGCGTGCGGGTGAAGCCTTGCGGCCTCGGCGGCGCGGTGGGGGTCGGCGGTGACGATGACGTCGAGGGAGTAGCGGGGGTCCGCTGCGATCAGGGGCGCGTGGAAGACTTTGCCAGACACCCCGTAGCCGACGACGGCGGTCCTGATAGCCGCGGGAGCGTGACCCATTTAGAGCACCTCCGAGAGGAAGCGTCGGAGGCGTTCGCTCTTGGGGTTGTCGAAGAGCTCGGCGGGGGTGCCGGCTTCGACGACTTCGCCTTCGTCCATGAAGACAACCTGGTCGGCGACTTTCCGGGCGAAGCCCATTTCGTGGGTCACGACGACCATGGTCATGCCGCGTTTGGCGAGTCCGGCCATCAGGTTCAGGACGCCCTTGACCAGTTCCGGGTCCAGGGCGCTGGTGGCTTCGTCGAAGAGCATGACCTCCGGTTCCATGGCCAGGGCCCGGGCGATGGCGACGCGTTGTTGCTGGCCGCCGGAGAGGTCGCGAGGCCTGTGGTCGGCACGTTCGGCGAGCCCTACCTCCGCAAGGCGGTGGCGTGCGCGTTCACGTGCTTCTGCCTTGGGCATGCCCTTGACGCTCCAGAGGGCGAGGGCCACATTTTCAAGTGCGGTGTGGTCCGGGAAGAGGTTGAAGTGCTGGAACACCATGCCGATGCGGGCCCGCAGGATGTCGGGGTTGACTTTCAGTGCGCTTTCTCCGGCGAGGAGGACGTCGCCGCTCTTGGGTTCGTGCAGGCGGTTGACTCCCCGGAGGAGGGTGGACTTGCCTGAACCGGAAGGCCCGATGATGCATGTGGTGGTGCCCGGTGCCACGGTGAGGTTGACGTTGCGGAGGACTTCAATGTCGCCGTAGGCCATGGTCAGGTTCTTCAGCTCGAGGGACGAGCCGTGGAAGGTCTCGATCGTCGCAGCCGCGGCGCGGCGTGAGGTGTTGTTGGTGAGGCTCATGTGTTGCTCCCCGTGATGAGCGGCGATGCCGCGTCGAGTTCGGTGACTTCCTTCAACCCGCTGGTGGGCGGAGTTGCCCTCCGGCGGCCGGTGCGGAATCTGGCGTCGAAGTAGTTGACCAGGTGGGTCAGCGGGACGGTGATGACCAGGTAGAAGACGCCGGCCATGACCAGCGGCGACAAATTTCCGGAGAGGACGGCGGCGTCCTGGCCGACGCGGAAGAGTTCGCGTTCGCCGACCAGCAGGCCCAGGAAATACACCAGCGACGAGTCCTTGACGATCGCGATGAACTGGTTTACCAGGGCCGGCAGGACGCGGCGGATCCCTTGCGGCACTACCACGAGCCGCATGGATTTGGCGTAGCTCATGCCCAGGGCGCGGCAGGCCTCACCCTGGCCTTTGTCGACGCTCTGGATGCCGGCGCGGAAGATCTCGCCGATGTAGGCGCTGGCGATCAGGGCCAGCGCGATGATGCCGAGCGGATAGGGGGAGGGGCCGAAGATCGATTGGCTCAGGCGGGCAAAGCCTTGGCCGATCAGAAGGATGGTCAGGATGGCCGGAAGACCCCGGAACAGGTCCGTGTAGATGCGGGCGGGGATGCGCAGCCACTTGGAGGAGGAGATCCCCATGACGGCAACGACCATGCCCAGTGCGACGCCGATGATGGTCGCGGCCACGGAGATGATCAGGGTGTTCAGGAGCCCGACGCCGATCAGTTGGGGCAGGACTTCGGCCATAGCGCCGAAATCGAAGAATGTACGTGTGATGGTGCTAAACCAGTCCATGGTTTGCTCTCACACTTAGTTGGCTGTCGGGCGGGCGGACCGGCTGCGGTCCGCCCGCCTGCTGGCAGGTGGTTTACTTGCTGGGCGCCGGGCTGGCGGTCTGTTCGGCCTTGGGCAAGTACTGGGTAGGCATGGGGGAGCCCGGGAACCACTTCTGGTAGAGCTTCTTCCAGGTGCCGTCTTCCATCGCCGCGGCGAGCCCCTTGTTCAGGGCGTCCTTGAGGGCGGTCTTGTCCTTGGCAAGCGCGAAGCCGGCCGGCGCGTCAAAGGAGGGAATATCGGCGGCGCTGACCAGGCCGAACTGCTGCTCGTAGGATTTTGCGGCTTCGTAGTCAAGGAAGTGGGCGTCTGCCGAGCCGCTGTTCACTGCCGAGATCGCAGCGTTGTTGTCCGGGAAGCGCACCAGGTTTGCGGTGGGGAAATTCTTCACCGCGTACGCCTCCTGAAGAGTTCCCTGGACCACGCCGAGCCGCTTGCCAGCCAGGTCATTGGTGCTCTTAATCCCTGAGGTCTTGGTCGTCAGGACGGTCAGGTATCCGGCGAGGTAGCCGTTGGAGAAGTCCACGGTCTGCTTACGCTTGTCCGTGATGCCGATGGCTGCGACGCCGACGTCGAACTGGCCGTTGGCGACGGCTGGCAAAATCGCCGAGAAGTCCTGTCCGGTGAAGACGACCTTGTCCACTCCGGCGCGGTGTGCGACGTCTTTGAACAGTTCGACGTCGAAACCCGTGAAGTTTCCGGTCGCGTCCGTGAACGTGTAGGGCTTGGCGTCGCCAAGGCTGGCAACGCGGATGGTGCCGGGTTCGATCAAGCCGTATGGGTTCCCGGCAGATGGGGACGAGGCGGTGGTTGCTCCGCCACACCCGCTCAGGGCCAAGAGGGCCGCGACAGCAGCCGCGACGATCACCCCGGGACGGAAGTTCAGTCGTTTAGTCACAGCAAATGTTCCAATCGTCAGAAGCAGGAAGCGGCCTAAGGCCTTCATGAATTCCCTTGCTGAGTCCGGTCTCAACGGCTAGGATTGAGACCGGACTCACATCGGGGTTGCTAAAAATGTAACCCAAGCCACACTGGCCGTCAAGGCCCTTTCGGAAGGCATGCATGAGCAGCAACGGTTCCAGACGGCGCGAGATCACGGTTGCCGACGTCGCGCGAGCGGCGCAGGTGTCCAAGGCCCAGGCCGCGAGGGCTCTGGGCAATTACGGTGCCGTCAGCGAAGAAGTCCGGGGCCGGGTTCTTGCGGCGGCAGAGGAGCTTTCCTATCGGCCCAACGAGCTGGCCCGCAGCATGAACACGGGCAAATCGAACACCATCGGGGTAGTCGTCGGTGACATCGAAAATCCCCACTTCGGCCTGGCCACCCGGGGCATCACGGACACGGCCAAGAAGAGTGGCTATAACGTCATCCTTATCAACACTGACGAGGACACGGCAGCCGAAGTGGACGCCGTCCGGGTACTGCTGGACAAGCGCGTTGATGGCCTGATCGTGGCCCCGGCGTCCTCGGTGGCAACACGGCACCTGCAAAGTGTGCAGGATTCCGGACGCCCCTTGGTGCTGTTGGACCGCAATGCCGGGCCAATGGATGTGGAGACCATGGCGGTGGATATGGCCGATATTTCACACGAGTCCACCAAGTACCTTCTTCAGGCCGGACACCGCCGCATCGCGTTCATCTCCACGCTCAGGACCGAATCTTCGTACCGGGCTGGAATGCTCCTTGATTCATCGCAGATCGCGGATCGTCTCGAAGGCATGCAGCAGGCCTACCGCGAAGGCGGTTTTGACTTCCCTGTCGATCTGGTGCGGCTGAACGCCGGAGACGCGGAATCGATCCGCCGCGTTACGCGCGAGGTGCTCCTCATGCCCGACCCGGCCACCGCGGTCGTCGCGTCCGACGGGCTGATCGCGCTAAGCATCGTGGAGGCGATACAGGAACTGGGCCTGGCCATTCCCGCGGACGTGTCGTTCCTGATGTACGACGACTTCGCCTGGACGCGCCTGACTACCCCGCCGCTGACCGTTATCGCCCAGCCCGTCTACAACATGGGCGTGGCCGCGGCCAAGGCATTGATCCGCCAAATTCAGGGCCTGCCTCGCCGGACACCTGCCCCCAAATTCACGGCGACCCTGATCCGCCGCGGCTCGGTCGGGATACGGCGCGCGGCAGAGGTCCGCAAATAACAGCACCCGGTGCGCAACCAAGAAGCTTGGCAATCCAGCCAGGAATGGCAGCGGCCTCAACAACTCAGCGGTACATGGGGTGAGCTGCTCTCGGAGTTTCTCGGCACCTTTGCGCTGATCTCCTTTGGCGATGGAGCAGTGGCCATAGCCATGGCATCTTTGCCCGGATCCGGCAGGGCAGCAACGCCACCCCGATCCTTCGGGCCCGTACACCGTGTCCTGATTCACGCAGACGGCATTGAGTGCGGCGAAGACGTCTTGGCGTTGGCAAGTTCCGGGTGGTGGAGGTCCAAAGCGGGACGTTCGGAACGGATGCGGGGCAGGGAGGTGAAGTTGTGCCGCGGCGGCGGGCAGGATGTAGCCCACTCGAGCGAGGCGCCGAAGCCCCAAGGGTCGTCTACTTCCACTTTCTTGTTGCTGCGCCAGGTGATGTAGACGTTCCAGAAGAACGGCAGCAGTGAGGCGCCGAGCACGAAGGAGGAGATGGTGGAGAACTGGTTCATCCAGGTGAAGTTGTCCTGGGGCAGGTAGTCCGCGTACCGGCGGGGCATGCCCTCGACGCCGAGCCAGTGCTGGATCAGGAAGGTGCCGTGGAAGCCCAGGAACAGGAGCCAGAAGTGGATCTTGCCGAGGCGTTCGTTGAGCATCTTGCCTGTCCACTTGGGCCACCAGAAGTAGAACCCTGCGAACATCGCGAACACCACGGTGCCGAAGACCACGTAGTGGAAGTGCGCCACCACGAAGTAGGAGTCCGAGACGTGGAAGTCCAGCGGCGGGGAGGCCAGGATGACGCCGGTCAGGCCGCCGAAGAGGAACGTCACCAGGAAGCCGATGCTCCACAGCATCGGGGTTTCGAAGGTGATCGAGCCCTGCCACAGGGTGCCGATCCAGTTGAAGAACTTCACGCCGGTGGGAACCGCGATGAGCATCGTCATGAAGGAGAAGAAGGGCAGCAGCACCGAGCCTGTGACATACATGTGGTGCGCCCACACCGTCACCGACAGGGCGGCAATGGAGATGGTCGCGTAGACCAGGCCCTTGTACCCGAAGATCGGCTTGCGGCTGAAGACGGGGAAGATCTCAGAGACGATGCCGAAGAACGGCAGCGCGATGATGTACACCTCGGGGTGGCCGAAGAACCAGAACAAGTGCTGCCACAAGATGGCTCCGCCGTTTTCGGGGTCGTAAATGTGGGCACCGAAGCGGCGGTCCGCGCCCAGCGCGAACAGGGCGGCAGCAAGGGGCGGGAATGCCATCAGGACCAGGATCGCCGTCACCAGGGTGTTCCAGGTGAAGATCGGCATGCGCCACATCGTCATGCCGGGAGCGCGCATGCAAATGATCGTGGTGATGAAGTTGACCGCACCCAGGATCGTTCCGAAACCGGACAACGCGAGCCCGAAGACCCACAAGTCACCGCCCACACCGGGAGTGAAGGTGGTGTTATTCAGTGGTGCGTAGGCGAACCAACCGAACGACGCGGCACCCTGCGGCGTAATGAACCCGGACACCGCGATCGTGGAGCCGAAAAGGAAGAACCAGAAGGCCAGCGCGTTCAGCCGCGGGAAGGCGACGTCGGGGGCGCCGATCTGCAGCGGCATGACGACGTTCGCGAAGCCGGCGAAGAGCGGCGTCGCGAACATGAGCAACATCACCGTGCCGTGCATCGTGAAGAGCTGGTTGTACTGTTCCTTGGTCTGCAGGATCTGCATGCCCGGCTCGAAGAGCTCCGCACGCATCAGCAGCGCCATAACGCCGCCCAGGCAGAAGAACACAAAGGACGCGATCAGGTACATGTACCCGATGGTCTTGTGGTCCGTGGAGGTGATCCAGTTGACGACAATACGTCCCTTGGACCGGGGAACCTTCAGCGGCAGGCCTTGGGACGCCTGGGCCGTGATATCTTCAAGGGCCATGCCCCCTCCTCTCAGTGGTGTTTGAATAATCCTCACGACGCCGGTGGTCCGGCAAGGCGGTGGGCTGTTTCGAGCATGGCCGCATGGACGAACGCTTGGGGAAAGTTTCCGCGCAGCTGCCGCTGTTCGACGTCGAATTCTTCGGTGAACAGCCCCGGCGAGCCGCAGGCGGCTCGGTTGCGTTCAAAGAGTCTGAACGCCTCCACGGTGTTGCCTTGCAGGTGTTCGGTGAGGGCGAGGTTGAAGCCGCACAGCAGGAATGCGCCTTCTGCTTCAGCGAGGCGACCGGGCCCGTGGCTGAAACGGTAGACATAGCCGTCGTCGAAGAGTTCCTTCCGTACCGCGGCCGCCGTGGCAAGAGAGCGGGGATCGCGCGGAGGGATGGCGCCGCGGATTGCGGGGAGAAGGAGCGCTGAGTCGATCCGCTCATCCGATGCTGATCGTTGCCACCGACCACTCGGATGCATGCAGGTCGCGGCGGCCTGATCAAAGATCTTGTCGGCGAGCGATTCCCACGAGGCCGCTTGCGCGGTCGGGGCGTGCCGGATGATGGCCTTGAGGCCGGCGACGCACAACAACCGCGAATGGGTCCAGTATTCGTTTTCGAGCTCCCACATACCGGCGTCGGGCTCGGTCCATTTTGCTTCAATCGCCGCGACGGCAAGTTCGACGGCGGTCCAGGTCACCTTGTCGAGGCGGTCGTGGTCGGCCGCCGTTGCGAAAAGCAGGAGCGTTTCGCCGAAGTTGTCCAGCTGGAATTGCCCGTTGATCCAGTTGCCAACCGTGTCAGTCCCGCCGGGATAGCCGGGAAAGTCGAGCGCTTTCTCGTCCGGAACGCGGCCGCCCGTGACGGTGTAGGCGGGCTTCAACGAGGGGCCGTCCGACAACAAGCGCTCGCCGACGAAGCGGACCGCACTGTCGAAAATATCCATGGCCCCGCTCGCGGCCGCGGCCAAGCCGGCGAAGCACTGGTCGCGGATCCAGGCGTAGCGGTAGTCGTAGTTGCGCTTCGCAGCTTCGCGCTCGGGCAGCCCCATGGTCGCCGCCGCAACCATGGCGCCGGAGGAACTGGTCAACCCGCGGAGGACGGCGTACGCGCGCCGAGCGTCCGCTGGTGCGACCGATGAGGTCATTTCGGGGGCCAACGCAGCCCAGGCCCGTTCCGTGGACGCCCAGAGACTCGCGGATTCAGGTGCCCGGGCAGGTAAAGGCTTGCTCGAAAGCTCCAGCACCAGATGGTGTTCATCGCCGGGCGCAAGCCGGATTTCCTCCCGCAAGACGCCGTCCACGAGGTTCGCCCGGCCAAGTCCGCTGACGCGAAGCCGCAAGCCGCCGCCCGAACCCGACCACGCGCCGTCATCCTCTTTTGAAAGGTCCAGTCGTTCCCGCCCGAAACCGGGCTTGGGCTGCAGTACGACCCGGACCGGCGCGTTCCCGGAGATGACCCGGATACACCGCATCAGCACGGCCGTCGACGGATCGCCCGGCATGGCCAGCGCTTCGCGGCACTCGACGATCCCGTCCGTCGTGACCCAGCGGCTGTTCCAGATGAGCGTGCCGTCGTCGTAGTGCCCTTCCCAGACGTACCGCGGGTTCAGCGGCGTCACGGCAAACGCCCCGGGACCGTCGATGAGCGACGCGAACACGGCCGGATCGTGCCATTGCGGCGCGCACATCCAGACGACGTCGCCGCGCGGCCCGATCACCGCACCGCGTTCGCCGTCGCCGAGGAGGGCGTAGTCGCGCAGGACATGGGCAGGGAAAAGGACGTCGACGTCGGACTGTCTGGCTGTCATGGGCGGCCTACCCGGTATTTAAGCGCGTCGTGTTCGCGGAAGGTGAGTCCGTTGCCGGGGTTGTCAGCCGGGCGGACGCTCCCGCCTTGCGGGTCGGCGGCGCCATCGAAGAAGATGTCCTCTATTCGGACATGGTCGTGGAACCATTCCAAGTGACGGAAGTTGGGGGTGCCCGCGGCCGCCGCGATGGACAAGTTCGGGGCACAGTGTCCGGAGATTTCCAGTCCGTGCGCCGCGGCAACGGCCGCAACCCGGAGCCACTCGGTGATCCCGCCGCAACGGCTCACGTCCACTTGGAGGCAGTCGACGGCGTCGGCCGCGCACATCCGCTCGAAGTAGAAGAGGTCCGTGCCGTACTCGCCGGCGGCGACGTCAGCCGTGATCAGTTGGCGGACCTCGCGGAGTCCGTCGAGATGGTCGCTCGAGACCGGTTCTTCAAACCACACGATATTTTGGTCGGCCGCGGCCTGGAAGACCCGCACGGCCTGCTTCGCAGTGTACGCGCCGTTGGCATCGACGAAGAGCGCGACGTTCGGGCCCACAATCGATCGGGCCTGCCCAATCCGGGAAAGGTCCCGCGCCGTGCTGGTCCCGCGGTCCTGGCCGATCTTGATCTTCACCCGCGGGATTTGTTGCACCATGGTCCAATGTTCCAACTGGTCCCGCAGTTGTTCCTCCGAATACGTGGTGAATCCGCCGCTGCCGTACACGTCCACTTCGGAGCGTGCCGCGCCCAGCAGTCGGTGCAGCGGGAGGTCGAGGACCCGGGCCTTGAGGTCCCACAGCGCGCAGTCGACGGCGGAAATCGCATAGGCGGCCAGCCCGGGTCGCGATGCGTTCCGCACAGTCCGCGCCATGGCTTCGGACGCGGCGGGAACGTCGAAAACGCTCAGCCCGTTGACGGCCGGCTCGAGGAGCTCCTTGATGAGCTCGACGCAGGCGGCCGGCGCGTAAGTCCAGCCGAGGCCGGTCCACGCGCCGGCCTCGGCCTGCACCAAAACCATCGTGGTGCTGTCCCAGGCGAAGGTTCCGTCGCCTTCCGCTGCCGTCGTGGGCACGGTGTAGGCCGAGACCTTGAGGGCTTCAACAAGGAGCGTTGTATCGCGCACCTCAAGCTACTCCTTTCCGTGCGGCAGGAATTCCTGGGCCTTGACCTTGACGCCTTCCTTCACGAAGCCCCAAGCACGGTCATCGCCCTTCAGCACCGACTTCGCGCTATTGAGTGCTTGCTCGAACGTCGCGTGGGGCGGGATCGGCGGAACATCGGGATCGGTGCGCACGTCGAGGACCGTCGGCCTGCCGGCTGCGATGGCCTTCTCCCACGCGGCACCGAGATCGGCCGGGTCCGTCACACTGATGCCCTGCAGGCCCAAGCTGGATGCGAAAGCGGCGTAATCGACGTCGGGCAGTGTTTGCGACTCCCGGAAGGCCGGTACGCCGCCCATCGCGCGCATTTCCCAGGTGACCTGGTTGAGGTCGTCGTTGTGCAGTATCGCGACGACGAGCCTCGGGTCAGCCCATTCGTGCCAGTAGCGCTGGATGGTGATGAGCTCGGCCATGCCGTTCATTTGCATCGCACCGTCGCCGGCGAAAGCGATCACGGGCCGTCCCGGGTGGGCGAACTTCGCGCCGATCGCATAGGGCACGGCCGGTCCCATGGTCGCGAGGTTCCCGGATAGCGAGCCCCGGACGTCGCCGTGGAACTTCAATTGACGGGCGTACCAGTTGGCAGCCGACCCGGAATCCGCCGTCAGGATCGCGTCCTGGGGCAGCCTATCCGAGAGCTCGGAGAACAACCGCATCGGGTTGATCGGCTTCGCCTCGACCATCGCTTCGGCGCGCATGTTCTCCCACCAGCGCGCCACCTTGGTTTCGATGTCGTCGCGCCAAGTGCGGTCCTCTTTGCGCTTCAGGTGCGGAATCAGGGCACGCAGCGCGGTCGCGGAATCGGCGACGATGTTGAATTCGTACGGGTACCGCAGGCCGATCATGCCGGGATCGACGTCGATTTGCACGCCGCGCGCTTGCCCCGGTTCGGGCATGAACTGCGTGTACGGGAAGCTGGAGCCGACGGTCAGGAGGGTGTCGCAATCGCGCATCATTTCGTAGCTGGGCCGCGTGCCGAGCAGGCCGATTGAGCCGGTGACATACGGCAGGTCGTCCGGCAGCGAGTCCTTGCCGAGCAGCGCCTTCGCGACGCCCGCGCCCAGCAGTTCGGCGACCTCCCGGACCTCCGGAGCCGCTTCGCGCGCGCCGTGGCCGATCAGGATCGCCACTTTGCTGCCCGCGTTGAGCAATTCAGCGGCGCCGCGGATCGCGTCGTCGTCGGGCTGGATATCCGGCCACCGGATGCCAAGGCTCGAGGGCACCATCTTAAAGGCGTGCGACGGCGGGGTGTACTCGAGTTCCTGCACGTCGGCCGGGATGATGATGGCCGTCGGAGCCCGCTTGGCGAACGAGATCCGGATCGCGCGGTCCAGGACATTGGGCAGCTGCTCGGGAACGGTGACCATCTGGACGTACTCGGAAGCCACGTCCTTGAACAGGCTCAGGAGGTCGACTTCCTGCTGGTACGCGCCGCCCATCGCGCTGCGGGCCGTCTGCCCGACGATCGCCACCACCGGGACATGGTCCAGCTTCGCGTCGTACAAACCGTTGAGGAGGTGGATGGCGCCCGGGCCCGAAGTGGCCATGCAGACCCCGGCCTTGCCGGAGAACTTCGCGTAGCCGACGGCTTCGAAGGCACACATTTCCTCGTGCCGCGCCTGGATGAATTTCGGCTCATTTCCGGCCTTTCCGAAGGCTGCGAGGATCCCGTTGATGCCGTCCCCGGGGAAAGCGAACACCTTGTCCACGTCCCATTCGCGCAGACGGGCCAACAAGTAATCAGCAACTGTCTGTGATGCCATGATCAATCATTCCTTCCAGTCCTTGGTGTTTCCGCGAGTTTTTGGGCGGCGCGGGCCGCGACCGCCATGATCGTCAGCGCCGGGTTCGCGCTGCCTTGGGTAGGCAGGACGCTGCCGTCGGTGATTAACAGGTTCGGCACGGCGAAGCTTCGGCAGTCCTGGTCAACGACGCCGTGCTCTTCGTCTGCAGCCATCCGGGCGCCGCCCACGAGGTGCGCGTACCGCTTGATGGTGATGACCTCGTCCGCACCGGCAGCCTTCAGGATCCTCTCCATGACCGACTGGGCTGCTTCCATCAACGAGCGATCGTTGTCGCATTGGCTGTAGCTGAACCGCGCAACCGGCAGGTCGTACCGGTCCTTTTCCTCGGCCAACGTGACGCGGTTCCCTTCGAGCGGCAGGAATTCGCACAGCGCGCCGAGGCAGGCCCAGTGCACGTAGTCGCTCATGTACCGGCGGAGGTCCGCCCCCCAATGCCCTTGCGCGGCGACGTGCTCAGCCCAGGTGATGGGCAACGGCGAGACGGTCTGGATCGAGAATCCGCGCTTATACGGTTTGGATGGATCCGTTTCGTAGAAGTCCTCGGTGCTGACTTCCGGCGGCGGGGCCTTCCACATGCGGACTTCGTCGTCGAAACGCCCGGCAGTTTGCGGGGCGCCTTGGACCATGAGGTAGCGGCCCACTTGGTCGAAGTCGTTGCACATGCCCTCCGGGAAGCGGTCCGACGTGGAATTCAGCAACAGCCGCGGGGTTTCGATCGAGTAACCGGCGATCGCGACGTTCCGCGCACGCTGGTACCGTTCGCGCCCGCCCTGGACGTAATGCACGCCCGTGGCTTTGCCCGTCCGTTCGTCGAAGCCGATGCGCGTCACCATCGAATCGGCGCGGATTTCGGCGCCGTGGGCGAGCGCATCCGGAATATGCGTGATCAGGGGAGAGGCCTTCGCGTTCACCTTGCAGCCCTGAAGGCAGAACCCCCGATAGATGCAATGCGGCCTGTTCCCGAAGCGGCCGTTGGCGATCGCCACCGGACCGACTTTGGCCGTGACGCCGCAGGCACGGGCGCCCCGGAGGAAGAGCTCGCCGTTGCCCGAAACCGGGTGCGGCCGGTGCGGATACTTGTGCGGATCGCCCCACGGCCAAGCTTCGCCGGCCACGGGGAGTTCCGCTTCGATGTCTTCGTAGAAGGGCTTCAGATCCGCGTAGTCCAGCGGCCAGTCCGCGCCCACGCCGTCCGCCGTGAACGTGTGGAAGTCACTCGGATGGAAGCGTGGCGTGTATCCCGCGTAGTGAACCATGGAGCCGCCGACGCCGCGGCCCGAGTTGTTCGAACCAAGCGGCACAGGGTCCTCGCCGGCAATCACCCGCGGCTCGGTCCAATACAGGTGATGCGAACCGGCCTCGTCGCTCACCCAATCCTGCTCCGGATCCCAGAACGGACCCGCCTCCAGTCCGACCACTCGCCACCCCGCGCGGGCCAGCCGCTGCAGCACAGTCGAACCGCCCGCACCGCAGCCGACGACGACGATGTCCACCTCGTCCTGGTCCTCGAACCTACGCATGTGCTTGCGGAGGTCGTTGTTGCTGCCGGGGCCGGGCGGCAGGAGCCAGGCGGACTCGTTGCGCTGCCGGACGCGGTTCACGGCCGGTCCTGGTCTTGTGCCGGCCGGTCCGCTTTGACCGGGTCCTCCTGCGGGATCGCGTCTGCCACTTCGAAAGGCTCCCGCCGGTTCAGTCCAAGGTTCTTGTACCCGCGCGGATAAGCCGGTCCCGCGAAGCCGATCTCGTCCCACGCCCAGGGATGCGAGTAGAAGGCCGTGCACGCGTAGCGGGTCCAAAGCCCCCACACCCGGCTGGCCCGCATGCCTTGCCACGGCTGGTCGCCCAGGTCCTGGACGGCTTGAAGGACCACCGCTTGTTGGTGTTCGGGGCAATCGGCAAAGGGCTGGAAGAACTGCTCCTCTGCTGCGTGATCAAGGGCAGAGAGCGTTTTCCGCCAGGCCTCGCCGTCTTCCGGAAGATCGTCGTAGCGCCAGCCGTCCGTCTGGTTGTCGGCCAGGCGTGCGTCAACCATGTTCACCACCGGCACGCGGGGCTCCCCATGCTGATCAAGCAACTGGTCGAGGAGCGCCCTGGCCGTTGCCTCCTCCGTCGGAGTGAAGAAGCGAATGTCCGCCGGCAGCGCGATCCGGCCGAGGACGACTCCAGCCGTGGCCTGATCCCAATGGCCTGATTGCGCAAGGCTACTGAACCCCGGAAACCGTGCGCCGCCGTCGTCCTTGTCCAAAGGGAGCATGCTCATCGTTCCCGCCTCAGCACGGAAGCCAGCAGCCCCATGCCCCCGACGAAAGTCACCAGCAGCGGGGCGAGCAGCGGCGGTCCCATCTCGATGTTGTAGCGCAGGTTGGAGAAGCCGCCGGGCTTCTGGGCGATGCCGCGGGCGTGGAGGTACGTTCCCTGCAGGCCGTTGGCGACGATCGCCGCGCTCGCGATCGGTAGGGCCGTTTTGGCCATCCGGCGGCTGAAGATGCCCGCGATTCCGGCCGCCGCCCCGACCGGACCGAGCGCCACGGGAACCCACATCCATTTGTTCCCGAAGCTGGCTTTGTCGTGCTCGAAATAGATTTCGGCCGCCGTGACTAGCGCTCCGGCAGCGGTGAGCCCGGAGAGCGACCGTTCGAACCGGCCCGTCTTCACGTTGCGCACCATACGGTCGACGAGGTGGATCACTTCGCCCTCTGGCGGGTTTTTCACGGCTCGTTCCTCCTCAAAATATGTGCGGTCGGCCAAATATTGCGGGTTCGCAAATAGCGGGGTGATACTTGGTGCGTGGAGAGAGCTGAACGAGTTGACGCGGATACCCGGATCGATGCCGTCCTGCGGGCAGCCAATGTCTTGCTCCGCGTCGTGGCACAGTCTGTCGCCGAGGTTGAAGCCACGGTGACCAGCCCCCAGCTGCGCGTGCTCGTCATGATAGCGACGCGCGGGGCGCAGAATGCCGGTGCCGTCGCAGCCGAATTGGGTGTGCACCCGTCCAACGCCACCCGCACGTGCGACCGTTTGGTGAGGGCCGGACTGGTCGTGCGGCACGAGGCACCGGGGGACCGGCGATACGTCGCACTTTCCTTGACGCCGAAAGGGAAGTCCTTGGTCAGCACAGTCCTGGAACACCGGCGGGCAGCCGTCGCCGAAGTCATGGATCGAGTGCCCGAAGAGCTGCGGAACGCCGTCGCCATCGGCATGGGTGCGTTCGCCGCGGCCGACGGCGGCGAAGGGACCGAGGACGGGCGGTTCACGGTCGACCTCCGCAGCTGAGCTCTTCAGCTGCGAACTCGGCGGCGGCGAAGGCAAAGGCGACGGCCGCGCTCGCTAGTGCGGTAGTCCGGCGTCGGCGGTCCACCGTGGCGAGGACCACCATGCTGCCGGCGTGGAGCAGATCCACGCCACCGCTGGCGCGCCCCGATATAGGCGTTCGAAGCATCAAGAATGCTTGTACCAGATCCCGCGCACCGAGAACCCGGACGGCAAGCCTGGCGCGGCGGTCGGGAGCCGCGCCTACCAAACGGTGGAGCAGTGCGTCCGGCATCAAAAGTTCGCACGTACCCCATGCGAACCTGGCGATTTCCACCGCTGGGATGCTCACCGTTGTGCGCCTCGGGAGAGGATGACGCCGGTAATCGCCGCCGCGAAGAAGCCTGCCACCGTGGCGCTCACCGCGCCATGATGCTGGGAAGCCCAAAGTTGCATGCTCCGTGTCGAGGATCGGGAATCGAAGATGCCGTGCGTCCCGAAGTCCCTGTCCGCGTCTGCGGGCTCCCAGAGATTGGCGGGCTGATCAGGCTTTTTCGGATCCGGGGTCTGCTGGGATTTGAAGCCCGACTTAGCCAAGTACCGGTCGAGCAGGCCCGGCACCAGGGCGTTCGCGATGAGGGTTCCCATGGTGCTGCCGCCCACCCAGTACTCGCGCCGCTTCGGATGGTCCGCCGCATAGACCACGGCCTTGGCGGCGACTTCGGGCTGGTAGATCGGGGGCACGGGTTGCGCTTGACGGGGGAGCTTGGAGAGCACCCAAGAAAACTGTGGCGTGTTGACCGCGGGCATTTGGACCATTGTGGTGTGGATGCCGCTGGCGTCGTGCAGGAGCTCGCATCGCAGCGACTCATTGAAGCCCTGGATTGCGTGTTTGGAGCCGCAGTAGGCGCTTTGCAGCGGGATGCCGCGGTAGGCGAGGGCTGAGCCGACATGGACGATGACACCGCGGTTACGAGTGCGCATGTGCTTTAAAGCCGCCATTGTTCCGTACACATAGCCGAGGTAACTGACCTCGGTCACACGCTTGAACTCGTCGGGCCGCATCTCGGAGAACGGGGAGAAGACCGAGGTGAAGGCTACGTTGACCCAGATGTCGATCGGTCCGAGTTCACTCTCGATTCGCTCCGCGGCTGCTCCCACAGCCTCTGCGTCCGCGACATCGACGCCCAGCGTCCAAGCCTTTCCGCCTGCAGCTTCGACTTCCCGCGCGGCTCCGGCCAATCCTGCCTCGCCGCGGGCAAGCAGTGCAACCACGTCTCCTTGGCGGGCGAAAGCAATGGCTGATGCCCGCCCGATTCCACCGCTGGCTCCAGTGATGACGACGATGCGCCCGGTTCGGTCCATAAGATGACTCCTTGGCGTGCAAGCAATTTCGTCCGCACCCCGGCCTGTCAGCCGATCGCCGAACCTGGTCCCAGTAGATCTTCAATCTATCGGGAACCTTTGCGCTTGCGCAACGGTACGTAGGCTTAGAATTTCCGGACCTGGCTCCAGGAAGCTATATCCGCGGCGCGCGCTGGGTGGACCACGATCGCTACTATGCGGGATCTTTCACGGTCAGGAGCCCTCCAAGCGGCAGCGCATGAGGCGGGTGTGGCGGTATCTCTCAGGGCCCTCGATGTCACCGACGAGGCCGCTGTTCTCCGCGAAGTTGCCCATGTTGCGGATCGGCACGGGCGGCTGGACGCTGTGGTGAACAATGCTGGCAGGGCTGCGGTCGGAACTGTTGAGTCGCTGACCCTGGTGACTTTCGGGCAGCGATGGAGTCTCCAGCGGGTTTACGGCAAACGCCGGCGTTGATCCGACCGCCATGATCGCCGGGGCAGGAGTCTATTCCCCGGCCTTGTCCGCATACATCAGCCGAACAACGGTGCAGTTCGCCAGCACGAGTGCGCAGTCCCCGGAGGAGGTAGCAGAGTTGGTGCTGTCTACTCTTGAGGGCGCAGGTCCTGACTTCCGGATCCAGACATCGGACTGGGCCCGGAATTTCGTTGCGACCAAGATCCGTGACCTCACTGGGGACAGTGTCACGGCCGTCATGGTCCGAGGGGGAACGAGCACCAGGGAGAGTAACCTTCGGCTGCTGGCGGCGCACCGCGCAGCGGTGGAGGCCAACCTGGCCGAGCAGCAGGAGTACCTTCGGGCGATATCCGCAAAAATCGACTTCTACCTAAACCAAAGACAGCTTGAAACCGTCGAACCAGAACTTAACGATGACGCAGGTGCGGGCCGTCTTCGACTGATCGGAGGCTTGCCCTGGGTGCCGGAGGGCACGGAATTACGTGGCTGTGGCTGTGTCCGGATCACTGTCTGGCTGGGCGACGATTTCGATGGCGGCGGGATTCATGCGGGGCTCGTCGGCCCCGGCATGTTCTTTCATTAGCGACGCGAGGCGTTCGCAGCTCCGCCGAAGCGCTTCAAGCTCCCGCTGGGCGTATTCATCGATTGTCTCGAGAATCCAGGCCTGGACCTCTGCGGAGCTGTCTTCGACTTGGTACTCGTGGTTCAGGGTTACCACGGAGGATGCCGGGCCGGTGCTTGGACGTTGGGTGGCGTCGTCAACCTGCCAACTTCCTGCGGTCCTCAGGGTTGGCGCATCCGGGCTGGAGTGCTTGAAGTGGATTCGGCGTCTTTCAGGGTCTATGACGCGCTGGAAGTTGGTGGAGGTGATGCCGCCGTGGGCAGCGACGGAGATCCGGGTTTCGTGTGCCAGGTCGTCACCGCTGATTTGCTCGGCGTAGACCGTGAGTCCTTCGAGGTCCGGCCAATGTGAGCTGGAGCGAAGCAGGGTGAAGACGAGCCCCGCGGGCGCGTCTATTACCAACTGGTGAGTCGTGTCGCGCGTGGCATTAGACAAGGCCCTCTCCTCCTCCTGCTGTGGGTGTTATTGCAGGCTAAGCGATGGAAATCGACATGCGGAGGGAAAGTGTCGCGGTGCGTCACTGTGGGCAACGCGAGGTAACACTCCATCCGGTGACGGCCGTGTGACGCGACTGCCGATGACGTTTCGTGTACGCGTGTATCTCCGGATTTCCGGTGATTTCACCGGGCTTTGACCCGTCCGGAACAAGTCCGGATAGTTGCTCACACCAGCACAGAATCCGAGTCATTTTCGAGGGGTAGCCATGTCCAATCGTCCGTTCAATCCCGGCCCGGCGGCGGCACTAGCAGCCATAGTTCTGCTGGGTCTGGAAGCCGACCCGGACACCATCGGTGCACTGGCCTTCACCAAGCGCCTCCGGCCACGACCGGATGATGGCCCCCGTCCCCGATCTTCCTACCGCTGAGCCCGGGCACAACAGCCCGCGGCAAATGATCCTCTCGACCCATAACGCAAAGGACACCCCATGACGACACACTTGGACATAAGCCCCCGCAGGCTTCGCTCGATTCTTGGGCACTTCGCCACAGGCCTGACCGTCATTACCGCTCAAACCGAGAACGGTTTGGCAGGCTTCACTTGCCAGTCGTTCTCCTCGCTGTCACTGGAACCTGCCTTGGTGACCTTTAGTCCTTCACGGACCTCCACCACGTGGCCCCTGCTACGTAAGGCAGGACGATTTACCGTCAATATCCTCCCCACCGAACACCGCCACGTCGCCGCCCAGTTCGCACGGTCTGGTGCAGAGAAATTTGCCGGCGTCGCCCACACGCCGTCTCCACTAGGCAATCCCATACTCGCTGACGCCCTGGCCTGGATCGACTGCGAGCTCCATCAAGAGCACGCCGGTGGGGACCACACCATTGTCGTCGCATCGGTCCGGTCCCTCGGCGCTCGGCCGGATGGAGAACCGCTGCTCTTCTTCAGGGGAGAGTATTTCGGTTTGCCGTCCAAGGTCCGGCCGATTGAAAGCGTGCCCCAATCCCGCTGAGTGACCGTCAAGCTAGCGGCGGCGCAACCTGCCCGGCCCGCACTTGCCGTAAAGATTTCGTAAAGATACTGCCGAAAGTCGAGAGCGGGCTCTGACCTGCCGATACTTTGGAGAGTCGCCGTCTCCTGAGGTTCCCCCAATGGCTCAGGAGACGGCGCATCCGAGTGCGCGGTCTGCTTGGGGGGATCCCTTGGAGACCGGATTAGCCGTCGACGCGAGTTGTCACAACCGTCGGATCCGTGACGGCTTGTGGCGACGCTTCGCGTGCTCTCCATGCGCGTGTCCGGCAAGCGCCCGAGCAATAGCGACGATCGGACCGCGAGACCCGGCGCACGTCCGGCGGGAATATCCGGCCGCATTCGGCGCACCGCGGCGCACCATCCTCTCCCAGGGAGAGAAGCCGTTCCAACTCAGCAAGGTTCGCGGCGGCGGTGCGACGTCGGTGGCGGTACACCTGGTCCCGGCACGTGGCCGAACAGTACACAGCATCCTTACGTTTGCTGCCGCCCATAAACCGGCCGCAATAGATGCACTGCTTCCTCTTTGCCCGGCCGGGAGATAAAGGATCTGATGCTTCCACGGTTCAAGGGTCCACCCGGCAGCACCGGTCGGCAAGCATTCACGGACGCTGTCTCCTGACAGCATTGGGATGCTGCGGCATGATGAAGTGATGTGCGGACGCTACGTTGTTTCGAAATCGACTGCGGACTTGATGGCCGCCTTCGACGTCAGAGAGTCCTACGTCGAGGAGCTGAAGCCTTCCTACAATGTGGCTCCCACTGACACCGTGCCGTTGATCCTGGACCGCAGTTCGGGCGACCGCGAGCCGGTGACGAGGAGGTTGGTCTCCGCCCGCTGGGGTTTGGTGCCGTCGTGGGCGAAAGACCCGAAAGGTGGTGCTCGGCTGATCAACGCGCGGATGGAGACTGTCACCGGGAAGCCGTCCTTCCGGAAGGCGGCCTCGGCCAGGCGAGGGTTGCTTGCCGGCGATGGTTACTACGAGTGGGAGAAGAAGCCCGGTGGCGGGAAGATCCCGACGTACCTGCATGATGCCGATGACCGGATCCTGGCGTTTGCGGCGTTGTTCGAGAACTGGCCGGACCCGGCATTGCCCGAGGGACACCCTGACAAGTGGTTGCGGACGGCCACGATCATCACGACCGCGGCCTCGGACGCGCTCGGCCACATCCATGACCGCACACCGCTGATCGTTCCGCCGGAGATGTTCACGGACTGGCTCGACCCTGAAACGACCTCCGAGGCAGATGTCCGCGCCCTGCTGGACTCCATGCCAGAGCCCCATCTTGTGCCCCGGGTGGTGAGCGACAAGGTCAATTCCGTGCGGAACAACGGCCCGGAGCTCATCGAGCCAGCCGCTTGAGCACGAAGTCCTGCGCCCTTGTCTTCCTCAGAATCCAGGAGGGAGCAGGCCTGTTGAAATTCTGGCCGCGGCGTCGAGGATGTCCTCCTCATCGGCGTCGAGGTCGCGAGCGGCGATGCCGAGCATGTTGATGGTCAGCAACGCGAAGCGGACCCGCAGTTGGTCCTCTACGCTCGCGCCGGGAGGGGTGAGGATCGAGAAGAGTTCGACGACGGCGGACGCCATCCCCTCACGCTGTCCTTCCTCGGATTTGAGTTCGCGGACCAGCCGGTAGTTGGAGCCGAGGAAACGGAACATGCGCAGCCCTTGGGCATGCACGATCTCGGTCCACCGGGCAATGACGGTCCTCCTCAGCTCAGGGCCGGGCTCCTGCGTCCGTGCCCAGTCGACGAGATCAGTGATCTGCCCTCGCATGGTCTCCATCAGGGCACGCAGGATGTCTTCCTTGCTCTTGAAGTGGTAGTAAAGGGCCGCCTTCGTGAAGCCGAGCTCCTCCGCTATCTGTCGCATCGACGTCGACTCGTAGCCGTGTTCGGAAAACAGGCGCAAAGCAACCGCCTGAATGTTTTCTCGGGTCCCGCCTACGGGTGAAACAGGAGCGTCGCTTTTATGTGTCATCGGAGCCGTTTTTCCTTCTCGCGCGGCCATCTTGCTAACTAACCGGCCGGTAAGTACCATACTAACCGAGCGGTAAGTGAACCGCAAAGAAATACTTCCTAAGGATGCCCCGCATGAAAGCTGACCAGGATCCCTTGTCCACCCGGCTCACACCACGCCAGATCGTCACCGCGATGAGTGGGTTGATTATTGCCATGTTGCTCGCGCAGCTGGACAACATGATCGTTGCCCCCGCGCTTCCGACCATCGTCGGCGACCTGGGCGGAATGGACCACCTCGCGTGGGTCACCACCGGATATGTCCTCGCCTCGACAGTCGCGACGCCGATCTGGGGCAAGCTTGGCGACATCTTCGGGCACCGGCGCACGTTCATGATCTCGATCGCGGTCTTCCTGCTGGGGTCCGCTCTCTGCGGCATGAGCCAGGACATGGCCGAACTCATCGGCTTCCGTGCCTTCCAAGGCCTGGGTGCGGGCGGCCTCATGGTCGGCATCATGGCCGCGATCGGGCTGATGGTGCCGCCCCGGGAGCGCGGCAAGTACCAGGGAATCATGATGGCCGTCATGCCGCTGGCTATGATCGGCGGGCCTCTGCTGGGTGGGTTCATCACCGATAACGCATCGTGGCGCTGGGCGTTCTACGTCAACCTCCCCTTGGGCATTCTTTCCCTGGTCGTCTGCTGGTTCACCCTCAAACTTCCCCGCCAGGAGCGGACAGCCAAGGTACGGATCGACTGGTGGGGCTCGGCGGTTCTGAGTGTCTGGATCACCGCGCTCGTGCTCATGCTCAGCTGGGGTGGCAGCCAGTACGATTGGAACTCCCCGCAGATCATCGGCCTCGGCGTGACGGCCGCCCTCGGACTTGTCGTCTTCCTGGTCATCGAAAACAAGGCCGCCGAACCGGTCATCCCGCTTCGCCTGTTCAGCAGCAGCAACTTCTCCCTCGCCAACGCGCTCGGCTTCATTGTCGGGTTCGCCATGTTCGGTGGCATCACCTTCCTGCCTCAGTTCCAGCAGTACGTTCAGGGCCAGTCCGCCACGAGCAGCGGACTCCTGCTGATGCCGATGATGATCGCGGCCATGATCGTCTCGCTCAGCGGCGGTCTCATCATCACCCGGACGGGACACTACAAATCGCTCCCGATCATCGGGTCCGCACTCATGGCTTTTGGCCTCTTCCTCTTCTCGACCATGGGCTTGGATACGCCGGCTTGGCAGTCGGGTGTCTACATGGCGATCCTCGGTGCGGGCATGGGCTGCATGATGCAGACCACCAACCTGATCGCACAGAACAGTGTGAACATCAGGGATATCGGCGCGGCCACTGGCACGAGCACCTTCGCCAGGAATATGGGCGGGTCCCTCGGGATCTCGGTCCTCGGCTCGATCTACGCTAACCGCCTGGTTGACACCATGGGCAAGGCTGGCGGCTCCGGCAGCGTCCACCAGAGCGGTCAGATCACGCCCGCAGCCCTGCACTCAATGCCTGCGGCAATCCAGGACTTGTTCAAAACGGCCGTGACGAGCGGCATCCAGAGCGTCTTCTTCTGGGCGGCTCTTGTCGCTGCGGTCGGCTTCCTCTTGGCCCTGTTCATCCGCCACGTACCGCTGCGCGGCCACGCCCCGACGCCCACCGAGGCCGTCGAGGCAACGGCGGAGGAACTGGCTTTCTAACCGCGTTTGTTCACTGAGGTCGGTTTTCCGTGCCGTCCACGAAGGAAACCCGACCCGTGTACTGCTCGTATAACTTCACGGCCTCGTCCAGGTTGATGTGGCCGATGTCTAAAGAAACGGCAAGACCCTCGAGCTGGGCGCAGCAGCTTTCAGCTGCGCTGACCCTGTCCGCGACCGCGCGGGAGGTCGCGAAGTTGGTGGCAAGCGCCGCGGCAACCGACTGCATCGTTGGGTGTTGACCTGGTTCTGCTGCTTGGCTCCTGGTTTGCCGGAGGCACTGAATCCGTTGTGGAAACCACTACCCGTCGGTTTGCAGGCCCCGTCATTACGGCGTCGCAGCACCAGAAGCGTTGCCGGGTGGACGGGGCCACAGTGTCTGGTCAGTCGTTTCTCAGGGCTGCCGGGCTGTGTGAGGCTTCCCAGGAAGCGAGAAGGCGGAGCCGCTCGGCGGAGGGTGATCCGGGTTCTGCTGTGTAGACAAGGAGCACGTGGCCGGGTTCGGCGGTGATGGCGAGTTCTTCGTAGGCGAACGTTACTTCGCCGACGATCGGGTGGTTGAAGCGTTTGGTTCCTGTCCCGTGGGTGCGAACGTCGTGTGCTCCCCAGAGACGCCGGAACACTTCGCTTCGGGTGGAGAGTTCGCCGACGAGGTCTTGGAGGTTTTTGTCGTGGGGGTCGCGTCCGGCTTCGGCGCGCATGACGCCGACGCACATTTCGGCGAAGAGCTCCCAGTCGGGATAGAAATCGCGTGACGCGGGGTCGAGGAACTGGAAGCGGGCGAGGTTGGGGGTGCGTCCGCCATCGCCGATGACTGGGGAGTAGAAGGCGCGGCCGAGCTCATTTGTTGCCAGCAGGTCCTGGTGGGCGTTGCGGACGAACGCGATGCCGTCGGTGATGGCGTTCAGGGTCCACTGAAGGCTGGGGCGTGTCGCCGGGTTGATGGTGGTGCGACGGCGGGGACGGCCGGAGGTCGGGATTCCGTCCGCTGCGCGGGCGAGATCGAGGAGGTGGGCCCGTTCGGTGTCGTCGAGTTGCAGGGCGCTGGAGATTGCGTCGAGGACCGATGCGGACGCGCCGGCAATCGCGCCGCGTTCTAGTTTGGAGTAGTACTCGACGCTGACCCCGGCGAGCATGGCGACCTCGGAACGGCGCAACCCGCTCACGCGCCGGTTCGGTCCGGCGGGGATTCCGGCGAGCTCGGGGGAGAGCTTCGCCCTTCGTGACATGAGGTACTCGCGGACCTCGGCTTTGTTGTCCATGCAGTCAACGGTACGTCCGGCGGCGCAGATCAGGGATTCCCTGTGGGTACACCTCTCATGCGATCCTTCTGCGGGCTGGCCTACCGGCTCGTTCCTCGAGGGGTGACCCGAGTGGTTACGGCTGCCAAGAGGGAAGCCAGCAGTAGCACGGCGGTGCTGGCCAGGAATGTGGATTGGTAGCCGAGGGAATCGAACAGAAGGCCGCCCAGGGTCGAACCGAGGGCAATGCAAGTTTGGACGACCGCGACCATCAGGCCGCCGCCTTGTTCGGCGTTGTGGGGCATGGCTTCGGCCACCCAGCTCCACCAGCCGACGGGCGCCGAGGTCCCCAGCAGTCCCCACAGGCCCAGTAGGCCGACGGCGGCGGCGAACCAGGCGCCAAAGGGGATGAGGGAGACGGCGATGAGGGCCATGAGGGCGGGGATGATAGTCAAGGTCCGGTACAGGCCCGGTCCGAGGAATCGGCCGATCAGCACGGTGCCGAGGAATCCAGTCACTCCGAGCACGAGCAGGACGAGGGAAACCGCGGTGACGTTGAGATGGGTCACGGTCTCAAGGAACGGCCGGATATAGGTGAACAGGATGAATTGGCCCATGAAGAAGGTGCCACAGGCTGCCATGCCCCAAGCAACGGAGCGGTTACGCAGGGCGGTGAAGATCGTGAAGAGGTCGCGGGCCGTCGTCGACCGCCGGGTGACCGGCAAGGAAGGCAGGCTGATCCCCAACCAGACCAGGCAGAGGGCGGACACCGGTACCAGGCAGAAGAACGCGCCCCGCCATCCGATCAGGGAACCGAGGTAGCTGCCCAAGGGTGCTGCCAGTACGGTGGCGAGGGCGTTGCCGCCGTTGACGATCGCCAGCGCGCGGGGTACGCGGCTGGCCGGCACGAGGCGCATGGCGCTGGCAGCCGACATAGACCAGAAGCCGCCGATGACCACTCCGATGAACGCCCGGCCGATCATGAAAGGCAGGTAGCCCGGGGCGAGGGCGATAAGAGCGCCTGACACTCCCATCAGCGCCGTGAGGCCGATCAGCAGCGTCTTGCGGTTCATGCCGGCGGCCAGTGTGGAGATCGACAAGCTCGTCAGTACGGCGAACAGCCCTGAGATCGCAATGCCTTGCCCGACCATACCTTCGGAGACGTTGAGGTCGGCCGCCATTGGCGTGAGAAGGCTCACTGGCATGAATTCGGAGGCGACGAGCGCGAAGGCGCCGAACGACAGGGCAAAAACCCCGGCCCAGTGCGCGGAGCGGTGCTCGTCGCCGCTCGGGTCTTGGGCCCGGGGGTGAGGGATGACGGAAGTATCCGATGCCATGAATTTCTCTCTGGTTGCAGCTCAACTTTCGTCATCAATCGGACCATGATCCGCCGCTCCTGAGGGAGTCCCGGCTGATGGGCGTACTGGCAGGGAATCCCTGATCAGGAGAACACCGGGCCCTGGGAGCAGTTGGCGTATGTCGCTCATTGTGACTGGAGCTTCAGGCGCGGGAGGATCGATGAGTGGTGCCCCTGATCACTGCCTAAACCAGGAACTGGTTAGTCGCGCACAACGGGGAACCCCTCACCGAGGACCCCGTGCCGATCGCGAATGACCTGCCCTCTATTCAGACTCCATGCGCAGCGCTGTCCAGGCTTGGAACCCGCCGATGAGGTCCGTTGCCCCGGTCAGTCCCAGCCGTTGCAGGGTGTGCGCAGCGAGGCTGGAGCTGTAGCCCTCATTGCAGACGATCACGATCCGCCGAGCGGGATCGCCGGCGAACGGGAGGCGGTGGGGACTGGAAGGATCGAGGCGCCACTCGAGAACGTTCCGGTCGATGACGACTGCTCCTGGAAGATCACCGTCCCGTTTTCGCTGTTCGGCCGGTCGGGTGTCAACAACAAGGGCGCCGGCTGACATCTCACGCTCTAGACCCGCCGGGTGAATACGCTCAAGCCCGGCGCGGCTCTCAAGTAGCAGCTGGTCGATCGTCAGCGTCCGCAGGGAGTCGCTCGCAACTCCGCCGTCAGAGATATGGGGCTGCTTCACCGGTGTCCTCGCTTGTCTGCTGAGCGGTCGCTCCACCCTGAAGCGAATTGATGAGCTATCTTGCTCGCCAATCTAGGCGCATCGAAGGAGCCCGGTCAATTCGTGGGCGAACCGCCGGTTGAGCCGTTAAATGCTCCGTTTCAGCCCGACATGGGCTGTCTGGTATCCAAGTCGGGTGTAGAAGGCCCGGGCCCGTTCCCGTGTTTCATCGGTGGTCACCTGTGCCAGTCGCGCCCCGCGCGCACGCCCGAAATCGTGTGCCCACTCAAGCATCGCGGTGCCCAGGCCACGTGAACGTTCCGTGGCCGCAACCCGCAGTCCCTCGATCTGCAGTCGTGAAGAACCACCCCGGGAAAGGCCCGGAATGATGGTCAACTGCATCGTGGCAACGATGCGGTCGGCACCATTGCGGACAACCCCCAGATAGTTGGACTTGTCGCGAACAACTACGTCATAGGCCGCCTCGTATCGTTCGAGCTCGACGCACTCACGATCGGGACCGAATTGGTCATCGGACAGGAGCCCGGCGATGGCTTCAACGTCATCGCGACTCGCCCGTTCCAGCCTGAACGTCCGGCCCGCAACCCGCAGCAGTCCTCGAACCGAGGACCGGGCATCTGCCTGCAGGCGGGCGACCAGCAGATCGAGCCATCCGCCGACGTTGGCCCTAGCCTCAAGGGTGTCGGGATAACGGCATCTCAAGTGAAGACCGGACTCGTCCAGAATGAACCAGAGCATCACGCCGTCGGTGTCGATTGCCGCGCTCACATATTGCGCGTCGAGTCCGACGGAATCGATCCGCACCGGCAGCCTGCGCAGGTCAAGCCATGAGATCGCGAACATGCCGGGAGCCACGGGCATGCCGCCCCATGGACCCAGGACGTCGGCGAGCGGCCACGAGCCAAGCTGCACGGCTTCTTTTACCGCAGCCGCTGCGGCGCGCGGTTCGGCGATCGCCGACTCAAGTACCGAATTGGTGATGAACCAGCCGACTGAGTCATGCCATTTGTCCTCGAAGCGGCTGTGCACGGGAAAGACTGCCCGCAACGGGGTTCCAGCCAACTCGCGTGTCACGGCAGTCATTGCAGCAACAGCGAGCGCGAGCGTGGAGACGCCGTCGTCGCGGGCCTGCGCGGCAAACGCGGCCCCGTCGTCAAGATCGAATACATCGCGCACTTCTACGCGCTCGCGCTGCGGAGCGGGCGCGCCCAGGGGCAGCGGGAACTGCGGCATGACGCCGCCGCTGTCACCGATGATGTCTTTCCAGCGTTGACGGACGTGCTCCGGCGCGGCATTGCGGTCCAGCAGGGCTTGCGTGTGTTCTTCGAATGCCGGCACAGGCCGGGGCAACGGTTCGTGGTCCGCCTTGCGGGCACCGAGCGCCGACAGCAGGTCGCGCGCGATCACGAGCATGGACCACATATCGACGTGGGCGTGGTCGGCCGCGATCACGAGGGTGAGTCCGGCAGCGGTCTCCAATAGGCACAGCCGGTGGGAGGGCTGTGCGTAGGGCGAACATGCGCTGTCGAGAATGTCCCGCACCGCGTCATTGACGGCCTGG
This sequence comes from Arthrobacter bambusae, assembly GCF_030812595.1. Lineage (GTDB taxonomy): Bacteria > Actinomycetota > Actinomycetes > Actinomycetales > Micrococcaceae > Arthrobacter > Arthrobacter bambusae_B. Next base: position 275,140 of record NZ_JAUSSZ010000001.1, read on the forward strand.
CCGGGCGAGATCTGATGCTCAACCCATGTTCCCGGACCGATCTCGATTTCGTGAAGCTCGGGCTCACCGTCCGCGCCGCGCACAAATGCTGATCGCAGGGTGCCGTGGCGTGCGATGACGGCCAGCCAGGCATCGGCAATTGAGTCACGACGGGTTGGTGCAGGCAGCCGGAAAGACAATGCCATCCAGGAGCCGGGACGTTCGCCCGCCCCCACATGCAGCCGTTGGTCAAAGGACACTGGAAGGCGTCGCTTGGGCGCAGACACACTGACGTCGTAGCCCCAAAGTCGTCCGAACGGTAGGCGCAGGTGCGTGACGTTGGTCAGCCGCATGGCAGTATCGTATCGTCCCGGATAGCCTGAATGCTCGACGCCGCCCCTCGAGATAACGCGGTCAGTCACGAAACGAGGAGCTTGATGCCCACTTTCGAGGTTCCCGGAGCCGAGCTTGCGGTTGCTTTGAGTGACGAAGGCGGGCACCCGGTTGTCCAGCTGCATGGCCTTACCTCGAGCCGGGCGCGCGATCGGGTGCTCAACCTCGACCTCGGTCGAGGGCTTAGTGGAACCCGGCTGCTCCGGTACGACGCACGAGGCCATGGCCGGTCGACGGGGCGGAAAGTCCCCGAAGACTATCAATGGCAAAACCTTTCCGAGGACCTCCTGCGACTGCTCGACCACTGGTTCCCAGGTGAACGTGTCCACGGGGCCGGTCCCTCGATGGGTGCAGGCACACTTTTGCATGCCGCTTCCCGCGAGCCGGACCGTTTTACCGGGCTCACGCTCATGGTGCCGCCCACAGCATGGGAAACCCGGGCTGCACAGGCTGGAAACTACCGGTTTGCCGCGGAGCTGATCGAATCTGCCGGGGTTGAGGCATTCCTCGCCAGCGCCCGCCAGGCAACGCCGCCGCCCGCCACCGTCGGTGCGCCGGAGACGGTGCCCGACGTCGCCGACGCCCTCTTGCCGTCGTTGTTCCGAGGCGCGGCCCTCAGCGATCTGCCTGCTCCCGAGGCCATCGCGCGAATCGAGGTGCCGACAACGATCCTGGCGTGGATCGATGATCCCGGCCATCCGCTGTCAACCGCGGAATCCCTTGCCGCCCTGCTCCCGCAGGCAACGCTGACGGTTGCCTACACTCCGGAAGATGTCGCGACCTGGCCACGCATTCTGAGCCGAGATGTCGCCCGTCGGGGCTAACCGGGAATTCGCCCGGTCTTAGACGCCTACCGCGGGTCGCGCCGGACTTCAGCCGGAGTCCATCCCAGGGCGGGACCGAGCTTGCCGGCGATGTCGGTGAGGATCTGGATGTAATCCTCTTGGTCGAAGCTGAAGGGCAGTGCGAACGCAACTTCGTCGACTTCCTGAAATCCTGCGTGTGCGTACAGCTGCTCGGCGATTTCGTCGCTGGTGCCGATGAGATCCGGGGCAAACAACATGCCCTTTGGCCCTTGAGGCGCCCGTGTACGGGGAGTGCGTTCATCGACGTACCGCTGGTATTTCTGCCGCTGACCCGGCGACGCCGAATCGGTCGGGATCACCACCAGGCCCTGCGACACCCGGGCAGATCCATAGGCCGGGGCGGACGTTTCAGCGGCTTCACGGAAGGCGCGAATCTGCGATTGCTGAATGCGGGCAAAGTCCGGCTGCTGATCCGCTTCGGGAAAGACCACGCTGCTGGAAAGCAGATTGAAACCGTTTGCCCCGGCCCAGACGGCTGAATTCCTGCTGGCCGCCCCGTACCAAAGGCGGTCCCGGAGTCCGGCGGAGTGCGGCTCGACGCGGTTGGAGAATTCCTCGACCACACCTTGCTTGCCGGAAAAGTCCCGCACCTTTTCCCCTGCGATCAGGCGGGCAAATCGATTCAGGCGGCCGTAGCTGAAATCCTCCAACTCGGAGGAGTCCGGGTACAACTCGTGCTTCACTGTGTCGTAGTGCATTGGTTCACCCACGCTGAGGCCCGGATTGATGCGTCCCTTGGCGAGCAGATCTACGGTGGCCAGGTCCTCGGCCAAGCGCAAGGGGTTTTCCCAGCCGAGCGGGGTTACCGCGGTTCCAAGCTCGATCCGTGAGGTGCGCTGGCTGGCGGCGGCCATCATTGCGATGGGGGAGGAGATTCCGAACTGCAGGTGACGGTGGCGTAGCCACGCGCTGTCGAATCCAAGCCGTTCGCCAAGTTCGATGATCTGCAAAGTGGATTCGTGGCCCACGGCGGGATCCGCCGGATCGAACAGGCCGATAGTGAGGAATCCAAGCTTCTGTAAGGGACGTGAGGACTCGGGCATGGCTTCCTTCAGGATCCGGGCGCGGCTGATCCCAGAATATGCGAAGGGTGTACCAGTAGGGACTCCCTCCGACGCGGTGGCCGAAATAACGTTGTCTACATGAACACCAGGGACGAAGCACGCCAGTTCCTCATGTCGCGTCGGGCGAATATCAGCCCAGAGCGGGCCGGGCTAGTGGTCTCCGGGCACCGTCGCGTGGAGGGCTTACGGAGAAGCGAGGTCGCGATGCTCGCGGACGTGAGCCCGGAGTATTATGCCAAGATCGAAAGAGGCAACCTTGTTGGAGTCTCCGATTCGGTATTGGAGTCAATTTCCCGGGCATTGCAGCTCGACGACGCCGAACGCGAGCACCTTTTTGACCTCGCGCGGGCCGCGAACGGGGGAGCGCAGCCCGTGCGCCGGCCCAAGCCGAAGACTTGGGTGGCCAGGGAGAGCCTGATCCGTGCGCTGGAGGTCATCGTGAACGGCCCGGCGTTCGTACGCAACGGGCGGATGGACATCTTGGCCACCAATGCCCTGGGTCGCGCCTTCTACGACGAAGTCTTCGACGGTCCCGGGCAGGGGAACCTCGCCCGGTACTGTTTCCTCGACGAGCGGGCCAAGACGTTCTACCCGGACTGGGAGGCGGCGGCTGATGTCACCGTGGCGATCCTGCGCACGGAAGCGGGCCATGATCCCCGGGACAAGCAGCTCCACGACCTCGTCGGAGAGCTCTCCACCCTCAGCGATGCGTTCCGCACGCGGTGGGGCGCGCACAACGTCCGCCGCCATGGCTCGGGCACGAAGAACTTCCACCACCGCGAGGTCGGCGGGATCACCCTCAGCTACGAGGGACTGGAGCTGACCGCCGAGCCGGGACTTTCGTTCCTGATTTACACCGCCGAGCCCGGTTCGCCGAGCGAGCAGCGGCTGCAGCTACTGGCGAGCCTCGCCGCCACCGTGACCGCTCCGCCGTCGCGAGCTTTATTTGACGAGACCACTACTACGAAGGATTGATCATGCACATCAGAACACTTGGCCAGGGCCTGAAGGTCTCCGCGATAGGGCTCGGCGCAATGGGCATGTCCCAGAGCTACGGCCCCAACCCTGGCAGCAGGGGCGAGATGATCGACGTGCTGCGCTCCGCCGTCGACGAGGGCGTGACGTTCTTCGACACGGCAGAGGTCTACGGCCCGTACGTCAACGAGGAACTTGTCGGCGAGGCGCTCGAGCCGATCCGCGACCAGGTGGTGATTGCCACCAAGTTCGGCTGGGACATCCAGGATGGCAGGATGATGGGCCTGAACAGCCGGCCCGAGCAGATCCGCCGCGTCGCCGAGGCGTCGCTGAAGCGGCTCCGCACCGAGGCGATCGATTTGTTCTATCAGCATCGCGTCGACCCCGGCGTTCCGATCGAGGACGTCGCCGGCACCGTCGGCGAGCTCATCGCCGAGGGCAAGGTGAAGCATTTCGGTCTCTCCGAGGCCTCGGCAGACACGATCCGCCGCGCACACGCCGCACACCCGGTCACCGCGGTCCAGAGCGAGTATTCGCTCTGGACACGCGATCCCGAGGCGGAGGTGCTGCCGACGCTGGCGGAGCTCGGAATCGGGTTTGTCCCGTTCAGCCCGCTCGGCAAGGGCTTCCTTACCGGCACCGTCGACGCATCCACCGCATTCACCGAAGGAGACATCCGCAACCGTGTCCCGCGGTTCGCGGCGGAGAACCTTGCGGCGAACCAGAAGCTCGTCGACCACGTGAAGGGACTCGCCAGCGCGAAGGGTTCGACGCCGGGTCAGGTCGCCTTGGCCTGGTTGCTCGCGCAGCAACCGTGGATCGTGCCGATCCCCGGAACCCGGCGCACCGAGCGTATCCGGGAGAACGCAGGGGCCACCCAGCTCGCCCTCTCCGCGGACGAGCGCGCCGACCTCGACAGCCTTGCCCAGCGCATCGGGGTGAGCGGAGACCGCTACAACGCCGAACACATGACCTACGTCAACCGCTGACTGCAGCTGGAGGTAAAACACAATGACGGACAGCGAATTCGATCAGATTTTCCCGCTCGGAGCGCCGAACGACGCCTACGCGCAGTACTTCATCGGCCAGAGCTATTTGGCTCCGCTCGCCTCAGGCAGCGTTCAGGTCAGCAACGTCTCCTTTGAGCCGGGCTGCCGCAACAACTGGCACATCCACCACGGCGCTGACGGTGGAGGCGACCAGATCCTGATGTGCACTGCGGGCAGCGGCTGGTACCAGGCCGAGGGCGAGGCCCCGGTCAGCATGGAGCCGGGAACGGTGATCCGTGTGCCCGCCGGGACTAAACATTGGCATGGGGCGAAGTCAGACTCGTGGTTCTCCCACCTCGCCTTCATCACCCCAGGCAAGAACGTCAGCAATGAGTGGCTCGAGCCCGTCACCGACGAGGTGTATGGGGCGCTGCTGGAGAACGCAGGGAACGAGTGACGATTCCGAACGAGAAGGGAAGCGCTGTCCGACGGCGTCGCAATCCCCCGCTCGGACTCGGCACCTGGCATCGACGGAAGCGCCGGCGCGACCTTCTTGATTGCGTCCGGCGCGACTGAAACTGTTCATTTTTGGTGGCGAGTGAGGCCTCGGTGAGACCGAGCCGGGGGTAGAGGATGCCGAAGCCTTCGCGGAGGCCTCCGTTAAGGGCTCCGACCACGTGGCCGGCGTTGGAGGAGGTAAAGATGGCCGCGGTGTCAGGGTAGTGGTGTATGTGGAGGACGTTGATGGGTTTTTGCGCGTCGTAGGCGGCCTGGTTTCCTCCGAAGATCTCACGGAGGGTGGCATCGGGGTGTGCGGGGCCAGGATATTCTTCCCCGGAAATGTCCAGGACGTTGCCCCAGAGCTGCGGGTATTTGGCCGCGAAGGAGATCGCGCCATTGGCCCCCGTGCGAGTACCCGGCGATGGTCCGGTAGCGGGGGTCATTGATGACCTTGAGGTGGCTGTCGGCACAGGCGAGGACGTCCTTGTTAGTGAAGGTCTCAACCTTGTTAATGAAGGTCTCAACATTTCCGTATACCGGGGTGTCCAGGCAGAGGCTGTCGACCAGCGGGTCTGCGAGTTGGTCCGCGACGATGACAATCGGGGCAAGGCCGTGGTGGCGGGTGGCGTATTTGTCCAGTACCGCCGCAACGAATTGTGGGTCCGGGTTCCCAGGTTGCCCCCGCCAGGCCCTTGTTCCCTGCTTCGAGGGCACCGGCGGCTGGGATGCTGCTCCGGTTTGGATCAGCATCCCAGCGCCCATCCCCCCCACCCCCAGAGTGGGCGGACCGGCTGAGTCTTCGCTCAGCCGAGGGCAGCCGGGGCTGTGGCGCCGGCCTGTTCGTACTGGCTGACGGGACGGGTCAGTCCGTAGTGCTCGCGCAAGGTCGTGCCGGTGTACTCTTCGCGGAACAGTCCGCGCGCTTGGAGCAACGGGACCACGTGGTCCACGAACTCCCCGAGCCCTGCGGGCAGGGCCGCCGGCATGATGTTGAACCCGTCCGCGGCACCGGCACGGAACCACGTTTCGAGCGCGTCGGTAACCTGCTCGGGGGTCCCCGCGAGGGTGCGATGACCGCGCCCGCCGCCGAGGCGGCCGATGAGCTGTCGCACCGTGAGCCGCTCCCGTCGGGCGAGGTCGACGATGAGCGTGTAGCGGCTCTTCGCGCCCTCGATCTCGTCCTCGTCGGGCAGCTCGGCAGGCAGTTCGCGGTCGAGGGGCAGGTCCTCGGGCGCGATGCGCAGTTGCTTGGCGAGCTCGTCTCGGGCGTATTCGGGGCGGATGAGCTCGTCGAGCTCCCGCTCCCGCCGCAAGGCCTCGGCCTCCGTCCCGCCGAGGATCGGCACGATCCCTGGGAGGATCTTGATCCCGTCGGGATTGCGCCCGGTCGCGGCGGTCCGAGACTTGAGATCGCTATAGAACGCCTGGGCCTCCTCGAGGGTCTGCTGGGCGGTGAAGACGGCCTCGGCATAGCGGGCAGCGAGGTCCTTGCCGTCCTCCGAGGAACCGGCCTGGACGATCACGGGCCGCCCCTGCGGAGAGCGCGGGACGTCGAGCGGGCCGCGCACCGAGAAATGCGCTCCGTAATGTTCGACGGCGTGCACCCTCCCGTCGTCCGCCCAGACCCCGGCCTCCTTGTCGGCGAGGACAGCGTCGTCGTTCCACGAGTCCCATAGCTTGAAGGCTACGTCGAGGAACTCCGCGGCGCGCTCGTAACGGGCGCGGTGGAGCGGCTGGTCGTCGAGGCCGAAGTTCCGCGCCGCATCGGCTCCTGCGGTCGTCACGACGTTCCATCCGGCCCGGCCGCCGGAGAGGTGGTCGATCGACGCGAATCGGCGGGAGAGGTTGTACGGCGAGTTGTAGCTCGTCGAGGCAGTCGCGATGAGCCCGATCCGCTCGGTCCCCGCCGCCAGCGCCGCGAGCAGCACGGTGGGCTCGACGGCGCTGACTGGCCTGCGCCCCACCGATCCCCACAGCACGGGCGAGTCAGCGAAGAACACCGAGTCGAGCTTGCCCCGCTCCGCCGTCTGCGCCAGGGCCGTGAAATGCGTCAGACTCGTCCCGGCGTGCGGGTCGCTCTCGGAGAGCCGCCACGATGCCTCGTGATGGCCGGTGCTCATCAGGAACGCGTTCAGGTGCAGTCTCTTTCCCACGCTCAGACCCCCGCCCCGACAGAGACGATCTCGGAGTAGTGGGAGGAGTCGCCCTCGATTGCCTGGCTCTTCGTGCCGTCCACGCCCACGGGGACGTCCCCGGCCACGGTCACGCGGTTAAGCTTGCGCGGCTGGTTGTCGTAGTTGGAGGGCGCGTAGTGCTGGGTGATGCGGTTGTCGAACAGGACCAGTTGATTCGGCTCCCAGTTCACCCGCACCACGTTCTCGGGCCGCGTGATGTACGCCTGGAGCAGGCGGAGGATGTCTTTCGACTCCGTGTTGGACAGCCCCACGATCCGCAGCCGCTGCGCGAAGCCGCCGATGAACAGCCCGCGCTCGCCGGTCAGCGGATGCACCCGCACCACGGGGTGCGCGGTCTGGTATTTGACCCGGGTGAAGACCCTGCGGCGCTCCTCGGCGCCCTCGTGCTCGAGGTTCTTCGGCACGGAGTAGTCGTAGTCGTTTGTGTGGATGGCCCAGAGGGTGTCCGCGAAGTTCCGCAGCTCCACGGGCAGGTCCTGGTACGCCCCGGCGGAGGAGGCGATGAGCGTCTCCCCGCCGTAGGCCGGCAGGGTGACGCTGCGCAGGGTCGAGGCCTGCGGCGGGTTCAGCACGAACGTGACATCGGTGTGCCAGGTGTTGGCCGAGCCGTCTTCGCTGTCGACCGGGAGGACGTTCTCCGCCCCGTCCACGGACGCGACCGTCGGGTGCGCTTTCGTGAGCGGACCGAACCGGGACGCGAAGCGCACTTGGTCTTCGTCCGTTCGGATGTTCGCCTCGCGGAAGACGAGTGCCTTGTGCTGGTTGAGGGCCTCGCGGATCTGGGCGACGGTCTCGTACGAGAGGTCCTGGCTGAGGTCGAGGCCGCGGATTTCGGCGCCGATGCGGGAGCCGAGCTTGGTGAAGTCGAGCCGGGTTTCAACGGTGGTGGTCATGATGATTTCCTTTGCATGGGAGTTGGAGAGGAGAACGAACTAGGATCGGGCCCCGGTGCGCCAGCGCGAGAAGTGGCGCTCTAGTGCAACCAGGAGGAAGTTCACGGCGAGGCCGAGGAGCGAGACGGTGAGGATTCCGGCGTACATGTCCGGGATGAGGAAGCTGGACTGCGCGTTGACGATCAGGTAGCCGAGCCCCGCCTTCGCCCCGACCATCTCCGCGGCGATGAGCACGAGGATCGACGCCGTGCCGGCCATCCGGATGCCGGTGAAGATAGTGGGCACGGCCGAGGGCAGGATCACTTTGCGGAACAGGGCGGGGCTCGTCAGCCCGAGCGAGTGCGCCGCCCGCACGAGCAGCGGGTCCACCGTGCGGACGCCGGCGATCGTGTTCAGCAGCACGGGGAAGAACGCGGCGTAGGCGACGATCGCTATCTTCGATTCCTCGCCGATGCCGAGCAGGAGCGTGAACACCGGCAGCAGCGCAAGCGCAGCCGTGTTGCGGAACACCTCCAGCAGCGGGGTGATGAACGTATTGACCGGCCGGTACCACGCCACGAGCAGCCCGGCAGCGATCCCGAGCACGACGGCGACACCGAACCCCGTGACCGAACGGGTGAGGCTTGCCACCAGGTGCCCTTCGAGCGCACCGGTGGCGAGGAGCTTCCAGGTCGCACCGAGCACGTCGTGCAGGGGCGGGAGGAACACCCGGGTCGAGGGCGGCGCGAGCCACAGCGGCCCGACCTCCCACAGCAGCAGGAACGCGGCGATCGCGGCAGACTTCCACAGGCCGGAGCGGACGACGGCGACAGCACGCCGGAAAACAGCGGCAGCGGGGATGGCTCCCGTGGGAGACGAGACGGACTCCGGGGCGGCCTTCGCTTCGGACGCCTGGATGGGAGAGCTAGCGAGCACTGACATTGGACAGGCTCCTTTCGCGGTCGTGGCCCTGGGGCGCGGGCACCGGCTCGTCGGACGCCGAGCCGTCGGGCAGTATCTTGCGATGTCCGGATTCCTGGGCCCGGCGGACCTCATCGTGAAGGAGGCCCCAGACCTGGTGGCGGTAGTCGACAAAAGCGGGGTGCGAGCGGATGTCCGCCTCGTCGTCGTCGTCGTGCTCCGGGAGGTGGATGTCCACGATGGCTTTGAGCCGCCCGGGGCGGGAGCTCAGGACCGCGACCCTCTGGCCCAGGTAAACGGCTTCCTCAATGCCATGGGTGATGAACACGATCGTCTTGCCGGTGGCCCTCCAGATCTTCAGGAGTTCGCCTTGGAGCTGTTCGCGGGTCTGGGCGTCGAGGGCGGCGAAGGGCTCGTCCATGAGGAGGATCTCGGGCTCGTAGGCCAGGCTGCGGGCGATCGCCACCCGCTGCTTCATCCCGCCCGAGAGCTCGTGCGGGTAGCGGTCCTCGAAGCCGGCCAGGCCTACGAGCCCAAGGTAGTGCCTGGCTTTCTCGGCGCGTTCGCGCTTACTCAGGCCCGTGCCCTCGAGTCCGATCGAGACGTTGAGGGCTGCAGTGCGCCACGGGAACAGCGCGTACTGCTGGAATACGACGGCACGGTCCTGGCCCGGTCCGGTGACCGGCCGGCCGTTGACGAGGACCTCGCCCGAGGTCGGTTTCGTGAGCCCTGCGAGCAGGTCGAGGAGAGTGGTCTTTCCCGAGCCGCTCGGACCCACGAGGGTGAGGAATTCCCCTGGGCGGACGTCGAGGGTGACGTTCTCGAGGGCCGTGAGGGATCCTCCGCGCACGGAGAAGTGCTGGCTGACGTCGCGGAGGCTGATTTTCGGCGTCATTGGTCATCCTTTCGAACTTGTCGGCTGCGCCGTGGCGAGCTGGTTGAATTCGTTGGTGTAGTACTTGGAGGGGGTAAGCGGTCCGTTCACAATTCCGGATTCATTGAGCCATTTCTCCCAGCGGGAGAAGTCGGTGTCGGTGATGATTCCGGCCTTCGGGACGCCGACGCTCTTCCAGTACTGGAGGTTCTTGGTGCTTTCGCCCCGGTTGCGCTTTTCGATGATCTGGGTGAAGCGCTGGATCACCTGGTCGCGCGGCGTGGTGCGCTCCCATTCGATGGCCTTCGCCACCCCCGTGGTGAAGGTTTTTACCGTGTCAGGATTCTGCGCGAGGAAGTCACTGCGGAAGACATATTGGCCGCCCGCGAACGTCCCGAAGAGGCCGTAGTCGCTGAACAGCGAGCGGAGGCCGCCGGCCGCGATCGCGTTGTCCTGCAGGACCCCGCTCAGCGAGCCGACGTCGACCTGGCCACGACGGACCGCCTCCTCGGTGTCGTTCGGGGGAAGCACCACGAATTGGACCTGCTTGATCTCGTTCTGCGAGAGGCCGTTCTTCTCGAGCCAGGTGTCGATGACGGCCTCGGAATGCGCTCCGAGCGTGTTGACGGCGACCTTCTTGCCGATCAGGTCGCGTGCGCTGTGAATCGTGCTCTCGTTCTTTACGTAGAAGCCCGTGAAGGTCTTTTCGTCCTCGCCGTAGTAATTCACGACCGCCTTGACGGGCGCGCCGGCCTCGACGAGTTTCACGACCGCTCCAGCGAACGCGCCGCCGAAGTCCGTCTGCCCGGTCGCGGCGGACTGGATGTCCTGCGGTCCGCTGGTGGTGTTGCCGACCCACTTGAGCCTGACGTTGCCGAGGAAGCCGAGGTCCTCGGCGAGCTCTGGCAGGACCACGCTGTTCGCTGAGCCTTGGTACCGGAGCTCGCTGACCTCTTGCCCTCCGCTCGTGGCGGAGGCGGGGCCGGAGCAGGCCGAAACGGCCAGGGCGAGGACCGCAGCGATCGATATGCCTGCAATGGACGTGAGTCTCTTCATGGTTTCCTCGGGGTTTTGCGGCGCACGAAGGCAGCCGGACGGGGCGCACGGGACTCCGTGCGCAGCATCAGGTTGATAAATAAGGGGGGTGTCGAGCCGCGCCCAGGCTTCGGGCGCCGCTGCCGGGCGCGGCTCGGTTTGCTACAGGGGCTTGAAGGCTATTTGGCCCAGTAGGCGTGGTTGGTCAGGGGACGGAAGTTCTCCGGATCCGAGACGCTCACTGTCTCGCCGATCAGGATTACGTGATCCCCAGCGTCCACCCGCTGCCAAGGGCGACACTCGATGCGCGGAACGTCGGTGAACGAGTTGCTCACGAGGCCGGCCAAGGTCCCACCGCTCCGGGTCGTGATGACCGAGATGCCCGTGGTCCAATGCCCCACCGCGCGGCGGAGCTCCGCCCCGCTGACGGCATGCTGCACAGTTGTCACGGTCATGGCTGTCCCTCCAGCATGCGCACCGGACGCCCGCTCGGGCGTCGTACTTGCCGCGGATGGTCACCGCGGCCGGATCCTCATCTGGGGCACCCCGCTACGGGAGAGGGTTGCCGCCCGGCCAGCCAGAGCTTTGCGCCGGGGCTCTTGATCCTTGGTCAGGACTCTATGCTGCGGCTTTGGTGAAGGTCTAGGGAACCCGTAACAACGCGACCCAAGTCGTCTCAGTGGTAAATAAAGACGCCCGATGACGGACGCCCTTCCACCCGGAACTCGGGCTTTATCCGCCGGCGTGCTTGGGTTTTCCGCTCGATTGGCGTGGAATAAGGGTCGGCAAGGATCGGCGGATGAAGGGTTCGGTACCTGGGTTGACGATGAGCTCGATGGCGTTGGCCGCGATCTGGTCCAGGGGAACGCGCACAGAGCTCAATGGCGTGGGGAGCCGTGCAGAGAGGGGGGTGTCGTTGTATCCGACCAGGGCGAGATCATCAGGGATGGCAATGCCGTTGTGGTGGGCTGCGGCCATAACGCCCATCGCGATATTGTCGTTGGCCGCGAAGATCGCTGTCGGGCGGGTCGGTTGTGTCCCGGCGAGGAGCGTTTCGCCAGCGGTGTAGCCGTCTTCGATTCCGTAGCCGGCGGCGATCAGCCACTCTTCCCGCGGTGCAACACCTGCTTCGCCCAGGGCTCTGCGGGCTCCTGCCAGACGGGCGGTTCCGCTGGAGGTGAAAGTTGGGCCGGTGACAACGGCGATGTTGCGGTGTCCCAGGTCGATGAGGTGGCGTACGGCGAGGTAGCCGCCGACTTCGTCGTCTCCGAGTGCGGATGGGCTAATGCCGTCCGTACGGAGGACCAGCGCATGTGCTACCCGGCGCTCACGCAGCAGCCGGGGGAGTTCGTCGTCCAGGCGTGCGGTGGCGAGAATCAGCCCGTCGACGTTTCGGTCCAAGAGTGTTTCGGCTGCGCCGCGTTCGTCCTCCGGGTCATCCCCGCTGGTCGCAACCATGGCGAAGTAGCCCCGGGACGACGCGGCCCTTTCGAGTTCTTCGAACATCAGGGCCATGACGGTGTCGCTAAGGCGGGGGACAAGGACGCCGAGAGTCCTTGTTTCGCCGCGCCGGAGGCTTGAGGCGAAGGAGTTCCGTCGATAGCCGAGTTCCTCCGCAATCTTTCGCACATGTGCTGCTGCTGCTGACCGGGACACCATGCGTTCATCCAATGCGCGGCTAGCTGTGGAGAGGCTCACGCCACTGGCAGCCGCCACATCTTTTAGTGTGACAATTCCAGCCGGTACGGCCCGTTCCATCGCGGTTCTCCTCTTCAGACAGGGTCTACCAGACACTCTATTCCTCCTTTTTGCAAACGTTCTCTTGACAGTGAGCTGCGACACGCGCAAACTTGAAAACGTTCCCGCAAACGTTTTCATCATAAGCGGGACTACGATCAAGACAACAGAGGAAGCTCTCATGACCATCGATCTTCGCGGGCTGGTTCCCGCACCCGTAACGCCGTTCAACCGTGACGGCAGCGTCGACGTCGACGCAATCCATCGGCTCGGCGGCTGGCTGGCCAGCGTCGAAGGCGTCAAGGGCCTGGTCGTTCTGGGCCACGCCGGTGAAGGCACCTTCCTGACCCAGGAGGAGCAGGCGCTGGTCATCCGCGAGTTCAAGAGCGCCGTCAACGGTGAAATCCCGATCATCGCCGGTATCACCGGTGAAGGAAACACCGTCGCCGCCCTCGAAGCAAAGCGCGCCGTGGAAGCCGGCGCGGAGGCAGGACTCGTTTACCCGTCCCACGGCTGGCTCCGCTTCGGCTACCAGAAGGGTGCCCCGCAGACCCGGTACAAGGAAATCTACGAAACCTCGGGGCTGCCGCTGATCCTGTTCCAGTACCCGGATGCCACCAAGGCCACCTACGATCTGGACACCCAGCTCGAGATCGCCGGCCAGGAAGGCGTGTTCGCCACCAAGAACGGCGTACGCAACATGAAGCGCTGGGACACCGAAATCCCCGTCCTGCGCGCCACCTACCCGGAACTCCAGGTCCTCACCTGCCACGACGAGTACCTGCTGCATACTATGTTCGACGTCGACGGCGCCCTCGTCGGCTACGGCGGACTGGCTCCGGAACCTCTCGTGGAGCTGATCGCCGCCGGTAAGGCCAAGGATTACGCGGCCGCCCGCGCCATCCACGACCGCCTCCTGCCGGTGACCAAGAACGTCTACCACCGCGGCTCCCACATGGAAGGTACCGTGGCCCTGAAGGAAGGACTCGTCGCCCGTGGCATACTCGAACACGCCACCGTCCGGCCGCCGCTGCTCCCGCTTGCTGAAGGTGCCGGCGATGAAATCGCCCTGGCCCTGAAGTCCGCCAACCTGGGCGCCGTCACGGTTCCCGCCTAAACGCAGGATCCGGCGGATCTCAAGGAACGAGACCGGATCCCGAGGATGGCGGGCATAACGCCCGCCATCCTTCCCTCCAAAATTTCTACTCTCCAATCCCGGTCAACGAAGACCCCCAGCGCCGCAGCTGGAGAAGGAGGACTCGCAATGCGCGAGCTGAATAAAACCGCACACGCCCTCAAGGAACGCCCAAGGCCAGGAGGGAGGGGGGAAGGAAGTTCCGCAGGCACTTCCACGTACTACACGCGCAAGGAGATCCGGTTCATCCTGGCGTTCGCCCTTCTGGGCACGCTGTTCGACGGCGCCGAACTGAACCTGATCGGCTTCCCCCTCGCGTACATTTCCGATAGCTTGCACGTTTCCACGATCGCCCTGATCACGGTCGCGACGGTCCAGGGCTTCGCCTCCATCCTCGGCGGGTTTGTGTTCGGCACCCTCGGCGACACGCTCGGCCGCCGTCGAACTTTCGCGATCTCCGTCCTCGCTTTCGGCGTCGCAGCGACGCTCGGCGGTCTGGCTAGCAACTACGAAATGTTCCTCCTGACCCGCGTGCTCGCCGGAATTGGGATGGGCGGTTTGTTCGGCCTTTCATTCTCCATGTTCACCGAGTGCTGGCAGACCAAGAAACGCGGCACCATGGGCGGCATCATCCAGTCCATGTACTTCGTCGGCGAAATCCTCACCGCAGGACTCACCTACCTGTTCCTATCCGTCCTAGGGCACGATCTCGGCTGGCGCGCGGGCTACGTCACCATCGGCCTGATCAGTCTGGTGATCGGCGCAGCCTCCCTGAAACTCCTGCCCGAATCCAAGCAATGGTTGGCCTATCAAGAACACCGCAAGAACGGCACCCTCCCGCCTGAACTGCGCCGCTCCAAAGTCCCAATGATTGATATCTTCCGCCCCCGCTTCGCCTACGGCACCGTGCTCTTCATGATCCTCTCGACGGCGATGTTCCTCACCACTAACTCCGTGGGCGCCTATCTGTCCACTTACCTGCTCAAGACCCAGCAACTGTCCCTCGACGCCGTGAGCCTGATCGTCTTGCTCGGCTATGTGTCCACAATCATCACCTACTCGGCCACCGGCTTGGTCTCCGACCGCATCCGCCGCAAATACGCGTTCACAGCAGCCTGCGTCTTCGGGACCGTCGGCTTCGTCTGGTTCCTTGCTCTGCTCTCTTCCGGGCACGCGCAAATCACCGGCGCGTTCTGGACCTCGCAAGGCTTCTGGGCACTCATGATGTGCGCCGGCGGTGCCGGAGGATTCGGCGTCCTGGGCGTCTGGATGTCCGAATTCTTCCCCACCCGCATCCGCTCCACCGGCTCCAGCGCCAGCTACTACGTCGGACGAGGCCTCGGCGCCGGAGTCTTCCCCCTGTTCGCGCTCACGCTCGCAGGCACCGTCCCCTTCGCCCTCGCCCTCGGCATCATCGGCCCTGTGGCCGGCGTCGTCTTCTCCGTCCTCGCTCCCGACCGCACCGGCCGTACCATTGCCGAACTCGAATAAAGGACGGATGGCAAGCCCAAAGTAGTAAGCTTGCTGATTACTTTGGGCTTGCCTAAGCTGGGAGTCGTTAGTCAAAAACTCTCACAGCGGCTGGCGCTGCGCACGAAAATGTCCCGGCCGTCCATCGGAGGAGGAGAAATGTCAGAACACAGCATCGCAGGCAAGAAAGTTGCATTCTTGTTGACGGACGGCGTCGAGCAGGTTGAGCTCACCAGTCCATGGCAGGCCGTGAAGGACGCGGGAGGCGAACCCACCTTGGTAGCCCCATCGGAAGGACGACTCCAAGGCTTCAAAGGCGTCGACAAGGGCGATACCTTCGAAGTGGACATGTTGGTTGCAGAAGCCAACCCCGCCGACTTTGACGCGTTGGTACTCCCCGGCGGGGTCGTCAATGCGGACCACCTCCGTGTAGACAAGGACGCGCAGACCTTCGCCCGTACGTTTTTCGAGCAGCACAAGCCGGTGGCGTCAATCTGCCATGGACCGTGGCTGCTGATCGAAATCGGCGTGGTCAAAGGCCGCAATGTCACCTCGTACCACACGCTCCAGACCGACCTCCGGAACGCGGGGGCCAACTGGAGCGATGAGGAAGTGGTGGTGGACCAGGGCCTGGTGACGAGCCGAAACCCGGATGATCTTCCGGCATTCAACAGCAAGCTGCTGGAAGAAATTTCGGAGGGTCAGCACGCTGGCCAGACGGCCTAAGCCGCGCCGGAGCTGCAAATCCGCACCTGGGCCATTGACATAGCGCTCTCTTAGCCGTGGAATTCGCGGCCTCTCGAGATTTTCGTTGCAATGGCTCTTTCCTGATTGCGGCGGCCTCGCTATCGTCAAGGGATCATGGCTGTATATGACCCTCCGAGGGAGTGGTTTATGTGACGAGCGAGGTTGTAGTCAGCTCCGGCGAGGGCCGGTTGCATGCCCTGAAAAGGGTCGTCGGGTTCTGGGGATTGCTGTTTGTTTCCCTCGGTTCCATCATCGGGTCGGGGTGGTTGCTGGGTGCCCTTGGCGCGGCGCAGACCGCAGGTCCGGCGTCGATCATCTCGTGGGTGCTCGCGGCGGTGCTGCTGGTGGTTTTGGCGCTCATTCATGCCGATCTGGGGGCGGCCTATCCGGTGGCCGGCGGGACGGCGCGGTACCCGCATTATGCGTTCGGTGCCCTCGCCGGGTTCACCGCGGGGTGGGCGGGATACCTTCAAGCGGTGACGATCGCCCCCATCGAGGTGGAAGGGAGCATCACCTATCTTGCCAGCGCGCCGTGGGCTTCAAGTATCAAGATGGTCAACCCTGACTCGACGCTGACTCCGATCGGGTTGCTCATCGCCGTTCTCTCGCTGGCGCTGTTCACGGTGATCAATCTCCTCGGCGCGAAGTGGCTCTCGGACAGCAACATTATTTTGGTGATCTGGAAGACCGTGGTTCCGGTCCTTACGATCGTCGTGCTCATGATCCTTACCTTCCACCCGGGGAACTTCAGCCAGGGGGCGGGTGGCTTCGCGCCGAACGGCATTCACGGGATTTTCGCGGCGCTTCCGCTAGGGGTGGTGTTTGCACTTCAAGGGTTCGAACAGGCCGCCCAGATGGCAGGGGAAGCCCGCAACCCCAAGAAGGATGTTGCCAGAGCGATCATCATCGCGATGTTCATCGGCGCAGCGATCTACATCCTTCTGGAGGTTGCGTTCATCGGGGCCCTCAACCCCGCTGACATCGCCCACGATTGGAAGAACCCGGTGGGGACCGGTTCATTCGGTCCTTACTACGCTCTGGCCATTACGGCGGGAGCGGGATGGCTGGCGACCGTTCTTCTCATCGATGCGGTCGTCTCGCCAGCAGGCACGGGCCTGGTCTACGTCGGCACCTCCGCGCGCATTTCCTACGCCCTCGGTGAGGACGACGCCCTGCCCGGGGCGCTCACCAAGGTCAGCAAGCGCGGCGTTCCGTTCGGGTCCATCGTGCTGTCCTTCGGTGTGGGAATAATCGCCCTGCTACCGTTCCCCAGTTGGCAGTCCTTGGTCGGGCTGGTCACCGACGCTACGGCCATCATGTATGCCTTCGCCCCGGTTTCCTTGGGCGCGCTTGTCCGCCAACACTCCGGACGTGAACACCCATACCGGGTTCCATGGCCGTCGGTCCTGACCCCGTTGGGGTTCGTGGCCGCGAACCTGATCATTTATTGGTCCGGGTTCGAAGCGATATGGAAGCTGCTGACAGCGATTCTCCTTGGCCGCATCATTTTCGAGATTGCGCTCCGCCGCTCAAAATCCCTGCAGCAGCGCCGCGACATCGACTGGCGTGCCGCATCCTGGATCTGGCCCTGGCTGATCGGCATCCTTGTCATCGGTCTCTTGGGCCGCTACGGAAATGGATCGCTTAACGTCCTGCCTGAGTGGATCGATATCGTCTTCGTGGTTGTCTTCAGCCTCATCATGTTCCACTACGCGGTCAGCCTCGCGATGACACCCGAGGATATTGCCGCGGCAGTTGAGGAGGATGAATTCGAATTCCAATCCATCGACCTTCCGCTCACGCCGGAGGTGACGGGAAAGTCGAACCCCGCCGACCAAGGGTGATGTGTGGTGGTTGCGCTGCGGAGCATCTCACCGCGGCACCGGAGCGGACTGACCCTGAGGATGACTCCCAGCCCTTTCTGTCACAGGTGCTGGGTATGGACAGCGATTAGGCCCTGTTCCAGAATGGGTCCGTGGGAATCATCGTCGCCAATCTGTTTGTCACCCTCGACGGCGTCTACCAGGCGCCGGGCGGCAGCGAAGAAGATACCGCTGGCGGATTCGCCTTCGGTGGTTGGCAGGCGCCGGTGTCCGATGACGAGGCCGGCGCTGCCATCGGTGAGGAAATTGGCCGGATCGACGCCCTGCTCCTTGGCCGGAAGACCTACGACATTTTCGCGGCCTACTGGCCGCACCAGTCCGGCGATATCGGCAACACGCTCAACCGCGTGCCCAAGTTCGTCGTCTCGAATTCACTGGCTGCGCCGGCGTGGGCGGGCACCAAGGTGCTGCCAAATGCAGAGGCAGCGGGCCGGCTTCGTGAAGAGTTCGACGAGGTGCACATGTTCGGTAGCGGCGTCCTGATCCGGTCGCTACTTGCCGCGGACGTGCTCGACCGCCTTCACATCTGGTTGTATCCGATCACCCTCGGGCAGGGCAAGCGCATCTTTGACGCCGGGACCGTCCCGGCCTCCTTCCGCCTCGCCGAGCCGGCGCGCACCTTCCCGAAGGGGGCAGTGTCGCTGGTCTACGACCGGGCGGGCAGCGTGGAGACGCAGGACATGCCGGGTGTCTGAAGGGCAAGGTTATCGCTTCCATCATTGCGTCCGTTGACGGCAGGCATAGGCTGACGACACGACACAATTTGGAAGGAACACGATGGACATCGCAGATGTGATTCTCAACGATCACCACGAACAACGGCGTCTTTTCGCCCTGCTGGACAGCATGCATGAGAGCGGCGCGGAGGACCTTACCGCTGTATGGAAACGGCTCCGCATCCTTCTCGAAGTTCACGCCAAAGCTGAAGAAACCATGTTCTACCCGGCCCTGTTGAAGCTCGGCAAGGGAGAGGGCGGCAAGGACTCTGCCGCGGACGAGACAACCGATGCAGTCCACGACCACAACGAAATCCGGGACGCAATAGCCGGTGTGGAGACCTACCCTCCCGGCACCCCCGAATGGTGGGCGGCGCTGACCGAAGTCAATAAAGTCAACGGCGACCACATGGCGGAGGAAGAACGCGAAGGACTCTCAGACTTCCGCCAACATGCGTCCCTGGAACTCCGCCACAGCATGGCCCTTGAGTTTTCCATCTTCGAAGCACGGCATGCCGCAGGTATCGAAAGCCACGACGTGGACCGCAGGCGTACGTCGAAAATCCGAATCCCTGACGGGGACCAAGGAGCCGAACCCATCGGACCTTGGGCCTGTGGCCCCGTCCCTGCGCCGGTTCTGGCTAGACTTCGTCGCCCGACGCCGGGGGCGTTTGGGGGAGCTCCGGCTTGATCCATGTGGCGATCACGTTCACTCCGCCACGGTCATCTCGTTCGCTCTCGATTTGGATGTCGGAAACCGAGGCGCCCATACCCACAAGCTTGTCCCGGTAGGAAAGGATGAGGGCGTTGAGACTTTCCTCGGTCCACTCGCCCGGACGCATCCTGGTGGAAATTTCAACTGGCTCCGGTTGATAAAGAGTCACTCGCTGCCTCCTGGGATGACCGGCCCCCGGGATGACAAGGGGCTTGGGTCCTTGAGGTTGTTTATGGACAAATGATCCTTCCACGCTAGATCGCATCGGCTTTTTGGGCAACGCCTTTTTGGGCAACGGGCTTTGTGTCCACACTTGGCCTGGGCAGCGCCCGAAATCTGGCTTATTGCCTCAGACCGCGTCACGAAAGGCGCCGTCGCCTAGCCGGCGAGGGGTCAATTGCCTAAGCGCTCGGCGGCCCTGCGAGCTTTCCGATGGGGCTGCTTTCCAGGTCCCGAAGCAGGGCACGGGGATCCGCATAGACCTCAAGCGCACCTGCCGCGAGGAGTTCGGCTTCGCTGATCCCTCCGCACGTGAGGCCGATGGTGCCTATGTCGAGTCGGGCCGCCGCCTGGACATCCCAGACGGAATCGCCGACATAGACGACATCCTCCGACCGTAGTCCGAGGCGTTCGAGAGCCACCTGGAGGATATCGGGGGAGGGCTTGCTCTCGGCGGCGTCAGCTGAACTTGTCACGCAGTCGATCCAGGCGTCGGCCTCCAGGATGCCCCGGAGCACGTGGAGGTCCCGCGGGTGCGCCGATGAGGCCAAAGCTACGGCGAATCCGGATTCGGCGCAGGTTCGCACCAGGTCGGTCGCTGCGTCGAAGGGCCGGATAACCGGCCAGAAGGTCGAGAATATTGCCCCATGGGCCTGTTCAATTTCTTTCCGGGTGTCTTCGTCCGAATCGGGCGGGAGCAGCCGGTCAAGGAGCCTGTCCCCGCCCATGCCAATGTGCCGGTGGATTGACGCCATGGGAACCGTCAACCCCTGCTGCCGGAACCCCTGCCACCAGGCGATGGCATGGAAATAGCTTGAGTCCAGCAGGGTTCCGTCTACATCAAACAGGACCCCGCGCTGCTTCAGTGATTTCGCTTGTTCCTCCATGGCACTCATCTTTCCTTGCTTTTTGCCATCATGGCGGCGGTCCTGGACCATCCAAGCGTGGTGGCTAATTTATCGGTGCGGTACTTGCACATTGCCTTAGCTCCGGCCGGACGCGTGTTCCATGCAGTACGGCGTCCAAGGCCTTGCCTCCAGGCGGCCCTCCGCGATGGGCTTGCCGCAGATGGCGCAGAGTCCGTAACTCCCGTCGGTAATCCGCAGCAAAGCGGCCTCGATCTGTTCCAGGCCCACCCGGCTCTGCTCCATGAGGGCGGAAGCCTGGGAAAGTTCGAAGGCGATCGTACTTCCTTCCGGATCGTGCTCGTCGTCGACGTTCGCGTCCTGCCTGGCGGCGTTTACCGACGTGATGTCGCCTTGGAGGGCTTTCAAGAGCGCAACCTTGCGGTCACGTTCCTCCTCGAGGAGTATTCGGAACCGCTGCGCATCGACCATGGGACGATAGGCTACCGCACAGTTGAGCTACCAGGCTGGTTGTCGTAGTCCGGGTCCGTAGTGCAGAGCAGTGGCAGGGCGCAGGACCGGGGCAGCGGCTCAGCTTTTGGGTTGGGCTTTCCGCGGACGATGCTATCGGCGGAGTGGGCGGGATCCCCGTTGTATGGCTGGTCGGAGATGTCGACTATGGGGTACTGCGCCAGATCAACCCCTGCCGGGATGGCGAAGCTGCCGGAGTCATTGGCGAGGACGCCCAAGCTGACCATTTTGGACAAATCGGCAGAACCCCCAGACTCCACGGAATCCCGCGATGTGGTCGTTGGAGCAGTGCGCTCGGGCTAGCTGCGGGCGTCCGGAGGGTAGTCCTCGTCGTCGTGCCCGCACGGTGAGGAGTCGACCACCTGCACAGCGACTCCGAGGTTGTAATATTCGGACTGCGGATACCCGGGCTCGGTCTGGGCGAATAAATCCCCCGAACGCCCGGTCACCTACAGGCCGAATTTCCCGGACGCCCGGTCAGCTAGGGGCCGAATTTCCCGGACGCCCGGTCACGCGAAAAAATCGGGATGGGCTGCTGTAGGTGAGTGGGCGCTGGTGGATGGGCTGCTGTAGGTGACCGGGGGTTGGTGGATGGGCTGCTGTAGGTGACCGGGGGTTGGTGGATGGGCTGCTGTAGGTGACCGGGGGTTGGTGGATGGGCTGCTGTAGGTGAGTGGGCGTTGGTGGATGGGCCGCTGTAGGTGAGCAGGGGGAGATCAGGATGGAGGTGCGACGTCGATGAGCACTTTACCGATGGTGCCCTGCTCAACCGCGTCATGTGCTGCGGCGGTCGCTTGCAGCGGGAAACGGGTCAGAGGCAGGCCGTGTTCTTCACCAACGCGCAGCGCGCCGGCCTCCAGCGCCTCGGAGACCGCGGCCACGGCGTGCTGTTTCTGCTCGTCCGTCACGGTGTACGTGAGGATGAACTGGTAGCGGATGTTCTTCGTCATGCTTTCACGGACGGGAACTGTCACTGATTCCCCTGGATTCGCCGCGTAGATGGCTATGGTTCCGCTTGGCTTGAGAACCTGCACATCTGAGTCGATGTTGGCTGGAGCGTTTACGTCAACGATGGTGTCGACGCCGCCGGGGACGGCTGCACGGACGGCAGCCACGACGTCGTCGGTGGTGTAGTTGATGACTGTATGGGCCCCGGCGAGGCGTGCGAGTTCAGCTTTCCGGTCTCCGCTGACGGTCGTGATGACGGTTGCTCCGGCCCAGCCCGCGAGCTGAATTGCAGCGTGTCCAACTGCGCCTGCGCCTCCGGTGATCAGAACCGTTCGACCCGCCAACGATCCGGGGGAGAGCCTGGCAGGGCCATCCTCGTTCGAGCTCAACGCCCGATGCGCCGTCAGGGCCGGGATTCCGAGGGACGCGCCTGTGTCGAAGGATTCGGCGTCCGGAAGAACCAGTGCTTTGGCCGCCGATACAACCGCGTACTCCTGTGCTGTGCCTTCATGGCTGCCCCAGGCGACGTCCCAGAGCCAGACGCGGTCTCCGACGCTAAGCCCTGTTACTCCGGAGCCGACCTCGTCGATCACGCCGGCACCGTCCTGATTGGGAACCTTCGGTGCTTCCAGCGGCCGGCTTCCTCCTCCGCCTGCCCGGGACTTCCAGTCGGTGGGGTTCACACCGGACACGACCACGCGGACCCGGACCTCACCCGGGCCGGGAGCAGCCAAGGGCTTGTCCTGAAGCTTCAGCACCGAGGACGAACCTGTCTGGTCGTACACAATCGCCTTCACGTCTTCTCCAATGCATCGGTTTACCCGTGGCCTGCTTTACAGGACCAACCTATCGAAGGACGGCGGCCGACTTCCCTTACATCACGATGGGTCCAAACCTCTACAGTGTAGACATCAGGCGTAGACTTGCGGCAGTGCAAGTGCCTTTCCGGGATTCCCGGCGGCCCGGGGAGCTCGGAGAAAATCATGGAACGTGACGACACTGCAGGGCACCGTGCGGGACCTGGCCCCCTCAACCGCAGGACTGTGCTGCGGGCGGCGTTGGATCTGGTGGATGAACACGGGCTCGAGGCGTTGAGCATGCGCCGGCTCGGGCAGGTCCTCGGCCGTGATCCAATGGCGGTATACCGGTATACCGCCAACCGGAAAGAAGTGCTCGCCGGGGTTGCGGAACTGGTCTTGGAGGAACTGGAAACGTTCCCGGACGATGTGCATTGGCAGGGCCAGCTGCGCCGGATGGCCCATGAACTGCGCCGGGTCTGCCTGCGGCATCCGAACGTGGTGCCGTTGCTGGTCACCGGTCCGCTGTCCACGCCCCTGGGTCTGCGCCCGGCCGGAACGCTGCGGCCTTTGGAGCAGATCCTGGGGATCCTGATCCGTGCCGGTTTCTCCCCGCGCGGTGCGTTGCACGTCTACCGTGCCTTTTACGGCTTCCTCTACGGACACATCCTCAACGAACTCCAGGAACTCATCGCGGACCCGCACGAAAACGAGGCACTGCTGCGACTCGGACTCCAGCGCCTGTCGCTGCGGGACTTCCCGCACCTGCGCAGCCTGGCCCCGGAGCTGCTCGAATACGACGGCGCCCAGGAGCTGGATGAGGGAATCAGCATCCTCCTGGCCGGGCTCGGGCAACACCTCAAAGACACCACCGCAGCCGCTGAAGGGGCATGATCATGAAGATTTTCCAGCGCGACCGCAGCGGCACCGCGACGGACTCGTTGCAGACGTACCTGCACAGCCACCTGATCGCCGCCGCAGCAGGCGAACGTCTCTTCGCCCACGCGGCCGGGACCTGGCGGGACTCGCCCGAGGGGGCGACCATCGCACGGCTCCGGAACGATGTTCGCACCGACAAAGACGCCCTGCACGGGATCGCCGAAACGCTCGGGATGGGCATCCCCGCCTATAAAAAGCCCTTCGCGAGGGCCGGGGCCCTGCTTGGCTCCCTCGGACCCATCAATCCCTTCCACGCCAGAACCGGCGCCGCCGAACAACTTGAACTCGAAGCCCTCATCAGCGCCGTGACCGGAAAATCGCTGCTCTGGAAGACCTTGGTGGTGTTGTCCCGCACTGAGCCACGCATCGGGCAGGACCGTGTCACAGAACTGTTGGACCGGGCCACCGCACAACTCCGCGTACTCGAAGCTCTCCTCCTCGACACGGCGCCGGACCGGTTCGCCGACCCCGACCTGTAAGACGTACGGCGGAGAACCCGGCGCCTGATGTTCGCACGTTGCGTGACCTACGTGTGCCCGGCTTGCGTGGCTTGGCTATTGGGTGGGCGTTCCGTTGTGCTGACGTGAGGTTCGCTTTGCCCATGCACCGAGGAGTTCCTTGACGCGTCCGGTTTCCGCGGCGGCAACGAGCTGGGTGGCTAGTGCCGACGCTTTGACGTTTGTGTTCTGGCTGTATGCCGCGAGCCGGTCGAATGCTTCGGTCGGGCCGATGTTGAAGTAGCCCATGAGGATGCCCTTGGCCTGTTTGATGACACTGCGGCTGGCATAGGCGTTCACTAGGGCGGAAGCGGCGGCGTGGCCGCTCTCGATCGCTATTGAACGGGTCAGGTCGACAGTGAGGCCGTGAATCGCCGTGATCTTTCCGGTTTCATCCCGGTCGGCCTCGGCGACCGTGAGGACCCGGTGCTCCCGTCCGGTGCTGTCGATGATGCGGTGGAAGTTGGATGCTTGACCGCCATCACGGGCGAGGGTTTCAATGAGCTGCCTGGCTGCATCCCTGTCCTCCGCATGCATGTGGGCGAGGACCAGGTCGCGGGTAGGAACGATTTCACCGCGCGTGTAGCGGTGCATCCGGTACAGGCCGTCGGACCACTCACTCCGGCCAGTTTCCAGCGACAGCAGAAACGAACCCGTGGGGCATACTTCGCCTTCCGGAAGGGGGAAACCGTACGACACACGGTCCTCGGACATTCGTCACCTCTTGGGAGATCGGGGCCGCCTGCGCGGCCTCCAAAGATATTAACGCCCGACCTGAGCCGCGGAAACTCCCGCAGGCCTTCATTACGAGCCTGTTCGGGCAGGTCAGTCAAGCGTGTCAGGGAGTGGCGGTAGACGTCAGGTGAGAGCCCTGGTCGAGGTACCAGAGTCGTGGCGTCCTAAAAGTGACCCGGCGGGAGAACACGCGCAACGTTGTCCTGTTGCTCCAGGCCGGGACGGGATATGCTCCTGAAATGGCATCGCGAAGTTTTCTTCAATGGCCGGTCGTCCGTCAATTGAGCACGGGGGACCTGCTTGGGCGTGGGCCGGCTGTCACCTCGGCCAAGACCAAAGCCATTGCCCCGCGCACCGCTACTGCTGACCGCGTTGTCCAGAGTGTATGCCCCTACTGTGCAGTTGGTTGCGGGCAGCGTGTCTACGTCAAGGATGAAAAGGTCGTCCAAATCGAAGGCGATCCGGACTCACCTATCTCGCGCGGCCGTCTGTGCCCCAAGGGTTCTGCCAGTGAGCAACTGGTCAATTCGCCAGGGCGGCAAACAAAGGTGCTCTACCGGGCGCCGCGGTCCACGGAGTGGGAACACCTGGACTTGGCCACCGCCGTCGAGATGGTGGCGGACCGTTTCATTGAGACGCGTCGGCGGACGTGGCAGCAGGAAGACGACCAGGGCCGGCTTCTGCGCCGTACCATGGGAATCGCTTCGCTGGGCGGGGCGACTTTGGACAACGAAGAAAACTACCTGATCAAGAAGCTCTTCACGGCTGCAGGGGCGGTGCAGACCGAGAACCAGGCCCGCATATGACACTCCGCCACGGTTCCCAGTTTGGGAACCTCGTTTGGACGCGGTGGTGCAACGCAATCACTGCAGGACATGGCCAATGCGGACTGCATCATCATCCAGGGCTCGAACATGGCCGAGTGCCATCCCGTGGGGTTCCAGTGGGTGGCGGAGGCTAAGGCCCGCGGAGCGAAGGTCATCCACATCGATCCCCGGTTCACTCGGACATCCGCGGTTTCGGATAAGCACATCCCCATCCGGGCCGGTTCTGACGTTGTGCTTCTGGGCGCGCTCATCAACTACGTGATCGCCAATGACTTGTGGTTCAAGGAGTACGTCACCGCTTACACCAACGCGGCCACGTTGGTCCACGGCGATTACCGCGATGCCGAGGATCTGGGCGGTCTCTTCTCTGGCTTCGATCCCGAAAAAAGGGCGTACGACACCTCATCGTGGGCCTATGCGGAAGAAGGGGAGGGCACGATTGGCGGGCCGGCCTCCGAGCACGAACACGGCGCTGATGCGTCCGCCCGGGCTGCCGCCGACGCCTTCGGAAGCGGCGGACCACCGCTGGAGCATGCCGAAGTACAGCGGGACGAAACCCTCCGGGACCCCCGCACGGTCTTCCAGATCGTCAAGCGGCACTACGCCCGTTACGCCCCCGAGATGGTCCGGGACATGTGCGGAATCAAAGTCGAGGATTTCGAGTATCTTGCCCGCACCATTACGGAGAACTCTGGCCGCGACCGGACAACCTGCTTCGCCTACGCCGTGGGCTGGACGCAGCACTCCCTGGGAGCCCAGTTCATCCGGGCTGCCGCGGTCCTGCAGCTTCTGCTGGGAAACGTTGGACGCCCGGGCAGTGGAATCATGGCCCTGCGCGGCCATGCCAGCATTCAGGGCTCCACGGATATTCCCACCCTGTTCAACCTGTTGCCGGGATACCTGCCGATGCCCAGCGCCGGCCGCCACGACAGCCTTGGGCAATACCTCGCAGCTGTTGGGTCGAAGCAGCAAAAGGGCTTTTGGGCCGACGCCGATGCCTACACCATCAGCCTCCTGAAGGCCTGGTGGGGTGACGCCGCGAATGAGGCCAACGACTGGGCCTACGATTACCTTCCGAGGCTGACGGGTGCGCACGGCACATACGAGACCGTCATGGGGATGCTCGACGACGAAGTGGAAGGCTACTTCCTCCTCGGCCAGAATCCTGCGGTCGGCTCAGCCCACGGCCGGATGCAGCGCCTGGGCATGTCGCACCTGAAATGGCTCGTGGTGCGCGACCTGAACCTCATCGAGTCCGCGACCTGGTGGAAAGACGGTCCTGAAATCGAGTCGGGTGAACTGCGCACCGAGGACATCGAAACCGAGGTGTTCTTCCTGCCTGCAGCAACCCACGTCGAGAAAGCCGGTTCATTCACGCAGACGCAGCGGCTGCTGCAGTGGCGGCACCAGGCTGTGGCACCACCCGGGGACTGCCAAAGCGAACTGCAGTTCTTCTTCGAGCTGGGCAAGCGGATCCGGGAGAAGCTCGCCGGGTCCGAGGACGAACGGGACCGTCCGCTGCTCGACTTGACCTGGGACTATCCCACGGATGAACACGGTGATCCGGACGCCGAGGCGGTGCTTGCCGAGATCAACGGCCGCCATTTGGACGGGCCCGACGCCGGCAAGCCTCTCTCTGCGTACACCGAACTTCGCGCCGACGGCACCACGGCGGCCGGCTGCTGGATCTACACAGGCGTGTACGCCGACGGCTTCAACCATGCCGCCAACCGGAAACCGGGCCAGGAACAGGGACCGGCCGCTCCGGAATGGGGATGGGCATGGCCGGCCAACCGCCGGATCCTCTACAACCGGGCATCGGCCGACCCTGCCGGCAAGCCGTGGAGCGAGCGGAAGAAGTACATCTGGTGGGACCAGGAACAGGGTAAATGGGTCGGCGACGACGTGCCCGACTTCCCCGTTGACCGGGCGCCGGGCAGCAACCCCCACCCGTCCGTCGGTGGCCCGGCCGCACTTGGCGGAGACGATCCCTTCATCATGCAGGCCGACGGCAAGGGCTGGCTGTTCGCGCCAAAGGGCATGGTGGACGGACCCCTTCCCACGCACTACGAGGCGCAGGAATCGCCGGTCGCGAACGCGCTGTATCCGCAGCAACAAAGTCCGGCACGACTGGTCTACCCCCGCGCGGACAACCTCAGTGCGCCGAGCGCCGGCACCAGTGGCGCAGACATCTACCCGTACGTCTTCACCACCTACCGGCTCACCGAGCACCACACAGCAGGAGGGATGAGCCGCTGGCTGCCGTACCTGTCGGAGCTGCAACCTGAGATGTTCTGCGAGGTCTCACCCGAACTGGCCGCCGAGCGCGGCCTGGAGCCCTACGGGTGGGCAACCATCATCTCGCCCCGCTCCGCCATCGAGGCGAAGGTGCTTGTTACTGACCGGATGCGGCCCCTCGCCGTGGGGGGACACACAGTGCACCAGATCGGACTTCCCTACCACTGGGGCGTCGGCAGCAATGCCGTCGTCAGCGGTGACGCGGCCAACGATCTGCTGGGTGTGACGCTGGATCCCAACGTCCAGATCCAGGAGTCCAAGGTAGCTTCCTGCGATATCCGCCCGGGCCGAAGGCCGCGTGGGAAGCAACTCCTTGACCTGGTTGCCGACTATCAGGCGCGGGCCGGATTAACTACGGAGACCAGTAACCAAGCGGTCACTGATCCGGCAGCGGAAGGCATCCAGCCCGCATCGGGCGACGATGGCCGGCCGGACGGCGGTACGGGCTGATGATCATCACCGCCACTGCCTTAGCCGAAACACACACCGACCCGCACGGATTGCGACTGCCAGTAGGCTGCGTTCCGGGCGCCGAACTGACGTTGGAGGATTAGATGGGCCAGCTGTCCGGACCGACTGACCCTACCGCCGATGCCCGCTGGGAGCACAGCCATCCGCGCAAGGGGTTCTTCACTGACACCTCCATATGCATCGGCTGCAAAGCCTGTGAGGTGGCCTGCAAAGAGTGGAACCACAATCCGCAGGACGGAGACCTGGAGTTACTGGGTTCCTCCTACGACAACACCGGTGAGCTGGGAGCCAGCACCTGGCGCCACGTCGCCTTCATCGAACAAGGCCAGGAACGCATCATCGAGGCGCGCGAATCCGGTCGCGCCCTGGTCAACCTCGGCATGCCGCGCATCGGCCCGCCAACCCAGTCAGCGCCTGCCCCGACGAACCTGGCGGAGGCGGATACAACTCCCCCTGACACTGCGGACTTCCGGTGGCTCATGTCCTCCGACGTCTGCAAGCACTGCACGCACGCCGGTTGCCTCGACGTGTGCCCTACTGGAGCCCTTTTCCGCACCGAATTCGGCACCGTGGTGGTTCAGGACGATGTTTGCAACGGCTGCGGAACCTGTGTGGCCGGCTGCCCGTTCGGCGTCATCGAGCGCCGCAGCAATGGCACGGTCAAGGTCGCCACAAGCAGGGAGGAACAGCACGCCAACCATCCCGAGGTCCCCAACGTCGGCATCGCCCAGAAATGCACGCTGTGTTACGACCGGCTGGTGGCAGATGAGACGCCGGCGTGCGCCAAGGCATGCCCGACGACGTCCATCAAATTCGGCGATCACGACGACATGGTGGAGACGGCCCGGGAACGGGTAAGCGCCCTGCACGCCCAAGGCCTGACCGAGGCGCGGCTCTACGGTGCGAACGAGAACGACGGCGTCGGCGGAACCGGATCAGTCTTCCTGCTGCTTGATGAGCCCGAGGTCTACGGGCTTCCGCCGGACCCGCGCGTCCCAACAGCCGATCTGCCCCGGATGTACCGGCGGGCGGGCATGGCGGTAGCGGGCATGGCCGCCGCGGCTGCCTTGGCTTTCCTGGGAGGACGGGCGTGACCCTTTCGGAATTCGATAGCTTCCGCCCAGCCGAACCCGCTCGCCGACGCCGGCAGGACGGCAAACGCGGCCCGGGCCGCCGCAGGGACAACGGCGACGGCTCCCGCGAAATGCCCATGGTTCCTGAGCAGGAATTCACCTCGTATTACGGCCGTCCCGTTGTGAAGCCTGCTCCCTGGGGTGATGACGTTGCCATCTATCTGTTCCTGGGCGGCGTCGCGGCCGGGTCTGCACTGCTGGGTGCCGGCGGCCAGCTGACCGGACGGCCGACGCTGTGCCGGAATGCCAGGCTGGGCGCCTTGGCAGCGGTGGGCGGCGGCGCCGTCGCCTTGGTGAAGGACCTGGGCCGGCCGGAGCGTTTCCTGCATATGTTGCGGACCTTCAAGGTGACCTCGCCGATGAGTGTGGGCTCCTGGATCCTCAGCGCCTTCAGCGCCGGGGCGGGCGTCTCAGCGGTGGCTGAAATCGACCGGATGAGCGGACATCGGCTGCCGCTGGGTCCCCTGCGCAAGGTGCTGCAGGCCGTCGAAGGACCAGCCGGCATCGAAGCTGCGGTATTCGCCGGACCGCTGGCGGCGTACACGGCTGTCCTGCTCGGCGACACCGCCACTCCTACGTGGAACGCTGCCCACGAGGAACTGCCTTTCGTCTTCGTGAGTTCGGCTTGCCTCGCTTCTGCCGGGCTCGCCATGGTCACCACACCGGTCCGGGAGGCAGGACCTGCACGGAACCTGGCCGTGCTCGGCGTCGTGGGTGACGTGGTGGCCATGAAGGTGATGGAGCGCCGGATGGATCCTATCGCGGCGGAACCCCTGCATCAGGGCAAAGCCGGGGCCATGCTCAAGTGGAGCGAGCGGCTGGCGGTGGCCGGCGGTTTGGGCGCCCTCCTGGGCGGCCGTAACCGCGTGGTGGCTGCCGCTTCCGGACTGGCGCTCCTGGCCGCTTCGGCACTGACCCGCTTCGGCGTGTTCGAGGCGGGCATAGCCTCTGCCAAGGATCCGCGGTACACCATCGAACCGCAGAAGAACCGGCTTGCGGCCCGCCGCGCAGCGGGCGTGACCGGGGACGCGATCACCACCGGCAGTTGATCGAACAGCTTGGCCTCAGCGGATTTCGATGCCCGGGCCCGCTGTGGTGTGTCCGATCACGGGGTACCCGGGCAACTCGCCGACCACCAGCAGCCCGCCGGAGGTCTGGGCGTCGGCAAGAAGCAGCAGCTCGTCTTCGCTGACGCCGGGAGCAGCGCCTAGATGCGGCCGGACCCACTCGAGGTTACGCCGGGTCCCGCCGGAGACGAAGCCGTCCCGCAGCGCCGCGCGTGCCCCTGCGACCAGCGGCACGGCCTTCACGTCGATCACCGCGCCCACTTCCGAGGCGCGGACCATTTTGAAGAGATGTCCTAGCAGGCCAAAACCCGTTACGTCGGTCGCTGCCCGGACACCAGCGGCAACCGCGGCATCGGCAGCGTCCCGGTTCAGGCGTGCCATCGTTTCCACGGCTTCTGCGAACACCTCACCGGTTTGCTTGTGCCGGTTGTTGAGGAGTCCGACGCCGATGGGCTTGGTGAGTGTGATGGGCATACCTGGCTGGGCGGCGTCATTGCGGAGCAAACGGTCCGGATGGGCAACGCCCGTGACGGCCATGCCGTACTTCGGCTCCGGATCGTCAATGGAGTGGCCGCCGAGCACGGGGCACGCCGCCTCCGAGGCAACGCTCAGTCCGCCGCGGAGGACTTCGGTCATCAACTCCATCGGCAGGACGCCCCGGGGCCAGCCGACGAGGTTGATGGCCGTGATCGGGCGGCCGCCCATCGCGTAGATGTCAGAA
This sequence comes from Arthrobacter bambusae, assembly GCF_030812595.1. Lineage (GTDB taxonomy): Bacteria > Actinomycetota > Actinomycetes > Actinomycetales > Micrococcaceae > Arthrobacter > Arthrobacter bambusae_B. The sequence continues at coordinate 306,235 of NZ_JAUSSZ010000001.1, forward strand.
AGGGCATTGGCAGCGGCGATGCGTCCCCAGTCAAACGCATTGTCGACAACGGGAGTAAAGAAGTCCGCGGTGGTCAAGACGGCCAGGTCGTCACGCACCAGGACCGCTGCCGCATCGTCGCCACTCTCAAGGCCAACCAGCACTTCGGCGCCAGGCTGGCCGATGAGGCCGCGGACCGCATCTTCGAGCTCGCCCGGTGGTATTTTGCAGGCACAGCCGCCGCCGTGGGCATAGTCGGTGAGCCGGAGCGCGCCGGTGGCCCCGTCATCGAGTTGCTGGACAGACGTCTTAACCTCATTCATTCGCCCAGCGTACCCCTGCGGGGCAAGCTGCTATATTGGGGCGCGGTGGCGTCCGGGTCCTGGTGGGCCCCCCGGTCTTCAAAACCGGTGAGGCGGAGCATCTCTGCCTGGCGGGTTCGATTCCCGTCCGCCACCGCCAACTACCGGCAGTGCACGCGGCGATGTAAGGAGGGGCTGTGGACCAGATCGATCCGCGGCGCCTGATTCCGCGCACCAACGACCTGCTGGCCCTACCGGCCGTCCGCGAGGCCCGGACGCGGCTGAATGAGAGCGTCATCCGCGACCTCGTCCGGCACGTCCAGGAGCAGGCCCGGTGCGGCGAGCTCCCGCCCGGGCAGGTTGAGCCGACATTGGTGGCCGCCCTTGCGGCCCGGCACGCAACAACGCTGCGCCCGGTGCTTAACGCAACCGGCGTCATCGTCCACACCAACCTCGGGCGGGCACCCCTCTCTGCAGGCGCGGTTGACGCCCTCGTCGCAGCCAGCGGCTACGTGGACGTGGAGCTGGACCTGTCGGACGGAAGCCGCTCGCGCCGAGGAGCCGGTGCCAGGGCGGCGCTGCTCGCAGCTTGTCCCGCCGCCGAAGACGCCCTGGTGGTTAATAACGGAGCCGCGGCGCTGGTACTGGCCACCACAGCATTCGCCGCCGGGCGCGAGGTGGTGGTGAGCCGCGGGGAACTAGTTGAGATCGGCGCCGGTTTCAGGTTGACCGACTTGATGGAATCGACGGGCGCAAGGCTTCGCGAGGTGGGCACCACCAACCGGACACACCTGCATGACTACGCCGGAGCCCTGGGGCCGGAAACGGGCTGCGTCCTGAAGGTCCATCCCAGCAACTTCCGCGTTGACGGATTCACGTCCGCTGTTCCGCTGCACGAACTGAGCCCGCTGACACGGGCCAACGAGGTGCCGCTCGTGGCCGACCTGGGCAGCGGCCTACTTGCACCCGACCCGCACCTCCCTGATGAACCTGACGTTGCTTCAGCCTTGGCGGCCGGGGCCGACGTCGTCATTGCCAGCGGGGACAAACTGCTGGGCGGACCCCAGGCCGGTTTGCTGCTGGGGCGCAAGGAAATCATCGCGCGGTTGGCCCGCCACCCGCTCGCCCGTGCCGTCCGGGCTGACAAACTCGCCCTCGCCGCCCTCGAGGCGACCGTTGCTGGCGGCGAGCCGCCCGTGGTGCAGGCGCTGCACGCCGACGTCGGACAATTGCGGTGCCGCACCGACCGGCTCGCCGGAGCCCTCGGCGTACCTGTAGTGCCGCATGACGGCCGGGTTGGTGGCGGGGGTGCCCCTGGTTTCCCTCTTCCTGGGTGGGCGCTCCAGCTTCCCGAGGGGCTTGCATCGCTCCTGCGTACGGGCAACCCGGCAGTGCTGCCGCGTGTCCACGAGGGCTCGTGCCTCGTCGATCTGCGCTGTATTCCGGCAGGGGATGACGACCGGGTCCTCGAAGCGGTACGCCGGGCCATTGCAAGCCTCGAGGTTGCAGACGCGGGCAGGGCGGGCTGAGCGGTGCACGTCATTGCCACTGCCGGACACGTCGATTCCGGCAAAAGCACCTTGGTCCGCGCATTGACCGGCATGGAGCCGGACCGCTGGGAAGAGGAACGGCGCCGCGGGCTGACCATCGACCTGGGGTATGCGTGGACCACGTTGCCCTCCGGACAGGACGTGGCGTTCGTTGACGTACCGGGCCACGAACGCTTCCTGGGCAACATGCTCGCTGGAATCGGTCCGGCGCCGATCGTCTGCTTCGTCGTCGCGGCCGATGAGGGCTGGCAGGCACAATCAACCGACCACCGGGACGCCGTGGCTGCGTTGGGCATTGAACACGGCGTTGTGGTCCTCAGCCGCGCGGACAGGGCGTCCGCGCAGCGGGTTGCCGACGTGTTGGCCCGGGCCCGCGTCGAACTGGCCGGAACCGGCCTGAGGGACGCGCCCGCAGTTGCGGTGTCGGCCATCGATGGCACCGGCTTGGCCGAGCTGCGCTCAGCGCTCGACGGCGTACTCGCCAACGTGCCTCCTCCCACCACCGATGGGCGGGTCCGGTTGTGGGTGGACCGCTCGTTCACTATCACCGGTTCCGGAACGGTGGTGACCGGAACGCTCGCAGCGGGAACCATCGTCCAAGGGGACCGGCTGAGCCTGCTCGGTCACTTCGGTTCCCGGCCCGTCGTCGTCCGTGGCCTGCAAAGCCGCGATACCTCGTACACCTCGGTAGGCCCCGTCAGCCGGGTGGCGCTGAACCTGCGGGACATTTCCGCCCCGGACATCCGGCGCGGGGACGCATTACTGACCCCGGATGCGTGGCCCAGCACCGGCGTCGTGGGCATCCAGAGGACCACCGGCGTGGCTTTTACGGAGGTGCCGGAGCAGCTCATGGTCCATGTTGGCACTGCATCCGTGCCGGCCCGGCTGCGTCCTTTCGGCGCAGACCACGCCCGCCTCGTCCTCGACAGGCACCTGCCGCTCGTCGTCGGAGACAGGTTGGTGCTCCGAGACCCCGGAAGCCGGTCGGTGCTGGGCGGGGCACGCATCCTCGACGCCGATCCGCCGTCCCTGCGGCGGCGGGGCGACGGCGCCCACTGGGTGCAGCGGCTTGCAACAATGGACCCGGCAGGGGACGTGCTGGGGGAAGTGGCCGCCCGCGGAGCCGTGCGCCCTGAGCACCTGCGCCGGCTGGGATTGCTGTCCGGGCACGACGCCGAGCCGCCCTCCGGCGTAGAGGTGATCGATGACTGGTGGGTGCACGCTCCTGTCCTTAAAGCATGGCAGCACCAGCTGCGCAGCGCAGTCCAGGCACTGGAAGAACGCGACCCCCTGACTCAGGGTCTCTCGATGGGCGCGGCCCGCGATCTGCTTCAGTTGCCCGACGAAAAGTTGCTCTCCCACGTCATCGACGGCGCAGCCCTGGAACGGCACGGCGGTCACGTCCAGTTGCCCGGCAGCCACGGGAACCTCGGCGCCGTTGAGGCGTCGGTTGCAGAGTTGGAGCGCCGGCTCAGCGCGGACACGTTCCAAGCCCCGGAAGCCGATGAGCTGGCTGCGCTGGGCCTGGGCGCACGTGAACTGGCTGCCGCCGAACGCGCCGGGCGGTTGCTGCGGTTGCGTGACGGGGTGGTGCTGCTGCCAACGGCGCCAGCCCTCGCGATGCGCGCCCTCGCCGGCTTGGAACAGCCCTTCACCACGAGCCAGGCGCGCCAAGCGCTGGGCACGACCCGCCGGGTTGCGGTTCCGCTGCTGGAACACCTTGATTCACGGGGCTGGACCCGACGTCTTGATGCCGGGCACCGGACGGTGGTGCGCTGACCGACGCCCGCTGGTTTGGATTGTCAGGCCGATTCGAGTGCTTCGCCGAATTCCTGCAGGGCTTTGTTGTTGCTCGCGTGGGCGATCAGGTGGCCGGCCGCGACGATGGCCGCGACGGGCCATTCAATCAGTCCGGCGGCCGCTACGAGGCCCACGCCCGCGATGAAGGCCAACTCGCCTTTGGGCGGCAGATGGATGGTGCCGAGCCCTTCGAAGTTGATCGAGATCGAGCCGAACCCCGGAGTGGAAAGGGTGTTCGATGTGCTCGCCGGACCGGAATTGCTGGCTTGATTGGCCATGATCGCTCCTTCGATACCAAGTCGGGTCGTGGTCTGTACGTGACCTCTCGCGCCCGTGGTCCATTGGTCCTAGTATGGGCTTCATCGGCGGGGTGCGCCAGCAGGGACTCTAACGGGCGCACCGGTGCGTGAGGGACTTACTCAAGGAGGGGCTGTGGCCACTGCAGGGCAGAACAAGAGCGAAGCGCCGGAGCAGGAACGTACGGAAGGCTCCGCGGGGGCGGCCGCGGCGCCGGGAAAGGTGACGATCACGCTGCCCTCGCTGGCGAACCTCCCGCCCTTGCCGCCCGTGCAGATGGAGCCGAAAAGGCTTTTGTGGCTTGGTGGCTTAGCTGCCCTGGGCGTGATCGGGGTGCTGGAGTGGCCCGTCGTGGCCGTGGTCGGGGTTGGCAGCTACGTCGCTGAGCGTTTTGCGCGCGACGAGCTTCGCAAGGCCCGGACGGACCGGCATTCGTAACTGCGCTTAGCTTGCCGGCGGTGTCCTTCTTCTCGGCAGCGATCCAGGCCCTGGTTGAGCCGTCGCGGAGGCTGGGGCGGCCGTCCTTGCCCCGGCGCCTGCTTGACGTCATAGTCCCGACGCAGGTCGCGGGGCGTCGGGCCTGGGCGGCCCAGGGGCGTGCCGCGATCGAGGTTCCGGGGATCGAGCTGCCGGGAACCGAGGGTTTCGCGTCCCGTCTGGAGGAGGCGCTGGAACGGCACCCGGCAGTTCAGTGGGCTGGTGTGAACGCGCCGTTGGGGCGAGTCATTATCGGACTGTCCATGGAGCCGGCGCCTTTGGAGGAACTGGTAGGGATCGTCCGGGCGGTGGAGAATCGTTTCGGGCCCGGGGTACGTCAGGGCGGCACGCCGGTTGATCCGGCGCCGGCGGAACGGGCCGCCGTCGAACTCGCGGCGGAGGTCGCCGGCCTTGCCGCGGCACTCGCAGTGCGCCTGCTCCGCGTCCCGCCGGTGGCGGCCGAACTCGCAGCCGGCGTTTCGATCGTGGACAGCACACCGAGGTTGCGCGGATATGTGGAGCGCGCCTTGGGACAGCCGAGAGCCGACACCGCCATCGCTTTGGCGAGCGCCACCGTCCAGGCCTTGTCGCAAGGATTCGCCGGTCTAGCGGTGGATGCAGCCATGAGGGGCCTGATCTTGCGGGAGGCCGGTGCGGAGGCAGCCTGCCGGCGGGCCGCCGCGTACAAGTACTCGGCAACGAAGGATGGTGCCTCTGCGGAGGCCCCCGGTCCTGGGCATGCCCAGAGGGCCGGGCCGATCGAACGGTGGGGCGACTGGGCCGGGGCTCTTGGGCTGTCCGTTTTTGGCGTCGGGCTTGCGGGCACCGGCAGCCCGTGGCAGGCGGCCGGTGTGGCGGTTGCGACGCTTCCCAAGCCCGGGCGGGTGGGCCGGGAAGCATTCGCCGCTCAACTCGGGACAGCCTTGTCGCTGCGCGGAGCTGTTGTTGTCGATCCGGAGGCGTTGCGCAGACTGGACCGTGTGGACACCGTCGTGCTTGACGCGGACGTCTTTGTCACCGCCCGGTACGTCATGGTCTCATCGGTCCCATTGCATGGCTCCGATCCGAGGCAGGTGGCAGAGAAGCTGCATGCATTGTTCCGGTCAGATGATCCCGCTGCGGTGCAGCGGGACGGTGCCTGGACTCTTGGCCCGGTGGAGGAGCTGACAGTGGTGGGGCGCCGCGGGGTGCGGGAGCGGCACCGGATCGAGTCAGAGGCTGCCATGGTGCTGGGGTTGACCCACGGCACGCGGCTGATCGCGGTGGCCGGGGTAGCTGCCGAGCCGCACCAATACCTGGACGCAGTAGCCGCGGCCTGTCGCCGCTGCGGCTGCCGGGTCGTCGTTGCCGGCGATCCCGGGCACTTGGGGCCGCTGGGCGGCATGGCTGATGAAGTCGGTGCAGGCGGTTTGGCGCTGCCTGGGTTGATTCGTTCATTTCGCGAGACCGGGTCAACGCTGATGCTCTTGTCCGCAAACACGCAAGCCTTGTCCGAGGCCGACATCGGTATCGGAATCGGCTCTGCGCCGGAGATCCCGGTGTGGGGCGGGGACATCCTGGTCAGTGAGGAACTGGAACTCGCTCCGATGCTGATCGAGGCCTGCAACATTGCGGCGGGGGTGAGCCGGGACAGTACACGGCTCGCCCAGGCGGGCACCGTCGTGGGCGCGGTAGCCGCGATGATGGGTGCTCCCAGCGCAGGGGCTTCCCGGTCGATGCTGGCGGTCAACGCCGCGTCGGCGGTTTCCCTTGTCCTAGGCGTACGGGCCGCGGTGCAGTTGGCGCGGCGTCCCGTGGTTCCCGGGATCTCTTCCGTTCCGTGGCATGCCATGCCTCCAGAGGCGGTCTTGGAGCATTTGGCTTCGTCCCGGGATGGCTTGACCGCCGAGCAGGTGCGAGCCAGGCAGGCCCAGGGCGGCGTTTCGGGTACTGCTCCGGTTTCGTTCCTGGGGGCTGCTGCGGAAGAGCTCGCCAATCCTCTGACTCCGGTTCTGGGCGCCGGGGCCTCGCTGTCGGCCGCAATCGGCGCGGTTGTCGATGGGGTGCTCATCGCAGCGGTGGCTGTGCTCAGTGGAGTGATCGGCGGGATCGAGCGCCTCCGCACGGACCGGGCACTGAAGGTGCTGGTGGGTGGGTCCGCCGTGGTCGCGGGAGTGCACCGGAACGGCACTGCGTCCGAGGTGGTCGCAAGCCAGCTGGTTCCGGGTGACATCGTGGACCTTGGGGCAGGTGATGTTGTTCCGGCGGACTGCCGGGTCATTGAAACGGCAGGTCTGGAGGCCGATGAGTCCTCTCTTACAGGTGAGGCGTTTCCGGTCTCCAAGGACGCGGCGGCGGTGATCGCAGATTTGCCCGCAGAGCGGACGTCGATGCTTTATGAGGGAACGACGGTAGCTTCGGGGCGGGCGGTGGCTGTAGTGGTTGCGACGGGAGTTGCGACGGAGGCCGGACGGAGCGCCGCGGCGAGCCGGGAGGGTGCCGGGACAAGCGGTGTCGAAAAACGTCTGGCGGCGATCACGAAGGTCACGGTCCCGCTCACTATTTCATCGGCCCTTGCCGTGGTCACGGCCGGCCTGGCGCGAGGGAAGTCGCTTCGAAGCACGGCAGGGGCGGGACTGAGCCTGGCCGTTGCTGCGGTGCCTGAAGGTTTGCCGTTCCTCGTGAGCGCAGCGCAATTGGCCGCGGCGCGCCGGTTGTCCGCGCACGGTGTTCTCGTGCGGAACCCACGCACCATCGAAGCACTGGGCAGAGTCAATGTCCTCTGTTTCGACAAGACCGGAACGCTGACAAGGGGCCGGATCGTTTTGGAGGCGGTCAGCAACCCGGGGGAGGAGCCCGTCCCTGTCAGGACTTTGGGGGCAGAAGGCCGGAGAGTGCTCGCCGCTGCCTTGCGGGCCACACCGGAAAAACCGCCGGGCCGAAAACTCGAGCACTTCACCGACCGCGCGGTAACAAACGGTGCAAAGGAAGCCGGCGTATCCCGCGGGGTGCGCGAGGCTTCCTGGCGCAGGCACGGAGCTCTTGCCTTTGAACCTGCCCGCGGCTATCACGCTGCCGCCGGATCCGCCGCCGGACAGGCGCTGCTCAGTGTCAAGGGTGCGCCGGAAACGGTCCTTCCCCTCTGTACCGGGATCCTCCGCCATGGCAGGGTCCTGCCCCTCGACAGCAAGGAAACTCGCCGAATCGGTCACCAAATCGACCGGCTGACCGGCCGCGGTTACCGGGTGCTCGCCGTCGCCGAGCGCCAGGCAGCAAATAAGGACACAGATTCCGGCGTCCTGGACCGGGAGGACGTACAGGACCTGACCCTTCTCGGGTTCCTTGCCTTGAACGACCCCGTCAGGTCCGCGGCGGCGCCTTCGCTCGGGACGCTGCGCGCGGCGGGGGTACAGATCATCATGATCACCGGTGATCACCCCGGAACAGCCAAAGCCGTAGCGGAGCGGCTCAGGCTTCTCAACGGCGGCCAGGTGCTGACCGGGGCACAAATGGACGCGCTCAGCGATGACGACCTTGACCGCGTTCTTCCCTCCGTTGCCGTCATCGCCCGCGGAACTCCGGCGCACAAGGTCCGGGCGGTGCAGGCGTTCCAGCGCCTGGACCGGACGGTGGCGATGACCGGAGACGGCGCCAACGACGCGCCGGCCATCCGGCTGGCGGACGTCGGGATCGCCCTGGGAAGGAGGGGAACCCCGGCGGCCCGCGCCGCAGCAGATCTGGTTGTGACCGATGACCGGCTTGAGACGATCATTACGGCGCTGGTCGAAGGCCGTTCGATGTGGGCCTCGGTCCGGGAAGCACTGGGAATCCTGGTCGGAGGCAACCTCGGAGAAATCGCCTTTACGGTCCTGGGTGCGGCCTTATCCGGGCTGTCCCCGCTGGGTGCCCGCCAACTGCTTCTCGTCAACCTGCTTACCGACCTCGCGCCAGCCCTTGCCATTGCCCTGCGACCGCCGCACGCCATGTCGGCCCAGGCGCTCCTGGCCGAAGGGCCCGAAGCGTCATTGGGATCGGCGCTGGTCCGCGACATCGGGGCGCGCGCCCTGACGACCGCGGTGGGGGCCGGGGCGGCCTGGCTCGCGGCCACGGCGCTCGGCTTCGGGCCCGCCGCGCCGACCATCGCCTTGGCCGGCCTGATCGGAACCCAGCTTGGGCAAACCCTGGTTTCCGGAACTCCGACCCGGGGTGTCATCATCAGCGGTATCGGGTCGGTCGCCCTGCTCGCGGCCGTTATCCAGAACCCGGTGCTCAGCGCTTTCTTCGGTTCTGTGCCCCTTGGTTTGGCTGGCTGGGCCCTGGCCGCCACAGCAGGTGCCGCGGCCGTCGCACTTTCCTTGCTTCTACCGCGGATCAGCTCCTATTTCGTTCGGGCCGCCGGGAGCAAGGGAGCAGAATCAGGCTCTTATGTGTCGCGCGCGTTTCACGGCCTGATCCCCGCCTAAGGGGACTCCGGCAAGGGGCCTCCGACCTGATGCCGGAGGCGGAGTCGTTCGTTGAGCCGGCATTCACCTTCCGTCCATGTCAGGACAGTACGGTGACTGGGTTAGTCCGCGCCCCATGAACAGCAGGCGGAAAGCCGATCGGCCACTTTGCTTTGCAGCGGTCCTTCGGGCTTTCGCCGTCGAGGAACAAATGAACGCAACAGCACAGCTTTCCGGTCCGATCCGTCTCCATTTCGAAGGCCTCGGCACCATTACCCTGCCAGACACACGAACGCTTGCTTTCCTCGGGAGCGTGGGCGTACTCGCCGCCGTCGGGCTTGTCGAATGGCCCGTCGCGATCTTGTTTCTTATCGCGCGCCTGTTCGCCGGCAAGACCACGAGCCCGGCCCTGCAAGGGATCGCTGACGCTTTGGCGATAACCCGCTAAAAACCATCGGCTTTAATGGCAGCGGGCATGGTGTTCCGCAGAAAGTCGGGCAGAATTGAGCGCAGCTCCGGCCAGTCGGGCGCCGGAGCTGCGGACTTGCTCCTACCGGTGTGTGGCCGAGCGGGCGAAACGCTCGGCGACGTAGCTTCCCACGCCTACCGCCGCCACGACCGGCCACTCAAGCACGCCCATGACACCGGCGACGGCCAAACCGCCGAACCACAGAAGATGCTTCGGCTCGAAAGCGTCGGATCCCGGAATCATTGACTGCAGCGACGGAATCGTAATCGTCGTCCCTGCACTTTCCTGGGCATTCCCGCTCGAAGAGTTACCCCCGGACTGGGCGGAAGTGGTCGTTTCTTTGTCCTGCTGGGTCGTTGCCATAGCGGCCTCCTACATAAGGTGTGTGCTCGTGTTCCGGCGCGGAGACTCCGTACGGACAAGTTTACGACCATCAGCCGTTCAGGGACCGGCGAAAGTTCCCGTTATTCTCCGACGCCGCGCTTCAAAAGCCCACCGTTCCGGACAAGCCTTGCCGCTTGGCCGGCGAGGACGGGAAACGCTTCCAAGCGCCCTCGCAAGCGCCCAAGCAAAGCGGTCCCTCGACACTCGCACTTCGCAGGTCTACGTTGGGGACATGAGCGACGCGGAAGCCGAAAGAAGCATTCCCGAGGCAAGCACCCCTGAGGGCGTCCGTCCCGAAAAGAGCGGGGGACGCCGGCGGGAGGCGCCGTTGTCGGACGTTCCAGCGGAAGTAGAGGGAAGCAAAGTCGATCCCGACTTCGTTCCTGATGACGGGGATGAGAACCCGAACGAGAAACGGGCGAGGGAGCACCCCGAAGAGACCGGAAGCTGATTCCACCAGTACGACGAAGATGCGAGAGAGGGCCTGCAATGGGCGCTGAGGCGAAGAAACCGGAAGACGTAGTCCACGACGGCGTGCAGAACGGGGCTGATCCGGTCCCCAAGGAGCCGGGCAGCTCGGCACAGGTGCCGGGCGGCGCAACGGAGCGGGCGGCCGATGATGCGGCTGCGGACGCCGATTCGGACGACCCCACAGGTCCAGCCGAAGATCAGGACGAGGCCAAGCCGGATGGCCGGGGTCTCACCACTAAACTCTCACCGAGCGACTAGCGCGCAGCTCCAGCCCCCGGCTCGGCCCTGGATTCTCAGCTGCCAAGTTCCATCATCAGGGGAGGCAGTTCGTCGTTGAGTTCCCGGGCGAGGTAGCCGGGGCTCCCTTTTCGGCTGGCCAGCCTGTCGCCCGCCGCAGCGTGCAGATGAGAGCCCCAACACGCCGCCTGCACATCGCTCGTGCCGCGGGCCCGGAGTCCGGCGATCGTCCCCGCCAGGACGTCGCCGCTGCCGGAGGTGCCTAGTCCGCCCGAACCGGTGGTGAGTTCCCAGCAGCTCGGGGAGTCGCCGTCGTCGGCCTTTGCGGGTTCTGCGATCACGCCTTGGCAGGTGACGACGGCCCGAAACCGTGCCGCAGCCTCGGCGGTGTCACTGCGGAAGTCCTTCGGTTCCCTGCCAAGAAGCAAGCCCATTTCGGTCGGGTTTGGTGTCAGGATCACGCGCCCCGCCCACGGCCGGAGTTCCTTTTCGAAACGGTTCAGTATCCCCAACGCAAAGGCGTCAAGGATGATGGTCTGGCTGTCGATCTGCTGCCCCCGGTCCAGGATGTTTCGAAGCAGTCCGGCTGTCTCCTCCGGATCGTCGAGGCCCGGCCCGATGAGTATCGAGTCCGCTTGTTCCATTTCCGCTTCGAGGACATCCGTAGCTGCGGCGCGAACTGAACCGGAAGCAGTCTCCGGCAAGCCGACAACGCCGGCCTCGGGCATGGCCACCGCGAGCGCCACGGCCGCGGACTCGGCAACAGCCAGGGTGAGCCGCCCCGCGCCTGCACGCAGGGCGGCCGTCCCGGCGAGAAGTACGGCTCCGGGCGTTTTGCGCGCTCCACCAATCACGAGTACCGAGCCGCGTTCCCGCTTCCCGGAGCCCACCGCCGGAAGCGGCCATCCCCGCAGGAGGGTCGGTGTGACCGGGATGGACTGAAGGTCACCTGGGTCGGACATCCGCGTCGCTTCCGTGTTCAGTGACGGTTACGCCTTGTTCGGTGAGATGCTCCGCCACGTTGAAACTCTCCAGGGTCCAGGGGCCGTGACCGTCGGGCCGGGCGTAGCGCGTGAGGGAAGCATTCAGGATCGTCGTTGTGGAAGCCAGACCAAGGAGCTCTTGTTCGGTGAGTCCATCCAAGAGGTACCGTAACAGCAGGATGACGGCATCGTGGCTCACGAGGAGCACCCGTCTGGGTCCGGCGGGGTTTTCGAGTGCCGGGAGCACCGTTCGCAGCCGGAGTGCGACGTCGGCCCAGGACTCGCCGCCTGGCGGGCGGTAGTAGAACTTTCCCAGCCATCGCCGTCGTTGTGCTTCCTCCGGGAACCTGCGCTCGACACCCAAGGTGGTGAGCCTGTCCAGGATGCCCAGCTCCCGGTCGCGCAGCCGCTCATCGATGAGGATCGGAACGGTCCACCCGGCAGTTGCTGCCGCGATTTCCGCAGTGCGACGCGCGCGCACATACGGAGAACACCAGATTGCGTCCGGCCGCTCGGATACCGGCAGTTGCGCCAGGGACCGTCCGAGCCCGGCCGCTTGTTCCTCCCCGATACCGGAGAGGCCGACGTCGGCATCCCTCGCCGGTACAGCGATCACTTCGGCGCCCGAAAGGGCCGCATTGGAAGCCGCGACGTTTCCCTGGCTTTCGCCATGACGGACCAGTATGAGTTCGATGGATCCTCTCGCGGACTGTTCAGGACGGATATCTCCCACAGGACCTCCTCAGCCGTGGCCGGGGTTCGCACCGGTGTGAACGGGCGAGCCGTCGGCGGGTGCGCCATACGTTACCGGCCCCCTCGGGGAAAGACCATAGCCAAGGGAACCCTTGCCAACGATCAGCGCGACTCCTAAAGTACTAAGCATGCAGACTACTAAGTGTGCTTAGTATTTTACGGGTGACCCAGCGCCCGGCCAAGGCTGCCGACGTCCCGAGGAGCCTAGTCCAGGAATTGTCTTGTCCGGGAATTGTTCGAAGCCTGCCGGGCGTGGGATCACTTCCCCGCATGAGGGGCGAACCGCAGGGATGAAGAAGCGGGGGTGGGGACGCGTGGCGCGCTCATCCTCACGGAGCAGGGTAGGAGGAGTGAGGGTAATGGCCGTAGGAGACAACATCCGCAAGGCGGCAGAAAACGCGATGGAGGACCTGGCCGGGGTTTCCCAACCGACGGACGACGGGAATGTCCCCGAGCCCGGCACGCGGGATGACGACGTGCAGAGCTACTCCTCGATCAGTGAAGGCTCAAACGCCGCGCATGATGCGGCGCCCGAGGCAGCGGCCAAATCCCCTGGCGTGGCCGGCGGAACCAGGCGGAGCGGCAGCGATGATGCTCGGGTCCGGGAATCCGCTTCGGAAGAGAACGACGACGGGACTGGTACCCGCGAGGTCCGGGAACCGCGGGATGTGCCAGGTCCTGCCGGGTTGCCGGAACCGGATCCCGCGCAGTTGCGGGCGGACCCCTCTGAGGCTGGGGAGGACCCTTCCAGCACGCCCGGGCGGGTTGGACCGGAGGAGTAACTCATGGGATCCCTCAAAGACCGGAAGAAGTTCAGGGACATCAAAGTGGGGGACATGGTCGAAATCAGCGGACTTGACTTCCAGGTCCGCTCCGCTGTGCGGCGGGGACGGATTGTTGAAGTCGAGGTTCAGGAGAACGACGGAGCCGTAATTACCATCAGCGGTGTTCCCGGCGCACGGATTCTCCTCGCACCCAAATCCCGGTAGCGCGTCCCGCTTGTTTTCATGACGAGAGTGCTTGTCCGACAGGCAAGGCTTGTTTAATAAGCATGCTTATGATTCCCTGCTCTAAAGTCTTGCAGCAGGCTCGTGGCCTCTATGTGGAGCGGTGTTGCATGGAAAATCCGCCCTCGTTGCCAATTTTCGAAAACCCAGCCGATAGCGTCGAGATCCCGGGTGACGTCCACGGTAGTAGTCGTTTGCGCGGTGTCTTTGAGATGCGCGGTGTCTTCGAGAATCGCTTGGTCCTACAGCATCTGTATCTCGCGGAGGTGCTCGCGGCCCGTTTCGCCGGCGGCGCGCGGGAACGTGCCGACCTCAGGCAGGTCGCGTACCTGGGGCTCGTGAAGGCGGCCAAGACGTTCGATCCTGGCAGGGGGTCCACCTTCATGGCTTACGTTATCCCTACCATCCGGGGCGAGCTGAAGCGCTATTTGCGGGATCACTGCTGGATGATCCGGCCTCCCCGGAATATCCAGGACGCACGGACGGTCCTGAATAAGGTCCAGGACGAGTTGACTCAACGACTTCAGCGCGTCCCGACCGACGCCGAGGTGGCACACGCGATGGGAGTTTCCTTAACGGTCGTCCGCGAGGCCAGGACCGCCGGCCAAAGCATGCAATTGGAAACCCTCGACGCCACGGGTCCTTGTTCTTCGCCGGAAGGCATGGTCGCGGCTTCCCACGACGGCGGCATTGAACAGCTGGAAGACATGCTCTGCCTGCGCGAGGCTCTTGAGTCCCTGGACCCGGCGGACAGGGATTTGCTATACAGGCGCTTCTATTTGGAGGAAACCCAATCGGAGTTGGGACGAAGGCTCGGTCTATCCCAAATGCAGGTTTCCCGCCGGCTCGCCAGGATCCTGATGCAACTTCAGCGGATCCTGTCGGATGAACCTTTAGCGGAATCCGAACTCAGCGAAGCGCAGCTCAAAGCACCCCAAGGTCGCCAAGCGCGCCAAGGACATCTTGCACCTGTACCGCCAGGAGCGCGGGGTCCGGGTCGGGTGCAAAGAGGATGCCCCGGCGAAGGTCCGCCCTCGTTAGCACGCGGTGCGGGCCGGGAGGCGGTCCCCACCTGTCCTCGGACGCAGGACCGAACAGAACTACCGACGGCCGGCCATAAGTGGACGCCAAATGGGCCGCTCCCGTATCAGCGGTGACCACGAGCCGACTGTCTGCGACGTACGCTGCGAATTGGCCCAGGGAGAGAGACCCCGCTTTGACCGCCTCGTCAGCAAGGCCGGCTAATGCGGCTGTGGTCAATGCCCGCCCACGATCCGACTCTCCGCCGGTAATCACCACCCGATGGCCTCTGGCCGATAATTCACCGGCAACCGCCGCGAAGCGTTCCACGGGCCAGAGCCTGCTACCGCTGGCGGCTCCGACATGGACAACGCTGGCGCCCATGTTCGCGCCGACGGCGCCGAATGAGGGCCGTTCGAGGCTGCACTCTGAGGCATCGGCCGGAATCCCGTGCCAGCGAAGCAGACGGCACCATCGCTCCCTTTCGTTCATTTCCTCCACCCACACGGGACCGTCCGAACCGGACCCTTTGTCAGCGGGGGAGCGGTGCCCGATCGTCCGATTCGCCCGGAGTTCGCTAATCAGGGCCTGGCTCTCGGGACCCTTGCCGTGCAGGTTGACCGCGACGTCGACTGTTCCAGGTTCTAGCGCAATTGCGGTTTCCAAGCCTGCCGTGGGTAGGAGTTCCCAGCCTGGTAACAGGGCAACTATGTCCGAGAGCCATTCCGGCGCGGCAAGTGTCAGGCGATGTCCTGGGAACGCCCGCCGGAGGGCGTGGAAGGCGGGAACCCCGACGAGCAGATCCCCCAGGCCAAGTGCGCGCAGGGCCAGGAGCCGGGGACGGTCGCGTGTGGCCTGGGGTGCTGTCAGTGGAGCCTCCTGAGCGTGCGTCGCCATCTTTCACCTTTCCGGTGGCTGGCCGAAAAGAAATTGCGGAAGCGGGTTTAGTTCCAGCGTTTGTGGGAATTAGGAAGGTATGGAAGCCGAGGCCACTACTCCGGTCCGGGCCATCCTATTCGACAGGGATGGCACGCTGATAGAGGACGTACCGTACAACTCCGATCCCGCGAAGGTCCGCGCGATGAAGGGCGCGGTCAGCGCTCTCCGACTCGTTCGTCACCGGGGCCTCTCGACTGGGGTCGTGACCAATCAATCAGGGGTAGCTCGCGGAATCTTCGGCAAAGATGACGTTGACCGCATCAACGGCCGGGTCGAGGCACTCCTAGGAGAGTTCGACGTGTGGGAGGTCTGCCCGCATGCTCCGGAGGACGGTTGCGAATGCCGGAAACCTGCCCCGGGCATGATCATAAGTGCCTGCCGGAGGCTGGGAATCGTCACGGCCGAGGTCGCATACATCGGCGATATCGGCAGCGATATCGAAGCTGCACAGTCGGCGGGGGCCAGGAGCGTGCTGGTACCGACGCCCGCGACAAGGATCGAAGAAATTGAAGCCGCGCCCTTGGTGGCCAAAGACCTCCTGCAGGCCGTCACGTTGGTATTGGGGCAAGCAGCGTGAGCCCGGTTCTCGTGGCTCGCCTCGACGGCGCCGGAGACGTCCTCTTGGCCGGGCCCGCCGTGCGCGCAGTTGCCAGAGGCCATGATGCCCGCACGCCCGATCGACTGTTGTTCCTTTGCGGTCCTGAGGGGCAGGCGGCGGCCGCCATGCTGCCGGGCGTCACGGAAGTCTTCAGCTGGTCCGCCCCTTGGATCGTGAACCCTCCCGTTGAAGCGACTATTGCGCATCTGGACCAACTCGTGAACTATGTCCGCGACTCCAGGATCGGTGAAGCAGTCATACTGACGTCCTTCCATCAGTCGCCCCTGCCCCTCGCCCTTTTGCTCCGGCGTGCGGGAGTGCGACGGATCACGGGTGCGTCCACGGACTACGCGGGATCCCTTCTCGACGTCAGGCTCATTCCCGGGGAGGACTTTCCTGAGGAACAACCCGAAGCGCGGCGTGCCCTTGGGATTGCGGGCGCCGCTGGCTTCCATTTGCCGGCCGGAGATGATGGAAGGCTGCAAGTCTCAGGTGTCGCCGATGCACGGGCCCTTGTGGGGGACGGACCCTACATCGTGGTCCATCCCGGTGCCGCCGTCCCGGCCCGGTCCTGGCCGGTCCTTCACCATGTTGCCGCCGTTGAGCTTCTTCAAGGCGCCGGACGTCGGGTCGTCGTGACCGGCGGCCCCGGCGAAACAGACTTAACCGCCACAGTTGCCGGCCCGTCGGCACTCGATCTCGGCGGCCGGACGGATTTCAAGACCCTGGCGGGGGTCATCGCGGGTGCGAGCGTCCTCATAACCGGCAATACCGGACCCGCCCACTTGGCCGCCGCAGTCGGAACGCCCGTGGTTTCGCTGTTTTCCCCGGTGGTACCGGCGATCAAGTGGGCGCCTTACAAAGTGCCGCTCGAGCTGCTCGGGGATCAGGAGGCACCGTGCAAATTGAGCCGGGCCCGCGAATGTCCAATTCCCGGACATCCCTGCCTTGCCTCCGTCAGCCCCGAGCAGGTGGTTGAAGCGGCCGAGCGGCTGATCCACGGCGTGGCCTCGATTTCGTCCCGTCTGCGAACACCGCCTCCGGTGGATCCGCCGCTCGGGGACTGGAGGGACCTGCGATGAGGCTTTTGCTGTGGCATGTACACGGTTCGTGGACCGACGCATTCGTCCGGGGCCGCCATGAGTACCTCCTGCCGGTCCTCCCGGAAGGAGGGGCCTGGGGTTTGGGCCGGGCGGACCGGCCGTGGCCGGACTCCGTCCGGGAGGTATCGTTGGCGAGCCTGGAGGCGGATAGCATTGACGCCGTCGTCCTCCAGCGCCCTGAGGAGATAGCAGAGGTGTCGCGTGTCCTGGGCGTTCGTCCGGGTCCCGAACTGCCGGCAATCTATGTCGAGCACAACACGCCAAAGGGGAACGTACCCTTCGCCCGGCATCCCTTGGCGGAGCAGCGCGACATTCCCATTGCCCACGTGACGCATTTCAACGAGCTCTTCTGGGACAACGGATTGGCGAGGACGTTGGTGATCGAGCACGGAATCCCGGACCCCGGCTACCTCTACTCCGGAGACCAGGCCGAGCTGGGCGTGGTGGTCAACGAACCCGTCAGGCGGGGCCGCGTCACAGGGACCGACCTCCTTCCCCGCTTCGCGTCGGTTGCCCCCCTCCGGGTCTTTGGCATGCGCGCCGCAGAATTGCCCGAGGCTACCGGTATCGGCCCTTCGCGACTGACCGTACGGGGCGATTTGCCTACGGCCGGGCTCCACGCCGAGCTCGCGCGATGCCGGGCTTACCTGCATCCGATGCGGTGGACCTCCCTGGGTTTGTCACTCCTGGAAGCGATGCATCTCGGGATGCCGGTGCTGGCCCTGGCCACGACGGAAGCCGGCCGGGCCGTTCCGCCCGAAGCCGGGGCCATTTCCACTGATGTGGATGAGTTACGCCGGTGCGCCCGGATGCTCGTGGACGAACCGGAGGAAGCACGACGGCGGGGTCTCGCCGCCCGGGAGGCGGTACTGAAACGCTACGGCTTGGCCAGGTTCCTGGCCGACTGGGACGCGGCCCTCACCGCGGTAGCAACACAATCCGTCGAATCACTGCGACACGAACAACGAGTCCTGGTCTCGGACCGAGAAAGGAACACGCGTTGAAAATCGCCATGGTTTCAGAACACGCCAGTCCCTTGGCTGCTTTGGGCGGGGTGGACGCCGGCGGCCAGAACGTCCACGTCGCCGCACTGTCTGCCGCCCTGGCGCGCCGCGGTCACCGGGTTACCGTGTACACGCGCCGCGATTCGACGAAGCTTGCCGCGCGCGTCAAGGTGATGCGTGGCTTCGAGGTGGTGCACGTTGACGCCGGCCCGCCATGCCACGTCCCCAAGGACGAGCTCCTTCCCTATATGGGAGAACTCGCCGAGGGGATGGTGCGGGACTGGGCAGCCGGAGTGCCGGATATTGTGCACGCGCATTTTTGGATGTCCGGACTTGCCGCCCTCAAGGCGGTCCACCGAGAATTCGCCTTCCAGGGAGCGGACGGCACGAGGGGTACCCCGCTCCCGGTAGTCCAGACCTTCCACGCCTTGGGGACCGTGAAGCGGCGGTACCAAGGTTCAAGCGATACCAGCCCGGTGGAACGCCGTCACCTGGAACCGTTGGTGGGGCGCTCGGTGGACCGGATTCTGGCCACCTGCCCAGATGAGGTCCTGGAACTGAAAGCGATGGGCATCGACCCCCTGAAGGTCTCCGTCGCTCCGTGCGGGGTGGATCTCGCCAGGTTCACCCCGGAGGGGGAGGTGGAGGCGCGAAATCGAAGCCATCGGATCCTCTCGGTAGGCCGCCTGGTGCCGAGGAAGGGCGTAGACCTGGTGATCCAGTCGTTGTCGATCCTTCGGGATTCGGGGATCGGCGACGTCGAACTTGTCATTGCCGGAGGCGGCGCCGAGGGCGAGGACTCCGCCATGGACCCGGAAGCCCGTCGCTTGCAGGATGCCGCCGAAAGGTATGGCGTGCGGGATCAGGTCACGTTCCGAGGGCAAATGTCGCGCGACGCCATGCCCGCACTGTTCAGGAGCGCCGACGTCGTGGCATGCACGCCGTGGTACGAACCGTTCGGAATCGTGCCCCTCGAAGCAATGGCCTGCGGCATACCCGTAGTGGCTGCCGCGGTGGGCGGGCTGCAGGACTCTGTGGTGCATGGCGAGACAGGGTTACACGTTCCCCCCAAGGACCCGCAGGCGATCGCGTCGGCCATCCACTCTTTGCTCACCAATCCAGCATTTGCCCGGAAGCTCGGGAAGGCTGGCCGCAAGCGTGCCCAGTCGCGGTTCTCCTGGGAACTTGTTGCCGCGGAGAGCGAAAAAGCCTATCTCCTGGCGATTCGGAAGACGCTTGGTGCGGCGGAGGCTGCAGTCATGCAAGGAGCGGCATCGTGAGTATCGAGCGCGCCATGAACAGCTTGGCCGTGCCGGACGTGCGCCGGACCGGGCTTGGCTCCCTGTCTACGGACCGCGCGGAAGGGCAGGGCCCGGTCCTTCTCGAGGCCGACCCCTTGACCGCAGTCCTCAGCCATCTCGACAATGTGATTCCCGCCTTGGCGTCACTGCGGAAACAAGCCGAACACCTCACGCAATGGGGCTGCGAACTCGCCCTCCGCCTCCTTTCCGGGCAACGGCTCATGGTAGCGGGAAACGGCGGCTCGGCCGCGGAAGCCCAGCATCTGACCGCGGAGCTTGTGGGGCGTTTCGATGGCGAACGCCGGCCATTCTCAGCGATCGCGCTGCACGCGGAAACGTCGGCCGTGACCGCTATCGCGAACGACTACGGGTATGAGGAAGTCTTCGCCCGCCAGGTCCGGGCGCATGGCCGCGCAGGCGATGTCCTCCTCCTCCTGTCAACGAGCGGCAGGAGCCCCAACCTCCTCCGGGCGGCGGAGGCCGCAAAAGTCTCCGGAATCGCAAGCTGGGCCCTCACCGGTCCGGGGCCGAACCCCTTGGCTGAAAGCTGTGACGAAGCCGTGGCGATAGATGCCCTTGCGGCGAACTCCCAAGAGGGCCATTTGATCGCCCTGCACGCGGTATGCCGCGCGTTTGACTCCGTCATCGCGCGAACTAGCCGCGAACCAAGGACTGAAGGAATCCGGCCATGAGGATCGTCGTCGTTGGGGACGTCCTGCTCGACGTCGATGTCATCGGTGAGGCCTCGCGGCTTTCTCCGGACGCGCCTGTGCCGGTCGTGGACGTATCCAAGGAGGAAGCCAGGGCCGGCGGAGCCGGACTTGTCGCCCGCATGCTCGCGAATGAAGACCATCGAACGACTCTCGTGACAGTCCTCGCCGACGATGAACCAGCACGCCGGCTGCACGAAACACTGGGTGGCATCAGGATGGTCGCGGGCCCCTCCAAGGCGCAAACGCCCGTCAAGACCCGGGTACGGGCCAACGGGCAATCGATCGTCCGCTTCGACCACGGCTGGCGTAAACCGCCCATGCCCGAAGTCAGCGACGCGATGCTGCGTGAGGTCGCGGAGGCGGACGCCGTCGTCGTGGCCGATTACGGCCGGGGACTCGCTGCCAACCACCGGCTCCGAAGTCTGCTTGAGAGCATGGCCGATACGGCCCATATCGTATGGGACCCCCACCCTGCCGGGGCACCGCCCGTGAGTGGCGTCTCGGTGGTGACCCCCAACCTGGCTGAGGCGACACTCATGGCAAGTAGCTTCGCGGCCGCGACCGGGCTGCCGGGAAACAGGCCGGCCGCCCTTGCAAGCGCTCTGCTTGATCACTGGTCCAGCCAAGCCGTGGTGGTGACCTTGGGTTCGCAGGGAGCCCTTTTCATGGATCGGCGGTCCCGGTCTCCGCTAAGCATTCCAGTACCGTCAGCGATCCCCGGAGATACCTGCGGTGCCGGGGACAAACTCGCGGCGAGCCTTGTAGCGCGCTTGGCTGAAGGACTCGGGACTGAGGAAGCCGTGGTCGTCGCTGTAAATGATGCAGCAGAGTACCTTCGCGCCGGGGGAGTAGGCGCACTTGCCCGATCTTTCCCGTCCACTTTCCCCACAGAAGCTGACGCGCTGGCTTTGGCGCGGCGCATACGTTCGCGCGGAGGAACGGTCGTTGCGACCGGAGGCTGCTTCGAGCTCCTCCACGCCGGGCACGTGAGGTCGCTGACCGCCGCGCGCTCCCTGGGCGACTGCCTGATCGTGTGCCTGAACTCCGACGACTCCGTCCGTCGGATCAAAGGCGAACAACGGCCGATCATGATGCAGGAAGACCGAAAAGAACTCTTGCTCGCAATGGAATGCGTGGATGCCGTCCTCGTGTTCGACGAGGATACGCCCGCAGCGTGCCTGGACATGCTCCGTCCGGACTTGTGGGTGAAAGGCGGCGACTACGATGCCGCCCAATTGCCCGAACGTGAGTTGGTGGAAAGCTGGGGCGGAAGCTGCACCACTGTTCCCTACTATCCCGCCAGGTCGTCCAGCCACTTTGCCGCCGCCCTCGACCGTGTCGGCTAATCCCCTTTGACGTGTATCGGAATCAGGCAATCACCTAGCGATTGGAACACAATGAACCAAGTGATGAGCAAACCAGGACGAGTCCTCGTGACGGGCGGCGCTTCAGGCCTCGGCGCAGCAGTGGTCGACGCCGTCCTCAAGGCCGGGGGCGTCCCTGTCGTCCTCGACCGGGACACCTCCACGGTGACCGCGGCGAAATCGTATGAAGTCGACGTGACCGACAGGGCCGCCGTCGTCCGGGCCGTCAACGACGCTGCCCGGGAATTGGACGGCCTCGACGCGATTGTTACCGCCGCCGGAATCGACCGTTGCGGTCGGCTGGAAGACGTCGACGCCGAGGAGTGGGAGCGCGTTATCGGCGTCAACCTGCTCGGAACAGTTTCGGCCGTCCGGGCCGCTCTGCCGCACCTGAAGGAGGCACATGGGCGGGTGGTCACCGTTGCGTCGACGCTCGGCAAACGCGCCGTCTCGGATGCGACCGCATACTGCGCGTCAAAGTTCGGTGTTGTCGGATTCAGCCAAGCCTTGGCCGCCGAAACGAGCGGTGAAGTCGGAGTGACCACGCTCATACCCGGTGGAATGAAGACGCACTTCTTTGATGACAGGGACGAGCAATACAAGCCGCAGGACGATTCAAAGCTCAATGATCCTGCCGTCGTGGCCGGCGCAGTGCTCTTCGCCCTTTCGCAACCTACGGGCTGTGAGATACGGGAGCTGCTCATTTGCCACGAGAGCGAAGGTTCATGGCCATAAGGGCCGCGGCATCCTCATAGACGTCCTCCGCGGAAATACCCAGGATGAGCGAATCGTTGTGTTCGCACCGCGGCGCCGTCCATCCGACCTGGGTGACGTCCACGCCGCACGCCGGACAGCGCGTCACCCAGGACATATGGATCCTGTGGAACGCCCGGCCGAGCGGCCCGGCGGAAATCACGTTGCCCATCCAATAGATACCAACGGTCGGAGTCCCGAGGGCCTGGGCCAAATGCCGGGGACCACTATCGTTGGCGATGAGCACGTCGCTCATGGCCAGCAGCGCGCACAATTCACCGAGGGTGAGCTCTCCAGCCCACGAAATGATGTGGGGTGCCCTGGCCGCGTGGAGGACTTCTGCTGCCAATGGGCGGTCTGCCTCGTCCCCTATCAAGACCACAAGGCAACGATCTTTCGCTGCCCGCCTCGCTACTTCCGCGAACCCGGTGTGGGCCCAACGACGCCGCGGATCTGTTGCACCGGCATGAATGGCGACCACCTTATGGCTGCCCACTCCACCGTCGATGGAAGCCAGGCGCTCGCGGACGTCCGCTATGTGGTGGTCCAGCGCCGTGAGGCGTGGCTCGAGTACCGCCGGGGGAGCCCCGGCCAGCCCTGCGACCTCAAGGCTTCGGAGCGGCTCGTGCTGGTAATACAGATATGGAAGATTTCGTTCGAGGGGCGGTGCATCCGGGGTTCGCGACCCGACGGTGTGGCGTGCCCCGGTTCGTTGCAGGAAGCCGTTCGAGTACCTGCCCCCGCCATGGAGTTGCAGGCCGAGGTCGAACTTCCGCGATGCCATGTCAGCGAAAAACGCCGAAAGCTCGTCATCGTCGGAGCCTTCTCCCGGCCGCCCCGGACGGACACCCTCGGAGACCGGCACGATGGTCGCCTCATCAAACGGTCCGTGGGTCTGGGAGAGCAGGGCCGCTTGTATCGGGGTACCGAGGAGCGTTACCGAGGCTCCGGCGTAGGCCTGCTTCAGCGACTCTACGGCGGGGAATGCGAAGAGCAGGTCTCCTATGCCACCGCCCCTTAGCACGGCGATCCTTGAGACATCCCCGAATTTCTCGAGGATGGGTCCCACCCCTCGGCCAACGATGGGCGCCTGGCCAGTTCCTGTGTCGAAATACTCCACCCGATTCCCTCCAAAATCGCCCGTCCTCCGAATCGCCCGGTCCTCCAAATACTGTCAGGTCCGCGCCACGGATTCACTGCAGCAGTATTGCGACAAAAACCTGGCTTGTCTTTCACTCCAGCCGTCTAAAACCGATATTCCGGGGTACAGAGTCCGTAGGCACGGTTGAGAGGACTCTCCGGTGAACGATTTATCGCAGCGGCAGGCAATCACCGCCCAATTGCCTGCTGAATTGGCGGCGTCGGAACAGCGCGTCACCGTGGTCGGCGATGTCATCCTTGATGGCTGGTGGACCGGGTCTGTCGAGCGAGTCGCCAGGGAGGCGCCGGCGCCGGTAGTGGACGTCCTTCGTCGCGATTTTGCTCCGGGAGGCGCAGCCAACACTGCAATGAACCTTGCCGCGCTGGGTGCGCATGTGCGCCTTGCCGGCGTTACGGGATCCGACGAGGCAGGCGAAACGTTGCGGCAGAAACTGCAAACGGCCGGTGTGGATGTTGGCAACTTGTTGGCGTGCCCGTCCCTGGCCACAACCACGAAGATGCGCATCACCAGCGGGGGACAGGTCCTGCTGCGCGTCGACGAGGCAGTCCGAAACGTGCCGGCTTCCGTGCTGGAAGAACTCGCTGCTTCGATTCCAAGCCTCCTGGATGGCCAGGCTGCGCTCATCGTGTGCGATTATGGCAACGGCTTGCTGACGGGCGCTGTCAGGGATGAGCTACTTCGTGTCCTCTCTTCGCGTTCGTCTTCGTTGTTGGTCATCGTCGATGCCCACGAGCCCCGGAAGTGGTCCGGGTTGAAACCCGACCTCGTCACCCCCAATGCCAAAGAGGTCGCCCGCCTCCTCGGCGCCGATCTCGGTCAAGGCGAGGACCGCGTAGCCACGGTCCTCGACCACGGGCCGCTCCTGTTGCAGGAAACGGGAGCACGCGCCGTCGTCGTTACCCTCGACCGTGACGGGACTGTGCTGATTCCCCCCGATGGCGCCATACACCGCACATGGGCTCGACCGGCGGCAGAGAAGCGGACGTCGGGAGCCGGGGACACCTTCGTTGCGGCGCTCGCCCTCGCCCGTTCCGCTGATGTTCCGCTGACAACCAGCCTGGATCTGGCGCAGGCTGCGGCCGACGTGGTCGTCCACGATTTCGGCACATCGGTCTGCGGTACAGCCGAACTCAGCCGGTACCTGGAGAGCTTCACGGGCGCCGCTTTGACCGTGGATGAACTGGAACGGCACATCCAGGCCCATCGGAGTGAAGGCAAGCGGATTGTCTTGACCAACGGGTGCTTCGATGTCCTCCACAGCGGCCATACACGATGCCTGAACCAAGCGAAGCAACTGGGCGACGTCCTGATCGTTGCGCTGAACAGTGACGCCTCGGCACGAAGCCTGAAAGGCCCGGACCGGCCAATCAACGCGATCGAGGATCGCGTCGCTGTGGTTGCCGCGCTGAGTTGTGTCGACTACGTGACCGTCTTTGACACCCCGAATCCCGTTCCGCTCCTGCAGAGAATCCGACCGGACATCTACGCCAAAGGCGGCGACTACGCGCCGGACATGCTTGAGGAAACCCCGGTGGTGGAGAGCTACGGTGGAGTTGTTTCGATCCTCGACTACGTCCCGGAACACTCCACCACCGCATTGGTCGAACGAATCCGGAAGCCGTAGCCAAGCGATGAACCGCCATGGCTGTGGGGGCAACTTCGCGGCGGGAACGGATTGTCAATCAGTGGATGAGGCCTGAGACCAGGTTGATGGTCGTTGCCAGGACGATGGCTCCGAGCAGATAGGACAGCAGTGCCTGGCGGAGCACAGTGGTGCGGATGGCCTCTGTTTTCAGGTCGGTGTCCGAGACTTGGAAAGTCATTCCGACGGTGAAGGAGAGGTAGGCGAAGTCAAGGTAGCGCGGGGGTTTGTCCTCGTTGAAGTCGACGCCGGTTTTGTCCCGATAGTAGATGGAGGCGTAGCGCAGGGTAAAGAGGGTGTGGACGAGGAACCAAGACAAGGCCACACTGCCGAGCGCCATCGCGACGATGGCCGCCTTCGTCCCGCCCTGGGCGTTGGAGGCTTCGAGCAAGATCAGGGCAACCCCGGCGAAACTGGCAACGGTAGCAGCCAAGACCAGGACGTCTGAGGCTGCACGGCCCGGATCTTCGCGCCGTGCGTGGGCTGCCGTGGTTTCCGCGTCCTGACGTCTGATGACGGCCCAGACCCAGATGAGGTAGGTCAGGGACGCAACCGCCCATCCCACGGCCGGGGCGTAGGCCCATCGCGTCACCGTTCCGGTAGCCAGCGCAGCGGCAAGGCCCAGGATGATCATTACAAGAACCCGCAAACGTGAATGGTGTGCCCGGGTGTCGAAGTTCAGTTCCGCTCTTTCGGCTCTGTCAGGTGTACTCATGGACTGATCATCCCAGCTCCGCGGTGAAGACCCCTTCCCCGTAGCGCCCGCGTGTTGCCCAGAGCCCGGCCGGAAGGACGGCGGGGTGTCGCGATGGATCGGCGAGGATCCGGGCGAAGCAGTCAGGGCCCCCGGGAGGGGCCGGTGCGCCGTCGGGATGCCTAGCGGTGCAGGCGGCCCTGGGCGGCCGTGGTCTCGTGGGCCTGGCCACCGGGCCCGCGCAGGATGTGGGCGATTCCGACGGCCAGCAGGCTACCTGCCGGCGGACCTGCGAGGGAGACCCACAGTCGGGTGAAGTCGGCGGAGATACGGGAATCAGCGGCCGCTTTGCGTCTGGGAACCGGCATGGTTGCTGCCGTGGCGGTGTTCGCGGCGGGCCCAGTCGCTCGGGATTGCCGCTTCGAGCGCGTCGTCAACGGTGATGACACCTAGAATCCGGCGTTCGGCATCCAGCACGGGAAGGGTGAGCAGGTTGAAGTCTGCCATGGTGGTGGTGACGTCGATGATGTCGTCGCCGGGCTGTGCGCTGACGGGCTCCGGATCCGCCACGTCGCTGAGCTTCTTGTCCTGGTCTGACTGCAGGGCATGGACGAGGCCGATGACCCCTGCAAGTGTTCCGTCAGGGTGGAGGGAATAGATGGTTGTCAGGGCTTCAGGTTGTTGGGTGGTGGCATTTCGGATGCTGTTGATCGCCTCTGCGACCGTGGCGGTTGAGGGGAGTGCCGTGAAGTCGGTTCCCATGAGCCCTCCGGCGGTTGCGTCGTGGTAGCCAAGGAGGGCCATGACCTTGGCGTGCTGGGGTGCCGGGAGGAGGGAAAGGATCGCTGTGCGGCGTTCCTGGGGCAGCTCCATGACGGCGTCGGCGGCGTCGTCGGCACGCATGTGGGCCAACACCTCCGCGACGTCATGGTCGCTGCGGTCCTTCAAAATGCGCGACTGGCGGTCGTCGTCGAGCTCTTCAAAGACATCCGCCTCAAGCTCGGGATCGTTGTGTACCTGTGCCAGGAGTTCGTGCTGTTCCTTGTCTGAGGAATTCTCGATGAGGTCGGCGATCTGGGCCGGCTTCATTTTGCGGAATCGTGCCGATCCTGAGCGCACGGTGCTGGAATCTTGGTGCCCGATGAGGGGCAGGAACTGGTTCCAGTCGCGGGTGGCGTGGGGTTTGTGGCGGCGCTCGGTCCGGAACCAGCGGGGCTTGTGCACGTCGAGTCCAGTGGCCTCCCACACGGCTCCGTTGTGGCCGAGTTCGATGTCGTAGGCCTTGACCATGATGGTGCGTTCGGTGTCGATGAGGCGGTGGCCCAGGACGTCTTCCTTGAGCAGCACTTCGCCTTCACGCCGGCTGAACGGGCGCAGGTCCAGCTTGGCGGTGCGCAGCAGGACGCGGTCTGCCTCGATGCCCGCGACGTCCTCGGCCGTCGTGAAGATCCGGGTGTTGCCCACATTGACGACGAGGCCGCTGAGTGTGGGGTAGGCCCCGTCGCGGAGACGGACGATCACGTCGGCGAGGACGCCGATCTGGTTCCCTTTGGAGTCGAGGACGGGCTGGCGCAGAAGCGTTGAAAGCATGAAGCGCGGTGCGCTGGATGAATCTTGGGTGCTCATCGGGGGAGCCTTTCAGGTGTTGGGGGCTTGACGGGCCTGTTGTGGAATCTACGCTCTGCGCGTTCAGCCGCCAATAGCCAGCTGAACCACACGGACAATGACCAGGATCATCGCGATCAGGAGGTAGGCGCGCAGGACAGTAAGCCCGGCCCTTCGGGCGGTGGAGAGCTTCGGTGCCTCAAGCAGCGTCAGGGGAGGCATTCTCCATTCGCGGCGGCCGGCGTGGCTGACGGCAACCGCGGCGGGGCCGGGGCGGAATGCCCGGTAGATTACATATCCGATGCAGCCGAGCAGGCACGCACCTGCCCCGATGAAGATGATCGCGACAATGGTTTCCCCCGTCATGTCCGGGAACAGGACGCTGGACGTCAGCACCAGGGACAGGATCACGAGGATGCCAATGATGAACGCGGTGAAAACGTTCAGGAATTTGCCGTTGACCCACGGTCCGAGCACTTGCTTGTCGTTGCACAGCAACAGTAGGAACACGGTGGCGGAGGGCAGCAGGACACCGGCGAGCACTTGGACTCCGACCGTGAGCAAGCCCAGGGGCGCTCCGGGGATCAGGACGATGATTGCCGAGATCAGCAGTATTCCCGCGAAGACGGCGTAGAAGCCTTTGGCGTCGGAAAACTTGCGATGCAGGGAGTGTTTCAGGCCAAGGACGTCACCGAGCGCGTACGAGGTGGACAGGCCAACGGCTGCGGCACCGATGATCGAAGCGTCAATCAGCGCGATGGCGAAGAGCACACCGGCGGCCTTTCCCACGTACCTTTCGAGCCCGACGGCGACTCCTCCGGCGTCGGTGAAGTTTCCGAATTCAGGCTGGCCGGCGAACGTCGCGGCCGTGAACCCCATGATTGCCGCCGCACCGACAACAACGATGGCGATCCCGATCCAAAGATCGGCCTTTTCGTAGTTGATGAAGCGCGGAGTGATGCGCTTGTCAATCAGGTAGGACTGCTGGAAGAACAACTGCCAAGGCGCAATGGTGGTGCCGACGATTCCGATGATGA
The DNA here is from genome assembly GCF_030812595.1 of Arthrobacter bambusae. GTDB lineage: Bacteria > Actinomycetota > Actinomycetes > Actinomycetales > Micrococcaceae > Arthrobacter > Arthrobacter bambusae_B. The sequence goes on from NZ_JAUSSZ010000001.1 coordinate 334,300, forward strand.
GCAGCGTCACTGTTGACAGATCCGAACCAGCAGGGACGCCGGGAACCACGAAGTCGTGGGCCATCTGGCCCAGGCCCGGGTGCACCATCACAACGATCGGAACCAGCAACAGGGACCCTGCCACGAGGATCATGCAGACGCGTTCGAAGCGCTTGAATGACCCTGTGGAGGCTGCCCCGATGATGATGGCTGCCGCCACGAGGACTCCGATCTCCTTCGGGATGCCCAGGTAGTCCAGGCCGAGGCTGATACCGATAAATTCCGTCACGATCGTCAGGGCGTTCAGGATGAACAGGTCGATCACGCTGAACGCGCCCCAGAACTTACCGAACCGTTCAAGAATGAGGCGTGCGTGCCCGACACCAGTGACGATACCGAGCCTGAGCACCATTTCCTGGTTGACGTAGAGCACAGGAACCAGCAGCAGCAGGGTCCACAACAGGGACGTGCCGTAGTTCTGGCCGGCCTGAGTATAGGTGCCGAATGCTCCGGCGTCGTTGTCTCCGACCATCACGATCAGCCCAGGCCCGACGACGGCCAAGAGAGTCTTCAGCTTGGCCTTCCACCCGTTGCCGGAACCTTCCTGGTCGACCTTGATGGTGCCGAAGGCACCCTTGATGTCGCCGATGTGCGCACTATCAAGGGATGCCGGTGCTTTCTGTGCCGCGGGCATGGTGGGCTGTGGATCCGTGGGGATGTTTGTGGGCATGGGTTGTCCTTCCCGGGACATGAAGACATCCAACCGTGGCATGCGGAACGCACTGCCGGCATGGCATCCGGGTGGAGTCGCGGGCGACTAGTGGGGGAACAAGCGCAGGCTCAAGCTGCGCCAGAAGCTGGATTCAGCGCCGCGCCGAGGCGGCACCGCTGGATCGACTATGATCACCACTCATACGGTGACCACCTCCAATCGGCACTCTGCACAGCCAGGGAGGAGGCCGGGCATCCCACCCGGCGGTTGCCCCTCCTCGTAAGACCTTTGGCACTTCGCGGCGTGAACCCGGCGTTCCGGGAGCCAATCGGGGCAACCCCTTAATCCGGGGGAGCCTGTCCTGACCCGGGGCGTCTCTCGACGTTGGGGGTCGCTGGCATGTATCCGCGAAGGAGCCTCAGCTAACGAACGGCACCTTGCTATCTATATATACCTCATTTTATCCGTATGAAACAATATAAGCATGGATGCAGATAACGCCCTGTCCGGCTGCGAGCCCGACAGCCAGTACGTCGAGCTAGCCGTAGAGGTCTTTGTGATGCTTGCCGATGCCACCCGTGTGCGAATCATTCTCGCGCTGCGCGACGGTGAGTTGCCCGTTACCCAATTGGCGGAACGGGTCCACAAATCCCAGGCATCGGTATCGCAGCATCTGGCCAAGTTGCGCCTCGGCCGCGTTGTCACCACAAGGCAGGCCGGTACCCGCGTGTATTACCGCCTGGCGAACGAACACGTCCGCCAACTCGTCACGGATGCCATCTTCCAGGCCGAACACTCCCTCGACGGAACACCCCGCCACCACCGCGCTGAAATCACGGACGAAGCCTGAGCCGGCGCAGCTTCGTTTGGCGCGGCTATTCCTGGGGTGGCTTGGTGCTCACGGTTTGAGGAGGGACTGCAACTGCAGGAGTGCTTCGTCGAGTACCGTAAGCATGCGCTCATGAGGGTTGTCCGCCCAGCGGTACATCGCCGAGAGTGCGACGCCGAGGAGGCACCCAGCCAACGTGCGGACTTTGACGTCATCAACGGCCAGTCCCAGACGCGCTGCAAGGAGTTCATCTGCGTCGGTGCTTGAGAGCACAAAGAACTGGTCCGATGCGACTGAGCGCAGTTCCGGAACCTGGAAGATCAGCCGGACCCGTTGTTCGAGATCTTCTATTTCTGAAGCGGGCAGTGCTCCGAAGGTTTCGCCCATGGCGCGGCGGATAGCTTCGATGGGTCCGTATTCAGGCGGCTGATCCATCAGCGCCCTGGTCAAGAAGGGGTCGTATTCGTCGCGAAGCACGACGTCTTCCTTCGTGGGGAAGTAACGGAAGAACGTGCTCGGCGAAATATCCACGGCCGCTGAGATCTGCTCGACGGTCGTGCCGGTGTAGCCATTCCGGCGGAATAGTTCCAGGGCTGCTCGCTGAATCGCCTGACGGGTTCGGGTCTTCTTGCGTTCGCGCAATCCGATCTCCGGCTTATCCTCCAGCGCCAACGTCGTTCCCCTCTCGCAGCGTGGTTGTGTCTTGGTCGTGCTCGTTTGTCCGCGGCATCCTCGCTGGAATGAAGAGCAGCGCAAGAATCAGCCCGGCCACGGCGAGGCCCGCGCTCACCAGCAATGCTATGTCCATGCCTCGCATGAATGCGATCTCCACCTCCCGCGCGATTGAGGCCGACCCAAGTTCCCGGGCGACGGCGAGGCCACCGAACACGCTGGAGCGCACGACGACGGCGGCCGCTTCCGGAACGCCGGTCAGCGCCAGATTGGCGATGTAGGCGCTGCTGAGAAGGCTGCCTAGAATCGCGGCACCAAGCGGTGCGCCGAGCTTCTGCATGGCCGACATGATCGCCGACCCGATGCCGGCACGCTCGGCCGGAAGCACAACCAAAGCGGTCGATGCCGCCGTGGTCAAGGCGAGCCCGATACCAAGGCCGAACACGGTCAGCCAGGCCAGCGTGAAAATGCCGGGGGACGATGCGGTGGTTGTAGATCCAACCGCCAGTCCAGCGGCCATCAGTGCAAACCCGCAGGCTGTAGTGAGCTTGGGCCCGATGGCCGCGACCACGCGATTCGCCGGGATCGCGCCGAGCATCAATCCGCCGATGAGGGGAAGAAGACTGAAGCCAGAGCCTTGGGCGTCAAATCCCAGGATCGCCTGGAAATATTGGGGCACGGTGAACATCACGCCGACCATGGCCAGCAGTCCGACTGCTGCAAGAATCGAGCCCCAGGCAAACGCGGCGGAGCGGAAGAGGCTCAGGTCAACGAGCGGCTGGCCATGTGGTCGCCCGCCGAGAAAGCGCTCCCACAAACAGAACATGACCAGAGCAGCTACGCCCCCGGCGAGCGAGCCGAGCGACCCCGGGTCGTTCCAACCTTTTACTCCAGCCTCGATGAGTCCATACACGACGATCGCGGTGCCGCCACTGACCAAAAACATCCCCAGCGGGTCAAGTCCCGGCTTGGCGGGGTCGCGCGATTCCGGCACTGCCACGAGGACGGCAATGATTCCAATGATCACGACGGGCACGTTCATCAAGAAGACCCAGCCCCACCAAAAATGGCTGAGGAGCCACCCTCCCAGGATCGGTCCGATCGGCATGGCGAGGAAGTTCGCGGCCGCCCACAGGCCAACGGCGCGGGGCCGTTCCTCCTCGGAGAAGATGACCGTGATCACACTCAGGGCGGTCACAGTCAGGCCGGCACCCGCAGCGCCGAGGATGATTCTAGCGATGATGAACATCCCGGGGTTTGCTGCGTACGAACACGCCGCGGATCCTAGGCCGAACATCACCAGCGAGGTCATCATGACTTTCTTCCGGCCGAAACGATCGCCGAGAACCCCTGCCGGCAGCATCGCCGCCGCAAGTGCCAACGCATAGCCTGCCGAGAACCACTGCAACTCTGACTCCGCTGCGTGCAGCCCCGTCGCTAGCGTGGGCAACGCGACACTAAGCACCGTGATGTCGAGCCCAACCGCGAGGACGGCGAGCATGATGGCCCCCAGCGCCCACCAGCGCCGGTTGTCGAAAGTTTCCATCTTCATGGCTTCCGCCTCCCATTTGCCATCTGGGGTGCATTTCCTGCGTTAATGAAAGTCTATGGTAAATAAGTGTCACTTTCAATAGAAGGTCACTGTCATAATTTTCGCCCCTCCGGACCGTCTTCGTGAGCGGCACTGCACCGGAGCACCCAAGCACCTCTTGGTCTTCGCCGGCTTTTGCATCGGCTGGGTGACGACGACGATCGCGCGGTTCGTCTACCCGCCGCCCAAACGCTGGGGAGTGGGTCGGGTCCATGGCTGATGCGATGCGTGGGGGTAACTCAACGCGGGGGTAGTTTCTATCGACGGATTGGAGATGGAACGCTTCCTACCACTGACGCGCGGCGGAGCCCGCTGGCTGGCAGGGCCTTGTTAGTTGTTGGCCGCGGCATAGAGGTTCAGGCTCGCTGAGAACACGATCCAGGAAATGTAGGGCAGCATGAGCAGTCCCGCCGTCCTGTTTATAAGGCCGAACAGGACGGTTGTGGCTGCCACGGCCAGAGCCAGAGCGGCGATGAGGAGAAGGGCAAGCCATAGTGCGGCGTCGCCCCATGTCGGGTACATGCCGAAAAAGGTGGGTGCCCACGCCAGGTTGAGCAGCATTTGGACACCGTACGCCGTCATGGCTCCGCGGGTTTTGGCCGACCGTTGGCGCCAGACCAGCCACGAAGCCACGGCCATCGCCGTGTACAACACCGTCCAAACCAAACCGAAAACCCAGCCCGGCGGCGTCCACGGCGCTTTGCTGGCCGTTGCGTACCAGCCGGAGGCATTGCCAAGGATGACCATCGACCCCAGCCAAGACACCGTGAAGGAGACAACGAGAAATCCCAGGAGTGCCGTGACTTGGCGCGCGAAACCCGTCCGGGGCTTCGAAAGCGGCCCACTCGTCTGTCGGGATTCAGCCGGCACTTGGTCCACCTTGTTCAATCGAGTGTTGGACTTACAGTCTGGCAGTCTCCCAGGCTGACCCTACCCACCGCAGGCCCGCGCCGGTGATGTCCGGCCAGCGTGTCGTCGCCACCGGGCTTCGGCGTTCGGGCACTATGGGGGCATGGACAAGGGGAAAAGGGAAGAGCACCAGGACTTCTTCACGCGGTTCACCTCCAGGACGGCCAAGGTACTCGGCCACGCCTGGGTGTTCGCGGGGGCTGTCGCCGTCCTCGTCCTGTGGGCCGGTACGGGCCCGTTCCTGGGCTTCTCCGACACTTGGCAGCTCGTGATCAATACCGGCACGACCATCGTGACGTTCTTGATGGTGTTCATCATCCAGAACACCCAGAACCGCGACTCCGCGGCCATGCACCTGAAAATCGATGCCGTCATGAGAGAACTGCAGATCACGAATTCCAAGCTCTACTCGGCAGAGGAAGAAGGCGAGAAGGAACTCGAGGAGCAGCGCCGGCGCATGGAGGGCCAGGACGGAACCGGGCCCGCATCCTGAACCCCAGGCGTTCGCCCCGTTGTCCCGCGCCGAGTTTGCCGGGACAAGCGTTTCGGCCTGGAATTCCGGAGCTTGGGTCATTCTTCCATCCCAATCCTCTCCGTGAGCTGAGAAATTAACAGCCGGGGCTGTCACACATTCCGTCCGGCCGGTGTCTTCATGGCGTAAGGCAAGGAAACCGACCCCAGGAGGAATCATGACCACCCGGATCCCAGCCGCAGAGATCACCGGACTTTACGGCACCCTCATCAAGAAGTTCAGCGCTAAAATGTTCGGCAAGGTGCCGGAATCGCTGGGCGTCATGTGGCACAACCCGGCCGTGCTCAAGGCGTCCATGGGCATGGGGCAGAAGCTGCAGAAGTGGAACAGCTGCGACGAATCGCTGAAATCCTATGCCCACATGGCGGTGGCGTCGCTGATCGGCTGCACGTGGTGCCTGGACTTCAACTACTTCATGGCGCACAACAAGGGCCTCGATTTGGACAAGGCGCAGCAGATCCCGTGCTGGCGCGATTCCAGCGTCTTCACGCCGCTGGAACGCGACGTGTTGGAGTACGCCGAGGCCATGAGCACCACGCCGGTTACCGTCAGCGACGAGCTCGCCGCCCGATTGCTGGAGCAGCTCGGCGCGGCGGCGCTAGTGGAGCTCACGAGCGTGATCGGCTACGCCAACCTCACCACCCGCGGCAACGTGGCGCTCGGCATCGAGTCCGAGGGCTTTTCTGATTCGTGCGGCCTGAAGCCCCTCGCAGCGCCGGGTCCCTCGCGCTCCCGGGCGGGCGCGCGGTAGCGTGGCGGGTATGCGCAGCAGCGGCACTTCCGGCACCACAGACAGCCTGGAGCTTTTCACCACGCACCGCAGCCTCCTGTTCACCGTTGCCTATGAGATGCTCGGCTCCGCTGCCGACGCGGAGGACGTGGTGCAGGAGGCCTGGATTCGGTGGGCCGGCCTCGATGCCGGGGTCCGTGCGGAGGTTCGTGACCCGCGGGCCTACTTCGTCCGCATCGTCAGCCGCCAGGCGCTGAACCGGCTGCGGACCTTGAGTCGACGGCGGGAAGAGTACGTGGGCGAATGGCTGCCCGAGCCGCTGCTCACCGCGCCGGACGTCGCCGAAGACATTGAACTGGCCGAGAACGTCTCGATCGCCATGCTCGCGGTCCTCGAATCGCTGACCCCGGTGGAGCGGGCGGTTTTCGTCCTGCGAGAGGTCTTCGACGCACCCTACGAGGAGATCGCGGAAGCGGTGGACAAGTCGACGGCGGCCGTCCGTCAGATCAGCAGCCGTGCGCGTTCGCATGTGGCGGCACGCCGCCCCCGGATGCAGGTGGACCGCAGCGAGCAGCAGGCCGTCGTCGAACGTTTCCTCGCCGCAGTCACCACCGGCGACGTGCAGGGCCTGATGGATGTCCTGGCCCCGGACGTTGTCCTCGTCGCCGACGGCGGCGGAATCGCGCAGGCCTCGCGGGTGCCTGTGTACGGCGTGAAGAAGGTGATCAATCTGCTGCGCCCGTTCCCGCAATGGGCGGTCAATCCGAAAGTCGCCCTGCTTTGGCTCAACGGCGGCCTCGGCATCCGGATCGACGACGAAGCAGGCGGCCCGTCGCTCATCAGCGTGGTGGTCGAGGACGGCCGGATTGCCCGGATCTTCGCGATGCGGAACCCGGACAAGTTGGGTCGCGTCGAGGAGGAAACCCGGCTGGCGCGCTAGCTTCCCATCGGGAACCGCGTGCCCAGGGCATTTCGATGACGGCGGCTTAATCCGCCGGAAGATTGTTGAACAATCTCGGGTTTTAGTGCATCCTTGAAGGACACCAAACCGAGACGGAGATCACAATGCCCAGCATCGATCTGAACAGCGACGTCGGCGAGTCCTTTGGGAACTGGTCCTTCGGCGACGACGCCGCCATTTTTGAAAGCGTGTCCAGCGCCAACGTCGCCTGCGGGTTCCACGCGGGGGATCCTGTCGGCATCATGGCCACGTGCCAGGCTGCCGTGAAGGCCGGCGTCACCGTCGGCGCGCACCCCGGCTACCGTGACCTGGCCGGATTCGGCCGCCGTTTCGTGGACATGACCCCGGCCGAGCTGACCGCAGATGTCGTTTACCAGATCGGCGCGGTCCAGGCGATGGCCCTCGCTGCCGGAACCGCCGTCCGCTACGTCAAGCCGCACGGGGCCCTGTACAACACCATCGTGAACCATCCGCAGCAGGCCGGCGCCGTGGTTGCTGCCATCCTCGCCGTGGACCCCACGCTGCCCCTCATGGTGCTCCCGAACTCCGAGATCCAGCACCAGGCCGAAGCCGCCGGGCTCCGTACCGTGACCGAGGCGTTCGCTGACCGCGCCTACAATCCGGACGGCACCCTGGTCTCCCGGCGCGAACCCGGCGCCGTGCTGCACGAGGTTGCGGACGTCGTCGAGCACGTCCTGCGCCTCGCCACCGACGGTGTGGTCCGAGCCATCGACGGCTCCTTGGTCCCCGTCAATGCTGAAAGCATCTGCCTTCACGGCGACACCCCCGGGGCTGTGGCCATGGCCGCAGCCGTCCGCGCCGCACTCGTGGACGCCGGCATCCAGATCCGGAGCTTCGCCTAGCCATGACCCCACAGCAGCAAGCAAGCGAAGCCGCCGCACCCGCCGGCCTAAACGGGATCAGGGCCGCCGGCGACCGTGCCATCCTGGTGGAGCTGCCATCCCTGCAAGCTGTCCTCAGCCTCCAGACGCAGCTCACCGCGCATCCGCAGCCGGGCCAGATCGACGTCATCGCCGCCGCCGGAACGGTCCTCATCACGGCGGATTCGCCCCAGGCTATACAGGCACTGGCGGCACATGTACGCGGCTTGGACCTTGAGGCGCCCGTGGAAACTGACAGCACGCTGGTCAGCATCGACGTGGTGTACGACGGCGAGGACCTGGATGAGGTGGCGGCCCTCACCGGGCTGGGCCGCGAGGGAGTGGTGGCAGCCCACACAGGCCAGCTCTGGACCGCGGCCTTCGCCGGCTTCGCTCCGGGCTTTGCCTACCTCACGGGCGAGGATTCCAGCCTGGAGGTTCCGCGTCGCCGGTCGCCGCGTACGGCTGTTCCTGCGGGCGCGGTCGCCTTGGGCGGCGCCTACTCGGCGGTCTACCCCCGGCAGTCGCCGGGCGGCTGGCAGCTGATCGGCCGGACCGATGCAGCCATGTGGGACCTCGGCCGGGAGAACCCTGCGCTGATCCGTCCCGGGGACACGGTCCGGTTCCACGCCGTCCGCGCCAAGGCCACCGTGACTCAACAGCTCGTGACTCAACAGCAGAAGCCCAAGCCCAGCGACGCCGAGGCGGAAGAGCAAGCCACCGAAGGCCTCGCCGTCCGCAAGCCCGGACTGCAGTCCACCATCCAGGACCTCGGCCGCCCGGGTTACGCAGCGCTCGGCGTGAGCAGCGCCGGCGCCATGGACCGCGGAGCACTTCGCCGCGCGAACCGCCTGGTCGGCAATCCGGAGGATGCCGCCGGGATCGAACTCCTTTTCGGCGGGCTCGAACTTGTTGCCCTCAGCGACCAGGTCATCGCCGTCACCGGAGCAGCCGTTCCGCTGACGGTCACGCGCCCGGACGACGAACAGGCTGCGGATGAGCGGCGGCCGAGGGCGACCCTGCACCCGGCGTGCGACGCCCCATTCGCCCTCTTGGCAGGGGAGCGGCTCACTGTGGGCACCCCCACTGCGGGCCTGCGCTCCTACGTAGGTGTCCGCGGCGGACTCGGTGGATCCGAAGCCCTGGGCAGCCGATCCACGGACACCATGTCCGGCATCGGCCCCGAACCGCTTCAAGCGGGCACTATCCTGACCGTCCGACCCCCCAAACCAGGCAGCGTCGTGGGCCATCCCGAGATCTCGCCCCTCCCGGACGTAAGCCAGGCCATCGTGCTGCGTGTGGTTCCCGGACCCCGGCAGGACTGGTTCAGCGCCGAAATGCTGCAGGCCTTCCTGGCCCAGGAATGGACCGTCACGCCCCAGTCGAACCGGATCGGACTGCGGCTGAACGGCCAGGCACTCACCCGCAGCCGCGACGGCGAACTGGCCAGCGAAGGAACCGTCCGCGGCGCCGTGCAGGTGCCTCCGGAAGGCCAGCCGGTCCTGTTCCTGTCCGATCACCCGGTGACCGGCGGCTACCCGGTGATTGCCGTCGTCGTCCACGCGGACCTGGACAAAGCCGCACAACTTCCCCCGGGCACCACCGTGCGGTTCGCCGCGGCGGCGTTCCCGGCAGAGCTGCCCGAAACACCTAAGGAAACCTCCCATGCGTAAAGTCCTCATTGCCAACCGCGGCGAGATTGCCGTCCGGATCGCCCGCGCTTGCGACGATGCAGGCCTGGACAGCGTGGCCATCTACGCCGACCCCGACGCCGATGCGCTGCACGTCTCAGTAGCCACCGAATCGTACTCGCTGGGTGGCTCCAGGCCCCAGGAAACCTACCTGGACATCGAGAAAATCCTCGCCGTCGCCGCGAAAAGCGGTGCCGACGCCGTCCACCCCGGCTACGGCTTCCTGTCCGAGAACGCCGGCTTCGCCCAGGCAGTCATCGACGCCGGCCCGACCTGGATCGGCCCTTCCCCGGAGACCATCCGGCTCCTGGGCGACAAGGTCAGCGCCCGAGAGGTGGCCGTCCGCGCCGGCGCCCCGCTCGCGCCGGGCAGCGACGGGCCGGTGGCCAGCGCGGCCGAGGTCCGCGCCTTCGCGGAGCAGGTGGGCCTTCCGGTCGCCATCAAAGCTGCCTTCGGCGGCGGCGGCCGCGGCCTGAAGGTGGTCCGGAACCAGGCCGACATCGAGGAGAGCTTCGACTCGGCAGTGCGTGAATCCTTGGCTGCCTTCGGCCGTAGTGAGTGCTATGTGGAGAAGTTCCTGGACCGCCCGCGCCACGTGGAAGCCCAGGTCATCGCGGACATGCACGGGAACGTGGTGGTGGTGGGAACCCGCGACTGCTCGTTGCAGCGCCGCCACCAGAAGCTTGTGGAGGAGGCCCCCGCGCCGTTCCTTGCCGCCGAACAACGCGCTGCCATCCATGCCTCGGCCAAGGCGATCTGCCGCGAGGCCGGATACGTGGGCGCGGGGACCGTGGAGTACCTGCTGGATGGCTCGGGTTTCCTGAGCTTCCTGGAGGTGAACACCCGGCTGCAGGTGGAGCACCCCATCACCGAGGAGACCTCGGGCGTGGATCTGGTGGCCGCGCAGCTGGCCATCGCGGCGGGGGAGAAGCTTCCCGTTTTGGAGGACCCGGAACCACGGGGCCACGCATTCGAGTTCCGGATCAACGCTGAGGACCCGGGCCGGGGCTTCCTGCCGTCCCCGGGCTCTATCACGGAGTTCGAGGTGCCCACCGGGCCGGGGATCCGTGTGGACACCGGTGTCCGCGCCGGCTCCGTGGTGCCGGGGCAGTTCGACTCCCTGCTCGCCAAGCTTGTGGTCACCGGAGCGGACCGGCAGCAGGCCCTGCGCCGCGCACGCCGGGCCCTGCGGGAGTTCCGCATCGGAGGCCTGGCCACCGTGCTGGCGTTCCACCGGGCCGTGGTACAGGACCCGGACTTCACCCGTGCCGACGGGCTGGACATTTACACCACCTGGATCGAGAGCGAGTTCGCGTCGGTCCTGGCGGCGGACCCTGCCTTCAGCCCCGCCGCGCCGGAGGAACCCCGCCGGACCATCGGCATCGAGGTGGACGGCAAACGGATGGAGCTGGGTCTTCCCAAGACGCTGCTGGATGCACTGCTCGACGGCGGCGCACGGCGAGGTACCGGAGCTTCCGGTACCGGGGCCCAGGACAATGGCACGGAGACTCCGGCGGAGGAGAACGACGGCGATCTGCTGGCGACCATGGCGGGCACCGTCGTGAAGTGGCTGGCCCAGCCCGGGGCGTCGGTCGAGGAAGGGGAAACGGTGCTGGTGCTTGAAGCCATGAAGATGGAGACGGCCGTTGCAGCCCACCGGTCCGGCACGCTCGGTGAGCAGTTGGCAGCGGCGGGTGACGCCGTAACGCCCGGCCAGGTGCTCACCAGCATCGGTTGAGCCGCGACGCTGGCGCTGTGGCGCCGGTCCGGGCCGATATCGTGGTCCCATGACGTTTGACGAGGTGCTTGCCGATCTCCAAGCCCAGGCCAAGACCACAAAGCACGCCGAAACGGGCCTCTGGGTCGCGGCCCAGCTCCGCAGCCGCATCGAGGCCGGGAAGCTGAAGCCAGGCTCCAAGCTCGCGGAGGAAGCCCTTTGCGAGGCACTTGGCGTGTCCCGCAATACCCTGCGGGAGGCATTCACCGCGCTCCACGCGGAGCATATCGTCACGCGCATCCCCAACCGCGGAGTGTTCGTCGCCCATCCCACGGCTGACGACATCCGGGAGATCTACCGTGTGCGCCGCTTCCTCGAGCCGGCCGCTGTGCTGTGGTCCGGTGACGCCTCCATGGAAACCCTGGCAGGAATCATCAAGGCGGCCAGGGCCGCCGCCGTGGACGGAGATATCCCGGGAATGGCCGGTGCCAACCAGGACTTCCACCGTGCCATCGTAGAGCGCGCCGGCAGCGAGCGGCTCAACAACCTCATGGACCAGGTACTGGCCGAAATGCGGTTGGTATTCCACTCCATGGCCGCCAACCCGGCCTTCCACGAGCCCTACGTCGAGGACAACGCGAAGATCGTGGAACTCCTCGAGGCCGGGAAGCTGGCCGCGGCAGCGGACTTCCTGGCGGGGTACCTGGACCGCGCCGAGGCGCAGCTGCTCGCCGCCGTCGAGCGTTAGCCAAAACTTTTCCCCGGGAGGGGTTGTAGGATTGTTGAACAAAACGGTATGCTGTAAGTCACACCGTTGTTCTGCAGCTCACTAAAACCTGCAGCTTTGACGTGACAGGGGCTCCCGCCCCTCGGCGCCGCCCAACCCTTCAACCGGGGCACGGACGCGCCGGCCCCCCACTTTCGCAGACCCGTCACGGGTCCCCTGGGAAGGGATAACCATGCTTGTACTCATCGGGGTCCTCCTGGTGATCGTTGGCTTTGCCATCCGCCTGAACCCCCTGATTGTCGTCACCGTCGCCGGCATTGTCACGGCACTGCTGGGCGGCATGAACCCCGCGCAGATCCTTGACTCGTTCGGCACCGGGTTCGCCAACAGCCGCTCGGTCACCATCTTCGTTGCGGTGCTGCCGGTGGTGGGCATCATTGAGTTCTTCGGGCTCCAGGAGCAGGCCAAGATCCTCATCGGCCGCCTCGCCAAGCTGACCGCAGGCCGCGTCCTGATCGGCTACCTGGCAGTCCGCCAGATTACCGCCGCCGTCGGCCTGAACAGCATCGGCGGCCACGCCCAGACCGTCCGCCCGCTGGTGTTCCCCATGGCAGAGGGCGCAGCGCTGCGCCGCTACGGCCATGTGCCGGAAAAGATCAGCGAGAAGATCAAGGGCCACTCCGCAGGCGCTGACAACGTGGGGGTCTTCTTCGGTGAGGACGTCTTCGTGGCCGTCGGCTCCATCCTGCTTATCACGACGTTCGTTGACACCACCTACCACCTGCATTTGGAACCGCTCCAATTGGCGCTCTGGGCCATCCCCACTGCTATCGCCGCCTTCCTCATCCACGGCTTCAGGCTGCTGCGCCTGGACAAGCAATTGGACAAGGAATACCGCGAATACGAGCTCACCGCCCAGAAAGAATCCGCAGGAGAAGCCAAATGATCAACGTTGAAGCGGTTTACTGGCTGATCGGCATTCTCTTCGTCGCGTGGGCATCCTTGATTGCCGCCGACGCCAACCATCCCCGCCGCTGGGGCAGCTCGGCCTTCTGGGGCCTGCTGGGCCTGTGCTTCTTCTACAGCACCTGGGTCCAGGCGGGCACCGCGCCGGGCTGGATCCTGGGCATCGCCGTCCTGGTCCTGGTGGTCCTTGCCTCCACCGGCCTGCTGGGCCACGGCAAACACCGCACCACCACCGGCCCGGAGCGGGAGGCGTTCGCCAAGCGCTTCGGCAACAAGCTCTTCATCCCCGCCCTTACGCTTCCCCTGGTCACGGTGATCCTGGTGCTGGCAGCGCCGGTGCTGGTGATCGGCCGCACGCCGCTGCTCGATCCCAAGAACACCACGCTGGTGGCCCTGGCCATCGGTGCCGTGGCGGCCGTCGTCGTCGCCCTTTTGATCCTCAAGCCCAAGAACCCGGCGACGCCCATTTTCGAAAGCCGCCGCATCCTTGAATCGATCGGCTGGGCCGCGCTGCTGCCGCAGATGCTCACGACGCTCGGCATCCTCTTCACCAAGGCCGGTGTGGGCACCGCGGTGGGCACGCTCGCCTCCGGGCTGCTTCCCAAGGGCTCGCTGATCGCCGGCGTGATCGTGTACTGCGTGGGCATGTTCCTGTTCACCGTGCTCATGGGCAACGGGTTCGCCGCGTTCCCCATCATGACGGCCGCAATCGGCTGGCCCGTCCTGGTGCAGGGATTCCATGGCGACCCGGCCATCGTCTTCGCCATCGGCATGCTCGCCGGCTTCTGCGGGACACTCTGCACCCCCATGGCGGCCAACTTCAACCTGGTGCCGTCCGCGCTGCTGGAAATGGAGAACAAGTACGGCGTCATCACGGCGCAGGTGGGCACCGCAATCCCGCTGCTGGCAGTCAACATCGGGCTGATGTACTTCCTCGCCTTTCACTAAACCCCCGCAAAGGAGCACCATGGACAACGATTTTCGCGCACAGGCGGCACCGGGATACGCTGCCGTGGTGCTGGGCAACCTTTCCGAGCCCTTCCCGCACTCGGCCCACCACACCCAGGTTTCCGCTAACGACCGGCCCTCTCCGGAGCAGATCCACCCCGCGTTCTATACCTCCTTCGACTGGCACTCCTGCGTGCACATGCACTGGCTCGGAGTGAGCCTGCTCGGCGGTGCTTCCGCCTCGGCTTTGGAAGGAGCGTCCGACGGCGGCACAAAGGTTTGGGTGGAGGGCCCCACGGCTGCGTCGTTGCGGGAAGCGCTGGACGCCAACCTGACCACGGCCAAGCTGGCGGTGGAGCGCGACTACCTGCTGGCCAACCCGTCCTGGGAGCGCCCGTACGGGTGGGCATGGCTCATGCGGCTGGCGGCAACGTGTTCCGCCTCGGATGATCCGCAGATCCGGAAATGGGGTACCGCGCTGGAGCCCCTGGTCGATGCTGGGGCGGAGCTCAGCGTGGCATGGCTGGCCAAGGCGCAGTATCCCGTCCGGCACGGCCTGCACACCAACGCGGCCTTCGGAGTGGGGTACATGCTGGATGCCTTCCAGTCACTGGGCCGGGATGATGCAGCCAAGGCATGCGAAGAAGCTGCGCGCGGGTGGTTTGGCAACGACCGCGGTTGGCCCGGCGACTGGGAGCTCAGCGGCCAGGACTTCCTCTCCGCTGGACTGAGCGAGGCGGACCTGATGCGCCGGATTCTGTCCGCCGACGAGTTCGCTGCCTGGTTCGCCGGGCTCCTGCCGGGACTCTCAGCGGAGTCGCGGATCCTGCAGCCCGTCAGTGTGACGGACGAGACCGACGGGTACCTGGTGCACCTGCATGGGCTGAATCTGACCCGCGCCGGGCAGCTCGCCCGCATCATTGCGACGCTTCGCGGATCCGGCAGTGCCGAGGCTTCCGCTGCTACTGCTGTGCTTGGTCAGGCACTTGATCCGATGCTCAAGGCCGGGCTTCGCGGGCTGGAGAGCGGCGACTTCATGTCCACGCACTGGCTCGCCAGCTTCGCATGGGACGCGCTGGAATCAGTGGCGGCGCTGGGCTGATCCATCTGTCAGCGGCACGAGGCAAGCGGTAATCCCGGCTGCCTCGCCAAGCGCCGCTGCTGTCGTCAGGACACTGGCCCCCGAATAGTAAGTAGGCTGAGTGTTTCCGCCCGTAGGGCCGCCAAAAATCAAGTACCCGGCACTCGTGTCCCTACTTGCCCGTGGGCTGTTGGCTCTAACCAGGAACCTTTGAGCCTTCGGGGAGGACATGGGATGGATGCTGGAGTGCCGTCACGGGAGGCTCCGCTGACTTTGCGGCAAGCAGCCACGCGGGCAGGGCTGGATGTGAAGTCCTTCAAGGTCCTCGCCGACGCCCTCAACGGTACGGCTGCTGATCTGCGTCTGGCCGGGAACCGGGGCGCGGCCCGGTACGATCCGGTCCGGCTCCGCGACTGGCTTGCGCGACGGAGCGTGGCCGACGAGTCCCCGTTGACGGTTCGGATCAGGGCCAGTTGGGACGGTGCGCAGTGGACGGTCCGCGACATGGAGAGGCCCGTGAGTGTCACTGGACCGCGCCTGATGGCTGCGCAACGGTCCTTGGCGGAGCAGCTAGCCGAGGTTCTGCAGGTAGGAGGCGAGCGGCTGGTTTTCGACGTCGCGTACGAAGCCGACCGCCCGGGCATCCTCTCCTGGGTGCGGGCCGAGTCCTTGAAGGTCCGGGCCGACGAGCTGTTGAATGAGGCCGGGCGACGGCGCGTGGAAGCGGTCCTTGGACTGATGGCTGAAGGGGTTACCCCGCCGGAAATCGCAGAGGTGTTCGGAGTGTCGTACCAGCGCATCCAGAAGATCCTGGCCGGCGCAAGAGACGAAAGAGTCTACAGCTCAGGCACCGGGCCGAGGGCCAAAGCCCAACAAGCGCGGTGACGGTGCCGCGCCTGGACCACCGTCAGGCATCGAAGTCGGTGCTGCGGCTGAGCGGCTCCCAGGTGTCGGCGTCCGCCCGCAACGCGTCCCGTGCAGCACGGAAAGCGTTCGAGGCGTCGTTTCCGAGCAGCAACAGGTAGGGGGCGTCCTCGGACTCGACGACCTTGATGAGCGCTGCAGCCGCCTTCGCGGGGTCGCCATTCTGGGTGCCGTGCACCGTGTCGTGTTCCTTGCGGCGCTTTCCGGCTGTTTCGGCGTAGTCGGCGATCGGTTCGGCGGCCTGGGTGAGGGAGCGGCCGGCGAAGTCGGTGCGGAACGCGCCGGGCTCGACGGCGATCGCGCGGATGCCCAAAGGTGCGACCTCTTTGCGCAGCGACAATGTGAGCGCCTCGATCGCGGCTTTCACCGCGGAGTAGTAGCCGGAGCCTTCCGGGCAAATGCGGGCGCCAATGGAGGACAGGTTGACGATCGTCCCGGAGCGACGGGCGCGCATTCCCGGCAGCACGGCCTTGATGGTGCGGTCATGAAACTTCTCCTTCCTGATCGGATCGATTAGCTATCTTGCTGGAGCGCGCGCTTCCGCGCGCGCCGGTACTCTTCGTTCGTGACGTGCTCGCCCCAGGTGACGGTCGCGCCGTCGTTCTCGGGGAGCCGTTCGGAGAGGGCGAGGTGGGCGTCCAGGAATGCCTGCAGCGAGGGCCTCACGCCGCTAGCCGTCGGTGCGCGCACAGATGCCTGAGGCCGGACCGGTGACAGGGCTGCCGTCCGGGCGAGATCGTGCAAGATGCTGCGTCTCCGCCTCGTCCAACCGCAGGACCCGTGCAACCGCATCCAGGATCTCGGCTGAAACGCCTGCGAAACAGGAACCATCAGTTAGTGGATAACCGGCCACCCCGCGCAAACCCCGATGCGGCCGAACCGGAATGTCCGACGAGATAGCTGGCAGCGCGCCGAGGCTGTCGCTCAGCCGATGCCTACTTCCAGGGCCTCCTGTGCGATCCGGGCGGGCCGTCCGGACATCCGGCGCTCAAGATACCGGGCCAGATGGGAAATCAGGACATTGGTGACCACATAGACCGCCGCGATAATCAGGTACGTCTGGATCAGGTGGTTGGTGTAGGCGGTGAGATTATTGGAGGTCTTCATCAGTTCCGGATAGCTGACGGCGTAGCCCAGGGTGGTGTCTTTGAGCAGCACCACCAGCTGCGCCACCATGGACGGGACCACAATCCTGACGGCTTGGGGAAGAACGATGCTGCGCATGAGCTGGCTCTGGGACAGGCCCACGCTCATTCCAGCTTCGCTCTGGCCGGCCGGGAGCGCAATGATCCCGGCCCGGAAGATCTCGGCCATAACCGCAGAACTGCACAGCGTGATCGGGATGACGAGCTTCCAGAAGATATCCGGGTTGATCCCGTATTGGGGAAGGCCACTGACAAAGATGTAGACCACCAGGAGCAGCGGTACCGAGCGGAAGAATTCGATCCACCCTGTGGAAAGTCGCCGAAGTGGCGTGCGCGACGACAGCCTGCCGAGCGCGAGGAGCAGCCCAAGGGGCAGCGCAAGAACTGCGGACGCAGCCGCAGCGGCCACGGTATTGCCGAGCCCGGCGAGCAGGAAGAGCAGGTACGGTCCCTGCGTGAATTCAGCCCAGCGGTCGGCGGCAAGCTGCCCCGCCTGGCCGAAACGCAGCAGCACCGCCCACACGAGGCAGGCGATAACAACAAGGCTCAGCACCGTGAGGATGCGGATCCGCCGCCGTGCCCTCGGGCCGGCCGCGTCGAAGAGACTGTCTTGGGTGCTCATGGCTGGAATCCTTTCATCGCCGAACCCGCAGCCGTTGTTCCAGCCGGGCTCCCAGACCACCGGCCAGCAGGGAAATGACCACATAGGCGACGGCGGCCAGGAGATACGTGGTCAGCCCGAGCGCCGCTTCGTTGTTGATCTCCGAAACCTGGAGGGTCAGGTCCTTCACCCCTATGACGCCAGCAAGGGATGAGCTGAGAAGGATGCCGATGAACACATTGACGATCGGCTGGATCACGCTGCGGAAGGCCTGGGGAAACAGCACGAAGCGGAGCACTCCGAAGAAGTCCAGGCCGATGGAGCGGGCGGCCTCGACCTGGCCCACCGACACCGCATTGATGCCGGTCCTGATGGCTTCACAAGTGAACGCGGCCCCCAGCAGGATCATGGAGAGAGCCGCGCAGGTGAACAGATCGAACGTGATTCCAATGTCCGGGAGGCCGAAGGTCACCACCACCAAGAGACTGATTAGTGGAATGTTGACGAAAAGTTCCACGTACAGCCGCCCGAACGCACGGAGCGGCAGGATGGGGCTGACGCGGCATGCGGCGATTGCCGTACCGACGACCAGCGAACCGAGGAAAGCGACGGCGGTCAGGCGCACCGTCATCCAGAGTCCGGCCAGCAGGTCACCAAGGTACGTGGTGAACAACTGATCCATTGGCGAGGCCTCAGGCGCCGATGGCAGGTGGTTTCGGGGGATCTGTCTTGAGCACTTGGCCCACGGTGGCTTTCCACAAGGCATCCCAGGAGCCGTCGGACTCTACAATTTTCAGCCATGCGTTGACGAACGCAAGCGCGTCCGTACCCTTGTGCAGCCCTATGCCGTATTTGTCGCTGTTGCCAAAGGTGTCGCCTACGATTTTCACGTCCTTGTTCTTGGCAGCATCAGACAGCAGGATGGACTGGTCGATGACGTAAGCCTCCACCCGGCCTTGCTGGACCGCCGCCAGGCACTTGGGGTTGTCGTCGAAGGTCTGGACGTTGGCCTGCGGGGCCACGTCCTTAAGGAGGGTAACGCCGGTGGACGCGCTCTCGGTTGCTACCGTTTTGCCAGCCAGGTCCGCCACAGACTTGATGGAGGTGTTGTCCGCCTTGACCAAGATGGCCGACTTGGACTCATAGTACGGGCCGGCGAAGTCCACCTTCTCGGCACGCTTGGGCGTTATGGAGTAGGTGGCAAAGATAACGTCCACCGAATTGTTCTGCAGCACCGTCTCTCGCGTGTCCACGGTGACCTGGGAGAGGTTCTCCTTGGGCTCACCGATGATGTACTTGGCGAGCAGCTGTGACAGGCCGGCATCAAAACCGGCCACCTTTCCCGTGGCGGGGTCCCGCAAGGAAAAGAGCACGGATGTATCTGTGCCGCCCCGCATTAGCTGGCCCTTGGCCTTGATGGCCTTGGCCCAGGCGCTGGCCTGCACTATTGAATCCGGGGCGACGGCGCCTTTGGCCAGCACGGCGTCGAAGGCGGCCAGATCGATGACGGAACCGCTTCCCGCCACGCTGGACCCGGCAGAGCCCGACGGCGCCGGAAGCGTCGGCGTGCCGCCGCAGCCGGCCAGGGCACCGGCACCGAGGGCGCCCAGTCCGAGGGTAAGCGCCCCACGTCGGCTCAACAGCCCTGAGGAAAACATCGCATCTTCTGGCATTTATTGGTCCTCTCGTGGCCGGTGACACCCATCCGGCCACCGTCGTCGGTTCAAAGCTATGCCTCAATCCCCACTGAAATCACGAACGCCACAAAAAACAAGCCCGCATATTAACAATTAGCCGAGGAGGGCGTTGAGACGGTCAGCCGACGGTCCTCCCTGGGGATGCGGCGCGTGTATAAGATGACCCCATGTCTGAACCCGAACAAACCAGCATCCGCAACACCGCGATGAGCTCAACGGGCACGCCGACAGTCGCCGTCCTCGGCACCGGGATCATGGGCGCGGCCATGGCCCGGTCCATCCGCCGGGCAGGTATTACCGTCCGCGCTTGGAACCGCACCTTGCAAAAGGCCGAACCGCTCCGAAATGACGGCATCACAGTCACGGCCACCGCCGCGGAAGCCGTTACCGACGCCGACGTCATCGTGACGATGCTCTACGACGCCGACGCGGTACGCGCTGCAATGGACGCCGCGCATCCGGGAATCAAGGCGGGTGGCGTATGGATTCAGTCCACCACCGTCGGGATCGATGACGTCGGAGCGCTGGGCGAACTCGCTGCCGAGTACGGCCTCACATTCGTCGACGCGCCGGTGCTTGGCACCCGACAGCCTGCCGAAAAGGGTCAACTTACCATCCTCGCCGCCGGACCCACCCAGGTTCGTTCGAGCATTGGACCCGTGTTCGACGCGATCGGCGCCCGGACCGTCTGGACCGGGGAGGATGGTGCCGCCGGCACCGGGACTCGTCTGAAGCTCGTCGCCAACAGTTGGGTCATCGCGGCCACCAATGCTGCAGGAGAGACCATCGCACTTGCCCAGGCACTCGGCGTCGACCCACAATCCTTCTTCGATGCCATCGGCGGTGGCGGACTCGACATGCCCTACCTTCGCCTGAAGGCCGGACTCATCCTCGACGACGCGCTCACTCCGGCGTCGTTCGCTGCCAAGACCGCCGCAAAAGACGCACGCCTCATTGTCGACGCCGCCCATGCAAACGGTATCCGGCTAGACCTCGCTGAGGCGGGGTCAGCAAGACTGGGTCGCGTCACTGACGCGGGACGCGGCGACGAGGACATGGCCGCGGCATACTTTGCCAGCTTCATCGAGTGATACGGACCCCGTTACTCGAAACACGTGAGGCGTGCTGCGCCGAGGGAGCTCAGCCCTTCAGCGTCGCGTCGAGCAGCGCCTTCAGTTCCTCGAAGTGCCGCTCGGTTGCCGCCGGGTTGAAGGCGGAAGTGTCGGCCATGGTGTAACCGTGCGGCGCCCCTGCATAAATTTCGTTGGAGGCCTCAAGCCCTGCGGCCTGCAGGGCTTCGCCGAGCCGGGCGACGGCTTCCGGTGCCATGCTCCGGTCATGGTCCGCATGGCCGAAGACGAACCGGGCCCGAGCGTTGCCAAGTTCCAGGTGCGGGCTGTCCGGCTCGTCCGTGGCCAGGCCGCCGCCGTGGAACCCTCCGCACGCTGCCACCACGTCAGGGTGGGACGTGGCGGTGCGGACGGCCAATCGGGCGCCCATGCAGTAACCGGTGGTACCGATGGGGCCGGGAGCTACGCCGTCGAGCCCGGCAAGTGCGGACACCCACGCATTGATGTCCGGCAGCGCCTTGTCCGGCGTCAGGCGGCCAACCCGGGGGAAGGCGGCCTTGCCTGCAGCCTCCCTGCCTTCCTGGGTGGACATGTCCACGGCCGGGGCGAGCTCGGCCATGGATCCTTCACGGTAGAAAACGTTCGGCGCCAGCACCACGTAGCCCCAGACTGCGATGCGCTGGGCCATTTCCTGGATCCTGGGGCGCAGACCGAAGGCGTCCATGTAGAGGATGACGCCGGGAACGGGGCCGGTTGTGGTGGACGGGCGGGCGACGAGGGCCTCTGCGGTGCCTTCCGCAGCAGGGATTTCGATGGGCATGGGACCCACACTATCGGAGCTTAGGAGTGATGCCGGTTCACGATCCCGGCATGCCGAGATCGATCTCGCTCCACTTGGGCGTGCCCGTCACCACGGTAACTCAGACGACCGGTGCAGGCGGCTCCGCCCCGCCTTCCTGAGCCTCCCGGGGGACAGGTGCCCTCCTTACAACCAGGACGATAGCAACAGCCACCGCGGCCGCGATGAGAGCCGAAACAAGCAGCGTCTTCCCGGACGTGCGCTCCGAAGCCGTGAGTTTGCGTCCCGCACGCCGCACGGCGCGCGTCGCGGCTTTCCGCGCCCTGTTGGCCGCCTTCCTGTTTCCCGTCAGGGTGAGAACCGCATCGTGAAGGACATCGGGGACGTGGGCCTTGTCGAGCCGGGACCAAGCCCACCGGGCCGCGCCCTGGGCCTGCGGCGGAGGGTTCCCGACTATTTGATTGATCCATTCTTCCGCACGGTCCTGGGCAGCAAGCGCGGCTTTCTTCGCGGCAGTGCCGCCTTTGCTCGTGGACATCATCGTTGTCTCCTCGCCGTTGAATGCTGTCAACGGTCAGCCTACGCCCGCAGCCACAACCGGGAAACCGCAATAGGCGACATGCCCTCGGCGACGTCGATCCGACAGCCGTGCCCAACAGCGGCCCTCTCCGCCCGGGCCCCGGATGTTCGTGTTGACTTCGAGGGTCGCGGGTCAGAAACTGGGCGCAGGAGGCAGGGCCGTGGGTAACAACGTACCGTGGATATTCGTCTTGCTCGTCCCGTCACTGGGTTTCTTTTTCTATCTGGTCATTGTCAACATCAGGGTTACGCTCAGGCGGAAAGCTCTCGGGCTGCCCCCGCTTGGGTTGGTCCCGCGTCGCTTAGGGCACACCCCGCGTCGATTAGGGCACCGGCACAGGAAGAGGATCAACTACGTCGTAGTGGATGATCCTGCCCATCCCGACGGGGCCGGGAGCGCCCAGAAGCGGGCAGCCCGAACCGGTCGCTTCAAGCGTTCCCTCTCCTGGGCCAAGAGGCGCCGGTGAGGTGCTGCCCGCAGGCCGGCCGCCGTCGTCGGCTGGAACCAGGCTTCTTCTGGGAACTCAGCTGAGCACCTTAGCCTCGGCCCTTGTTCTCGCTGCCTCCCGGTTGGTGTGAATCCGAGCGTGGCCGCTGGAGCGTGAAGGATTCGAAGGATGCGAGCTGTCCCTGGGGACCGGTTACGTTGTAATACGTGACCTCGATCTTCGTCGTCCCCCCGGGTTCGGTGCCGGGGTCGACCGTGAAGGCAGCGAAACCATAGGAGTTGGCTGCATCCCGATGTGCCGACCAAGGAGCGTCTTCCTGCACATAGACCGCTGGCCGCTTTTGTGTTGCCGGGTCGGCTGGGCCGACGCCGGTGATGACCCGGCATGAGGGAGGGTTGTAAAACAACTGGTTCGACGGTACGGACGTTCCGCCCCCGCCGAGGACCATGTGTACCGTGCCCTTGGTGGTATCGATGACGTCGGTGCGCGTATCCGCCGGAATAGGGGTCAGTGTTGCGTTGTCTTGTTGGCCGCGGATGGGGTGGGAGCGTTCGTAGTGGTGCTCGTGCCCGCAAACAACGAGGTCCACGCCGTACTTGTCAAAAAGGGGTACCCATTCCTGCCGGATGCCAAGGTCGGCTCCGTTGAAGGATCCAGCTGTGCTGATGACAACTTGATGCATGCAGACGATCACCCAGTCGATGTTCCTGTCCGACCTCGCCGCGCTGAGTTCCTTCTCGAGCCACGCCTTCTGGGCGCCTTGCGAGTAGCCGCGGACGTAGCTGTTGCCGCCGTCTTGATAGCAGACGTCGTCATTGGCGAGGCTGATGATTCGCACTGAACCCGCGGTGAAGGAATACCAGAGGCCGCGGGTGACCTCGGTTTGGCCCGGCTGCGGTGGGACGGAGAAATATGTCTGGTAGGCGGCGTATCCGATGGGCCCGTTACCGTGCTCATTCTCATGGTTCCCGGCTGCGGGCATCCAGGGCCGGTGACGGGCGCTACGTGAGTTGTTATCCCAGAAGTCGGTCCAGGTCCGCACCCGGTTCTCTGAGATATTGGCGTAGCAGAGATCGCCATTGAACAGGTGGAACAGAGGCTGGACGCGTTCGACGCCGGCCGGCATGTCGCCGGCTGCAGGGGAACCGAGGTTGTCGTTGACCCACTGCTGCGTTCCTGACCCGGAGCTTGATTTCTTTCCGAGCGTGGGGGTGCCTTGGTCGCCAAAACTCGTGAAGGTGATCTTCCCGCGTCCGCGCGGGCCGGTCCGGAAGGAACCAAACTCTGGCTGCGCACCCTCGTGGATGGCTGCGTACACATAGTCATGGGACGGATCGAGTCCGCTGAGTTTCGCGTGGTGCGCGTACACCCTTTGACCGGATTTGGCATCGACGTAGCTGGTTTCTACGGCGGCCTGACTCCGTCCATAGGTTCCATCGGTTTCGCCGAGCATCGCCCGGGCGTTCCGGACCGGCTGCAAGGTGTGCCACGACACCACAACTTCGCTGGAAGCATCGGCACCGAACTGCAGATGCAGGCCATTCACAACCGGTGTGGTCAGCGGGTCGCCGGCTGCGGCGGGGAGTTTCGGCTTGGTCTCATCAGCTGACGCCGGGGTTGCGCCTGCCCAAACGGCGGTGGCGCCAGCCGCTGCGGCGGCCGTGAAGAAACCGCGGCGCGAGAATCCGAAACTAAAGATTTCTTTGTCATCTGTCATGGATCCAGCTTCGGGGCCGCCCGAGGCTAGCCAATGAAAACCGTTCAAGCGACGGACCGCCAACGGATTAACTCCTGGTTACCCCTTCATGCCGGGCGGTGTCAGTCGATGTAGTCCTCCTCGTCGGCGCGTCGTATATCCATGGTTCCGTTGGAAGTTTCCTCGCGGATGGAGCGCACGATCTGTGCCCGGGCATCTTCGACCTGCGACGCCCGCACGGGGGCTATTCCCCGCTGTTACGCCTTGATGTCCTGCCGCGGAAGGGCGAGAGCGCTGACCACGACAAAGCCCACGATCCACAACACGCCCGTCAGAAGTGCCGCCGGATAGCCTTGGGCCGGTGTGGGTCCTACGAGCGGTACCGCGGCTCCGACGATGGTGTTGAACACCCGGCCTGGAAACCATTGGGACACCTGCGGAGCGACGACGGCAATGATCCCCTCGAACACCAGGATGTAGGCCAGGCCGATTCCCACAGCGGAGGCGACTGAACGGGTCAGCACGGCGATGAGCATGCCCAGGGTGCTGACGCCGATGAGGCAGAGTGCCTCGTTGACGAGGAACTCCGCGAAGACGCGCAGCCCTTCGGCCGAGGTCCAGGCCGTGGTCTGGACGCCCTGGCCCGGGGCAAGTATGAGGATCAGGGTGCTGCTGGCAGCCAGGGTGAGCAGCATGGAGAGCAAGACGAAGAGCACGACGGCGAGCATCTTGCCGGCCAGCCACGCAAGGCGGTTCGGCTGGCGCACCAGCAGGTTGCGGAGCGTCCCCTGGGTCCATTCCGCCGCGAGGTTGGCGCTCACCAGAATGAGGGCGATAGCAATGATCAGGGATCGGGCTTGGCCGATGACGGCAACCAATCCCTCAGGGGTGTGGAACGCCGCGATGAGGCCGGTCATCTCGTGGCCGGTGGCTCCGGACGCGATCTGGTGGAAGGTCAAGTAGGCGATGAAGGTGCTCGCGCCGAGCATCGCACCGGCACCTGCCAGAACACTCCAGCGGCGGAATTTCAGGACTTCGCTACGGAATGCGCGGACGACCGAGGTCATGGACGTCTCCTTTCACCAGGGCGAGGAACAGCTGTTCGAGACTGGCGTCTTTGACCTGGATGGCCAGATCTGTCACCCCGGCTTCCCCGGCCTGCCGATTCAAGATCTGGGCGAAACCGGCGGCACAGGAGATGCGCAGGGCGTCGTCGTCCTGTGTGCATGCATAGCCCGACGCGTTGGCGATCCTGGTTACCAATTCGCGCCGGGCAGGATCTCGGGCTTCGATGACCAGTTCGACGCGCAGGGCGAGCAGGTCCCGGGCCGGGCCGCAGAACAGGGCTTTGCCCTCGTGAAGCATAACCAGCCAGTCCGTGACTTGTTCCAGTTCTCCGAGCAGGTGGCTGCTGAGCAGAATGGTCTTCCCCGCTTCGCGCAGGCGGCGCAGCAGCCCGCGTATTTCGATGATGCCCAGAGGATCGAGACCGTTGGCCGGCTCATCGAGAATAAGCAGCTCGGGGTCAGGAAGCAGGGCGATCGCCACACCGAGCCGTTGCTTCATGCCCAGTGAATACGTTCCGACCCGGTCACGTGCCCGGTCGGCGAGGTCCACCGTTTCCAGCAGTTCGTCGACGCGGGAGCCTGGGTAGCCGCCGAGGCGGGCGAGTACCTCAAGGTTGGTCCGCCCGGACAGACTCGGATAGAAGGCCGGGGCCTCGACGAGTGCTCCAACCCGCGGAAGGTAACGGGAGGGCTGGGTCAGGGGTGAGCCCAGCACAAAAGCGGTACCGGAGTCGGGCCGCACGAGCCCCAGGAGGAGGCGGAGAGTGGTCGTCTTCCCTGCCCCGTTGGGGCCGATGAAGCCCGTGATCGACCCGGCAGGTATGGACATGGTCAGGCCATCGACGGCGGCGCGCTTGCCGAAGCGCTTGCTTAAGCCGCGAGCCTCAATGGCATTCACGGGACATCACTCCATTCCGGGAGACAGACCATTCGGATCAGCCGTCTACGTCCTCGAACCGGCCAGCGGCGTCGAGCGCGAGAATCCTGGTGAGCCTGAGCCGGGCAAGGAACCGGTCGTCATGGCTGACGAGAACGATGGCGCCGCGGTAGCTGTTCAGGGCCTCGACCAGCTGCTCAACGCTCACCGCATCGAGGTTGTTCGTTGGTTCGTCCAGGACGAGGAGCTGTGCGGGCGGATCCGCGAATAGCAAGCTCGCGAGCGACACACGAAACCGTTCGCCACCTGAGAGTGTCGAAATGGGGCGGTTGACGTTGTCTCCTTTGATGAGGAGGCGTCCGAGCTGGTTGCGTATCTGCGCGTCGGGTACTTGCGGTGCGACCATCCGAATATTCTCGAGCACGGTTGCGGTGTCGTCGAGACCATTCAGGCGTTGGCTGAGATAGCCGACCCGGTCGGCGTGGAGAATTCCGTGTGCGCGCCCCGGTTCATTGGGGTTACCGCGGACGAGGTTCTCGAGAAAAGTCGTCTTGCCGACCCCATTGGGACCGATGAGAGCTACGCGTTCCGGTCCCTGGATGATGATCAGGCGGTTCGTCCCTTGGAGTTCGGCGACGCGTCGGCTGGCGGGAACGCCTGGGTCGGGGAGCTGCAAGCTGATTTTCTGATCAGGCCGGACACGCGCTGCGGCCTCCTCACGGGATGCCTGGGCCGCTCCGAGCTTGTCGTCGAGGCCCATGCGGAGCTTTCCCGCGGAGTTCTCGGCACGCGAGGCTAGCCCATTCATCAGGATTTTCGACCCACGCTTTTTCTCATTAGCAGTCCTGGCCGTTTTCGACCGCTTCGCAAGCTTGCTCTCCGCCTCGGCGCGCTGCCGTCTCTCCACTTTGACTGCGTGGTCGGCCGCCTGGGAGGACTGCACAGCGGCTGCCTGCTCCCGATCGAGATTTTCCTTCCACTCAGAGTATGGGCCGCCAAAGACCGCGAGCCGCCCAGCGTACAGCTCGGCGGTCTGGTCCATCCGGTCGAGTAGGTCCAGGTCGTGGCTGACAACAATGAGCGTGCCGGGCCATTCCTCGATCAAGAGCGCCAGAGTCGCCTTCGCTTCCCGATCGAGGTTGTTGCTGGGCTCGTCGAGGAGGGTAATAGGCAGGCGCCGTACCTTGAGGCCCGTGATCGCGATGAGCATCACTTCGCCTCCGGAGAGCTGGCTGACGCTTCGGTCGAGGTCCTGGACCGTGAATCCCAGGCGGCGGAGTTGTTCATCGGCCCGCGCCTCGATGTCCCAGTCGTCGCCTATGGTGTCGAAATGACGCTCATCGACGTCCCCGCCCTCAATCGCCCGGATCGCATCAACGATCGGGGCGATGCCGAGGAGGTCCGCCATCGTGGTCGAATCGTGCCAGGTAAGCGTTTGCGGGAGATACCCGACTTCGCCGGTCACGTTCAGAGTACCGCCGGTCGGGGTGAGCTCACCGGCGATGAGGCGTAAGAGAGTCGACTTTCCGGCGCCGTTGGTGCCGACGAGCCCGGTTCGACCAGAGGAGAAGCTTCCCGTGATGCTGGGGATTGCCAGCTCACCGTCCGGCCATGCGAAAGAAAGGTTGGAAAGAACAACGGAGGAGTTGCTTGATGACATGAGATCCCCAGGAAAGTGAAGGTGCTCAACCGAACGACGGGAGCAAAAATGAGCAGGAGGCCCCCGTATAACCGGGGAGCAGCAGCAGTCGCGACGGCGCCGCCCGGTAAGACCAAGGCGCTAAATAATGTCGTCGCGGGGCCGCCACCGAAGAATCGGTGGCTAGATTCTGTCGACCTCTATGCTCAGCATGGTCCAACGATAACAGGTCAAGGCGGTCACGTGCCGGAAAGCTCCCCGCGCTGCCCCCGGGAATAAATCCGTTTTTCCAACGTCGAGTCAAGTACACCCAACTCTCTCACGGAGGTTTTATGGCTGCATTTTTTGGGCCGACGGAGTCCGGCTCCCGCTCGTTCGACGAAATTCTCGCCCGTTACCTGCAGGGCCAGCGCGTGGCCGGCCCCGGGCACCCGATGATGAAAAATGTGCTCTGGCACACACCCCGCAGGCGCTCCTAAGGCTGGACCGGCTGCCTTAGCCACGCCAGCCGTGTTCCCGGCGTGCTGACTGGGCTACTTCGTGAGCGCATCCTCCAACCAGGACCTCAGCGCCGGGGCGGGAGCTGCGCCGGCCTGCCTCGCGACGATCTTGCCGTCGACGATGACCATCAATGTTGGCACTGCCTGGATGGCGAACCTGGCGGAGAGCTGCGGCGAGTGGTCGACGTCGACCTTTACGAGCTTGATCTGGCCGGCGCGCTCGTGTGCCAACTGGTCCAGCGCCGGGCTCACCATCCTGCAGGGGCCGCACCACACAGCCCAAAAGTCCACCAGTACCGGAACGCCGGACCGTTCTGCGATCTCGCCGAAGTCGTCGTCGCCGGCTTCAACCACCCAAGGCAGCTCCCGGTGGCAATTCCCGCAGCGTGGCCGGCCCTCGGCGGCGGCCGGCACGCGGTTGGATTTGCCGCAATGGGGACACTTGATGATGGCTTTCTTCATGCCGTTCCGGCCCCCTCCAACTCCATCGTGCTGTAGTCAACCACGAGTTCCCCTCCCGCTGCGGTCACCGTGACCACTCCGCCTTCGGCGATGCTGCCTCGCAGTAAGGCCCGCCCCACCTGCGTTTCCACCACATGGGAAATATAGCGGCGCAGGGGCCTGGCTCGGTAGACCGGATCGAAGCCGCGTTCGGCGATCAGAAGGCGCGCCTCCTCGGTCAGGTGCAGCTCTATCTGCTGCTCGGCCAGCCGCTGCCGCAGCTGCTGGAACTGTAGATCGACGATGCGCTCGATTTGCGGAAAACCCAAGGGCGCGAACAGGACCGTGTCGTCCACCCGGTTCAGGAACTCGGGGCGGAAATGCGCCCGGAGCTCGAGAGGGCCGCCTCTTCGATTTCGAGCCGTGTGACCCTCCGGGTGAGCTCGTCCAGTTCGGCCGGCATCGAATCAATCTCCGTCCGCAGCCTCGCACAGGCCTCATCCACGAGGTCAATGGCCTTGTCCGGAAGGAACCGGTCAGTGATGTACCGGTGGGACAGGGTGGCCGCGGCCACCAGGGCACTCCACGTCAGGTTCCTCAACCAGGACCGGCTGGAAGCGGCGCTCCAAGGCCGCATCCGACTCAATGTGCTTGCGGTATTCGTCAAGAGTCCTGGCGCCGATCATGTGCAGCTCGCCGCGGGCCAGCATTGGCTTCAGCATGTTCCCGGCGTCCATTGATCCTTCGGTCGCTCCCGCCCCGACGACGGTGTGCAGCTCGTCTACGAAGAGCAGGATCCTGCCTTCTGCCGCCAGCACCTCTGCCAGCACCGCCTTCAGCCGCTCCTCGAACGCGCCGCGGTACTTCGCGCCGGCCACGAGGGCGCTCAAGTCGAGGGAGAAGATGGTCTTGTTCTTCAGCCCTTCCGGCACATCCTGCCGGACGATCCGCTGGGCCAGTCCTTCCACTGGCCCGGTGCCGCTCCGGGTCCGGTGACCTTCGGCTTGCGCCTTAGCTCGGCTTGCGCCTTAGCTCGGCTTGCGTTGAGCTATCCATTGGGCCTCCGCCAAGGCCTCCTGCGACTTTTGCGTCAACTCTCCATGTTCATCGTGAAGCAGTCCCTTCCACCTGCGTGATTTCAATCAGTCGTCGTTCAAGGGAGTCGACGCGCACCAACCGGCTATGTCGACGAGTGGCTCGGTACGCTGCAAGAAGCCGACGAGAACCGGGGCTCTGACCTGGTGCGAACCCTGGCTCAGTACCTGGACCACGGCGGCAACTATGACGGTACAGCCGAGAGCCTGACGATCCATCGAAGCACTCTGCGTTACCGTTCGACCCGGCTGAACCTGCATGTCGCAACGCGCGCATGGCGCCTCCGTCCGCACGCCGCCCCTTTCCACGTCCCATAGCCAGGCCTCAACCTGTTGGATAGCCGCGGGCCGTTGGATAACCGGGGCAGGCATGCGTCATCGTCGCCAGGCGATCGTCGAAGGCGAATAGTCCGAATACTCACTGCCTGGGGGAGTGAAGGTGGTCTTATCCACGGCGGCAACAATGTTGCCGCCTTTGATGACAGTACGGGGACGGCTCTCGTCCCAGAGGATCGAAGGGTCATCGAAAGGATCACCGTCCAGCACTACGAGGTCCGCGCAGGCACCTTCTGCTATCCGTCCCAGGTCGTCACGTAGCAGCAGGGAGGCGTTGGTTGACGTCGCGGAGCGGAGGGCTTCGTACACACCCAAAACTTCGCATTGGAGGCGCAGCCCCGCGAGTTGCTCATCTTCGAGCTCACCCATGAGGTCAGACCCAAAGCCGATCCGGACGCCGGCGGCCCGGGCAAGCTTGACCGCTTCCTTGCCTGACTTCAGCACTTCCCGGTTCTTGGCCGCTCCCACATCGGTGAGGCCGATCTCTGTGCCACGCCGGTCCATGGCGTCGTAGGTGACGAGGGTGGGTACGAGAAAGACCTCATGTTCGGCCATGAGTTGGGCGGTCTCTGCGTCCAGCAGGTTGCCGTGTTCGATGCAGCGAACACCATTGAGCACGGAATGCCGGATGGCTTCGGGTGAGTAGGCATGGGCGGTGGCGTAACTGCCCCTCCGGGATGCCTCCTCTGTTACAACCCGGATTTCGGCCGCGCTGTATTGGGGGACCCGGATCGGGTCGACTGGCGAAATGACGCCTCCGGACGTCATGAGCTTCACGGCTGTGGCACCGGTCCGAAACCGGTGCCGCACGGCGCGCAGCAGTTCCTCGGCGCCGTCCACTACTTCGCACATGTGGCCCCCATGGAAGCAGCTCCCGTCATTGCTGGCGCGGATATCTCCGTGGCCACCTGTCTGGCTCAGCGCGGGCCCGGTGAAGAAGTAACGTGGGCCAGGGTACAGGCCTTCGTCGATGGCATTCGCGA
The DNA here is from genome assembly GCF_030812595.1 of Arthrobacter bambusae. Classification (GTDB taxonomy): domain Bacteria; phylum Actinomycetota; class Actinomycetes; order Actinomycetales; family Micrococcaceae; genus Arthrobacter; species Arthrobacter bambusae_B. The sequence continues at coordinate 365,123 of NZ_JAUSSZ010000001.1, forward strand.
GGCCGATGTCGCCCCCGGCCACGTCGCGGACCGCGGTGAAACCGCGGCGCAGCGCGGCTTCAAGGCGGCGTGCTCCTGCCAGGGCCGAGTAGCTTAGGGGGCCGGTCTCGTTCCGAGCCGAGGTCAAGCTGAGCGCGTACGCGTGGAAGTGGGCGTCGATGAGCCCGGGAATCACGGTCCGGCCTCCGGCGTCGAGCACCGTAGCGGCACTGGACGCTGCGGTTTCGTCGTTGCCGATGGCGGCTATACGCCCGCCGCGCACGATGATGGAGCCTTCGAACACCTCGCGCGATTCACCGTTGAAGATCCGGGCGTTCCGGATGGTCAGGGTACCCGGCTGGTTGCTTGTCATGCAGCGTCGTTCCTTTCTGTTGTCTTACCGAGGGTGGATTCCACCTGCGGTGCCGCGCCTGGAACTAGTTGTGGTGGGCTAGGGCATCTTCCAGCAGCCGGACAGAGCGCCCCGCTATTTTCATGGCGGCCTCCACTGACTTTTCGTCGTAACCGCCCTCGGCCCCGAGGAAGTTCATTGATCCGATGGTCTCGCCGTTGCTCACCACCGGGACGTTGACGATTGCCCCGCATCCCAGCGACTCAATGGTTGCCGAGTCGAAGAAGAAGGCCCTGACGGCGTCGGTGTCAGCGCCCAGGAAGGGCTGCTGCCCTTTGACAACCTGCTCCAGCCATGCAGGGTTGGTGTCCCCGGTGAGGGTTTTCTTGCCTCCCACGGGGTAGACCTCCGGGTGGGTGGTGAAGATGCGTGCCATGCTGGTGCCGGCGTCGGCGATGACGGACGCGGTGAACAGGCGAACGCCCACAGTGTCCTGTGCGGAAGCATAGACGTCTTCAAGGGATTCAAATTGTGAACTCATGGGGAGTCCTTTCTGTTTGAGAGATGTGTCTTGGGAAGTTCTTTGCGGTGCGCCTGCCCTCGCAGCACGTTGAGGATCAAATGGACGGACAGCAGCTCAGCCGGGCTGTCGAGCGGTACACCCAGCTCACGGGCCCTGTTGAGCCTGGTTTGGAGGGTGTTCCGGTGCAGATCCAGTGTTTTCGCTGCGAGGCTTACAGATCCGTGGTGATCCAGGAAGGCGGCCACCGCCGAAATAATCGCATCCCGGTCGGCGCAGGCCATCAACCGCGGCAGCGCCAGCTCGGCTACGAGGCCGACGGCGTCCGAGTCGACGAAAGTGGTGGCCGCCGCCACCCCGAGGTTGGCGAAAGCCAGAACCGTGCCTGGCCCTGCTGACCACGCGGACTCAGCAGCCAGGCGGGCCTCCTGCACGATGGATGGCAATAAGGGCGGATCCTCATTCCAGGTCGACAGCCCCGCAACGAGGCCAAGCTCGGCAAGAGTTTCCGCGAGCCGTGTCCTGATCCTGCCTTCCAGCTGGGCCACAACGTCCCCGTGCTGGACAGGAATGAGTGCCAGCCAGCCACCTTTGACCTCTGCCAGGGGGCTGCGTATCGCCGCCTTCCGCCAGAGCAGGCGCAGCACGGCCGTAAGCTCCTGGCGGGCGTCATGCGGTGCGCTGCTGCGGATCCACAGGGCCACGTACTTATCCTCCGGCCGCCAGCCCAGCTGGGTCAGCAGGTGCCGGTGTTCGTCTACGAAAGCGCTGCCGGAAGAACCTGGGTGACGGTCCAGTTCGGTAAGTGCCGCGGTAGGGACGGCGCGAGAGGCCTCGAGGAAGTCCCCTAACAGCCACGCAGCTTTGACTGAAGGGCTGGCGACCTCGAGGATGGAACGAACGAGCTGCAGATTGTGGACGCCGGACACAGGAACGCGGGCTGTCAGAGTCGAGCGAATGCCGCCGTTGCCGCGGCGCATGTCCACTGTGATGACTTCGGACTCCCCTCGCAATGCCATCCCGGCGGAGGCCAGGACGACGCCGTCGTACTCCAGCGAGATGCCCACCCCGTCCAGTTCGTTGGAAATGGTCTTGAGTACGTCACCGAGGGAGGTGTCCTTTGCAACAGCCCGCGCGAACCGGGCCAGTTCTGCGTCAACTACCGATAAGGCTGCTCCGATTTCTGCGGCCATGGCCAGGGCGACGCCAGCCGGGTCGTCGTCGGAGGCAAGCAAGGTGATGCCTAGCCGCTCGGCCAAGCCGATCACGGCGTTGGAATAGGTGCTTTCGGCAACGACGACGGCGCTGGCCCGCCGCTCCCATGAGTGACGAAGGGCCGCTGACACCAGCCAGCCTCCTGCCCCCATTGCGGGGGAGAGGACGACCACCGTGTTTGGCCGTACGCGCTGGATCGCCTCAAGCTGTGAAACCAGAACCACATTTTCAACCGTCGCGCTGGACGGGGTGAGATACAGCGGCGTCGTGCCTCGGAGGGATCCATGCGCCAGGAGCCCGGCGACGTCCAGCCGGGGGACGCTTTTGGACCTATGCATGGCTGCGCCTTGGGTGCCTGAGGGGAATGCCAAAAGCCTTTGGTTCGGCGAGGGCAAGTCCGGCCTGCGAGTACCACTGCGCTGCTGCGGGGTATGTCAGGACGTCCACGACGTTGCCCACGCGGACGTCGTCCAGGGTAACCACCGTGCCGTGCTCGGAGTTAAGAAGGGTCACCATGTCGGGGACCGCGGCCGCGATAGCCCCGTCCACCAAGACCAGCAGAATCTCATTCTGGATCTCCAGCCGAATGATCTGGCCGGTGCTTTCGTCTTCAAGTGTCACGCTTGACGGTTGTGCAGGCAGCCCGAGGTCAGTGGGACGGGAAAGGCCCTCGATATGGGTCACGCGGGCACGGGCGACGCGTGTGGCGTCCAGAAGCTCCGCCAGCATCAGGTACTTTCTCTCCACTGACGTCTCGGCGTCCTGGATCTGGCCTATCCGGATCATCCGGCTGACTGAGCCGTGGACGCCGTGTTCCTTAAGTTGTGCGGCGGTGCAGGGATACATGGCGGTGGCGGCCCAGCCACCTAGTTCGGTAACGAGCGCACGTACTAGCGTCTCGGCACGTTGCGGATTTGTGGCCTCCACGATCGCGCGTTCTCCCGTGACTCCCATCATGGCGATGGGGCTGATGGCGACCTGTCCGATGTTCAGGGTGGTTTGGCTGATAAGGGGAAAGACCCGGCCCATGGGATCTGAATCGATCACGGGCAGCGAGGACTGCAGCCCGACCATGAGCGGAATCATTCCGTTGATGTTGGCGGCGGCGAGTGAATAGATTGCCCGGACCCTCCGGCCGAGCTTGGCTTCCATGGCATTGATGCAGCCGAGGAACTCATCGCCGACCGGAGGCATGTCGGCTATGAACAGGCCCTGTGTCACCATTCCGACCGCTACGACCAGGTCGTCCGGGGCGAGCTCGGCGACGGTCGCGAGCTCCAGGGACTGGTGCTCCATGGCCTGCAGAATCATGTCGGTGTAGACGTGGATGGCCGTCGGGTCGATGGCGCAGGCCAGAAAGTGCGCGCCTGTCCGGAGGTGTCGGACATCGTCCGCAGTGAGTTGGGTGCTCATGGCGCAGCCCTCCGTGCTTCTGTAGTCGGAAACCGCTCCTTGCCGCCGGAAGTCTCTCCGGCGGCCTGCACACGGATCCTGACGATTCCCGGATTCCCGTAAGGCATGGCAAAGACATTCGATTCGATGATGTGGATCTGGCCCGGGTTGGCGCCCAGCTGTACGGCTGCCGACTGCGCGTCCTCCTCGGCACGGTGCTGCACGGCCTCGAGATCCGTCCGTCCGCTGACGGTCTCGAGTCTGTCGATCCATGAAGTCAAGGGTGCAGCTGCACAACCTACAAGCGCAACGTCCTGGGCTGCGGGCAGCGTCGGAACAAGTCCGAAAGGAGGCGGGGTTGTCTGTTCGATACGGAGATCGGCAATCACTGAGCTGACGTCGGGGCGAATGGGGTGGTTGGCCGTGTAGGACTCGACAACTGCGGCATTGCTTGCCAGGCTCGCCTCATATCCTTGGCGGATAAGGCTGTTTGCAGCAGGCAGGCCGCCCCGGAGGTGCCCCACGATGACGCCGGAGTCGGTGCAGATAACAACTTCGCCGTTGGGCACGCCAGCGAGGGTGGCCGCACCGAGGATTACCGAGGCCGGTTCGGGCCGGAGCCCGTGGACCGGTGCCACAGCCAACCGCGGAAGGGGAGCCCGGCCGCCGTCGTTCCTGGCAAACGAGAGGGTGGCGGCCGGGAAGTGGCGCTGGCCGGCCGCGTCCAGAGTAGCGGCCAGCTCCTCACCCGTCTCCATGAGTGCGGTGTTCAGGATGGCCGTGTAGTCACGGTCCCGAAAAACGCTGGAGTAGAAATCACTGGAGATGCTGATCCTCATTTCGCTGTCATTGGAAAGAATGGCGTCGGCGATGCGGGTTTCGTGGTCCGTGGAGGCCGTGGAACCGACGGAAGTGATGGCCACGTTCCGCACGTTCCCGGACAGGATGCTGGGAAGCGCTGCCAGGAAGGCCTCAAGGTCAAGCTGGGCAAGGGGCCGGCCGCGCATATCGTGGCCACCGCTGACATGGACGGTTCGGCTGACCGCTGCTTCGACACGGGGCGGCACGCTGGCTGCGTGAAACGCATCCGCCGGCGGGCGGGGCGAAATTCGGACAGCGACGACGTCGGCCAGGTTCCGCGTCGCGAGGACATGCCCGACGTCGGCCGTGATCTCCCTTACGCCGGACCCGAACTCCCGGCTGAGCCCGGCCAGTGCCGAGTCCAGCGCTTCGGCAATACTGCCGGCGTGGATCTCGCGGGCTGCCGAGACGATGGTCCGGCCGTCCAGCACGAGGCTTCGGCAGCTGTTCTCCCGCAGCCGCAGTCCTATCCGCATTCTTCAACTTCCTGCTGCACGCGCCCTTGCGGCCGGTGAATTGCTTCCATGTATATAGGGTCCACTATGGGCCGTCATCTCACCGCCTTGCGGAAGAACAATCCGTCGGCGGCGACGGCGACGAGGATGAGGACACCCGTGACTACCTGCTGGTAGGTGGTGTCCCAGTGAAGAAGGTTGAAGCCATTGCTGATAACCGTCAGGATCATGACGCCCACGAAGGCGCGCCACATCGCACCTTGTCCGCCGAGGATGCTCGTACCGCCGATCACCACCGCCGCAATGGCTGTGAGCTCAACGCCGATCGCCATGGCCGGCTGTGCGGAACCGGCACGGGAAGCCAGGATCATGCCGGCCATCGCGGAGCAAAGGCCGCTGATGGCGTAGACCGCTACGTGGATGGACCCGGTACGGATACCGCTGAGCCGTGCTGCCTCCAGGTTGCCGCCCACCGCGTAAATCCGGCGTCCGAAAGTGGTGCGCCATAAAACGATGCCCAAGACAATCGTCATGGCGAGCATCAGCACCGAACCCGCGGTGAGGCCGAAAAGGCTGGGCCATGTCCAGGTCTGGAAGGCAAAAAGCTGCTCGGGCAAAGGCGCCACGATGGCGCCGCCCGTGATCACGATGGCCAGCCCTCGGTAAATGATGCTGACCGCGAGCGTACCTATGAAGGAGTTAACCTTCGTGGATACCACGATCAGGCCGGTGAGGGTTCCCAACGCGGCACCGACCAGCAGGGCCCCGATGAATCCGGCGGCCACGCCGAAGTGTTGGGTGATCATCACCCCTGCAATGGCCGAAACTGCCAGGCTGGCTGTCGAGGACAGGTCGAAGACGCCGCTGATGATGCATAACGTGGCGGCCGCGGCGAGCAGGCCAACGATGGCGGCCTGGTCGAAGAGATTGATGAAGTTGCGGTCAGTGAGGAACGTTCCGGTGTTCAGGGTCAGGAACAGCATGATCGCGATCAAGCCGAAAACGATCCCGAAATCCCTGACGTTGAACTTGAATTTTTTCTCTGCCGGCGCGGACACGGCAGCGGAAGCTGTGGTCATTGATTCACCTATTTCATAAAAGCGGAAGTCATGACTTCATCGCGGGAGGCATTTCGGTCGAATTCGGCGACGATGCGGCCCTGCCTCATGACATGGATACGGTGGGACAGGCCGATGACTTCCTCCAGTTCGGAACTGACGACGATCACGGCCGTGCCCCTTGCGGCGAGTTCGACGATCAGGCCGTGGATGAGGGCTTTGGCGGCAATATCGACGCCGCGGGTGGGCTCGTCCACCATCAGCACCGCCGGCGGATTGAGCAGCCACTTGGCAAAGAGCGCCTTCTGCTGGTTTCCGCCGGAAAGGTTGGCAATGGGCGCCCCCTTCCGCGCGCCGCGGAGGTCGACGGAACGGGTGATGCCGGCGACGGCGGTCTTTTCCCGTCCGACCCGGACCAAGCCGCCCAGGGACCGGTCCGAGAGGGTAGGGAGGGCAATATTTTCGGATGCGGGCCGCGACATGACGAGGCCCTGTTCTTTCCGGGATTCCGGGACTAGCCCGATCCCGGCCTTGATGGCCTCCCGGATGGAGTTGCCGCGGATGCGCCGCCCGTTGATTTCGACGTGCCCGGCGGTGATCCGGTCTGCCCCGAAGGCAGCCAGCAGGGCCTCGCTGCGGCCGCTTCCCACCAGGCCCGCGAGGCCGAGGATTTCGCCCTGACGCACCGTGAAGGAGACGTCCTTGACCTTGGTGCTGGTCAGGCCCACCGCCTCGAACACGGTCTTGGCTCCGGCAGGTACCGGGGGGATTTCGGGGATGACGAAGTCGACTTCCCTGCCCACCATCAAGCCGACAAGCGACTCGGGGGTGTGTCCGGCCGCATCTTCGGTGACGATGTGCCGTCCATCGCGCAGGACGGTTACGCGGTCCACGAGCCCCAGGACCTCTTCCAGATAGTGGGAAACCAGGATGACAGTAGTGCCCGAGCTTGCCAGCTTCCTGATTACCTGCAGCAATTGCGCTTTCTCTGCTTCGTTCAGGACAGCCGTTGGCTCATCCATGCACAGCACCTTGGCGCCGCGTGCAAGGGCCTTGAGGATTTCGACCTGCTGCGCCTGCCCAATGGGCAGGGTCCCGACGATCGCACGCGGGTCCAAAGTGAAGCCCGTCTCTTCCAGCAGCCGGGCAAAGTGGGCGGCGTCTTTCCGGGAACGAAGAAGGCTCCCTGTGTTGGACCACCGGCCCAGGAAAACATTTTCCAGTACCGAGAGCCCCGGGATGAGCGCCAGTTCTTGGGAGATCAGCGAAATTCCGTTGGAAATCGAGTCCCGCGGCGCGGTGATCCTGACCGTACGGCCATCGAGTGCCACGGTGCCGGAATCGGCCACGATGGCGCCACCAAGAATCTTCAGCAAGGTACTCTTCCCGGCGCCGTTTTCCCCCATGATGCCGTGGATCTCCCCGGGGGCAATGGATAGGGTGACGCCCTGCAGTACCGTGCTCGAACCGTACCGCTTGCCGATTCCGGCGACGCTGATCTCCGGGGCCCTGCCCGGATGGACATGTTCTGGTGTTGCCAACTGTTGTATAGCCATCGTGACCTCTGGAGATGGAAGGGGACTTTCGTGCTTGGCCCCGGGCCGGAGCGGGAGCGCTCCGGCCCGGGGCGGTTCCCTGGTTGTGCCAGGGCCTAGTCGGAGTACTTCGAGACGTAGTTCACGGCGTCCAGCGCCTGCTTCGTTCCTTTGCCCTGGTTCGGAGCCAGGGTCGCCTCGTCGACCGCCGTCGCGACCTGCTGGCCCCGGGCCTTGGCGAGCCCGAGTTCTGTAGCCTTGGCACCGTTGGCCACGACGTCGCTGACGTAGATGGAGAACCACTTGCCGGACCGGACGGCTTCAACGTTGGACTTGGACGCGCCATTGCCGATGAATTTGATCTTGCTGTCGCCCGCCGCAGCCGCCGCCCCGGTGATCGCCTGCGATGCGCCGATGACGACGTCGACATCGGGGTTGGCCTGGAAAACGTTCTGGAACGCCTGGCGGCCGCTGTCCTGGGTGTAACCGCCTTCAACACTGGCCACCAGTTTGATCTTGGGGTCGGTGGACAACTCAGCCTTCACGGCATCTGTTCGGGCGTTATCCAGGGGGAGGGATTTGAATCCTTCCAGGTATGCGACCTTGCACGTGTCCCCCGGGACAGTGGCGCAAGCCTCCTTGCCCATTTCACCGAGCACTTTGCCGTTGCTGGTCGGGAGGTCCACGATGCTGATGGCACCAGGAACCTGCGGCTGGATCGTGTCGAACTTCGGTCCGATGACCGAGAACTCGACAACAACGGTGATACCGGCCTGGACCGCCTGCTGCAGTGGTGCGATGAGCGCCTGGTTATCGTTGGCCTGGACGACGATCACCTCGAATTGCTTGGAGGTGACGGCGTCCTGGATCTGCTGGACTTGGGTCTGCGCGTTGAAGTTGGGGTCAACGAACGTGGCGCTGGCGTTGTTGGCCTTCGCCGCCTGCTCGACACCGAGGAAGGTTCCCTGGGCGAAGCCGTTGGACTTGGCGAAACCGAAGAACCCGACCTTGAGCTGCTTGCCGGCATCGGCGGCCGAGGCAGGTCCCGCGGCGGCTTGCGTGGGAGGTGCGCAGGCGGACGTCAGTAGGGCGAGGCCGGCGAGAGTCATGGCTGCGGCTGATCGCTTGAAGTGTTTCACGGGCGATCCTTTCTGTAGTGAATCTGCGGTGGTGGTTAGTATCCGTAGTGGGTTCTGGCGAAGTCCTCGGTGATGAAACCGTTGACAATGTCGTAGGCGATGTCCTCGTGGGAGCGTTTGGAGACATCCCCGAACCCGCCGCCGCCTCCGACGGCGAGGCGAACGACGTCGCCGGCCTTAACCTTTCGGGCGTTGGCCTTCAAGGTACGGACCTCATCGCTGCGACCGGGGTTGATGACAACTTCGGGACCTTGCGCGTCCGAACCGCCGAAGAGGCCCCAGGCCGGGGTCTTTGACCTTTCGAACCAGAGCCCCACGACGCAGTCGGCGAGGAACTCGTATTCACGTACCACGCCGTTGCCGCCGCGCCACTGGCCGGGCCCGCCGGAGTTGGGCCGGATGGAGTATTCGTTGATACGGAGCGGGTAGCGGGTCTCCATCATCTCGATGGGCAGGTCCTTCAGCGAGCCGTTGACATTGTTGATCATGGCTGACTCGCCGTCGGTGCCCTGCCATGCGCCCCAGCCACCGAGGGTGGCCTCCATGCTGACGAAGTTCCGGCCGAAGCGCGGATCGAAGCCGGCCGCAGTGATGATCATCGAGTCACCGTGGCTCGCGCTGGCCACGCGTTCGGGCATGGCAGGCGCCATGGCCTTGGAGACGAGATCGATCAGGAGGCCAAGGTGGGAAAAGTACCACTGGCAGGGGGCAGGTGCGACCGCGCCAAGAACTGAGCCGGAGCGCACCTGCGTGGTCATGGGCCGGAAGGATCCGCCGTTGGAGTTGGAGTCCGGGCTGATCAGCAGCTTGTAGCCCACCCGCAGGGCCGAGACGGCCTGGGCTGCGCCGCAGTTAACTGGCCCGGTGGTCTGGTCAGCCGATTCGGTGACGTCAAAGTCAACGGTGTCGCCGGCGACGGTGATCCTCAGCTTGATGGGAATGGGGGAATCCAGGTTGATTCCATCGTTGTCCAGCACTCCCTCGGCTTCGTAGACGCCGTCGGGGATGGTCCGGACTGTTTCGCGTTCGATTTCCTCGGTCTGGCGGAAGATTTCGTCCCGGGCCGCGTCCAACTTCTCCATGCCGTATCGGCCCACGAGTTCCTTCATCCGGGTTGTTCCCATCCGAAGGGCGGCGACCATCGCGTGCATGTCACCGATGGTCTGGTAGGGGAAGCGCACATTGGTGCGGATGAGGTCGACGACGGACGTTTCCACCCCGGCCTCCATCAGCTTGACCGGGCCCATCCGGAACCCTTCCTGGAAAATGTCGGTGGCGTCCATGGAACCGCCCACGTCCTTGGATCCCATGTCCATCCAGTGCGCACGGGTGGCGGCGAAGCCGACTACCGCGCCGGCGTCGAAAATCGGAGCGAAAATCGTGACGTCGTTCAGATGGGTACCGCCCAAGTAGGAATCATTGAGGATCCAAACGTCCCCTTCTTTCCATACTTCGCGGCCGTAAAGCTCCTCCACCGCGATGGAGCAGGTTTCCAGGTTGCCCAGGAAGAGCGGCAGGCCGGCGGATTGCCCGAGCACGCGGTGCTCGGTGTCCAGCAGGGCCACCACACAGTCCCCGCCTTCGTAGAGGATGGGGGAATACGCGGAGCGGATCAGGGTGGCGTTCATGTCGTCCGCGGCGCTGGTAAGCGCGTTGCGGATGATTTCCACGGTCACGGGATCAAGGGTTTTGACTGCTTCGATTGTCATGACAGGTACCTCAGTTTCCTTCGACGTCTTGGGTGCGGATGACCAGGGAGCCTAGTTCGTCGACAGTGACGTCGTACCCCGGCGGGACCACGGTCGTGGCGGTTTGCTCGACGATGATGGCAGGACCTTCGAACGTGTGGCCCGCGGCCAGATCGTCCCGACGGACCACCGTGGTGTCGTGTTCGACGTGGTCGAAGACCACGCGGCGGATTTCGTGCTTGAAGTCCGGGCTCTGCGCCGGAGCGAAGAGCGGCGCTTCCAAGCGGCCCAGGTCCCCGACTGCCTGCGTCCGCAGTGCGACGATCTCGATGGGCGCGCCGTGGTTCGAGTGGCCGTAACGCTCGTGGTACATGGCCGAGAAGCGGGCGGCGAGATCGGCGAGGAATCCCGGAGATTCGGGTTCGTCGGCAGAGGTCAGCGGTACATTCAACGTGAATTCCTGCGACTGGTAGCGGACGTCCACCGAGGCGGTGGTGCGGCGGCTTTCCTCCGGTACCCCTTCCGAGACCAGCGAGCTGAGGCCTTCGACTTCCATGGACCGCAGGACACCGGCCATGTCCGCCGGATCGATGTCTTCGTCGAGGTAGAAGTAGGGTTCGGAGAAGTCCTTGCGGATGTTGGTTTGCAGCATGCCCCAAGCGGAGAAGGCGCCGGGAAACCGCGGAACGACGGTTTCCGGGATGCCCAGTTCCTTCGCAAGGAAGACGGCGTGCATGGGGCCCGCACCGCCGAAGGCCACGAGTGCGAAGTCGCGGGGCTCGATGCCGCGGGAGATGGTGATCGTCCGGATGGCCTGCGCCATCTGGGAGTTGGCGACGTCGCAGATGCCTTCAGCCATGGCGATGGGATCCAGGCCGAGTTGATCGCCCACAGTCTTGAGCGCGGTGATGGCAGCCTCGCGGTCCAGGGCCACCTGCCCGCCGGCAAACCAATCGGGGTCGACGCGGCCCAGCACCAGGTTGGCGTCGGTGACGGTTGGCTCGGTACCGCCGCGGCCGTAACAAGCCGGTCCTGGCGTGGCCCCGGCCGAGCGCGGACCGACACGGAGCCCGCCGGCTTCGAGCCAGGCCACCGAGCCTCCGCCGGCGCCCACGGTGTGGATGTTGACGACGCTCATGAGCATCGGCAGGCCTTCCAGGTGGGCCTCTGTGGAGACATCCGGCTTGCCGTCGACCACGAGGGAAACGTCGAAGGAGGTTCCGCCCATATCCACGCCGATAAGGTTGCGGTTGCCGGAGACACCGGCCAGTTCGACGTCGCCCATTGCCCCGCCGACGGGGCCGGAGAGCAGGGTTTGCAGCGGACGCTTGCGGGCCGATTCAGCCGTCAGAACGCCGCCGGAGGACTGCATGATGTGCAGCGGCGCCTCCACGCCGCGGTGTGCGAGTTTTTCTTCCAGGTCCAGAAGGTAGTTGCGGACCACCGGACCGGTGTAGGCCTCGACGACGGCTGAGGAAGTGCGCTCGTATTCGCGCCATTCCTTCGCTGCTTCGTGCGAAAGGGAGATCGTAAAGTCTTCACCCAGTTCCTCAAGCAGGATTTCGCGTGCACGGAGTTCGTGCGCGGGGTTCTTGTAGCTGAAGAGGAAAGCGACGGCAACGGCGCCATACCCTTCATCGATGGCCCGGCGCGCCGCCTGCCGGACGGCCACCTCGTCCAGCGGCCGGATCTCGTTGCCCTGGCCGTCGAGCCGGCCACCGACCCCGATGACGTCTTTTCGCTCAACCAGCGGCGCCGGCTTGCGGTACTGGGCGTTGTAGAGCTCCAGCCGGGGGCCGCGGGCGATGTGGTAGCTGTCCTCCACTCCGGCGGTGGCCAGGAGTAGCACGGGCACGCCGCGGCGTTCAAGGAAGGCGTTCAGCCCCTGGGTCGTCCCGTGGACCAGGAATTCGATGTCGGACAGGTCGCCGACAATCGACTCGAGTCCAGCGATGACGCCGGCGCTTAGGTTGCCCGGCGTCGTGGATGCCTTCGTGGCCTCATACGTCCCGGACTGCTGGTCGTACGCCACAATGTCTGTGAACGTTCCCCCGATGTCCATTGAGACCCTGTAGTTCGGCATGTGTATCTCCTCATGGCTTTGCTAGATCCGCTGTGTGGAAAATCACGATATACAGGCGGCTCAGCTCGCCGGGGTGCGAGTTGCCCGATTTGGATGGGTCCTATTGGGCAAAGTGCACTTGATCATCAAAAAGACCCTGCAGTCTGGCGGCCGTTTTTAATTTAAAAGTTTGAACCGCGGCCGTCGTGGCCGGTTGACAGGATCTCGGGCTGCACCGCGCGGAGGCCTCGGTGAGGAGATGGAGGCAGCCGCGCTCGACCGCGAGCGGCAAGGAGGCAGCGACGCTCGACCGCGCGGCGGCATGCGTAACCGGGCGTCATCGGCGTCGGCGTGGGCGGCGTTGAGCATCGCCGTCGGCGGCTTCGCCTGCATCGACGAAACCGAAACGGATCAACAGGACGCCGTGGTGCGGCCGGCAGGAACGCTAGTGTTTCCGGGTGCTGGCCCGGGGTGCCAGTCCGATGGCGTTGTAGCACTGGTCGACTAGTTCCATGGTTTGGACGGCGTCGTCGCTGTCTGTCGGCATGGGGGTTCCGCGCCGGACCAGTGCGGCGAAAGCCTCAAGCTGATAAGTGTAGGAGGATCTTGTGCCCAGGTGCTCGATCCGTTGGCCGTCAGTCGTCTTCACCTCGAGGCTGTCATCGGTATGAGGGAGGATGAAGTTTGCCACGGTGGCTTGTCCCTTGCTTCCAATGGCGCGGTAGGTCATTTCGACTCTGGGGCCGTTCATATTGCATCGTGCTGTTGCGGTGATGCCGGAGGGATAGACCAGCTCAGCGTCAACCCATTCGTCCACTCCCGGCAGGCCGCTCCGTTCGGCTCCTCGGGCGCTGAGGAAGGTGGGATTCCCACCGGCCAAGGGGGCCATGGCCCGAATGGCATGGAGGCTGTAGCATCCCAGGTCCATGAGTGCTCCGCCCGCGAGTGGCAGTGACCACCGGGGGTCTTCGGGCGATGGAGGCGGAATCATCACCATGGTTTCCACATGCTGGAGCTCGCCAAGTTCCCCGGAGGCGACCAGTTCATGGAGTCTCTTCGTGACAGGGTGGTAAAGATAGTGGAAGCCGTCGACGACCTTGACACCCGCGCGCTTGCCTGCGTCACGCACTTCCCTGGCTTCTGCTGCATTTGCGGCGAACGGTTTCTCTGACAGGACGTGTTTTCCCGCGGCGACGGCCGCCAGGTTCCACCGGGCGTGCAGGGAGTTGGCGAGCGGGTTGTAGACCGCTTCGATGTCCGGATCATTGACAACGTCTTCGTAGGATCCGAGTACCCGTTCGACGCCGTACCGGTTGGCGAAGTCCTGTGCCCTGTCCCTGTCGCGGGCTGCGACGGCCACTAACCGCGCTCCCGTCAGCTTGGCAGGTTCAATGATGGATGTCGGGCTAATGCGGGACGCTCCCAGGATGCCGATGCGCAGTGGTGCTTCTTCTGGATCCATTTGTGGAGTCCTTTCTCGTGTTCCTGATGTCGCTTTCGCCCCGCCCGCATGGGTCATAGCGCGTCCCGGCCTGTTGAGCTACTGGCTGAAGGCGGCGTCGAAGCTGGTTTGGGAGGCGGGGAAGTCGTATTTTTTGAGGTTGGCGAGGGCTTCGGGGGCGCCGTGGAGGCGGTCCATGCCGGCGTCTTCCCATTCGATCGAGATGGGCCCGGTGTAGCCGATCGCGGTGAGGGCGCGGAAGGAGGATTCCCAGGGCACGTCGCCGCGTCCGGCGGAGACGAAGTCCCAGCCGCGGCGGGGGTCGCCCCAGGGCAGGTGGGAGCCCAGGACGGTGTTGCGGCCGGTGGGGCGCAGCTTGGTGTCTTTGCAGTCCACGTGGTAGATCCGGTCTTTGAAGTCCCAGATGAAGGACACGGGGTCGATGCCTTGCCACATGAAGTGGGAGGGGTCCCAGTTCAGGCCGAACGCTTCGCGGTGTCCGATCGCTTCCAGGGCCCTGACGGTGGTCCAGTAGTCGTACGCGATTTCGGAGGGGTGGACTTCGTGGGCGAAGCGGACCCCGTTTTCGTCGAAAACGTCCAGGATGGGGTTCCAGCGGTCGGCGAAGTCCTGGTAGCCGGCGTCGATGACCTTTTCGGGGACGGGCGGGAACATGGCCACGTATTGCCAGATGGAGGAGCCGGTGAATCCGACGACGGTGTCCACGCCCAGGGCGCGGGCGAGGCGGGCGGTGTGTTTCATTTCCTCGGCGGCGCGTTGGCGGACGCCTTCGGGGTCCCCGTCGCCCCAGACCTTGGCGCCGACGATGGCTTCGTGGCGGAAGTCGATGGGGTCATCGCACACGGCCTGGCCCTTGAGGTGGTTGGAGATGGCCCAGACCTTGAGGTTGTACTTGTCCAGGACCGCGAGTTTGGACTCGACGTAGCCGGGTTCCTCCCAGCGCCAGGCGTCCAGGTGGTCACCGGACACGGCGATTTCCAGGCCGTCGTAGCCCCAGCCGGAGGCGAGCCTGGCGACTTCTTCGAAGGGCAGGTCGGCCCATTGGCCGGTGAACAAGGTATACGGGCGGGGCATGGGTTCTCCTTGCGGGTTTGGGTACCGAGGGCTGCTCTGGATCCGGCTCCGGCTCCGGCGAGCCTGCCGGAGCCGGAGCAGCCCCCGGACCACGAGGTGGATCCGGGATTCTCAGACGGATTGGGATTTTTTCATGCAGTCCCTGACATAGGCATCGGACGCACGAAGATGCTCACCGACTTTTTCGAAGCTCCATCCCTGCGTGCCGTGGCATTTGAGGCTCGCCACGCCTTCGTAGCCGACACGGCGCAGCGTTCCCAGCATCACGGAGTGGTCAAGTGTCCCGTCGGGGCGGGGGAGTTGCTGGTCGGCTGGGCCGAAGTTGAGCCCGTCGGTGCCGTGGCGGTAGGCGCGGTCGATGTCCCAGATGTAGTAGTAGAAGAGCCTTTTGCGTTCGGCGAGGAACGTGATCGCTTCGCTGATGGTGTCCTGCATTACCCACAGGTGAGGGGGAGCGATGCAGACGCCGAGGTAGGGGTCGTCGATGTCGCGGATGAGCCGTTTCATCTGTGCGAGCGTGTCAACGCCTTCGTCCCACCGCTGGTCTTCGTTGGCACCGGATTCGAAATCTGCGGAGAACGGGACGGTGAGGTGGTTTTCGACGGCGATGCGGACCCCGCGGCGCGCTCCTGCTTCCACGATGGGTGGCAGGAAGGTGGAGACGAAGTCGGGATAGTTGGCTTCGCAGTCGAAGATGAGGGTGTCGATTCCGAGGTCCGCGGCGAAATCAACGCGTTCAAGGATCTCTTCCTGGGTCTTTCCGTACACGGTGAGGCCACAGGGCTTGACCCCGTATTTGTCGAGCACTCCGAGGATTTTTCCCGGGTCATCTCCCGGGTTGACGTGGTGGGCCAGCGGAGCGGCGGAGGACCAGAGATTGACTTCCTTGAAGCCGATCTCGGCAAGGTCGCGGATCGAGTCTTCGAAGCCGTGGTCGTGATAGGGGACGAGCTCGGCGGCATATCTGAACATGGGTACTCTCCTTGGGGGTCTGACGGGGTTTACCAGACGAAGACGGCTTTTTCGGTTTCGCGTCGGTCGAAGGCGCGGAAGGCTTCCTCGGCCTGGTCGATGGAAAAGTCGTGGCTGATGAGTTTTTCGACCGGGATTTTCTGGTCGATGACCAGGCGGACGATTTCTTCCCAGTCGCCGATGGGGAAGTACCAGCCGCCGACGACGGTGAGCAGCTTTCTGAGCATCTGGTCGCTGGGGTTGATCTGCGTAGCCCGCGACTCACCGACGAACGCGACGGCGCCGCGCTTGGCGGCGGCATCGAGGGCAGAGTTCTGCCCGGCGGGATTGCCGGAACAATCGATGCAGACGTCCGCTCCGCGGCCCTGGGTGAGGTCCCGGATCCGCTGCACGGCGTCGGCGCTGATGCTGTTGATGACGGCGTCCGCGCCGAGCGAGCTGGCCTGTTCGAGACGGTGGTCTATGACGTCGACGGCGATCACGCGGGCGCCGAATGCCTTGCCGATGAGCACCGCTGCGGATCCCATCGGTCCCATGCCGAAGACTGCGACGGTTTTTCCGCCGGCCACGCCGAGCTGCTTCTGCACATGGTATTGGCTGCCGACCATGTCGGTCATCACCGCCCCGGCGCGGAAGCTGAGTTCGTCGGGGAGCTGAAGACAGTTGCGTTCGGGCAGCACGAAGTAGTCGGCGTCGCCGCCGTGGACGTCGAAACCGAAGCATTTCCATTGCTCACAGAGCATCATGTAGCCACTGAGGCAGTGCTCGCAAAATCCGCAACCCAGGGCGAGATAGCCGGCGACGCGCTCGCCTTCTTTCACGTGGGTCACCGCGCTACCGACCTTGACGACTTCCCCGGCAGCCTCGTGCCCGGGGATCACCGAACCTTGGCCGGCGTCTTCGCCGCCGACAATCGGGGTGCCGTAGTAGATGCTCATGTCGCTGCGGCAGATCGCGGAGGCACGGGGAGTGCGAGGGCGAAGCCGAGAATCATCTCCAGGATCACGGCGACCGCGACGAAGCCAAAAGTGATCAGGAATGCGTGCTGGACCGAGGCATTGGTGACCGCCTCGATGAAGTTGTCCAGGCCGACGAATTTGCCTACACCGCCGAGGATCTTATCGTTGCGGAAGGCCGAGTAGAAGATGAAAATGGCCGGGGCCACCGTCATCAGCAGCAGGACAAGCATGGCCGGGGCCATGTAGATCCACGGTGTCGAGCGTTTTTTCCAGGTCAGCGGTTTCCTGCCGTGCGGGCCGGCCGAGGCACGGCCGGCCGCGCGGCGGGAAGTGTCAACCGTCAAGGTCGCATCCGATGGTGCGGCGGTTGCTTTCATTGTCGATACTCCTAGGGCGACCTTGAGCGGTCCGTTGTGTTAGTAACCGGCCGATTTGAGGAGGGCCGATACCTTGTCTGACGCGGATTTGAGGGCGTCCGTTGGCGAGGAAGCGCCGGTTGCTGCGTTGTTCACCGCGACGGCCACTTCGTGGCTGACTTCGGTGTAGTTGGTCAGCCGCGCACGGCCAACGCCGACTGCGAGGGATTTTCCGAGCGTGTCGTAGAAGGGCGCGAGGGGGTTATCGCTCTTGATGCCGGAATAGACGGAGGTCCGGCTGGGGTGCAGGGATTTGGCGGTCATCGTCGACTGCTGCTCGGAGGCGGTCAGCCAGCTGATCGCCTGGTAGGCCCATTCCTTATTCTTGGAATTCTTGTTGACGCTGAGCATCCAGGTCCCGAAGTGGGGGCCGGCAGCTTTGCCGCTGGGGACGGGTGCGTAGCCGATGGTGCCGCCCTTGACGTTGTCAGCGAGCTTGAGGTCGTGGTAGTTGATCGTCATGGCGGTCAGCCCGCTGCCAAACGATTCAGCTGTGGTGCCCCAGTCAGCTGATGTGCTGCCCGGCGGGACGTGTCCGCTTTGCGCCAGTTTGGCGTAGTACTCCAGTGCCTGGACTCCTTCGGGCGTATTGAACGTGGGCTTGCCGTTCTGGTCTGCCAAGGTCCCGTCTCCGCCGTATGACGCGAGCAGGGTCTTGAAGTCGTCCGTGGCCCAGTCTCCGACACCCGCCATGACCGTGGTGCCGTAGAGCTTCTTGTCGGGTTGGGTGAAGAACTCGGCTACCTGGGCATAGTCGTCCCAGGTCTTCGGGACCGTCAGGTCCTTGCCGTACTTGGCTTTGAAGTTCGCCTTTTGGGTCGGGTCGTTGAACAGGTCGCTGCGGTAGGCCATGACGGCCACATTCGACTGGATCGGCATCCCGTACACGTCGAATCCGGCGTTCTTGATCGCGCTTACATCGGGCTTTGCCGTGGGATCCGGGAAACGTTTGATTGGGGAATCAGCGTTGTAGACCGCTGTGTCATAGAACACCTTGGGGATGAAGTCGCCCACGTTTGACTGCGGGCTGTCAGGGTTCAGGGCACCGTTCTGGAGGTACGGGCTCAGGGGTTCGAGATTCTGCACCAGCGCTGGCGCCCACGGAGTGTCGACGACGACGATGTCGTAATAGCTGCTGCCGGAAGCGAACTCGGAGAAAACCTTCTGCTGCAATGCGTCGTACGGCTGGTTGTCGATCTTCAGATCGATGCCGAACTTTTCCTTGAACTGCGGCACCAACGACGCGACAGCTGCGCTGTTGGCCTCATCGGTGGTGTAGAGCATCCGCAATTCCGTCGGTTTGGCCGCGTTGGTGCTGGGTGCTGATGACCCGCCCGTGCATCCGGTTGCCAACAGGGTCACCGTGAGCGCGGCTCCCAAGCCCGCTACTATGCGTGATCGCTTGATGCGATCGAGAGAACGGATCATGCTACTGCCTTCCTTGATTCGTGAGGCGCTACATGCGCCGATGCCTCTATCCGGATGAATTTCATTTCTGCACTCCTTCTGGTTCTTTCACTGGACTCCTTCTAGTTGGTTCACACCTGGGACATCGACCCACTCGCCGCACTTGCTGGATTCGACGATGCTTTCGGTGAGGACGGCCGACCTGAGCCCGTCACGGAAGGTAGGCAGGCCGGCGCGGAGCTCTCCGTCGATCGCGGCATAGGTATCGGCGACGAATGCATTGAACGCATCCTGGTAACCCTGCGGATGCCCTGCCGGTAGGACACTGAGCCGCGCCGCTTCGGGGCTGAGCGCGCCTGGGTCCCGGACAAGAAGCTGGGAACCGGCCCTTTTACCAAGCCACAACGTCTCGGGCGACTCCTGATCGAACTGAACTGTGCTCTCAGAACCCGAAATCTCGATCATGAGGCGGTTCTTCCGCCCAGGCGCAACCTGGCTGACCAGCAGACTTCCCACGGTGCCGTTCTCCGTCGCGAATACAGCCGCAACGAGGTCCTCGGTCTGGACGTCCTTGTGCTTTGCCCGGCCTGAGAAGAGCGTGCGGCTCAGTGCGCCGACCCGGATGATCCGGTCGCCGCTCACGAATTCAAGGAGGTCGCATAGGTGGGATCCGATGTCGGCAAAGGCCCGCGAAGGGCCACCGAGACCTGCGTCCACCCGCCAGTTGTCGTCGTTCCGGGACAGCAGCCAGTCCTGGAGATAGGACCCCTGAATGGTAGAGATCCGTCCCGTCTGGCCGGAGGCAATACGTGCCTGGGCTTCCCGGACCATCGGGTGGAACCGGTAGACGAAGGGAACGGTCGCGACCGTCCTAGCCGTGGCGGCCAGCTCCACGAGATGGGTGGCATCCTGCACGTTGGTAGCCAGAGGCTTCTCGCAGACAACGTGCTTGCCTGCTTTCAGCGCGGCCTCGGCGAATGCGACGTGGGTGGCGTTCGGGGTGCAGACATGGATGACGTCAATCCCGTCGTCCTGGATGAGGTCCTGGACGGAGGCGTAAGCCTGCTCGGCGCCCAGACGGTCTTTCGCACGTGCGGCGCTGGAAGGGCTCGAGGACGCGATGCCGGCGATTTCCGCCCCTGCGGCACGGGCGGCTCTGCTATGCACTTCAGCCATGAACCCGGCACCGACGAACCCGGCCCGTAACCGGGAAGGGGCTGTCGTGGTTCTGTCGTTTTCCATGCCGAAACAGTGACACGCACGACATGGCTTTAGTCGGCCGCCAGCAAAACTCTGCACCTTTTGACGCTCGTGGAGATCGAATCCGCACCGAAGTTGCACTTTTTGATGCTGTGGTGATCGACGAGTGGACGGGAGCAAGGGGGCGCCTCGACACTGAGTGGAGATGAGATCCCCTCGGGGTCCTGGTGAGCGTGACGTCAACGGCTCGCGCTCACCATTCACCTCTTGCGAACCCCGAGACTTTTGAACCCCCGAAACGGAGAGATATGGACAACGGAGGCGCCGGCGAACTCTTGCGTATCCTGCGGGACGGACGCCCGCGAACCAGGGCCGACTTGGCCCGGATATCGGGCTTGGGGCGTGCCGCCATCAGTTCCCGCCTTGAGGTATTGCTCGAGAGCGGGCTAGTCGTACCGGTGTCGGATGCGGCTTCCACTGGAGGCCGCCCCTCGGCTCGACTGGCATTCAACCCCGGCACAAGGCTGACCGCCGCCGCCGACGTCGGCGCTACGCACGCGACCGTTGCGCTCACGGACCTGTCGGGGAGGATTCTCCTGGAAACCACCGAAGGAATTGAAATCTCTCGTGGACCGGAAGCTGTTCTGGACTGGCTAGTGATGACCCTGCAGAGCCATTTGAAAACGATGAAGCGTCCGGCAACGGACATCATCGCTGTCGGCATCGGGCTGCCTGGTCCGGTCGAACACTCGACCGGAAAGCCGACAAGCCCTCCGATCATGCCGGGATGGGACGGATTCGATGTCCCCGCTTACATTCAGCAGACCTTTGACGTCCCCGTACTCGTCGACAACGATGTCAACATCATGGCCCTAGGCGAGCGGGCTACTCGCTGGCCCAATGAGGACAACATGATCTTCGTCAAAGTCGCCACAGGCATCGGCTCTGGCGTCATTAGCGGGGGAATATTGCAGCGAGGTGCGACAGGAGTCGCGGGAGACATCGGTCATATTGCCGTTTCCAACGCGGCAGGAGTTCAATGTCGCTGTGGTCAAACTGCATGTCTGGAAGCCATCGCAGGCGCTCCGGCGGTCGCCGCCCGGCTCCGGGAAAGCGGACTCGAAGCAACCACCGCGAGCGACGTCGTTTCGCTCGTCCGGTCCGGCGATCTGGCTGCTATTCAAGCCGTCCGGCAGGCTGGACGCGATATCGGTGAAATGCTCAACATGTGCGTGAGCCTCATGAACCCTTCCCTCATTGTGGTCGGCGGATCCCTATCCCAATCCGGGGAACATCTGATCGCCGGAATCCGTGAGACTGTCTACGCACGCTCAACCCCGTTGGCGACCCAACACCTGATTATCACCCAATCCGAAACCGGCGCGGAGGCTGGAGTCGTAGGAGCCAGCATCTTGGCCATCGAACACGCCCTCGCCCCTCATCGAGTCAATGATTTCGCGATTAGGATGCATCCCAGCGGACAGCAAAACACGGATCTGGAGAACCTGGACCAGATCTTCGTATCATCCCAGCCGCTCCAGGACGTCGTGGACGGTCAGTTGCACCACGCATTTCCTTGACCAAGTCGCCAAACAAAGGTGCCGCACTAAAGCCATCGACACACGAATCGCCGACGTACACAGGTAAAATCGACTTATACAGCTGAGGTCCTTTCTTGCCAGTTGTGAGCCACCTCAACCGCTCACCCAGACGTCTTGGCCGCCCAGGATCGCCCGAAAGGTTCAGCTGCTGAAAAGGAGGACGCATGCCTCAATTTGCCTCCGAGAGCAGCGGTCATCTGCGACGATATACGGTGCCGGAGGGCCTCAATCCCGCGGAAAGGTTCGAACACTGGCGAACCTGGTACGGTAGTGCCGTCGAAACACCGATGCGGTTGGAAAAATCGGCACACGCTTCGCCTGTGCTTTTCACTCCTTCGGCCATTAGTCTTGCCGGGCCAGGTTTCAGCCTCATAGAAATATGGAATGCCCCCGCGTTGGGCTCGTGGGCGCCGAATCCCGATACAAGGGATATTCGCCTGGCCTACTTCAGGAAGGCGCCGACCCTGACCGTCGCCCTCAACGGCGAGCCTGAGCCAGTATCGCCCGGCTCCGTCAGGTTCGTTGATACCTCGGTAGGCGGCAGTTTTAATGCGCCCGAAGGTTTTCACGCCGTGCAGATCAACATTGATCGCAGCAGCCTCGATATGAGTGAGACCGCCTTAGGCTCCCTCATTCGCCTGCCTGACCTCGCGAAACATCCCATTGTGGGCACTTTTGTGGTTCCCGCCCTGTTGAGCTGGAAGCGGCCGGGAATCGACCGCGAGGCATTGGGAACTGCAGACATCCTCAGATCCGTGACGGCGACCCTGGTGGGCTCCCTGCTCGATGTGCCGGTCGAGGATGAGGCGCAAAAACCGGCACTGAGCCGCGCGGTGAAGAAATTCCTTGATGCCAGCTACGCCAACCCCGATCTGGATGTGGCTATGGTCGCCGAAAGGTTCAATCTCTCCCGTCGTTCCCTGTTCTACTTTTTCGAGAATGAAGAATTCCACTTGGGCGAGCGCATACGCGCCTTGAGAACGCGCAAAGCGCTGGAGCTTCTCCTTCAGGCCGACACCCAAGGGATCACCTACTCGGAAATTGCTGTGGCGTGCGGATTCACGAACGTCCAGAGCATGCGCCGTGCAGTGAAAGAGTTTACCGGGATGAATGTGAGGGAGATCCACCGGTCCGAGACCGGAGTACGTGTTGCGCTGCAACAGCTGCGGGAGTCGCTGATGCCCTAGCGCCTGACCGGGAGATCGAGCCGGCGGTGACGCTGTTCCAATGTGTGCATCGTTTGGCCCAGGACTGATCACTTCGTGCAGTTGTCCGGCCAACTGAACCTTGGGGATTTCCAAGTCACTAAGACAAATCCTGCGGGCCTCTGGATTCGGAAGAGCCGCGCGGGGTCACCCGTTGGTGAGCGTGACGTCGTCGAGGTACATCCACGTGTCGTCGGCAGGGTTGGAACCGTCGAGGTGGACGTTGAACCAGAGCGTGATCGTCTGGCCTTTGTAGGCGCTCAGGTCGGCACTGAACTGGGTCCAGGCGCCGGAATTGCTGCTGAGTTTGAACAGGCTGGCCAGGACCGTGCCGCTGGAGTTGCGGACTTGCGCTTCCATCCAGTCGTATCGGCAGGTGGTGCCGTTGCACGTGTCGTCGTTCGTATGGGGTTGGTACCAGAGCGACAACGTGGTGGTTCCGGTGGCAGGAATCGTGATGGCCTGGGCCAGGCTGCTGTCGCCCAGGGGCTCGGCACCGGATGCCAGGCCCAGCAGCGCAGAACCGGTGCCGGTGTGGGCAATCGTGGAGGCCACGGGTGCTTTGACGCCGCCGGTGGTCCAGGAGCTCAGCCCGGATTCGAAGCCGCCGTTGGCGATCGTCGAGCTGGGCGGCGGTGGTGCGGCGGCGGGCGTGACCGGTGCCGAGGCCGCGGATGCCGGGGAGGTGCCGATGGCGTTGGTGGCGGTGACGGTGAAGGTGTACGCGGTGCCGTTCGTGAGCCCGGTGATGTTCGCCGTGGTCGCGGGCGGGTTCCCGGTCACGGTGACGGGCGCGAGCGTCGTGGTGCCGGTGTGCGGGGTCACGGCGTAGGAGGTGATCGCCGAGCCGCCGTTGGCAGGGGCGGTCCAGGACACGGTCGCGGAGGCGTTGCCGGCCGTCGCGCTGACCCCGGTCGGGGCGGCGGGCGCGGTCGGGGTGGTCTGGCTGTTGGTGAGGGTGACGTCGTCGAGGTACATCCAGGTGTCGTCCGCGGGGCTGGAGCCGTCGAGGTGGACGTTGAACCAGAGCACGATGCTCTGTCCGGCGTATGCGGACAGGTTCGCGCTGAGCTGGGTCCAGGTGCCGTTGTTGTTGCAGAGCTTGAACACGCCGGCAAGGGTGGTGCCGGTGGTGGATCGGACCTGGGCTTCCATCCAGTCGTACCGGCAGGTGGTGCCGGTGCAGGTGTCATCGGCGGTGTGCGGCTGGTACCAGAAGGACAGCGTGGAGGTCCCGGTGGCGGGCACGGTGATGGTCTGGGACAGGCTGCTGTCGCCCAGGGGCTCGGCACCGGATGCCAGGCCCAGCAACGCCGAACCGGTGCCGGTGTGGGCAATCGTGGAGGCCACGGGTGCTTTGACGCCGCCGGTGGTCCAGGAGCTCAGCCCGGACTCGAAGCCGCCGTTGCTCACGCCGGGAACCGGCGCCGAAGGGGTGACCGGAGCCGAAGCCGCGGACGCCGGGGACGTCCCGACGGCGTTACTCGCCGTGACCGTGAACGTATAGGCCGTGCCGTTGCTCAGCCCGGTGACGGTCGCCGTGGTCGAGGGCGGATTTCCGGAAACCGTCACCGGAGCCAAAGCCGTGCCACCGGAAGACGGCGTCACGGTATACGAAGTAAGCGGAGAACCGCCGTTGGCCGGCGCCGTCCACGACACCACCGCGGAAGCGTTCCCCGCCGTCGCCGTCACCCCGGTCGGAGCCGCAGGCACCGTGGGCGCCGTAGCGGGATTCACGGTGATCGTCAGGGCCGGGGTGAGAGCGCTGGGGCTGACCCCGTTGGTCGCGGTGACCGCGAACGTTGCCGTGCCGGCCGTCGTGGGAGTGCCGGAGAGGACGCCGGTGGTGGTGTTCAGGCCCAGCCCGGGAGGCAGGGTACCGGAGGAGATCGAGAAGGTCGGGGCCGGGGTTCCGGACGCGGCGAAGGTGTAGGCGTAGGCGGTCCCGGCTGTGGCGGTGGCCGGGGGCGACGCGGCGGTGAACACCGGAGCCGCCGGAGTTGCTCCGGCCGCTACAGTCTTCAGGACAATGTCATCGGCGATCATGTCGCCGTCCTGCATCACGTGTTCTGCTCCCAGCTGGAAGACATTCATCGAAGTATTTGAACCGAGGTCGACGAACCCGGTCGTGCTGTTGGAGCGGTCAAAGAGTTTTGTACTGTCCTGCCATACTTGGGCTTGGCTTTGGGCACCATTGATCACGAGGTGAATTTTCAGGGCAAACTTTTGGCCCACGGCTATGTGCCCCACGCCTATGATGGTGAAGCCTGAGCCGGTAGGCCATCTCACGAACAGGCTGCCCGTTCCGTTTTGACGTGATACGTCAAACAGGCGGGTGCTGCCGCTAAAGAAGCGCAAAGTGGGTACGTTGCTGTTCGAGGCGCTGCCTTCGCGCGTGATGTCAAACCAGCCGCTAGCCCAAACTTCGCTGGCCGAAGACGGCAAATTCTTCACTACGTTGGCCTCGGAGCCGCTATTCCCAGTGACACTTATTTTTGCAGCGCAGGCGGGGGAGTTGGAAATAGCCGACTGAACGGTGGCGGTGGCGTCGCCCAACTGGGTGACTGTCGTCCATTGGCTGAAATCATTGCTTTCAAAATTGTCGGCCAGGACGACTGTGCCGGGGTCAGTATTCGTGGGAGCAGGGGCGGTGGGGTTGCAGGGGGACGTAATGGCTTGAACGCTGACCGCCGAGCCGAAGCTCATACAGATCACCAAGGCGGCTGTTGCAAGCGCGGCTGCCAAGGCCGGGCGTCGCCGTCTTCCAGCAGAATTTCCTTTATGCCCCGTAGTCTCCATGGGTAGTGTCCCTTATGAGGTCATGCGCCCGTTATTGCCGCGTGACCGAAGTCTGTCCCTTTCTCCCGGAGCCTAAAGGCCGGCCACCGCACGGGACAACACTCGGTGATACTTGTCTTTTCGGCAGGGCTACTCGATTCCCGGGCCCGGAGAAGCTTCCATCGGGGCCCACCGGCGCAGCGGGGCTCCTCGTCGGCGACAGAACCTTCATGGCCGCACGGACAAGGCGCTCCCCAGCGCCGCATCGACGCGCGCCAGCTCGGCGCGGAGCCGGACCAAGACCTCCTGGGCCGCCCGACCATCCAGCCGACCCTCGGTTTGCCGTCCGAGCTGCTCCAGTTCCTTGCACAGTTCCGCGGCGCCGGCGGCTCCGATGTTGGCGGCGGAGCCCCTCAGTTTGTGCGCCTCCTGCACCAGGGCCTCCCGGTCACCGCCGCCGAGGGCCGCTTCAAGAGCCGCGAGACCGGAGGGGACACCATGCCGGAAGGACTCGGCTGCTGCAGGCAAAAGGCCCGCCCCGTCCGCCGGTCCCAGGCCGCGCAATGTTGCAAGCCGGCCCCGGTCCAGCACCGGCGGCTCGTTGCCCGTCGGCGTGGTCGGGCGCACCCACCGAGCGAGGGCTGTGTCGAGGAGGGCGATGTCGACCGGTTTGGTGAGGTAGTCATCCATGCCCGCCGCCAAGCAACGCTCCCGGTCTTCGTCCAGCGCGCCTGCGGTCATGGCGATGATGGGCAGCCGCACGCCAGGCGATTCCCGGATTCTGATTGCCTTGGTCGCTTCGAACCCGTCCATGACAGGCATATGACAGTCCATGAGCACGGCCGCATAGGCGATGGCGGCCGTGGCGGAGACCGCTTGGGCGCCATCAGCCACAACGTCGGCCCGGTAGCCGAGACTGGTGACCATTTCCCGGGCGACGAGCTGGTTCACTTCATTGTCTTCCACCACCAGGACTCGGCCACGGGAAGGCATCTGAGGTCGGGTGGCCTTGATCGGTGCCCCCGACTGACGGGCCGTGCCGGGGCCGGCCAGTAGGCGCATGAGCCGATCGTAGAATTCCGAACCGCGGACGGGTTTGGTAAGCCATTCGCCGATGCCTGCCGCGGCCAGATCGGCCTTGCTTACCTGGGAGGTGGAGGTCAGCATCATCAACCGCAGACCCGCCAGCCCCGGGTCCGCGTTCAGCTCACGCGCCAGTTCCAGTCCGTCCATGTCCGGCATGCACATGTCGAGCACGGCAATCTCGTACGGTTGTCCGGCCGCGGCCGCGGCCCGGGACCGTTCCAAGGCCGTGCGCGCGTCGGCCACAGCCTCCGGGGAAAGCCCCCAGGAGTTCAGCTGCGATTCGAGCACCAGCCGGTTGGTCGCATTGTCATCCACCACCAGTACTCGCCGCCCGGCAAGTAGACCGTCGACAGCAGGCTCCGGAACGTCCCCGGGGAAACCCGCCACCTCGAGGGGAAGCTCGAACCAGAACGTGCTGCCCTTCCCCGCAGCGCTCGACAGGCCTATCGTCCCGCCCATGGCTTCGGTCAGGCGCCGACAGATCGCCAGGCCCAGCCCGGTGCCGCCGTACCGGCGCGTAGTTGAAGCATCAGCTTGGGCGAAGGAATCGAACAAGCGCGCATGGTCCGCTGCATCGATGCCGATCCCCGTATCACGGACCTCGAAACGCACCACCACTGTGCCCTCGTCCTGCCCGGCGACGCTCACCCGGAGGGAGACCTCGCCTGAGGCGGTGAACTTCACCGCGTTCGAGGCCAGATTCAACAGGATCTGCCTGATCCTTCCGGCATCACCGGCCAGTTGCGCCGGAACATCGGGCCGGCAATACGCGACAAGCTCCAGATCCTTGCCCTGTGCTGTTTCGGCCACAAGTCCGGCAACCTCTTCGACCAGGAGGCGCGGATCAAACGGGGCGACGTCGAGCTCGACTTTTCCCGCCTCCAGCTCCGAGAAATCCAGGATGTCATTGATCAAGCCCAGCAGGGCGCCGGCCGCGCCCTGAACGCCTTGGGCGTAACTGCGTTGCACCTCGTCCAGCGGCGTGTCCAGCAACAGCGCCGTCAGACCGATCACACCGTTCATCGGCGTGCGGATCTCGTGGCTCATTGTCGCCAGGAACTCCGATTTCAACCGGCTTGATTCCAATGCCGCTTCGCGGGCTGCCAGCAGTTCCGCTTCAGTGGCCCGCCGGGCGGTGATGTCGCGCCCGATCTTCGCGATCCCGCGAATCCCGTTTTCGCCGTTGATGGGGGACACGGTCAAGGACACCGGCACCACCGATCCGTCTTTGCGCACTCGCTCCGTTTCTAAGCTGCGGGGCGCCCCGCCCTTCATGACCGCGGCCAGCAGTGCTTCCTCGGTGTCGCGGAGCCGATCCGGGATGATGAACTGTGCGTCCCGGCCGATGGCCTCGGCTGCGGGATATCCATAGAGCCGTTCAGCACCGGGGTTCCAGCTGGTGATCACGCCCCCAGGGCTCACGCCAACGATCGCGTCCGAGGAGGAATTGACTATCGCTGCCAGACCCTCCACTTCCTCAAGCGCCTCCCGCGCCCGGTCCTGGGCGCGGCGGCGGGCGGTGACATCACGGAAACTCCAGACCCTCCCGACGATCTCGTCCCCGACCCGTTGGGGCCTGGAGTACCGTTCAAAAACCCGCCCGTCCCGGAAATCCAACATGTCCAGGCTCTCCGCTGCGGGATCTGCATACAGTTCCCGCACCTTGTCCAGGAACGCGTCCGGATCGACCAGCTGGTCCAGGACGAATGCGATTAGCTTCCCGTCGTCGCGCGATTCCCTGAGTTCCGCAGGAATGCCCCATAGAAGGGCGAACCGCTCGTTTGACCCGGCAATTCGGCCATCGGCACCGACAACCAGAATGCCGTCAGCCGTCGATTCCAAGGTGGCGCTGAGCAAAGAAAGTGCATCACGGAGTTCCCCTTCGATGCGTCGGCGTTCACTCACATCCCGCAAGGACGCGATGATTTCCGTGTTGGACCCGGCGCCCAGGGGC
The DNA here is from genome assembly GCF_030812595.1 of Arthrobacter bambusae. Lineage (GTDB taxonomy): Bacteria > Actinomycetota > Actinomycetes > Actinomycetales > Micrococcaceae > Arthrobacter > Arthrobacter bambusae_B. The sequence continues at coordinate 393,493 of NZ_JAUSSZ010000001.1, forward strand.
GCGAAGCTGATCTCGATGGGGAACTCGGTGCCGTCGCGGTGACGGCCGAACACTTTCATGTCCGTCCCTGCCCGGCGCGTCCGCGGATCGATGGTTAACCGTTCGCGGATCGCCTCGTGGTGGCCAGCGAACCGTTTCGGAAGCAGCACCTCATAATGGCTGCCCAGCAGTTGGCTACGTGGATAACCGAAAAGCCGTTCGGTCTGAGCATTGACGAAGGCAATATTGCCGTCCTTGCCGATCACCAGCAAAGCATCGGGCACAGCCTCCAGCAGCTCCCGGTAAGAACCGTCACGATCCGCCGGCGACACTTCGTTTGCCATTTCAGCCCCCAGTACTACATGGACGATAAAACGCCCACACCGTGTACGCCTAGGGTAGTCCGGCACGGCCCACCCTAGGGACAGATTAGCGGTGCACGGGCTTGGACGCCGCAAATGGCAGCGCATCTTCACGAACAGGAGCGACGCCGCAGCGGCTGCCTACTCCCGGCGCAGGCGCCCTGCCTGCCCTCTTCCAGGCGTCGGCCGTCGTCTGATCGCCGTGGTGATCACGAGGAGCGCAGCGACGGCACCGAGTCCCAGCCGCGCCGCCAGTTGGCCGTAGGATCCGGCACCGGTGAAGTACATCATGGCGAGCACAGGGGCGATGGCGGCGAACTCGTAGCGACGGCTCAGCACGACGAACGGCAGGAGAAGCAGCGCGTACCAGGGGTAGCTGGGCGAGACGATCAGCAGGGTCCCGCCGACCATGAAGACCTGTCCGTCCCAAGGCTCTGTGGAGTCGGTGGTCCGCCACACGTAGATGGCCAGCCCCAGTAGCAGCACCAGTGCCGCCGGGCCCGCCCAGCTGGCCGGGAGGACCAGCTTCAATAGCGTGAAGCGCGGGCTGTTCTGCCCGTCGTACCCCTCGGAGCGAAGATATTCGGGCAGATAGCCCAGTACCGCCCATCCACTTGCCAGGACGTACGGGACGTATGCCAGGGCAAACGTGGCGATGGCTGCGGCGGCGAAGCGGACCGGGCGCCGGTAAAGGAGGGCGGGGGCGCTGATGGCCGGGATGAGTTTGGTGGCCACCGCTGCCCCGAAGGCGATACCCGAACCCAAGACGCTCCCGCGCATCAGCAGCAGTGCGGCGGCCAGGGCCAGTGCCGCGGCCAGCGCGTCAACGTGCGCACCGTTGATGGCTTCAAAGCCCACGAGCGGTGACCACGCCCACCATACTGCCTGGTGTGCGGGTCTCCCCGTGCGGCGCAGGTACAGCAGCAGGGCCTGTGTTATGGCTAGGCTGAGCAGCAGCCCGGCCAACTGGAAGGCAATGAACCCCACCTCGGAACCGGGTACGAGCCGAACCGCAAGGAAATACAGCTGCGCCCCGGCGGGGTAGACGGTGGGCACGGCGGGCCTGTTGATGGCCGTGCACAGCGGGCCGCCGCCGGGGATGTTCGTGGTGATTTCCGTTCCGGTCGGGAACGGGTTGGTGTTGCAGGTTCCGTCCCGCCCGGCGTCTTGGAACAGCCACGCTGGCCGCAGGGGCCGCAGGGCATCGTCCGCCGGAACGTGGGCATAGGGGGAAATTCCGGCTTTCTGGACGATGCCGTCCCACGCATAGCGGGCGGAATCATTGCTGGTGGCGGGCGGTGCCGAGACGGCCGTGAAGCCCAGCAGCAAGGCGCCCAGAAGCACGACGGCGGTCGCGTACCGGGGCGGGATCCGGCGTGCGGCCAACACGGCCGGGAAAAAGATGGCCCAGGCCGCCAGCGTGCCAACGGGGGACACCCATTCCGCGGACGGATCGGCGGTGACGGTCCACCAGATGGTCCCGGCCAGCAATGCCACCAGGGCCAGTGCCGCCACGGTGGCTGCGGTTCCGGCGTTCCTGGGCCCGTTCTCCGCAGCGCTGTTTCCTGCCGGGCCCCGCGCCTGGGTTCCAGGCACATGGCGCGGTGATGATTCGCTCACCCTTTGATCCTGCACCCGGCCCTGGTTAGTGGGCCATGGAACCAGCGGACCGTTCGCCTTTCGTAAGATCCGAGTCAACGGCACCGTCCTGCAGGCTTGATTGCTGGCCTCGCTCTGTTCTCGTTTGTTCCGACGGTGGAGCGGCCGGCGGTGGCCGGAGTAGGACTCTACTTCCGCCGTTCCAGCGTCAGGAATACCAGGCCCTGGACCGTCCGGGCGGCAACGGAAGCCAGCCCGGCCCGGGCCGCATGGACGGCGAGTGCTTTCCCGCCCGCGCGGGCCCATGGAAAGGCGGCACTGGCGCGTCCGGCCGAATCCTCCAGGACGGCCAGATAGGCTAAATCGAGGGATTCCCTGGCTTCGGCCTCCGCCAGCACCTGACCACCCGGGGCGATCAGGGAGGCCACCCGTTCCAGTAGTACCGGGATGTTTCCGCCGATGCCGATGTTGCCATCGAGCAACAGGGCCGAACCCCAACCTCCCTCGTGCGGGATCGGGTCAAAGATTGAGCCATGGATTGCCGCGGCGCCGCGCGCGGTGGCCAGCCGCACTGCATGGGCGCTCGAATCGACGCCCATGGCCGCCAGCCCCAGTTCCCGGGCAGCGCCAAGCATCCTGCCGGGGCCGCAGCCCACATCAAGAACGGGCCCGCGGAGGGTGCGCAGCAGCTCGAGTTCGCCGGTAGTGGCCGGGGCGGACCATCCGAGCACGCTGAAGTGGATCGGCCCGACGGATTCGAGCCGGGCAGATTCCGGGCGCAAAATCAGGTGTCCGCGGCCCAGGGACAGGCTGTTTGCGTACGGTTCGTGTCCGCCCTGGCCAAACTGGGCAACCGGGCGGGGGCGGCTGGCAGGGGCGTCGGCTGACAGAAGCGCCTTGTCGATGGAGGCTGTCGGTATGCTCATCACCGTTCCGTCCTGGTCGCCGTGGCATCGGACCGTACGTCAACGGGCATTCCTGCTTCTGGCAGCCTCTTCGCCAGGCTGTCCACGTGGCGGGCAAACGGGGTGCCCCCGCATTCGCGCGCGGCCGCGAGGGCATCGGCAAAGTGGTCTACATCCGTCAAAACCGGGAGTATTCCCACGTCCAGTCCGGCGCTGGCCAGCCGGGCCAATTGGTGCGCCCCGGTGTGCGGGGTGGACATCTTGACGCCGCGGACCAAACCGCCGTCGGGACAGTGGAGGCCCAAGGCCCAGAAGCCGCCGTCCGAGGCGGGGCCGAGCCATGCGGCTCGACGCGGCGCGGGGGAGGACCAGTCCGCCAGCAGCGGAGCCAGCTGATCCCGGCTCAGCTGTGGCGTGTCCATGCCCAGAATCAGCAGCGGGCCGGCGACGCGCGAACAGATGGCCGCCAGCCGTTGGTCCAGTTCGCCCGCACCCTGGCTGACCACTTCAAAGCCCGCAGCGTCGCCGCTCTGCGGCGTCCCGTCGAACACCAGCAAACGCGTGGCCGCAGGGAGGGAGCGCACCGTTTCCAGCGTCTGGCTGAGGCTGGTCTGAGCCAGGGCGGCGGCCTGCGCCGGGGTCAGCGGAGGAATGAGGCGTGTCTTGGCGTGGCCCGGGAAACATTCCTTGGCGATGACGGCGATGGTGAGGTTCATGGCGCGGCTTCCCCTCCCTCGCTCGGAGGTTTGAGGCTCGGAGGCCTGAGCGTAGCCGGGCCGCCAGTCTCCGGCGGGGCCAGCCACCGCGAGGCGGCATTCAATTGCGCACTCATGTCCTTCATGGCCATCAGGGTTCCGCGCACCGTGCCCGTCACCTTGGACTTTCCCAGACGCGGCGCATAGGTGACGGGTACTTCTGCCACGCGCCAGCCGTTGCGGTGTGCCTTGAGGAACATTTCCAGCGGATAGCCGCTGCGTCGGTCGGTGAGGTCCAGCCCCAGAAGCGCACTGCGCCTGGCCAGTCGAAGAGGCCCTAGGTCGGTAATAGGGATTCCCGTCAGCCGGCGCAGCCGCCGGCTCAGGACGATGTTGGCCAGCCGTGCGTGGACCGGCCAGGAACCGCGGACCGGATGCCGGGCACCCAGGACCAAGTCGGCACGCCCGGCGCGCACAAGCTCCAGCATCGGGGCCAGTTCGGCGGGGTCCAGCGAACCGTCGCAATCGCAGAAGCCCACATATTCCGCGGTTGCGGCTAGCAGCCCGGCATGGGCCGCGGCGCCGAAACCGCGCCGGGGTTCCTCGACGACGGCGGCGCCCAGGCTTGCGGCGAGGGCGCCGGACCCATCGCTGGATCCGTTGTCGACGACGATGGCGCGGTATCCGGCTGGCAGGGTCCGTAGTACGTGGGGGAGGGCTGAACGTTCGTTGAGGCAGGGGAACACGACATCGACCAGCGCGGTGCCGTCACTATTGAAGGCGCATGCACCCTCGAAATCGTGGCCGGGTGTACCTGGCGGCCTTGTGGCCGCACTGGAATCATCGTGCGAACCACTTTGCTTTTTCTCCACCCTTTGACCGTAGGTTCCCCGGGCCCTGCGCGGCAGGCGGAAATCCTTACGGAACCCGGACGTTTGTACTCGGCGCCCCCGCGCTAAGGCGCGCGAGATTGGCACCAAGTGCATCCTGGTAGAAGGATGGACGGCGCCGGGCCAGTCTAGGCCGGGTCCCCGCGCAGCGGGGCGGTGGCGAACTCGCGCATTCCGTCCTCGAAACGGTGCCGGGGGGCCCAGCCAAGCTCGGCCCAGGCCCGGGCCGAACTGGCGGTGATGTGCCGGACGTCGCCTAGCCGGAATTCGCCGGTGACCATAGGGGCCGGACCGCCGCCAACCGCGCTCAGCACCTCCGCCATCTGTCCGATGGTCTGGACCTCGGATGCTCCCACGTTGTACGCCCTGAAACTGCCCGGCATGACAACCCTGCCTTCCACCAAAGCCTCAATGGCGCGCAGGTTCGCCTCCGCCACGTCCGCTACGTGGACGAAGCTGCGTCGCTGCCCTCCGTCTTCGAAGACACGCACAGCCTCACCGCGGGCCAGCGCCGAGCGGAAGAGGCTGGCCACGCCCGCGTAGGGGGTATTTTTAGGCATCCGGGGCCCATACACGTTGTGGTATCTCAGGGCGATGGCAGTGCCCCCGGTCGAGCGTGCCCACGCCGAAGCGAGATTTTCCTGGGCAAGCTTGGAGGCAGCATAGACGTTCCGCGGGTCCAACGCGGCGTCCTCGGTGACGAGTGTAGGCAGCAGGAGTTCGCCGGTGGCGGGGTCCCGGGGGTCGAAGATTCCCCGCTCCAGATCCTCCAACCGGCGCGCGTCCGGGCGCACCGGCACTCCGGCTGAGTCCGTGTAGGCACCCTCGCCATAGACCACCATGGAGGAAGCCAGCACCAGCTTGTCCGCCCCGGCCGACGCCATGCCCGCCAGGAGAACCGCCGTGGCCAGGTCGTTCTCGCGGATGTAGTCGGGCGCATCGAAGAAACCCGCTCCGAGGCCGACCTTGGCGCTCTGGTGGACGACGACGTCGATCCCCTTCAGCGATGCGGCCACGGTGACGGCGTCGCCAACATCGCCCACCATCAGGGGCGCCCCCGGACGTCGTGGCGGTGGTCCCGGATGCACGGCTGGATTCAGGGAATCCAGGATCCGGACCTCCCAGCCGCGGGCCAGGGCCGCATCCACGATATGGCTGCCAATGAAACCAGCTCCCCCGGTGACCAGGATCCTCACAGTGCGTTCCGTCCCCTGACTGGGCGGACAGGCTCGGCGGTGCCCATCACGGTGGCGACGGCGTCGGCCGGCATGAGGCTCATCCGCCAGGTGCCGCCGTCGTTCCCCGGCCCCGCTCCGCTCAGCCCCGCGGTCACTGCCCGCACCGCCTCGGACAGTGCAGCCAGGATCCGCGGCTGCGCGGCAGCAAGACGTCCGAGCACAAGCTCAGCCGTCACGGGTTCCGAACCGTCATGCCCCGTGTCGGCGTCCGTAATGAAGGCCAGAACGGCGAAGTGCATGTTCAACTCCGCGGCCAGCATCGGCTCGGGGTACTGGGTCATGCTCACCAGGTGAGCACCGGCCTGTATCAGGGATGCGGACTCCGCCTTGGTGGAAAAGCGCGGACCATTGATGACGGCCACCGTTGCGGTCGCCGGGACGTCTTCGCCCTGCTGCTTCAGGGCGGTGATGAGTGCCGCGCGCAGCGGGGCGCTGTAAGGCTCAGCGGCGGGCAAATGCTGCACCCCGGTGGGCAATGAGCCATCGTAGAAGCTGTCCGCTCGGCCCCAGGTCTTGTCCAGGAGCTGGTCGGGAACTGCAAAAGTGCCGGTTCCGTGGCTGGAGACCAGACCGCCGACGGCCGCGGAGGAGATGACGGCCTCTACGCCCAGGCTCTTGAGGGCCCAGAGGTTTGCCCGGTAATTGATCTGCTGCGGCGGGATGGCGTGCCCCCGGCCGTGTCGGCTCAGAAACGCTACCGCCGGGCCTTCTGCTGCACCGCCGGGGCCGTCCAGTGCGGTCAAGCGCGCGAGGGTGACCGGACTGGAGGGCGCCCCGAACGGTGTCGCGACGTCCAGCGTGTCCAGCACGACGGCTCCGGGCAGCCGGTACAGGCCGGTGCCGCCAATGATTCCGATCCGGGCACGGGGTTCCGGGGGCGTTGCCATGCCCCCATCATGCCAACGGCGGGACCAGCTGTCGCGGGCGGAATCCTTACAAGTCTCGAACGATGAGCTCACACGGGCCTGTTGTCCACGCTGGGGCGCTGGACCGCCGACAGGCACCGGGCCGCCCTCGGCCGCTACAAAAGCGCGGAGCCCTTTCTCTGCTGTCGGCTGGTGATGGGGCTACTCGATGGAAGAAATTTCCAAGATTCTGAGTGCGATGCGCAAGGCAAATTTGGTGTCAGGGTTTTCGAGAGGAGAATCCAGCAGTTCCTCGATCTTTTCGATCCTCTTGACCACCGTGTTTCGATGTACTTCAAGCGCCCGCGCCGTTTCCGTGAGGTTGGACTCACTTTGAAGGTAGGTGGCCAGCGTTTTCCTCAGATAATCGGCGTCCGGTTCGGACAGCCGTTTTAGAAACTTCGTGGCTGGACGAACCAGTGAGGGGTCATGGAGCGTAGTGCGGATCAGTTGTGTGGCGACGGATTCCTGGGCATCAACAATCTGCCGGCGTCCTTTGCTGGAGCTTGCTTGTCGAGCGAATTCTTCAGCCTCGGCGATGCTTCTTGCAAAGCCCTCCGGTCCAAGGCGCGGCCTGGCGACGCCAAAGACGATTCCTGTTTCCGGCGGTGGTCGTAGGGAATCCAGGGCGGCGACGAAGTCCCTGTAGTCGCCCCGGGTCGGTTGGTCCTGCCGGGTTTCCCAGATAAGCCAATGGTCGATGTATTCGGACGAGTCCACTCTGTAGTCATACCTGGCCAAAGCGGCTGGAAGCATTCGTCCGACGTCATGGGCCAGGGATTTCCGGGGGGCACGAACGCTGATGAGGGTGTGCCATCCGTTCAAGTTCCAGCCAACGCTGAGGGCTTGGGAGACGACGTGATCCGGAATGGCTCCGCCTGCGACGGCGAGTTGCGAAACAATCGCTGATCTTGCGGATTGAAACTGCTCGCTCGCGAAGCGTTGACGGCTGAGCCACCGGAGCAACGAAAGCGCCCCTAATTCCATGAGTTCTTTTGCAGCCTCCAGCTCGAAGGACGGGGCGTCGGGTTGGAACTCCGCGAGGATCCAAAGAGCTGGATCGTCGTCCTCCATGAGTGGAGGCGATGGAACTGAAATAAGGCTTGGGGTCTGGTTGGGGTCAAACAGGGCCGAGACCCCGATGCTGCCGAATTCGGGCGGCCGCTCAAGTGCGCCCGCGAGCGGCAGGCCGAGCGAATTGATCACTGCTATCCGCGCGTTGACATACTTCTTGAGTTCAGAAACGACCACCTCCGGGCTTGGCTCCATCTGGTGCACGGCCTGGGTGAAGGCCGTCATGTTGATGGACCGTGCCCAGAGATCCGATCCCATGAACCTGCTGAGGGCTGCGGCCACGGCTACAGTCGCATGGGGCTCGTGGAGCGCAACCACGTTCATTCCCAGCTTTCGGGCGAGTTCCAGGGTGGAAAGGCCGAACTCCGAGAGTGGCTGGAAGTCCTGGGGCGTGGCTGGTATCAGAATCACTACGCCCACGCCCTTTCGCTTCAACTGTGGAAGCAGAATCTCCAAGGCATAGGAGGGAATCCACGAGGATATCCAGATGCCTTCGAGATTGCTGACCTGCACTTCGTCTGGTGGATCGAGGTAGGCCGTAGTGGCAGCGCCGCTGGCGCTGATCTCGTTGGTGCAGATGAACGTGAAGCTCGTAGAGGGGTGTTCCAAGATCGTGGAGCTGTTCAGAAGAATAGGACACCGTAGCAGTTCCCGAAGCGTCAGCCTGGCTCTCATGGCGAGTCTTCAAGGGAAGGAATGGTGTAGCCGTAGCCGGAAATGTCGACCAAGGCCTGCGCAGCAGATTCGCTCCATTCGCCAGGCGCCTCAAAGACAACGATGTCTACCCCGTAACCGGGAAGGATACGCTCGCTGAGCAGGGGAGTGCCGGTATGGCTGTCCAGGAGGCAGATAATCTGGGGGGCCTTGGCGATCAGCCAGCCTTCGTCCATTAGAAGCAGGAATTCGTTTTGCGCCTCAATTCGAAGGTATCTTCCTGCGGCCCGAACGATCATCGTTCCTTTGGCCTGTACACCGGCACCGGAATCACGTGGGGCGGGTTCCCAGTGAACGTCCACAACGCTCCCTCGGCCCACAAAAAGACAGCCCGCCGTGTGGGAACAAAAATGGGATATCGCCTCGGACACGGAGGCGGATATTTCCTTGGAGTGCTGGAACTGCCGTCCAAGCTCCAATCCTCGCCGAAGCGTCCGGCTAATGCCGCCTTCCCGCGCCTGTATCGCGTCCATCGGGTACCCAGCGAACGCCACCCAGCCGCCAAACAAGCCCATGAGAACGCGCAAGGCACGCTCGGCTTCCTCGGCCGTTGATCCTGAAATTTCGACACACCTCCCTGACGTGTCGACCAAAGCACAAGGAGTCATAGAGATGGCGTGCGCGTTGAAAGTTGTCTGATGCAGTCCTGAGAGTCCTCTCCCCATGCCATCCATGTCGACCAGCGGAATGCCCAGGGCCGCGGCCACAAGGATCGGCGCATAGGCATTGATCCCCGCCATTTCGAAGGCACAAACAAGTGCTCGCCGTCCGGGAAATTTCTGGGCAACCGCATCGAAAGCTCTTACGTAAGGCTCTAATCCGCTGGGCTTTTCGCTGAAAGCCAATGCCGACCCCGCCAGGCCAACGGCCACTACGACATCGCCAGGAAGGATTTTACTTGGCGGAAATATGGTCACGCCGCCGCTGTGTTCCAACAGATTCCGAGTCAAAAGCGACATGGCGTGAGTGTCACCGGCCCCTCCCGAACCCAGCATTCTCGCGCCAAACTCCAATGCTTCCAAGTCGCTGGCCGTTAGAAACCAAGACATGGACTGCCTCCTTCGGATGCGTGTGTAGAGGACGGATGTGTTAAGTATGCACATGATGTGGGCTTTTAGTGGTCAGAGTAGCCATTGATAAGGACTGTCGCGGGCCGTACCTTCGTTTCATTCCCTCCTAGCCCTGATTTTTTCGGGTTAGGTACCTCATGTACCTCAAAGCCAAGGAGTACCGATGGCAACAACTGCTGATAAAAAACACGCGGGGGAGGAGGACTACGCCCTGGAGCGTGTTCCTGACCACGCCCGCTATAGCTGGTGGTCGGTGGCCGTTCAAAGGTTCGGCCAGATGTCAGCGCTTTCTCAGTTCCTTCTGGGAGCAGCCCTGGGATTTGGAATGGACTTTCCCACCGCCTTGCTCGCCATCTTCCTTGGATCAGTGATCCTGGAGGTGGTTGCCATCATGACGGGAGTCCTTGGCCAAAAAGAAGGCCTCTCAACTTCGGTTCTTGCTAGATGGACCGGCTTTGGACGCCATGGATCCAGCATCATCGCGCTCGTCATCTCGCTTAGCCTTGTCGGATGGTTCGGCGTCCAAAGCGGCGTGGCCGCCGGAGGGCTCGCCAAGCTGGCGCCCGCTATTCCCGCCTGGGGTTGGGCCCTAGCGGTCGGCGGCGTCGTGACCGCGGTAGTGGTCTACGGCTTCAAGAGCATGGCTTGGACCGCTTACCTTACGATCCCCGCATTCCTCCTGCTCGCCGGTTGGTCGATTGTCTCTGAGCTGCAAAGGCACAACCTCGCCGATCTGGTCAACCAGCCGGCCCCTGGACCGGTCCTAAGCCTGGCGGCGGGGACAACGCTGGTGGCTGGCGGATTCATAGTCGGCATGGTCATCACACCCGATATGACGCGCTTCAACCGCAAACCCTCCGATGTCGTCAAGCAGACGCTGCTCGGCGTCACCCTCGGTGAATTCATGGTGGCCATCGCAGGCGTTCTCCTTGCCCATGCCCTCAAGACCAACGACATCATCGCAATTGTCACTTCCAGCAGCGGGTTCGTCGGCACAATCATCATCGTTGCCGGCACAATCAAGATGAACGACTGGAACTTGTACTCGGCATCCTTGGGCATCGTGAATTTCGTCGAGACAGTATTCAAGAAACGGGTGAGCCGTACGAGCGTCACCGTCTTCATCGGGATCCTCGGCAGCGCGCTCGCCGCTGCGGGGATACTGAACTACTTTGTGGATTTCCTGATCCTGCTCGGAGTCACGTTTCCCCCCATCGCCGGAATCATGGTCGCCGAGTACTACATCGTAAAGAAATGGAGAAGGGTCTTATCCGCATCCGCCCCCGCCCTGCCGGCGACGGAGCCAACGTGGGTAATTGGGACCTTGGTGGTCTGGGCCGCCTCAGTGCTGATCGGAACGTTCCTGCCGTGGGGAGTCGGGTCGCTGAATTCGCTTGGTGCGTCCCTGATTCTCTACGTCATCGCAGGCAAACTCGGCCTGATCAGAGGCACATCCGAAGAGGCGCTCTCGCGCCGCCCGATTGCTGAACAACGCGCACTGCAGGAGGAATACAAGTGAAGATAGGCATCGATGTCGGCGGGACCAACACGGACGCCGTACTCATTGAGGGGAGCGAAGTCCTCGCAGGTGTAAAAAGTCCGACCATGAGTGACGTCGGAGAAGGCATTACCGGGTCCCTGCGCCGCCTACAGAGCGCATACTCCTTTGACCCTGCCGACATTGACGCCGTCATGATCGGCACCACCCATTTCATCAATGCACTTGTCGAAGCTGAGCGGCTGGCATCGACGGCGGCAATCCGGCTCGGACTTCCCGCAACTGGCGGACTGCCACCCTTCGTCGGCTGGCCGGCGCGGATTACCAAGGCGCTGCAGGCGTTGCCCTACATGTGCCACGGCGGTCATGAGTTCGATGGAAGGGAAATCTCTCCGATCGATCCTGACGAGATCCGGAAGGCAGCCGAGGACGCCGTAGCCAAAGGGGCCCGCAGCTTCGCAATCTCGTCCGTCTTTTCTCCAGTCAATTCGGAGTTTGAGCAGCGGGCAGCGGAGATTATCAACGCAGAGTTTCCCGACCTTCCGGTCAGCCTTTCCAACGAAATCGGCAGGGTGGGGCTTCTCGAGCGGGAAAATGCAACCATCATCAATGCTGCCCTTCGTGAGCTCTCTGCAGATGTGTGTTCCTCGCTCGATCAATCCCTGATGGCGCTGAACATTCACGCGCCGCTGTTTCTGAGCCAGAACGACGGCACTCTAATGGATGTCGATTTCGCCCGAAAATACCCCGTGGCCACCTTTGCCTCAGGACCGACAAACTCAATGCGCGGCGCCGCGTACCTCTCGGGCCTCAAAGACTGCATAGTGGTCGACGTTGGCGGAACGACGACGGACGTCGGAGTTCTCCAGTCCGGCTTTCCCCGCGAGGCGGCGACAGAAATCGAAGTGGCGGGAATCAGGACGAACTTCCGGATGCCGGATGTGTTGTCCGTCGGTCTCGGCGGCGGCAGCCGCATCAGGTTCGACAATGGTGTGACCGTCGGGCCGGACAGCGTTGGCTACAGAGTGACGGAGGAGGCGCTCGTCTTCGGGGGCAAAACTCTGACGGCGACGGACATCATGGTCGCAGCGGGTGACGCCGAGATCGGTGACCCCGGCCGCGTCAGCCATCTGGATCCTTCATTGGTGAGGGCGGCCAAAGTCGAAATCCACCGAAGGATCGCGGAGACGGTAGACCGGATGCGCACGAGTTCCGACCTCGTACCGGTAGTCGCAGTCGGCGGCGGCGCGTTCCTGGTGCCGGAACAGATGGCCTGCGCCAGTGACGTTGCCCGTCCGGGGCACTCCGGAGTGGCGAATGCCATCGGCGCCGCCATTGCCCAGGTCGGTGGCGAAGTAGACCGTATCTTTGCAATGCCGGCAGGAAAGCGCGAAGAAGTGCTCGACCAGGCCAGGGAGGAAGCAATCAGCAAAGCCATCGCTGCGGGAGCCAAAGCCAGCACCGTCCAAATCGTGGAGATTGATGAGCTACCCCTGGCCTATCTGCCGGGAAACGCATCCCGGGTACGCGTCAAAGCGGTCGGCGACCTGCCGGCGTCGAAATAGTCCTGCCCGGAACGCTCATTGCAAGAAGTAGAAGGAAGAACAACATGAGTTTCTATCTGTCACTAGACGACGTCCCTGACTTGGCCCGCGGCGCGGCAATACTTGGTACGGGCGGCGGCGGAGATCCGCTCATCGGCCGACTCCTCGTTGAGGAATGCCTCAAAGACGGAAAGAAGATCGAAATCCTCGATCCGACGGAACTTGATGACGATGACTTTGTCATTTCCACGGCCATGATGGGCGCTCCGACTGTCGTCGTCGAGAAAGTCCCCGCCGGCACGGAGGCGGTCTTGTCGCTCCGTGCCTTGGAGAGACACCTCGGAAAAACAGCCGATGCAACCATCCCCATGGAGTGCGGTGGCCTGAATTCCATGATTCCTCTAGTCGTCGCTGCCGAAGCAGGGATCCCTGTGGTGGACGGCGACGGAATGGGGAGAGCCTTCCCGGAGCTTCAAATGGAAACGTTCGGAGTGTATGGGGTGTCCGGATCTCCGCTCGCTGTTTCTGATGAAAATGGGCACACTTGCATCGTCGATACCGGCCAGGACAACCAGAGGATGGAAACTTTCGCCCGTGCGGTCACCATCAAGATGGGGGGTGCGGCATACATCGCCGAGTATCCAATGACCGGAGCGGACGTCAAGCGTACTGCGATCCGCAACACCGTCACACTGGCCCTCAATATCGGCCGGACCTTGCGCCAGGCCAAGGAGAAACATCTTGATCCGCTCGCAGAACTTAGTGCCTTCCTGAAGGACACGATATACGGCCATGGAGCCGTGCTCATGCGGGGAAAGATCGTTGACGTTGAGAGGTTCGTTAGGGACGGTTTCACCCAAGGGTTTGCCACTGTGGAGTCGTTCGATGGTGGCGACGAGATGCGGATCCAGTTCCGGAATGAGAACGTCATCGCACACAGGAATGGTGCGGTGGTTGCCATTGTTCCGGACCTTATTACGATTGTTGATGTTGATCTGGGCATACCCATCACATCGGAGGCGCTCCGGTTCGGACAGCGGGTGGCCGTCTACGGCATTTCGACTCCTGCCATCATGCGGACTCCGGAAGCGCTGCAAGTCTTTGGCCCCGAGGCTTTCGGACTGCTGGAGCCATGGGTTGCCTTGGAGGAATTGAGCGCCGCCCGATGACATCCTTTCGGACCCGTTCCGCGCCGGCCGACACCATGGTGTTTGACGGCCATAACGACTTGCCTTGGGCTCTGCGGCAGAAATTCGACTCCCGCGTCGAGGAGGTCGACTTGCTGCAGCACCAGCCCGAGCTACACACAGACATTCCGCGACTCCGGAAAGGCCGGGTCGGCGCGCAATTCTGGTCGGTCTTCGTCCCCTCCAACATGCTGCCGGCCGAGGCCGTTGTGGCGACACTCGAACAGATCGACTGCGTGCAACGTATCGTCTCCAAGTATCCGGAGACGTTCAGCCTGGTGGACTCTGCCGCCGGCGTAAGAACCGCCGCCGCAGAGGGAAAGATTGCGTCGCTGATGGGCATAGAAGGAGGGCATTCCATTGACGCGTCGCTTGGCGTGCTTCGGATGATGAGACGTGTCGGCGTCCGCTACATGACCCTCACACACAACGACAACACGCCATGGGCGCGTTCGGCGACGGGCGAACAGGTTGACTATGGGCTCACTGATTTCGGCAGAAGCGTTGTCGGCGAAATGAACCGTCTCGGGCTGATAGTGGATCTATCCCACGTAGCCGAGCAGACGATGCATGACGCGCTGGATACGAGCGTTGCTCCTGTAATTTTCTCCCATTCATCGTGCCGCAGCGTCACTGATCACGTCCGAAACGTGCCGGATGCCGTGCTTGAGAGAGTGCCTGGAAACAACGGCGTGCTCATGCTTACCTTCGTTCCCGCCTTCATCTCAGAGGCCTGCGCCGACTACGCGCGGCATTCTGATGAAGTCCGGGAGAGACTCGGCCTTAGGACAGGTTTTCATGCAGGCCAGGTGGAAGAGGACAGCGCGGCCGCTGCAGAATTTGCCCGGTGGACATCGCAGAACGAGGCTCCGCAGGCGACGATCGCCGACATCGTCAGGCACCTGGAACATGCACGCGAAGTAGTAGGACCCCAGCATCTCGGCGTCGGAGGGGACTTCGACGGGATAGAAGAACTGCCCCGCGGAATTTCCGGGGTATCGAGCTACCCGGCTGTGTTTGACGCGCTAGCCGAACGGGGCTGGTCTCCTGCTGATCTGCGCAGCCTCGCTTTCGGCAATATCCTCCGGGTGCTGGAAGACACGGAGGCGGCCGCGAATCAAGATCCGATGGTCCCGTCCCGGCAGCACGCAGAAGTCGCGCACGGACGCTGATGTCTGGCCTAAAGGCGGACAAAAACAGCGGGTAAGCGCCCCACAGCGGGCCCGTTCTGGATAGTTGCCGCCATCTGGACGCAACATCGAATTGCCCACGCAGGAATATCGGACCGCAAGGCTCATTACCCACGATCCCGCTGCCGCCGGAGCCGAGACCTCGTGATTTCCTCGTTCGAGGCGTCCGTTTCAGGACCGGATGCCCCCGGCGCGGATCAGGTCGGCGATCGTACGTTCCGTTGTCGTCGGCAGGCCGTCCGCCATCGTCACATCTGATTCGTGCCCGCAGGGGAACTAAATCGGTACTGCGTACATAAACACGAGGAGTTCGCGGCGTGGTGAAGGCCGGCGGGAAGCGCCAGGACCCGCCGCCCGTAGCGATTCTCCTTGCCCGGGCCGGCGCTGCGTGCAGCAATTTGCAGGCTGGCTGGCGCGGGCGCCGGCTTTCGGCGCGTTCGGAGCATTGGGCCGCGGCTGAGACCCGCGCTGCCAGTGACCGACGTCGGAACCCCAGCCGCGGACTTGTTTGTCAGTATGAGCCACCCACGAGGGACGCTGACTGCGGCAGTGAAGCAAGCGCCATACACTCATGCGTGTTTTTTACAATTTAAGACTTTAAAAGTACAAGCCGTGCGGGGTCTCCAGTTCGTACGGTTGTTTAAGTGCAATTCAGATCTAACAAAGGCGTTCGAAAAATGGAAAATGTTCAGGCGGTGCATGAACGCCCGACTCCCTCATCCAGCGAAGTGGAGACTTCACTCCTCGGAGAAGCGCCAAGTGCCGGGAGGACCCCCAAGATTTCCTTCGGCAGTTGGGCGTTCTCCTTCGGTCCGTTTAGTTCTTCGCCTTGGTCCTTTGAGCGGCTCTGCGAGTACGCCGCGGACGCTGGTTATGACGGCGTGGAAATCAATGGGTTCCGACCTCATCCGCACTACGCAGACTTTGGCAGCTCAGCAAGCTATGCCCCGCTTCGATCCCTCGCTTCGAGACTCGGCTTGGGGTACTCCGGATATGCCCCCGACTTCACTGACGTGCCTCCCGCGGAGGCCTCCGAACGCGCATACCTCAAGGCGATCGAAGGAGCACTTTCGTTCTGCGAAAACCTTGACATTCCTCTGCTGCGCGTAGATTCCATCAGCCCGCCAGCCACACTGCCTACGAATGAGTACGGCGTCCGCTTCGATCGTCTTGCGTCGAACTGGCGCGCGGCTGCGGACGCGTGCGAGAAGTCAGGAGTGGGACTCGTGTGGGAGTTCGAACCAGGCTTTTGGCTCAACCGCCCTTCCGAGGTTCTGCAGATGCTTGATGCGGTCGACCACCCAAATTTCAAAATTCTATTTGACACCAGCCACGCCTACACCGGGGTGGTCGCAGGTGGACGACAGGGTGACAATCCGGAACTGCTTTCCGGCGGCGTCGCGGAATACGCGTCATTGATCGAACCATATCTGGGGCATCTACATCTCATCGACTCCGATGGTTCCCTTCACGACGAAGAAACCAGCTCACACGTCCCATTCGGTGAGGGCCAGGTTGATTTCCTTCCAGCTCTTGAAGCGCTCAAACCCTCCCTCAACCGGCTTGAGTGGTGGACGGTCGATTTCTGCTTCTGCCCCACGACCGAAAGGGACGGACGACTGGCCGTGCCTTTTGTTCGCGGGCTGGCCGAAAGGGTCTCAAAGTGACTGACTACTACGGAGCAGACCTCGTAGCTCCCACGAAGTCCAAGGTCCGGACCAACGGAATAGAGATTGCCTATATCGAACGAGGCTCCGGGGATCCCTTGGTCCTCATCATGGGTCTGGGTGCGGATTTGTCGGCCTGGGAGCTGCATCTGCGGGCCTACGCAGAGCAGTTCCGCTGCATCGCCGTAGACAACCGGGGTGCCGGTGATTCGGACAAGCCCGAGGGTCCTTACACCACCGCAGGCATGGCCGACGACTACGCCGGGCTCATCCGGAGCCTTGGCTTGGGAAAGGTCCGGGTCGTTGGAATTTCAATGGGCGGCGCGATTGCCCAGGAACTTGCCATCCGGCACCCTGAGCTAGTCGAGCGGATGGTGCTCGTCTCATCCTGGGCACGGACGGCAACGTTCACCAGGGAGGTCTTCGAAGAGTTCAAGAACCTTCGTTCGATCCTGACGGAAGCTGAGTTTGCGCGCCTTCTGCAGCTCCGGATATGGACCCCCGAATACGTCGAAAACCATATCGACGAGCTCTCTGCTGCCAGGGAAGTCCCTAGTACGGTGCCGCACCATGCTTTCGAGGCGCAGAGTGCTGCCTGTCTGGGACACGACACGATCGGACGGATGGCCAGCCTTCGTGTTCCGACACTGATCACGGTCGGCGGAGCCGACGCATTTACGCCCTTAGTGCGCTCAGAGGAATTGCGCGGCCAGATCCCGGCGGCGGAGCTGAAGATATTCCCCGGCTCCGGTCACGCCCACCACTGGGAAGAACTTGAAGAATTCAACCGATACACCATGGAGTGGCTGAAATGACGACAACAGACTTCGACATCCGTTTTAGTTGCCAGACCTATGCCTGGCAGATGGGCGGGGACCGATACAAGGGCCGGATGGACCACATCCTGGAGGTCGTTGATGAGGCAGGATTTGCAGCCATTGAGGCCGAGCCGGTCATGCTGGGTGGATATTCAGACATCGAACGGGCGCACCAGCTGTTCGACCCGTCGCGAGTGCAGTTGTCCTCCGTTGCCTTCGTAGCCAGTTGGCGGAACGGTAGGGAAACGGAAGAGGAGCGCGCGGCGGCGGACCACTTCATTGAGTTCGTCCGCTCCTTCGATGGTGCCCGGCTTGTCCTGGTTCAAGCACCGGGACCAAACAGAAATGACCTCGGTGAGCGCCAGGAAAACGCGATCGCCTGCATCAACAGCGTTGCCCGGCGAGCCGCGGATGCTGGCGTCAGCGCCACCTTCCACCCCAACTCACCCAACGGGTCCGTCTTTAGGACCAGAGATGACTACCAAACCCTCCTTGATGGTCTGGACGAACGCGTGGTCAAGTACACTCCGGACGCCGGCCACATCGCCGTCGGGGGCATGGACCCCCTGTCCATCCTGAAGGAGTACCGGGATGTAGTGGATCACATCCACCTCAAGGATTTCACTCCCGGTGAGGGCTGGGCGGTGACCGGTGAAGGGGAGGTTGATTTCCCCGGAATTGTGACGTATCTGCGGGATACTGGATATAAGGGCTGGGTGGTCGTGGAGGAAGAGTCCCCCGCCGCCCAGACGAATCCGGACGCAGCTGCCGCCGGTTCGGCTGCGTACGTTCGCGCCGTTTTGGAACCCCTCGTTCATCTCCCGGCCTGATGACAGGCAATGCCGCGCCGGCGTCGGTCCGGCTCCAGCAACGAATCCAAGTTCTTTCAAAGACGAAGGAGAACCGCAATGAAACGCCCGATAACACTCTTCAGCGGACAGTTTGCAGACCTCTCGCTAGACGAATTCGCCAAAAAGTGCTCTGACTGGGGCTATGACGGTGTGGAGCTGGCATGCTGGGGGGAGCACTTCAATGTGCCGCGTGCCCTGCGTGATCCCAGCTATGTCAAGAACCTTAAGCAGTTGCTCGACAGCCATGGGCTCTCCTATTCCGCCATCAGCTCCCACCTTGTGTCCCAGGCTGTCTGCGACCGGATCGATGAACGGCACCGTGTCCTCCTGCCCCCCGCCGTTTGGGGGGACGGGGAAGAAGAAGGGGTTCGCCGCCGGGCCGAAGAACGGATGAAGGATACCGCCCGTGCCGCCGCGGAACTCGGAGTCGAAACCGTCGTCGGATTTACCGGATCGAGCATCTTTCACATGTTCAATGGCTGGCCGCCGGCCAGCCCCGACATGATCGAGGCAGGTTATCAGGACTTCGCCGAGCGTTGGGGCCGGATCATGGACGTCTTCGAAGAAGTCGGGGTCCGTTTTGCACTCGAAGCCATGCCGGGTGAAATCGGGTACGACATTGTTACCTGCAAGCGGGCTTTTGACGCCATAGGGAACAGGCCCTCATTTGGGCTCAACTTCGACCCGTCCCACCTACATTGGCAGATGTTGGATGAAGTCGCGTTCCTCCGTGCCTTCCCGGAGCGCATTTACAACGTCCACATGAAGGACGCACGCCGTTCACTGGATGGGCGACGCAACATCCTGGCGAGCCACCTGCCCTCTGGGCACCCGGACCGGGGCTGGGACTTCATCTCTGTCGGACACGGAGATGTCCCGTTCGAATCGATTGTCCGCACCCTCAACGACATCGGTTACGACGGCCCTCTGGCGGTGGAATGGGAAGACTCTAACTTGGACCGGGACCTCGGCGCGGCCGAGTCGGTGAGCTACCTGCAAAAACTCGGCTTTGAAAAGCCCACAGCGGCTTGGTTCAGCTCGTTCACAACATCCGAATAGCCGTAAACATTACCTTCGGTCGGCATATAGGCCGTGCTGAACATCAAAGGAGACACAGTGGTACCCACATCGACAAAGAGGTCGGCTTCGGCCTGGTTGGCTGCAACGGCAGTCGCATCAGTGGCCATGTTCGGACTCGTAGCCTGTGACAGCGGCGGCAGCAGCAGCGGAGCCGCGGGCGGCGGCACCGGAAGTAAGGAAATCATCGCCTTCGTGCCCCCCAGCAGCGACCCTTATGTCGCCAACTGGCTCAAGAAGGCCACAGACGGCGCGAAGAACGCCGGATACACGCTTAAAGCAGTCACGGAGGATTCCGCCTCGGCAGCTTCCGCGCAGGTTCAGCAGGTTCTCGGAGGCGGAAATCTGCCTGCCATGTTTGTCTGGTGGCCGGTACAGCCAGAGGCTCAAGTCGGATCTCTGGCGCAATTGAGCGGTAGCGGTGTTCCTGTGTTCCAGGTCAACCAATTGCCGGTGCAAGAGAGCGAAAAGTACATCACCGCCTATGCCGGTGTCTCGGACATCGAGATCGGGAAAATAGCCGGCCAGGCTGCCATTCAGGCCCGGGACTCCCTTAAGGCTTCGGGTGCAGCCATGACGACACCTGGTGGCAGCGTCTTGGTGCCCAACCTTCCCGTAGGCTACGGCGCCACTCGCGACCGAATTGCCGGTTTCAAGAGCGCCATCGAAGGATCCGGGCTGACCATCGTCGCTGAAGGAAACGCGACAGGTTTCAGTGCCCAGGATGCCTTCACGCTCACCAGCCAAATGATCGCCGCAAACAAATCGAAGGGCTTTGACCTCGTATACGCCCCGGAGGACGACTACGCCGTCGGCGGTATCCGGGCTCTGACCCAGGCGGGTTACAAGCCTGGAAAGAACGTGGAAGTGATCGGTGGATCGTGCCACGGGGACGATTCGACGCTGAAGGACAAATCCCAGTTCAACACCATCATCCAAGGAGCCGGCCTGGAAGGTCAGTTCGCCATGGACCGCATGCTCCAGTACCTGAAGAACCCGAAGGTCCAGGACGGCCAATACGTGGCGCCTGCGGATGCTGATGCCGTCCCGAAGTTCCCGGACACGGTCAGCAAGGTAAACATCATTCCCACACCCATCGTCCTCGCCGAGAAATACCCCACTGCCAAACTCTGGGGAACGCCCGACACGGAATGGTGCACCTACTAGATCGGACGGTCCTGCGGAATTCGTACCCGCTTTCCGCAGGACAGTTTCCATTCGTTAACTCAAACTAGGCAAGAAAGATCAAGCATGACTACGTCAAACGTGGAACCACTTCTGGAGGCGGTCAACGTCCGGAAGCAATACGGGTCTGTTGTTGCGCTCTCTGATGCCAGCATTGCCATCCGTGCCGGGGAAGTTATGGCCCTTCTTGGGCAGAACGGCGCAGGAAAGAGCACCCTCGTCGGCATCATCTCGGGACGTGTCAAATTCGACGCCGGTGAGCTTCGTTTCGACGGGAGGGCCGTCCCATCCCACGACCTTGCCCGGCAGGGTTCCCCTGTTGCCGTAGTTCAGCAGGAGCTCAGCCTCGTTCCGACCATGACCGTCGGACAAAACGTCTTTATCGCCAACCTGGAAATGGGCCGCTGGTATGGCGCACGGAAAGCCGGGCGCAAAGCACGGCCGTTCCTGGAGAGGGCCGGACTCGGCCATCTGGATCCCATGACGCTGGCCGGACGGCTCTCAGTCGGAGAACAGCAGCTGGTCGAGCTGGCTCGGGCCTTGGCCCGTAATGCCCGGGTGATCATCCTGGACGAACCGACTGCTGCACTGTCGGACCCGGAAATCGAGACGGTTCTGTCGGTCATCGAGGACCTCAAAGCCCAAGGCGTTGCGGTGATCTATATCAGTCACCGGCTTGATGAAGTCATCCGAATAGCCGATCGGGTGACCATCGTCCGGGATGGAAAATCCCTCCCCGCCTTGGAACATGAAGATATTCAACTGAGTGCCATCATAGAAGCCATGTTGGGGCGGCGGCTGGAAGCCCTGTACCCGACAGGCACGAGGAGCTACGGCGACCAAGAGGTCATCCGGCTGGAAGAGGTGATGGCCGAGGGGCTGGATGAACCGGTAACGCTGAGCGTGAAAAAGGGCGAAATATTCGGACTCGCGGGCCAATTGGGCAGTGCGGCTGCTGTGCTTCTTGAAATCATCGCCGGAGTTCGCCCCATCACCGGCGGACAGATCCTCGTCCAAGGCAAGCGCAGAATGGTGAGCAACCCCGGGCAGGCAAAGGCTGCAGGCATCGCGTACTGCTCGGGTGACCGGAAGCTGGACGGGATCTTCGGCGTACGGTCCGTCCAGGAGAATCTAACCTCTCCCGGGATGCGGAAGTTCACCAAGCGGGGGTGGATTTCCGGTCCATCCGAGAAACGGATGGCACAGCGGCTCGCCGAGACATTTGGTGTGACCGGTGGACGCCTGGGGCATCCGGTCGAATCGCTCAGCGGAGGCAACCAACAGAAAGTGGTTCTCGGCAAGTGGCTGGGAATCGACCCTGTCGTGCTGCTTGTTAACGAGCCTACGCGGGGAGTGAGTATGGCAGTTTGATTCAGGACCGGTGTGACGGCTTGAATCAGGACCACCTCACGACTCGCCGGTTGGTTGTGACGGTCTGAATCAGGACCACCCTCAGTGTTGCTTTCATCTGATGAAAGCAACACTTGGAGGTCCGGATGAGGGTGCGCTTGGAGCTGTTCGCCAGTATTCGCAGAGATGCCCGTGTTGAGGGGTTATCAATCCGTGGTCTGGCAAAGCGGTATCAGGTCGGGCGGGACACGGTCCGGCAGGCGTTGTCGGACCCGGTCCCTCCGGCGCGGAAGACGCCCGAGAGGTCGTCGCCCCGGCTGGATCCGTTCAAGGTCGCGATCGACGCGATGTTGGTTGAGGATACGACGGCCCCGCGGAAGCAGCGCCATACTGCCCGGAGGATTCTTGCCCGGCTCATCGAGGAGCACGGCGCGGAGGAGCTGTCGTATTCGACGGTGCGGGACTATGTCCGGGTCCGCCGGGCGCAGATCGATGTGGAGGCCGGTCGCCGGGTTGAGGTGTTCGTCCCGCAGGAACACGCCCCCGGGGCGGAAGCGGAAGTGGACTTCGGCGAGGTCTGGATCGTGTTGAACGGGGTGAAGACGAAGTGCCACATGTTCATCTTCCGGCTCTCCCACTCCGGCAAGGCCATCCACCGGATTTACCCCACCCAAGCCCAGGAAGCGTTTCTGGAAGGCCATATCGAAGCATTCAAAGAGATCGGCGGCGTGCCGGTCAAACACATCCGCTATGACAACCTCACCAGTGCCGTCAGGGCCGTGGTGTTCGGGCAGGGCAGGAAACGCCTGGAGAACGACCGGTGGGTGTTGTTCCGCTCGTTCTATGGTTTTGATGCTTTTTACTGCCAGCCAGGTATTGCCGGAGCTCACGAGAAAGGCGGGGTCGAAGGCGAGGTGGGCTTCTTCCGCCGCAACAGGCTTACTCCGATGCCCGTCGCGAAGTCCCTTGAGGAGCTCAACGACCGGATCCGGGCCTGGGAGGTCCAAGACGATCGACGGCGGATCAATGACCGGATCCGCACCATCGGCCAGGACCTCGCCGCCGAGGCCCCGTTCCTGACACCGTTGCCGGCGGAAGAGTTCGACCCCGGCCTGGTGCTGAACCCCAGAGTGGACCGGTCCTCGATGATCACCGTGCGGATGGTGAAGTACTCCGTGCCCGCACGGTTCATCGGCCGACGAGTCCGGGTGTCCTTGCGGGCATCCGAGCTTGTGGTGTTCGACGGCCGGACGGTGGCGGCCCGGCATCAGCGGATCATTGCCAAGGGCGCACAGTCGATTCAATTGGACCATTACCTCGAGGTCCTCAAAACCAAGCCCGGCGCTCTGCCTGGCTCGACCGCTTTGGCCAGGGCACGGGAGTCAGGGGCTTTCACCAGC
Source organism: Arthrobacter bambusae (assembly GCF_030812595.1). GTDB lineage: Bacteria > Actinomycetota > Actinomycetes > Actinomycetales > Micrococcaceae > Arthrobacter > Arthrobacter bambusae_B. The sequence continues at coordinate 416,691 of NZ_JAUSSZ010000001.1, forward strand.
GCCCATGAAGCCTTCTGGTCTGCCTCGCGCCGGGTCAACGGCGACGCCGAGGGGACCCGTGAACTGATCGACGTCCTGCTGCTCCACCGCTCCATGAACGCCGTTGATGTCGAGGCAGGGATCGTCGCGGCGCTGGGCGTGGGTGCGGTCAGCGCCGATGTCGTCGCGGTCGAGGCCAGAAGGCACGCAGCAGGCACCGGGGGTGGGTCCGGTTCGGACCGTCATCACGGTGCTCATCCCGAGACGAGAGTGCAACGCGTTGTCAGCTTGACCCAGCGCCGGCTGATGGACCCTGCCGCGGTCATCGCGGGGCTGCCCCGGGATACCCGGCCGTTGCCGACGGTCAGTGCCTATGACGAGTTGCTGGCCAAACGGGCCGAACACCCAGCAGGAACCGAGTCGAAGGAGAACATCTCATGAGTCCCACCGCACCGGCCACCACCATCACCCCGACCCTGCGCCGGCGGCGCGGCCTGACCGAGCAGGCCGCGGTCGCGGCCGTGGACCAAGCCTGCCGCCGCCTGCGCCTGCCCACCGTCCGTGCGGTCCTGGACGAAGCCCTCACCGTCGCCGGGAAAGAACAACTCTCCTACCAAGGTTTCCTGGCCGAACTGCTGCTGGCCGAGTGCGATGACCGGGACCGGCGCTCATCCATCCGTCGGGTCAAAGCCGCGAACTTTCCAAGGAACAAGTGGCTCGCAGACTTCGATTTCGACGCGAACCCGAACATCAACCCCGCCACGATCCACACCCTCGCCACCGGGGACTGGATCCGCAAAGGATCACCCCTATGCCTGATCGGTGACTCCGGAACGGGCAAAACCCACCTGCTCATCGGGCTCGGCACCGCGGCCGCGGAACAGGGCTACCGGGTCAAATACACCCTCGCGACCCGGCTTGTGAACGAACTCGTCGAGGCCGCCGATGAGAAAGTACTGGCCAAGACCATCGCCCGCTACGGGCGCGTGGATCTGCTCTGTATTGATGAACTGGGCTATATGGAACTGGACCGCCGCGGGGCTGAACTCCTCTTCCAAGTCCTCACCGAACGCGAAGAAAAGAACTCCATCGCCATCGCCTCCAACGAGTCGTTCTCCGGGTGGACCAAGACCTTCAGCGATCCGCGTCTATGTGCCGCGATCGTGGACCGACTGACCTTCAACGGCGCCATCATCGAAACCGGCACCGACTCCTACCGCCTCGCCCACACCATTGCCCAACAAGCCACCAGCTAACCAGTGCCCGAGTCGACTCGGCGGTGTCTTGACCGTTCGATGAAGAACACCGTTCCCAAAGCCGCAACGCACACCACAGGAATTGCGATCATAAGTGACCGGGTAAGGTTCGGGATCGCGTACGCGAGAGTTGCCATCACAATCATGATGACAACTGCCGGCAGGATGACCGCTAATCGTAGTTTCATCGGATCCTAGGGGGCCCGTTCAGCGTCGTCGTCGGCCGTGCTCTACCTCAGCACCGGAGCCAGAGAGAAACCCGGACCAGATGACGATTTGGGGAAGGCAGATGACCGCAGCAAATACTGCGCCCATCCATGGTGTCGGTCCGCTAACCACGACAATCAACAACGCCAGGGGAACAGCACATACAAGAGCGATGATTGCCCGGATTTCTGTCCTTCGCATTCAGTTCGCCTCCTTGCCGTTCATGGTAGCGAGGGCAGCACTGCAGTAAAAGGTCCCCCGGTTACAAGGGCCAGCGAAATAGGAGCAGTGACACGAGGGCATGGATCAAGCTGTCCTAGTGGTCCTGAACGAAGCTGACATACTCAGCCGAGGGCGTCCAATACCCAGGGGGCCGTTCAGGGAAGCTACCCCCTCGGCCGCTGAGATTTTCGATAAGCAGATTTTGGGGTGCTTTTTCGAATCCAAATTAGAAGCGGGATGAGAACAACTAAAAGCGCAATTATTCCGGCAAAAAGTGCCACGTAGTGCCAGGTGCCCGAGGTTTGCCAGGTTGGCGCGCCAGTGACCGCGAACGATATACCAACACTCACCCCGAAGAAGGCCACACTCATAGCCACCATCGTGACTAGAAATTTGAACCAGAAGATCATGCGGTTAGTTCTATGGTTTCCCATCACACTCATCCCTTTCTACTTCAGCAGTTTTATGACTGGCCCTATCCCGGCAGTGATCCCACCCAAGACACCCCCCTCCAAGCAACCCTGTGCCGGATTGGCGTTGTTCAGGGCGTTGGCCAAGCCCCCAGCGATACATCCTGAGATTGCACCCCCTACCATCGGTGAAAGGAAGGGATCGAGAGCCGTTCCAACCGCACCTCCCACGATTGCACCGACAATGTCACCGAAGGATAGGTCGAGACCCGACGGGTCTGTGGCATTGATGGGGTTGCATTTGACGTAGGCGTAGCGATTTGCTTCCTGGCCTGAAGGGTCGGTTTGGGTGAAGCGTCCGCGGTAGGGGTTGTAGTATCGGGCGCCGAATTTGACCCTGTTGGTGGAGGCTTCGTAGTAGCCGCCGGCGTATTGCCAGGGGTTGTTCGCGGCCTGGGCTCCGGTGCTGGTGGCGTTGCCCCTGGAGTCGTAGCTGTAGGTGGCTGCTTTGCCCTGGGTGCTGTCGGTGAGCAGGATGATGGAGCCGAGGGCGTCGGTGGTGTAGTAGAAGGATCCGGCGCCGGTGCGCATGCTGATCAGAATCACGTCCAAGGCGCCACGCGGGGCTTAGGTCCCACGTCGGCTTCTCGACCAGAAGACCGCGCAAGCCACGATCACGATGATCCCAATTGCGACGCCACCGGGACTGGAACCGAGGATGGAGAGGACGATGCCAGCAATTGCGAGCACAGCCGCAATCGCGATCAGCCAAATCGTCGAGGTTCTATTCACAGAATCACCACCCACAGGAAGACTCGACGACCATCGCCCCGCCTACCCCTCCGAGGATCACCGCTCCGAATATGTAAAGACTGAGGCCCCCCGTTTCTGGAGCTGCCAGTCCTGCAACGATCGCTCCTCCTGCGTAGGCGAGAATCGATCCAACACACCCTGTGACATCAAGTCCCGTTGGATCTGTGGCGTTGATGGGGTTGCATCCGACGTACGCGTAGCGGTTGGCTTCCTGACCTGACGGATCCACTTGGGTGAACCGGCCGCGGTAGGGGTTGTAGTAGCGGGCACCGAACTTGACGCGGTTGGTGGAGGCTTCGTAGTAGCCGCCGGCGTATTGCCAGGGGTTGTTGGCCGCCTGGGCTCCGGTGCTGGTGGCATTGCCCCAGGAATCGTAGCTGTAGGTGGCCGCCTTGGCCTGGGTGCTGTCGGTAAGCAGGATGACGGAACCGAGGGCGTCGGTGGTGTAGTAGAAGGATCCGGCGCTGGTGCGCATGCTGATCAGGTTACCCTGCGGGTCGCGGATGAACGAGGTGGTCGCCACGCCGCTGCTCTGCTGGGTGATGCCCAGGGTGCCGTTGAGGAACGAGGTTCCGCCTGCGGTGAGCCGGCTGTAGTCGTGTGAAGAAGAATCCGGCGGGTTCTGTGGCGTTGATGGGATCGAATCCCCAGGTCAGAGTTCTAGAAGTACTTCGCACCCTTCGATTACGCATCGTCGCGTTGCTGGCGGTTGTCCTTCCGCTGCGACCCGTCGCGATCACTTCTGAGAATGGGGATACTCGCGGCTGCGGCCATTGCTAGCCCAGCGACGATGCCCAAGGTGAGCGCCTGAGGCCATGCGCCGATGATGAAGCCGACCACTCCCCACACCAGCAAGCTGGTCACAAGGATTAAGACTATTCGGGACCCACTTGGGTGCTCGGAGAATGTTCACCACCGCACCTACTTAGAAATACTTCCCAAAGAATCCGGTTATGGCGCCTCCAAAGGCGCCGTACAAGGTCTCCTGCCCAGCTTGCTGAACGGTGGCCCCGTTGGTCCCGGCGTTTGCACCTGCTATGGCTGCACCCGCGAAAGCGCCGAAGAGAGCCGCACCCACCAGGCATCCAACGGCACCCGGCAGCGCGCAAACGGCAGTCGCCCCCACAGCTGCAAGTGGCGCCGAAAGTACGGCTGCAAATACAGTGCCAAGGAGATCGAGTCCTGTGGGATCCGTGTTGCTGACTGGATTTGCTCCGGCGTAGAGATAGCGGTTTGCTTCTTGACCGGACGGGTCAGATTGGGTGAACCGTCCTCGGTAGGGGTTGTAGTAGCGGGTGCTTGCGTGCGGTAGTAGGACACCGCCGGTCGAAGCTGCGAAGCAAATGACGGCTCCGGGCAATCGACCTAAAAGATAGTCGATGACGGAGCAGTGAACCGGAACGGTGAACGTCCCTGCCCACCGCCACATCTCACGGCTCCGCAGTCGGCTTTCCTTGGTCCTCACGTTTTTTCTTACTTCTGTCCAGCCTCCAGTTGTTGGCGACAGCGAGCACAATGGCGGCAACAAGCACGATCGGGATCCAAATATGCGGGCCGCCGAGCGTGGCTATAAGGAGACCCACAGCAATAATCGAGACGGGGATTAGCGATGTATTAGGAGTTCGCCTGTTAAGAAAATTCATGTCATCCTCCCGTATAGCATCCCGCGATGAAGCCCGCGTCACCTAAAAGATTGAGGCCCGCGAGGGGGTCCAGGGCAAGTCCTAGTAGGACTCCATAAGCTCCTAGGTAGCAGCCAATTGCCCCACCCAGACTGCCGCTGCTGCTCGTACCGAAATGCTCTGCGCATCCAACGGACTGACTACAGTACGACGTGCTGCCCGGATCAGGGCAAACAGTTGTCCCACAGGCGAAGAAGTAGCCGCTGGGGTCTGAATTGTTGACTGGATTCGCCCCGGCATAGAGGTATCGGTTGGCTTCCTGTCCCGAGGGATCGACCTGGGTGAAGCGTCCGCGGTAGGGGTTGTAGTAGCGGGCACCGAACTTAGTGCGGTTGGTGGCCGTGTCGTTGTAGCCGCCGGCGTATTGCCAGGGGTTGTTCGCGGCCTGGGCTCCGGTGCTGGTGGCGTTGCCCCAGGAGTCGTAGCTGTAGGTGGCTGCCTTGGCCTGGGTGCTGTCGGTAAGCAGGATGACGGAACCGAGGGCGTCGGTGGTGTAGTAGAAGGATCCGGCGCTGGTGCGCATGCTGATCAGGTTACCCTGCGGGTCGCGGATGAACGAGGTGGTCGCCCCGCCGCTGCTTTGCTGGGTGATGCCCAGGGTGCCGTTGAGGAAGCTGGTGGAGCCGGAGGTGAGCCGTTCATCGTTCCGGGGACCGGCGTAGGTGAAGTTGGTAGTGGTTCCACCGTTGACGTTGGAGGTGAACTGGTCGAACACGTTGTAGGCCTGGGTGGTGGCCCCGGCGGCGGTGGTGTTTCCGTCGCCGTCATAGGAGTAGGTGGTCGCGCCTCCCGGAGGCGTTGAGCAGGCCCCGGCGCTGGAACCCGCCCAGCAGAGTTCATCGGCTGCGTTGTAGGCGTTGTAGACCGTGGCGGCGCCTGTGCGTGCGTCGGAGGTGCGGTTGCCGTTGGCGTCATAGCCCCAGGTGTCCGTGGTCGTTCCGACGGTGTCTTTCCACAGCCGGCGCCGGTTGTCATAGGTGTAGCTGGTGGTGGTGGTTCCGTCGTTCATGGAGGCGCGCAGGTCCCCGTCATGTCCGCCGGTGATGGTGTTGTAGGTGTAGGCACGGGTGGCCAGGGTGCCGCCGGTGCTGTTGGTCGCGGTGACCGATTTGATCCGTGAGGCGTTGTCGTACACGGTCGTGTTCTTGACCCCGTTGGGGTAGCTGGTGCTGGTGCGGTGGTTGGCGGTGTCGTAGCCGAAGCCGGTGCATCCGGTGGTGTTGGGGAAGGCCGGTGTGGCGGGGCAGGATCCGCCGGGTTCGGCGAGTTTGACCAGCCGGTTCGCGGGATCGTACCCGTAGTTCACGGTGCCGGTCGGGTCGGTGAAGGACAGGACGTTGGAGGCCCCGTCATAGGTGACGGAGGTCGTGACGTTGCCGCCGGTTTTCTTGGAGATGAGCCGGTTCTGGCTGTCGTGCACGTAGGTGGTGGTGCCGGAGGCATCGGTGCGGGAGTCCAGCATGCCGGCCCCGTCGTAGCTGAAGGTCACGCATGTGGCCGGGACGCAGGAGGATCCGTACTGGATTTGGTGGAGCCGGTCGTTGTCGTCATAGATGTAAGTGGCGGTCTGCCCGTTGCCGTCCTTGGAGGTCAGCAGCCGGCTGGCGTTATCGAAGGTGTTGGTGATGGCACCCAGCGGTGCCGGACGGGTGACCGTGACTGGATCGGCGTAGGAGTAGGTGTAGCTGGTGATGTTGCCGTTGTTGTCGCGGTAGGTGCACAACTGCCCGTTCCATGCGTTGCAGTTCGTGTTCTCCGCATCGGCCTGGTAATTGCGCAGGGTGTAGGACCCGTCCGCATAGGTGGTCTTGTACACGAAGGCGATGTTCGTGTCGTAGGTGTAGCCGGTGGCGTTCTGCTCGGCATCGGCGGAGGAGTTCGGGCGGATGCTGGTGTTGGTCCCGTAGGTGAAGGTGCTGCTTGCTCCGCTGCCGCCGGTCGCTCCTGCGGGTGAGGTGATCTGGGTGACGTAGTTGGCGCCGTTGTAGGTTGCGGTGGTGGCGTTGCCCAGGGCATCGGTGGATTTGATCTGGTTGTCGTGGGTGTCGAAGACGGACTGCAGGCTGTTGCCGTTGGCGTCCTTGACGCTGGTGACCTGGTTGCTGGCGTTGAAGGTGTAGACGGCCTGGTGCCCGTTCGGGTCGGTGACCGTGGTGGTTCCGGTGCCGTAGGACGGGGTCCAGTCGCCTTGGTCGTTGGTGTTGTAGGCGTAGCTGATCTTCGCGATGCGCCCGCTGGAGTCATAGGCCAGGTTCGTGTAGTTGGCCATGCCGTCTTCGACTTGGGAGATCTTCCCGGCCGCGTTGTAGCTGAAGGTGAGGGTGTCCGCGGTGGCGTCGGTGATCGAGGACATCGCCCCGCCGGGCCCGCCGTAGGCGATGCTGATGCTCCGCCCCAGGGAATTATCAGTGATCGTGGAGGGCTGGGAGGAGTTGTTCGGGTCCGTGTACGCGTAGGAAACGGTCCGGTTCTCCGTGTCGGTGGTGTGGTCCAGCAGCCCGTTGGCGTTATAGAAGTAATCGACCGCGAAGACCACCCCGCCGTAGGGGTTGTTGGTGCCCGTCAGCACCAGGTTGTTCCCGGAGAGCTGGTACTGGTTTGTCAGCAGCGAATCATTGAACTGCAGCGAGAAATAACTGCCACTGCCGGTGAGTGTGGCGCGGATCCCCGGGGGTGTGATGAACCCGCCGGCACCGTCGGGGGTGAACGTGTACCAGCCGCCGTCGTCGGCCACGTAGGTGTACGCTCCGGTCCCCGGCCCGGTCATCAAGGTGGTTTCCTGGGTGCCGACATTCAAGGTCGGGCGTGTGTCCGTGAGGCTGTTGTACCGCCAGCCCACGTTCACATCCAGCAACGCACCCTGCACGTGCAGCAGCTTGCCCGTCAGCACGGCATTGCCGTTCGTCGGATTGAACGACAGCTTCGCCAAATCCGTGAGCTGGTGATCGATCATCGACGCCGCACCACGCGAACCCGCAGGAGCACCGTTGCCCGTGACCGGGGCCAGCGCCGCCGAGGCCACCAAAGGAGCCGGCTTCGGAGCCGGTCCGTTCCTGAAGTTCTGCGGGACCGGTTTCTTCGGCTGCGCCAGTGTGGGCGGCTTCTTCGCTTTAGCGGCAGGCTTGCCCGGGGGCGCCGTCGTCGCTTTCGATGATGCCGCGGGCGACGCTGAAGGCGAAGGGGCCGGCGAGGGGGTAGTTGCCTGTGCGGGCGCAGCCAGCCCGGTCAGAACAACAGCGGAAATTGCAAAACCTGACAAAAGAGACCGTAAAGCAGCCATGCTGCGCCCCCGAATGTTCATGCTCCCCAGTGAGCGTCCTTTGCGCCCCCAGTGAGCACGGGATGATCATCAGCCTTACTGTCTCCGCAAAACAAGAGCTCACTGCCGTAAATTTTCCTGGCCGCCGATACCATGAGCGGCACCCGAGCCACCATCGTTGGTGGATATGACAGGCACGGCACCAGGGGTTGATGTCCCGGGCGGGACGTGGCGTACGGCGTTTTCCCTTGTCAAAAACGCAATGCCGCGAATCGGGGCCTCATCGCGCTACTGCCGGACCGCGGGCCACCAAGCTGGAAATCATGCATATTTGACGCATGTTTAATGACCGTGTCAAAAGCAGGCAACCTGTTGACAATTTCCGCCATCCCAGGCGCTTCCCCCGGGAATGACTGCTGCCGATGGGTCGGCAACGACTTAAAATTGCGAGGGCTCCACGGTTTGGACCCTCACACCCACTGGATACACAGTTCGGTCAATAGCACCGCGATGGTCCTGAAACAGGCCGTCGTGGTGGTCCTAAATCAGGTTGACATACTCAGGGAGTCGATGTCGGCGCCCGCGCAGAAATCTACAACTACCTTCAGGCGCTGGCGGATAAGGGACTGACCATTATTTTCACCTCGACTGAAACCGAAGAAGTCATCGGCCTGGCCGATGTGGTTTCCAGCTTTTACCGGGGCACCCTTGTGAGAACCGAACAGGCGGACCGTTTGGATGCCACCACGCTGGAACACGAACTGAGCAGCCCGCCCGCGGGTTCCGTTTCAAAGGAGACGAGATGAAAACCATCCTGAACAAACCCCGAGTCGTGGGAGCAGGCCCCGTGCCGTCCGCTCCCGGTGCGGCATCATTCGCCTCGCGCCGCACGCAGGGCCTCATGATCGGGGTGGGGGTCATCGTCGTACTTCTGATTGTCGGAAGCCTTGCGGCCCCTGACTTTGTCACTGTCTCGAACTTCCTAGGTGTCATCCGGTCGGCCTCGATCACGGGAATCGTGGCCCTCGGGTTGACGTTCGTCACCATTTCGGGCAACTACTTCTCGCTCTCAGTGGCGCAGACCGCTATTCTCACCAGTGTCGTATACGCTGCGGTGGCTTCCACTTCCGGTTTCTTTGTCGCCATTCTGGCGACAATCGCCGTCTGTCTTTTCCTTGGCCTTATTCAGGGAGCCATCATCGGCGCTGGCGGGAACCCTGTCGTCGTGACACTTGCTGCCGGAGCCACCACCCTTGGCGTGGTGCTTCTCATGACTTCCAGCAACCGCGTACGGCTGACTGCGGACCCGGGCAGCCTGGCGGTCGCCATCGGCCGCTCCGCACCCCTGGGGATTCCCAGTGCAACGTGGGCCTTCGCCATAGTGGCGGTCATCTGTTACCTCATACTCCAGCGGACATCCCTGGGCCGCCAGACCATCCTGGTCGGCGCGAACCGCAAGACGGCGAACGCCGTTGGTTTCAACGTTCGCGGGATCATTATCTGGGCCTTCGTCATTTCCGCCTTGACGGCGGGTTGCGCTGGCGTGCTGACCGCCGCCGAATTCGGTGTGGCCGACACGGCTCAGTTTCCCGACCTTGACATCAACGCAGTCGCTGCCGTTCTGGTCGGTGGCACTGCCATCAAGGGCGGTGAGGGCTCAATTCTCCAGACCTGCATCGGAGCGCTCTTCATAGCACTTTTGAGGAACCTCCTGCAGATCCTCGGTCTGAGCACGGGGATCCAACTACTGGTTATCGGCGCGGTCGTCACCATAGCCGTCTGCACGTACGTGCTCGTGAAGGGAAAAGGAAAATGAGCACCCTAACAAAGGGACTCCAAAGGTCCACACGCGATTGGGACCTCGTAGCAAGACTTGGGCTCTCCCTCGCCATCATCATTGGATTCGCCCTGGTCATCCCCCGGTTCCTGTCGACGAACAACGTGTTTTCGGTGCTGCAGGTGGTCGCGCCGATCGGGATTGCAGCCTTGGGCGTCGGTGTCACCATGCTTGCAGGAGAATTTGATCTTTCCATTGGCTCCATGGCGGCCGTGGGCGGCGTCGCCTCCATCCTCCTGGCTGGGAACGGCCCGGTCATCAGCATCCTTGTTCCGATGCTGATCGGCGCCCTCCTTGGTGCAGGTCAAGGAGCCCTGATAAGCAAGCTCAAAATCAGCTCCCTTGTTGTCACCATCGGGACGCTTATCCTGTTGAGGGGACTCGCATATGTCCTCTCCGGAGAGAAGTCGGTCTTCCTCACGGACTTCGGCATCGGCAAGGCCTTGGGTCAACGGATCTGGATTTTCTCCCCGCTCAGTCTGGTTTTCATTGTCCTAGCTATCGTCGTTTGGGTCGTTCTGCGCTACACCAAGTTCGGCCACGAAGTCTACGCAATGGGGGGAGGCCGCCGCGAAGCACAGGCTGCCGGGCTGTCGCCCTTCCGCCCACTGGTCACGGTGTTCGCATTCTCCGGCAGCATGGGTGCACTGGCCGGAGCCCTCGTGTCGCTGAGCATCGGAGGGGCGGCCCCGACAGGATTCAGTGAAATCCTGCTGTCGTCTGTGGCCGCGGCCGTCATTGGAGGTATCGCTTTGAGCGGCGGGAAGGGCAGCCCATGGGGCCTCGTTTTGGGCGCTGTGGCGCTGGGCGTCATTTCAAACGGCGTAAGCGTCCTCGGCGCGCCCGTTTATGTCCTGCAGTTCCTGACCGGCGGCCTGCTTCTGGCCGCGTTGGCTGCCGAGATGCTGACCTCGAGGTCGCCTCGAGTACGAAAAGTCAGAGCCGCCGCTATGTCTTCCCTAGCGACCATGAACGGTAAAAGCCGCCAGGGCCCGCCGAAACTCAATGAACGGAGCACAAAATGAAGGCAGTCGTACTACCCGGGGACGAGACTGTATCAGTCCAGAGTTTCGAGGACCCGGTGCCCGGAGCCGGCGAAGTCCTCATTCGTGTGAAGGCAACGGCGGTCTGCGGCAGCGACCTTACCGCTTTGCGGGGCGAACAAGTCGTCGGCACGAGACCCGAGCGGCTCGTCCCGGGCCACGAGGTCGCTGGCATCGTCGAGGCCGTTGGGCCCGGAGCGACAAGCGTCGCGGTCGGCGACAGGGTCGCCGTATATCTGGCCATCGGCTGCATGAAATGCGAAAACTGTCGAGCGGGCAATCTGATGCTCTGCCCTGAAGTGAAGATCCTAGGGTTCGACGTCCAGGGCGGGGACGCTGAACTGGTGGTGGTGCCAGCGGTAAATTGCATGCGCTTGCCCGACGAAATGAGTTTCGCCGAAGGCGCTGTAGCCACGGACATGTTCGGAACACAGTACAGCGCCCAGGATCGCCTCGGCGTGTCAGGGGCGGACACGGTCGTCGTCTCCGGGCTGGGGCCCATGGGGGCTGCCGCAGTCGCCATCGCCAAGGCTCGCGGAGCACGCGTCATCGCTATCGATCCGGTCGAGCACAGGCGGGAACTGGGGCTGCGTCTTGGCGCCGATGTCGTCTTGCCGGCGGTCAATGACGAAGTCCGGACCATTGGGATCGGCCGCGGACATGGAGGCCCGGACGTCGTCATCGAATGCTCCGGTAATGTCCGTGCTCAGGCCGCGGCACTCGAGATGGTGCGTCCGCTCGGGAGGGTCGCCTTCGTCGGCGAAAGCCGCGAACTCAAGATCAACCCGAGCGAGCATTTCCTGCGTAAGCTGACCACAGTTATCGGAGCCTGGTATTTCCCCATCTGGCAGTTCGACGAGATCACCCAGTTTCTCATCGAGCGGAAAGTGCCAGTGAATGAAATAATCAGCCACCGTCTGACCCTGGACGATGCACCCAAAGCCTTCGAAATGCTAGCCGCTCGCAGCGCAGAGAAAATGGTGTTCGAGCTATGACCACTTCCGACATTTCGCAAACCACGCTGCCGAAGCTCGCGGTCAACACCTTCGTCTGGTGTTCGCCGTTGACGCCCGAGTGGCTGGACCAGCTCGTACCCAAAATCTCAGCCTGGGGTTTCGAGGCGATCGAGTTGCCTCTGGAGTCCATTGGGGACTGGGACTCCGAGGCGACTGGGCAGCTCCTCAGGGACTATGCCCTCGAACCGGTCATCTGTGCGGTGATGCCGCCAGGCCGAGACCTCATAGCTTGCCCAGGATCGGTGCGCGAGGAAACACAGGATTATCTGAGGTCCTGCGTTGAGGCCGCCATCACAGTCGGATCAACGCGCGTCGTCGGACCGATGTACGCCGCCGTCGGTCGCACTTGGCGGATGGAGGCTGCTGAGCGAACGGCTGCCATGGGGGAGCTCCGTGAAGCCCTCCGGCCGATTGCCGATTATGCCGGCGATCGTGGGGTCGTCTTAGGTGTTGAGCCCCTGAACCGATACGAAACCAGCGTGCTCAACACAACTGCGCAGGCTCTGGATCTGATCGAGGGCCTCCCCGTCGAGTCCGTAGGCTTGAACCTCGACGTCTATCACATGAACATCGAAGAAAAGAGTACACCGGCAGCCCTAAGGGAAGCCGGTGAGCGGCTGATGCACCTCCAGGTGTGCGGCAACGACCGGGGAACGCCCGGAGAAGACCATCTGGATTGGGAGGGCATTCGCGAGGCCCTTGCTGACATCAATTATTCAGGCGTGCTGGGTATCGAGTCCTTCACAGCTGACAACAAGACCATTGCCACGGCGGCATCAATATGGCGGCCCCTGGCACGGACCCAGGACGCAATCGCCGAAGACGGAATTGCATTCCTGCGCCCTTGGATGGCCGCTTGGCCGTCCATTGAGGTAGCAAGCGAGACAAATCGGTAATGCCCAACGATTTCGCCCATGGAGCGCGCCCTTCATTGCGTCACGATCGTGACCAGATTGACGAACGCTTAAAACTTCGGGAAAACTTCATAAGTTCGATGGGACCAATGGTCGCTATGGATGCACTTGACGGTCTCGAGGACGTGTATTTCTTCGTCAAAGACACATCGCGGCGGTTCGTTTACTACAACCGTGCGTTCGCTGGCCTTTTGCGTCGGGTCGGAGATGAGCTTCTGGGGATGCGAGACGAAGACGTATCCCCTGAGTACCTTGTTGAAAAGTACCGAGCCGACGATGAGGCAGTCCTCCAAGGCAATGCCCGGCTTGTAAACTCTGTTGAACTTGTCAGTAACGCAGACGGTTCTTATGACTGGTTCACCACCTCCAAAGTGCCGGTGCTTGACCCTGGCGGCCACATTGTCGGCGTCGCGGGAACGACTCGAAACATCAGCCAAAGGAAAGACGAGAACCATTTTCTAGCGCTTGCGCCCGCAATTGAACGAATCATGAAGGAGTTTGACCGGGCTATATCTGTTGGAGAGCTCGCCGCTTCCGTCTCCTTGTCTTCGAGCCAGTTCACGCGCCAGTTCAAGAAGCGGGTGGGGACGACGCCGCACAGCTACATCAGACAGGTGCGGCTGAACGCTGCGTGCGACCTGTTGGCCACGACGGAGGCTTCGATCTCAGAAGTTGCCATCCGCACCGGCTACAGCGATCAGAGCCACCTAACTCACGATTTTGTCGCCCGCAAAGGGATCAGCCCAAAAAAATACCGCGAGAAATACCGGGCTCACCCCAACGGAAATGGACTGACTGTCCCGATTTAATTCAGCCGATTGCTCGTGAAGAAGGGACAAAAGAACGAATGGACTCCGTCGTTCCCCTTCTGAAAAGAATTGCATTTTGAGTCCAAGAGATTCATGCCCTTACCGGCGTCTATTCTGAGACGCCCTCGGTAGGGTCAGGCAACCCGACTTGCGGGGTGTCCGCCGAACTTGAAGGCCTGCAAGCCGGAATCCCTCGTTAGTGCAATGGACTATGGAGGGATTCCGGCTCGCGTGGCCAAGCCCGTTCCCTGGAAGTCGCGGCTTCAGAATGCGTCATCAACCATCAGCCACCTTCGGTCCGCCTAACCAAAGAAAGCACGCGACCATCTCATATGGAGATGGTCGTTTTTCACATTTTCTAGGCGGTTGCCTACAATATGTGTCCAATATTACCCCGGTAATTTAGTGACAGTTCTTCTAGGGATTCATCAAAGAACAACGTGTGTTGCGCTCAATCGACGCGATATAAGGCTTGACGCTGTTTGGAATATAGCGATACCTCCAAGATTTCCCCTGCCGGTTCAGGCAGAATTCAAAACCAGGAGTTTCTATGAACAAGACATCGAAGTCGGTAGGGCATTGGTTCGGCATGGCAGCCGTGGCGTCAGTGGCGATGCTCGGTCTGGCGGCTTGCGACGGGGCAGAAGCCGGCAGTGGCGGTAGTACAGGTGGAAGCGGTGCCAGCGCTAGCAAAGAAATCGTTGCCTTTCTTCCACCCGCGAGCGATCCATATCCAGCCAACTGGCTTAAATCCGCGACCGCGGAAGCAACGAAGTCCGGGTACACGATTCGAGTAGTGACGGAGGATTCAGCTTCAGCAGCTCAGGCTCAGGTTCAACAGGTTCTCGGGAGTGGGAAACTGCCCGCCCTGTTCGTCTGGTGGCCAATACAACCGGAGGCTCAGGTTGGGTCGCTCGCCCAGCTGAGCGCGAGTGGAGTGCCCGTCTTCCAAGCCAACCAATTGCCTGTGGCCGGAAGTGAAAAGTACCTAACAGCCTATGTAGGCGTGTCAGATGTCGAAATTGGAAAGATTGCGGGCCAAGCGGCGATAAAGGCCCGCGATGCACTGAAGAAGTCCGGCGCCCAGCTGACCACTCCGGGTGGCGCCGTAATGGTGCCAAACCTGCCCGTCGGTTTTGGAGCAACGAAAGACAGGATCGCGGGCTTCAAGAGCGCCATCGAAGGATCCGGGCTGACCATCGTCGCTGAAGGAAACGCGACAGGTTTCAGTGCCCAGGATGCCTTCACGCTCACCAGCCAAATGATCGCCGCAAACAAATCCAAGGGCTTTGACCTCGTATACGCCCCGGAGGACGACTACGCCGTCGGCGGTATCCGGGCTCTGACCCAGGCGGGCTACAAGCCTGGAAAGAACGTGGAAGTGATCGGTGGATCGTGCCACGGGGACGATTCGACGCTGAAGGACAAATCCCAGTTCAACACCATCATCCAAGGAGCCGGCCTGGAAGGTCAGTTCGCCATGGACCGCATGCTCCAGTACCTGAAGAAGCCGAAGGTCCAGGACGGCCAATACGTGGCGCCTGCGGATGCTGATGCCGTCCCGAAGTTCCCGGACACGGTCAGCAAGCTAAACATCATTCCGACTCCACTCGTAGTGGCGGGCGATTACCCCACCGCGAAGCTTTGGGGAACGCCCGATACCCAGTGGTGCACTTACTAGCCCCAGGCGGGCACAAAGCCAGGGCATCCGTCGGCCGGGCCCCGCGTCCGGTATACCGACGATGACGCGGATGCCGATCACGACGAAAGAGGAACAAAATGAACGAGCAATTTGATGTCGTAGTAGTTGGAGGGGGTAGCGCTGGCTGTATCGTGGCTGCTCGCATGAGTGAGAATCCAGCGCGCAGCGTGCTCCTGCTGGAAGCGGGTCCGGACTATGCCACTGCAGAATCCGTTCCAGCCGGTGTCCTCGAGGCCAGGTACAACCCGATGCGCGGTCAGAGCCCGGATCCAGACCCGAAACACGACTGGGGTTTGTCAGTCAAAGGCAAGGACGGTGGAACAATTGCAGCTCCTCAGGGCCATCTCATCGGAGGAGGATCCGCCGTCAACGCCATGATGTCTATCCGAGGAGTTCGCACTGACCACGAGGAGTGGACGGCGCTGGGCAACCCCAGCTGGGGTTGGGACGAGGCCTTAGCGGCCTACCGCGAGCTGGAAGATGATTCCGCCCCATCGTCCGAGATCCATGGGCGAGGTGGCCCGTGGTCGGTGACACGTCACCACCCTGCCGAGTACGGGCCGCTCCAGGCAGCGTTCGTGGAGTCCTGCCGAAATTTGGGGATCAAGGATTCCTGGGACCTCAACGCTCCAGGCGCGGAAGGCGTCGGGCCGATTCCAATGTCCCGGTTCGGGACAAAGAGAATTTCGACGGCGGCCGCTTACCTGAATCCGGCACGGCACAGGGCAAACCTTTCCGTCCGCGGAGACAGCCTTGTTGCGCGGGTGCTGTTCGACGGCGAGTCCGTAATCGGCGTCGAACTTGCAGATGGGACCCATATCGACGCTGGAGAAGTAATCCTGTGTTCCGGGGCGATCCTCACCCCCGCAGTACTCCAGAGGTCCGGAGTTGGTCCGGCGGACATACTCGACGGCCTGGGGATAGAAGTAGTGGCGGATCTTCCCGTCGGCGAGAACCTCTTCGACCACGTATCTGTTCCGCTTCTGGCCAAGCCGCGGGAGGGAGCCTGGAATCCGGACCATTTCAGCATGCAGACGGCGGTGCGGACTTCGACCTCTGTGCAGCCAGGCACCTTTGATGCCCAGCTGACTATGTTCAGCTACCTGAACGCTCGAACCACGGGGGAGGGTGTGAGGGGACTGGCAGGCGAAGGCGCAGCCAACCTGGAAAACGTTGCTGGGATCGGCACCATGCTTCACAAGCCCCGAGCCACCGGCACGGTAGAAATCGTATCCACTGATCCAACGGTTTTGCCTGCAGTCGACCCAAATTACTTGGGGCACCCGACGGATGTAGCTTCGATGCGCGAAATCGTTCGTATGGGATGGAAAGTGCTGACAGCTGAACCACTGGCGAGCCTTCTCGGAGAACCCCTCAGTATGAACGCTGCGATCATTGCTGATGACGACGCCTTGGACCAAGCGATTGAGGGTATGGTCGCTGCGGTCTATCACTTCAACGGCACGTGCAAAATGGCTTCCAAAGACCAAGGTGGCGTGGTTGACGAAACAGGCAAGGTATACGGGCTTAGGGGCTTGAGGGTTGCCGATGCTTCGGTGATTCCGACGTCGCCGGGATCCAACACAATGCTTCCAACCATCATGGTCGCTGAGCGCATTTCCGCCTTCGCCGGCAAGCCACCGGCCGCGGCGAACTAAAGCCGGCAGCGACGAAATTAACAACAGAACCACAACTGCTCCGACTTGAGGTTGGGCAGTTGTGGTTTTGTTTTTCGGCCGCTTTCCTGCTGGCGCTGTTGTCGGTGCTAGAGCGCCCTGGTTCGGCTACTGGCCGTAAACGCCTTGGTACCGGGCGTAGAGCGCTTCAATCTGCTGCCTGTCGATAGGCTTCGGCTCTCCCAGCTGCCGGGAGATATGCACGGTGCGCGCCACCTCCTCGCACATCACGGCGGCCTTGACGGCGGCGCGGGCATCCTTGCCGATCGTAAACGGACCGTGGCTTTGCATGAGGACTGCGGGGGAATTTGATGCTTTCAGGGTTTCCACGATTCCTTGCCCGATTGAGTCGTCGCCGATGAGTGCGAAGGGGCCAACAGGGATGTCTCCGCCGAACTCGTCCCCCATCATGGTCAAGACACAGGGGATCGGCTCCCCCCTGGCGGCCCAAGCGGTGGCATAGGTGGAGTGGGTGTGAACCACGCCGCCGACATCAGGCATGTGCCGGTATACGTAGCCGTGCGCTGCGGTGTCCGAGGACGACGACAGATCCGGGTTAACCCACTCGCCGTCCACGGGGGAGCCGAAGAAGTCTGTAACCACCATCGACTCGGGGGTGAGGTCCGCGTAGGAGACGCCTGAGGGCTTGATGACCATCAAGTCCGCGCCCGGAACCCGGGCCGAGACGTTGCCGGCAGTCCAGACGACCAGTTCATAGCGCGTCAGTTCGGAGTGGAGTGTGCAGACTTCGGCGCGCAACCGGGAGATCGTGTCCAAAAGCGCGCTCATGAGGAGACTCCCGTCTTCGCGACTTCCGTGGTGGATTGGGCGCGTAGGGCCTCCCGCTGAATTGCCTTGAGCCTGTGCATCACATCGTTGCCGCCTCTGCCGAAGTAGTCGTGCAAAGCTGTGTACTCGGAGAAAAGCGCGCCGTACGCCTCCACGTTCTCGGGTACCGGGGTGTACACGTCGGCCGGAGCGCTGCCCATCGCGGCAGATGCCGCTTCCACGTTGGCGTAGCAACCGGCAGCAACGGCGGCGTGGATGGCCGATCCAAGGGCTGGAGCCTGCGCGGAACCCACGGTCGAGAGAGGCAAATTGGTCACATCGGAGTAGATCTGCATCAGCAGCGCGTTCTTCACGAGCCCACCGGCTATGACAAGTTCCTTCACGGGCACGCCGGCGGAATTGAACGCTTCGATGATGATCCGGGTGCCGAAGGCCGTTGCTTCCAATAGTGCCCGGTAGATCTCCTCGGGCTTGGTTGCGAGAGTCTGACCCACGATCAGGCCGGAAAGCTCGTGGTCCACAAGCACCGAGCGGTTGCCGCTGTGCCAGTCGAGGGCGAGCAGACCGTGCTCGCCGATCCTCTGGTCGGACGCAAGCTCGGTCAGGTATTCGTGGATTCCAATGCCCTGGCCGGCGGCCGCCTCATGATACGCCGGCGGCACGCCCTGCTTGACGAACCAGCCGAAGATGTCACCAACGCCGCTCTGCCCGGCCTCGTAACCCCAGTGGCCCGCAAGGATTCCGCCGTCGACGACCCCGCACATGCCTGGAACGTCGCGCAGTTCCGCGCCGTTCATGACGTGGCAGGTGGAAGTACCCATGATGGCCAGCAGCTGGCCCGCCTCGATGGCCTTCGCCGCCGGAGCGGTGACGTGCGCATCCACGTTGCCGACGGCGACCGCAATGCCGGCAGGCAGTCCGGTCCAGGCAGCGGCTTCGTCAGTCAGAGTGCCTGCGGTGTCACCCAGCTGGCCTATCCTGTGCTCGACCTTGGCTGACACGAAGTCCTTGAAATCCGGATTCAGCGCAGTCAGGAAATCCTCCGACGGGTAGCGGCCGCCTTGGTAGATGCCCTTGTATCCAGCGGTACAGGCATTACGCACATATTCGCCAGTCAGCTGCCAGACGATCCAGTCGGCGGCCTCCACCCAGCGGTCCATTGCTCTGTAGACCTCTGGATCATCCTCGAGTAGCTGCAGGCCCTTGGCAAATTCCCATTCGGAAGAAATCAGGCCGCCGTAGCGGGGCAGCCACGACTCACCCCGCTCGGCTGCGAGCTTGTTGATTCGATCCGCCTGCGGCTGCGCCGAGTGGTGCCGCCAGAGCTTCACGTATGCATGCGGCCGGTCGGCGAAGCGACCCAGCTCGTTCAGTGGAGTTCCATCAGCCGTCGTAGGAATCATGGTGCACGCGGTGAAGTCGGTGCCGATGCCGATTACCTTCGCGGGATCGATGCCGGCTGCCTTGACCGCGGCGGGGACTGCGTTGCGCAGAACCTCGCGGTAATCGTTCGGAACTTGCAGCGCCCAGTCCGCGGGAAGGCGTTCAGATCCCCCTGGCAGACGGTCGGTCATGACGGCGTGAGGGTACTCAAAGACGCCGCTGCCGAGCTCAGCACCGTCGGATACCCGGACGACGACTGCACGGCCGGAAAGAGTCCCGTAGTCGACGCCAATTACATAGTGCTCCGTGGAGTCCATCTGGTCCAAAGGTTTCCTTCCGTTGCCTCGCTAGGAGGGGCCGTCTTCGTCGGCGACAATTCGATTTGGGCCTTGCTCGGCAGCATCGGGATGACGCTTCGTGGCTGGCCGCGTCGTGGGTCGAACGGCTCTTGCTAGCTCTAACCGGGCTGCTCGCGACCGGCAACCGCCGGACAGCCTGTCTGACGTAGCCGTGCGGCTTGCTGTTTATCCGGTTTCCCGGGCTGCTAGGCGACTTGCAAACTTTTGCATAGAACGCCTTTGTTAGATTCCGCATGAGCTGTATTAAGGCTAGGTGAGAATTCGCCGGAGGGGCTTGTAGAAGACTGCTCTTAAATTGTAAAAAACCCGCATCGCCCCCACCCTGTACGGCGCGGCAGTCTCAACTCACAAGGCCGGCAATGAACGTTGCCGATAGGCTCGCGTTGTTATGGTCATGCAGACGGAATCGCGGCCCCATGGGCGCCCTGTCTGTACCTACGACGTTAGTCTTCGAGGAATGCGGGGCTAAAAAGCAACTGCAGGCCCTCGGCCATGGTGGGGTGCGTGATGACGGCATCTCGGAGTTGCTGGAAGGGCAGGCCGCCCAGCATGGCCATCTGCACTACAGCGATGACCTCGCTGGCTTCGGCACTGATCAGGGCCGCCCCGAGGATGAGGTCCGTGTCGCTGTCCACCACGGCTTTCCATGCGCCGTCCAACTCGCCCAAGGTCCGCGCCCTGGGAATCGCCGTGACCGGCATCCGGGCCACCCGGATGTTGTGTCCGGCCTCGCGCGCCTCTGTTTCGCTCAATCCCACGCGGCCCAGCTCCGGGGTGACGAAGACGGTGTACGGGACCAGCCTGCCGGTGGTGGCTTGGAGGGGGCCTGCGCCTGAGAGGTTGGCCTTGAGGATGCGGTAGTCGTTCCACGAAGCGTGGGTGAACTGCGGGCTCCCGGCCACGTCTCCGGCGGCCCAGACCCCTGAAGCCGTCGTGCGAAGGTGTTCGTCCACCTTGACGAATCCGCGTCCGGTGAGCTCGACGCCGGTGCGTTCCAGTCCTAGGCCGGCCGTCACCGGTTCACGCCCCAACGCCACGAGGACGTCCTCCGCGGAGACCGAGCCGCCGTCGGACAACTCCACGGTGACGGTCCCGTCCCCGTCCCGGGAGACCTGGACCGCTTCGACACACACCCGGAGATCGACGCCGTCGCGCACCATCGCGTCGGCCACAGCAGCTGCAACGTCGGGGTCCTCGCGGGCAAGCAACTGCCGTGCCCGCTGTATGAGCGTCACCTGCACGCCCATAATGCTCAGCATGGACGCGAATTCCGCGCCGACGTATCCACCGCCGAGGATGACCAGGCTCTTGGGCAGGCTCTCCAGCCGGAGGATGGACTCACTCGTCTGGACTTCGGCACCGGCCAGCCCGTCGATGGGCGGAAGGGACGGGACCATGCCCGTGTTGATGACAACGTTGGTTCCGCTGACCGTGCGGGTTCCGCCGTCGTCGAGGGCTACTTCCACCGTGCGCTCGGCGACGAACTTCGCTTCGCCGATGACCAGGTCCATGCCCGAGGCGATGAACGATTTTCGTTGGCCGGCCACCATGGTTCCCACCACGTCTTCCTTGCGGTGCCTCAAGAGCGCGACGTCGACGGCGACTTCCGCCGCCCCCGTGATGCCGAACTCCGCCGCGCGGCGCATGCCCCTCAGGAGCCTGGCACTGTTGACGAGGGTCTTCGTGGGAATGCAGGCGACGTTGATGCACGTTCCGCCGATCATGCCGCGTTCCACCATGGCCACGCGCTGACCCTCCGCAGCCAGATCCATGGCGAGCGACTTGCCGGCTTTCCCGCCCCCGAGGACCAGCAGATCGAACTGTTCAGACTGCATTGCGTTTCGCCTCCTCCTGATAGACGGGGCTAACAACGACACTACATCTGGTCCCTTGGCTGGAATAGGGTACGCCGGGGCCACATCCTGCGTGTACCAAGGCCGGAATTGCTGACGGATCGGGCCCGGTGGGGGTACGTTGTCCCCATGGCGAGCGAAGCAACCACCCTCACCGTTGACGGACCAAATGGCCCCCGAGAGGTTCGGATCTCCAGCCCGAGCCGGGTTCTCTGGCCGGAATTGGGCCTGACGAAGCTGGACCTGGCGCGCTATATCGCCGAAGTCGGGGATGCGTTTATCTCCGCGAACGGTGACCGGCCGGTCTCGCTCCAGCGCTTTTCGGAGAACATCGACGGCGAACACTTCTTTTCCAAGAATCCGCCGAAAGGGACGCCCGACTACGTTCGGTCCGTGACCGTGATTTATCCGAGCGCACGCTCGCACCCGCAACTTGTATTCGACGAGCCTGCGGCGGCTGTCTGGGCGGTGCAGATGAACACCGTGGTTTTCCATCCATGGCCCTCGCGCGCTGAAAACCCGGACAATCCGGATCAGTTGCGCATCGATCTTGACCCTCAGCCCGGTACGGACTTCGACGATGCCATCCCCACAGCCTTGGAGCTGAAAAAGGTGCTTGGGGAGGCCGGGCTGAACGCCTTCATCAAGACGTCCGGCAACAGGGGGCTGCACGTCTACGCCCCGATCAAGCCCACCCGCGAGTTCCTGGACGTGCGCCACGCCGTGATCGCGGCTGCCCGGGAACTTGAGCGGCGCATGCCGGACAAAGTGACAACCAACTGGTGGAAGGAGGAACGCGGCAAGCGAGTGTTCCTGGACTTCAACCAGGCCAACCGCGACCGCACGATCGCCGGTGCCTACAGTCCGCGCGCCCTGCCGCACGCCCCGGTTTCCTGCCCCATCACTTGGGACGAATTGGAAAACATCCGTCCCCAGGACTTTACGATCCTCACGGTTCCGGAGCGACTCAGGACCGTCGGTGATCCGTGGGCGGATATGAATGCGCGGCCAGGCGTCGTCGACACGTTGATGGAATGGTGGGAGCGCGACGTGGCCTCCGGACTCGGGGAGCTGCCTTTCCCGCCGGACTACCCGAAGATGCCGGGCGAACCGCCCAGGGTCCAGCCGAGCCGTGCGCGAAAGGACAATGGATCGTCATAGCGACTCCGCGGCGCACTGAACCTGGGCAAGTCAGGGGCCGGGCAAGACGACGGCGCCGCCCCCCTAGGTGGGGAGCGGCGCCGTCGTCGCTTAGCGGACCGTGGTGCTACGGCATCACGTGCTCGTGCGCGGCGATGTCGAGAGCTGCTTCCTCAGATTCCGCAAGCTCGTTCTCGGCCGCGACATTCGTCTTGCGCGCGAGAAGCCAGTAGAGCACGGCTGCGACGGGAAGCCCGATGAACAGGGAGATGTCTGCACCGCTCATCGCCTGGGCGACGGGGCCGACAAAGAGCTTCCCAGCGGAGAAGAAGGGAATCATCACCGCGAAGCCGACGAGGTACGAGATGATGCCGGGCCACCCCCAGCGGCCGTAAATGCCGTTGGGCTTGAAGATCTCGGCGATGGCGTAGTGACCCTTCCTGACCACGAAGTAGTCCATGAGATTCACTGCGGTCCAGGGGATGAAGAAGTACAGCACCAGCAGCAGGAAGTCGTTGAAGTTGGCCAGGAAGTCCTCGGAGGCGATGTTGGCAAGGACCACGGAGATGGCGGCCGTAATAGCGATGGTGACAATCCGCAGCTTGAGGGTCGGCTTGATCTTCTTGAGGCTGTCGATCGAGGAGATGAGGGTCAGCGAGCCGCCATACATGTTCAGCGCCGTGACGGAGACGAGGCCGAGCGCGGCGATGAAGAGCGCGATCGAGCCGAACCCGCCGAAGAGCTTGTCCGCCGTCGCCTGGATAGATCCGATGGTGTCGAAGTCCTTGCCCGCGGAAGAGGCGATGAACGCTCCGAGGAACATCACCCAGATTCCGCCGAGCGCGCTGCCCCAGAATGTGTAGCTGAAGGTTCGGCGCGCGGCGCTCGGGGGAAGATACCGGGAGTAGTCGGAAACATAGATCGCCCAGGAAATCTGGTACCCCGCGGCAACACCCAACTGGGCGAGGAAAGGCACCGGCTGGAAGTCGCCGAGGTTGAATGCACCGGCAGGGAGGTCAAGCCTGGTGATCGCCGCGATGGTCAGCAGCGCGAGCATCGCGATGGTGAGGTAAGTCAGGTAGCGCTCGAAGCGGTGGATCAGGTCATAACCGAAAAGGGCGACGACGACGGCAACCACCGTCACGACCCAGAACCAAAGGTTGTCCGAACCGACGTGAACGGAGCCGGCGATGGCCTGCCCGGCCAGCACAGTGTTGAAGATATTGAAGCCGGCGTACTGCAGGTAGGCGAAAAGCCAGACCAGGAGCGCGCCGACGTACCCGAATTGCGGGCGGGACTGGATCATCTGAGGCAGGCCCAGTTGAGGCCCCTGGGATGAGTGGGCCGCCATGAAGAGGGTCCCGACGAGCACGCCGAGGGCGATCGCGATCAGGGACCAGGCCAGGTTCCCGCCGGTGGTGACGCCGATGAGGCCAACTGCCAGCGTGGCGATCTGGGCGTTGCTCATGAACCACAGTGGTCCAATACTGGAGACTTTTCCGTGGCGCTCGTCCAACGGGACGTAGTCGATAGAGCGGACTTCAAGTCCGCCGCTTTGGGCTTGGCCCGTTGTTGAGGTGGTCAAATTCCATCTTTCCTTGAACTCGAGTCGGCCCCCTCTGGGATCCGATCGCCGCCAGTAATGGCAGCCGCACATTGTGGCCTGCACAACATTCGAATAGAGACTATGGGCGTCAGAAGCGCGCTGAATATGTGCGGTTGCACGGTCGGGCGCCCTCGGTTCTAGGCGGCCGCACGGTTTGGAACCGTAGCGCGCAACGTTTGTTTAGCCATCGTAAACTAACGGGCAACGGGAGCGGTACTTGGCTACTTCTTCGTGCGAGTTTCCACCCAGAGCCAGGTGGAGCCCCGAAAGGCCTTCCTTCAGCTACCAAACGGCGGCACGATGAAGAAGAGCAGAACCCGTCCGAGGAGGGAAGGGGGAGGGCAGCGTGGATGAGCAAGGATCCAATCGACGCCTGAGCTTCCCGGCATGGGAAGTCGGGCCCGTGGCAGTCGGACTCGGCCTGGTGGCCCACGTGGTCTCAGGTGGCGTGGCTCCGGGGCTTCCAGTGCTGCTGGCGCTGATGGCTGTGCTGAGCATGTGCGCTTCGCTGCTCGCTCGGATAAAGCTGCCGACTTGGATATTGCTCGTTCTCAGCGGCGTCGCCCAGCAGGTTCTGCATCTGGCCTTCGACCGGCTCTCCGGGACCTTCACAGTTGTGGCGCCCGTGGAGCATCAGCATGCAGCGACGGGATTGCCGCCTGGCCAGCTGACCGCACCGCCTTCCTTCGCGTCCGGGCACTCACCGGACTTAATGGTGGACACCCACGTGGCCGCAGCCTTGCTGACAGCGCTCCTCGTCTCCCGGGCGGACATTTCGCTTACGCGTGCGTGGGCCCTACTCCAGCGCGTGTCTCCGGGAGGTCCAGCCCCATCCCATCACGGTACTTCCCAGCCATTCCCCAACGCCGCGTCTGCAGGCACGCCCAAACCATCGCCCAAGGCGCGGAGGTAACCGGCGAACCCGTGGGGTGCCCGGCCTTGCAAGCGGCTCGAGGTGACGACCCTGAGGGTGTCCGTCGCGACGACGGCACTACCGGCACGCCGGAGACGCTCCGCCAGGATCCGGTCCTCGTGGATACGCACGGGCTCGAAACCGCCGACGCGGAGATAGTGCGATGCACGGACGCCGAAGTTCGCGCCGAACACGTGGGAGTGGTCCTCGGTGAAGCGATGTGTGCGCGCCCACGCTTTGAGCAAGCGCCCGTCCAGCTCGCCGGGGTCCGGTTCCACGGTGCCCAGTACCGCGTCGGCCCCTGACTCGGCGAGTTCGACTTGGCCGCAAAGCCAATGCGGTGGAACCTCGGAGTCGGCGTCGGTATTGGCCAGCCAGACCTGCTCGGGGGCTGCAGCTGTTGCGGCGAGCGCGGCGCGGATGCCCGCCGCCCTGCTGGCCCCTGCACTGTGGAGCCGAACGTCGAGGAGGCTGAGGCAGCCGGCAGGACCGGCGGCGTCGACGGCGGCTTCCCGCGTGCCGTCGTCGCACGCGTCCAGCACCACCACGACGCTGATGTCCACGCCAGGCCGCACTGCGCGCAACTCGCTTGAGGCGCGGAAAATGGAGCGGATCGCACGGGCGATGCGCTCGGCCTCGTTACGGGCCGGAACGACGACGGCGACATGGCTGATGCGGCCCTCGAATGGTCGGACGTTTGCGGATGGCGTGCCATCGAGGGGCCGCTTGCCGCCCTGAAGGCTAAGCGCGGGCATCGGCGCTTCCAGGCCCGGCCGCTACGAATGTCTCAAGAATGAAGGCCTTCTCCCGATAGACCGAGGCGGAGGGCCACCCCAAGCGTGCCCGTGCGGCGGCATGGACGCCGTCCCCATCCAGCGACCAGCCCGAAATCGGCCCGCGCCAATGGCACATCACCAACGTCCCGCCCGGCATGAGGGAATCCATTGTCTTTTCGAGCACGGCGTCCAACTCGGCGGGGGTCAAATAGTAGCCCACCTCAGAGATGACAATGAGGTCGAACCGGCCATCGGGCCATTGGGTGGGTACCGTCATGTGCGCTGTGGTGACTCCGGGGTGGCCGGCAAGGCGGGCAGCCGCCGATGCGAGGGCCTGGCCGCTGGCGTCCACGCAGAGAAGTTGCTCGCAGCGTCGGGCGAGTTCGACGCTCAGCACTCCCGTGGAGCAGCCCAGTTCGACGCCCCGGGCGTAGCGCGGATTGGGCAGCGCCGCCAGGGTCAAGGCGCGCTTGCGTTTCTCGTACCAACTGCTCGAATAGTCCCAAGGGTCGCTGGAGGCCGCGTGTACGGCGTCGAACACCCGTTCCGCGTCCGCCGCTGTGTTGCTGCCCCGCGGGGGAGTCCAAGCAAAGGTCTCCCACGTCCGCCGGAAGTGTTCGACGAAGCTTTCCTGCAGGAGTGCTTCGTCACCAGGCTCTCCTGAGAGCGGTTCCATCTGTGACCGGTGGGCCTGCAAGGCCTTGGACTTGGCCTGCCGGCTGCGCGGCGTCAGTTCCGATCGCACCCAGCGGCGCCATCGATCGTCAGAGGCGCTGGCCCAAAGCCAGTACCAGATGGGGTATTCGAGGAGCCCGTAGCCGCCTGCTTCGGCGAGTTGCGCGGCAACGGAACCGGCGACGTCATGATCGGTGTGACCGTCGCCGCGCAAGGGAGCGACGAGCACTACGTCCGAAGGTGCGTTGACGCCGGCAGCGTTTCGGATGGCAGCGTCCAGCGCGTCGTGGAGTTCTGGGCGGTGATGTCCAAGCTGACCGTCGGGGAGGCGGAGGAACGTCCAGCGGCCGCCCAGGCCGAGCGCAGCCATCGCGTCCCCGAACTCGCGCAGCCGCAGCGCAGCCAACTCATCAGGCGAGGTGGTCGGCGAGTCCGGGTGCGAGGCCTCGCCCGCGCTGCACAGCACCACCGAGACAGCGGCCCCCAACTCCACCAGCCGGGCAATGAGGCCACCCGCACCAAGCGTCTCGTCGTCGGGATGGGCGGCGAGCACGACGACGGTTCGCTCGGCCAGTTCGGCGTCGTCCAGCGGGAACTCGGGCAACGAGCCGATCCCGGCCTGAAGCCACTCGACCTCGGCCGTACCTGCATCGGCGTGCGTAAAAGTCACCACGCGCTTTCCCCCTTCAGGACCAGGGAACCGAGTTGGGCGTCGTCGCGCTGGCCGTGATGTTGCCGGACGTAGATTCGAAGATCGGAAACCCGCTTCGCATGGCGCTCATCCCGGGCGAGCGGGCCCGGACCCAGGTTCTCGCCGACAGCTTCCTGAATTCTTTCCACTATGGCAGCCACGTTCCCCCTGACCCGCAACGCGTGTGCCCACGCGCCGTCGGAATCTTCCCGATCGCCGAGGGTGCCGCCGTCGATCCCGGCAGCTGCGCCGCGGAGCAATTCGAATCCTGAAGCGAGCAAGCGGTCCGCTTCACCAAGGCCTGAAAGCGCGATCTGGTCCGGTTCCCGCCGCCCGAGGGCGTCCCTGAACGTACGGACCAGGCCGACGGCTCCGCCTAGCCAGCATGCGGCGACGCCGATGCCTCCCCAGGCAAAACCGGGCCGTTCAAAATACCAGCCCGGCTCGCCGACGGGGACAGCGGGGACGTCCGTGAAATGAACCGTACCGCTAGGAATTTCGCGAAGCCCGTGGCTGATCCACAGCGGTTCTTCGACCTCCACTCCAGGGGAGCGCAAGTCGACGGCGAATGCCTGGCGGCTGCCCGACTGGGTCTTCGCGGTGACGATTGCATGGTCGAGGTAGCCCGCCAAGGAACACCATGGCTTCGAGCCTGAAAGCGTCACACCGGACGCCCCCGAGACGCCGGCAGTGGCAGCGGGGCCGGTCGCTCCGGGACGTGAAGCCGGGCGGATGCCGTGCGCCTCGAGGACATGGGCCGGGCCCTCAGCGGCGAAGACTCCCCACGTTCCGTTGAATAACGCCTGCTGGCCCGCTTGCTTCAGGATCGCGCCGGCGTCCAGGTGTGGTTCGAAGACGCGCGCAGCAGCAACGTCCACGGCCGCCAGCGAGGCCAGGATTTCCCACAGCCGGGCCGTCTGACCTTCGCCGGGAGCCGGCGCCGTCCGGCCTGTCGACTCCGCGAGTGCCAGGAGGGCGGGGACATCGCCTATCCGCTCTTCGGCCTGCGATAACAGGAGTTCGACGTCGTCAGGCAGCGGATCTTTCCCAAGCCGCACGCCTTTGCTGGTGTTGTCCTTTGACGGGCGGTGCCTGCCCATTTCTGCCTCCGCATCGCCTCGATCAACCGATTCCCTGCCGCTAATACTAAGCAGCCTTATTACCAGCTGGCCAGCCAACCCACCGATTGACGGACCTGTTGCCAGATCAGTCAGCGGGCTGACTGTCTGTAGTGAAGGTCCGAAACCACGCGATGCGCATTCAAGCGTCCGGGACCCGCCGGAGAACCCAGCACATCCAAGCCGCCGAAGGCCTCGACGGCCTTTTCCACGAGCGCCTGCAGACCCCCGACCGAACTGACGTCCACTTCCAGTCCGACGGCTTTCCCGCCGGCCGCCTTGACGCGGGCGATCAGGGACGAGGTCTCCTCCGGGTGCGCCACGTAGTCGATGACGATGTTGGCGCCCGCGGCCGCGGCGGCGAGCACGATCGCCTCGCCGATTCCACTGTTGCCGCCCGTCACGATGACTGTCTTGTCCTTCAGCAGCATGGCTGTTGTTCCGTCATGTTGCCGCCGCGGCCTTGGCGGATGAACTGTTTCGCCGCCAGCTGGGTGCCGAAGAACGCGCTCTTGAGGTTGATGTCTAGTACTTTCTGGAATTGCTCTTCAGAGGTCTCCAGCACGGAGGTCCGCGTTTCGATGCCCGCGTTGTTGACCATGACCTCGACCTCGGTCTTCGTCGATGGCGGCTTCATGGAAGGAAGCGTCGGCCTGTAAGCGCGTCAACAAGGGGCTCGCCGCTGAAATCATGCCTTCTCGTCATGCCTTGCGGTAGCAAGCTTGGACCGGACCCGGACGAGAGGTGCGTGCGGATCCTGCGGTTGGGGAATCGCCGCGAGAGCGAACTGGTCAATGACACCGGGCCGGAAGACGAGGCACTCCGTCGAGCCGCCGAACTGGAAGTACCCCAGTTCGTCGCCCTTGTTCACATGGTGGCCCGGGACGATCTCCGGATCGATGACGCAGGAAGAGACCTCGACCATGCCCACCGGGATCACTGCCATGAGGCCGATAACGGGATCGTCGGCCTGGATCAGGATGATCGCGCGGGCCGCGACATGGGCAAGATAGGACTGCGAGAAGATCGGCTCGACGGCGTCGGCGCCCTCTGAGTCGGCCTCGGAGAAATACGTGCCGTCCTTGAGGTACGCCCGCACGATCGTTCCGGCGACGGGAGCGTGCCACCGGTGATAGTTCAGCGCACTCAGGAACGCCTGGTACACCGTTCCGCCCACGAACTGATCCACCGACTCGTCCCGGGCGAGCAGGTCCTCGAGTGAGTAGGGCTGGTTCTTGACCCAGAACCGGCTCTGGCGTTGAACGTCGGAGCTGATCTTGTAGGGGGTCGACTCGCAGGCGCTGACGATGACTTTGTCGTCGTCGGGTGCGGCGATGGGCCTGGAGGTCGCGGTGAGCCGGCGGGTGAAGAAATCGTTCCACGACGTGAAGCCCCAGTGCTCGGCGTCTGCATCGTATTGATAGTCGTCCATCCCGACAACTTGCCGCGCCTTCTCCGACATCCAGCCGGAGGGCGAGTCATTCAGCACATAAAGGGAGTCCGCGCTGCTCAGGAACTCGCACCACGCATTCAGTACCTTGCGGAACATGGCGACGATCCTGGGGTCGCGGTGGGCCGCAAATCCCGCCTCGGTTCCCATGGTCCAATCAAGGATCGCTGTCAACGGTGTGGTGACCATGCCGCCTTCGCTGAACTCCGGGGCGGTTGTCAGGACCTCGTTGATCAGCAGGAGCATCTGGTCAACGCTCGTGAGATGCCGTTTGCGGTAGGGCTTCGACTGCGGAACCTGCTCGATCATCCCCGTCATGTAGAGGCGGACAACCGGATCGCTGGCAATCAGTTCCTTGAACTCCGTGATCACGGGATGCAGGGGGGCATCCTCGCCCCGGGCCTCGGCCCGTTCCCGGTGACCGGCAATCCATTCCTCTAGCTCATCTTGTCGCTCGGGCAGCCAGCCACCCAGTCGTCGGACACGGTCGGATGAAGCGTTGATTGTCATAGTGCGGAGCCTACGCCCCTCCGAACCGGGACGCGAGGAAGGACCCGCGGGCCGGGGAGGCCCAGGATCACCACCTAGAAGACCGGCCGCCAGGTCTCGACGGCGCCATCGCGGACTGCCACTACCTCGCGCCAGCGGTCGAACACCGAACAAGGATGGGAGATGCCCAGGTCCACGACATCGCCGACCTGCAGGCCTTCGGCGTCGTCCACGATGGCGTGGTGGTCAAACAGGCGGGTCAGTGTCGCGCCGGCCCCGGAGGCCAGGAGGGCCCCGTTACGGTACCGGGAAACGATCACCGGCAGCCCGGCGTCGTACGCCAACTCGCGCTTGCCCGCGTTCAGGATTACGCGCCCCGCTTCGGGGGCCGAGATGACGAGTGCCCGAACCACCACGGCGGCGGTGAGGCCGGGGACTGGCGAGACGCTCTGGTAGGTGCCGTGGTCGTGCACCACGTAGCAGCCTGACCGGAGCACGTTGACGGAGGCGGTGCGCGGCAGGAACGCCGCCGCACGGTCCTGGAACGCAGAGCCCCCGTTGCTGAATACCGGCAGCTCCACTTCGAATGTCGCGTGCAGTTCATCGAAAATGTCCCGGGCCAAGCGGCAGTGCGAATCGATCCCGGCCAGGTTTTCATCAGTCCGGGTGTTTGGCGCCACGCCCTCGTAGGCACTGACGCCAGCCAGCAGCAGCCCGCGGGCGGCACCAATCCCAGCGGCCAGGGGCCCGGCCTCGGCCGGGGTGCGGATCCCGGTTCGGCCGCCCGGGGTTCCGACGTCGATCAGCACCTTCAGTGGCCGCGGCGATTCTTCGAACACCTCGGCCATGGCCTGGACGCCTGCCGCCGAATCGGCCAGGCAGTAGATCTCCAACCCCGCGGAGGCCGCCAGCCAGCCACGCAACTGCTCAAGGTGGCCGGGGAACAGCACCTCGTTCGCGATGAGGATCCGGGTAGCACCCCACTCGATGGCCTGCGCGGCCTGGGCGGTGGTCGCCACGGTCACGCCCCAGGAGCCGGGCAACTGCCGGCGCACAATCTCACCCGTCATCGTGGTCTTGATGTGCGGGGCCAGCACCATGCCGCGGTCCCGTGTCCACGCCTCTTTGATGCCGATATTGCGCTCGACGGCGGCAACGTCCAGGAGCATCTGCGGCAAATTTTGGAGTGGGAGGGTGGCGTCAAGGTGCGGCATGCGGTGCGTTCTTTCAGGACCGTTCGGGAAGGGGTGGGTACCGGGAAATCCTATCCGGGTTCAGTAAATAGAGAATTCTGGGCGGATCTCGGTGAATGACAAGTAGTGGCCACTCGGGCGGTAACCGGGCGGAATGAGTATGGTCATTGACGTGTCGGATCGTTCAGGCGAGTCGTCGTGCGGCTGGCTGCCACAAGCTGAGTTCAGGCCATAGGAGGTCACGATCATGTCCGTCATCATTGCAACCAAGATTTCCGGCGACACGAGCGTTTTCGTCAAGTCCCTCGAGGAGCGTGCGGACGAGTACCGCCAGATGGGCGAGCGCGGCCGGGCGGCGGGCGCGATCCACCATCAGTTCGCGGTCGGGGACGGGTTTGTCCTCGTGGTCGACGAATGGGAATCGACAGAGGCATTCCAGAAGTTCTTTGGTAATCCCGAAATCCAGGCGTTCATCGGCTCGGCTGGCGGCGATCCCAATGTGGCGCCTGTAATCACGGTGGCGGAAGCTATCGACTCCGCGGACAAGTACTAGCTGAAAATCCAGTACTAGCCGAAAATCCGGGCCGGTCGCGGCATGTCGGTCACCGTCAATCTGCAGACCGTTCGCCCGCGGAAGCTGGCCGCCGTCCGGCGCGAGGTCACACCGGACGATGTCCGCTCGGCATGGGGGCCTGCGGTGGCAAGGTCTGGGACTTCATCCGCAGTCAGCCCGGTTTGTGGACCGGCGGGCACAACATCTTCGTCTACGGGGATCCGAGGCCCGATCCCGCCGACACTGAAACGACGGTAGTGCACCTGCTGAAGTAGAAAACGCCGCGCCTTGTGTTCTCCGCGGGACACGCCGGGGCCACATTTCGTCGAGTAGCCGGATCCGGCGCAATATGCCGAGCATAAGGGGCCCGCTGGTTCCCCGAATGCGCAGAGATGTCGCGCAATTAGGAAGCAGGCTTACTATGGTGGGAGTATGCCGGACTTAAACGACTGGACGACTCCGCGGTTACTCTCAACTGCAGCCCGATTGGTCGAGCATGCCTGGAATGAAGAGCTTGCCGTTCTGGGCTTAACCCATGCGGGGGTCATCGCGTTGGAAGTTCTCGATGCAGAAGGGTCCATGGTGCAGGCCCGGCTTTCAGCCAAAGTCAGGGTGCAGGCGCAGACCATGGGACAGACACTTTCGAGGCTGGAAGCGCACGGGCACATTTCCCGGGAACGTAGCCATCATGACGGCCGCTCCCAGCGGGTGGCTGTTTCCGAGTCGGGTAGGACGGCCCTCGTCAAGGCCCGGGCGCTTGACCGGAAACTGCCTCCCCGCGACGAAATCGGCGCGGAGGAACTGCGCGACAAGCTGGTGGTTGTTATCCGCTGGCTAGGGTCTGCCCGCTGGGGCGAAGAAGCGCCCGAGTCCGTGCCGACGGCAAGAGTAAAAAATCTGCCCGAGCAGGGCTAGGGTGCGTGGAAGCTGAATGGACACCACTCGACGCGCCAGTGCGCAGGACCTCCACAGGGCGGCGGCCGAGCTCCTCCGGCTCAACGATCTGGGCACCATGACCACCGCGGCGCCCAGCCTTTACCCCCATATGTGGAGCCGGCGCGCCCGTCACCAACCGCCTCTTGTGGGCGTATGTCCCTTGCGGGCATCGTCGGGCATTGCCATTTCGGCACGCAGGCCCAAGAGCCGGATCGGACGGCCCGCCTCGATTCCGGCGGCGAGGTCCAGGGCCCGCGCGAGGATTTCGTCCCGGTCGAATGTCTCCGGAATCTTCTTCCCCTGGGTCGTGGTGGAAAACGGCGCATACCGGACCTTCAGGGTCAGCCCAATGACAGGCCGTCCTTCGGCCACAACATCTTCAAGGACACGCTCCGCCAGCTCCCGCACGGCGTCCGCCACCTGGTTGGGATCGATCAAGTCCTGCTGGAAGGTGGTCTCGCGGCTATGCCCGCGGGCAACCCAAGGGGTGTCATCCACCACGCTGGCGCCGTCGCCTCGTCCAAGTTGCGCGTACCACGGACCCATCTTGGGGCCGAACTCAGGGACCAGGTCCTGGGGGTCGGACGCGGCGAGCTCGGCGACCGTGCCGATACCGTGTTTGGCCAGCCGGGCCGCCACCCTGGTGCCGACGCCCCACAGGTCCTTCGTGGGCCGGCCGCCCATGACGTCGAGCCAGTTTCCGGCGGTGAGGCGGAAGACGCCGGCCGGTTTGCCGAACCCCGTGGCTACTTTGGCCCGGACCAGGGTATCGCCGATGCCCACGCTGCAATGCAGCCGCGTTCGCTCAAGGACGGCGGCCTGTAGCCGCCGGGCGTAAGCCTCCGGATCCTCCGTCTCGACCCCGACGAAGGCTTCGTCCCAACCCAGCACCTGCACTGTCGCGCCGGGCTGTGCGCGCAGGGTAGCCATGACGGTTTCGGACGCCGCGAGGTAGGCCTCCTGATCGACGGGCAAGATCACGGCGTCGGGCACCTTCCGGGCGGCAATGCGCAAGGGCATTCCCGAACCCACTCCGAACGCCCGAGCCTCGTAAGACGCCGTCGACACGACCGCCCGTTCCGTGGGGTCGCCCCGACCGCCGACAATGACCGGCTTGCCCGCAAGCTCCGGCCGCCGGAGCACTTCGACCGCCGCGACGAACTGGTCGAGATCGACGTGCAGCACCCACGGGATTGCGGTGATTCCCATAAGCGCCCCCTTGCACGAACGGCCAGCCGAGACCGCCCTCCGCTTTGACGTCGAGGAGGATATCGCGGAATCGACATCCACACGCCTATCTTTCGGCGCGCGCTGCGCGAAGGCAAGAGCTTGCCCGAAAGCTACCAATTCAATGGACTGGTGCTTGGTGCTTCGAGTTGGACGTCGTTGCTCAGTCCACCCCATCAAACAAAAGGGCCAGGCAGTCGGTGTAATCGGTCATGGTGTCCGCGAAGTTGCGCAGCTGGAGACCGCCGCTGGTCGCGAGCGCCAGCCCGTCGGTTCCGGCTGCGTCGGGGTGGCAGAGGAGTGGCTCGCAACTGGTTCCGTTCGCGGTGAGCGTTGCGATTCCCCAGGGATGGCTGGGGTCGGTGACTGCGATCCCTGCCGCGTCGAAGGTGTCGCGGAGGACATATCGCGTGACTGTCCGCCAGGACTGGAGGAACTGTGGCTGCAGTTGTTCAATGAGTTCATCGTCGTTGCTGTCGTATGCGCGGCCGAGGTCTGTTGAGAGTTCGTCCCACTCCCGCGCGTCGCGGACCATGAGGTGTCCGGCCCGGAGACGGGCGATGGTTTCATTCAACGTCATGGTCTGTCCCCAAACTTCCTGTTGTGTCTGTCCCTGCCGGCAGAAGCAGGTCATTAACGGAGAGAACGGATGGGGCCCCGGCAAGATTCCCGGATGCGGCCAGCTGCCCGGAAGCGTGCATCGGAAGGTGAGTAGTTCCTCACCGGGCGTGTGCCCCGTGACGTCCGGAGATGACGCGGGTGGTTGGGGCTCAACTTCCCATGTCGTCAACACCCGGTGGGCGCGCAGCGGCGTGCCTGGCCCGCGCCGCCGGTTCAATCGAGTCCACAGCATAGGGTTTGGTGGCCGAGCGCTGCAGCGGAAGGCGCAGACGTGCCTGATAAGGGCCGTTCCGGAACGTGGCGCGGGGGTCCATCTGCAGAACCAGCAGTGGCTCTTGGCGGGATGCGTCCACCCGGAGCAGCATTCCGAGCCGGCGACCATCGACGAGCAGCGGCGTAGCCGGCTCTACCGCCGTCTGTTCGAGTAATGCCTGATATTTAGGTCCCGCCGCCAGGAACAGAATTCCATGGGAGAGCCCGACGACCCGCAGCGGGATTACCGTGCCAGGCTGCCGCGCGGGGCTGGAGTGCGCTTCGCGGTCCGCCGTAAAGGGCTCCGTCGCTGTCTTTCGCGACCGCTCACATTCCCGGCACCTGGTCCGCGTCCCGACGTCGGCCATTAGGGTCACTAGAAGTCCGCGTGGGGCATTGTTCCATTTGTCGGCCACAACGTTGCACCAAGCGGGGTGGTACTCCTTGCCGTTCTTCAACACATAGACCTGGCCTTCGCCGAGGAGGGGTTTACCCTCCCGCCGGGCCGCAGGCTCGACAGGTTTGAACGGGCCGAGGCTTTTGTCAGTTGTGCGCTCCGCGGCGCCGCCCTTGAGATACGTGCGGCTCCAGCGATTGAGCGGTCGTTTCCGGCTGGGAATTGCGGGGCCTTCCTGTGCGGAGGGATTGCGTTCGTTCCCTCATTACCCCCCTAACTAGCTTGATGGCTTTTCGCGCAACTTGCCAGTCCGGTTGCCGCACCCCATCACCAGATACTCCCTTGACTTTCCCCTTGGGGGAGGGTGCGAAGGTGGCACGGAGGGGGCGCTGTCAGCCTGTTGGCCAGCGAAATGAATGGGAGGGGGAGTAACCCGGTATGACCAAACGGGCCATTCAGAAGAGGAAAACCATGGCAAGAACCAAGGAAGTGACTGACGCGTCCTTCGACGCCGAAGTCTTGAAGTCATCCAAACCCGTTGTCGTGGAATTCTGGGCGGCTTGGTCCGGACCCTGCACCAGGCTTGACCCGGTCATGGAAGAGCTCGCGGTCGAATACGCCGACAAAATCGACGTTGTGAAAGTCAACGTCGACGAGAATCCGGAAACCACGGGTGCCTTCGGGGTCAGCTCTGTTCCATCGGTGTCCTTGTTCAAGGATGGCGAACGAAGAATCTCCGTGATCGGCGTCGGTGCGAAGCGGTACTTCGAAGCGGAATTCGCTGAATACCTTCGCTAGGCCTCCTTCACCCCTTGAGCACCTTCACCTACAGTTGGATGTCAGTGGGGGAAGACGAGGTGCATGGTGCGAATCGGTGAAGCCGCCCAAGCGGCGGGTATGACGAGCAAGACCCTGAGGTTCTACGAGGAGCACGGGCTGCTCCCGGCCGCGAAGCGCACCGCCAACGGATATCGCGATTACCCTTGCGAAACCATCAACAGGCTCGAATTCATTCGCCGCGCCCGTGCCGCAGGGCTGGCGCTGGCGCAGATCCGCGAAATCCTCCGTCTGCGAGACGCGGGCCGCGCCCCGTGCACCCAGGTGCGCGACCTTCTGGTCGCTCAGTTGACCGACCTCGACGCGCAGATCGCGGAACTCGTCGCGCTGCGCGCCAACGTCGCGCGGTATCACGCCGTAGTGGCCGCTGCCGACCCGGATGCGTGCGACGCCGAGCGGATCTGCAGCTACCTCTGAAGGGCCTCTGAAGGGCCACATCGAAACCGGAAGTACCTTTGGGCGGGAGGCTTTGCGCGTGGCACCTCGATACGGCCTAGGCATCGCCGCCGCGGCAACCCGCCTCCAGGCTGGGGCAACCCCTACCAGCCAGGCTCCATCACCGTGGACGGTCAAAGGGCGGTCTTCCGTGACAACAGCGGCCATACGGTGAGCTTCCACGCACGAGCCGGCGCCACGGGCCTCCTGAGAACCTGTTCCTGAGGCTATGTTGGTGAGGGCAATGAAGCGATTCGTCTTGGCCCTGCTGGCCGCGGTCCTGTTGTTGTGCGCGTGTTCCGGCCTTGGCGGTCCCGATGCCCGGCGCGCCGGCGTTGTCACCGGCGTCGTCCTGACCGCCCCGGTGTGTCCCGTCGAACG
Organism: Arthrobacter bambusae; assembly: GCF_030812595.1. Taxonomy (GTDB): domain Bacteria; phylum Actinomycetota; class Actinomycetes; order Actinomycetales; family Micrococcaceae; genus Arthrobacter; species Arthrobacter bambusae_B. Next base: position 453,590 of record NZ_JAUSSZ010000001.1, read on the forward strand.
TGTCGGTCAGGAGTGTCCGCCTCGATCCGTCGCAGGGGCCGGTTGTCGCCTTGGCAGGTGAATCTGTCCGCGGCTCAACACTGACCGATGGAACCGGGGCATTCAGTCTCACCTTGCCTGACGGTCGATACCTCATCAAAGCAAGCAATGTTGGGGGTTACGTCTCGACGGCAACCGAGCCGGTGGTCATCTCGGAGACCCCCGTTCACATCACGCTTGTCGTGGACAGCGGCATTCGATGAGCGGGCTACTCGGCGGACGGTCGTTTTCGTTGTTGTTTCGTTGCCGCCCGGTGCTCCTTTGCGGCCCGGTGCCGGCGTTTCGAGCTCCGGGTGGGTTTAGTCGTGCGGCGGGCGGCGGCTTCGGGAGCAAGCCCCTCCGCTACGAGGCGGGAGAGCTTGGCCAGTGCGATCTCGCGATTACGCAGCTGGGAGCGCTGCTCGGAGGCGGTCACCGTGATCACCCCGGCGATGAGGCGGCCTCCAAGACGGGCGACCAGCAGCAGCCGTTGCTCGTCGGAAAGGGCCGCGGAGTCGGCGACGTTCCACGACAGTTCGACGCGGCTGTCCGAGGTATTGACGTGCTGACCGCCCGGCCCTGACGAGCGGGAGAACCGCCAGCCGAGTTCCGACGTCGGAATCGTGAGCGTCGGCGACACTTCGAGATCCATGCTGCCAGCGTTTCACGATATGGGTCGAAACAATGTCCCGACCCGTGCTTGTCAGTGCCCCGATGCCTTCGCGGCTTTGACGGCGGCCTTGGCAGCCTGCTTGTTGGCGCGTACCTTTCTCAGCGACTCCGGATCCACGATGTCGGCGACGGAAAGAAACGCGCTTTCCTGGCCGTAGGCGCCCGCAGCCTCACGCCAACCTTGTGCCTGGAGTCCGCGCTGCTTGCCGAGGAGCGCCAGGAAGATCTTTGCCTTTTGCTCTCCGAAGCCGGGCAATCCCTTCAACCTGCGGAGGACCTCCTGGCCGTCAGGCTCGTCCTTGGTCCAGATGGCGGTTGCGTCTCCCTGCCAGTCGTGCTGAACGACTGCGGCTAGATCCTGGACGCGGCCGGCCATGGAGCCAGGGAAACGGTGGACTGACGGACTCTCCTTGAAGACCTCAACGAAGCCCGCAGGGTCATATCCGGCAATTGCAGCCGGGGACAGGGAGCCGATGCGCTTGCGGATCTTTGCAGGTCCGGCAAACGCGGACTCCATGGTTACCTGTTGGTCAAGCAGCATTCCGATAAGAAGTGCGAAAGCGTCATCGCTGAGCAGCTGGTCGGCGGCGGGGTCGCCAGTAATGTGCAGTTCCATGCGCCCATCCTCCCACCTGCCTTGGGTCGCGTCATGGGGGGATAAGCGCTCGCAGGCTTTCGAGCTCAGCCATGTCATCGGCCGACGTGATCACTTGGAAGCGGGTGTCTGGCTTTCCTAGGACCGGGAGGGCCACGCAGCAGGGCCGGGTCGTGCCCTAGTGTCGTTTTCAAGACCGCCGAGTTATATCGAGGGAGTAGCGATGAGAGTTGCAGTGACGGGTGGAACCGGAAAACTGGGCCGGCACGTGGTCCGCCGGCTGAACGCGGACGGGCACCAGGTGTTGAACCTGGACCGGGCGGGCGAAAGGAGTCCGGGCCTGGCGATCGTCGACCTGCGCGACTATGGCCAGGTGCTGGATGTTTTCCTGGGCCTGGACGACCGGCACAGTGGCTTCGACGCCGTAGTGCATCTCGGGGCCATTCCGGCACCTGGCATCGTTCCGGACGTTGCGACGTTCCATAACAACATGCTTTCGACGTACAACGTGTTCCAAGCGGCCCGCCGCGCCGGCATCAAGAAGGTTGTCTACGCCTCAAGCGAGACAGTGCTGGGTTTGCCGTTCGATGTCGACCCTCCCTACATCCCGGTCGACGAGGAGTACCCGGCCAGGCCGGAAAGCACCTATTCGCTCGTGAAGCATCTGGAAGAGCAGATGGCGATCGAGTTGACGCGCTGGGATCCCGAGCTGAGCATCGTGGGGCTGCGGTTCTCCAATGTCATGGACGAGGAAGATTACGAACGGTTCCCGTCCTTCGACTCGGACGCCAGGCTGCGTAAGTGGAACCTGTGGGGATACATCGATGGCCGGGACGGTGCGCAGGCAGTGGCGCGGGCGCTTGAAAACGGCAAGCCCGGATTCGAAGCATTCATCATCGCGAACGCGGACACCGTCATGAGCCGCTCAAGCGCCAGCCTGGCTGCGGAGGTTTTCCCCGAGGTCAAGGTCATCAAGGAACTGGGAGAGCACGAGACCATGCTCTCCATCGACAAGGCCAGGCGGCTGCTGGGCTTCGAGCCCGAACACACATGGCGCACCTTTCATTCGAACCGCACTACCCCCACCGAGGATTGAGGAACAGCATGCAATACCGCACTCTGGGCAACAGCGGCGCAGTGGTTTCGAACTACGCGCTGGGAACCATGACATTCGGGGCCGAGGCCACCGAGGAAACTTCCCGGGCCATCCTGGACGACTACGTCGACGCCGGTGGAAACTTCATCGACACCGCCGACGTCTACAGCGCCGGGGTGTCGGAAGAGATCATCGGCCGCTGGCTGGCCGAACGGCCGGACGCGCGGGACCGCGTGGTGCTGGCCACCAAGGGCCGCTTCCCCATGGGCACCGCCCCGAACGACGTCGGCACTTCCCGCCGCCATCTGAACCGGGCGTTGGACGATTCGCTGCGCCGTTTGGGCGTGGAGCAAATCGATCTCTACCAAATGCACGCGTGGGACCCGATTACACCGTTGGAGGAGACGCTGCGCTTCCTGCACGACTCCGTCAGCAGCGGCAAGATCGCCTACTACGGCTTTTCCAACTTCCTGGGGTGGCAGTTGACCAAGGCCGTCCATGTGGCCAAGGCCTTCGGCTGGAGTGCGCCGGTGACCCTGCAGCCCCAGTACAGCCTGCTGGTCCGCGAGATCGAATCGGAGATCGTTCCGGCTGCGCTGGATGCGGGCGTCGGGCTGCTGCCGTGGTCTCCCTTGGGCGGCGGATGGCTGTCCGGTAAGTACAAGCGGGACGTGCCGCCCACCGGTGCCACCCGCCTGGGTGAAAACCCGGAACGTGGCATGGAGGCGTGGCAGGCCCGCAACGCGGATCGACGCACCTGGGATGTCATCGGCACAGTGGAAAAGATCGCAGCGGATCACGGCGTGAGTGCCTCCCGGGTTGCCCTTGCATGGTTGGCCAACCGGCCCGCGGTGACCTCCGTGATCCTCGGTGCCCGCACCACGGAACAGTTGGCGGACAACCTGGCCGCAGCGGACCTGGAACTCAGCCCCGAAGAAACCGGCCGGCTCGACGAGGCCAGCCAGCCCCGGGTGGGTGTCTATCCGTATGGCCCGATGGCCCAGAACCAGCGCAGCCGGAAGATCGAGGGCGGCCGGTAACGCTGCCGGGTCGCCGGATTTGTTCCTAGCCGGTTTCGCTCTGGATGCGGTCGTTCACGCTTTGGGGCATGGTCGAGCATGCGTCGTTGTCCGAGCGCTGGTTGGCATGGCTGTCGGCCGTGTCTGTGATGCCGATCGTCGCGACGGCAGCCTGCCACCCGCCCAGGCCGACGATCTGCCGGGGGACCCAGACGTTCGCGGCTCCGTTCACAAGATTCCACACGGCGGGGTTGACGCCGGAACCGAGGTAGATGCCCCCGTTGGGATCCCGCTTGACCAGGTCCGGCAGCGGAAGGACGCCCATCAGCTGAGCTGATTGGTAATCGGACATGTTCCAGGGCGGTGTTCCGAAGTAGTACCAGCTGGCGGCGCAGACGCCGTACAAATGGGGGCCGAACTGGGCATAGTTCAGATAGAGCTCGAGGGTGCGCTGAGGGGTCAACGTGTAGCTGAACTGGGTTGCCAGGACGGCTTCAATCCCTTTGCGTACGGCGTTTTGGTCGTCCCAGAGGAAAATATTCTTGACCAGTTGCTGGGGGATGGTGGAACCGCTGGGGTCGGGCTTTCCCTCGAAATACGCTTGTGCCCTGGCTTGGAGGTCTCCGAGGTCGAAGGCCCCGCTGCGTGTGCCGAGCTGTTCGTCTTCATGGGCGATGGTCGCTGCCAGCAAGTGACGGCTCATGTGGTTGATCGACACGAACTGGTAGACGTTGGGCTCACCCGCCTCCAGCATGTACGCCGTGCGCGTCGGGGTCACGCCCATGCTGAACATGAAGGCGATGATTTGGACCAGGACCAGCGGGGCGATCAGGGCCAAGAGGAGCTTGCGGCGCCATTTCCGTTTGGATCGCTTGGGCTTTTTGCCGTCTGAGGAAACCGGCGGCTGGGCCGGGTCCGGCTCGGTGACGGATCGTTTCCCCCGGGCTTGGACAGCTCCCCGCGGCTCCCCTGGGACAGGCACTGGGTAGCTGATGACTTTCGCCCGCGCCGCGTCAGGGCGGCCCGCTGGAGGCCGGTTCCCCAGCGGCGGACGCCGAGGCGAGGTCGGGGGTGTTGGAGTGTCCATCGGTCTGCTTTCGCTTCTCGTCCCGCACGATTTCCCCTCGAAGGGGTAGAGGATGGCACGAAAGTCTACCGGGCCTTGCTGTCACTACCGTTCAGGAAGCAGGCGACGTCCGGTCCGAAGTCTCTTTGCGTGCGGCTTCCTCGAGCGCGGCGGAAGAGTGCGCGGCGGAAGAGTGTAAGTACACTTACCGAAGTGATTGCGTGCAAGAATCCGGCCCTGCGGTCCGGGGGCAGTCCGGCTTGGGTGTTGGATGGCAACGCGGGCATGGAATTTTCGGGCGTCACGAGTATGTATCTGGAGCGGCAATGACTTCTGCACGGACCTTTGAATCTATCGTCATCATTTTCAATCCCAACAGCACCGGGGATGCGCGCCGGCTGGCCGAAGAGCTCCACGCCGAGCTGGAGGATCTTCTCAGCTACCCGGTGGACATCAGGCTTCAGCCGACGGCACATGCCGGTCATGCCGTGGAGCTGGCGCGGGATGCTGTCAGCGGGGGCGGAGACGTTCTGGTGGTTTCCGCCAGTGGTGACGGCGGCTACAACGAGGTCGTCAACGGTGTGATGCAGGGTGGCAATCCCAGGGCGGTATGCGCGGTGCTCGGGGCGGGCAATGCCAATGACCACCGGCGCAGCACCGGTAGCCAGCCGCTGGGGGAAGCGATCGCCGAGGGTATCGTGCGGAACATCGATTTGCTGCGCGTGCACACGGGTGAGGCAGCGGATTCGTCTGCGGAGTATGCGCACTCCTACGTTGGATTTGGGCTTACCCCGGTGGTGGCCATCGACTTGGAAAAGGGCGGCAAGGGGGCCCTGAAGGAAATGGTCTCGGTGGTTCGGGCTTTTTCGAAGTTTGAGCCCTTTGAAATACGGCAGGCGGACGGCTCGCACCGTAGTCTGGACAGCCTCGTGCTCGCCAACATTCCAGAGATGGCGAAGTACGCCACACTGAGCGACGCGGACGACAGCAATCTTTGCGACGGTAAATTCGAAGTGATCGTCTTTTCCCACATGCCAAAGTGGAGGGTCCTTTTGATGGCGCTGCAGGCAGCCACGAAGGGCCTAGGGGACCAGCCCAGCGTGAGCAGCTACTCGTTCACCACCGTCAAGCCGCTTCCGTATCAGATCGACGGCGAAGTGAAGTCCGTCGACGCAAATATGCCGGTCAGGATCGAGTGCGTCCCGGCGGCCCTCGCCACCTTGGGATAAACAAAGCACTACCTGATGCAATGGAACTTGTGGCGGAGCGATCTGCGATACAGTAAGCAAGCTTAGTACTGCGTCGGGTATCGTGCCTTTTCTTCGGGCACGCACGGCAAAGTCCCTCTCGATGCATGACCCCGCCGGACAAAACGGTTGGCCAACATAATAGGAGCACGAATGGAAATCTGGCCCGGATCGGCGTACCCCCTTGGCGCCACCTTCGACGGAACCGGAACCAACTTCGCTTTGTTCAGCGAGAGGGCGGAAAGGGTCGAGCTTTGCCTGTTTCAGGACGACGGTTCCGAAACCAGGGTCGATCTCGTGGAAGTCGATGGCTACGTGTGGCATTGCTACCTTCCGCAGGTGCAGCCCGGCCAGAAGTACGGCTACCGGGTCCACGGCCCTTATGATCCTGCCAACGGGCAGCGCTTCAACCCCAACAAGTTGCTCCTGGACCCGTACGCAAAAGCGGTGCACGGCCAGATCGACTGGGACCCGGCGCTGTTCTCCTACAACCTGGGCGATCCGGACTCCCGCAACGACCAGGATTCCGCGCCGCACATGATGTTGGGTGTGGTCGTCAACCCGTTCTTCGATTGGGACGGGGACCACCTGCCGCGTATCCCGTACCACCGCTCGGTCATCTACGAAGCGCATGTTAAGGGCCTGACCCAGCTCCATCCCGAAGTTCCGGAAGAACAGCGGGGTACCTATGCCGGGGTTGCGCACCCGGCTGTCATCTCCCACTTGCAGAAGCTCGGCGTGACGGCGATCGAGCTTATGCCGGTGCATCAGTTTGTAAACGACGGCACCCTCCAGGACAAGGGGCTGAACAATTACTGGGGCTACAACACCATCGGGTTCTTTGCCCCGCACAACAGCTACAGCTCCTCAGGAGACCAAGGCCAGCAGGTCCAGGATTTCAAGGCCATGGTCCGTTCGCTGCACCGGGCCGGTATCGAGGTCATTCTTGATGTCGTGTACAACCACACGGCCGAGGGCAACCACCTGGGTCCCACGCTGTCCTTCAAGGGGATCGACAACTCGGCGTATTACCGTCTGGTGGATGGCGACGAGAAGCACTACATGGATTACACGGGTACCGGGAACACGTTGAACGTGCGCAGCCCGCATTCGCTGCAGTTGCTCATGGATTCCCTGCGTTATTGGGTGACCGAGATGCACGTGGACGGGTTCCGCTTCGACCTCGCAGCGGCACTCGCGAGGGAATTCTACGACGTCGACAAACTGTCGACCTTCTTCGAGCTGATCCAGCAGGATCCGGTGGTCTCGCAGGTCAAGCTGATCGCGGAGCCGTGGGATGTCGGTCCGGGTGGCTACCAGGTGGGCAATTTCCCGCCGCAGTGGACGGAGTGGAACGGCAAGTACCGGGACACGGTCCGTGATTTCTGGCGCGGGGAGCCGTCGACGCTGGGTGAGTTCGCGTCGCGGTTGACGGGGTCGGCGGACCTGTATGAGCATTCCGGGCGTCGTCCGGTGGCGTCGATCAACTTTGTCACGGCCCATGACGGCTTCACCTTGGCGGACCTGGTGTCCTATAACGAGAAGCACAACGAGGCCAACGGCGAGGGCAACAACGACGGCGAGTCCCACAACCGTTCGTGGAACTGCGGTGTCGAGGGGCCCACGGAGGATCCGAAGGTCCTGGCGTTGCGGGCGCGGCAGCAGCGGAATTTCATCGCCTCGATGCTTCTTTCCCAGGGTGTTCCGATGCTGTTGCACGGGGATGAGCTTGGCCGGACGCAGCGGGGTAACAACAACGGCTATTGCCAGGATTCCGAGCTGACGTGGATCAATTGGGACAGTGTGGACCAGCCGCTGGTGGAGTTCACGGCGGCGGTCAGTGCTTTGCGCGCGAAGCATCCCACGTTCCGGCGCAGCCGCTTCTTCGACGGCCGCCCCGTCCTCAGGGGCGAAGGGGCGCCCCTTCCGGACATCGTCTGGCTGGACCCTGACGGAGATTTCATGCGGCCGGAGGATTGGGACAACGGCTTCGGCCGCTCCGTGGGGGTGTTCCTCAACGGTGACGGGATCCGCGGCCGGGACAACCAGGGCCGGCGCATCACGGACGTCAACTTCCTGCTCTACTTCAATGCCCACGACGACGAGGTAAAGTTCAGGCTGCCTTCGGACGAGTACGCTCCGGCCTGGGACATCCTCATCGATACCGCGGGCGAGAGCGCCGACTCCGAGCCTGTCGAAGCAGACGGCCTGGTGTCCCTCCGGGCGAAGTCACTCATGGTGCTTCGTGCGCACAGCACTCCAGAGGAGGTCCCGGACCACTCGGTGGCCGCGTCGCTCGCAGCGTTGACGCATACGGCGACCCCCGAAACCGCGGCGCTCACGTCTCCTGCCGTTCCGGAGCCGAAGACAACGAAGAAGCCGGCCGCCCTGAGCCCAAGCGAGCAGGACTGATCTTGGGCGCAGCCGGAGGACGCGCGGGCAGGGTCTGAGCGTATAGCGGCCTCAGCGCCCTGCCACGACGCCGTCGATTTCGACGGGCAGGTGCGAGGGACCACGCAGGAACGGGCTTGGGCGGTAGCTTGGCGGGTCGTCGACGAGCCGCGGGTTCTCCACCCTGCCCGCGAATGCCGCGAGGGCGATCTGGGCTTCCAGGCGGGCGAGGGGCGCGCCGAAGCAGAGGTGGATGCCTCCGCCAAAACCGAGGTGCTCGTTGTTGGGCCTGTCGGGAATGAACAGCTCTGGCTGGGTGACGTGGACGGGATCGCGGTTGCCCGCGGCCAGGAGCAGTGTGAGCGACGCGCCTGCCGGGATGGTTGTTCCTGCCATGTCGATGTCGTCGAGCGCTGTGCGGAAGGGAACGAAATGCACCGGCGGCTCGTAGCGCAGCAGCTCCTCGACCATCGGAATGGAAAGACCGGGGTCGTTGCGCAGCCTCTGAAGTTCGTGCGGGTGGCGGAGCAGGGTGAGGACACCGTTGGAAATGAGGTTCACCGTGGTTTCGTGTCCGGCAATGAGCAGGAGAAGTCCCGTGCTTACGAGCTGATCGGCGGGCATACGGCCACGGCCTTCAGGGCCGTCATCGGTGGCAAGCGCTGAGAGCAGGTCGTTTCCCGGTGCCTCGCGGTGGGCTTCCACAAGTTCTTCCATGAAGGCACGCAATTCCGGCGATGCGGCCCTGCGTCGTGGGTGGGCCGAAGTGGCGCATTGTGATTCGCCGAAACTTGTCGTGTTCCGGCGGATCCATGTTCAAGAACGTCGGAGACATACCGGGGCCGTCGCCGTCCTCTCCGGCTCCCGCGGCGGCCGCGACCGGGTTGTGGCTGAAATCGGAACTCACCCGGGGGTCATGCAGCAGCGAGGAGATCTCTGCATAACCGCTGGCAACGTACGTTCCGTCCTGAAGCCGTGCCACGGGAGTCCTGCGGAGCTCCGCATATAACGGGTAAGGGTTGGCCCCACGATGCGGCCCTTGTAACCGTAAACGGCCAGGAACCGCCACTGGGCCACCGAGCCTTGGACGATGGCGACCTCATCGGCAGCCGAAGGCACTCCCACGCTTTTGATCTCGGTGCCGAATTGAACCGACCAGAATTTCGGCACCGCCAGGTGCGGCAACCGGCGTCGCACGCGACGCCCCACACGCCGCATGCCAAGCCGGAATCCGCGAGCCATTCCACATTGCGGACCGAACCCAGCGCAGCCACCGCAACGTCCACCTCGAGGGCTGTTCCGTCCGACAGGACGGCGCGGCGCAGCTGTCCTGTGTCATCGCCTCCAAGGGATGTGACCCGGACACCGCAGCGCAGATCCACGCCATGTTCGATTTGCAGCTTGCCGGCTATTGCGCCGATTGTCTCGCCAAGGGCTGCGACCAGGGGAGCCGGCCCAGCCTCCGCGACGGTGACCGGCAAGCCCAATTCCCGGCACACGGAAGCGACCTCGCAACCTATGAATCCGGCCCGGATGACGAGCACCCGGCGGGGGTGGGCTGCGAGGAGTCGGCGCAAGGCTGCGGAGTCCTCACGGGTGCGCAATGTCAGCACTCCGGAAAGGGCGGCCTCCGCCGCGTTGGGCCAGGGGCGGGAGCGCAAACCGGTTGCAATCAGCAACTTGTCGAAGCCGATCCGGCTGCCGTCGGCGAGTTGGACCTGCTTGGTTGCCAGATCGAGGCTGCTCGCGGCTACGCCCAGCCGCCAGGTGGCACCGATGTCCCGGCGCCGCGGCAGCGAGGTGTCCGCCGATCGGAAAGACCCGGCCAGGAGCTGTTTCGACAGCGGCGGCCGGTCGTAGGGCTGGGCAGGTGCCGCGGGACCAGCGTGGTGGCCGACACCTGGCAGGCCAGGTGGGGGATCCCGCCGCGGCGGGGCAAAATTGCGGCTCCATCGAAGTGCCCCGTTAGGGTGGGGCATGGGCGACAAGGAAAAGGCCATCCGAAGGTCCGGAATCACCACCAGGAAGGTACTCCATGACTGAAGGCAACAATTCGCCGAACAAACCCGCAATGTCGGCGATTTGGTCCGACGGCCTGGGCCGCGCCGGGATCCGTTCAGGGCAGATGCTTCTGGTCATCGCTTTTGTATCGGTGATTTTGTGGGCGATGACCAGGGTGCCGCTTGTCATTATCCCGGTCACTATCGCGCTCATTCTCTCCTCTGCAATATCCCCCCTCGTGCGCTGGCTGACTGCTCGGCGCTGGCCCCGGGCCCTCGCGGTGGCAGCATCGTTCGTGGGGATCCTCGTAGTCTTCGGCGGAGTCATCACCGGAATCGTCTTTCTGATCAGGGCGCAATCCAAGGAGCTTGCCGTGAAATTCACTTCCGGCGTCGAGCAATTGCACCAATTCCTGAACAATGGACCGTTCAGGGTGAGCGACGAACAACTCCGTTCCGTGTCTGAGTCCATCCAGCGTTTCTTCACGAGCAGTAGTTTCGGTGCCGAAGCGCTGACCGGCGCCCGCACCGTCGGTGAAATCCTGGCGGGCCTGGTCCTCATGGTGGTGATCTTGTTCTTCTTCCTCAAGGACGGCGAGAAGATCCGGACCTTCCTCTTTGGATTCCTTCCGGCGGCGCACCGCGGGAAGGCCCATCTCGCTGCGGAACGGAGCGCCACGGTCCTGGGCGGCTATGTCCGGGGCACGGCTCTGATCGCAGCGGTAAACGGCGTGATCATCGGGACAGCCCTGGCGATCCTCGGTGTCCCGCTTGCCCTGCCCCTCGGAGTTTTTGTGTTCATCGGCGGGTTCATTCCCATCGTTGGTTCCACGGCGGCCGGCACCCTCGCTGTGGGTGTGGCTCTCATCTCCAACGGTCCAGTGATGTCCCTCATTGTCCTCGCTGTCCTCGTCGCGGCCAACCAGCTTGAGCACCACCTCCTCCAGCCCGTTTTGATGGGCAAGGTCCTGAGCATTCATGGACTGGCCATTTTGCTGGCCTTGGCCATTGGGACGATGCTCGCTGGGGTTATCGGTGCTTTGTTGGCCGTGCCGACCGCGGCTGTTGCCTGGACTGCAATCAAGACGTGGACCGGGCGCGGCGAAGCGACGGCCGCGGGTATCGACACCACCGATGAAACCGTGGCCTGAGCAGGGCTCACAGCCGGAAACTCGATCCTAGGGTTTCGCGAGGAGCTCGTCGTGCAGCTGCTGCAGGTGTGAAGGTTGCTCTGCCAGTGCGCGCGTAGTCGGTGGGGGAGTAGGTGCCTGAACGCCCGCGAGGGGATCATCGGTCCGGGGGACGGTGAGGCTCAAAGCCCCGCCGACGTCGGGCGCCGCTGCATCGCGGCGGGTGAGGGCCGGCAGGTTCCAACGATGTTCGATTGTCGCAAGGATGCTGGTGTGATCGAGCGGGACAGGACCCGGAGATCGAAAGACGGTGCCACCGGGGATGAGCGGACTGATCAGCACCGTTGGCACCCGTACCCCGAAACGGGTGAAGTCGAATCCGAATTCTCCCGGGGTGTCATCCGGTGGCGTCGCGCCCCAGGGCGGGGCGACGTGGTCGTAGCACCCGCCGTGTTCGTCATACGTGACGATCAGCAAGGTGGAGTCCCAGGCCGGCCCGTCGTGGACGGCACGATAAGCGTCTAGCAGGAACTGTTCGCCGAGAGCGACGTTGTAGTTGGGGTGTTCGCTGTTGCCGGTCGAAGACCAGGAAGGCTCCAGGAAAGAGTACGAGGGGAGCTTCCCCGCCGCCGCGTCGGCCTGGAAGTCAGTGAAGAGGCCAATGTTCGACGCCGGAGCGTGCCGCGTGTCGTCGAAGTCGAGTTTCGTCAGGGGCGATGTGGTTTCGCCGTAGATCTTCCATGTGATGCCATGGTTGCCCAGCTGTCCGAAGATGCTCGGCACGGTGAACCGTTTGGCTTTGTCATCCAAGTTGCCCTGGCTGGTGCCTGCACAGGCGAAGGCCCGGTTGGGCATCGTCATCGTGGGAACCGACGCGAACCAGGCATCGCAGACAGCGAACCCCTTCGCCATCGCCGACAACACAGGCAGCGTCTCTGGCGTGAAACAGCCCATGATCATGTGCTCGCTTGTGCCCGGCACAACGTGCCAGCCCTTGGCAAGGTTGTCCTTGATAGCGGCGGCATAGTTGGTTACAAAGCCGGTCATGGCAGGAACCGACCCCGGATTGGGCGCGCCGGTGCTGCCAAAGAGCTGGTCGTTCGTCGCTTGGTATCCCTCGCCGGGGTCGGCGCCTGGCATGAAGTAGACATCGGGGGTCGAGGGAGTCAGTCGATACACCTGGACTGGACTGCCGTCGGAGCCGGGACAGGACTCCGTTCCATTCAAGCCCTGAAAATGTTCGCCCGTGGGGGAGACATTCCCAGAATCGGCATAGAGGTATCCGAGCATGTGATCGAATGAGCGGTTTTCGAGCATCAGGACCACAATGTGCTGGACGGCGTTGAGACCAGTTGCCGCCAAGGTGACCATCCCCTTCGGAAAGAGTTCCTGTCCGTGCTGAACAGTCTCCCACGACGCTGTCCCGGTGGACATGCCTCCGGCTCAGTGCTTTCAGCCGGGAACGGTAGCCATGATGCGTTCACCATTGAAGTATTCGAGCTGCCAGCCGTCAACGTCATGGTGGTGGGCGAGGTTGAGCGCCGCGTTGTCGATGCTGTCCAAGGGGCGGCCGATGGCGCGGCCCAGGCTCAAGCGCAGGAGCGTCCCATGGGCGACGACAAGGACGCGGCGCCCGCGGAATTCTTCGGACAACGCTTCCAGTGCGGCCAAGCCGCGGCATGCTGCCTCGTCCTCGCTTTCCGCGCCGCGGAAACCGCCGGGGATCCGCAGTGCCTCCAGTTCGGATCCTGCCTGCAGGCCCTCGGCAGGTCCAAAGCCGCGTTCGGTGAGCTCCGGCACCCGCCGGTCCACGCTGAGTCCGAGCCCAGCGGCGATCAGTTCGGCGGTTTCGACGGCCCTGCTCAGCGGTGAGGAAACGATGACGTCCCACTCGTAACCGGACAGGACGGCGACGGCGTCCCGTGCCTGGCCGCGGCCGACGTCGTTCAACGGAATGTCGGTGGATCCCTGCAGCCGGCGCTGCGCGTTCCAGTCTGTCTGACCGTGGCGGACGAGGGCGAAGGTAGTAAGCGACATGCCTTCCATTCTGCCTTGAGCCCGCGCGGCTTGGATCAATGGGGGAATCCGTGACTTCGCCAAAAACCCCTCAGTTAACCGCTTATAACTCTTTCCTTCGCCAGTTGTTCATAATAGGGTGCGTGTGGGGCTTGAGGGGCAGCTCGTACCCTCGCCATTCTGGACAATTACAAAGGGGAGTTGTGTCCAATAGCCAGCAGTCGCCTGACGAGCCACGCGACGGATCGCAAATTGAGAGTCATGGGCCGTACCCGGACCCGGCGGTGCCAAACGATACTTCCTTGGACCCAGGGTGGCCAGACAGGGTGCCCAGGCATTCCGGGGGGATCTGGCGAAACCGGGATTTCTGGCCATAGCGGGCAAACACGCCGGTAAGTAAACGCAGCGTGAAGGTTCGGTCAACAGGGTTCGCGAACCCGGAAAACCGGGCTTGGCGATGATGCGGCCTTTATACGCTGGACCCATGAATGCCTCGCTCAAGCACCGCAGTCCCCTTACCGGCGGTCTGGTTCTGGCCGTCGTTTCAGCGCTCCTTGGCCCCGTGGGACCGGGCCATGCGGATGATGGCCGTAAAAGTGACAACAGCACGGACCAGAGTGCCCACCTCACCCTTGGCGCCGCTGACCTCCCCGAGAGCCGGACGGTGACAAGCCTCGCCCCCGGCGTCACGCTGACCAAAATCAAACGCGGTGGAGCCGACACTTCTCTTTTCTGGACGGCCGAAGTCGCCATCCCCTCCGATTCGCCGGATCCGGATGCTCCGACGTCGGCGCTCTCAAGCAAGGACAGCGCACAGCGCACGGCGGACAAGCTCAAGGCCGCCGGCGTCGATGCCCGCGTTGAACATGTCCAGTCGCCGCAGCTTGCGGACGCGGGAGGGGATTTGGGCTATCGGGTCCGGGCCGGCCAGTTTGCCGCGCAAGCGGACGGCGCAGGCGTCGTCGCGAAAATCAAGGCTGCCGGTTTTGCCTCCTCGGTGATCTACACGGGTTGGGACGGTGACGCCGATACGAGCCCCAAGACGCGCGGGCCGTGGAATCTCGACGTCATCACGATCGACCCCGGGAAGTACCAAGGCCAGCTCGCCGCCTCGTTCGGAGCGGATCTGGAGAAGCGCGAGACCACGAGCCAACTCGCCTCCGAAGCCCATGCCCTCGCCGGCGTGAACGGAGGCTTCTTCGTTTTCGATCCGAAGGCCGGTGCCGAAGGCGACCCCGCAGGGGTCGGTGTCTATGGAGGCAAGACTCTTAGTGAACCCGTGGCGGACCGCCCCGCGCTTGTTATCGACGGAAAGAAGAACGCCAGCAGCATCCAGCGACTGACCTGGGATGGGAAAATCTCCTCCTCTTCCGGGGACGTGCCTTTGGATGGCATCGACCGGGTTCCTGGGCTGATCCGCAACTGCGGCGGCGCCAACGATCTGCCTACCTCAGGCCCGCTCCAGGATGTTACCTGCACGAACTCCAACGAGCTCGTCACGTTCACTTCGGACTTCGGGCCCTCCACGCCTGCTGGGCCCGGCCTGGAAGTGATGGTGGACAGCCACGACACCGTGACCTCCGTCGCCGAAACCCGTGGCGCGGCCGTCCCCCAGGGCGGACACACCATCCAGGCAACCGGGACCGAGGTCGCGCGGCTCCGCGCACTCGCTCCGGTGGGCGCCAAGCTGAAAATCGACGCCGGGCTGCTCGGCCAGGATGGGAAGACCATGCACCCCAACAAGGCTACGAGCGTGGTCAACGGCGGCCCGCTGCTGGTCAAGGACGGCAGTGAAGACGTGACCGCACGGCATGACGGCATGGTGCATCCCGACGACGGAAACAGCTTCTACTACGGCTGGGTCCACAAACGTAACCCCCGGACCTTTGCCGGGACGGACGCCCAGGGCAGGACCATGCTCGTCACCGCAGATGGACGTTCCACTGCCTCGCTCGGACTGAGCCTGAAGGAAGAGGCCGACGTTGCAATGTCACTTGGCATGGTTCAGGCCATGAACCTGGACGGCGGCGGCTCGACAACCACCGTTGCCGAGGGAAAGGTGCAGAACAGCCCCTCGGGCGGGTCGGAGCGTGCTATCGGGGACGCGCTCCTTGTCCTGCCGGCCCGGAAGGATGATCAGTAGCTCAAGGAGGACAGGGGCCCCGGCGCCCGGGGCCCCTGCGCTAGATCCAGTCCCGCTTCTTGAAAGCCAGGTAGAGGAATACTGAACCGCCGACCATGAGCGCGCTGGATAGCCAAAGGCCGTAATCGTTCTGGAAGCCGAAGAATGGCACGTTCTGCCCGAAGAAACCGGTCACCGCGGTGGGGACGGCGATGATCGCAGCCCAGCTGGTGACTTTCTTCATGACCAGGTTCATCTGGTTCCCCTGAATGCTGATGTGGGTTTCCAGGATGGTGGTGACCAGGTCACGCAGCGATTCCGTCCATTCCGTGGCGCGCAGGACGTGGTCGTAGACGTCCTGCAGGAAGGGCTGCATCGCCGGGCTGCAACCGACCAGGTCCTCCCGCCGGAGGAGCGTGTTGAGGACTTCACGCATGGGCAGGACCACGCGGCGGAGCTTGACGAGGTTTTTGCGGAGTTCGAAAGTCTTTCGCTGCAGGTCGTGTTCGGGGGAATGGTCCTCGAAGAGCGATTCTTCGAGGGCGTCGATGTAGCCATCGAGTTCCTGGACGGCGTCGAAGTGCCCGTCCACAATCATGTCCAGCAGGCCCCAGAACAGGAAGGGCACCCCGTGGTGGGCAAGGTCGGTTTCAGCGTCCCAGTGCGCCGTCAGCTTGTCAGTGTCGAACTCGGGCCCGTGTACCGTCACCAGGGCGTTATGGGTCACGAAGGCCGAGACCTCGGCGACGGCCAGTTCCCCGGTTCCAGGCTGGAGAGCTGCCTGGTAGGCCGAGAGGAACAAGTGGTTCGGGTAACGATCGATCTTGGGGCGCTGAAAGTCGTGGACGGCGTCTTCGACGGCGAGGCGGTGAAGCCCGTAGACGGTCTCGACGCCGAGAAGGTCATCCGCCGTCGGGTTCGTGTAGTCGATCCACAGCACCACGTCGTCCTGGCGGGCCAGGGCCTCGATCTCGTGGGCCCGGACATCGTCGCGTTCGAGCTTGCCTTCTCGGTATAACCGTATGAAAACCATTCGCCCATGGTACGGGACGGGTACCGGTGCTACCTGAGTGGCGGGGCTCGCCAACGGGGACGTGCCTTTACCGCCGTTACCTCCCTACAATTAATTGCGGCCTCGCGGCGTCCTGCCGCGGCCCGCCGACAAAGGAGAGCCATCATGGGTTGGGGTGAGAGGATCCATCACGCTGCCGGGAAACTTCACGGCAAGGCCACGGAAGCGGCCGGCGCAGCCACCGGCAATGACCGGCTGAAGGCTGAGGGCAAGTCCCGTCAGTTAAAGGCCGATATGAAGCTGGCAGGCGAAAGGATCAAAGGCGCCTTCCGGAAGCACTAGTCCGCCGACGCCTACAGCAGGGCGCGGGCCATACGGTCCGCGCCCGCGTCATGTCCAGGGCTTGATCAAGGACACCTTCGCGGAAGTCCCTCAACACGTTTGGGTTGGCTAACGCGAATACTCTAAAGTTGTTGCCCGATGGCAGCCCTGAATGAAACGCCCGATCAACAAGCGACCGCACCCCGGGGGCCGGTTTTCGTCGACGAGTCAGGTCGGCGCCTCCGAACGCTCAAGTTCGCCGGACTCGCGGCCCTCGGGCTCGTGGCGGGATATGTCCTCCTCCTGCTGGTGGCGTTCATGGGCGGCCCCAACGTTGCCGCACCATACCTACCTTTGCCGGCCGCAGCCAACCCTCCGGCACCTGCTCCGGTTGCCCCGGTGGCCCGGGACCTACCGTTCTCCCCGTCAGCGCCGCCTTCTGACAGCACTGGGCTCCCATCAGGCGGTGCCCGATTGGCCGCCCCTTCGCCGACGACGGCGCTGGAGGCCCTGGTGACTTCGCCCGTTCCTGCAGCGCAAGCGCCTACTGTTGCCTCTACGCAGCAGCCTGCCCGTTTCGCGCCGGGTGCAGTTCCGGCGCCGAGCACAGGACGGACGAGTCCGGGTAAGAGCGGGACGGCTCCAGGCAAGGCCGCGCGACCGTCCACGCCGACCCACCCGTGAATGCGCGCCGCGTGAGCAAGCGCAATGCTCGGGTCAGTGTCAGGGCGCACTGGTTCATCCTTCTGGCTGTCCTGTTTGCGCTGGCTGCCTCCCTCGCCGTGCAAGGGTACATGCATCACTTGGCCGGGATCGGCGACGACTCCATCGCTGCGGGTGGAGCTGCTGGTACTGTCCCGGACGCGGTCTCGCACGGTGGTCCGGTGGTCGATTCCCGTGGCGGGACCGTTCGTACCGTCGGTCCGGCGGATCACACGCTTGCCCTGACTTTCGACGACGGTCCGGACCCCGTCTGGACGCCCCGGATCCTCGACGTCCTCCATGCGCACCATGTCCATGCCACGTTTTTCGTTGTCGGTTCGGCTGCCATCGAGAATCCCGACCTCGTGCGCCGCATCCTGGCGGACGGCAACGAGATCGGCGTGCATACGTTGACCCATGCGGACCTTGGAAGTGCTCCGGCGTGGCGACAGCAGCTTGAGGTGCAGGGCGATGAGCAGGTGATCGCCGGAATCACGGGCCGCGCCGCGACGCTCTTGCGGCCGCCCTACAGCTCCGAGAACGATGCCGTCAGGGACGGCACCTGGACGGCGATGCGCGCGGCGGCCAACCAGGGCTACCTCACGGTCCTCACCACCCAGGACAGCGAGGACTGGCAGCGGCCAGGCGTGGGGACAATCGAGAAGAACCTCACACCCTCAGGCACGCAGGGCCAGGTTCTGCTCATGCACGACGGCGGCGGAGACAGGGAACAGACAGTCGCCGCCCTCGACTCCGCCCTCACGAAGTTCGCGGATCAAGGGTTCCGGGTCACGACGGCGGGAGACGCCGTCGGGATCGCGAGCATGCGCGATGCCTCGGCAGGGGAGCAGGCCAGCGGAACCGCGTTGGTGTGGGGAATCCGGCTTAGCGATTTCTTCATCACCGCCATCTCGTGGGCGCTCGTTGCGGCCGGGGTTGTCACGGTTGTCCGGGCCGTCCTCGTGGTGGTGGTGGCTTCCCGCCACAGTCGTGCGGCGCGCCGCTCCCGGGCAGCGGGCGGCAGTCGACGCCGGGTGGATATGCCGGTGCGGCCCGAAATCACCGAACCGGTGAGCGTCATTGTCCCTGCGTACAACGAATCGGCCGGCATCGAAGCTGCAGTCCGGTCCATCGCCGCTTCGAGCCATCCGGTCGAGATTATCGTGGTCGACGACGGGTCCACCGACGCTACCGCTGACATCGTTGAAGCGCTTGGGCTGCCGGGCGTCACCTTGATCCGGAAGGAGAACGGCGGTAAACCGTCCGCCTTGAATGCCGGGCTTGCCGCCGCCAGCCACGACCACGTGGTGATGGTCGACGGGGATACTGTCTTCGAACCGGAAACAGTGCACGCCCTGATTCAACCCTTCGCGGACCCGCGAGTGGGCGCGATTTCGGGGAACACCAAGGTTGCCAACCGCGGAGGGATCCTCGGCGCCTGGCAGCACATCGAGTACGTTGTCGGCTTCAACCTGGACCGCAGGTTGTTCGACGTCGCGGAGTGCATGCCGACCGTCCCGGGGGCTATTGGTGCCTTCCGCCGCGATGCCCTCATCCGGGTGGGCGGAGTCAGCGACGAGACGCTTGCCGAGGACACGGACCTGACCATGTCGCTATGCCGCGACGGCTGGAGGGTTGTGTACCAGGACGATGCGAGGGCGTGGACCGAAGCCCCCGCGAGCCTCGGGGCGCTGTGGAAGCAGCGATACCGCTGGTGCTATGGCACGCTTCAGGCAATGTGGAAGCACCGGGGCGCTGTCCTGCAGCACGGGGCGGCCGGCAAGCTTGGCCGGCGGGGACTCTGCTACCTGCTGGTCTTGCAGGTGCTGCTTCCGCTGTTCGCACCGGTGGTGGATGTGTTCGCCATTTATGGCCTCATCTTTCTTGACCCGGTCCGTATTGCGGCGCTCTGGCTGGTTTTCCTCCTCGTCCAATTCCTCATGGCCGCTTATGCTTTCCGACTCGACAATGAACGGCTTCGCCCGTTGTGGACGCTTCCGCTCCAGCAGTTCGTCTACCGGCAGCTCATGTATCTCGTCGTCATCCAGTCCGTGGTCACCGCCGTGGCGGGAGTTCACCTGCGTTGGCACCGGATGGAGAGGTATGGCAGTCTGCGGGTTCCGCCGGCCAAGTAGGCCGGACGTAGCGAGGGACCAGCCAGGACGTGCCCCTCGGCTTCCTAGGCCTTCGCGCGTAGCTCCCGTCGAAGGATCTTCCCCGACGCCGACTTTGGAATCACCTCGACGAACTCGACCGATCGCACGCGCTTGAACGGCGCCACCCGTCCGGCGACGAACTCCATGACGTCCCCGTCCCCGAGTTCGGTCCCGGACTGCCGGACCACGAACGCCTTCGGCACCTCTTCGCCGTCGTCAGCGTTGATGCCGATGACGGCGGCGTCCGCAATGCGTGGGTGGGTGAGCAGGAGCGCTTCAAGCTCGGCAGGCGCGATCTGGTAACCCTTGTACTTGATCAGCTCCTTGAGCCGGTCAACGATCGTGACGACACCGTCTGCTGTGACGGTCGCGATGTCGCCGGTGCGGAGGAAGCCATCCGGATCGATCGTCGCGGCTGTTGCGTCGGGCCGGTTCAGGTAGCCGAGCATGACCTGCGGTCCACGGACAAGGAGCTGCCCGGGCGCGCTGGGTCCCTCGTCCGGGACGTCGATCTCTTCGGCGGTGGCCGGGTCGAGGAGCTTGCATTGCGTATTGGGCACGGTGTAGCCCACCGAATCGAGAGGGACGCCCTCGGCGCCGTCGCGCGGGATCGCGTGGGAAACGGGGCTCAGCTCGGTCATCCCGTACCCCTGGAGCACTGTGCACCCGAGCCGCTTCGCGACAGCGTGCCCCAGTTCGCCGTCGAGGGGCGCCGCTCCCGAAAGCACGGCCTGGACGGACGAGAGGTCGTACTTGTCCACGAGGGGATGTTTCGCCAGCGCGACGGCGATGGGCGGCGCGATGAAGAGGTACGTACAGCGGTTGTCTTGTGTGATCCGGAGGAACTCGGAGAGATCGAATTTCGGCATCGTGACGAGCCGGGCACGTTCGCCAAGGGCGTGATTGAGCAGGACGGTGAGCCCGTAGATGTGGAAGAAGGGCAGGACGGCGAGGAGCACGTCGTCGGGAGTCACGCGGAAGAAGGCGCTCGACTGGGCGACGTTCGCCACGAGGTTGTACTGGCTCAGCAAGACGCCTTTCGGCTTTCCGCTCGTGCCCGAGGAGTAGGGTATGACAGCCGCGGCGTGCGGATCGATGCTGAGCGCCGGCGCGGGAAGGCCGGCTTCGAACACGTCCGCCAGCGAGGGATGGCCTGCGGCGGCAGCAAGTTCGCCGCCGTCGAGCACGACGAGCCGTTCCGCCGGGATCCCGGCAGCCGAAGCTGCTTCCTCCGCCCGTTCCAGGAAGGGGGAGATGGTGAAGAGCCAGGAAGCGCCCGCGTCGCTGAGCTGGCTGCCTACTTCATCGGCGGTATACAAGGCGTTGACGGTGGTGACGGCCGCGCCCGCTCGCAGGACCCCGTGGAAGACGACGGCGAATGCCGGCACGTTGGGACAGAAGAGGCCAACTGTGGTCCCGGGGCCGGCTTCATGGCTCGCGAGCCAGCCAGCCGTGGCGTCGACCCGGCTGACGAGTTGCCGATACGTCATTTCGGCGCCGGAGGTTCCGTCCACGAGTGCGATCCGGTCGAGGTCCTCGTCGCTGAGCCCACCGAACAGATATTCATAAATCGTGACTTCGGGGATCTCTACATCAGCGTAAGGGCTGGTGAACATTGCGGCTCCTTCGGCGCACGACGGCGGGGAGTCGCCGTCGTGGGTACATTACACCCGGCGGTGCGGGGCCGGGACAAGGGCGGCCGCGGCCGGATGCGCCTCCGGCAGAAGGGTTCACGCCTCGACCAGGTCCGTACAGGATGCGTCGACCAAGGCGGGCGCGTGCCAGGGCCTGCGGGTCCGATCCCTTGGAGGGAGCGGATTATGGTGGCGCGCCGGAACGGGAAGTTTCGGTTTCGCGGAGGACTGGGTTGCCGTACGACCGGAACCGGCGGGGGCGGCACTGATGCTGGACGGTATGGCACTTCCGGGCATAGATCGGTGATGAGGCCCATTCCTGCGTATTCGCGTACGTCACTGATGCCGCGCACCGCGGCGCGCTTGTCGGGAAAAGACTTGGAGACGGCTACCACCGTTCCGTCCGGCGCCTTGAGCCTGAATCTGAAGCTCGTATCCTCGTCGATGAAAAGTTCAAACATCCCGGTCATGCGTATCCTCCTGAACAGCGGACGGCTCGCGACGCCCGGTAGGTCTCGCCGGGAATGGGGAGCGTCGTTGCGCCCCAGGCGTTCTTGCTCCGGCAAATGGATCATCTGACTCACAGTGTGTGGTGCTCGCCACACGGTGTAGTTAACCAAAGTACGGGGAAGAATCTTGCCTGGCTAGTGCATCCGGAAGGCGCTGTGGTTGCGACTGCTTCTTAATTAAGGCTGTTCGAGATTACCGCTGTTCGAGATTATCGCTGTTCGAGGATCCGGTGCGCCGCGTCCTGGGCGGCCAGTGCCCTGTCATCTACAACCTGGCCGGGCAAGTGTCCGGCGGCAGCGATAGCCCGCCGTAACTCCGCCACGGTGCGTGGGGTGCTCACGCCCAGGTGGGCCATCGCGTGGCAGTTGGCGCACAACGGCACAAGGTCCGCTATGGGATCCAGCCGGTAGCCAGCGCCAAGCTGTGAAACGGGAACCACATGGTGGACCTGGATGAAGTCCTTCCCGATGTCCCCGTAGCTTACTTCGAAGGAAAAGGCGCACACGGCACATGAGGTTCCATGGAACGCAAGGCAGATCCGGCGGCCTTCGGGGTCCTGCTCGTAACGGTTTGTCTCAATCCGGCTGATGGCGCCTTCGGGGTAGGTTCCTGGAACCGTCTGCCACGGCTCGGGAGCCATTGGTCCGTGCTCCCGCCACACACGGTGAAGGCCGGGTTCCGATTCCGGTGGAAGGAGGCTTCCGGAACCGCGAAGGGCGTCCCAGGGCACGCCGGGCACTTCGGTTGAGAGGACACTCGGCGGAATCTGGCCGCCGAGGGGGAGCAAGGCATCAAAGGCCACGCTCACGTACCGCGCAATACCCTTCGCCTCGGCGGGTTGCGGCGCCTCATAGCTTTCGGACATGACCACGCCGTGTCCGATCAGCCCGCGTCCGTGGGAATCGGCGCCTTGCAGGAAAAGCCATGCCTGGCTGCCTGCCTGGATCTTCCGGTGCCGCCCGATGTTCCACCGCTCCAGGAATCGGCCTGTTTGGGCGATCTGGTCGATCACAGCCTCGTAGTTCCAGCCGTTCCAAAGCCGTGGATTCCATCCGAGGATGATGGCTGCCATGGCTACCCCTCCCTACTTGCCCAAGATTCTAGGCGAGCCGGCGCCTGACGATTTCGCTGACAGCCTTGCCGTCGAAGCGGCCGGCGACCTTTGCTGTGACGGGCTTCATAACTGCGCCCATCTGCCTTCTCGTGAGTTCTGCACCGCTGGCCCTTAAGGCGGCGATTGCCTCGTCGACGATGTCCTCGACTTCGGCCGGAGTCAGCATTTCGGGCAGGTAGCCTTCGATGACTTCCGCTTCGGCGAGTTCCGCGGCTGCGCGGTCGGCTTCGCCGGCCTCCGTGTAGATGCGGGCAGTGTCCCGGCGCTTGGCGGCCTCCTTCTGGAGGAGGGCCGTCACCTGCGTGTCATCCAGCTCGACGGGTGTCTTGCCGGACTTCTCACGCGTCTCGATTTCGCCCAGGACGTTGCGGACTGTAGTGAGCGCGGTCTTGTTGCGGTCCTTCATGTGGACTACGACGTCGGCATGCAGGCGTTGCTTCAGGGTGCTCATGGTAATCCCCTCCGGTTAGTGGTTGTTCTCATTCTTCACGGTCTGGAGCATCTGTGCAGGAGGGCCTGCAGGCTGACGGCCCGGTATCCAAAATTCTGCCTCGGGCGATCCCCCATGAAGGCCCTCAGCGACGTAGCATCAAGGTAGGCGGCTGCCAGGAGTGTGGCGAAATGTTTGAGAGATTTACGGACCGTGCCCGTCGCGTTGTTGTGCTTGCCCAAGAAGAGGCACGCATGCTCAACCACAACTACATCGGTACCGAGCATATCCTTTTGGGGCTGATCCAGGAGGGTGAGGGCGTTGCCGCCAAGGCGCTTGAGTCGATGAGCATTTCGCTCGATGGCGTCCGCGAGCAGGTGCAGGAGATCATCGGCCAGGGGCGGCAAGCCCCGTCCGGTCACATCCCGTTCACCCCGCGCGCCAAGAAGGTGCTCGAACTCGCACTCCGCGAGGCCCTGCAGCTCGGCCACAACTACATCGGTACCGAGCACATCCTGCTCGGCCTCATCCGCGAGGGTGAAGGGGTCGCAGCCCAGGTCCTGGTCAAGCTTGGCGCCGACCTCAACCGCGTCCGCCAGCAGGTCATCCAGTTGCTCTCGGGCTATGAAGTCAAGGATCCCAGCGGAATGGTTGCCGGACCGAGTCAAGCCGAGGTGGCTCCGGCCGGTTCGGTGGTGCTGGACCAGTTCGGCCGCAACCTGACCCAGGCTGCGCGGGAAAACAAGCTTGATCCGGTGATCGGCCGCGAGCTGGAGATGGAACGCGTCATGCAGGTCCTCTCCCGCCGCACCAAGAACAACCCTGTGCTGATCGGTGAGCCCGGCGTCGGCAAGACCGCCGTCGTCGAGGGCCTTGCCCAGGCGATTGTCCGCGGCAACGTGCCGACGAGCCTGAAGGACAAGCAGCTCTACACACTCGATTTGGGCTCGGTGGTGGCCGGTTCCCGCTACCGCGGTGATTTCGAAGAGCGCCTCAAGAAGGTCCTGAAGGAAATCCGCACCCGCGGCGACATCATCCTCTTCATCGACGAGATCCACACGCTCGTGGGCGCCGGTGCTGCCGAGGGTGCCATCGATGCCGCGTCCATCCTCAAGCCGTTGCTGGCCCGCGGTGAACTCCAGACCATTGGCGCCACCACCCTGGATGAGTACCGCAAGCACATTGAGAAGGACGCCGCGTTGGAGCGCCGCTTCCAGCCGATCCAGGTCCAGGAGCCCTCGGTGGCTCACACCGTTGAGATCCTGAAGGGACTGCGCGACCGCTACGAGGCGCACCACCGGGTGACCATCACGGACGGCGCCCTGACGGCCGCGGCCAGCCTCTCCGAACGTTACGTTTCCGACCGCTTCCTCCCGGACAAAGCGATCGACCTGATCGACGAAGCCGGTGCACGCCTGCGTATCCGCCGCATGACCCGTCCGCCCGAGCTCAAGGCCATGGACGCACGAATTGCCGAGGTGAAGAGGGAGAAGGAATCGGCCATCGACGCCCAGGACTTCGAAGGCGCCGCCTCGCTTCGCATGGACGAGCAAAGACTTGCCGCCGAGCGCAGGGAAAAGGAGCTGAGGTGGAAGTCCGGCGGCATTACTGGCGTTTCCGAGGTCAATGAGGAGCTGATTGCCGAAGTTCTCGCGAATTCCACCGGCATTCCGGTCTTCAAGCTCACCGAGGAAGAATCCAGCCGCCTGCTCAAGATGGAGGAGGAGCTGCACAAGCGCGTTATCGGGCAGAATGAGGCGATTAATTTGGTATCGCGTGCCATCCGCCGGACCCGTGCAGGCCTGAAGGATCCCAAGCGTCCGGGTGGCTCGTTTATTTTCGCCGGCCCCACCGGGGTGGGCAAGACCGAGCTCGCCAAGGCTTTGGCCGAATTTCTGTTCGCCGATGAAGAGGCCCTCATCACGCTGGACATGTCCGAGTATTCGGAGAAGCATTCGGTGTCCCGGCTGTTCGGTGCCCCTCCGGGCTACGTCGGCTATGACGAGGGAGGTCAGCTGACCGAGAAGGTCCGCCGTCGTCCGTTCTCCGTGGTGCTCTTCGACGAAGTGGAGAAGGCGCACTCCGACTTGTTCAACTCGCTGCTGCAGATCCTGGAAGACGGCCGCCTGACTGATAGCCACGGGCGGGTGGTGGACTTCAAGAACACGGTGATCATCATGACCACCAACCTGGGTACGCGCGATATCTCCAAGAGCGTCGCGACCGGTTTCCAGTCCGGCACGGACACCACCACCGGTTACAACCGGATGCGGGCACGGGTCACCGAGGAGCTCAAGCAGCAGTTCCGTCCCGAGTTCCTCAACCGGGTCGACGACGTCATTGTCTTCCCGCAGCTCACCCAGGAGGAGATCATCGAGATCGTGGACCTGATGATCCGTCGGCTGGAGCAGCATTTGGCCGACAAGGACATGGGTATCGAACTCACGGACGCCGCCAAAGTGCTCCTGGCGGCCCGGGGTTACAACCCGGCCATGGGTGCCCGGCCGCTGCGCCGCACCATCCAGCGCGAGATCGAGGACCAGCTCTCCGAGAAAATCCTCTTCGGCGAGCTGCACCCCGGTGACATCGTCGTGGTCGACGTGGACGGCGAAGGCGACGATGCCAAGTTCACGTTTGCCGGGAATGCCAGGCCGCGCATCCCTGATGCGCTGCCCGCGGTGGGCTGACCCGGGTTAACGCGGTGGGCTGACCCGGGTTAACGCGGTGGGCTGACCCGGGTTAAACCGGGCTAAGGGGCGGCACGTCGTTCCGCCGTCGGGCCTGGCTCATTCCAGCTGGTGTCCGAGGCTCGTGAGCAGGCGTGCGACGGCGTCCTCCGCGGTTGGCGGTGGGCCGAAGACTTCGCGTTGTCGCGAGGTATCGGCGACATAGCGGCCGGTCTGGAACCATTCCATCATCGCCTCCAGGTCCGGGCCCATCCGGTTCATCGGGCTGAGGGCGAGCTGGACCTGCCGGCCGAGCAGTCGGGTGGAGATATCAGCGATGTCCTGCATGCTTACCGGCCGGTCCCAGCCAATGTCGATACGCTGCCCTTCGACTCCGCTTGCGTCGACTGCTGCCGCAAGATATCCCGCGAGGTCCCTTGCAAGGACGAACGTCAGGGGAACGCTCGGCGACCCGAACCAGGTGAGCCGCCCCCCGCTGAAAGGGTCGCCGAATCGAGTGGTCTGCTCAAGGAATGCGCCCGGACGCAGAGCCACGAAGGGGACTCCGAGTTCTTCCAGGCGATCCTCGGCCAGTTTCTTGTGCCAGAAGTGCGGAACATCCGGTGTTTGATCGCAGGTGAGGATACTGGTGAGGACGAATCTGCGAATGCCGGCGCGGCTGGCCGCATCGACGAGGTTGCGGTTGCCCACCGTGTCGATCGCAGGGCTGTCGCCCTCCCGGTGATGGGTGTATCCGGCTGCGGAAGTGATCACGGCGTCGGCGCCATTCATGGCGCTGGCAAGGGACTCGGGATCCATCATGTCGCCAGCGGCGATCGTGGCCCCTAGTTCCTCAAGGCGCCCCGTATCCGAACCGGGACGCACCAAGGCCCGGACTTGCTTTCCTCCCGCCAGCAGCCTGGACACCACCTGGCTGCCCAACATGCCCGTGCCCCCAACAACAAGCACCGGTCCGCGGTCAGTCGTTGTTGACTCGGAGATCGTCACAGTTCCGTGCCGGTGGCGCCTTGATCCTCCACCGCGCCACGCCACCCTCCGGTTTCGTTTCCACGCGCCTCGATGAACTCCTTGAATTTCTTCAGGTCGGCCTTCACCTGCATCGAGTCAACTTGGAGCGCGGCTCCGGCCTTCTCCACGAAGGTTTCGGGCGCCCACTCGAAATGGACCTTCACATGCGTGTGGTTGGCGTCCAGCGGCGAGAACCTGACGATCCCGGCGTGCGACTTGCCGTCAATACTGCGCCAAGCAATCCGGTCGTCGGGTTCCTGGTCGACTATTTCCGTGTCGAATTCCCGTTCCACGCCACCTATCTTGGTGACCCAGTGGTTGGTCGTGGCGCTCAACTGGGTTACGGATTCCACACCGGACATAAATCGCGGAAACGACTCAAACTGCGTCCACTGGTTGTAAGCCGCGCGGACGGGGACGTCCACGTCGATCGCTTCTTCAACCTTTTGCATCTTTCCTCCTCCGTTGGACTGGTGTGAGCCGGCCGCAGGAATGGCCCGTGGCCCCTCCGGGAAGCCAGCCACTCTTGAACATTAAGCCTGCTGACTACTCACGTCCAGTGTTCCCACGAGCACAGGCCCGATTGCCGATGCCTCCCGGATCCTCAACCGGCAAACACACGCCCCGAACTCAGGGAGTGAGCAGGACCTTGATGGCACGCCGTTCGTCCATGGCGCGGTAGGCCTCGGGCGCTTCCTCCAGCGGCATCACGGTGTCGAACACCCGGCCCGGATTGATCTTGCCGTCAAGGACGTCCGCGAGCAGTTCAGGGATGTACGTGCGGGCCGGAGCCATTCCGCCGGCAATCGAGATGTTGGTGTCGAACAAATAGCGCAGCGGGGCTTCGGCTCCGCCCGTCGGGACGCCTACAAAGCCAAGGGCGCCGCCGGGCCGGACACTGTGCAGTGCCTGGTCCATGGATTCCTTGGTTCCGACGCACTCCAGCACGGAGTCTGCCAGAACGCCACCCAGCAACTCGCGGACCTTGGCGACGCCGTCTTCGCCACGCTCGGCGACAATGTCGGTGGCCCCGAACTCGAGGGCAATCGCCTGGCGGTCGGCGTGCCGGGACATCGCGATGATTCGCTCGGCTCCGAGCCGCTTCGCGGCGAGCACACCGCAGAGCCCTACAGCGCCGTCGCCGACGACGACGACAGTCCTGCCGGGGCCCACCTTCGCCGCGAGGGCGGCGTGGTGGCCGGTGGCCATCACATCGGACAGGGTCAACAAGCTCGATCGCAGGGCGTCGTCGGGTTCCGTGACGCCGGGAACCTTGACGAGGGTGGACTCGGCGAGGGGTACGCGCACGGCCTGGCCCTGGCCGCCGTCGATCGCGTGTCCGCTGTCATCTTTGCCGCCCCAGCCGGCCAGATGGTCGCAAGCCACCGTGACGCCGGCCAGGCATTGCGGGCAAGCGCCGCAGCTGACCACGAACGGAGCGATGACAAAGTCGCCGACCGCCAGCGCCGTGATGTCGTCGCCGATGCTCTCCACGGTGCCGATGAATTCGTGTCCGATGGCCGAAGGCTGGTGGGTGGGCTTCACCCCGCGGTACGGCCAAAGGTCCGATCCGCAGACGCAGGCGGCCGTGACTTTGACGACGACGTCGGTGGGCAGCTGGACCGTCGGGTAGTTACGGTCTTCAACACGGATGTCGCCGGGACCGTGGATGATGGTGGCGCGCATGGAGGCTCCTCAAATGGTGGTTGTTGGGCTTGAACCGAGTCTAGCCCCGCGCGGCCTGTGGTCACGTACTGGCCGGTAGCCAAGAGGGGATTCATCCAGTGAGGCGTGGTAATGTCCGTTTCCTGAACGAGAACGTTCAGTAAATTAGATATCTTGCACGGATTGGAAGGGAACACATTGTGGAGGAGCGCGGCGTTGTGGGGTCGGCAAGGGGGAGCGCCGGCACCGAAATGCGGAAGCTGCGCGGCCGTCCCCGTGAAGGCAGGGTGGACGCCGCGGTCCTTGCCGCCGCAGCCGAACTGTTGGGTGAAGCCGGGTTCGCGCGCCTGACGATGGAGCTGGTTGCTGCGCGCGCCGGAGTGAGCAAGGCCAGTCTGTACCTGCGCTGGCCCAATAAGACGGCACTTGTTGCCGACGCGATCGGGTTCCGCGCCCGCCCCGTTCCCGAACTCCCGGACACCGGCTCACTTCCTGCGGATATGCGGAAGTTCCTCGCGGATCTGGCCCGCAACCGCGGCGTGGCGAGCAAGGCAGTATCGGCCTTGAGCGGTGAAATCGCCAGCAACCCGGACCTGCGCAAGGCGTGGCGGGCGAGGGTGTCCGGGGAGCTTGAGGGATCCGTGCGACGCCTCGTCCAACGTGCCGTGGACCGGGGGGAGCTCCCTTCCAGTACGGATGTGGATTTGCTCGCAATGCTGCCGCTGGCGTTGTTGCAGTTCCACCGGCTCGAGGGCGACGCGGCACCGGGCAGCGACTTTTTCGAACGGATCGTCACGCAGTTCTACACGCCCCGGCCGGGATCTGATCCTGCCGGGGGCCAGCCGCCGTCGGGAAGTGGCGCGTGAAGAACAACCGCGGGCCCGCAGCGACCGGGCGGGACAGGCAGCGGGATGTCCGGGGAAATGAGCGATTGACAGCCTTGACCGGCGTGGTCCTCCTCGTGCTCAGCATCGTCGAAATCCTCACGGTCCCGGCTATCAGGGACCCGTTGTCCATTTCGCTGCATCTTTTCGTCGGAGTGGTGCTCGCCGGGCCGGTGGCACTGAAAATCGCGAGCACCGGTTACCGGTTCTACCGCTATTACAGTGGATCGCCCGCCTATCGGCTCAAGGGACCGCCACGGGTACTCCCGCGGATCCTTTCGCCCTTGCTGATCTTGGCCACCGTTGCGCTCATTGCGAGCGGCATAGGCCTCGCATTGGCTGACCCGGCCGATCCTGGCCCGCTCAGGCCGCTGCACCACGCGAGCTTCGTATTGTGGCTCGTGCTGCTGGTGCTCCACCTGATCATCTACCTCAAAACCGTGCCGGGCCTCATCTCCGCGGATTGGCGCCAGTCGAAAGCTGCCCGCGTCAACGGCAGGACGTCCCGGGCAACCGCCCAGGTGGCCGCCCTCGCCGCCGGGGTGATCGCCGCGGTCGCGCTTTATCCCGCGTTCTCCGCCTGGCTGCGGTGAACACTGTCCTTCTTCTCCTCCATCTATTTACCGAAACCTGCACGAACTACTGATTGGAATCCGCATGCCCGACCCGATTCTCGCCGCTCGCGAGCTGACTAAAAGCTATGGGCGGGGTCCTGACCGCTTCGACGCGCTCAAGGGGGTCTCCTTGGACATCCAGCACGGAGAGTCCGTAGCGATCGTCGGCAAGAGCGGCTCCGGCAAATCGACCCTGATGCACCTTCTCGCCCTCCTGGATACCCCCGGGACCGGCACCATTACAGTGGACGGGACGGAAGCCCGGAGCCTGAGCGGGCGGAAGCTGAACGGGCTGCGCAATGAGATGTTCGGATTCGTCTTCCAGCAGTTCTTCCTCAACCCGGCCGCGAGCGTGCTTGAGAACGTGGTCCTTCCCCTGAAAATCGCCGGTGTTGGTGCTCGGGAACGGCGCCGTCGGGGAATGGAGGTCCTGGAACAGCTCCAATTGGCGGACAAGGCACGTAACAAGGCCTCGAACCTTTCCGGAGGACAAAAGCAGCGGGTGGTTATTGCGCGCGCCCTGGTGAACAAGCCCCAAGTCCTATTTGCGGACGAACCTACGGGTAACCTCGACACCGCCACGGGTCGGATCGTCGAAGACATCCTGTTCGACTTGAACCAGAACCACGGCATCACCCTGATTGTCGTCACGCACGACCACGACCTCGCAGAGCGCTTCCAGCGCCGGTTGTACATCCGGGACGGCCTGCTGATCACCACCGATGAGGAGCACGCGGCATGAAACCGCTCGAAATACTGAAAACCGCCATCGCGAACAGCTTCCGCAGCAAACTGCGGACAACGCTGACTGTCCTGGCGATCTTCGTCGGCGCATTCACCCTCACCATCACCAATGGCCTGGGCACAGGCATCTCGAACTACATCGACTCCCAGCTCGCCGCCGTCGGACCGGGCAACGCCTTCACGGTCACCAAGACCGACGCCTCCGGCGGGGCCGCCAGCGGGCCGAAGAAATACGACCCGAGCATCAAGCGCGTCGCAGCCGGCGGCAGGCCCGGCTCCTCCCAGCTCGCCCTGGCGCAGTCCGACCTGGACAAGATCGGAGCCATCCCCGGCATCACCGGTGTAGCCCCCGTCATCCGGATCAGCCCGGACTACATCCAGTGGAGCGGCCATGACAAATACCAGCTCTCGGTCAGTGCCCTCGCAGGGGCCCAGCCCCAGCTCGCCTCCGGCACGAACCTGGACGATTCCAGCACCCAGACCCAGCTTCTTCTGCCGGTGGGCTATATCGCCCCGCTCGGGTTCGCGGACAACAACCAGGCGATCGGACAGGACGTGACCATCGGCATCACCGACGCCACGGGTTCCATGCGCACCGTGGCAGCTCGGGTCGCCGGCGTAGAACAGGACAGCCTACTCAGCAGCTCCGGAATAGCAGTGAACAAAGCACTTTCCACGGCCCTGAGCCAAGCCCAAGCCACCGGTGCCCCCTCCACGGCTGTTAGCGCCTGGACCGATGCCACTGCGAGCTTCGCGCCGTCGTCCTCGGCCCAGGTGAGCGATATGAAATCCAAACTCTCGGCAGCTGGTTACACTGCCCAGACCCTTGACGACCGGATCGGTACCGTCAAGACGGTGATCAACGGGATCATCGGCGTCCTGGACGCTTTCGCGGTCATAGCCCTCCTGGCCGCGGGATTCGGCATCGTCAATACGCTGCTCATGTCCGTCCAGGAGCGCACCCGTGAAATCGGCCTCATGAAGGCCATGGGCATGGGCAGCGGCTCCGTGTTCGCGCTCTTCAGTACGGAGGCGGCGTTTATCGGCCTTCTTGGAAGCGTCATCGGTTCGGCGGCAGCCATCGGCCTCGGCACCGCGGTCAGCGGCGCGCTCGCCCGTGGTCCGCTCAGCGACCTCGCCGGACTCCACATCCTTGCCTTCGCACCGGGCCCTGTCAGTGCCGTCGTCCTCCTCGTCATGGTCATCGCCTTCATCGCGGGCACGCTTCCGGCATGGCGGGCGGCACGGCAAAATCCCATCGACTCACTGCGCTACGAATAGGCGGTGGCGCGCAAACGGCCCAGGCGGTGGTGCGCAGCCGGGCGCCATTGCGGAACCTCATCGGTGAAGGAGCGGCCAGTTTGGTGGGTTCCCACCGGATCATGACCGGGCTACTATCGTCCTCGTGACACCCGTGTGACCCCGGTCAGGCGGCGGCAGCCCGACGATCTGGAGGTGCCCGATGGCGAATCCGTTGCAATGGCCCTTTCTGCGTCAGTTCCTCAAGCACGATCCCACGAGGCGCTGCCCTTCGTCTTTGCAAGCGCCGCAGCGCGAACGTGCCGACGCAGCGGCACGAGAGCGCAATGCAGCGCGCGCGTAGCGTGTCGGCCGCCAGTGATCGAACCGGCCGCTTCCGCGGCTTTTTCGGTCTCCCCGGGACGCGCGGAGTCTCCGGGGCTCTGCTGGAGCTGGTCCTCTGGTGGTTGGCGGGAACGCTCTCTTGGCTGGTCACGGCGAGCACGGTGACGGTCCCGGAGACCGTGGCGGCGGCGTCGACGGCGTTATTCGGCGCGGTGCTTGCCCGCATGGCCCGGCGCGCCATGGGCTTTCAGGCCGCAGCGAGGGTCATCTGGCTACGATGGGCGGCCCTTGTCCCTGCCGCTGCCGTGAGCGATTCCGTCCGTCTCGCGCGGTGGCTCGCGGGCCCACGGCGGGAGTCCCTGGGAGAGCAACAGATGCCGGGGACGCGGAGCCCGAAGGCAACGGGATGGCGTGCCGGTGCCATGATCGCCTTGTCATCGACACCTGGATCCGTTGTCTTTTATTCCGACCCGGATTCGAACCGGCTCCGGGTGCACGTCCTGGCACAAGGCTGGCCCAGGCTCGACCGGCACGTCGCCTCAGGCGACGGGTAGGGGGCGGGAATGGATACCGCAGTAGTGTGGTCGGCCGCGACCTTGGCGCTCCTGCTCCTCGGCGTGGTTCCCAGTGTTCTCCTCGCGGCCCGCGGGAGCAATGTCCAGCGTTTGGTTGGACTCCAGCTACTAACAGGCTGCAGCGTCATGGTACTGATCGGGCTCTCGATCGTCGTCGCCCAGTCTTCGTACCTGATCGTCCCCCTCGTGCTGGCCGTGCTCGCCTCAATTGGAACGCTCGTCTATACCAGGCTTTTGAAGCCGGGCATTGACGGGCAACGGGTCGGGGAGGAGGAATGACGGCCGTACTGTTTGAAGCGGTTTTCGCAGGGCTGGGCGTGCTGGCGGCGGCTTTCGGCTGCGTAGGCGCGGTACTGGCGCGTGAGCCCCTCGCAAAGCTGCACTTTCTAGCCCCTGTGACGACCCTCGGGGTGCCCCTCTTCTCCATCGCAGCGGTCATCTACTTCGGCATTTCCTTGGGAAGCGCCACCATCATCCTGATCGCCCTGGTGGTCGCGTTCGGCGGCCCCGCCGTGACGATCGCCGTGGGAAGGTCCCTCGCCGACGAGCGGGGCCTGGACGTCGGGAGGTCCCCCGAATGAACGACGGCGTCCTGAGCAACGTTCTGATTGTCGTCAGCCTCACCTTGGTCCTTGTCGGAGCCGCGGCGGTCGTCCTCACGCGCCATCCCTCAAAGCAAGCAGTGGTGCTTTCCTGTTATGGACTGCTGCTCACCATCTTGTTTGTCGCCTTCCAAGCACCCGACGTGGCCCTCAGCCAAGTGGCCATCGGAACCGCTGTGGTCCCCCTGATCGTGGTCCTCTCGATACGGAAGATATCGCTCATCCGTGCCGAACACACCCGCGCAACGGACCAAAAGGAGGGAAAATGACGCGGCGGATCCGTCTGGTCGTTCTGGTCGTCGGCATCGTCGCCTTCGCGGCCGCGATGTCGCTCGCGTTCACGGGCATGCCGCACTTCGGCGGAGACATCCATGCGTACCGTGACGCGGCCGTTTCGGGCACTTATGCGCATGACACCGCAAACGTTGTTTCAAGCATCAACTTCGACCAGCGCGGCTTCGACACCTTCGGGGAGGAGACCATCCTTTTCTGCACCGTCGTCGGCGTCGCGGCGCTGCTGAGGCCGGTCCACCGCGAACGACGCCGGGAGGTCAGCGACGCCGGGCTGGTGTTGGAGTCGACAGGGCTCCTCGTCTATGTGCTTTTTCCGCTGACCATCGTGCTTGGTGTCAACGTGGTGGCCCACGGAGCCGTCACCCCCGGCGGCGGATTCCAAGGCGGCGTCATCCTGTCAACGGGCATCCATTTGCTCTACGTCGGCGGCCGGTACTCCCTCCTGCGCAAACTCCGGCCGTTAGTGTGGTTTCAGCAAGGCGAGGCGCTCGGCGTCGTCCTCTTCGGTGCGCTCGGGATTGCCGGTGCGGCGCTCGGCTCGGCCCTCTTCGCGAACGTCATTCCCCAAGGCCAGCTCAGCGATTTCATCTCGTCGGGAACAGTGCCGCTCTTCAACATAGCCGTGGGGATGACCGTCTGCAGCAGCGTCATCGTCCTCCTGGCCAGCTTCCTGGACCAGACCTTGGCGATCCGGGCCGACGCCGGGAACGATTCAGTGCGCAAGCCACGCTCCGGTTTCGAAGAAGGGTCCGCTTCGTGAACTACTACGCGTACTTCGTCGCGGTTGGCGTCATGCTCCTCGGTGTGGTTGGGATCGCCACGAGCCGCAGCCTGGTCCATGCAGTCGTATGTCTTTCGGTGGCCCAATCGGGCACGTACGTGCTTCTCATTGCCGTCGGCTTTCAATACGGGGGAGTGGCGCCCATTTTCGGCGGCCAGGTCGGCAGGACCACGGCCGTTGTCGACCCCGTGGTCCAGGCACTGGCGCTGACTGACATTGTGGTCTCGGCGGCGGTGACCTCAATGCTGCTCGCCCTGGTGATTCAGATCGCCAAGCGCCATCAGGCGATCGACCCCGACCGACTCGGTCGCTTGGAGGGCTGAGCGCGTGATCCACGGGACGTTCACAGAATCGCTCATGCCCACCACCGTGATTGTCCTGATCCTGGCTTCGTGCGTGCTGATGTCCCTGGGACCCCACCTTCCGAGACGTCTTGCAGACGTGATCTCCCTTGCCGCCGCCGTCGGGGCAGGGACGCTCGAGGTGCTTATGGTGGTGCCGGCGGCGAACCAGCGGCTCGTCTACTGGATGGGCGCTTGGCAGCCGCAGGGCGGGCGCGCGGTCGGAATCGCCTTGGTCGGAGACCAGTTCAGCATCGGGATCGCCCTCCTTGCGGCTGGGCTGATGGTCGCCTCCCTCGTCTTCTCGTGGCGCTACTTCGAGTCTGACACCGTCCACTACCACGGGTTGATGGTGCTCTTCCTGGCTGGTATGACCGGCTTCGCGTTCGCCGGCGACGTCTTCACCATGTTCGTCTTCTTCGAACTCATGGGCGTGGCCGCGTACGCGCTGACAGGACTCAAGGCCGAAGACCCGTCCGCGGTCCACGGCGCCATCAATTTCGGCATCGTCAACTCGCTCGCCGCCTATTTTTCGCTCATGGGTGTCGGCCTCCTTTACGCGCGCACCGGAAGCCTGAATCTCGCCGCCATCTCCGCAGAGCTGGTTGGTGACCGGAGCCCGCTGATCGCGATCGCGTTCATCCTCCTATGCGCGGGATTCCTCGTGAAAGCGGCGATCGTGCCGTTCCATTTTTGGCTCGACGACGCCCACGCGGTGGCTCCGTCGCCTGTGTGCGTCCTGTTCTCCGGGGTGATGGTCGAACTCGGCCTCTACGGGGTGGCGAGGGTCTACTGGGCCGCCTTTGCCGGTTCGCAGATCGCCTCCTCGGTCCAGGTCCTTTTCGTCGTGCTCGGTATCCTGACTGCCGTCGTCGGCAGCATCATGTGCTTCCTGCAACGCCATATCAAGCGACTGCTGGCGTACTCCACGATTGCCCACATGGGTGTCTTCCTGGCGGTCCTCGGCACCGCTTCCGCAAATGCTTTGGGAGGGGTTGCCGTCTACATCCTCGGCCACGCCGCGGTCAAAGGGTCCCTGTTCCTGCTGAGCGGCCTCTTGCTGAACAGGTACGGCAGCGTCGACGAGTACACCCTCCACGGCCGGGGAAAGGATTCCCGGGTGCTCGGGATCGCCTTCCTGATCGCTGGCGCGGCACTCGCGGGTGCGCCGCCTTTCGCCGTCGGACTGGGCAAGGGCATCGCCGAGAACGCCTCATCGAGCGGAGGCCAGCTTTGGGTCCCGGCACTCATGATCGGGGTGTCGGCTGTGACGGCCGCAGCTGTGTTCCGTGTTGGCGGAAGGATATTCCTCGGCCTTGGCCACCGTCCCGGGGGCGTCGAGGCCGAGGGCATGAGCGGGGATGAGGAACGCATCGAAGTCCCCATCGGCCAGCGCCACATCCCGGTATCGATGGGGACGCCCGCTTTGGGACTGCTGGCCGGCGCCCTTGCCCTGGGGGTCCTTCCATCGATCGGCGAGGCCGCCGAGCGGGCCGCCGCCCGGTTCATGGACCGGGACGGCTATGTGTCCGCAGTCCTCAGAGGCCCCGCCCCTTATGCGTCCCACGGTACCTCCGGCGCCGCATGGGAACCGACGGGCATTGCGTTGGCGGTACTCACGACCGCGCTCGCCGTCGTCATTGCGGCCGCGGCGCTCCATGGCTGGCGTCTGCCTTCCGCGCTGCGCCGCCCCTCGCATGCGGCCCAGCCGGCTTTGCGAATCCTGCGGCGGCTGCACTCCGGGCGCGTCGGCGACTACGTCGTGTGGCTGCTCGTGGGCCTCGCGGCGGGTTGGGCTCTGGTACTCGCCTGAGTCCGGGACCGAAAGAGACCAGGGAACTCGGCAACCATGCCGAAAGTACCGCTGGCGCGAATGCACCTATCATCAAACGGGCGCCCGGTGACGGCTGCGACTCGGCCCCGGCTGCGTGAGCATGCCTTTTAATTGTGGAATTCGCTATTCGTGGAGTTTGCTCCGTGCCTCGCGCTGTTGACGCTCGAGCTTGGCTTCCGCTTCATTCCGACGCTGCCCTACGATTCGCATCTGGTGAGTGGTCGGGTGCTCGTATTCTTCCATGGGAATGCCCTTTTCCCCGGAGAGGTTGTGGCCGGCAGCCTGGGACGTGAACTTGCGGTCTTGGGTATCGCTCATATCAGAATCGTCCCACTGGGCTGCCGTCTCCAAAAGGGGTTCAGCGTTGTTCGGGGTAAACGGTCCAGTGCGTCGCTACATCAGCCACTGCACTGAGACGTTCATGGCGAGCAAGGCCTTCGTCAGGGGTGCGAGTACCGACTCGTCGGCTTCCATGCGATGCAGCGTCTCCACGAATTCATCAATTTGGGTGGTGGTGAACCCGCCGGCCCGCAATTGCTGGATAGCAAGCTCAGTGTTCTGCTTGCGGGTGTTGCTGAATCGCGGAGTTACCTCTGGCTGCAACGGTTCCGAATCCATGCCCTTTGCCTGCCCCCAATTTTCCCTGTGCGTAGGATGCTCCCACAAGATATTCCTGCCTCACAAATGCTACTATCTCGGGCCGTGTGCGACGCAATGCCACGCCCCGGACCAGCTGGCAGTTGTTGTCGTTCGGGGGCTCAAAACGACAACAACTGCCAACCAGGCTGGCGGTCCGCGGAAGCCGGCCTAGCCGTTGATGATTTGTGGCACGCCGAGGGCTTTGAGGCCTTCGGTGCCGAATTCGAGGCCGTAGCCGGATTGCTTGGCGCCGCCGAAGGGGATGCGGGGGTCCACGGCGCCGTGCTTGTTGATCCAGACGGTTCCGGCTTCGAGGCGGCCGGCGACGTCGCGGGCGGCATCCAGGTTCGGGGACCAGACGGAGGCGCCGAGTCCGACGTCGAGCGCGTTGGCCATGGCGACGGCATCGTCAACGGTGGTGTAGCGGATGATGGGCAGGGCTGGTCCGAATTGTTCTTCGGCCACGAGCGGGTTGTTGTTGTCGATGTCGGCCACGAGGGTGGTGGGGTAGAAGTAGCCGGGCTGTCCGGGGTCGGGGTCGCCGCCAAGCAGGATGCGGGCGCCGGAGTCTCGGGCGGCGTCGACGAGCTTGGCAACGATGTCGTATTGCTGCTGGTTTTGCAGGGGTCCGAGGACGTTGTTTTCGTCGAGTCCGTTGCCCATGGGCATCGCGGCGGCGACCTTCGTGAGTTCTTCGCAGACGTCCTCGTAGATGTCGGAGTGGACATAGAGGCGTTTGAGTGCGGCACAGGTCTGGCCGGTGTTGATGAACGCGCCCCACAAGAGGTCCTGGGCGATCGCGGCGGGGTCGGCGTCGGGCAGGACGATGCCGGCGTCGTTGCCTCCCAGTTCCAGCGTGAGGCGTTTGACGGTATCGGCGGAGGATTTGATGATCGCCTTTCCGGTCGCGGTGGATCCCGTGAACATGACCTTCCCGACGGCAGGGTGTTCGGCGAGCCGGGCGCCGACGTCGCGGCCTCCGGAGACCACGCTCAGCAGGCCCTCGGGCAAATCTTCGTTGATGACCTTCACGAGCGCGAGCACCGACAGCGGGGTGTATTCGGAGGGTTTGACGACGACGGCGTTGCCCATGCGAAGGGCCGGGGCGATCTGCCAAGTAGTGATCATCATGGGCCAGTTCCAGGGGCCGATGGCGCCGACGACGCCGATGGGCCGGTAGTGCAGCTCGGCGCGGGTCTCGCCGTCGTCCACGACGGTTTCCGCCTCCAGCGGCGTGCCGGCGGTGGCCCGGAGCCAGGCGGCGCAGGCGCCGACCTCGAAGCGGGCGTTGGGGCCGTTCAGCGGTTTGCCCTGCTCGCGGGAGAGCAGACGGGCGAGTTCTTCGGCGGAGCGTTCGACGGCGTCGGCGGCCTTGAGCAGCGCGGCGGACCGGGCATCGTGGCCCAGCGCCGCCCACGCGGGCTGGGCGGCTGCGGCGGCCGCGACCGCGGCGTCGAGGTCTTCGACGGTGTGAACGGGAGCCTGCCCGACGGGGGAGCCGGTGGCGGGGTCAAGGATGGTCCGGGTCTCGCCGGTGGTCGGGGTGATTGAAGCCAGGAGGGCGTCGTAGCTTTCCAAGGGTTTACTCCACTCTGGGTTGGTATTGGTTTCGGAGGACAAGGTTCCGGGGGTCAGGCGCTCATCAGGATCATTGCGCCCAGGGCTCCCGCCGAAGAGATTGCTTCAAGCGATGCAGACGTATGACGACGGTGTCCGCGGCCGTTCCGTCGCAGCGTTTGGGCCGCCAGGATGATCGAGTAGCCAATCACTGCTCCGGCGAGGGCGACCGCCAGGACCGGGTTTACACCACCCAGTCCCGAATGCGCGTGTGTTTGCTGTCCTGGGCCGGCTACGTGGGATGGAAGGGTAGTTACGAGGATGGCAAACATGGCCACCATGGACAAGGATCGGTGTATCTCCATTCCGCCCCGGCGGTCCTTGGGCAGGAGCACCAGTGGCAACGGTGAAGTGAGAAGAAGCAGAAGGCCCCACACGAGGACCGGAACCATGCCCGGCCCGACGGTCGTGTCCGCCATCGCCACCAGCATGAGCGCCATCGGTCCCCACTGGCTGAGGTTCCTGACGATGCCTTCGCGCATCGGGCTCCACATTCCCAGGGCGCAGCAGGCCAGCATGACTATCGAAAGGGTTGTGTGCGTGGTGTTCACCGATCATCAGTCCCTGCGCTGGTCAGTCTTCTTCGTCCCCGAGGCGGACGGCCGCCGGCCCTTCTTCGCCGTGCCCGATCCGCAGGTACACGGCGGGGTTGCTTCGGCGGAGGCGGAAGGCCCAGGCCAGGCCCAACAATCCGGGCAAGATGATCGTGGCCGGCAGGATGAACGTCAGGGCATTGCTCTCGTTTTGGCCCAGCAGTACGTTGAAGTTGACCACGATCAGAACGAAGATCACCACCAAGAGGACGAACCCGAGGGCAGGGGCGATCACGCGGGTCCAGATTCCGGCGTCATGCCTGTTCTTGCGGAAGAATCCGATGACCGCCAGTGAAACGATGGTCATCAAGAGCACAAGTCCCATCGCGCCGTCATTCGTCAGCCACGTGAACATGGTCAGGACAGGGTAGAGATCACCCAGCGACGATCCGGTCCCGGCGATGGCGAACCCCGCCGTGACAACGACGGCGATGACCGTCTGGGCGATCGATCCTGCGTAGGGCGCGCCGCTGTGCCGCCGTACGGCACCCAGCTTCCGGGGAAGGACTCGTTCCCGGCCAAGGGAGAAGAAATAGCGCGCCGCGGCGTTGTGGAAGCTGACGAGGGCTGCGAAGAGGCTCGTGACGAAGAGCAGGCGGGCCAGGTCGGCCAGAAGGACGCCGGCATGGTCACTGAGGAAGCCGAACATCAGGTCCGGTCCTTGTTTTGCGGAAGCGTCGACCACAGCGGATGGTCCTGTCCCTACGGCCATGGCCCAGGAGGAAACGGCGTAGAACACGGCGATGATGGCCACTGCTGTGTACGTTGCCCGGGCGACGGTGTGCTTGGGGTCCTTGCTTTCCTCGCCGTAGATGGCGGCCGACTCGAATCCCATGAACGCCGCGATGCCGAAGGAGAGGACCGCGCCCACACCCGGTACAAAGAGGCTTTGCGGGCTGAGCGGCGCTGCGCTGGCTCCTTCGGGTGCCACGACGAAGGAGGCGACGTCGTAGACGATCACCACGAGGAACTCCAGGCCGACGAGCACCCCGAGGACCTTCGCTGACAGGTCCACCCGGTTGACTCCGAGGAATGCGACGACGGCGATGCAGACCAGTACGGGAATCCACCAGGGGACCGTGGCTCCGAAGCGTTCGTTGATCAAGCTCGAGACGGTGAACCCGAAGAGCCCGTAGATGCCGACCTGCATCAGGTTGTAGGCCATCAGCGCCACCATTGAAACCCCGACGCCGACCGGCCGGGAGATGCCCTGAGCCACGTATGAATAGAAGGCGCCGGCGTTGACGACGTACCGGCTCATCGCCGCGTAGCCGACGGCGAACACGGCGAGGGTTCCACCGAGCAGGAGGAAGGACAGCGGAACGCCGGTGACGCCGGTGACGGCAAACGTCGTCGTCACTCCGCCTGCGAGGACGGTGAGCGGAGCCGACGCGGCAATGATCATGAAAGTCACCGCCGGGACGCCAAGGCGGCGTCGGTTGTGTGGCGGGTGGCCCACCTCAGTGGTCTCTTTCCCGGTTGTTAAACTCATTTTTGGGTCTCCATATGGCAGTGGCCGCCTTCGGCAGGCTTCGACGCGGGGACGTCGAGGACCGGGCTCCGGTCAAAGAAGCCTTCGGGGCGCAGTTTGAATCCCACCGTGTCGACGGGCATGATCGGCCAGTCCTCGGGGCGGGGGAAGTGGGTCAGCCCGAACGTGTGCCACACGACGATGTCTTGACCGTCGATGTCCCGGTCGCGGGCAATGTAGGACGGCAATCCGGCTCCTCCGCAGTGCTGGTTGACGAAGTCGCCGCTGGGGTAGCGCTCATTCTCGTCATAGCGGGTCACCCAGAGGTCCTTCGTAGCGAATGCTGCACGCCGGGCGATGGATGATTCGGGATCCGCCAACAGCATGGGATGCCCTTGTCCGTGGAGTTTGTACCCCACGGGGTCGCCCAGGCGGTTGAGTGATTCGGGATTGGAGATGATCCACGCCCGTCCAGCCGCCATGTCGGACTCGCGCACAGCTTCTGATTCGCGCCTAAGTACAGTCCGACGGCGCGCGAAGGCGTTGCCGCGTTCGTTGCCTTCTCCCATGGGTACCCGGACGGCGTCCTCTTCCTCGACCCTGTTGCTCAGCCCGTCGATGGCGAAGTCCAGTCGGGCGCTGAAAAGGTGCTGGTGGAAGGGAGCCCCGAGGCCCGGGGCCAGTTCGGAAGCGTACGGGTAGCCCTTCTCCGGAAGGGCACTCGTGAAGACGACGCCGGTGGCCTTGGCTTCGAATT
Source organism: Arthrobacter bambusae (assembly GCF_030812595.1). Lineage (GTDB taxonomy): Bacteria > Actinomycetota > Actinomycetes > Actinomycetales > Micrococcaceae > Arthrobacter > Arthrobacter bambusae_B. The sequence goes on from NZ_JAUSSZ010000001.1 coordinate 495,531, forward strand.
CGATGGTGCCGTCGAGGTAGAGGTACCAGTAGAAGCCGTAGTCGTAGTTGCCGATGGTAGTGAAGAAACTGATGACGAGCCTGCGGTTCCGGCGCGTGTAGTTCACACCGCTCCAGAGGTCGCTGTGCTTGGCGAGGATGCTCCAATCTTCTTCGTGCATGCATATTCCGTTCCGGATTTCCCGGGGGCGGCCAAACGCGTCGCTGACTACCGGACTGAGGTAGGTGATTTCGCCGAGGCAATCACAGCCGAGTTCGAGCGAGTTCGCGTACTGGCCCACCAGGTATTCGCCGGTATCGAAGTAGTTCTGCCAGGAGCGGACGGGGGAGGGGTCGCCGTAAGGTACCACCATTTCGGCGATCGATGCGCGCTTGAGGATGCTGCGGCGGCGAGTGCCGTCGTCGAACGCTACGTTGTGCAGCACCACGCCTTCCCGGACGTCGAAGCCGATGTCGAGGCTCCACTTTTCCCACTCGACGTGGTTGCCGTCCTGTACCGTGAAGCTCGGCCCGTCCGGCTGGGTAATGTGGATCGGCTTCTGGGTTGTGCGCATGGGACCGGTCAGCCCGGGGTCGGTGAAGTTTCCGTGTTCTTCCGGCACCGGTACCGGCCCGAAATCCAGGACCTGGTCGACTGTCTTGCCCACGACGTCGACGTAGGCAACAAGCCCATCCACGGGGTGGGCCCAGGCGCTGTCCCCGGGGGACTCCTGGACAAAGGCCAGGCCGCGAAGAATCCGCCGGCCTTTCTCTTCCGGGTACTCGAAGACCCCGGCTGACAGCGGAGCAACCCTGACCTTGCTGACCTCAAGCTTGCGGTCAGCCAAGGCCTTGAGCCAGCGCTCGTCCTGGGCGAGGATCTCTTCAACCACCTCGAACTCTTCTTCGATGACCGGAAGCTCGCCCGTCACGGAAGTATCGAGCTCCACTTCCGAGACGAGTTCCCGGTGCGTCACCGAGACGACGACGTCCCGTGCCGCACCGGATGAAACGTCATGCAGGAAGGCCCTGAATTTCCGGTCCACGGCTCCTGGATCGCGAGGGGGGTCGAGTAGGCCAAGGTAGGCGATCCGGATGGATTCATCGAAGAGTCCTGCGTCGGCCAGGATGGCCCGGACCGCCGTGACGTCTTCGGCACTGGTCATCCGATACCCAGGCAGTCCGGCAAACGCAGCCAATTCGGCGATTTCTGGAGAAGATGTTGTGCTCATGGAAGGCCTTTGTGAGTGGCGGGCTTATTTTCTATGTGTGTAGAGAATAACAGCGTGTAATCTGAGTCACAACGGTTGTAGAAAAAAGATTTGGGGAACGCGTTGCCGAAGATCGTAGACCACGAAAAACGCCGGCTGGAGCTTGTGGAAGCGACGTGGCGGATCATCGCCAGCAGGGGCATCGAGGGCGCCACCATGCGCGAGATAGCCATGGAGGCCGGCTTTTCCAACGGCGCGCTCAAGCCGTATTTCCCCACGAAGGACGATCTCTTGACGTTCGCCTTCGGCCACGTCTTCAACCAGACGAATACCCGCATGGGAGACGCCACTGCCGGCCGGCGGGGACTGTCCGCGTTGCGCAGCTATTGCCATGAAATTTTGCCGCTCGACGCCGAGAGGCTCAACGAGGCGCGTATCGCTATCGCCTTCTGGCAGCGGGCGCTGACTGACCCGGCCAAGGCTGCCTTGCATGATTCCTCGATGGAGCAATGGCGTGAAGCCCTCTTCGACAAGCTCCGCGAAGCCCGGGAGCTCGGCGAGCTGAAGGAAGGACTCAACGATGACGACGTCGTCGGGGGGATCATGACGTTCGCACTCGGCGCCCAGATCACCGCCACACTGACGCCGGAACATCACTCAGCTGATCAACTTCGGTCCCAACTGGAGACCTATATATCGCTCATCGAGAGCGGGACGCCGCTCGATGAGGCGTGCGCGGAGTAGCCTCCCGAGCCTAACGTGGCCCTGTTGTGCCGATAGGTCCCCCGATAAACTGGAAAAGCGCCGAACAGACGCAAAGTTGGTTGCGGGAAAGGCAAGGTCATGACCGACAGCAGCAGCGGCGTCGAAGAACCCACTGAAGAGGAGAAAAGCGGAGTTCCAGTGGAACCCGAACTCCGGGGCCGGTTCGTCGAGGGAAACTACGGGAAGAGCGGAACAGAGCCCGGACGGCATTCCCAAGACCAAGAAGGCCAATACAGCCAAGGCGACTACGGTGCGGCCGGCAGCCAAGGAGGCTTGCCCGAGCCGTTGGGTACGGAGGCCAGGGAAGCCGGACGCTACGCGAAGGCGGATCTCGGCGAAGCGGGCACGGTTCCGGGGCGCACCGCCGAGTCTGAAATCGGCCAGTACGCCGAGGGGGACTACGGCGCGGAGGGAACGGTAGGACCACTACGTGAGGCCGCCCCTCGGCCGGTACCAGCGGCTGAAGACCCGCCGGCGCCGGCCGATGAAGACGGCGGCGAAGATAACGGCCCCTAACCGGTCAATGACGTCAGACCGGTCAATTACGTCGGCCGGGCGGGATCTCCTTCAGCCTTGGACCGGATGAAGCTCAGATCCTCGGGGGACAGGCTGACCTGGCTGTGGCGGTCGAAGTCCGGAGTGATGCCGGTTTCCTTATGGATTATTTCCGCGATGGTTCGCGGCAAGACCACGCATCCAGGGTTGTCTTTTAGCCAATGCCGCGTTTCGGGGCTGAGCATGTCCCAGTGGTCCCTGATGTTCATCTCCATGGATGACGCCTATCTGAGTGGGTTCAGAGAAGAATGCCGGCCGAGGCCGGTGCCGGAAACGTAATTAGGATACGCCCGGGCATAGGGGAAGGACAGGCCGTGACATGGCAATTCAAAGCGACGGAGTGGGCTTCCGTTCCAAGCGGGGCCCGGTACTCATAGCCCTGATGCTCTCGAGCGGCCTCGTCGCGATCGATGCCACGATCGTGGCGACCGCAGTGCCTTCGATCGTGCACGACATCGGCGGCTTTGCCTCGTTCCCGTGGCTCTTCTCCGCGTACCTTCTCGCGCAGGCTGTCTCGGTTCCGGTCTATGCGAAGCTCTCCGACATGGCAGGCCGTAAGCCGATCATTCTCACCGGCATCGGGCTCTTCCTGATCGGATCGATCCTTTGCGGGCTGGCGTGGAGCATGCCCACGCTCATTGCCTTCCGCGTAGTGCAAGGCCTCGGTGCCGGCGCGGTCCTGCCGGTTGCCATTACCATTGCCGGAGATATATACACCCTGGCCGAGCGCGCGAAGGTGCAAGGCTACCTCGCCAGCGTGTGGGCGACCTCTTCTCTTGTCGGTCCGACACTGGGCGGAGTGTTCTCTTCGCTTGGACTGTGGCGCGGAATCTTCCTGGTCAACATCCCGCTGTGCCTCGTGGCTGCGTGGATGCTGGTTCAGAGGTTCCAAGAGAACATCGAACGGGTAAAGCACCGTGTCGACTATCTCGGAGCCGCGCTACTCACGATCACGTTGACCTTGACCATTCTCGGTGCGCTCGAGGGCGGCCAGGCATGGGCCTGGGACTCGCCGATCAGCATCGCCGTGTTTGGCATTGGTTCGGTTTCGCTCGTTGCCTTCGTCCTGGTCGAGCGCCGGGCCGCGGAGCCTGTCCTTCCGCCGTGGGTCGTTTCGAGGCGCCTTCTTGGCACGACCGCCTTGATCTCCTTCGGTGCCGGAGCAATCGTGCTCGGCCTCACGTCGTATGTGCCCACCTTCCTTCAGGGTGCACTTTCGGTGTCGCCCATTACGGCGGGCCTGTCACTTGCAGCCCTGACCATCGGCTGGCCGATCAGCGCCTCGCAGTCGGGCCGCTTCTACCTTCGGATCGGATTCAGGTCCACGGCCTTGATCGGCAGCGCGGTCACCCTGATCGGGTCGGCGGCCCTCGCGATGACGGCTTACACACCTAACCTGGCGTTCGTCGCAGGGAGCTGCTTCATCGCCGGGCTCGGACTGGGGCTGCTAGCGACTCCGAGCCTGATCGCAGCCCAGTCCAGTGTCGAATGGCACGAGCGCGGAGTAGTGACGGGCACCAACCTCTTCGCTCGATCCATTGGCAGCTCGCTTGGCGTAGCCACCTTCGGCGGCGTGGCCAACGCAATCTACGCTGCCAACCCAGGCGGCGGGAAGAATTCGCAGGCCATCGTATCCGCCTCGGCGGCAGTGTTTCTCGCGGTGCTCGTGAGCGCCGCGCTCACCGTTCTCGCTGTCCTCGCAATGCCCGCCACTCCCCATGAAGCTGCCGCTCCCCAGGACAAGAGGCCGGATTCGCGGCTCCAAAAAGTGCGTCGGCCAGACGGACGGGAGGGGAGGCCCTAGGCCTCCCCTCAGCTGATCTAATTCCCCGGTGCCCCTGGAGCCGGGTTGGCTCCGCGGCCACCCGTGCGGACTACGCGGACTTTCGTGGTCTGCGGCTCTGATTGCTCGGGGAGTTGGATTCGCAATTCGAGGACGCCATCCTCGTAGGTTGCGACGACGCCGTCCTGGTTCACGCCGCGGGGCAACGGAATGCTGCGGGACCGCTCGCCATAGCGGAGCTCACTCCGGTAGCCCTTCTTGTCCATGCGTTCGGGATCCTCCTCGCGCCGCGCGTCGATGTGCAGAGTGTCGTCGACGATGCTGATGTCGACGTCGGTCTCGGGGTCGATTCCCGGCAGATCCGCTCTGACGACGAGCGTGTCCCCTTCCTGGTACTGCTCGATGCGCAGCGAGAAGTCGGATTCGCCTTGAAGGAAGCGTCGGACGGGCTCCGGGACTTCGAGTCCGCCACGTCGCAGAAAGTTGTCCATGATGTCCTCCTGATAGGTGCCGGCGGTGGGTCAGTACAGACTTGCCGGGATGAGAAAAAGTTACGCCTCACGTGCTCGCGTGGATAGCCCCGGGCAGGACGATTGTGCCTGTCAGCTTTGGTGGAAGTCCGGAGTCTTTGGTGCGTCGAGCATCCCGGCGATCTTCTCTTCCAACGCAGCGACGGTCGCTTCGGGGAGCACGATCAACCCATCCAATTCGCGCCGGGCGCGCTTGTACGCTGTCTGCCGCTCCGCAGGCGTCGCCGCACTGTCCGAAGCGATCCTCAGCAGCTTCCGCGCGGTCGCCAACCGCTGGCGTTCGGGCTCAGTGAAATTGCCGTCCTTGATGCGTTTGGCTTCGCGCTCTGCCACATCGAACGCCAGTTCGTAGCTGCGGACGGCCGCGCGGTATTCCGCAAGGCGCGCCGCCGTCGTGACTTCCGCCGGTTTTGCGGGGCGCAAGCCGTCAGCCTCCCGTTTTGCCCGAAGAAACGCAACGGTGAGCGGCTCGCGGACATCCGACATGACCGGAAAATCAATGAGTTTCCCGACGTCAAGCTCGTATTCGAGCCATCGATGGTTCACGGCGTCGTGAGCCTCCTGCAGCCGGAGGACCTCGCCCTGGCTGACTTGTTCCATTTCCGCCGCGCGGTTCTTGAGGCGGTAAAGCTCCACCCGGCGGCGGTGCCGCCGCTCGCTGGCCCTGGACCAGGACCGCGCCCAACCGCCAGCCACTCCGCTCAAGGGAAAGACCAGCCACCAGTAATGGCCCACGAAATCGAAGAAGGGATTCACGGCTTCATCGTCCCACCGCCCCGGAGGTGTCTCAAGGGCCCCGCGAAGACAACCGGGGCTGAGCCATGCATCGCGCCGATGTGGGTCTGTGAGCGGGTCCCCGAACCTGAGGCTTTTCCCATCGACAGGCACCCCGCCCAGGAATAGCCTTAAGCCGTCCCATTGACCGACGAGGATGACGGAGAGGTATCCGAACATGGGAGCTACAGAAAACGCTGAATTGGTCCGGCGGGGATACGAGGCCTTTAACTCAGGTGATCTGGCGACACTCAGCGAATTGTTCGCGGAGGACGCAGTCTGGCATGTAGCGGGAACTGGCGTGCTGTCCGGGACGAAGCAGGGGCGGGACGAGATCCTGGCCTACTTCGGTGAGCTGGCAGCGCGTTCCCAGGGCACCTTCCAAGCGGCAGTCCAGGACGTCGTCGGCGGAGAAAACCACACGATTGCCCTCCAGCAAACCCGCGCCGAAAACGACGGAAAGACACTGGACATTGCAACTGTCATTTCCTTCGTAGTCCGCGACGCAAAGGTTGTTGAGGGCCGGGAATTCTTCGAGGACACCGCCAAGGTGGACGAATTCTGGACCTGAATATCTGATGTGGATTCCGCCTGGGAAACTTATTGACATCCTGGGCAGCGGGGTCTATTGCTTGGCATGTCCACACCCGTCCACGCCAGCAAGGAGCAGATATGGAAGCCGCGCACTACGGAGTCGTGCACTTCTTCCCAGGAGGCACGAAGGAGCAATACGAGGCATCAATTGCCGCTGTCCACCCAGGAGAGGGCCTACTGCCCGAGGGTCAGACCTTCCATGCCGCAGGCCCGTCGGCCGGTGGCTGGACCATCATGGCCGTCCATGAATCGAAGGAAAGCTGGGAGAAATTCCGCGACAGCATTCTCATGCCCCGCATGCAGGCGGGCATCGAGGGCGGATTCGAGTCGCCCCCGGAAGAGACCGTCGTGGATCTCTACAAGATAATCACCTGACCTCATCGAAAAAGGCCGCCCCTAGGTCTCGCGGGCGGCCTCCGTCCTTTTAGGCAAAAGTGGAAGGATACAAGTCGTGGCCTCCATCGTGAACTATTTCGAAGTCGGTTCCCCCGATCCCGGGAGCGCCCGGGCCTTCTACGGCTCACTTTTCGACTGGACCTTCGGCGAGTCGTCGCCCGCCAGCTACCAGATGGTGAATGGCGACAAGGGTGGGTTGTGGGACACCTCCTCCCTTGACGGAGCGTCCTGGGCGATCTTCTACGTGCAAGTGGACGATGTGAAGGCCGCGATCGCCAGGGCCGAATCGCTTGGTGCGAGCGTAGCCATGCCGCTCGTCGATAACGGCGCGATCGAGTTCGCGCACCTCCTGGACCCGCACGGCAACCGGTTCGGTGTGTGGCATCCCAAACAGCCGAGCTAAAGTAACGGGGACATGAGCACGCTTGCGGCATTCGATGAAAAGGACTTGGTGCATTGACACTCGATACCTTGCCCGTGATCGATTTCTCCCGTCTGGAAGCAGGTCCGGAGGAGGCCTCCCGCTTCCGTGACGAACTGCGCGACGCCATGCATGAGGTTGGCTTTCTCTACCTCGCCGGCCACGGTATCCCGCAGGAGTTGACGGATGCCATTCTCGACGTGTCGCGCCGCTTTTTCGAATTGCCGGATGAGGAAAAGCTCGCGATCGAGAATGTGCATAGCCCGCAGTTCCGCGGCTACACCCGCGTCGGCGGCGAGCTTACGGACGGCGGGATTGACTGGCGCGAGCAGATCGACATCGGCGTCGAGCGTGACGCTGTTGAGCCGGGCCCGGGTGTCCCGGAATACTGGCGGCTCGAGGGACCCAACTTGTGGCCGGAAGCCCTCCCGGAAATGCGGGAGATTGTCTCAGCATGGACCGAACGGCTGAGCGCCATCTCGCTCGCGCTGTTGCGGGCCCTGGCAGTTTCCCTCGGAGCGCCCGAGGACACCTTTGATGCGGCGTTCGCCGAACGGGCCTTCCCTGTCCTCAAGATCGTGAGATATCCGGGGGAGTCGGACCCGGACCGCAAGCAGGGAGTGGGATCCCACCGTGACGGGGGAGTACTCACACTGCTCCTGGTCGAGCCCGGAAAGGGCGGTCTCCAGGTCGAATACCAAGGAAAGTGGATCGACGCCCCGCAAGTGCCGGGCACTTTCGTGGTCAATATCGGCGAAATGCTCGAGCTGGCCACCAACGGCTACCTCAAGGCGACCCTGCACCGGGTCATCTCGCCACTTCGGGGCACGGACCGGATTTCCCTGCCGTTCTTCTACAATCCTGCCCTTGACGCGACCATGCCGCAGCTTGCCGTGAGCCCGGAGTTCCAGGCAAAGGCCCGCGGCCTGTCGGTTGACCCCTCCAACAGCCCGATTTTGGAAACCTACGGGGACAACGCCCTCCGTTACCGGCTGAGGGCCCACCCGAACGTCGTCGCGGAGCATCACGCCGACCTTCTGTGAACCTGGCGGCGAGACAGATAATAGGGCCATGGAGTTCGAATTGCTCACCATCCGGGACTGTCCGCACGGCTCCGCGGCCCGGAAGCTGTTCTCCCGGGCCATGGAATTCGAAGGGCACGAACCGGCGTTCATTGCCGTCAGGGAGATCATGACCGACGAAGAGGCCGAAGCCTGCGGATTCCATGGATCCCCGACATTCATGGCGGACGGAATTGACCTCTTCCCCTCGACGGCAGACCCCGCCATGACGTGCCGCGTCTACCGTACGGCCGGTAGCCTCTCGGGGCTGCCCAGCTTGGAATCGCTTCGCCACGCGATCCAAGCCAGGCGGGCTGGATGAGTACGGACAGCGCCGCGGCCGCGGTCCGTACGTCGTGCCTCCCGGCACCAGCCCCCCGCTTACGCCGGGACTGGTGCCGCTGCAACCACCGGATGGTCCCGTCCGAGATTTCCCACTGCTGAAGCTCCCTGGGGAGATCCGATGTCCTCGAAGAACTCGGCGTTGGCCCGCACATAGTCTGCCCAATCATCCGGGACATCGTCCGAATAGTAGATCGCCTCGACCGGGCAGACGGGATCGCAGGCGCCGCAGTCCACACATTCGGACGGGTGGATGTAGAGCGAGCGTTCGCCTTCGTAGATACAGTCCACCGGGCATTCGTCGATGCAGGCTTTGTCCTTGACGTCGACACAAGGCTGCGCGATCACGTAGGTCATGGCGCGCTACACACCGGTGTAAACGGTCTTGCCCCACGTGAAGAAGTCCAGTGCGGACTTGCCCTGCTCGCGGAAGGTGTTGGTGGACGAGTCCTTCACGCCGCCGAACGGCACGTTCAGGTCCAAGCCCGCCGTGGGACGGTTGACCTTGACAACGCCTGCCTGGGCACGCGCGGCGAAGTCCGTGGCCAGGGCCAAAGAATCCGTGCAGATGCCTGCGGTGAGGCCGTAGCGTGAGTCGTTGATCGCGGTGAGTCCGGCTTCGTAGTCGGGCACCTCCCGGACAGCAACCACGGGACCGAAGATTTCCTCCGTAACGGCAGCGTCGTCAAACGCAACGTCGGTGAGCACGGCGGCGGGGAAGAGCAGCGCACCGGAGGCGTCGCCGTCGTACTCTCCGTGAAGGAGGGTGGCGCCGCGCTCGACGGCGGAGCGCACCGCGGCTTGGTCCTGCTCGAACTGCTGGCTGCTCACCACAGCGCCCATTTTGGCGCCGTCGAGTCCGTCACCGGCGGTGTAGCTGGCGGCCTCGGCAACGAGGGCCTCGAGGAACGCGTCGCGGATGCCCGGGGTGACGTAGACGCGGGACGTTGCCGTGCACGCTTGGCCCGTGAGTCCGAACGCGCCGGCTGCGACTACCGCGGCCGCTTTCCGCGGATCGGCATCGTCGAGGACCAGAACGCCGTTCTTGCCGCCCATTTCAAGCTGGACACGGGCGCGGCGGGCATTCAGGATTTCCTGGAGTCCGAGCCCCACCTTGGTTGATCCGGTGAAGGACAGCCCGGTGATGCGGGGATCGCGTGCCAAAGCGTCTCCGACTACCCGGCCTTGTCCGTGGACCACGTTGAAGACTCCGGCGGGAAGTCCGGCGTCCTTGAGGGCACGGGCGAGGTGCGTCGCGGAGAGCGGGGTGAGTTCGGCCGGCTTGATGACCACGGCGTTGCCGCTGATGAGTGCGGGTGCGGCCTTCCACGCCGGAATGGCGATGGGGAAGTTCCACGGGGTGATGAGCCCGACCACGCCCAGCGGCTCGCGCCGGGTGGTGATGGTGGTGTCCGGGAGGCCGCTGGGAAGCACTTCGCCGGTGGCGGACCAGCCGAGCGAGCCGAAGAAGCGCAGCACGTCCGACGCGCGCTTGACCTCTCCCTTGGCTTCGGCGAGGGTTTTGCCTTCTTCGCGGACAAGGTCCTCGGCGATCGCGGCTTGGCGTTCCGCGAGCAGGTTGCCGGCGGTCATGAGGATGGCCCCGCGGGCGGGCGCCGGCAAGGCGGCCCAAGCCGGCTGGGCAGCGGCAGCGGCCGTGATGGCCGCATCGACGTCCTCTGCGGTACCTCGCGGGGAGAGGGCCGCGAGTTCATCCGGGCGGGCCGGATTGATTCGCTGGATTTCGGGTTCTCCGGTCCATTCGCCGTTGATCAGATGCTGCGCTACGGCAACATTCTCATGGGTGGAGGTTGCAGATTCGGTGGCGGTGGAGGTCATGGTAGTCCTTTGGCTAGTACGGCTTGTTTGGGCAACTGCTGTTCGGGAGGAGGCCAGAGCCTAGAGGCTCCGGATCAGGCCTCCGTCGCAGCGAAGCGCGACGCCGGTGATGTAGGAAGCGGGGGCACTGCAGAGGAACGCTCCGGCTGCGCCGAACTCCTCCGGTTCGCCGTAGCGACGGGCAGGGATGGTCTTGCGGGATTCAAGCTGGATTTCCTCCGGCGTGGTGCCCCGGCGTTTGGCTGCTGCCCGGTCCAGTTCGGCGACGCGATCGGTGGCGATGCGCCCGGGCAAGAGCATGTTGACTGTGACAGCGTCGAGGGCAACTTCCGCCGCAAGCGTCTTGAGGTAGCCGGCCAATGCTGCACGGCCCGTGTTGGAGACGGCGAGGTTGGGCAGGGGTGCCACGATTCCGCTCGATCCGATCGCCAGGATTCGTCCCCAACGCCGTTCCCGCATCCCTGGCAGGATCTTCGAAACCAGCGCGTGGTGCGGTTTCACCAGCAACTCGAACGCCGCCGCGATGTCATCCGCGCCAAGGCTCGCGGCCGCCCCTGGCTTGGGGCCGGGCCCGTTGAGCACGAGGATATCGATGGGGCCGAGCAAATCCACGGCGCGCTCGACGGCGGCGGCCACCCCTTCGGGGGTGCTCAGATCGGCCTCGACTGCCACGGCGCTATGGCCGTCAGCCTGCAGTTCCGCCGCGATCTTCTCGGCCAGCTCGCCGCGGCGGCCGGTGATGGCCACCCTGACGCCCTCGGCCGCGAGGCCGCGGGCGACGGCTAGTCCGAGCCCTCCTGTGGAGGCAGCGACGAAGGCGCTCTTGCCGTTGATTCCGAAGTCCATCAGAGCCTTCCTGCCGTGCGGGCGGTGGGGGTTCGTGAGAGGTCCAAAGCGTCGGCCGCTTCAGCCAGATGGGTCAACATGCCGTCCCTGAGGACATCCGGGAAAGGAGCCGCGGGCGGCCGGACACCGGGGTCCTTGATGAGGCCCCTTTCACGGAAGCACTGCTTCCGGACAGCCAATGCGATCCGGGCCTGCTGCTCGAAGTTGATGAGGGGCAGGTACGGGAGGAGCGCGTCCCGGGCTGCGTCGTAACCGCCCGCCTGCCAGGCGCGGACGCAGGCCACGAGGGCTTCCGGATAGGAGAAGCCCGTCATGGCGCCCGCGGCGCCGGCCACCAGTTCGTCCAGCAGGCCTTGACCTCCTAGCCCACCGAACACGGAGACGTCGACGGAGGCCGCGAGTTGGGCAATGGCCACACTGGTGGGCGGGGCTTCGGCTTTGACCGCGACAATAAACTTGCAGGCCTGGACCACGTAGATGAGTGCTTCCGTGCTGATGCTGACGCCGCTGGCTACTGGGTAGTCCTGCAGGACAACTTTTGCGCCGGTGGATTGGTGGATCGCGTTCAGGTGCGCGACGACCACCTCCGGCCGTGCCGAATTGACCTGCACCATGACTGCTGCGAGCCGGTCTCCGGCCACGGCCTGGGCAGCGCGGATTTCTTCGACTGCAGTGCCCGTGAAGAGCGAGGTTACGCCTACCACGAGCGGCAATCGGGTTTCTTCGACCACCACTTCCAGTGCCAGGCTGCGCTCCGCTGCGGTCAGGGCAGCGGCCTCTCCGAAGACACCGAGGACGGTCAGTCCCGTGGCGCCAATGGATTCATAGTGCTCCACCAATTGGGCCAGGCTGTCGGTGTCCAGATCGAGGGTGCTGCCCTGGAATGGCGTGGCGACGACGCCCCACACGCCGGGTGTCAGTGATTCCCGCATTGGATTGTCCTTCCGTTCATGCTGACGTTCGGTGTCCCGCTCTGTCCGTGCTGCATTCAGCGGCCCGGCCACACTGGCGGCCGCTTTTCCTGGAAGGCGCGCACGCCTTCGGCGGAGTCTTCGCTGTCGAGAGCGGCCATGAGGGCCGGCAACCTGAGGCCGCGTGCTTCCGCGGCGCTCAGGTGGCTGGTCCTGCTGACCATTTGCTTGACGGCCCGGACAGAACTCGGCGCACAAGCGAGGATCTGGTCCACCCAGCGCTGCACTGCGGCGTCGAGTTCATCCGCCGGAACCACTTCGTTGACGAGGCCCATCGACTGCATTTCCGCTGCCTCGGCCTTGCGGCCGGTGAGGAGCATGCCCATCGCTTGGGTATAAGGGACACGGCGCACCAGTTGGTGGACGCCGCCGTCGAGCGCCAGTCTCCCGACGCGCGGTTCGGTGAGGCCGAATCGGGCCGTGTCCGCGGCTATGACGATGTCGGCGCCGAGCACTATTTCCATGCCGCCGCCAAGCGCATAGCCATTCACCCGGGCAATGACCGGAACGTCCAGGCTCGTCCGCAGGCTCAGTCCGCCGAAACCGTTCGGGTCAAGCTCCGCCCAGTACTGCAGTCCTGTCTTGCCCACAGCGGAGGCGGACATGTCCGCCCCGACGCAGAACGCCCGGGTTCCGGCCCCCGTGATGACGACGGCGCGCACGTTGGGGTCCGCTTCGAGCTGGCTCCAGATCCCGTTCAGCCGTTCCTGGGTGGTTCCATCGACGGCGTTGAGCACGTGCTGGCGGTCGATCACCACCGTGGCCACGTGGTTCTCGATGGTCAGGGTGACCTGGTCGACTGTGTTGGCAGCCGAGGCTGGCTTCTCAACGACAGCGCTCACCGGAGTACCCCCAGCTTCTGCAGGCGCTCAATGGTTTCGGCATCGAAGCCGTTCTCCAGGAGCACCTCCACGTTGTGCTCACCGAGCCGCGGGGCCACCCGCCGGATGGAAGGCGGCGTTGCGGACAGGCGAATGGGGGCGTTGAGCATTTTTACCGTGCCGACGCCCGGGTGTTCGGCTTCGACTATCATCCCGTTGGCCTCTGTCTGGGCATCGGCGAGGGCCTGTTCCAAGGTGAGGACGGGCGCGTTGAGCAGCCCTTGGCTCTCCAGCTGGTTGGTCCAGTACTCGGTGGTGTTCGTGGCGATGCGTTCCCGGAAGATTGCCTGCAGGGCTGGCTTGTGCTTGAACTGCTGCTCCAGGTTGGCGAACTCCGGCCGCTGGGTGAGGTCTTCGTCCAGTCCCAGGGCCTCGGAAATCCGGGCGAGCGGGTCAGGGGTGAACCCGCCCACCATGCAGACGGCGCCGTCCGTCGTTTCGAAGACGCCGCTCAGCGGCATGGCGCCCCAGTTGACTTCGTAGCCGCGGTTGAGCTGCATGCAGGCTTCCTGCATCTGCAGGTGGAGCATGGAGTCGTACATCGTCACTTCGACCTTTTGCCCGACGCCGGATGCCTCCCGGGTGCGCAATGCCAGCAGGATGCCCTGCATGAGGTGCATGCCCGTGATGTAGTCGCAGAGCGTGGTGGGGTAGATGGACGGCTTCACGTCGTCCGACTCGCGCCGCCACATCACGCCTGAGTAGGCCTGCGCGATCGCATCCTGGCCGCCCTTGTGGGAGTAGGGCCCAACCGGGCCGAAGCCCGTGCCGGAGGCCCAGATGATGCCCGGGTTCGCGGCCTTGAGGTCCTCGTAGCCGAAGCCCATCCGTTCCATCACGCCGGAGCGGAAGTTGCTGACGACGACGTCCGCGTCGGCCATGACCCGGCGGAGGACGGCCTTGCCCTCGTCCGTGCGGGTGTCTACGGAAACGCTGCGCTTGTTCCGGTTGATGGCCAGGAAGATGGGGTTGTCCTGGCCGTCCTTGTCCGGGAATGAGTTGCGCGAGATGTCCCCGGCGCCGGGGCGTTCCACCTTGATGATGTCCGCGCCGTAGTCGCCCAGGAGCTGGGTGCAGGACGGTCCCATGAACACCTGGGTGAAGTCCACCACCTTGATGCCGTCGAGGGGTAGCGGAGCGCTGTTGGGCTTGGCGGCGGCTCCGGGCTCCGGTGACGCGGTTCCCTCAAGCTCATCGAGAAGGGTGTCGGTGCTCATGCTCCCACCACCGCTTCGCTGTCGACGGTAGCGTTCGACGACGGAACGTCGCCTGGGTCTGCACCGTGCCGGCGCATGCCCTGCTGGATCTCCAGGGCGGAGACCTCGCGGACGAGAGTGCCGTTCTGGACCGCCAGCGCGGCGGCGACGCCGACTGCCTGGCCCATGGCCATGCAGGGCGGGATCTCGCGGGACATCTTCTGCGCCTCCGGAGTGGCTGAGTAGTGGCGGCCCGCGACGAGCAACTGGTCGACTTCCTTGGGAAGCAGCGAGCGGTATGGGTAGTAGTAATCGCGGCCACGGGCCACGGTGTCCGCGAAGTGGCGGCGGGACGTGACGTCATCCTTCGTCATGACGTATTCGCCCTCGAGCAGGCGGGTCTGCCGTACGCCCATCTGGGATGCGACGTCGAGCATGTAGCAGTTCTCAAAGCCCGGCAGGTGGGCGCGTACGTACTCCACTGCTTCGGTGATCCGGTCCCGCGCAGCAAACTCGGCGGCAGTCATGTCTGCCGGGTCCACGCCGTCGTACCCGCTCATGTGGGGAGCGTTGCACCAGACGACGCCGTCGATGGGTGTCTTGAGCCACCACAATTCCCAGGCACCACCCAGGAGACGCTTGATGGTGCGGTTGATGGCACGGGCTTCCTTCGGATTGGCCTGCTCGAAAGCCTCAGCGGCGGCTGTGTCCACGTTGCCGAGGCGGAAGACGAGCGTGGTGAGGTAGCTGTCCTTGATGTGGCTGGCGCCGGCACGTGAGGCGACATCGATGTCGCCGGTGGTGTCGATGACGACGTCTGCCATGAACGCCTGCGGGCCGGACTTCGTCTCGCAGATGACGCCCTTCATGACGCCGTTGTCCACGATCGGGCGGGAGAACCAGGAGTGGAGGCGGAGGTTGACGCCGGCTTCGCGGACGAGGTCGTTGGAGACCCGCTTCCAGCCGTCAGGGTCGAAGGCCGCGGCGTAGCAAATCGGCTTGGGGTTGGTGTGGGAGTGGAAGTCGAAGGTGCCGTAGCGGCCCCACTTGTTCCAGAGTTCCTCGGAGGTCTTGCGGTCATCGGCAGGGGGGACAATTGCCAGGCCGAGCTTCTGCAGCCGCTCAACGTATTCCGAAACGATGCCGGTCACCGTGATTTCCTGGCCGTTGGTCATGTCGTCGAGCACCAGGACCATGCCGCCCGAGGCAAGTCCACCGAGCGAGGAGTAGCGCTCCAGGAGCGTGACGGATGCGCCCGAACGTGCTGCGGTGACGGCGGCGGCCACACCGGCGGGCCCACCGCCGACCACGAGGACATCGGAGCGGGAGATGACGGGTGCGGCGAGGTCCGCCGTCGTCGTACTGAGTTCCAGTGACGATGTGGTGGCAAAGGAGTTCATGGTGGAGGATCCTTACTTCCCGGCGGCATGCCGTTTCACGGTTGCCGGGGTAGAGACGGGTGCTCAGGAGGAGCCCGCCGCGATGCACGCGGCGAAGCAGGCCTGGCGGAGGGCATGACGAGTAGAGGTCCGTGGGAACCTGGACCCGGAAAGTGGAGATGTTTGCGGACGGACGTCCAAGGGTCCGTGCGTGTATGGGAACGGGCGGCGGCTAGCGCCGGCCGATCACCACACGTGAGGGGCGTTGACCCAGATCGCTACGCATACCTCTTCGTAGCTGTTTTTGTACCAATGCGGCGTATCCGAGGAGAAAGTGATTGAATCGCCGGCTTCAAGCGTGTAGCACTCACCGTCGAGGAAGATGTCTTTCCTTCCCGACAGGATGATGCCGAATTCCTCGCCGCTGTGGCGAAACGGAGTGGCGCTGGTGTCGTGGCCTGGCGGACTCACGATCCACTGGGCCTCCAACGCGCCATTGAGATCCGGGGTCAGGAGCTCATAGACTGCCTCTCCCACGGACTTCTTGGTGACGCCTTTGAGGTTTCGCCGCTCGGACTTGCGAACAACCGGCGACCTGGTTTCTTCCTGGCCGAGGAAGAACTTCCCCACAGGAATGTCCAGGCCGTGAGCCAGTTGCGCCAAGGTGGTGAATGACGGGTTGGCTAGCCCACGCTCGATCTGGCTGACGATCGCCGGGCTGAGACCGGTGATTTCCGAGAGTTTGGACAGAGTCATCCCCTTGTCCTTGCGCATCGTGCGGACCTTGTTGCCGACAGTCGCCAGGAGCGCGCTCGTGCCGGCGGGTGAGGATGCCGCGATGATCTCGTTGGTCATGATCCAGCTTTCTCTCGGTGAGCTGACTTTCATAACTATAGTGAAAAAATTTACCGAATCAATGGTTTCGTGAAACTTTTCTTGCGTTGCGATGCTGCGGCGGCTTCGCTGTGACTTCCTGCGATTGAGGGCCTTTTCGATGGCGCCGGGGCGGTGGGGGCTATTTATCAAAAAGCATTGACCTAGTGAATATCTTCAATATAGTTAAGTGAGTCACATCACGTGGGGGAGTTTCCAACACGATCACGGACGTGGGCGCTTCAGCCTTCTGGCGGAAGGCCCAGCCCCACGTTCACGTTCGTTTCTCCCATGCTGAACCTGCGACATCCGAGCAAGCCATCCACGTTCCTGTTTCCGGACTGGATATCCCCGTTTGCTTCAAGCGCTACGAAGAGGCACGCGTAGCTATCTGGGCTAACTCACTTCCCATGAGGTGAGCTGGTACGGCGTTGCCGAACCAAGCCAAAATGATAGTTTCGATCACCGTCCATACCCCTGGATGTCAACGGTGATCCGTACCCTCACGCACTCCGAAGGTGCGGAGGAAGGAAAGAATCATGACTGACACTGTCGTCAAGAATGGCCTGGAGAGCGCCCGTAAATCCCGGCTCTCTCCGGAAGTCCGCCGTGGGCTGCTGGGCCTCGGACTCGGGAACACCCTTGAGTGGTATGACTGGATGGTCTTCGGGCTACTGTCCGCTTTCATCGGGCCAAAGTTCTTCCCCTCGCAGGACCCGACCGCCGCAACCCTCAATGCCTTGGCGGTCTTCGCCGTAGGCTTCGCGTTCCGCCCCTTGGGCGGCGTCCTGCTCGGTACTTTCGCTGACAGAATCGGCCGCCGAAAAGTGATGCTCTGGTCCATCATGATGATGGCAATCACCACGCTGGTCATCGCCTTGTGTCCGACATACCAGCAGATCGGCGGCGCTGCCGGCATCATCCTCCTGGTCTGCCGCATTGTGCAGGGCATCTCCACCGGCGTTGAAGCTCCCCTTTCCACCGCACACGCCGTCGAACTGGTTCCCGTGGGACGCGAAGGATTCGTCGCAGGCATCATCTCCTTCTTCGTCAACTCAGGCATTCTTCTCGCTTCGCTGGTCAGCTACCTATGTAGCCTGATGCTGAGCGGGGCTGTCATGGCCGACTGGGGCTGGCGGGTTCCCTTCGTCGTGGGTGCAATCTTCGGATTCATCGTGGTCTACCTGCGGCGGACCCTTCCCGAAACCATGCGGCCGGAGGAGCTTGCGGACAATTCCTCGAAGGCGGTTTGGGGTGGCGTGCGCAAGCACTGGCTGAGCGTTCTGGCCATTACCTTCGTCGTCGGAGCGGCGCAGGCCTACAACTACGCCTGGAATACGGGACTGCCCACCGCGGCCCGGAGCGGCTTCAAGGAAGACGCGACCGCCGTCTTCGCCCTCACCACCGTCCTAGGCGTGGTGCTTGTGATCGGCAGCCTCGTGGTTGGCAAATTCACGGACGGCAAATCGATTTCCAAGTGGTTCCTGGTAACCCGCGCACTGTCCATTCCCTCGGTCTTCCTGATGCTGATGTACTTCCGCCCGGGCATCGGCGGATTCGCCGCGGTTCTTCTGGGAGGTTCGGTTGTCCTGGTCCTGAACATGACGCTGTACAACGTCGTCACCAGTTCCCTGATGCCCAAATCCTGCCGCGGCGCCGGAACTTCCCTGGGTTACGGCATCGGTGTCGCCGTCTTCGGTGGCACTGCTTCCTACCTCCTGGTGTGGCTCCAGTCCATGAATGCGTCGTGGATCTTCCCGGTTTACGTTGCCGTCCTGTCCGTGCTGAGCATTGTGTTCTACCTGCTGGCGCGCCGGAAGAATGGAATCTTCGTTGGAAGCTAGGGACGTGCGCGGATTCTTGCTGCCGCGGCCGCCTCGGCCGCCTCGGTTCAGGGGTGCTTGTGATCTCCTTTGACCTCAGTCAGTCCGATGTTGAGCTCTACACCGCGGCGCGACAACTGCTCCTCTCAGCCCACCACGGCGAGAACCATCGTGTGGCCGCCGCAATGCGGGGTGCGTCCGGGGCGATCTACCTGGGCCTTCACATTGGCTCCAAGCGCATCAACGTGTGTGCCGAGTCCAGCGCCCTCGCCAATGCGCGCATCGCGCAGGAAGGCTCCATCCAGTCGTCGGTGGCCGTCAGCATGGACGAACACGGCGAGCCCCAGGTCACCAATCCTTGTGGCGTTTGCCGGGAGTTGCTCCGGAACTATGGGCCCGAGGCGACTGTCCTGGTTGACGCCGGGGGAGAGGTTGGAACTGTCGGCTTGGACGAACTCCTGCCTTTTCCTTGGATGCGGGCCACCGAGACCGAATGGAGCACCCGGCCACCACAAGCCGGGACCTTCGACCTCGGCCGGCAGTCAAGCTGAAGACCTGCTAGCGCAATGGAAATGCCGGGACGCCTTGAGTCCCGGCATTTCCTGCAGTGCGGCGTTGTCGGTTGACGACCCTGTGTGTCCGCGCTGGTTGATCCGGTGTTACTTGGCTAGGTCCGGCCATCGCTTGGTCAGCGCTTTGTGGCCGCGCCTACGAACGACGAAAGTACGGCCGAGCCAATTCCGGGCCTCAGGCGCCCCCGCTTCGGCCGAGGGTGGTGGCGAGCTTCCGTCGGCCGGGGACGGCGCGGAGATCTCCGGCGTCGCCGGATGACTCGGACACAGGTCCGTAATCAGTCCCATGCCCGCGCACGCCCGCACTTCGCGGATTCCCACCACTGCAGCACGTTTGGTCTCAAAATCCTTCGAGACCGCCATGACAGTCCCGTCCGCTGCTTTCAGCCGGAACCTGTAGCGTTCCTTGGCATCGACAAATAGTTCAAACTTGCCTGCCATTCTGACCTCCCCAATAGAAACATATGCCCCCTTAAAGGGACCGTACCCGGCGGACACCAAAATGCAAAGTACCCTTAGTGTTTTTAACGATGTTCCATTCAAGGAGCCGGTACGGCGTTTTGCAGTTGCCGTATGGGGTACTGACGTGTAATTTTGGCGATGCAAAGCAACCTTAGTAATACCCGCCACCGCCGGGTCCGCGGTTCAGCAGGAGGTAAAGCAGTGGGTATCGGATCATCCATCTTCCTTATCGCGATAGGCGCAATTCTGGCCTTCGCCATCCCCGTCGATGTCGTGTCATTCATCGACCTCCATATGGTCGGCTATATCCTCATGGTCGTCGGCGTCATCGGCTTGATCGTCTCCCTCTTCGTGTTCGGTCCGCGTCGGACCCGCCGAATCAGCGAAAGCCGCGCCACCGTCGACCCGGCCACCGGGGACCGCATCGTGACCCGGGATACCCGCGACGGCGGAATCTAGCCACAGCAGGAACGAAGGCGAGGGTCGGCGTGCCGACCCTCGCCTTTTCCATGCCCCCACGGTGGCCGAACGCGCCATTGCTGTCCGGCCGCACGAGCGAGTTCATGTACGACCCGCAGAGCTGACTTTCCTCAGGCCGGGCGCCCGCTCCTAACCGCCGCCACCCTTGCCGTTGCCCTTATGGTGTCCCGGGGCCGGGGCCGGAGCCACGGGAACATGGGCGGCTGGCGCAACTGGCGCAACCGGAGTCGAAGGCTCAACGCTTGGTGAGGGCGTGGCCGTCGGGCTGCTCGGCGTGGGAGTGGGCGTGTACGTTGCCAGGACGGGCGGGGCCGGGGCCGCGGGAGCAGGCGGTTGGTATGCGCTCACGCCAATGATCACCAAGGCGGTGGTAAGCAGTGCGGTGGCGGCAGCCCACGCCGATCTGCGGGGACGGCTTAGCGGTTTCCCTCGCCACTGGCGCCTGTTTCGCACGACCGGCACGACGACGGTGCTGTCGCCTTCGCTTTCGCTGACCGTTGCAGCTGGCTGCACGCGGGTGTGGGTGGTCGCCCTGGCTGTGCGGGGCGGGCGGTCTGGCTTGCGGGGAAGGGGCCGCGTGGTTCCCTGGGCGCCAACCGGCAGCGCAAGAGGGACACCGGAAGCGATGGCGCCTCGGAGTGATTGCTCAACCTCAAGTGCGCCAGGCCGGTCGGAAGGCCGGGCCGATGTCATCGCGGTGAGCAGGTCAACCCACCGCTTGCCGAGGGCTTCCGGCACCCGGGGTGGGCGGTGGAGCCTCGCGACAGCGGATTCCACGCTGGTTCCCGGGTACTCGAGCGTTCCGGTCAGGCACTCGAGGAGGAGAAGCCCGAGCGAGTAGATATCACTGGCCGGTCCGAGGGCGGAGCCAGTGGCTTGTTCCGGGCTCAGGTACGCGGCGGTCCCAACCATGGTGCCCGTTGCGGTCAGACGGGTTCCCTCGACGATGCGGGCGATTCCGAAATCCGTGAGTTTGGGCCGCACGGGGGATCCCAAAGGGGCATCCGCCAGAAGGACATTCGCAGGTTTGATATCGCGGTGGATGATCCCGCGCCCATGCACATATTCGAGGGCGGATGCCAGATCTGCCCCGATGTGCGCTACGTCCTGGGCCGCCAGGGGTCCGCCCCGCAGCCTGGCGTGGAGGTCCGTGCCGTGTATCAGTTCCATGGCGAGGAATGTCCGGGGATGCTCGGGATCCCGGCGGTCGGTGCCGGCGTCGAAGAGAGTCACGAGTGACGGATGGTTGAACGTTGCCAGGAGCCGCATCTCATTTTCATGCCGGGCAAGTCCATCCGGACCCTCGAGCAGCGGAGCAAAGAGTTTCAGGGCCACGTCGCGGCCCAGCCTCTCGTCCTGCGCCCGGTAGACCGACGCCGTTCCGCCGCGCCCGATCAGGGTTCCGAGCCTGTACCGCTCGGCAACCAGAGCATCGCTGTCTCCAGTCGTAGGGCCATCCGGCACGGTCACACCTCGCTTTCTTCGAACTACTTCGAACCGACGGAGCCCGTAAAGTCTAGGCTTTTTTGCCCGGCCATGGACACTCTTCCCCTTGGGTAATCGACCTGGACGCAGGGAAAGTTACGGTTCGGGCGCCAACGTCCACAGCATCGGCCACCGCGTCGGCCAGCCCGTCGCCGTCGGCTCCCCGGGTCTCCTCGCCGGAGACCACGGTTTCCCCGACCACCGCAGTTCCCCCTGTGAAGGTTCCGGAGACGGAGTCCCCGGAGCCGACGTCGTCGGCCCCCGCCACTAAGGAACCCGCCGAGGACGCGCCCACCACCAAGCGCTAGAAGGTTTCCCGGCCAGAAGGCGCACCCAGCGCGCGTGTCCCGTAGCGGGAGGTCCATTGGGCCTCCCGCTACGGGTTGGAGGGCGAAACCCTCACTGTGCATCACGGGAAAACAGTGGGAGAATTGGGTCTGGACCAAAACGGCCGGCGGCGCATCTTGCCTGCTGAGACCCAGGTGAGTCCCCCAGTGCGCCGTCGGTCCTGACGTACCTATCAAGTTGCGCGGGCGGGTCTCTTACGCCGTACCTATTCAGCTGCGCGGGTCTTTTACGCC
The DNA here is from genome assembly GCF_030812595.1 of Arthrobacter bambusae. Classification (GTDB taxonomy): domain Bacteria; phylum Actinomycetota; class Actinomycetes; order Actinomycetales; family Micrococcaceae; genus Arthrobacter; species Arthrobacter bambusae_B. The sequence continues at coordinate 517,329 of NZ_JAUSSZ010000001.1, forward strand.
GCGCCGGTCCATCTGGGCGCGGTGGAGGATCGTCGGAGTTGCCTCGCGCGGATGCGGAATCCGTCGGCTGCCTTCCGCGGTTCGTCACATGATGGGGGAACTGCCATGTGGGGGATTGCGTTCGGAAGAGCTACCTCGGCCGGTTCGTGTGCGCGCGCCGCCGGGCAGAGGTCGGTGACGAGTCCCATGCCTGCGCACTCCCGCACAGCGGCGATACCGGCCACAACCGCAGGCTTGTCCTTGAACGGCGTCGAAACAGCAATGACCGCTCCGTCAGGTGATTTGAGGCGGAACCTGAAAAGGGATTCCGCGTCAACAAACACTTCAAACATGCCGGCCACTGCTACCTCCCGGTCTGCGGATCCTGCGCCGTAGCGACCTGACTAGGAGACTATGGGCGGGACGGGCATCGCTGCATCCTTTGTCCGCTGCTCTGGTTGAACAACCACCGCGATGGTTTTTCACGTGATAATCAGTCTGTGCTGACTTCGTTAAGGCTTACAAGACCGGGTGCGTAAACCCTGTGTAAAACGTGTGCAACCCCCGCGCGGCTCAGCTACCACTCGCCCGGTTCATCAGGTGCTCGAGCAGGGCCAGTTCCGGGAAGCCAGGGTGCCGGGCGATGCTGGCTCTGAGTTTTGCCCTGAGGTGTTCGCCGCTCGGCTCGGTTCCGCTGAGGACTTCGTTGATGATGTCCTGCGCTTGCTCGCGAAGCCCCGCCAGGCTGTCATTGTCTTTCCCGGGAACCAGGACCGGTTCCGGCTCGACAAGCGGGTCTTGAGACTCCAAAGGTTCCGACACTGCCAGCTCCAGATATTCATTCCGGCAAGTCCCAGCTGAGTCCGGAATTCGCCCCCATCCACTCTTGATAGTAATGGGGGCGCCCGGATTGTTCACCGCTTGTGGATCAGAAGAATGAATAAGGCTTCGAAACGACGGATTGTGACGCGAACCCTCCGACTCCGGGGCGTTGCCCGTCACGCCTTGACCAGGTCCCGCGCGGCCGCAGCGATGTGGCGAGCGGAAATTCCTGCGGCGTTGAGCAAGTCCTTGGGCTCGCCCGAACCCGGAAGTTCCCTTACGGCGAGCAGTGTCACGTGGAGTTTGGGAGTGTTGGCACTCGCGAGGGCTTCGAGCACGGCGGAACCGATACCGCCCTGGGCGTAATGGTCTTCGGCGACGACAATCCGGCCGTCGGTCTCGAGGCACGTCCGCCGCAGGGTGTCGACGTCGACCGGCTTGACGGAGTAAAGGTCGATGACGCGGGCTTTGATTCCCGATTCGGCCAGTTCCTCGGCGGCCGCCAGGCATTCGTGGAGCGTGACCCCGGCTCCGATGAGCGCCACCTGGTCGTCGGGGCTGGCGCCGTGGACTTTGCTCCCGCCAACGGAGAACTGTTCGTCCGGTCCGTAAATCACGGGATATGCTCCGCGGGTTGCGCGGAGGTAGGAGATTCCGGGCGTCTCCGCCATCGCGCTCACGAGCTGAGCCGTGGACGGGGCATCTGCCGGATACAGCACGGTGGAACTGTGCACCGCCCGCATGGCGGCAATGTCTTCCAATGCCATCTGCGAAGGACCATCTTGCCCGATTTCGGCTCCTGCATGCGTGCCGACAAGCCGGAGGTCCACCTCCGAGACTCCGGCCATGCGGATAAAGTCGAACGGCCGCGAAACCAGGAAAGCCGCGAAACTTGAGGCGAAGGCCACGTAGCCTCGGACCGAGAGGCCGACGGCGGCGGCAACGAGTTGCTGCTCTGCAATGAAAATTTCGAAATACCGCTCAGGGGCCACGTCCTTGAAGTCTCCGGCGTGGGTCGAGTTCCCCACCTCTCCATCCAGGACCACCACCTCGGGGCGGACCGCAAGTGCGGACACTGCCGCACCGAAGGCGGCCCTCGTCGCCACTTTCTCGCCAACCTCCCATCGGGGCAGCGTAGGCGCGGCCTGGGTGCCAGGCGTGATTGCCGGGCTGCCCGACTCCGGGGGACTGGTAGCCACGTGTATGTTGCTTGCTCCTCCAAGGGCCGCAATGGCTTTCTCAGCGATGTCTTCAGGGAGCGCTTTACCGTGCCAGCCGTTTTGATCTTCGACCTCAGGGACACCTTTGCCCTTGATCGTCTTGGCGAGAATAACCGTTGGCTTATCAGGATCGCTACGGGCTTGGCTCAGGGCCCCGTCTATCTCGGACAGATCGTGGCCGTCGATGATCAGTGCCCGGGCCCCGAAGGCCTCAATCCGCCCGGCGTAGGCGTCCATATCCCACTGAAGTTCGGTGGGGCCGTCCTGGCCAAGCCGATTGACGTCCACAATCGCTGTGAGATTGCCGAGCTTGTAGTAGGCCGCCTTGTCCACGGCCTCCCAGATGGACCCTTCGGCGAGTTCGCTATCGCCGCACAAAACCCAGGTGTGGAAGGGCAGCTTGTCCAGGTAACGCCCTGCGAGGCTTACCCCGACGGCGACCGGCAGCCCTTGCCCCAGCGAGCCGGTAGCCACATCCACCCAAGGCAGCACCGGCGTCGGGTGGCCCTGGAGCCGGGCGCCGAATTGACGGTAGGTGGTGAGTAGTTCCTCTTCCTCGACGACGCCCGCGGCCCGATACATCGAATACAGCAGCGGCGAGGCATGCCCCTTCGAGAAAATCAGGTGGTCATTGTTCGGCAAGCCCGGTTGGTCCCAGTCGTAGCGCAAATGCCGTTCGAGGAGGACGGCCATCAGGTCCGCGGCTGACAAGGACGACGTTGGATGGCCCGAGCCTGCATTGGTGCTGCACCTGATGGAATCCACACGCAATTGCGTCGCTAGTGCCCGGATGGAATCTGCTTTTTCGTCTTCCAACCGCGCGGAAGGTGCTGTCCTGTGCTCTGACATGCCCGGTCCCTCTCTCTTTACTGCTCGTTCAGCCGATCGAGCAACTTCCCAAGGGCTTCGCGGATATCGTCATGGTCGCGCTGGCTAGCCCTGCTCTCGCCTGAAATCACGGCGCAGCGATGAATTTTCTTGAAGTCTCCATAAGGGAACTTGTAGCGGCCTTTTTGTCCTTCGGGGTGCTCATCGTCTATGCCGAGAAACCATTTCGAATATTCGGTGCTCCCGTTCTTATCCAGGAATTTGTTCTCATCCTGCGTCGACGGCGCGTGTTCGCTCCAGTCGTCCCGGGTGTCGATGACTACCTTGTTGTCGCGGATAAGGCTCTTCGCATGGTCGAAGGCCTTCTTGTTCAGTTTCACCGCCATGGTTATGTCCTCCATCTCCTCCGTCGAGTCTTTACGGCCCGCCGGGTCACTCGAGCGTCAGGGGCGGCTCGCCCAATGGCCGCGAGGGCGGGAAGGGAAGGTCGGGGCCAGGCTCGGGAACCGGAGAAGGTCCCGGCTCGGGCAGCGGTACGGGATCGGGTGTTCCGGGGCGGGGTCCTGGCTCGGGTTCCGGCCCAGGGGTCGGCACGGGCGTCGGACCTGGCTCCGGGAACGGTACCGGTTCAGGTGTCGGGCTTGGACCGGGCTCCCTCGTGGGATCAGCGTTGGGGTCTCGGGTCGGGTCGGGAGGGAACGTGCTCATTGCTTGCTCCTCGGAATGTCAGTGGATTCCTATCGGACGTCCGTGGGGCCGGCCTGATCGTGGCCGGCCCCACGGGACTCAGCGGTCCGACGCAGGCGGACGTGTTTCTTCAGTGGTGTAGTCGCCTTGGATGCCCTCCGCGGGTCGATCCGCGACCTGCTCGGTGCCGTAGTCGCCTTCCGGGTACTGGCCGACGTGAGCCGGGGTACCGCCGTCGCCCGCTTCCGTGGCCGCGGGGGCCGTCAAGTCAGGATCGACGGAGAGCAGCCCCGAAGTAGTACCGGCAGATGAAGCTGCTGCCCCGGAGTCTTCGACGTCGCCGGCTGCCACGGAGCCCCGCCAACCGCCGGTCTCGTAGCCGCGCTCCTCGATGAATTTCTTGAACTTGTCGAGGTCGGCCGATACCCGCATATCGTCGATGCCCACCAGCGAGCCTGCCTTTTCGGCAAGGCTCTCCGGCTCCCATTCGATCTCCACGGTCACGCGGGTACGGTCCGCGCCGAGAGGCTCGAAGCTCACCGAGCCGGCGTTCCGTGGCCCGTCAACACTGGCCCAGCTGACCAATGAATCCGGGACCTGCTCAAGGATCTGGGCATTGAACTCGCGCTTGACGCCGCCGACGTTGGTGGAAAAATGCAGGGCCGTCTCGTCGATTTGTTCGACCGCCTCGACGCCCTTCATGAATTCCGGGAAAGACTCGAACTGTGTCCATTGGTTGTAAGCCACTGAAACGGGAACGTCCACGTCGATTGATTTGTTAACCGTAGCCATGTCCATACTCCTTGCTTGAGGTTGGTCCTGTGGAGGTTGGTGGTCTTTCAAGCGGTCTAGCCAGCGTCGAAGGTCTCGCCGTCGTCGTCTTTCGGGGACTGGTCCGCGGGCAGCCCTGTCGCATCGCCCTTCGGTTCCGAAGAGAAGGGCCTCCCAGGCTCGGTCCCCTCGGAGTTCGACTCGTCCAGCTCGGCATCGGCCGATGGAACGGAAGCCGATCCGTGGTGGCCGCCCTCAGACGCCGTCGAAGTGGCGTCGTCGTTCTGCTGGTTCGACTGCTGGGCCTCGCGCCCTCCTGTTTCCTGTTCCGGCGTCGGAGTTCCGTACCCTCCAGCCTCTTCGGCCGCTTTCTGCTCGTCCATGTCCTTACCGTCCTTCCCGTGCTGCTTGAGTTGTTGATGGAAAACCAAGGACCGGCCGCTAAAGGCCTTTTCCGCCCGTGACCGGCAGAACAGCCCCGGAGATGTAGGACCCTTCGTCCGAGGCGAGAAGCACATAGGCCGGCGCCAATTCCGCAGGCTGCCCAGCCCTGCCGAGGGGGGTGTTCTGCCCGAACTCCGGCAGTTTGTCCGGCCACTCGGTCGCGGGAATCAGGGGCGTCCAAATGGGTCCGGGGGCCACGGCATTGACCCTGATTCCCTTGGGCCCCAGTTCCTGGGCCAGCGCCTTGGTGAAGGCCACCTGCGCTGCCTTGGTCATGGCATAGTCGATGAGCTGGGGCGAAGGGTTGAATGCCTGGATGGAGGCCGTGACGATGATCGACGCGCCGGGCTTGAGATGGGGAATGGCCGCACGGGCAGTCCACATCAAGGAGTACAAGTTGGTCTTGAACACCCGGTCCATTTCCTCGGTCGGCAGCGTTTCGAGCCCTTCCCGGTTTTTCTGGTAACCGGCGTTCAAGACCAAGGTGTCCAACCGGCCGAATTCAGCCACGGTGCGTTCTACCGTGGACGCGCAGAAATCTTCCGAACGGCCGTCGCCCGGAAGGGTTAAAGCCCTGGTTCCGGCCTTTTCGATCCAGCCAGCGGTATTCCGGGCATCTTCGGATTCTTCAGGTAGATGCGAGAACGCCACATCGGCACCTTCGCGGGCGAACGCAATGCCTACGGCTGCGCCGATTCCGGAGTCGCCTCCCGTGATGAGGGCCGCCCTGCCCGTCAAGCGGCCGTGGCCGGTGTAGGAAAGCTCGCCGTGGTCCGGCACCGGATCCATCGGCGCGGTCAGGCCCGGTTGCTTCTGTTCTTGTTGGGGAAAGGATCCGGAGTAATAACCGGAACGCGGATCTTTCGGCGGAGAGGGCTGCGCATTAGGTGCTTGTTCCGAACCGCTTTGCTGCGTTTCTGACTGGTACATGATCCCCTTCTTCGTCGGTCTTTCGACGCCCGAGTGGGCTTGCTTCCTCATCGAAACTAGTAGGCCGCACGGACTCTTGTCCATGGGTTCGGGTAAATTGATCAGTAAACTTACTATATTCCGCCGAAGGGCCTAGACTAGCGCGAATTTCGGTCCTGCTGCTGATTTTCCGGATGCACGCCAAGTTCCGGTTCCGGCTCCTTTCGGCGGCGCCCGGGTGTCCAGGAAAGCAGGGGGTACACGAGCACGAGTGCGGCGAGAGCGACAAAAATGCTGCCGCCGGCTGCCAAACCCGCCTCGGGCCCCACGGCGACACTGAAGATCAATCCGGCGCATCCGGCGATCAGCAAGGCCACGCAAGCGACGACGACCTTGACGATCATGTTCCCGGCTGCGACCAGACGGTACTTCACGTGATGCTGGAAAAGTCGCCTGTGGAGGCTGACCGGAACCAGCATGAGGCCGGTGGTCATGGTTGCCAGGACAACCAGGAGGAGGAACCACCACTTCTGCGGCTCTGTCAGGATGCTGAACCGCTGCTGGAACGGAAGAGTCAGCAGGAAGCCGCCAATAATCTGGACACCGGTCTGGAGGACGCGCATCTCTTGGAGCAGTTCGTTCCAGTTGCGGTCCATCCTCTGGTCCTCGGTCTCGTGCCTGGTGTTGGCCGCCGGACCAAGAGGCGGCTCCTCCGACTGGTTCACGACGGCCGGGGAAGTTCGCAGCCTGCCACAGGGTTCATCCCCATGTAATTCAGCGGGCCCGCAACAATATTCAAAGTAATCGTCGCGAACTGGGAACACTGCGCGGGGACCGCGTTGAAATAGCCCCGCTGTCCGGCGGCTACCGCTCCCACGACGAGCCAGATCACCACGATCACCCCGAAGAATGACCCGTAACGCATGGCCATCGACCAACCTCTCATCAATTCCGGATATGCTCAGCTTACTTATTAAGCGATGTCGACCATAGGCTGGACTGATGGGAACCCACGTTGGGACATCGGGGTGGAGTTACGACCACTGGGAGCACGTGCTCTATCCCTCCGGAACTCCTTCCCGGCAAAGGCTCGGTTGCTACGTACAGCAGTTCGACACCGTCGAACTCAATGCGAGTTTCTATCGTTGGCCTCGCGATGCATCGTTCGCCAGCTGGCGGCGTCGGCTGCCTGAAGGATTCGTGTTCTCAGTCAAAGCGCCGCGCGGGCTGACCCATGGGAAGCGCCTCTACGCGCCGGAAGCGTGGATCGGCAGGATGACTTCGGCGTGGCATGAGCTCGGCGACAGGCGCGGAGTCCTCCTCGTCCAGCTGCCACCGGCAATGGAGCGCGACGACGCCCGGCTGGCTTATTTCCTTGACCTCCTCCCGGAGTGGATGAAGGTAGCCGTTGAATTCCGTCATCACAGTTGGCACCATGACGCCGTCTACGAGTTGCTCGAGCACCACCGGGCCGCCTATTGCATCATGAGCGGAGCGGACCTTCCGTGCGTCCTTCGGGCCACTGCGCCCTTTGTCTACATCAGGATGCACGGGCCGGACCACCACCACCTTTACGGAGGTTCCTACTCCGAACAGGACCTGCACTGGTGGGCGGACCGTATTGCGGAGTGGGAGGCAGCCGGCAAGGAGGTCTTCGTCTATTTCAATAACGACGGCGGCGGCAACGCGGTCCGTAACGCCCACACGCTTCGCTCCTACCTCGGGAACTACTAGGCGGCTACTAGTAGACGGCAAGTACTAAGCGTGGCCGTTTGGCTTGTTAGGTACGGTAGGTTCCATGGTTGACACCAAGAAGGTCGAGATATCACCGTCATCCCTCATGACTGTGATCCTGGCTTTCGCGGCAAATCTTCTTGTTGCCGGGGCAAAAACAATCGCGGCCGTGCTTACCGGCTCCGCTTCGATGATCGCCGAAGCGGCCCACTCCTGGGCCGACACAGGAAACCAGGTCTTCCTGCTGGTGGCTGAGCGGAGATCCTCGAAACAACGCGACGTGGCCCACCCGATGGGCTACGGCAGGGAAGCGTATGTGTGGTCGATGTTCGCCGCCTTCGGCTTGTTCACCGCAGGCGCTGTGGTCTCCGTGATGCACGGCATCCAACAGCTTTTCGCGCCGGAGCCCGCCAGCGATTTCGCGGTCGCCTACGTCGTCTTGTCGATATCCTTCGTGCTCGAAGGGGGGTCTTTCGTCCAGGCGTTCCGGCAGGCCCGCAGCTCCGCACGAGAGCTTGAACGCCGCACCTTGGAGCAAGTGCTCAAGAGTTCGGATCCCACCATGCGTGCAGTCTTCGCGGAAGACAGCGCCGCGTTGATAGGGCTGATCATTGCCTTCTTGGGCATCTTCCTGCACCAGCTCACCGGGTCGCCACTTCCAGATGCCCTCGGATCAATATCTGTCGGGCTCCTGCTCGGTGTCATTGCGGTGGTGCTGATAGACCGCAATCGTCGGTTCCTCGTGGGCCAGGGCGTGACGCCTGAACTTGAGAGGTCGATGGCGATCAGGGTGTTGGAACACGGGGAAATCGAGCGTTTGACGTATCTGCATCTGGAGTTTGTCGGGCCGCGCAAACTGTACTTGGTGGCGGCCGTGGATATCAAGGGCGACCTTCGCGAGCATGAGGTAGCGGTCGCGCTTCGCCGCGTGGAACGGGAACTGGAGGACGAGGAGACAGTCGAGGAAGCAGTGCTGACCCTCGCCACTCCCGACGAGCCCTCGCTTCCCTTTGGTGTTCCGGGGCAGTCGCCAGCCGTTGAGTAAACCAACATCGCCATCCGCCGGAACCGCCCGGGAAACAAGTACACGACACTCGTGCCAAGTCTCCCCTGAAGTTGTTGACTCAAGGGACCAGCCTCCGCGCTGTCCGGGAACGCCAATCCCAGCCGGCCAACCTCAGGGTCTGCTGATCGGCCGAACCGGCGCGGCGGAAGCGCAGTCAATGTTGAGGAGAGCTGCAGTGGACGGGCAAATTTGGATTTGGATCGTAGTGGCGATTGTGATCATCGCGGTGATCGTCGGCGTCGTCCTTTTCGGGCGCCGCGCGAAGGCCGCGGCCGCCCGTAAGCGCGCCGGGGAGCTCCGCGAGAAAGCCCGTGCCGACGCCCTCGGAGCTCATGAGCGCAGCGCCGAAGCCGCTCGGGCGACGGCTGATGCCGCGCGTGCCGAGAGCGAAGCGGAACGGTTACGCCAAGAGGCCGCGGACAAGCAGAGGGCTGCCGAGCGGGCCAACGAAGTGTCACAGGACAGGCTGCGGCGGGCAGAAGAACTCGACCCCGATGCGGGCAACCGTCCGGACTCAAATGGTGCGGAAAACCGGCGGGAGCGCGACGACGTCAACCGGCGGGAGCGCGACGACGGCCAAGGTGGCAAGGAGGGACGCCCCTAGAAGATGTGGAAATCGCCGGCGTCGGCGTTCGCGGACGGGTACACCACGGGCTCCCGCCCCAATTCAAGCAGGACGTCATTGATGCTCATTTGCCCGTCGAGTTGGACGGCCGGGACGAAGGCGGTTTCGGATTCGACTTCAGCGGTCATGGATCGATCTTATCCGCGGCCGGGCCCACGGACGCGCTGAACACGCGGCCCTCAGCGTAAGACGCCGAGGGCCGCTTTGTGTTCGGGGATCACGGTTTCTGGGACGCGGCCGCCGCGGGGGAGAGATCGGACAGCGTGAGCGGATGTGCCGGAGCCTCCGCAAACGGGCGGCTGATATTCACAGCCAAATCCGAATTGACGTGGACCAGTGCGCCGGAGGGCAGCGCGCTCCACTCCGGGTTGTCATCCATGGGTTCGGTGGCGATGAGGACGTGGCCGGAACGGGCCAGATCCTTGCTGTGCGCGCGGATGCGTGGGCTCCGTGCGTCGAGGGGAGCGGCCTCTTCGGAGCGCTCAGGCAGCCGTTCCAGAATGTGCAGCTCGTGCGTGTCCGGGTACCTGACTGCCCAAAGGTCTGTCGCGGTTGTCAGGATGAGGTTCAAGCTGAACACTGGAACCTCCTTGGCGAGCCAGCTGATCGCCCGGGTGATACCTTCGCCGACGTCGCCATTCGCTCGTCTGCTCTCCGCGGTGATGAGCGCGAAGAGCCGCTCGCTGTCTGTCTGGCCCTGCACCAGGTCCGCGACTCCCATCTCAGCCAGTCGCTGATCGAGCCGTTCGAGATCGCCGAAGGCGCCGTTGTGGGCGAACAAGCGCCCGTCCTGCTCGAACGGGTGTGTGTTCACCATGGTGTGCGCGCCTGTGCTGGCATACCGCACATGGGCCAGGAACGTCGTGCTCCTCAGGACCCGTGCCTCCCGCGCGAAGGCGTGGTCCTCCCAAGCGGCGAGCGGCTGTTTGGCCACGCGGGCGTTGCCGGCGCCGTCGAAGGTGCCGATGCCGGCGCCGTCGGGCTCGCGCTTGCTCTGGTCAGCAAGACTGTCCGGCGCGTCCAAAAGCCAAAAAGTGGCCCGCACTGCTTGCGAACCGGCGTGCAAGCCGAACAATCGGCACATGGCACTCCTCTCTTTTGACGTCTTTATTGACGGTGCTGGCTAGTGGTGGAAGGCCTGGGTTTGTCCGCCCGCGGGCATCGGCGCCGTGAGGCCGTCCAGATACGAGACTTCCTTTCTGAGGTCAGCCAGGAAACTGGATGCGAGGTCCCGTGTGAAGCCATTGCGGACAACGATCCTTTGGACAGTGATCTCGCTCAGTCCTTCCGGCATCGGATAGGCGGGGACGAGCCAACCATTCATGCGCAGCCGTTCGGACAAATGATGGAGGTTCCACTTGTCCGTGTAGCCGTCACTGAGTTGCCAGGCAAAGACCGGAATGTCTGATCCGTCGCTCCACAAAGTAAACGACTCCATCGCCCCTATTTCACTGGAGAGGTAAAGCGCCACGTCCCGGGAAGTTGCCTGAACGGATCTGTAGCCCTCATAACCGAGCCGGAGGAACAGGTAGTACTGAAGAAGCACCTGGGCGCCGGGGCGTGAGAAGTTCAGGGCGAAGCTCGGCATGTCGCCGCCGAGGTAGCTGACATGGAAGATCAGGTCCGCGGGTAGCGCTTCTTCGTCCCGCCAAACGACCCAGCCGAGACCCGGATAGACCAGTCCGTACTTATGGCCTGATGTGTTGATCGAGGCAACCCGCGGCAGACGGAAGTCCCAGACGGTCTCCCGCTGCAGGAAGGGCGCAACCATGGCGCCGGATGCCCCGTCCACGTGGATCGGAATATCGAGGCCGTGCTTTTCCTGGATCGCGTCCAGCGCCGCCGAGATCTGTTCCACCGGTTCATAGGCGCCCGTGTAGGTCACACCCATGATGGCTACAACACCAATAGTGTTCTCGTCCACATACTTGTCCAGCTCGTAGCCGTCCAACACCTGGTGTTCCTTCGACACCGGAACGTACCGGGCCTCGACGTCCCAGTAGTTACAGAACTTCTCCCAGCACACCTGCACGGCCGAGCTGAGGACCAGGTTGGGTTTGTCGGTGGATAAGCCGGCCGCCCGCCGCGCATGCTGCCAGCGACGCTTCAAGGCCAGGCCTCCCAGCATGCATGCTTCGGAGGAACCGATCGTGGAGGTCCCAATGGCCTTGGCGGGATCGGGCGCATTCCATAGGTCGGCGAGCATCCGCCAGCAGCGGGTCTCGATCAAGGCCGTCTGGGGGTATTCATCCTTGTCGATCATGTTCTTGTCGAACGTCTCTGCGTACAGTTTCGACGCTTCCGGTTCCATCCACGTTCCGACGAAGGTGGCCAGGTTCAGGCGGGAGTTACCGTCCAACATCGCTTCGTCGTGGACCACCTGATAGGCGGTCGAAGGAAGGGACTCGCCGTCCGGAATGGTGAACCGGGGAAAAATAGTGGATTCTCCCGGCCGGCTGAACACCGGGTTCAACTCAACTACAGTCTCTGGTTCATGGGCTGATGTTCGGTGTGACCTACTGATGGTTCGCTCCTTTGACTCGCCGCAATGCAGGCCGCTGCGGTGGCATGGCCCGGCAAGGCCCCACGCTACCTCGGGTGGCAGCGATGCCCAAGCCTCGCGAAACCGCGCTGCCCGGGTCGGCGCCAATAGCCCTGATCCCTGCCATGGTGCCAAAGTGGCTCCTGGTGCATAATCACAGGGGAACGAGCTCTGTCACCCGAGCGAGGAGGCACCAATGTCGATGCAGGACACTCCGGAAGATCGTCAGCCCGAGGAAACGCAAAGCGTCCCCCTGCCAGGATCGGAGAGGGCACCCGCTCCGGGCGTCCGGGACATTCTTGGTCCAGTCGATCCTTCGCGCCGGATCGAGGCAACGGTGGTCCTGCGGCGTCAGCAGGAAATGACCGACGTTCCCTCCGAAGCCCTCACTCGGGACGAACTATCGTCCCGCTACGGCGCATCGCCCGCAGACCTGGATCTGGCTGAACGCACTTTCGCCAAGCTGGGTCTCCACGTCGTGGAGGCGGACGCAGCGAGCCGCCGGATACGGCTCGCAGGAACCGTGGAGCGGATGAGCAGCATCTTCGGGACGTCCCTTGACGAGCTGACGAGCCGAAGCCCGGACGGCACCGCTGTCACTCACCGGCACCGCACGGGAGGACTACAAATCCCTGCAGCCCTCGACGGCGTCGTAGTCGCCGTCCTCGGCCTTGACGACCGCCCGCAGGCCCGGGCCCAGTTCCGCGCCATTCCGCTGGCCGCTGCCGGTACCAGCTACACCCCGCCCCAGCTGGGAAAAATCTACAACTTCCCCGAGGGAACGGACGGGACCGGCCAATCCGTTGCCATCATCGAACTGGGCGGCGGCTACGGGCAGCAAGACCTTGACGCTTACTTCCAGGGCCTGGGCATGGCCACGCCGAGCGTCACCGCGGTGGGAGTCGACGGCGGCGCGAACCAGCCCGGGCAGGATCCGGCGGGCGCCGACGGGGAAGTCCTGCTCGACATCGAGGTAGTCGGCGCCTTGGCGCCAAAGGCCAACATTGTGGTCTACTTCGCTCCCAACACCGATGCCGGGTTCCTGGATGCGATAGCCGCTGCCTCCCATGCAAGTCCGGCGCCCGCCGCGATCAGCATTAGTTGGGGCCAAAGCGAAGACGCGTGGACAGCCCAAGCCCGGACGGCTTTCGACCAGGCCCTGGCGGACGCCGCGGCCCTCGGAGTGACGGTGACCGCCGCTGCCGGGGACAACGGCAGTGCCGACGGCGCAACGGACAACAAGGATCATGCCGATTTCCCGGCGTCGAGCCCGCATGTGCTGGCCTGCGGCGGCACCCGCCTTCAGGCAGACGCCGCAACAGGGGTCATCAGAGCGGAAACCGTCTGGAACGACGGCCCGAACTCCGCCACTGGCGGCGGCTTCAGCGATGTCTTTCCGGTTCCGTCCTGGCAATCGGGCATCTCGGGGCCCGCCAAGCACAAGCCTGCACCCGCGAAAGCCGGAAGGGGCGTTCCCGATGTCAGCGGCGTTGCCGACCCGCAAACCGGTTACAAGGTGCGCGTCGACGGGAAAGACATGGTGATCGGGGGAACCAGTGCGGTCGCCCCGCTCTGGGCGGCCCTGGTCGCCCGCCTTGCGCAGGCAACTAATCGGCGCTACGGGCTGATCCAACCCCTGCTCTACCAAAACGGTACCCACCCGGCGTCGGGTTTCCATGACATCACCGTCGGTTCCAACGGAAGCTACCACGCCGGAACCGGCTGGGATCCCTGCACTGGGCTGGGGAGTCCGGACGGCAACGCGCTCCTTGCCTTGCTGCAAGCCACGCCGTAGGAGGGCTGCCGGAACTCCCATAGTGCCGCAAAATCCCGCCGCCCCAGCTGGGTTGTTTCGGTAGAATTATTGGTGTCCTTTTCAACCTCAGGTTTCAAAGGAGGCTACACAATGGCTGGATACTTTGAGCTGATCGACGGACCCGACGATGGGTACAGGGTTGCATTACGAGATGGCGACGGCGACATCTTGGCAACGTCTACAACATTTGCCACCAAGCAGTTGGCTGTCCGCGGGATATCCACCCTCAGGGAGATCGCAGGAACGGCCCTGATCAAGGACAGAAGCCACGGCCGGTGGACCCCGTCCCTTGAGCGACAGGCCCACCGCATGCATCTGCTCCATCAACCGGCATGGCGGAAACATGAAGTGAGGAACACCGCAGGCCGCTTGTAGCCCAGTGAGAGCGCGGCTTCCAGGCCGTCCGGCAGGCAAATCCACACAGCAGTCCCATAGGCACTCCTGTTCTGGGTCCCATGTGAGTCGCACGGGACGCGGTAACCGGTGTCGGAAATCCGTCCGGCACCGGTTATTCGTGGCTCTGCGGCCCGGAAAACGGCACGCCCATGCCGGCGTTGGATGCCCCAGCCCAGCCGGAGCGGATACGATGGACGATGGCTGGCTGTGGTCCCCGTACGCCACAAGCTATGAAGCCTTATCAATGAATAGGAGACACCCGTGTCAGATGCCCAGCAGATCACCCTCATCGTCGATGGCGAAGAGACAAAGGTGACGGAAGGGACCACCGGCGCGGAACTCTTCTTTGAGCGCCGCGACGTCGTAGTGGCCCGTGTCGACGGCGAACTCAAGGACCTTGACCAGGTGCTGCCTGAGGGCTCCCAGGTCGACGGCATCACCATCGACTCGCCGGACGGCCTGAATGTCCTGCGCCATTCCACCGCGCACGTCATGGCCCAGGCCGTGCAGCAGCTTCGACCGGACGCCAAACTCGGAATCGGGCCCTACATCACCGACGGCTTCTACTTCGACTTCGACGTTGCCGAGCCATTCACTCCCGAAGACCTGCGCCAGCTCGAGAAGATGATGCAGAAGATCATCAACCAGAACCAGAAGTTCGTGCGCCGCGTCGTCACCGAAGACGAAGCCCGCGAAGCCATGAAGGGCGAGCCCTACAAGCTGGAACTGCTGGGCAAGAAGAACGATGCCTCCGACGCCGGTGAGGGCGTCAACGTGGAGGTGGGCGCCGGGGACATCACCATCTACGACAATGTAGACCGCAAGAGCGGTGAGAGCGTCTGGTGCGATCTTTGCCGCGGCCCTCACCTGCCCAACACCAAGCTGATCTCCAACGCCTTCGCCCTGACCCGTTCTTCGGCGGCATACTGGCTCGGCAACCAAAACAACCAGCAGCTGCAGCGTATCTACGGCACCGCCTGGCCCACCAAGGATGCGCTGAAGGCCTACCAGGAGCGCATCGCCGAGGCCGAACGCCGCGATCACCGCAAGCTCGGCGCGGAGCTGGACCTGTTTTCCTTCCCGGATGAGCTGGGCTCCGGCCTGCCGGTGTTCCACCCCAAGGGCGGAATCATCCGCAAGGCCATGGAGGACTATTCGCGCCAGCGTCACGTGGACGCGGGCTACGAATTCGTCTATACCCCGCACATCACCAAGGGACACCTCTACGAGGTTTCCGGCCACCTTGATTGGTACAAGGACGGCATGTTCCCGGCGATGCACATCGACGCGGAGCACAACGAGGACGGCACCGTGCGCAAGCCCGGCCAGGACTACTACCTGAAGCCGATGAACTGCCCCATGCACAACCTCATCTTCCGTTCGCGCGGCCGCTCCTACCGGGAACTGCCCCTCCGGCTCTTCGAGTTCGGCTCTGTGTACCGCTACGAGAAATCCGGTGTTGTCCACGGGTTGACCCGCGTGCGCGGCATGACACAGGACGACGCCCACATATATTGCACCCGGGAGCAGATGAAGGATGAGCTCACCACAACCCTGAACTTTGTACTCGGCCTGCTCAAGGACTACGGACTGGACGACTTCTACCTTGAACTGTCCACCAAGAACGAAGACAAGTTCGTCGGCGACGATGCCACTTGGGAGGAAGCCACCCGCACCTTGGCCGAAGTAGCCGAGGCCTCGGGACTGGAGCTGGTTCCGGATCCGGGTGGAGCCGCGTTCTACGGTCCCAAGATCTCCGTGCAGGCCAAGGATGCGTTGGGCCGCACTTGGCAGATGTCCACGATCCAGTTGGACTTCAACCTGCCTGAGCGGTTCGAGCTGGAATTCCAGGCTGCGGACGGCACCCGCCAGCGTCCGGTCATGATCCACCGAGCTTTGTTCGGCTCGGTGGAGCGTTTCATGGGCGTGCTGACCGAGCACTATGCGGGCGCGTTCCCGGCGTGGCTCTCTCCCGTGCAGGTGGTTGGCATTCCGGTGGCGGAGGCGTTCAACGACTACATGTTCGACGTCGTCGACCAACTCAAGGCCGCGGGCATCCGTGCCGAGGTGGACATTTCCTCGGACCGGTTCCCGAAGAAGATCCGCACCGCTAGCAAGGACAAGATTCCCTTCGTCCTCATTGCCGGCGGAGACGACGCGGAGGCCGGTGCGGTGTCCTTCCGCTTCCGTGACGGCAGCCAGGACAACGGTGTCCCCGTTGCCGAGGCCGTCCGAAGGATTGTGGACGCCGTCAAGAACCGCGAGAGCTGATCCGGGCCGAGGGCGCCTGGGGCGAAAAGAGTGCAGGAGAACACGGGCGTGACAGCTGACTATCCGGGCGATGCCGAAGTGACCGACGACTTCAGCCTGGCAGGTGTTCCTGACGCCTTCCAGCGCCTGTGGACTCCGCACCGCATGGCGTACATCAAAGGCGGGCAGAACCAGTTCAGCGACGACGATTGCCCGTTCTGCGTGGCCCCGAGCCGCCCGGACAAGGAATCCCTGATCGTCCACCGCGGCAAGACCTGCTACGTGGTGCTCAACCTGTTCCCGTACAACCCGGGCCACTTACTCGTATGCCCGTACCGCCACGTGCCGGACTACACGGACATCACGGTGGAGGAAACGGCCGAAATGGCAGAGCTTACGCAGACCGCTATGCGCGTACTGCGCAAGGTGTCCAACCCGAGCGGCTTCAACTTGGGCATGAACCAAGGCGTGGCCGGCGGGGCGGGAATCGCCGCCCACCTGCACCAGCACGTGGTTCCGCGTTGGGGCGGGGACGGAAACTTCTTCCCGATCATCGCCCAGACGAAGGCCGTCACCCAGACCCTTGGCGAGGTCCGCCAGCAAGTGGCGGACGCGTGGCCGGGGGAGACGGAGCTGTCCGGGGAGACGGATGCTTAATCGGCATGCCCGCGGGTTCTTCACCGGGCTGTTCTCGCCCCTTGCCCGCTTCCTGCTCAAGGTGGGGGTATCGCCCGACGCCGTCACCGTCGTCGGGACTGCAGGCGTAATCCTGGGCGCCTTGGTCCTGTACCCCGTAGGCCAGCTCTGGTGGGGTTCGCTGATGATTGCCGTTTTCGCACTGTCGGACGTCGTGGACGGCATCATGGCGAGGGAACAGGGACGCAGCGGTCCGTGGGGAAATTTCCTGGATTCCACACTGGACCGATTGGCGGACGGCGCCATTTTCGCCGGCGTGGCAATCTGGTTCTTCACCGGCGGCGCAAACAGCACCATCGCCGTAGCGGCCCTTGCCTGCCTGGTGCTCGGGATGGTGGTTTCCTACGCCCGCGCGAAGGCAGAATCGCTGGGCTTCTACGCCAATGTCGGCATCGCCGAGCGTGCGGAACGCCTCATTTCCGTGCTCCTCGTCACCGGCCTGACCGGATTGGGTTTGCCTCCTGTCGTCCTGCTGGTGACCCTTGTCGTTCTCGCCGCCGCCACAGGCGTGACAGTCGTCCAAAGGATGGCGGCGGTCCGCGAACAGGCGATGGCCGACGTCGACGGCGGGACGCCCGCCTAAGCGGCGATGTGCCCCTTGGCGGGCCGTGCATTTGGCCGCCGTGGGCCAAGCCGTGTTGTTCATTCCCTCGTGTCGGTCAAGCCGTGTTGTTCATTCCCTGTGGTGCACTCTGAGTGATTTATGTCCGGGTGGGTTTATGTTCGGTTGGGTCTGAAGTAGTGGTTGCGGCGGGGTGTTTGGCGCGGGTCGATGTGGGCTGGTGGTTTGAACCATGGCGTGCCGGAGTCCGTTGTGATGGGCCATTGTTCTTTGTGGATGACGTGGTGGTGGTGGCTGCATAAGAGGATGCCGTTGTCTGTTCCGGTGGTTCCGTCTTGTGACCAGTAGGTGATGTGGTGGGCTTCGCACCAGGGTGCGGGGAAGGTGCAGCCTTGGTCGCGGGCGATGATGGCTTTGCGGATGTGGGGCGGGAAGATCCGGGTGGTGCGTCCGATGTCCAGGACGCGGCTGTCGCTGCCCAGCAGGACCGGGATGATGTCGGCGTCGCAGGCGACTTTGCGGATGACTGTGGGGTGGATGGGGCCTTGGAAGGTGCATGTACCGGTGCTCTGGCGTGTGCCGGCCGTGGCGCCGCAATGGTCTTGGACCTGTCCGGGGTGTTCGGCGTGTCCGGTGTGTTGGAGGCGGGCGAGGAGGTCTTGGTAGTCGATGGTGACCATCACTTGGGGCCGGAGTCCGCCGTTGGCGGGCAGGTCCCCGGTGGTCAGGGCTACCCCGCATGCCCCGGCAAGCCCGTCAAGGAGTTTCTGCGGGCGTGAGCGGCGGTCGAGCGACGGCTGGGGAACGGCGTCGCTTGGCGCGTCGCCGGGTCCCTTGCCCGCCCTCTCGCCGGGCCCGTCGCCGGGCCTGTCGGGTTGGTGCTGGAGGCGGGGGTTAGTGGCGGTGTTCATGACGGTGGCGAGGGTTTCGAACTGTTCGGCGGTGGCGAAGATTTCAAGGTGGTGCAGCCCGCGCCGTGGTTTGCGGATGAAGGCGCCTTGGCGGTGGTGGAGTTCTTCTTCGCTGGGTTCGGGTCCGTCCTGGTCGATGGCGTCGGTCCAGTGTTTGGACATCCGGGCCACGAAATCGGGATCGCTCTCCAGGGCGTTCCGGGTCAGGGAGTGTTCGATATGCAGGGTGGTTTCGGCGTCGGCGAGGTGCCGTACCCGGTCGAGGGCGAGGCTGATGAGCGTGGCTGAGCGGGACGGAACGCTCCCCGAGGCAAGTGCCTGGGCGAGGATCGGGTGCCGTGCGGGGAGTTCCTGCCCGGCGATCCCGGTCTGGGGGAGCACGCCGGAGGCGAGGGTGAGGCGGCGCCTGGCTTCGCCGGTGCTGATCCGCAGCCGGGCGCGGAGGAATTCGGCGGTGTTCCGGTAGCCGTCGTCGACCGGATTCAACGCCGGGACTGCCTGTTCTGACGCGGCCGGGTCGGGCTCGGTCCAGCCGGTCCTCCACCCGGGCGCCGCGGATGGCTACCGTGCCGCCCGGGCCTCGTTCCGTGTCCGGTCCACGGCCTGGGCCGCAACGAGCTGCAGGAATTCCACCGTCCGTGAGATCTCCTCGACCTTCCCGGCGAAATCAGCAGCTTCCTGGAATCCAAACAAACGGGCCTTGGAGAGCGCGGTTGAGCGCAGCCCATCCATCGCCGCCACCACCGGATCAAGACCACCCACCAGGGGCGGCACGGCAGCCGCGGCCGGGTTCTGGAACTGGGCCCTGTCCTGGAACTGGGCCCTGTCTTGGAACTGGGCCTGTTTTTGGAACTGGGCATGCCGGGCACCGACGGGCTTCAAGCGCCGGGACACGGGCCGCCGCGGCGCGATCCCGCCATCAGGCGGCGCGATCCCGCCATCAGGCGGCGCGATCCCGCCATCAGGCGGCGCGATCCCGGCGTTGGGCGGGGCTGCCCGACGTGCCACGAGTTGTCCGATGCCTTCCATGAATAAACCCTGTCATGGGGGTCTGACATTTAAGGCTCCCGCATTGCCCCTCGGCAAAGGAAAGCGAAACAGGGAAAAACCCGCAAAAAATCAAGTGCCAAGCTCCCAATGAACTCGGATCGCCCCGGCGATCGGGCCCGCGCCCCCCGTACGCAAGCGCGCCGCGCACGAGGCGGGTAACCAAGTACAACCGGCGCAGCGCAGGGGACTAGTATTGAAGGTACTTGGTCAATGTGACCTGGAAATCCGGTGCGCGTTGTGTGTGGCCCCTGTCCGCCTGCGCCCCGGCCAAGGTCTTCTATCTACCCATAGGGGTTTTTGTGTCTACACCTGATGTAAGCAACGAAGCCGGTTCGTCCGCAGCCAGCGTTACGGGCAGCAGCCGCGTCAAGCGCGGTATGGCCGAGATGCTCAAGGGCGGCGTCATCATGGACGTCGTCAACGTCGAGCAGGCCCGCATCGCCGAAGATGCCGGTGCCGTGGCCGTCATGGCGCTCGAGCGCGTGCCCGCCGACATCCGCGCCCAGGGCGGCGTATCCCGCATGTCGGACCCGGACATGATCGACCAGATCATCGCCGCCGTGTCCATCCCCGTCATGGCCAAGGCCCGCATCGGCCACTTCGTCGAAGCCCAGGTCCTGCAGTCCTTGGGCGTTGACTACATCGACGAGTCCGAGGTCCTCACCCCGGCCGACTACGCCCACCACATCGACAAGTGGAACTTCACCGTGCCCTTCGTCTGCGGTGCCACCAACCTCGGCGAGGCTCTGCGCCGCATCAACGAAGGCGCGGCCATGATCCGCTCCAAGGGTGAAGCCGGCACCGGGGACGTCTCCAACGCCACCACCCACATGCGCCAGATCCGCGCCCAGATCAAGAACCTGACCTCGCTGCCCGAGGACGAGCTCTACGTCGCGGCCAAGGAACTGCAGGCCCCGTACGAACTCGTCAAGGAAGTCGCCGCCACCGGCAAGCTCCCCGTTGTCCTGTTCACCGCCGGCGGCATCGCCACCCCGGCCGACGCCGCCATGATGATGCAGCTCGGCGCGGACGGCGTGTTCGTCGGTTCGGGCATCTTCAAGTCCGGCAACCCGGCCCAGCGTGCCGCCGCCGTCGTGAAGGCCACCACCTTCTACGACGACCCCGACGTCATCGCCAAGGTCTCCCGCGGCCTGGGCGAAGCCATGGTAGGCATCAACGTCGAGGAAATCCCCGAACCCCACCGCCTCGCAGAACGCGGCTGGTAAACCGGCGTTTTGGGGCCCCGGTCGGCGGAATCCTCTGCGCGCTATTCCCCGCTGAGGCCGCTTCGCGGCGAGCGGGGCCCCTTTTACGCACGCTGCCGGACCAGGGCCTGCCTGCATAGTGCGGCCTAGCACGACGCCGGTCGGTCACCTTTCAAACGATGGTGACCGGCCGGCGTCGTACTTTAACTCCATCGATTGCCGAGCAACGGTCGTTTTCACGGCTCAAAACGGCGCTTACGGAGCAATCGATGACGGGATCACTCGAGACCGCGGCGCTTGAGGAGTGGCTCCAAGGAGGCGTCGCGGCCCCGGAGTATGCGGAAGGACTCAAGCGGGTCCCGGCTGTTGCCGCGGGAGAGGAGTTCCGAGCGGAATCGCTCGCCGTTTTGGCGCAGCAGGCCGCCGGTTTCCGTGAACCAGTCCACCGTTTCGGCGTCCAGCACCTCACTCCAGATGTACGAGTAGTACCCGGCTGCGTAGAAGTCCCCGGCAAAGATGTGCTGGAAGTACCCTGTGCGGTACCGGGGCGGTATGAGGGAGTGCGCCACTCCGGCCGCAGCCAGTGCCTTGGCTTCGAAGTCCTTTGCATCCTGGGGAACTCCGTCGACGTCCAGGACATGCCAGGCCAGGTCCAAAAGGGCGGCGCCGAGGTATTCCGTGGTGGCGAAACCCTCGCCCCAGAGCCTGGAGTCGTTAAGGCGTTCAATGATGTCGTGGGGGAGCGGTTCACCGGTAGCGTAGTGGCGGGCATAATTGCCGATAATCCCGGGCCACATGATCCACATCTCGTTGACCTGTGACGGATACTCCACGAAGTCCCGGGGGACCGACGTTCCGGAAAACCGTGGATACGTGACGTTGGAGAATAGCCCGTGCAAGGCGTGGCCGAACTCGTGGAAAGCGGTCCGGACCTCGTCCAGGGTGAGAAGGGTCGGTTCTCCGGCTGGTGGTTTGGAGATGTTCAGGTTGTTGATCACCACGGGCTTCGTACCCAGCAGCGCTGACTGTTCGACGAGCGAGTTCATCCAGGCGCCGCCGCGCTTGGTGTCCCTCGCGTAGTAGTCGCCCAGGAAAAGGCCAAGCTCGGAGCCGTCCTCGTTTCGTACCTCCCAGACCCGGACGTCGGGGTGGTAGCCCTCAAGGTCTTCCCGCTCATGGAAAGTGATACCGAAGAGGCTCGTGGCTGCGAAGAACACGCCGTCCGCGAGCACCCGGTCCAGTTCGAAGTAGGGCCGTAGCGCCTGTTCGTCCACCTCGTACCGTTCCCGCCGGACCTTCGAGGAGTAGTACGCCCAGTCCCATGCTTCCAGCGGGTGCCCGGCACTCTGCGCAAGTGCTGCTGCTTCGATGTCCGCGTTGCGGATTGCGGCCGGAGCGAGCCGGTTGAGCATCGCCTGGACGGCTGCGAAGTCGGGCGCGGTCTGGCGGTCGATCACTAGTTCGGCGTAGTTGCCGAACCCGAGAAGGGCCGCCTTCTCGGCCCTCAAGCGCACCATCGTCTTCGCAAGCTCGAGGACGTCCAGCCGGCCGCCGTCGCTACCCCTCGCAATGGAGGCCTCATGCAGGCGGCGGCGGAGCTCGCGGTTTTGCAAAGAGGCCAAGGCCGGCTGGTTGCTCGGCTGGATGAGGGTCAGAAGGTATTTTCCATCGTGTCCGGCCGCGCGTGCTGCCTCTGCGGCGCTGGCGATGTCGTCCGCTGGCAGGCCGGCAAGTTCCGTGGCGTCATCCACCAGGAGTGCGCCGTCTTTCATTGCTTCCTTGACGCGCTGCCCGTACTCCGTTCCCAAGCGGGACAGTTCCGCATTGAGGTCCTTGAGCTTCTCCTGGGCAGCTGGATCAAGCTGGATCCCCGATTGGCGGAATTCCCTGAGGTACTCCTGCACCAGCCGGAGGGATTCGTCATCAAGCCCCGAGGTATCTATGGCCGCGAATCGCTCGTACAGTCCGCGGTTGAGGTACACCGCGTCCTGATGACTCGCGAAACGGGGAGCCAGCTCGGTTTCGAGTTCGCGGATACCCTCGGAGGCATGGGCGGAAACCAGTGTGAAGAAGGGTGCCGCCGCCCGCTCCAACAGGCGGCCGGAACGTTCCATCGCAACCGCCGTGTTTTCGAAGGATGCAGGCTCCGGATTGTCCACAATCGATTGGATTTCGGCCAGGTGCCCAGCGAGGCCGGCGTCCACTGCCTCGGCGTAGTGGCTGTCCTGGATTGTTGCGAAGGGCGGCAATCCGAAGGGAAGGGTACTCGGCTCCAAGAGGGGATTCGTCATGAAGCAACCCTTTCATGGAGGACCGGCGCCCACAACGGTCTTAGCGCGGTCGCCGCCCGCTTGCGCGGTCGCCGCTCGTTAGCGCGGTCGTCGCTCGTTAGCGCGGTCGCCGTGCGGCATGCTCGCGCGCGAGGCGGGCGAAGTCGTCGTCGGGCGTTCCGGGGACGAAAGCACCGTACTTGCGTTCGACGGCGGTCCTGATCAGGAAATCGGCGATCGCGGGATTCTTGGGCAGCAAGGAACCGTGCAGGTAACTGGCAACCACGTTCCGGTGCCTGGCGCCCTCATGGTTGTCCTTGCTGTTGTTACCGGCACCCTTGGACACAGTGCCGAGGGGCTCGACGCCGGAACCCAGCGAGGTCTGTCCGCTGTGGTTTTCGTAGCCCATGACTTCGCCGAACTCAGGTGAGGTCAGCGTGACGTTTCCGATGAGGCGTTCATCGGTGCCGACGGTTTCGACATCCAGGATGCCGATGCCCGGGATGACGGGACCGGCCTTGGTCTTGAAAAACTTTCCGAAAAGCTGATAGAGCCCGCAGATAACCAGCATGGGCGTTCCGTCTTCGGCCATGCCGCGGAGCTGGTCTCCACGTGCCTGGAGATCGTCCTGGATGACTATTTGCCCGCTGTCCTGGCCCCCGCCGCCCACAATGAGATCGACATCCTCGGGGAAGTCGTCGCCCACGTTGTATTCGAGGAGCTCGGGGGTGTACCCGTGCCAGAGCAAGCGCTGCCGCAAGACGAGTGCGTTGCCCCAGTCGCCGTAGATGTTCATATCGCGCGGATACAGCTGCAGCACCCGGATGGTGCCCTTGCTGGCATGGAGGGCGGTGTCTTCGGCCGGGGTCATGAGACCACCTCTACTGTGGTGATTTTGGAGAGTTCGCGCCGGATTGCCAACATCGCGGTGTAGGTGCAGAACACGCGTTTCGGCTTGCCCGCCGCTCCCCGGATGAATTCAGCCAGGGCAGCCGGAATGTCCGTGTCCACGGAACCGAAGCGGACCTCGTCATACTGGAGGCGCAGGGCCATGTCGTAGGCACGGACGCCGGTCACGACATCGACGCCGTCCTCGCGCAGGGATTCGAATTCAACGTCCCACAGCCAGGACATGTCACGGCCGTCAGCGTAGTTGTCGTTGATGGCGATCATGGACGCGTAGCCCTTCGCCGGGAACGACTTCAGGCCCAGCCGGAAACCGCTCGGGTTTTTCACGAGGACCAACTCAAGGGGCTGGCCATCCACCGTCAGGCTCTCGCCGCGGCCGAAAGCCGGAGCCACCTCGGAAAGCGCCTTGACCAGCTTGGCGGCGTCGCCGGGCCTTCCGCTTGCACCGGTGATGGTCCTGGCCAGCACCAAAGCGGCCGCGGCATTGAAGATGTTGTACACGCCGCGGAGTTTCATGTGCGTTGACACTTGCGTTCCGTCGAACTCGAAATCGGCGTCGTCGGTACCGACCCGGCGGAGCACGACGTCGGCCGCTTCGACGGCGGGAACGTCCACCTGAGTGCCGGTTCCCGGAGCCGCGGTCCGCATATCGTCGTCGTTCGGGAACGTGCTGCGGAGCGACTCATCCAAGCCGAAGTAGAGCACCTCGGGGCCGTTGACGGTTCCGGCGATACGGGCGACGCGGGGGTCCTCCCGGTTCAGGACCACCGTGCCGGTGGTCCGCTGGGCAATGCGTTGGAGAAGCAGGGCGGTGGCGTCGATCTCACCGAAACGGTCCAGTTGATCGCGCAGGACGTTGAGCAGAAGGCAATAACGCGGTGGCACCTTGTTCACGAAGTGCACAGCGTGCGCCTCGTCGAGTTCCAACACCGCGACGTCGGCGTCCAAGTTGCCGCGCCAGTCCACCTCCCCCAGGAGGGCGGCTGCCACGCCACGGGTGAAATTGCTGCCGGTCCGGTTGGTGAAGACCTTCAGGCCCTGGCTTTCCAGGAGCTCCACGACCATCTTGGTGGTGGTCGTCTTACCGTTGGTCCCGCTCACCACGGCAACTCCGTGGGGGAGCGAGGACAGCGTCCTCTGCATGAAGCCGGGGTCGATCTTCTCGACCACGAGGCCGGGCAAAGCCGAACCCCCGCCGCGCAGCCGGGACACAGCGCGGACCAGCTTGCCGAGTGGAACGGTGAACGAAAACATGCTCTGTAATATATCCCAGTTGGTGCATAAGCCACGTGCCGAATGCGTTCCAGGGGCCTGCTGGGCGAGCCCTGCGGCAGCAGCGCATTATGATGGTCGAATGACCAATCCCCCTTCCGAGGCGTCATCGAGCGTGGGCTCGGGCCTGCGAATCGGCGTCCTCGCACTACAAGGCGATTTCCGCGAACACATCCACGCCGTCGAAGCGGCCGGTGCTACCGGCGTCGGCATCCGGCGTCCGGCGGAGCTCGACGACATTGACGGCCTCATCATCCCCGGCGGCGAGTCCACCACCATCGACAAGCTGGCGCGCATCTTCGAACTCGCCGATCCCATCCGCAAACAGATCGCGTCCGGACTGCCGGTCTATGGATCGTGCGCCGGCATGATCCTCCTCGCGGAGGACATCGCCGATCCCGCCACCGACCTCGCCGGAAATCCGCAGCAGACTTTCGGCGGATTGGACATCACCGTCCGTCGCAACGCGTTCGGCCGGCAGCGCGAGTCCTTCGAAACCGACCTTGACTTCAAGGGCCTTGAGTTCAGCGCGGGAGAGTCGGGAGTCGAACCCGTCCACGCGGTCTTCATCCGGGGACCGTGGGTGGAACGCGTCGGTCCGGGCGTCGAGATCCTGGCCCAGGTGGAACCGGGAAAAGCCACCCACACGGACACTTTGCACGGGTTGGCTAGAATTGTTGCAGTGCGCTCAGGTCGGTTGCTGGCCACCTCCTTCCACCCGGAAGTGACTGGGGAGAAGCGCGTGCATGAACTGTTTATCCGAATGATCAGAGGGGAAGTTTAAAGCATGTCAGGCCACTCCAAATGGGCGACAACCAAGCACAAGAAGGCCATCCTCGATAGCCGCCGGGCCAAGTCGTTCGCGAAACTGATCAAGAACATCGAAGTCGCAGCCCGCATGGGCGGTCCGGACCTTGCCGGCAACCCCAGCCTGGAACTGGCTGTCACCAAAGCCAAGAAGACCTCGGTCCCCGCCGACAACATCGACCGCGCCATCAAGCGCGGAGCCGGCCTGACCGGCGAAGTGGTCGACTACACGGAAATCATGTACGAAGCCCGTGGCCCGCAGGGTTCCGCCCTCCTGATCGAGTGCCTCACCGACAACAAGAACCGTGCGGCCTCGGAAGTCCGGCTGGCCATCTCCCGCAACGGCGGCACCATCGCCGACCCCGGCTCCGTGAGCTACCTCTTCACCCGCAAGGGCGTCGTCAACCTCCCCAAGAACGGGCTCAGCGAGGACGACATCCTGATGGCCGTGCTCGACGCCGGCGCCGAGGAAGTCAAGGACAACGGCGAGAACTGGGAAATCCACTCGGAACCCACGGACCTCCCGGCCATCCGCGAAGCCCTGAAGGAAGCCGGCATCGAATACGACACGGACGAAGCTGAATTCGTCCCGTCCATGGAGGTGCCTCTGGACCTGGACGGTGCCAGGAAGTTCATGAAGCTCGTCGACGCCCTTGAGGATCTCGACGACGTCCAGAACGTTTACACCAACGCGGACATGAGCGAGGAAGTCCAGGCTGCGCTCGAATCCGAGTAGTGGTTCCTTGGGACATAGCCTGAGCACAATAGGGGAGGCCCGGACTTGACTCTTCGCGTATTGGGAGTCGATCCGGGCCTCACCCGTTGCGGCATCGGAGTGGTCGACGTCGAACGGAACAGGCGCGCCACCATGGTGGCCGTCTGCGTCGTTGGAACCTCCCCTGAACAGTCTTTGGACCAACGCTTGCTGGTCATCGCCGAGGCCATTGATGAATGGCTGGACTTGTACAAGCCCGACGT
This sequence comes from Arthrobacter bambusae, assembly GCF_030812595.1. Classification (GTDB taxonomy): domain Bacteria; phylum Actinomycetota; class Actinomycetes; order Actinomycetales; family Micrococcaceae; genus Arthrobacter; species Arthrobacter bambusae_B. The sequence goes on from NZ_JAUSSZ010000001.1 coordinate 544,078, forward strand.
CCTCGCAGTGGAACGGGTCTTCTCCCAGTTGAACGTCAGTACGGTCATGGGCGTTGCCCAGGCATCCGGCGTCGTCATTGCGGCGGCGGCCCGTCGCGGCATCCCGGTGGCGCTCCACACGCCGTCGGAGGTCAAGGCAGCCGTTACGGGAAGCGGTACTTCCAACAAGGAAGCGGTGACGAAACTCATCACCAAAATCCTGCGCTTGGACGCCCCGCCCCGCCCGGCCGATGCCGCGGACGCGTTGGCCCTCGCCGTCACGCACGCGTGGCGGGCCGGCAGCGGCACCGCCATTTCTACTACTGGTCCGGGGAGCAGCGCCTTGACGCCTGCCCAGCGGGCGTGGGCTGAAGCCGAAGCGAAAGCGCGCCGCGCCCGCTAATTGTCGGTTGCCCTTGCTAGGGTATTCGTAGATATGTTCGGATAGCCCCCGCGTGCTACATACAAGTTGTTACATACGAGTGCAGCAAGCGCGGGGACAGTACTCAGGAGCCGGGTCTTGATCAGTTTTCTCCGCGGAACCGTGGCACACGTCAGTCTCTCCACGGCCGTCATCGACCTCAACGGCGCCGGAATGAGCGTCTACGCCACACCCCAAACGCTCAGCCACTTGCACGTAGGCGAGGAAGCGAAGCTGTTCACCTCGTTGATCGTCCGGGAGGATTCCCTGACGCTCTTTGGTTTCTCGAACGACGACGAGCGGGAAGTTTTCGATGTCCTGCTCAGCGTGAGCGGGGTGGGGCCGCGCCTGGCCCTCGCAGTGCTGGCCGTCCATGAGCCAGAGGCGATCCGGGTGGCCGCCCACTCAGGTGACGCCAAGTCATTTACCAAGGTCCCCGGCATCGGGCCGAAGGTGGCCGGCAGGATTGTCCTTGAGCTTGCCGGCAAGCTCGTGCCTCACGGTACAGCCCCCGGAGCCGCCCCCGCCGTCGCGGCCGAGTCCGTCTGGAAACCACAGGTGGTCGCTGCCATGACGAGCCTTGGATGGTCGGAGAAGGACGCCTCCGGCAGCATCGAGAAGGCAATGGCCGATTCCCCGGAACTTGCCGACGCCGGCAACGTCGCCCAGATCCTGCGTGCAACCCTTCGCTGGCTTGGGCAGGATGGCGCCCGCGCCGGAAACCGCGTAGGCAGCCGTGGCTGAGCAGTCCCTCGTTACCGGGGGAGAGGAACCCGAAGAGCGCATTATCGAGGCCGCGCTGCGCCCGAAGAACCTGCACGACTTCGTGGGCCAGCACCGCGTCCGGAAACAACTCGCGCTGGTGCTCGAAGCCTCAAGGATGCGTGGCCGGAGCGCGGACCACGTCCTTCTTTCCGGCCCTCCGGGGTTGGGCAAGACCACGCTCTCCATGATCATCGCGGCCGAGATGAACGCTCCCTTGCGTATCAGCAGCGGACCGGCCATCCAGCATGCCGGTGACCTGGCCGCCATCCTCTCCTCGCTTTCGGAGGGCGAAGTCCTGTTCCTCGACGAAATCCACCGGATGTCCCGCCCCGCAGAGGAAATGCTGTACATGGCCATGGAAGACTTCCGGGTGGACATTGTGGTGGGCAAGGGTGCCGGCGCAACTGCCATTCCGCTTGAGTTGCCGCCTTTCACCCTCGTCGGGGCCACCACAAGGGCCGGACTCCTCCCTGGACCGCTGCGTGACCGCTTTGGTTTTACCGGGCATCTGGAGTTCTATTCCGTGGCGGAGCTTGAACTGGTTCTACGCCGCTCAGCCGGACTGCTTGACCTCAAGGTCAACTCCGCCGGCTTCAGCGAGATAGCCGGCCGTTCCAGGGGAACTCCGCGTATCGCCAACCGGCTGCTTCGCCGCGTCCGGGACTGGGCTTTGGTCCACGGTATCGAACAAATCGATGCCCGTGCCGCCTCGGCCGCACTGGACATGTATGAGGTGGACCAGCGGGGATTGGACCGCCTGGACCGTGCAGTACTGGAAGCACTGATCCTCAAGTTCAACGGCGGTCCCGTAGGGCTTTCAACGCTGGCAATTGCCGTCGGGGAGGAACCGGAGACCGTGGAAACGGTCGCTGAGCCGTATCTGGTGCGCGAAGGTCTTTTGGGCCGGACGCCGCGCGGCAGGATCGCGATGGCGTCAGCATGGACGCACCTCGGATACGCCGTGCCGCCCGGGGTGTTCGGGCAGGATCCGCTGGCGTTGTTCGAGGACAGCGAAAACGGGGCCGAAAGCATCGACACCGGCCGTTAGCACGATCCATTCAGCTTAACCCTCTAGACTGGTATGACACTCGGCACGTACGAGTCCTTGGTTCTGTGCCCGCCCGTCGGAGCATTGCGCGGCCAGGTGGGCGAAAGCTCCACGGCCGCCGGATCCACCGGGCAGACATGGCCGTGAAACCAAAAACGTAAGTAAAGAACGGAACTTCCCTGTGGATCCAATGACAATCCTGCTGTTCGCCATGCTCGGCGTCTTCATCTTCATGATGTTCCGCCGCAACAAGAAGACCCAGCAGCAGCAAGCCCAGCTGCAGTCTCAGTTTGCCCCCGGCGTTGAGGTCATGACCAGTTTCGGCCTGTTCGGCCGAATCGTCGAGATGGACGACGCTGAGAACAAGGTTGTCCTTGAACTGTCTCCGGGCAACCTCGCCACGGTGCATCGCCAGGCCGTTACCAAGATCGTTGAGCCCGTCGCGGAAGCCCCGGTTGACGTTCCGGACGACGCGTCGTCGCTGACGGTCGCTGATGCCGAGGCGTCGGCATCCCCGGAAACTCCGGAGGAAACCCTCAGGCGCCTCAATGACGAGGGCAAGAAGGACAGCTAGCCCGTGCCCGCTCTACAAGCGGGAATAGCTCTACGGCAATGAATCGCCGCCGGCCTGCGCTACCGTGCGGGCCGGCGGCTGTTCCGTCATCAACAGGAAGATCGAACATGGCACGAACCGGCCACAAAAATGCAGCCCGCAGGGTGCTGATCTGGCTTGTCGCAATATTCGCTGTACTGACAGCAGTCCTCGGGGGCGGCGTCATCACCGGTCATGCGAGCTGGGCTCCAAAGCTCGCGCTTGACCTCGAGGGCGGAACGCAAATGATTCTTGCGCCCAAGGTTGAAGGATCCACCGGCATCAACGAAGAACAGTTGAACCAAGCCGTGGCAATTATCCGCCAGCGCGTTGACAGTTCAGGCGTTGCCGAGGCTGAAATCACCACGCAGTCCGGCCGTAACGTCGTGGTGAGCCTTCCCGGGACGCCAAGTTCGGAAACGCGTGCCTTGATCCAGGCATCTGCCGACATGAACTTCCGTCCGGTGATCACCACCGGGGACCCCGCGCCCGTTCCGGCAGCCTCGCGGACGCCGGACGCAAGCCTGCCGAAGCCCACGGCTGCGCCGACCAACGCGAGCGACAGCAACTGGGTGACGGCTGACGTCTACAAGGCCTTCGAGGCCCTGGACTGCGTCCATCCTTCCCAGGACAAGCAGCCGCGGTCAGATCCCGCCAAGCCGCTGGTGACTTGCGAGCCCGCAACGGCCACGACTCCTGCAGTCAAGTACATCCTTGGCCCGGTCGAGGTAAAGGGCCAGGACATCGTGTCTTCCTCCTTCGATCCCGTCCAGGGCGCACAGGGCTCGGTGACCAATGCGTGGGGCGTCACTATCACGTTCGATGCCAACGCCACCAAGACCTTCAAGGACGTCACCCAGAGGCTCAACCAGTTCTACGTAGCGTCTCAGGCACAGGGCGGCAACGACCCCAAGGCCCAGTTCGCCATCGTCCTGGATGACCAGGTCATTTCCGCTCCGCGCGCCCTCGCCGTCATCACCGATGGCAAGCCGCAGATCACGGGTAACTTCACGCAGGCATCGGCACAGGCCTTGTCCGACCAGCTTCGCTACGGCGCTTTGCCCATCAGCTTCGACATCCAGTCGGAGGAGCAGATTTCCGCCACCCTCGGAGGCGAGCAGCTGCGCCTTGGCCTGATGGCCGGTGTGATCGGTCTCCTGCTTGTCGTGGTCTATTCACTCTTCCAGTACCGGGCCCTGGGCTTCGTCACGATTCTCTCCCTCGTGGTGGCCGGCGGACTGACCTACCTCGCCATCGCGATCCTTGGCTGGACCGAGAACTACCGGCTGTCCCTCGCTGGTGTGGCTGGCCTCATCGTGGCCATTGGTCAGACAGCCGACTCGTTCATCGTGTACTTCGAACGCATCCGTGACGAACTTCGTGAGGGCAAGGGGCTCGTGTCCGCCGTCGAGAACGGTTGGAAGCGCGCTAAGCGGACGGTCCTTGCATCCAAGGCCGTCAACCTGCTTGCCGCCGTGGTCTTGTACTTCGTCGCCGTTGGAAACGTCCGCGGCTTCGCCTTCACCCTTGGCCTCACCGCTGTCGCAGACCTCCTGGTCGTGTTCATGTTCACGCACCCCACGCTCCAGGTGCTTGCCCGGACCAAGTTCTTCGGGGAGGGCCACCGCTTCTCCGGCCTCGACCCTGAGCGCTTGGGCGCCGTGCCCCTGTACCGGGGTGCCGGCCGGCTCCGCACGCCAGCCGAGAAGCCCGCCGTCGTGCGCGCCCGCAATACCGGTGCCGCCGCGGAAGCCGAGCGCCGCATGACTATCGCCGAACGTCGCCTTGCCGAGAAGCAAGCCCAGCTCGCTGGTTCTTCCAACGGCACCAAGGAGGAGAAGTAATGACCACGAGCTTCGCAAAGTTCGGCAACGAGCTCTACACGGGCAAGCGCTCTTACAACTTCGTATCCAGCAAGAAGATCTGGTTCATCATCGCCGCAGTCGCGGTGGCGATCTCCATCCTCCTTCCGGTGGCTAAGGGCGGATACAACCTCGGAATCGACTTCCGCGGCGGTTCCGAGTTCACGGTTTCCAACGTGAAGACCACCGATTCCGCCCCTGGTGAGAAAGCTGTCCACGACGTCGTACCCGGCGCTGTTCCGCGCGTCACCAACGTCGCCGGCAACACCATGCGTATCCAGACCGACAAACTGAGCGATGACCAGACCGTCAAGCTCAAAGCGGATCTCGCAAAGGTTTACGGCGTCACCGAAAGCCAGGTCACCTCGACCTTCATTGGCCCCACTTGGGGGCAGGACGTCACCAAGCAGGCCCTCATTGGCCTAGCGGTGTTCGTAGGCCTGGCCGCCCTTCTGATGGCCTTGTACTTCCGGACCTGGAAGATGTCGGTTTCTGCCCTGGCGGGCATGCTGGTCACGATGTTCTGCACGGCCGGGGTCTACTCCTTGAGCGATTTCGAGGTGACCCCGTCGGCAATCATCGGCTTCCTGACAGTGCTCAGCTACTCCCTGTACGACACCGTGGTGGTTTTCGACAAGATCCGTGAAAACACCTCTGACATCACCACCTCCAGCCGCCGCACTTTCGCCGAAGAGGTCAACCTCGCGGTCAACCAGACCCTGGTGCGCTCCATCAACACCATGATGGTGGCCGTATTGCCCGTCGCCGCGATTCTCTTCATTGGCGCCGGACTCCTGGGCGCGGGCACGCTCCGCGACCTGTCCCTCGCGTTGTTCGTCGGCATCCTGATCGGTACCGCGGCGACGATCTTCATCGCGGCTCCGCTCTACGCCTGGCTGCGCCAGAGCGAACCCGAGCTGCAGAAGCAGGCCAAGAAGGTGGCCGCCCGACGTGCGGCAGCCGCCAGCTCGGACGCTGAAACCGCCACCGTCTAGCCCGGTTTCCCGTAGAAGGGCCGGTCACCGCTGGATGCGGTGACCGGCCCTTCGGGTTTCCGGCTCCGTCATCTGGGTACCGGTTCTTGGACAGGTCGCCAGCGGGAATAGACTGGGAGAATTAAGTCAGTCGTGAGAGGTGCTTTTGTGGAGGAACGTACGACGTCGGCGCCGCCGGCGGGCGGAAAGGACGGCCTGAACCGCGTGCCCGGCACCGCAACTCCATCTTCGGGCAGCACTGTTGACGGTGTGCCCGTGGACAGCCCGGGCGCGCGCCCGACGTTCCCCGGACGGCGCGAACGGACCCGCTCCAGGCTGGCGAAATTGACGGGTCGGGGCGCGAGCACCTATTCGCCCATCCTCGAACCGCTCCTGCGGACAGTCAGGGCGAACAACCCCAAGGAAGACCTCGATCTGATCCAGCGGGCCTTTACGGTCGCCGAGCGCAGCCACCAGGGCCAGAAGCGGAAAAGCGGCGATCCGTACATCACCCACCCCGTGGCAGTGGCCACGATCCTGGCCGAGCTGGGACTCACCGGCACCACCCTGGCCGCTGCCCTCTTGCACGACACCGTGGAGGACACTCCCTACACCCTCGCCGACCTGACGCGCGACTTCGGCCCGGAGGTCGCGATGCTCGTGGACGGTGTCACCAAGCTGGACAAGGTCCAGTTCGGTGAGGCTGCACAGTCCGAGACTGTCCGCAAGATGGTTGTGGCCATGGCCAAGGACATCCGGGTGCTGATGATCAAGCTTGCGGACCGGTTGCACAATGCGCGTACGTGGCGCTTCGTTTCCGCGGAATCGTCCTCCCGCAAAGCGCGTGAAACCCTCGAGATCTTTGCGCCGCTGGCCCACCGGCTCGGCATGAACACCATCAAATGGGAACTTGAGGATCTCTCCTTCGCTGCTCTGTACCCGAAGGTGTATGAAGAAATCGTCCGGATGGTGGGGGACCGCACTCCGGAGCGCGAGAAGAGCTTGAGCGTCATCCGCAACCAGATTGCCGAAGACCTCCGCGTTGCCCGGATCAAGGCCACGATCACGGGCCGGCCCAAGCATTATTACTCGATCTACCAGAAGATGATCGTCAGGGACAAGGACTTCGACGACATCAACGACCTCATGGGCGTGCGTGTCTTGGTGGACTCCGTCCGTGACTGTTACGCGGCTCTCGGTACTTTGCATTCGCGCTGGAACCCCCTGCCGGGGCGGTTCAAGGACTACATCGCCATGCCGAAGTTCAACATGTACCAGTCCTTGCACACCACGGTCATCGGACCCGGGGGAAAGCCCGTCGAGATCCAGATCCGTACCCACGAAATGCACCGCCGTGCCGAGTACGGTGTGGCGGCGCACTGGAAGTACAAGGACCAACCCAACCGGACCGCCGTAGGCCCGGGGAGCCCCAAGGACGGGGACATGGGCTGGTTGCGTTCTTTGGTCGACTGGCAGCAGGAAACTTCGGATCCCGGCGAGTTCCTGGACTCGCTGCGTTTTGAGATAAACGCCCGTGAGGTGTTCGTGTTCACCCCCAAGGGCGAGGTCATGGCCCTTCCCGCGGGGTCAACGCCGGTGGACTTCGCTTACGCGGTCCACACCGAGGTGGGTCACCGGACGATCGGTGCGCGCGTCAACGGCAAGCTCGTGCCGCTTAACAGCGAGCTCAATCACGGCGACTGGGTCGAGATCTTCACCTCCAAGGCCGAGGGCGCAGGACCTAGCCAAGACTGGCAGCACTTCGTCAAGAGCGCACGGGCGCGCAACAAGATCAGGCAGTGGTTCAGCAAGGAACGCCGCGAAGAGGCGATCGAGCGCGGCAAGGACCAGCTGACCCGGGCCATGCGCAAGCAGAACCTGCCCTTGCAGCGGCTCATGACGCACGACGCCCTGTCCACGGTGGCGGAGGAGTTCCACTACGTCGACATTTCCGGCCTGTATGCCGGTGTAGGCGATGGGCATACTTCGGCGCAGTCCGTCATGGAAAAACTCATGGAGCACCTTGGCGGCCATGAGACGCCTGACGAGGACCTGGACGAAGTCAGTATCCCCTCGCAACTGCAGAAGACCCGATACTCGGATTCCGGCGTCATTGTCCGCGGTGTGGGAGACGTCTGGGTGAAACTTGCCCGCTGCTGCACGCCCGTACCGCCCGATCCGATCCTCGGGTTCGTGACCCGGGGCTCGGGTGTGTCGGTGCACCGCACAGACTGTACGAATGTCTCGGATCTCAGGGACCAGCCAGACCGGATTGTCGAAGTCGAATGGGCTCCGACCCAATCCAGCGTCTTCCTGGTTGAGATCCAAGTGGAGGCGCTGGACCGGAAGTCGTTGCTCTCGGACGTTACCCGTGTGCTCTCGGAGAACCACGTCAACATCCTGGCTGCTTCAGTGCACACGTCGAGCGACCGGGTGGCCATTTCCCGCTTCGCTTTCGAAATGGGGGATCCGAAGTACCTGCACCATGTGCTCAGTGCAGTGCGCAGGATCGACGGCGTCTTCGACGTCTACAGGACCACGGGCAATCGCCGTAGAAGCTGAACCCTGACGCTCAGGCTGCCGCATGGGGCGGGGATGGCTGGGCCGGGATCACGTCAGCGGCTTGAGCCAGCGCGTCGAGCTTGCGCAAAGCAGCCTTCTTGTGGGGCACCCTCGGGGACGCCTCCACTGCGAGGGTCACAAGCCGCAGCCGGACACCCAGTTCCTCCTGGGAAAGCAGCAAGCTGAGTGCGGGCAGGGCCCGGTCCGCTTCGACGTGGAGAGCCACATCGACGGCGGTCCGGAGCGGGCTGGTCACGAGCAGCCCGCCGATGCTGACAACGTCCATTTGGCCCAAGCGGACTTCGTGCAGGATGCAGCCCCGCGCCGAACGCAAACTCGATATGCGGTGTTTGGCGTCCACCAGGAGTGAAAGCCGCTCGGGGGAGTCCGCACAGCCGTAGATCCAGGCTGCCGTCATGCGGCCCGCAACGACTTTCCTGCGGATGCGGTCCGGGACCGCGAGGGCGGCCGCCCGGGCGCGGAGCCTGGGCGTGACGGCCAGCCCGGCAGGAGTAAAGCTCTTCTCGTAGAGCGGGGTAAGCACGCCGTCGGCAGCCATGGATTGAAGCTCGGCCCACGTGAACTGCCGCCCGGGCGCATACAGTTCCTGGGCAGGGAAGCCCTGTTTTTGTGGAGGTTGTTGCGGAGGCGGTAATCTCTGGGCCATTCAGCAATCATCGCGTGGCCGCCGTAACGGCAACAGGCCCCGTTCCGGTTATGTGGATAACCGGAACGGGGCCTGTCAGCTCAGTGAAGACTGGCAGCACAGTGAAGACTGTCAGCCCGTGGACTACTAGGCGAGGTCGCTGGCCGAGCGCTGGATCTGGTCGAGCCAAGCCTCGCGGGCTTCAAGGGCCTCACGGGCGTTCTTGATGCGGCGCTGGTCTCCGGCCTTTTCAGCCTTTTCCAGGTCTTCCTTCAGGCCGGCGATAGCCGCCTCAAGTTGTGACAGGGCGCTGTTGGTGCGTGCCTTGGTTTCCGGGTTGCTCCGGCGCCACTTGTCCTCTTCGGCTTCGCGTACGGCGTCCTCGACCTTGCGCAGACCGGCTTCGATCCTGCCCATGTCGGCGCGGGGGACCTTTCCGGCTTCTTCCCAGCGGTCGCGGATCGACTGCAGGGCCTTCTTGGCAGCATTGAGGTCTGTAATCGGCAGCAGGCCCTGGGCCTCGGCGACGAGCTCTTCCTTGACGGAAAGGTTGGCCGTGTACTGCTGGTCGATCTCGTCATTGGCAGCCTGGCGGTTGCTGAAGAAGACGTCCTGGGCTGCCCGGAAGCGCAGCCAAAGGGCATCGTCGTCCTTGCGGCTCGCGCGAGGCGTGGCCTTCCACTGGTCCATGAGCCGGCGGTATTCGCCGGCCGCGAAACCCCAGTCCGTGGAAGTTGAGAGAGCTTCGGCCTCGACAATCAGCTGTTCCTTGGCAACCTTTGCCGCCGAGTTGGTGCTGTCCAACTGGGAGAAGTAGGCGCGGCGGTGCCGGTCGAAGACGGTACGGGCCGACCGGAACCGCTTCCACAGTGCATCTTCGTTGCTGCGGCCAAGCCGGATGCCATTCTTCTGGGCTGTCTTCCAGCTCTCGAAGAGTTCGTTCATGCGGGCGCTCGACGTCTTCCACTGGACCTGGGACGGGTCCTGGGACGCGATGGATTCCGCTTCGGCAACGATCGCCTCGCGTGCCGCGAGTTCCGCCGAGCGTGCGGCGTCGTGCGCTGCCTTCTCGGACTTCTCCAATTCGGAAATCTGTCCGGCGAGGGCATCCAGGCGGGCTTCCGCGGCGCGGATGTCGCCTACCATGTTGCGCTCGGCCAACTGCTCGCGCAGGTGCTCGACAGTCTTCTGCATGTCCGTGGCAGGGGCCTTGGACTCGACGCGGTGCTCCATCAAGACGATCTGAGCGACCACGTCCTCGTACTTCCGCGCGAAGTAGGCCAGCGCCTCATCGGTGCTCACTCCGGGGTACTGTCCCACCGGCTGCTCTTCGCCGTCGATGGTCAGGAAGACATGGCCGTCACCCTCGGCCCGCCCCCACTTGGCAGCTTCGGCCAGGGAGACAGCCGTAGGCTGGGCTGCCGGCGCGGCCGGAATCACGCTTGTTGGTGCTTTCGGGCGGGCAGCAAAGGCCGCGGGAGAAGGCGCGTGCGAGGCGGCCGGACGTGGTGCCGGAGAAGCAGGCTTGGGCGCCGACTCGGCCGCGTCGTCTGCCGGGGCGGCCGGCTCGACGCCGGTTTGCTCAGCTACCGGAGCCTGGGCTTCTTCTTCGTTGGCCACTACCGCAGTTTCGTCGGATTTCTGACTGTCTGTCACCGCTAAAAGTCTTTCGCTTGGAGGGATTACTAAGGTAATGCGCCGTGGACCGTGGTCCTGGCTGGTTACTTCAGAGAAAACGAGTCTATCGTGACAGGTGCCACAGGGGCGCCGTCAGTGGAGCTACTGCCCGGATTAATACCTGCCTGGGCAATCTTCGTTACAACATCCATCCCACTCGTCACCTTCCCCACGATCGTGTAGCCGCCGGCTGAATCCGGCGGAATGACCGTGTCCTTGTACACGATGAAAAACTGGTGCCCGTTGCCGTAGGCGTTGTTGCCGGTCCGGGCGACGGCAATGGTTCCGGCAGGGTAAGTGTTGTTCGCGGGGGTGTTCTCCAGCGGCCCCCAGTGGAAGTTCGGGTCGTCGGTGGTGTCCGCGCCCTTGGCTCCGCACTGCAGCACCGCGAAGTTGTCAGCGGTGGTCAATCGGGGGCACTTGAGCCCGCTGTAGTACCCCGCGTCGGTGAGGGACTTGAACACGGCTGCGGCCTGGGGGGCTGTTGTGCCGTCCAGTTCGACGCCGACTGCGCCTCCGTTGAGGCTGAGCTGGCCGGTGAACGTCTTACCCGCGGCGGTGTCCGCTTTAGGGATGCCGGCACTGTTCGATCCGGTTGCTTCGGCGGAAGCGGATGGGTTCGCAGAGGCTGAGGCGGACGGGGAACTCAGCCCGGCCTGCGCCGCTGCGAACTCGGACTCGCTTGGGTTTGAGTTGAAGACCGTGAGTTGAAGCACGACCGCGGCAATCAAGGCTGCGGCGCCCACACTGACCGCGATCACATTGTCCCGGCGGCGGCGCTTGCCCTGTGCGCGACGAAGCTCGCGCTTGGCTTCCATCTGCCTGATGCGCCGTTTGGCTTCACGGTTGTCCCGCGGCCTTGTAGACAAGGGTCCTCCTGGTTGACTGGACAAGCTTCCATCGCAGGCGAGCCGAACCGGGTGCCCGCATTAGATGTGCGGGCGCCGAAAGCATAAACTGGCTGCCGCACATAGTTTATGCATGACTGGCTGGACACCCGCCCCACCTGAGCCGATTCGGCCCGCGGTTCGTGGCGCGGGAGCCGGCCCACGCAATCATTGAGGAGAAATTTCCACCATGGCTCGTACCGCCTCCCTGTCCGGATTCCCCGAGTGGCTTCCCCAGGAGCGGTTGGTGGAACTGCATGTGCTGGACACGTTGCGCAAGACGTTCGAGCTCCACGGCTTCTCTTCCATCGAGACGCGCGCTGTTGAGACAGTCGGCCAGCTTCTCCGCAAGGGCGAGATCGACAAAGAGGTATATGGCCTCAGCCGCCTGCAGGAAGATGAGGACGCTTCAGGCGCGAGCGGAAATGAGGGCGGAAAATCGGACAAGTCCGATCCCAACGCCCTGGCCCTCCACTTCGACCTCACGGTCCCGTTTGCCCGTTATGTCGTGGAAAACGCCGGCTACCTCGCCTTCCCGTTCCGCCGCTACCAGATCCAGAAGGTGTGGCGCGGGGAACGTCCCCAGGAGGGCCGTTCCCGTGAGTTCACGCAGGCGGACATCGACGTCGTGGGCGACGGCGAATTGCCATTCCGTTATGACGTCGAGATCGCACTTGTCATTGCCGAAGCGCTGAGCGCCCTTCCCATTCCGGACTTCCGCCTGCGGATCAACAACCGCAAGCTGGCCGAGGGCTTCTACCGCGGTATCGGCCTCACGGACACCGCCGGTGTACTTCGCAGCATCGACAAGCTCGAGAAGATCGGCGAAGCGAAGGTTGCCGAGTTGCTCAGGAACGAACTCGGCGCCACGGATGAGCAGGCGGCACTGGCGTTGAAGCTTGCCAGCATCCGCACCGAGGACACGTCCTTTGTTGCGCAGGTCCGCGCCCTCGGGGTTACTGACGAACTGCTCGAAGAAGGCCTCAGCGAACTCGAACAGGTCATCGAAGCTGCAGTGCAGCGCGCCCCCGGCAAGGTTGTTGCCGACCTCAGCATCGCCCGGGGCCTCGACTACTACACCGGTACCGTCGTCGAAACCGTCCTGGTGGGACACGAGCAGCTCGGTTCCATTTGCTCAGGCGGCCGCTACGACGCCCTTGCCAGCAAGGGCAACCGCAAGTTCCCCGGCGTCGGCCTCTCGATCGGCGTGACCCGCCTGGTCTCCCGCATCCTGAGCCAGGAATTCGCGATGGCGTCACGCTCGGTGCCTACAGCGGTACTTGTGGCCCTGAACAACGACGAGAGCTGGTCTTCGGCCCAGGATGTCGCGGCCCAGTTGCGCGGCCGGGGGATCGCAACCGAGGTCGCGGCGAAGGCCGAGAAGTTCGGCAAGCAGATCAAGTTCGCCGACCGCCGCGGCATTCCTTTCGTCTGGTTCACGGACGACGACGGCAACCACCAGGTGAAGGACATCCGCACGGGAGAGCAAGTCGACGCGGATCCCGCCAGCTGGGAGCCGTCAGCGGAGGATCTCCACGTCCGCATCACAACGCGCTAGGCGCGGGCCCGCACCTCAGCTTCATCCATACGGGTAAACTCGAACGGGATCGTTTTATCATGGTCCGCTGAAAATCATGTTGAAAGGAATGCTGTGCTGCGCACACATGACCTCGGATCCTTGCGTTCCGAGCACATTGGACAGACCGTCACCCTGGCAGGCTGGGTAGGCCGCCGCCGAGATCACGGTGGCGTGGCCTTCGTCGATCTGCGTGACGCATCCGGTGTCGCCCAGGTGGTCGTCCGCGAGGAAGAGGTCTTCCACGGCCTGCGCAATGAATACGTGCTGCAGATCGTGGGCACCGTGAGCAAGCGTCCCGAGGGCAATGAAAACCCCGCTCTCGCCACCGGCGAGATCGAGGTCATTGCTGAAAAAGTAGTGATCCTCAACACCTCGGACCCCCTCCCGTTCCAGATCGACGAGCATGTGGAAGTCGGTGAGGAAGCCCGACTCAAGCACCGCTACCTCGACTTGCGCCGCCCCGGCCCCGCCCGGAACCTGCGCCTGCGCTCCGAAGCAAACCGGGTGGCCCGCGAGCTTCTTCACGAACAGGGTTACGTGGAGATCGAAACTCCCACGCTGACGCGGTCGACGCCGGAAGGCGCCCGTGACTTCGTTGTTCCGGCGCGCTTGGCACCGGGTTCCTGGTATGCGCTTCCGCAGTCGCCGCAGCTTTTCAAGCAGCTGCTCCAGGTTGGCGGTTTCGAAAAGTACTACCAGATCGCACGTTGCTACCGCGACGAGGACTTCCGTGCGGACCGCCAGCCGGAATTCACCCAGCTCGACATCGAAGCCAGCTTCGTTGACCAGGACGACATCATTGAGCTCGGCGAAGGCATCGTCAAGGCGGTGTGGCAGCTGATCGACGTCGAGATCCCGACGCCGATCCGCCGCATGACCTGGCACGAGGCGATGGCCAGGTACGGTTCGGACAAGCCGGACCTGCGCTTCGGCCTCGAACTCACCGAGCTGACCGAGTTCTTCAAGGACACGAACTTCGGCGTCTTCAAGGCGCCTTACGTCGGTGCCGTCGTCATGCCCGGCGGAGCCTCCCAGGCCCGCCGCGCCCTGGACGCCTGGCAGGAGTGGGCCAAGCAGCGTGGCGCCAAGGGTCTGGCCTATGTGCTCTTCAAGGAAGACGGCGAGCTCGCGGGTCCCGTAGCCAAGAACCTCACGGACACCGAGCGTGCCGGCCTGGCCGACGCGGTGGGCGCCAAGCCCGGCGACTGCATTTTCTTTGCCGCCGGGGAGAAATCACCGTCCCGTGCCTTGCTGGGCGCCGCCCGCGTCGAGATCGGACACCGCACCGGACTGATCGACCCCAAGGACTGGGCCTTCGTCTGGATCGTGGACGCGCCGATGTTCGAACCGGCAGCTGCGGCTGTCGCCTCCGGTGACGTTGCGGTGGGTGGCGGACAGTGGACGGCCCTGCATCACGCCTTCACTTCCCCGAAGCCCGAATTCCTGGACTCCTTTGACAAGGACCCGGAGGCGGCACTGTCCTACGCCTACGACATCGTGTGCAACGGCAATGAAATCGGCGGCGGCTCCATCCGTATCCACGAGAGCGATGTCCAGGAGCGTGTTTTCGAGCTCATGGGCCTGGACAAGGAAGACGCCCAGACCAAATTCGGATTCCTCCTTGAGGGCTTCAAGTTCGGCGCGCCCCCGCACGGTGGCATGGCCTTCGGTTGGGACCGCGTTGTGGCCTTGTTGGCCGGCGTCGACTCGATCCGCGACGTCATCGCCTTCCCGAAGTCCGGCGGCGGCTACGATCCCCTGACCGCTGCTCCTGCGCCCATCACGGCGCAGCAGCGCAAGGAAGCCGGAGTCGACTTCAAGCCTGAGGCCAAGCCGCAGGCAAACAAGCCGGAGTAGCTGGAAACCTTGGAAGTGTCCCGGAGGCCCCCGCGCATTGCGGGGGCCTCCGGCGTACCATGACGGCGATTGAATTTGAGGAGGACGCGTGGCGCAGCAAATGGGCCTTGCTTTGATCGAGGAGCTCATGGACCGTGCATGGCCCGCGCCGGACCGTGAGGACACCGGGGATTGGGTCATGCGGGCTGCGGGAGGTGTCACCCAGCGGGCAAACTCGGTGTGGCCCAGGAAACGGGCTCATGACCACGAGTCGGCAGTCCGTGCCGCCACGCAGTGGTATCGCTCGAGGCGCTTGCCCCTGATCTTCCAGGTTTTCGACGACGAACGGAGCGCAGGCCTCAATGCTGTGCTTGATGCGCAGCGATTCACCCGGCAGTCCGAGACCCTCATCATGGTCCGGGCAGGCCGCTCCATGGACTCGCTCGACCCCTGCAAAGCTGACGTCGAGTTCTTGGAAGATCCTTCCGAAGAGTGGCTCCGGTTGTGGTGGTCGGTTGACGGCCGCGGGGGCGACGCCGAGCTGGAGATTGCACGGAAGATCCTTGAGTCCTGCCCGTCCGTTTACGCTCTGGTGAGGGACGACGACGGCGCCCCGGCCGCCGTCGGGCGCCTCGCCTTGGTGGACGGCTGGGGAGGGATCTACTGCATGGCAACCGCAGCCGGGCACCGTCGGCAGGGCTATGCGCGGCAGGTACTTGACGCCCTCCTTTCGGCCGGCAGTCATCGAGGCGTGTCGGAATTCTGGCTGTTGGTGATGGCTTCGAATACGGCAGCGCGGGCTCTGTACGACGGCGCCGGGTTCGCAGAGCGCGGAAGGTACCTCTATCGGCAGGCACGGCCCCAGCGGGCACTCTCGGGCTGCTAGGACGCGCAGCCGCGCCGGCCGCACTGTCGGCTGGAGCGCGGCGCTGCCCCTCTGGGCCTCATTCCAGAATGAGCTACGCGACTCCAGAATGAGCCACGCGCGCGGGCGGGCTCGTACGGATCGTCCCACGCCGTCGTCAGCTTGGGTGCTGCTCTGTGTGCGCTGTTGCTGGGGTGTGGGCTGCCTCCGCGCCCCAGGGGTTGGGGTCTTTTTACGGGCGCTTGTCCAGCAAGGGCGCCTGGACGGCAGGCGGGTTTGCACAGCAAGAGAGGTCCGCGGTCGCTGGGGCGTGCCCTAGCGACGGGTCGGGTGTTCTTTCTTTGGGGTTCGTTGCTGGTCGGTTGCTTGACTACGCGGCGTATGCGGCGTTGGGGTCGTCCTCGGGCAGGCCCCAGCCTGGGTAGTCCGTGTCCGGATCGTCCGGATCGTCCGCATCGTCAAGGGTGTGGGGCCAGGGGTGGGCGGCCGTGAAGGAACTCCAGTCGGGGAAGGGATCCACCGGTAGTTCGTGTTCTTGGGGCAGGTCCGTGTCTGGTGGCAGGTCCGTGCCTGGTGGTAGTTCGTGTCCCGGGGGCAGGTCCGTGTCTGGCGGCGGCTCGGGGTGGTCCGGCGGGGTAACTGCCGCCATGTTTGTGGTGGGGGTGCGGTGTGGCCAGTGGGGTGGTTCCCAGTCTTGGTGTTCGCTGCGGTAGTGCCGGCCAGTGGGTGAGGTCCATCCGGGTGGGTTGTTTTTGCTGGCTGGGGTGGGAGTCCAGGCGGTGGTGTGTTTGAGGCGGTGGTGTTTGGGGCAAGGTTGGCCCAGATTGTTGATGCCGGTGGTGCCTCCGTCGGCCCAGGCCAGGAGGTGGTCGGCGTCGTTGTCCAGGGAGTGGTTGTTGCAGCCGGGGAAGGGGCATTTGGCGTCGCGGAGGCGCAGCCATTGGCGCATGGCTTTGGTGAGGCGGTAACTGGTTCGTCCGATTTCCAGCGGGGCGCCGTCGCGTGGGTCGGTCAGGACGCGGTGGAAGGAGTCGGCGCCTTCGGCGATCAAGGCCCGGGCCATGGAGGGCGGGATCGGCCCGTATCCGTCGAGCATGGCCGGTTCTTCGGTCGCGCCCAGCAGGGACAGGACCGGCACGGTGACCAGGACCTGCGCCCGCGGGAACGGCACCCGCCCCGGCACCTCGGCACTGGTACCTGCGTCCCTGGCTGCCACATTCCAGGGCGTTCCGACGCTGCCAGGCATCCCAGCACGGCCGGCGCCAGCCATCACGCCGCCGCCGCCGGCTCTGCCGGGATTCCCGGCACCGCCGCCGGCCATCTCGCCGTCGACCAGACCGCCGTAGTCGTTGTTGGTGGTGTTGGTGAGGAGCCAGGTGGCGGCGATGTCAGCGCGGAGTTGGGTGAGGGTGCGGGGTTCGTGGGGTTGTTGGAGGGCACGGGCGGCTGCGGTGCAGCGGTTCCAGATGCCTGCAGCGGTGGTTGCTGGGAGGTACGCGGAGAGCCAAGCCATGCCGTCGGTGTCGGGGGTGTATTCGATCCGCCGGTCGCTGGCGCTTTTGGTGTGGCGTTCTTCGATGCTTTCCGGGTGGTGGCGTTCGCGCCAGGCGCGGGCTTTGGCTCGGAACCGGGCCGGGACGAGATCCCCGGCGGGGCAGCCGCGGGCGGCGTTGGGGGGATCGGGGTCCAGGAAGTGTGCTTCCAGGGCTGTGGTTCCCGCCGGGTCCAGGGTGTGGGATTGTTCGATGATGATCCGGGCGTGTTGCCAGGAGATGGTTCCGGAGTACAGGGCGGCCCTGGTCAGGGGCAGGTCCGTGCCCAGTGCCTGGGCATCGGACAGGAGGGCCCCGGCGGCGCGTTCGCTGATGGTCAGGACGCAGGCGATCTCGGCGAGCAGCGCAAGTTCCCGGGCAGTGGCTTCGGCAGGGGAGCAGGCCGGGGATGCCAGGGCGCTGGCTGCCCGGGCGTAGTCCGCCGCGAGGCTGGCCTTCAGGGCCGCGGTCCGGGCTTCCAGCCGGGCCACTTCCGCGAGCCCGTCCAGGCACCCGTCGGCCAGGTCGCGCAACGGATCGGAACTGTCCGCGCCGGTCCCGGCAAGATCGGCAAGCACGGTGACGGAAGCGGCAACGGCCTCCACGGCCGCGCTGCTTTCCGAACCCCAGACTGTCCTTCGATCCATACACCTACCCTCACACGAGGCACCGACGCTTTAGCGTCTGAGGCGTCCCGGCCCGAAAAATCCCCCAAAAACACGGGCGGGAACGCGACCAAGGAGCTAGGGGACGAGCGTCCGGAAAGACTAACTGAAGAGACGCCGTGCCTCGAGGTTCCCGGCTTCAGAGGGCGAGCGGCCGGAGCTGGAGAGGGGCTAAGAGCCGGCCGGCCTCGTAGTACGACGCGAACACCTCAGCGGCCTCGGATGCTGAAAACACCTCGGACGAGGCCACGCGCGCCTCACATCCGTCCCATGGACCCGGGGTCGGGGAAGCGCCGCAGCGACCTGGCCCGACCCCCCGGCCAACACAAGCGCCCCAGGAACCCGCCGCCTGCCCTGGCCGTCTTAGCGTCGCAGCCTACCGCGGGGGATCCGTCACCTGGATCCGCACGGCGCACGCATCTGCGGCAGCCTTGCGCAGCACGGTTGCGTTCGGGTCGGCGACTGCCAAAAATGCGAGCCTCTTCCGTGATGCGTATTGTTTCAACGCCGCGTCTTCCAGGACAGAAGCCGACAGAGCTGCGTCTCCGCCCAGGACCACGTATTCAATGGCGTGCCCCACGAACACACCGGCGGCATATCCGGCCACAGCTTCCGTCAGCGCGTTGGCTTGGTTTTCCCGACGCCGGGCAAAGCGTTGCTGCGAGGATCCTCCTGCCGCCGAGCGCGACTGCACGTAACGGGAACCCGTTTTCGACGCAGACACTTTGCCGCCGCTCGCGACCCCCACTGCGTAGCCGCCCCGGCGGACCAGGATGATGCCGAGCGGCCTTTCCTGTGAAGCAAGCGACGCCAAACGCTCAACCGTGGTTGTGCCCCTGCCGGGCCTTCCATCGACGGGCCACGGGGCTTGCAACAGTGCAGTCGTCCCGTCAGCGGCTCGCAACAGCGTGCCGCCGTCGTCGGGCTCCTCCATGATGGCGCCGTGGCTCGCAGCGAAGCGCTCCACCCAGCCGGGCAGCCGCGCACCGGATATGAAGGCGGTGCGCTGCTTTTCGTTGGGGCCGGACGGCCGGGTCTCCACGTCGATGTCTCCTTCGCTGGAATCATGAGTAGCCTATCCATGTGGAAGATCTCTTTGGTGCCGGCTCGGACAACGACGACGCCGGCAGCCAGCCGGCTTCAGACGATCCGGATTCAGACCGTTCCGGAACCGGACGCCGGGCGTCGCCGCGAAGCCCCCTGGCCGTCCGCATGAGGCCACGGACGCTTGACGACGTTGTGGGCCAGCAGCATTTGCTGGGCCAAGGGTCCCCCCTGCGGCAACTCGCCGCAGGAGCCGCCGCCGCCGGGCCCGCCGGCCCGAGCTCGGTCATCCTGTGGGGACCGCCCGGCACGGGCAAGACGACGCTCGCGCACGTCATCGCCCGCGGACCCGGCCGTAAGTTCGTTGAACTATCCGCCATCACAGCAGGCGTCAAGGATGTCCGGCTCGTCATGGAAAACGCTCTGACTGCCCGGGATCTTTACCGGACCACCACCGTGCTGTTCCTCGATGAGATCCACCGATTCAACAAAGCGCAACAGGACGCCCTGCTTCCCGGGGTCGAGAAAGGTTGGGTGGTCCTGGTCGCAGCCACCACGGAAAACCCTTCGTTCTCCGTGGTCTCACCGCTGCTTTCCCGATCGCTGCTGCTCACCCTGAAGCCGCTCACTGACAGCGACATCGAAGGGCTTCTCCAACGCGCGGTTGCCGATGCCCGCGGCTTGGCCGGGGGAGTGGAACTCACCCCGGAAGCCCTTGAGCATTTAGTCCGGCTGTCCGGTGGAGATGCCCGCCGCGCGCTTACTGCGCTCGAAGCCGCTGCCGGCGTGGCGTACGGGGACCGGAACAACGACGGCGGCGACCCCGAGCACGCCCCTGAAGAGGAAGGCCTCGCCGGTGACGGCGCCCCCGAGGCTCCGGTGGTCGTCGAACTCCGCCATACGGAGCGGGCCCTGGATTCCGCCGCCATCCGCTACGACCGCGCTGGGGACCAGCACTACGACGTCGCCAGCGCGTTCATCAAATCGATCCGCGGCTCCGACGTTGATGCGGCCCTCCATTACCTGGCCCGCATGCTCGAAGCCGGCGAGGATCCGCGCTTCGTGGCCCGCCGGATTGTCATTTCGGCTGCGGAGGACATCGGCATGGCAGATCCGACGGCGTTGCAGACCGCCGTCGCCGCGGCCCAGGCTGTGCAGTTGATCGGCATGCCCGAAGGACGGATCATCCTCGCCGAAGCTGTGGTGCATCTTGCGACGGCGCCCAAGTCCAATGCCGCCTACATGGGCATCAACAAAGCCATCGCCGATGTGCGCGCGGGCATGGGTGTCGGGATTCCTGCGCACTTGCGCGATGCGCACTACCAAGGAGCAAAGGGCCTGGGCCACGGCCAAGGCTACAAGTACGCCCACGATGCACCGCACGGCGTGGCCGCCCAGCAATACGCGCCGGATGATTTGCTCGGCAGGGACTACTACGAGCCCACGGCGAACGGCGCTGAGCGGGAAATCGCTCCCAGGCTCGAGCGGCTGCGGAGGATCATCCGGGGTAAGTAGTCCTCATGGTAAGATCGATCTTTGTCTGGCAAGGCTCGGACGCACAATCCATCAAAATCCAGGTTTTGACGCTGTGCCCTGTGCCCCGTAGCAAAAGGCAGCGGTTGGCCGATGCTCTCCCTCATGGAGGCCAGTAACACTGACACACCGCAGATATTGGAAGGACACAAGTGGCTAACAACACTCGTGCTCGCCGTACCGCACGCCTTTCGCGTGCACTCGGCATCGCTCTGACTCCCAAGGCCGCCAAGTACATGGAGCGCCGTCCGTACGGCCCCGGTGAGCATGGCCGTGCCCGCAAGAAGCAGGACTCTGACTACGCCGTACGTCTGCGCGAAAAGCAGCGTCTGCGCGCCCAGTACGGAATCCGTGAAGCCCAGATGACCCGTGCCTTCGAAGAAGCACGCCGCACCAAGGGCCTGACCGGTGAAAACCTGATCGAACTGCTCGAAATGCGTCTCGACGCCCTCGTGCTGCGTGCCGGCTTTGCCCGCACCATCGCCCAGGCCCGCCAGCTGGTTGTGCACCGCCACATTCTCGTTGACGGCATCCGCGTGGACCGCCCGTCGTTCCGCGTTGCTGAAGGCCAGCTCATCCACGTTCACAGCCGCAGCGAAGTCATGGCTCCGTTCCAGGTTGCAGCTGCCGGCGCACACCGCGATGTCCTGCCCCAGGTTCCGGCCTACTTGGACGTCAAGCTTGACGCCCTGCAGGCACGCCTGGTTCGTCGCCCGAAGCGCTCTGAGGTCCCCGTGACCTGCGAAGAGCAGCTCGTGGTCGAATTCTACGCTCGCTGATTTTCAGCAAGTACATACAAAGAAGCCCGTGGCACGCGCCGCGGGCTTCTTTGTATGTAAGGTACTTGGGGAAGCCACGCTGGGGTGCCGGTGTCCAACCGCATGGCGCACCGACGGAACGCAACAAATGCTAGGAGATGAGTGTCCATGACTGGTGGCGATATTGCAGGCCTGATCGCAGCCGGAGTTTTCGCGCTCCTTGTGGTGCTGTTGGCTGTACCGATCCTCAAACTCGGGCGCGTCTTCGATGAAGTCCGCACCTCAATCCGCTCTTTGAGTGACGGAGCGACGCCGCTGATGGACGAAGTCACGGCGACGGTTTCCACGACCAACCAGCAGCTGATGAAGGTGGACGGCATCACCTCGAACGTTTCAGACGCCTCCGCCAACATCTCTGCCCTGTCCTCGCTGGTGGCCGCCACAGTCGGCTCGCCGCTCATCAAGGTGGCGGCATTCAGCTATGGAGTGCGCTCGGCTTTCGCCGCCCGCCGCAAACCGAGCAGTGGCCGCCGCAGCCGCTGAATCCGTTCATAAGTCAGGAAAACCGTGAAAAGAATTGTCTGGATGGGGATCGGCGTGGCAATCGGAGTCATCGCCTTCCGCAAGATCACCCAAGCACAGGCCACTATTGGCCCCGAAGGCCTGAACCGCGCCGTAGGGCGGCTGGCCGACGGCGTGTATGACTTCGCCGACGCCGTGCGCGCCGGAATGAACGAACGCGAAGTCGACCTCAGGGCCGCACTCGGCGTTGGGGAGTCCGACGCCGGACGCCGCTAGGCACCGCGGTTCGCCCAGCGGCCGTCAACAGGGCAGAATTAGAAGCTGCGGCAATGGCACGTGCCAGAACCGCGCACAAACTCATGTGCAGTGAATTGAGAAGGGTAAGTAATCAGCTAATGAAGTCGCAGGAGATCACCAAACGCTGGGTGGACTTTTTTGTCAGCAAGGGCCATACCGCCGTCCCCTCCGCATCGCTCGTATCCAGCGACCCTTCCCTCCTCTTCACTGTGGCCGGCATGGTTCCGTTCATTCCTTACCTGACCGCACGCGAGGAGCCGCCCTTCAAGCGCGCCACGAGCGTCCAGAAGTGCATCCGCACCGGCGACATCGAAGAAGTGGGCAAGACCGCCCGTCACGGAACGTTCTTCCAGATGTGCGGAAACTTCTCCTTCGGGGACTACTTCAAGGAAGACGCCATCAAGTTCGCTTTCGAACTGCTCACCAAGAGCGTCGACGACGGCGGCTACGGACTCGACGTCGACCGCCTCTGGGTGACCGTCTACGAAGAAGACGACGAAGCCCAGGAGCTGTGGCTCAAGAACACCGGCATCCCCGCGTCGCGCATCCAGAGGATGGGCAAGGCGGACAACTACTGGTCCACCGGGCAGCCTGGGCCTGCCGGACCCTGCTCGGAAATCTACTACGACCGCGGCCCGGCCTACGGCGCCGAAGGCGGTCCCATCGCGGACGAAAACCGTTATGTCGAAATCTGGAACCTCGTGTTCATGCAGTACCAGATCGAGAACGTCCGCTCGAAGGTGGACTTCGACATCGTCGGCGAGCTGCCCAAGAAGAACATCGACACCGGTCTCGGCATGGAGCGCCTCGCGATGATCCTGCAGGGCGTGGAAAACATGTACGAAACGGACCAGGTCCGCCCCGTCATCGACAAGGCCGCAGCCCTGTCCGGCAAGGAGTACACCTCCGCCGAGACCGCTGACGACCCGCACCACACGGACGATGTCCGGATGCGCGTTGTTGCCGACCACATCCGTTCGGCCCTCATGCTGATCTCCGACGGCGTGTCCCCGTCCAACGAGGGCCGCGGCTACGTCCTGCGCAGGCTTATCCGCCGTGCAGTCCGTGCCATGCGGCTCCTCGGAGTCGAAGAAGCCTGCCTCCCGCAGTTGCTTCCCGCTTCCCGTGACGCCATGAAGGGCGTCTACCCGGTGGTGGAGACGGACTTCGAGCGCATCAGCCGGATCGCCTACGCCGAAGAAAAAGCCTTCCTGCGTACCATCGCTTCCGGCACCGCCCGCCTCGAAGAAGCCGTGGTCCTGTCCAAGGCCGCCGGAAAGCCGTTGTCAGGCGAAGATGCCTTCGCCCTTCACGACACCTACGGGTTCCCGATCGATCTCACCCTCGAAATGGCCGAGGAAGCCGGCCTGAAGGTCGACGAGGCCGAATTCCGCAGCCTTATGCTGGAACAGCGCCAGCGCGCCCAGGCAGATGCCAAAGCGAAGAAGGGCGGACACGCCGATGTCTCAGCCTTCCAGGAGCTCCTGGCCGAGGGCGAGACCGTCTTCACCGGCTACACGGAACTCGAAGGCGAGGCCCGGGTGAGAGGCATCGTCAGTTCCGGCCAGCGCGTCGCGCACGCATCCACGGGCGACGAAATCGAGCTCGTGCTCAACGAGACGCCGTTCTACGCCGAAGCCGGCGGCCAGTCCGCCGACAAGGGCCTCATCACCGGTGACGGCTTCGTCGTCGAGGTCCTCGACGTCCAGCGCCCCGTGAAGGGCTTGAGCGTCCACAAGGCGATCGTCCGCGAAGGCGAGATCGCCTCCGACGCTTTGGTACGCGCCGCCGTCGACCGCGAACGCCGCCACGCCGCAGAGCAGGCCCACACGGGCACGCACATCGTGCACGCCGCGCTGCACCAGATCCTCGGCCCGGAAGCCACCCAGCGCGGATCTTTCAACAAGGCCGGCTACCTGCGCTTCGACTTCGCCTGGGGCGAGGGATTGAGTGCCGCTACGAAGTCCGAGATCGAAGAGGTCTCGAACATCGCCATCCGTAACAACTTCCAGGTGGATACCAAGATCATGGGCCTCGCTGAGGCGAAGGCCCTGGGCGCCATGGCCCTGTTCGGGGAGAACTATGGCAGCGAAGTCCGCGTTGTCGAAATCGACGGCGCGTGGTCCCGCGAACTCTGCGGTGGCACGCATGTGGCCAATACCTCCCTCATCGGAAGCCTGTCGCTCCTCGGCGAACAGTCCGTCGGTTCGGGAAACCGCCGTGTGGAAGCCTTCGTCGGCCTGGACGCCTTCCGGCACCTAGCGGCCGAACGCGCCTTGGTTACCGAGCTCACGGAGATGCTCAAGGTTCCGTCCGGCCAGTTGGCCGATCGGATCTCCAGCACCTTGGCAAAGCTCAAGGCCACTGAGAAGGAACTTGATCGCCTCCGCAAGGAACTGTTGACCGCAGCCGCTGCGAACCTCGTAGCCACGGCCCAGGACGCCGCAGGCGTGAGGGTAGTGGCGCACGACGCCGGCCAGGTCGGGGGAGCGGACGACCTCCGCAGCCTCGCCATGGACCTGCGCAACCGTCTCGGCTCCGACGCTTCCACGGTTGCCGTGGCCGGTGTCAGCAACGACCGCCCCGTCATCATCGTGGCCACCAACGAGGCCGCGCGTGAAGCCGGCGTCAAGGCAGGAGCGCTCGTCCGCGTGGCCGCAGGAATCCTTGGCGGCGGCGGCGGCGGCAAGGACGATGTCGCCCAAGGCGGCGGAACCGACGCCGCGAAGATCGCACCGGCCCTTGCGGCCGTTGTGGACACGATCGCCAAGCGCTGATCTTGGAGGCCATTGCGCGCAACGACGACTACCCCCGGGGCATTAAACTGGGGGTAGACGTCGGCACCGTCCGCGTGGGAGTAGCCATTTGTGATCCGGACGGAATCCTGGCCACGCCGTTCAAAACGGTAAGCCGGGACGCCAAGAAGAATTCCGACATCGGAGTCATTGTCCGGCACGTCGCGGAGCTTGGAATAGTCCAGGTCTTCGTCGGGTTGCCCCGGACGATGAAGGGTGAGGAGCGCGCGTCTGCGGTCATGGCCAGCGACTACGCCGACTTGCTGGCAGCCCACTTGCAGCGCCGTGGACTCGACGTTCCCGTCAACCTGGTGGACGAGCGGCTCAGTACCGTGACGGCCCACCGCAATCTCCATGAAGCTGGCATGAGCAGCAAGGATCATCGTAAAGTGGTGGATCAGGTTGCCGCTGCCGGAATTCTGCAGCACGCGATCGACATGCAAAAAGCCAGAGGTGCGGATGTGGGCAGGCGCGTGCAGGCGCCGATGCCACCCCAACACATTGACGGTGCCAGTGCGCCGGTGCCGGCCTCGGGCATTGATCCACACTCTCCAACGAGGGGAAGACAACTGTGAGCCCGGTCAACAACGACCCCTCCAACGACGCAGCAGAAGACCGTACCCGGCCGCTGACTCGTCGTGAAATCCGTGCCAGGGAACGTTTCCTGGAGACACAGAACCAGGAGGTCCTCCCACCGCCTGTTCCTGTCCACTTTGAACCTGCGGCTGTCCCGAAGCGGCAGCCGGCGTACGTCCCGGACTACGAGCCGGCGGCCGAGGAAGCGAGTACCCACGCCGCCGACCTCCATGACGGCACCTTCCATGACGGCACCTTCCATGGCGGCGGCGTGCACAGCGAAACGGTCCGGCCCGACGAGGACGTGCTGCACGATACTTCGCCTGAAGATCCCACGCAGCACGCGGACACAGCGGAGCCGGTTGACACAGCGGAGCCGGTTGACACGGTGCGCCCCGTAGATCCACTGCACCCCGCCATCGCGCACGACAATGAGCTTCACCCCGACATCGTGGAGCACGAGGCTGTCCACAGCTACTCCGCCGCACTCAGCGAGGAATTCCACGAGCTGCATGCCCATGACGAAGGTTATGAGCACCACGATCCCGGGTTCGACTACGAAGTCCATGATGACCACGGGCCCCATGACCTCATGGCAGCTGCGACTCCCGTGCCGAAGGCCCGCTCGAAGAAGGTCCGCAGGCGCCGCCGTCTTGTCGCGCTCCTGCTCACGCTCACGGTATTCGTGGCAGCGGTTGCGGTGGGGGCGCAGTTCCTGAAGCCGTTGCTCGGAATGGACCAGGTCAACGACTACCCAGGCCCGGGTACGGGTTCGGTCACCATCACCGTGGCCCCTGGTTCCGGCCCCAAACTCGTTGCGACCAACCTTCAGAACCAGCACGTCATTGCCAACGCCGACACTTTCGTGGCGGCCTTCACTGCTGCCGGAGGCGAACTCTCGCCCGGTGATTTCACCTTCCGGACCGAGATGAAAAACTCGGACGCCGTGAATGTGCTCCTTGGCAAGGATTCGTCCAAGGTCATGTACTTCGCGCTGAGTGCGGGGCTGCGCATCGGAGAATCCCTTGATGCGATCTCCAAAGGCTCGGGCATCCCGTTGGCCGAGCTGAAGGCGCTCAGCGACTCACCTGCCCAGTTTGGCGTCCCGGCCCAGGCAAAGAACCTCGAAGGTTTCCTGGCACCGGGGGAGTACCGTTTCCCCGTCGGAACCTCAGCCAAGGACATCCTCCAGAAGCTCGTCACGGCCACCACGGATGAGCTCAAGGCCCAGGGCGTCACGGACCCCGCCAAGCAGTACCAGATCATCACGGTGGCGAGCATCGTGCAGGCCGAAGGCGGGCAGGCCGACTATGGAAACGTGGCCGGCGCCATCTATAACCGGCTCAAGCCAGGCAACACGGAGACGAACGGGCTCATCCAGTCGGACGCCACGGTGACCTACGGCCTGGGTACAAAAACACTCCACTTGACCGACGCCCAGAAGGCTGACAAGAGCAACCCCTACAACACCTACGCCAACCCGGGCCTCCCGGTCGGCCCCATTGGTTCACCTGGCAAAACGGCGATCGATGCTGCCGCAAAGCCGACGGCCAACAATTACCTTTACTGGGTGACCATCAACCTCGACACCAAGGAAACCAAGTTCTCCAGCACTTTGGCGGAACACCTCAAGTACGTTGACCAATACAACGCGTGGTGCGCAGCCAACGCGGGACGGTGCGTGTGAGTAGACGTGCTGCCGTCCTGGGGCACCCCATTGGTCACTCGAAGTCACCGGCGCTCCACCGCGCGGCCTACGCGAAGCTGGGGCTCGACATCGACTACTCGGCGATTGACGTAACCGTTGAGCGGCTGCCGGGCTTCATGGCCAGCCTTGGGGCCGGCGACGACTGGTGCGGATTGTCCGTCACCATGCCCCTCAAGACCGCCATGGTCGACCAAGTCGACGAGGTACGCGGGGCTGGCGCACACCTGGGTGTCATCAACACCGTTTCGTTCGAAGCCACGGGGCAGGGCGTGCGTCGCGTTGGCCACAACACGGATGTGGCCGGCATCGTCGAAGCCGTGAGGAACGCAGGAGTCACGGAGCGCCCTGACTCGGCGATTCTTGGCGGCGGCGGGACGTCCGCAGCGGCGATCGCAGCCCTCCGGGAGCTTGGTTCGGAACACGTTGACGTCTTTGTGCGCGACGTCGGACGGGCCGCCGAGGCGAAAGCCGCGGCAGCCGTCGTCGGACTTTCCATAAACCTTCGGCCGCTGGCCGAAGCTGCCGATGGCATGGCGGGAGCAGACCTGGTGGTCTCCACGTTGCCACCGCGGGCGGCGGACGGCATTGCGGCACAGCTCAAGCTCCTTCCCGACGATGGCAAGCTTCCCGACTCTGTCTGGGGTGTCCTGCTCGACGTCGCCTACGATCCGTGGCCCAGCCGAATTGCCGAAGTATGGCATTCGCGGGGTGGAGTGGTGGTTCCGGGCCTGGAGATGTTGCTCTATCAAGCCGTCGAGCAAATCCGTTTGTTTTCCGGCGCCGACGTCACTGCCGAAGTCATAGATGTGATGTGCGACTCAGTTGGGCTTCCCCGGCGGGTCTAGTAAGGGCCTTACATGGCAGGATTGGATATATGTTGCGTTGGTTGACTGCCGGTGAATCCCATGGCCCGGCACTGCTCGGAATTGTTGAAGGCGTCCCTGCCGGTGTGGAACTCACCAGCGAGGAAATTCGTGACGCCTTGGCGCGTCGCCGGCTCGGCTATGGACGTGGCGCCCGCATGAAGTTCGAGCAGGACGAAGTGAGCATCCTCGGCGGCGTCAGGCACGGCGTGACGCAGGGCGGCCCCGTCGCCATCCAGATCGGCAACACCGAATGGCCCAAATGGGAGCAGATCATGTCTGCCGATCCGGTGGACCCGGCGATGCTCGCGGACCAAGCGCGCAACGCGCCCTTGACCCGTCCGCGGCCCGGCCATGCGGACTTCACAGGCATGCAGAAGTACGGATTCCCTGAAGCCCGCCCTGTCCTGGAACGCGCCAGCGCACGGGAAACCGCCACACGCGTCGCCTTGGGCACCGTTGCTGCGCAATTCCTGAAGCAGCTTGGCATTGAACTCGTGAGCCACACCGTTTCCATCGCGAGCGTGACCGTGCCCGAGGGCCGTCCGCTGCCCGTGCCGTCCGACGTTCTGGCCCTTGACGCCGACCCTTTGCGTTGCTTCGATCGCGAGACCTCCGATGCCATGGTGGCCGAGGTTGACGCAGCACACAAGGAAGGCGAGACCCTCGGCGGCGTGGTCGAAGTTTTGGCCTACGGCCTCCCGCCGGGATTGGGAAGCTACGTGCACTGGGACCGTCGCCTCGACTCCCGCCTGGCTGCTGCCCTGATGGGTATCCAGGCGATCAAGGGTGTCGAAGTCGGCGATGGTTTCCTGACCGCGGCCCGTCGAGGCTCCGCGGCGCACGATGAAATCGTCAAGGACGAAACGGGCCGGATTGTCCGCAAGACCAACCGTGCCGGTGGCATCGAAGGTGGCATGAGCATCGGTGAGGTCTTGCGGGTCCGCGCCGCCATGAAGCCTATTGCCACCGTCCCACGTGCGCTCAAGACCATCGACGTGAGCACCGGTGAGGCCGCCAAGGCGCACCACCAGCGCTCCGACGTCTGTGCCGTTCCGGCGGCCGGTGTGGTTGCCGAGGCCATGGTTGCCTTGGTGCTGGCGGAGGCCGTTGCCGAGAAGTTCGGTGGCGACTCGGTTGCCGAGACCGCCCGAAACCTGCGGGGTTACCTGGACAGCATCCCGGCGAGCCTGGACTCGGTCGGCCACTAGTGGTCCGCGGCAGTTCGGGGGGCAGCTTCGGTCCCGCAATCGTACTCGTGGGACCCATGGCGGTCGGCAAGTCGGTCATTGGCCAGCAGCTCGCCCAGCAATTGGGCGTGCCGTTCGTGGACACCGACGCCGTCATTGTCGAGCATCACGGCACCATCGCGGATATTTTCGCCGGTCGGGGAGAACATGCTTTCCGGGAGATCGAAGCCAGGACGGTGGCACGCGCCATCGAAGCTGCGAACATCGACGGCACGGTCGTTTCGCTCGGTGGCGGTGCAGTGCTTGATTCCGGCACGCAGCAGTTGCTGGGTAATTGCACCGTGGTTTACCTCGAATGCGATGCGGAGACGGTCGCCGAACGCATCGCCCGCAACACTGGACGGCCGCTCCTGGCCGGCGACGCCATGGCACGCTGGGAGACCCTTTTTGCCGCCAGGCGTCCTGTCTATGAACGCCTGGCAGACATAACCGTCGACGTCCGGTCCGGAACCGTCGCGGAAATCGCCCTCCACGTGGAGGAAAGGCTGCATGTACACGCGGCCTTGAAAGAGGAAGTGCAAAAGTGAGCAACGAAGCAACTGTCATCAAGGTCAGCGGCCAGTCCGCCAACGAGAACTACGATGTCGTCGTCGGGCACGGCCTCTTGGAGACCCTTCCCGCGAAGCTGGGTGAGCGCGTCAGGCGGGTCCTTGTAATCCACCCGCGCGCCCTGCGCCTCACGGGCGATACGGTCCGCGCCGAACTCGAGGCTGCGGGTTTCACCGCCCTCACCGCCGAGATCCCTGACGCGGAGGAAGGCAAGCACATCCAGGTTGCCGCCTTCTGCTGGCAGGTGCTTGGCCAGAACGATTTCACCAGGTCCGACGCCATCGTGGCGGTCGGCGGCGGCGCGGTCACCGACCTGGCCGGTTTCGTCGCCGCCACCTGGCTGCGCGGCGTCAAGGTCGTCCACATGCCCACGAGCCTCCTCGGCATGGTGGACGCGTCGGTAGGCGGCAAGACGGGCATCAACACGGCCGAAGGCAAGAACCTGGTGGGCTCCTTCCACCCGCCGGCGGCCGTCCTCGCGGACCTGGACACGCTCCAGACACTGCCCAAGAACGAGCTGATCTCCGGTATGGCCGAGGTCATCAAGTGCGGCTTCATCGCTGATCCCGCGATCCTGGAGCTTGTCGAAAACAAGCCGGAGGAAGTCACCGATCCAGGCTCGGCGGTGCTCCGCGAACTCATCGAACGTGCCATCGCTGTCAAAGCCAAGGTGGTTTCCGAAGACCTCAAGGAATCCGGCCTGCGTGAAATCCTCAACTACGGGCACACCCTCGGCCACGCGATCGAACTGGTGGAGCGCTACTCGTGGCGCCACGGCGCAGCGGTTTCGGTCGGCATGATGTTTGCAGCCGAACTCGCCCGCAGCGTGGGCCGGCTTTCGGACGCCGACGCCGACAGGCACCGCACCATCCTCGAAGGACTCGGGTTGCCGGTCACCTACCGCAGGGACCGTTGGCAGGGCCTGCTCGATGGCATGCGACGCGACAAGAAGTCCCGCGGAGACCTCTTGCGATTCGTGGTGCTCGACGGCGTGGGCAAGCCCGGAATCCTCGATGTGCCGGACACCTCGCTGCTCTTCGCCGCCTACCAGGAGATCGCATCATGACCATCGAGACCTTCAGCGGCATCAGTGACTGGCCCACGGGCGGATTCCCCGGGGTGCGGACGAACCCGGATACGCTACTGCCTGCCATCGTCAACGAGGAAGCGATGCAGTCCGCACTGGCCGAGTCCAACGATCCCGCTGACCGCATCATGGCGCTCATGCTCGAAGGCCACCCGGGCGACGCCGCGGAGTTATTGGCGGAGGCTCGCTACAACGATCCCGAATCGTTCAAATTGCGGATCATCGAAGCCGAACTCCACCGTGCCACCAACCGTTTCGACCGCGCCGTGGAGCTCCTCCGCCGGCTGCTGGGAGAA
The DNA here is from genome assembly GCF_030812595.1 of Arthrobacter bambusae. GTDB lineage: Bacteria > Actinomycetota > Actinomycetes > Actinomycetales > Micrococcaceae > Arthrobacter > Arthrobacter bambusae_B. Next base: position 575,246 of record NZ_JAUSSZ010000001.1, read on the forward strand.
GTCCACGGAACCGCAAAGGAACCGATCGTCCACCAGTATCTGGGGCGGGTCTATTTTGTCGCCGGCAACCACGTCGCCGCGACGGAGTCATTCGCCAAGGCCTTGGACCTCCGCGTGGCCCTGGCGGCTGACGCTTCGCTGATTTACTCCTCCGCCGTGGCCCTGCAACGCGCCCGGAACGTCCTCGAACTCGCCTCCTGACAAAGGCGCGGGCAGGCATGCCGCAATTTGCCGGTAGAATGGTCTTTGGATTTTTGATAAATACGCGCTGGCGGCCGTCAAGGCATGCCTGCCTGGCATAGTCGGCTGGAAGCCAGAGGGCGTAGCTAGAACCAGTGAGAGAAACCAGAGGATACTAGTGGCAACCACAAATGACATCAAGAACGGGACCGTGCTGAAGCTCGAGGGCCAGCTCTGGAACATCATTGAGTTCCAGCACGTCAAGCCGGGCAAGGGCGGCGCGTTCGTGCGCACGAAGATGCGCAACGTCATGTCGGGCAAAGTGGTCGACAAGACCTTCAACGCCGGCCTCAAGATCGAAACCGCCACAGTTGACCGCCGCGACTACCAGTACCTGTACCAGGACGGCGCGGACTTCGTGTTCATGGACACCCAGGACTACGACCAGATCACGGTTTCCGGTGCCACGGTAGGCGACGCCACCAACTTCATGCTGGAAAACCAGATGGTCAACATCGCCATCCACGAGGGCACCCCGCTCTACATCGAACTGCCCCCGAGCGTTGTCCTCGAAATCACCTACACCGAGCCGGGCCTGCAGGGCGACCGCTCCTCGGCCGGCACCAAGCCCGCCACCCTCGAGACAGGTTACGAGATCCAGGTGCCCCTGTTCGTCGAGAACAACACCAAGGTCAAGGTAGACACCCGCGACGGCAGCTACCTGGGCCGGGTCAACGACTAGTGAGCGCCCGTGGTAAGGCCCGTAACAGGGCCCTCGAAGTACTGTTCGAGGCGGAGCAGCGCTCCGCCTCCGCTTTCGAGGTCTTGAAGGCCCGCCGGGAAAAGACCGACCTCGTGGTCAACCCGTACACGATGGACATCCTGGAGGGCGTGGTTGCCATGCAGCCCACCATCGACGAGTTCCTTCAGACTTACGCCCAGGGCTGGACCTTGGAGCGGATGCCGGCGGTCGATCGCATCATCCTGCGGATCGGTGCCTGGGAACTCCTCTACAACGACGACGTCCCGGACGGCGTCGCAGTCAGCGAAGCGGTGGCACTGGCCAAGGTCATGTCCACCGACGAATCTCCCGCGTTCATCAACGGTCTCCTCGGACGGTTGCAGACGCTGAAGCCTTCCCTCCTCGCCTAGGCGGCATGGAAGCATGCGAAGGGCCGGTGCACACAGGAAACTGCGGGCACCGGCCCTTCGCTTTTTCGACGCCGATATTCCCTCGCGACGCGCAACCTCCCTGGCGACACCGGAATTCCCGCGTCGTGGTTCTTTTCCCGCGTCGTGGTTCCCTTCCCGCGTCGTGATTCCCTTCCCGTGTCGTGGTTCCTTTCCCGTGTCGAGGACCCGTCCCGGGCCAGATCCGGTGATCGTTCTCGACGCCGATATTCCCTCGCGACACGCAACCTCCCTGGCGACACCGGAATTCCGGCGTCGTGATACTTTTCCCGCGTCGTGGTTCCCTTCCCGTGTCGAGGACCCGTCCCAGGCCAGATCCGGTGATCGTTCACGACGCCGATATTCCCTCGCGACGCGCAACCTCCCTGGCGACACCGGAATTCCCGCGTCGAGATACTTTTCCCGCGTCGTGATTCCCTTCCCGTGTCGAGGACCCGTCCCAGGCCAGATCCGGTGATCGTTCACGACGCCGATATTCCCTCGCGACGCGCAACCTCCCTCGCGACACCGGAATTCCGGCGTCGTGGTTCTTTTCCCGCGTCGTGGTTCCGTCGACTGTGAGCTAAAACGCATCGGCCAGCTCCGGAGCGGGCAAGCCGGGTGTCGCCGCTGTGGTAATTTTGAAGAGCAAATGTTCCTTTTTTAATTCCGTCCCGTGAGGCGGGGAAAGGGGAGACGAGCGATGACTGAAGTCACTGCGCCGGTGCCGTCCCGGGTTGTCCTAAACCACGCGGATATCGACCGTGCGCTCACTCGTATCGCCCACGAGATCCTCGAAGCGAACAAGGGTTCCCAGGATCTGGTTCTTTTAGGCATCCCGCGCCGCGGTTATCCGCTGGCCTTGCGGCTGGCAGCAAAAATCGCCGCCGCGGATGCATCCGTCAACGCCTCCGGCATTGTCGGGCAGCTGGACGTCACCATGTTCCGTGACGATCTTTCCCACCAGCCCGCCAGGCCCCCGTATCCCACCAAGCTGCCGTTGTCCGGCATCGACAACAAAGTTGTTGTCCTGATCGATGACGTCCTGTACTCGGGCCGCACCATCCGGGCAGCCCTCGACGCGATCATCGACCTTGGCAGGCCACGGATCGTCCGGCTTGCGGTCCTCGTGGACCGCGGGCACCGCGAACTGCCGATCCGGGCAGACCACGTCGGCAAGAACCTGCCCACGTCTTCCTCGGAGAAGGTCCGGGTCCACCTTGAAGAATTCGACTCCGTCGATGGCCTGCCCATCAATGAAGTAGTGATCGAGGCAGGCTCATGAAACACCTTTTGTCCACCGAAGACCTGAGCGCCGCGAACGCCATCCGGATCCTGGACACCGCCGAAGAGATGGCTGCCGTGGGGGACCGGGAAGTCAAGAAGCTGCCCGCGCTGCGCGGCCGCACCGTGGTCAACCTCTTTTTCGAAGACTCCACCCGCACCCGCATCTCCTTCGAGGCCGCGGCAAAGCGGCTCTCCGCCGACGTCATCAACTTCGCCGCCAAGGGTTCCTCGGTTTCGAAAGGCGAGTCCCTCAAGGACACCGCGCAAACGCTCGCGGCCATGGGCGCCGATGCGGTAGTCATCCGCCACTGGGCTTCCGGGGCTCCGCACCGTTTGGCTTCCACCGACTGGATCGACGCGGCCGTCATCAATGCCGGAGACGGCACCCATGAACACCCCACCCAGGCTCTCCTGGATGCGTTCACGATGCGCCGCCACTGGTCCAGCTTGCACGGCTCGGCCTCCACGGGCGCAGACCTCACGGGTATGCGCGTCGCGATCGCAGGCGACGTCCTGCATTCCCGCGTCGCCCGTTCCAACGTGTGGCTCCTTCGCACCCTGGGCGCGGAAGTAACGCTGGTGGCGCCACCCACTTTGCTGCCCATCGGCGTCGAACACTGGCCCTGCAAGGTCAGCTACAACCTCGACGAGACCCTTGAAGGCGGCGTGGATGCCATGATGATGCTCCGGGTCCAAGGGGAGCGCATGAACGCATCCTTCTTCCCCTCCACCCGCGAGTATTCGCGACGCTGGGGCTTCGACGATGCCCGCCTCCGCGCCCTCGACGAACTCGGGCTCAAGGACACCATCATCATGCACCCCGGCCCCATGAACCGGGGACTGGAGATTTCTTCCGCCGCGGCCGATTCGCCGCGCTCCACGGTCCTGGCCCAGGTCCGGAACGGCGTGTCGGTCCGGATGGCCGCGCTGTACCTGCTGCTCTCGGGGGATTCCCGTGAAGCCGCCCACACGCCCGGCGCAGCCCGCACCAACACCGCCCGTTCCGAGAAGGAGAGCATCTGATGACCGAGACCGCGACAGGGACAGCATCCGGTACCTATTTGATCCGCGGCGCGGCCATCCTGGGTGGCGACGCCGAGGACTTGTTGATCCGCGACGGAGTCATCGCTGAGCGGGGCGCCGGGCTTTCCGCCGAAGGTGCCACGGTGATCGAGGCCGCTGGCCTCGTGGCGCTTCCCGGCATGGTCGACATTCATACCCACCTGCGTGAACCTGGCCGCGAAGACGCGGAAACCGTTGAAACAGGTACCCGCGCCGCGGCCCTTGGCGGATATACAGCGGTGCACGCCATGGCGAACAGCAACCCGGTGGCGGACACCGCCGGCGTCGTCGAGCAGGTCCACAGCCTTGGCCGCGCCTCCGGTTGGGTAGATGTGCGTCCGGTGGGTGCCGTCACGGTCGGGCTTGCCGGAGAGCAGCTCGCCGAACTCGGCGCCATGGCCGACTCCCGCGCCCAGGTCCGGGTCTTCTCCGACGACGGAATCTGTGTCCATGATCCCGTGCTGATGCGCCGCGCCCTCGAGTACGTCAAAGCGTTCGACGGCGTCGTCGCCCAGCACGCGCAGGAACCCCGCCTCACCGCTGGAGCCCAGATGAACGAGGGCGCCGTCTCCGCTGTTCTCGGCCTTGCCGGGTGGCCCGCAGTGGCCGAGGAGAGCATCATCGCCCGGGACGTCCTCCTGGCCCAACATGTCGGCTCCCGCCTGCACGTTTGCCACGTCTCCACTGCCGGATCGGTGGAGATCGTGCGCTGGGCCAAGGAACGGGGGATCAACGTCACCGCTGAGGTGACCCCGCACCACTTGTTGCTCACCGACGAGCTGGTTCGCAGCTACGACCCCGTCTACAAAGTCAACCCGCCCCTTCGCACCGATGCGGATGTCCAGGCGCTCCGTGCCGGGCTGGCCGACGGCACGATCGACGTCGTCGGGACGGACCACGCGCCGCATCCGAGCGAGCACAAAGAGTGCGAGTGGGCCCAGGCAGCCATGGGCATGACGGGACTGGAGACCGCCCTGTCGGTCGTCCAGGAAACCATGATCGAAACCGGGCTCATGACCTGGGCCGACTTCGCCCGCGTCACCTCCACGGTTCCCGCGGCCATTGGCCGTGTTGCGGACCAGGGACGACCGCTCGAGGCCGGCGAACCTGCCAACGTCATCCTCGTTGACCCGGCTGCGCGGTGGACCGTGGATCCGCATAAGATGGCGACCATGGGCAGGAACTCACCCTTTGCGGGCAAAGAGCTCCCGGGCGCCGTCGTTGCGACCTTCTTCAAGGGCCACCCGACCGTACTGGACGGCAAGCTGAACACCCCGTACCGCTATGCAGCGGAGCCCGCCGGCGCTGGCAGCGAGTGATGGACAACAAGATTGCATCCCTGCTCCTCGTCGTCGTTCTCGCCGCGGTCGCGGCCGGACTCATCGCGATAGGTTGGCACGGCAGGCTCAAGCGCCAGGCGGCCCTCGGGCAGCTACCGGAAGTACCTGAAAGGCTCAGCCCGGCGGGCATTGTTGCTGAAGGCCAGTACGTGGCCACGACGACGGCGGGAGACTGGCTTGACCGGGTCGCCGTCCACGGGCTTGGCTTTCGCGGGAACGCCGAAGTGAGCGTCCACCCTGAAGGCGTCCTCTTCGACCGGAAGGGCACCGCACCATTGTTCGTTCCGGCGGAAGCCGTGACGGACTGCGGAAGCGCCAACGGCATGGCCGGCAAATTCGTGGAAAAGGATGGACTCGTGGTCTTGAGCTGGATGCTCGGAGAACACGAGCTCGACACCGGATTCAGGACCAGGCACGCCAACGACAAGCAACCGCTCCTCGAAGCACTTCAAGAATTGATCTCTGCAGCCCCCCAGGCAGATGCCGATAGTGGAAAGTAACAAAGTGACGGATAGCAACGCAGTAGCAGGCACAGTGACAGGCAATACCAACCAAGCAGAGTCCTCCGCGGCAGTGCTGGTCCTCGAAGACGGCCGCACGTTCCGTGGCCGGAGCTACGGCGCCACAGGCGTGGCCCTCGGCGAGGCTGTCTTCGCCACCGGCATGACCGGCTACCAGGAAACCATCACGGACCCCTCCTACGCCCGCCAACTGGTGGTCCAGACGGCCCCCCACATCGGGAACACCGGCGTGAACAAAGAGGACGCCGAGTCCCGCCGCATCTGGGTGGCAGGCTACGTGGTGCGTGACGCCGCGCGCCGCCCGTCGAACTGGCGCTCGGAGCGCAGCTTGGACGAAGAGCTCGCGGAACAGGGCATCGTCGGCATCCAGGCCGTAGACACCCGCGCCATCACCCGGCACCTGCGCGAGCACAAGACCATGCGCGCAGGAATCTTCTCGGGCGCAGCAGCCGAGGCCACGGACAAGGAACTCCTGGACACCGTCCTGGCCAGCGCTCCCATGGAAGGCGCCCGCCTGGCAGAAGAAGTGAGCGTCGAAGAAGCTTACGTCGTCGAACCCGCGGACCATGGCTGGGACGGAGAAGCGAAGTTCAGCATCGCCGCGATCGACCTTGGCATCAAGGCGATGACCCCCGTCCGCTTCGCCGAACGCGGCGTCCGCGTCCACGTCCTACCGGCCACCGCAACGTTGGAAGACGTCAAGGCAGTCAACCCGGATGGCTTCTTCATGTCCAACGGCCCCGGCGACCCCGCTACGGCCGATGCCCAGGTGGCGCTGCTCCGCTCTGTGCTCGACGAGAAGATCCCGTACTTCGGAATCTGCTTCGGCAACCAGATCCTGGGCCGGGCCCTCGGCTTCGGTACCTACAAGCTCAAGTACGGCCACCGCGGTATCAACCAGCCGGTAATGGACCGCCGCACGGGCAAAGTCGAGATCACGTCGCAGAACCACGGCTTCGCCGTCGACGCCCCCATGGACGGTGCCAGCATGGCTCCGGAAGAGCGCTTTGGCCGGGTGGAGGTCAGCCACGTGAGCCTCAACGACGACGTCGTCGAGGGACTCGCCTGCCTCGACATCCCGGCCTTCTCGGTCCAGTACCACCCCGAAGCCGCAGCCGGACCGCACGACGCCGCTTACCTCTTCGACCGCTTCATCGAGCTGATGGAAAGCACGAAGAACGGCCAGGATGCAGAGCAGGGCGCCGACACTCAGACATCGAACTCCGCGAAGAACGAGGACACCAAGTAATGCCAAAGCGTACAGATCTCAAAAGCGTCCTCGTAATCGGTTCCGGCCCGATCGTTATCGGCCAGGCGGCCGAGTTCGACTATTCCGGAACCCAGGCCCTGCGGGTGCTCAAAGAGGAAGGCCTGCGCGTCATCCTGGTGAACTCGAACCCGGCCACGATCATGACCGACCCCGAGTTCGCCGATGCCACCTACGTCGAGCCCATCACTCCCGAGGTGGTCGAAAAGATCATCGCCAAGGAGCGCCCGGACGCCGTGCTGCCCACCCTGGGTGGACAGACCGCGCTCAACACTGCCATCGCACTGGACAAGAACGGCGTGCTCGAGAAGTACAACGTCGAACTCATCGGTGCCAACATCGCCGCGATCGAACTCGGCGAGGACCGTGAAAAATTCAAGGGCGTCGTGGAACGCTGTGGCGCCGAGTCGGCACGCAGCCACATCATCCACACCATGGATGAAGCACTGACTGCGGCGGAAGACCTCGGCTACCCGATGGTTGTCCGTCCGTCCTTCACCATGGGCGGCTTGGGCTCTGGCCTGGCGTACAACGAGGAAGACCTGCGCCGCATCGTGGGCCAGGGCCTGCAGTACAGCCCCACCTCGGAGGTCCTGCTCGAGGAGAGCATCCTCGGGTGGAAAGAGTATGAGCTGGAGATGATGCGCGACAAGAACGACAACGTCGTTGTTGTCTGCTCCATCGAGAACTTCGATCCGGTAGGTGTGCACACGGGCGACTCCATCACCGTTGCCCCGGCACTGACCCTGACGGACCGCGAGTACCAGCGGCTGCGCGATATCTCCATCGCCGTGATCCGCGAAGTCGGCGTCGACACCGGTGGCTGCAACATCCAGTTCGCCGTCGAGCCGGACACGGGACGCGTCGTCGTCATCGAAATGAACCCGCGTGTTTCGCGTTCCTCGGCATTGGCTTCCAAGGCCACCGGATTCGCCATCGCCAAAATCGCCACCAAGCTCTCCTTGGGCTACACCCTGGACGAGATCCCGAACGACATCACCCAGAAGACCCCGGCGAGCTTCGAGCCGACCCTCGACTACGTCGTCGTCAAGGTTCCCCGCTTCGCGTTCGAGAAGTTCCCGGCCGCGGACAACACGTTGACCACCACCATGAAGTCCGTCGGTGAAGCCATGGCCATGGGCCGCAACTTCACGGAGGCCCTGCAGAAGGCCCTCCGCTCCCTCGAGCAGAAGGGCTCGCAGCTGGACTTCGGCCACGTCCCCGAATGGGAAGTCCCGGAACTCGTCGAAAAAGCGAAGCGTCCGACGACGGACCGCCTCTACCAGGTCCAGCGCGCCTTGCTCGGCGGTGCTTCGGTCGAGGAGCTCTACGAAGCCACGAAGATCGATCCGTGGTTCCTGGACCAGCTGCAGCTGCTCAACGAGACCTCCCAGGAGATCCGCAAGGCCGGTGCCCTGACGGAAGACATGCTCCGCAACGCCAAGCGCCATGGATTCTCCGATGCGCAGATCGGCGCCCTGACCCACAACCCGGAGGCCGTTGTCCGCGGCGTCCGCCAGGCGCTGGGTATCCGTCCGGTCTACAAGACGGTGGACACCTGTGCGGCCGAATTTGCCGCGTACACCCCGTACCACTACTCGGCATATGACGAGGAGGACGAGGTGGGCCTGCACTCCAAGCCGTCCGTCATCATCCTGGGTTCGGGCCCCAACCGCATCGGCCAGGGCATCGAGTTCGACTACTCGTGCGTCCACGCATCCATGGCGTTGCGCAAGGCCGGTTACGAGACCGTCATGGTCAACTGCAACCCGGAGACCGTCTCCACGGACTATGACGTCTCCACGCGCCTCTACTTCGAACCGCTGACACTGGAGGATGTCCTCGAGGTCATCGGAGCCGAAGAGCGCACCGGCGGCGTCATGGGCGTCTTCGTGCAGCTCGGCGGCCAGACTCCGCTCAAGCTTGCGCAGCAGTTGGCAGACGCCGGCGTACCGATCCTCGGTACCTCCCCGGAAGCGATCGACCTTGCCGAGCACCGAGGTATGTTCTCCCGCGTGCTTGACCGGGCCGGACTGATCGCCCCGAAGAACGGCACCGCCGTGTCCTTCGAGGACGCCAAGAAGATCGCCGACGAGATCGGCTACCCCGTCCTCGTCCGTCCGTCCTATGTGCTTGGCGGCCGCGGGATGGAAATCGTCTACGACGAAGCCAACCTTTCTCGCTACATCGCGAACGCCACGGAAATCACCCCGGACCACCCGGTGCTGATCGACCGCTTCCTCGAGGACGCCGTCGAAATCGACGTCGACGCGCTCTTCGACGGCACGGACATGTACCTCGGCGGCATCATGGAGCACATCGAGGAAGCCGGCATCCACTCCGGCGACTCCGCATGTGTCCTGCCTCCGATCACCCTCGGTAGCAACGTCATCGAGCGTGTCCGCACTGCCACCCGGGCCATCGCCGAAGGCGTAGGGGTCCGCGGCCTCATCAACATCCAGTTCGCGCTGGCTTCCGACGTGCTCTACGTGCTCGAGGCAAACCCGCGCGCTTCCCGCACGGTTCCCTTCGTCTCCAAGGCAACGGGGGTGCAAATGGCCAAGGCCGCGGCCTTGATCGGTACCGGCGTGACCATCAACCAGTTGCGCAGCGCCTACAAGATGCTGCCGGAAACGGGCGACGGTTCCAACCTTCCGCTCGACGCCCCTGTGGCCGTGAAGGAAGCGGTGCTGCCGTTCAGCCGTTTCCGGACCCCCGCCGGCAAAGTTGTGGACTCGCTCCTCGGCCCCGAAATGCGCTCCACCGGTGAGGTCATGGGCATCGATAAGCATTTCGACACCGCTTTCGCCAAGAGCCAGTCCGCGGCGAACAACGCTTTGCCCACCGAAGGCAAGATCTTCGTCTCTGTCGCCAACCGCGACAAGCGCTCGGTGATCATGGGCGTCAAGCGCCTGTCGGACCTCGGTTTCGAAATTGTCTCCACGGGCGGGACCGCGGATGTCCTGCGCCGCAACGGCATCCAGGCCACACCCGTCCGCAAGGTCGCTGAGGGCAGCAGCGCCGAAGGTGAGGGCACCATCGCGGATCTCATCGTCGCCGGCGAAATCGACATGGTCTTCAACACGCCTTCCGGGGGCGAAGCCCGCAGCGACGGCTACGAACTCCGCGCTGCCGCTACGTCCATCGGCATCCCCTGCATCACCACAGTCGCGGAGTTCAACGCCGCCGTGCAGGCAATCGAGGCGCTGCGCACGTACGAGTGGTCGGTGACGAGCCTCCAGGAGCACGCAGCGGCGTTGTCAGCGTCCAAGGCCGCGGCAGCCGAGGCCGTCAATGCCTGAGTCTGCCGAATCCGTCGGGCAGATCGTTGCACAGCCGGGGCAGGAGCCGTTCGGCTCCCGCCTGGCTGCCGCAATGGCTGCCCGCGGCCCTTTGTGCGTAGGTATTGACCCGCACCCGGGGCTCTTGGCGGACTGGGGATTGAACGACGACGTCGCCGGCCTCGAGCGCTTTTCGCTCACCGTTGTCGAGGCCGTGGCAACGCTCGCTGCCGCGGTGAAGCCCCAGGTGGCGCTCTATGAACGTCACGGCTCCACAGGCATGGCGGTCCTGGAGCGGACCCTTGCGGCCGCATCGGACGCCGGCGTATTGAGTATCGCCGACGCCAAGCGGGGAGACATCGGCTCGACGATGGCGGCTTATGCCGACGCCTGGCTACGGGATGGTTCCGCCTTGGCGGCAGACTCGGTCACGCTGAGCCCGTATCTCGGCTTTGAGTCGTTGCGTCCGGCGCTCGACCTGGCGGCCGAGACCGGCCGTGGAGTCTTCGTGCTGGCCCTGACGTCCAACCCCGAGGGCAAGTCCGTGCAGCATGTTGGCGGTTCGGAATCGGTGGCCCGGCGGATCATCGAGGCGGCGGCCGTTGAGAACCGCCGCTATTCCGGTGCCACGGGGCGAGTCGGCCTGGGCTCGGTCGGCCTGGGCTCTGTCGGCCTGGTCGTGGGTGCCACGATCGGCGGCGCCCTCGTGGAACTTGGACTGGACCTCGACGCCGTTCACGGACCGATCCTGGCACCCGGCTTGGGCGCGCAAGGGGCTACGCCAGCGGATCTGCGTGCCACTTTCGGGGCGGCGTACCCTGCTGTCCTGGCAACCTCGAGCCGCGGGATCCTCGCCGCTGGTCCAAGTATTGCCGGGCTGCGCTCCGCCACCGAGGCCACGCGTGACGGCTTGCTCGAAGGCTGAACCCGATGTTGGTTGGTCCAATGCATTGCGCTCCGTACTAACCACACGATAGCTTCGGGATCAGTCCAATCTGCTTCGCACTCGATGACGGCCAAAGGAGATGTGTCAGTGACATTAAAGGCTTTGTCTCCAGAGGAACGTTCCGATGCCTTGCAAAAGGCTGCGAGGGCGAGGGCAAGACGGGCTCTTGCGAAAGAGCAGCTCAGGACGGGCGAACTTAGCTTTGCCCAGCTGATCAAATCGTCGCAAACAGACGAGGCTATCGCCCGCATGCGTGTTTCCGAGCTCATCGAGGCCGTTCCGGGCATTGGTCCGGTCCGGGCCGCAGCCATCATGGCGGAGATTGGAATCGCTTCTTCACGAAGGCTCAAGGGCCTGGGAATTCACCAGTCCCGGTCGCTGATAGATTTTATGGAAGACAAATACAGCGTCTGAACAAATGCGGCATTCGAGATGAAATGCAGCATATAAAGAATCTCCACGAAGGATGATGTGAGCAAGAATCCGGGACTGACCGTCCTCGCAGGCCCCACTGCCGTTGGCAAGGGAACAGTATCCACCTATATCCGGGACAATTACCCCGAGGTCTGGCTGTCAGTTTCAGCGACCACGCGTGCGCCCCGGCCGGGGGAACAGGATGGTGTCCACTACTACTTCAAGTCCGCCGAAGAATTCGACGCCCTTGTTGCCGATGGCCAATTGCTTGAGTGGGCCGTCGTTCATGGAAAGAACCGCTATGGCACGCTGCGCAGCACGGTGGACGCTGCCATCGCCGAAGGCCGGTCCGTGCTGTTGGAGATCGATTTGCAGGGCGCCAGGCAAGTCAAGGCGGCAGTTCCCGACGCCAACTTCGTCTTCCTCGCTCCACCCAGCTGGGACGAAATGGTCCGCCGCTTGGTAGGACGCGGCACCGAAACCCCGGAGGAACAGCAGCAACGGCTGGAAACCGCTAAACTGGAACTTGCCGCTGAACCGGAGTTTGACCACACCGTCATCAATGACGACGTACGCCGGGCAGCGGACGAGCTTGTTTCACTCATGGGGCTTACCCCGCACCAGCGCTAAGCGCTAGCACTTGTCAGCCCGTTAGAATTTGGAGAATTCGTGTCCACGAACCTTGAAGGCATCATCAACCCGCCGATCGACGAGCTGCTTGCTGCTGCCGATTCCAAGTACGGCTTGGTGATTTTCGGCGCCAAGCGCGCACGCCAGATCAATGCGTACTACGCCCAGCTGCACGAGGGTCTCTTCGAGTACGTTGGCCCGCTGGTCGACACGAAGCTGAACGAGAAGTCGCTTTCCATCGCCCTGCGCGAGATCAACGAGGGCCTGCTGGTTTCCACGCCCATCGAGCCCGCAGAGTAAACAGACTGCCTGTTGACGGAGGTCACGTGCGCATAGTCCTCGGAGTCGGGGGAGGGATCGCAGCCTACAAGGTTGCATCGCTCCTCCGGCTTTTTACTGAAGCCGGACACAACGTCACGGTCATCCCCACCGAGGCCGCCAGCCGGTTTGTCGGCGTCGCCACATGGGAGGCCCTCTCAGGCAATCCGGTGAGCAACAGCGTCTTTGACGACGTCGAGAAGGTCAACCACGTCCGTCTCGGTCATGAAGCGGATCTCATCGTGGTCGCTCCGGCAACCGCCGACCTCTTGGCCAAAGCGGCAACCGGCCAAGCGGGGGACCTGCTCACCAATACGCTCCTCATGGCGCACGGCCCGGTGCTTTTCGCACCCGCGATGCACACCGAAATGTGGCAAAACCAGGCCACCCAGGCGAATGTGGAAACACTGCGCAGCAGAGGCATCACCGTCCTGGAACCCGCCGTGGGCCGGCTGACAGGTGCGGACTCCGGGCCCGGCAGGCTGCCGGAGCCGGAAGCCATCTTCGCAGCAGCCATGGCTTTGGTTGGCGCTTCCTCGCCCTCAACCCGGCTTGTCGGACCGAAGCCCCTGGCCGGGCGTACCATCACGATTTCCGCCGGCGGCACCAGGGAAGCCCTCGATCCAGTCCGTTTCCTTGGGAACCGGTCCTCCGGCAAGCAGGGCGTCGCGCTGGCCGCTGCGGCCCTTGACGCAGGAGCGCGCGTCCGGTTCCTCGCCGCCCACATGGAGGTAGAGGCACCCTCCGGCGTCGAGCTGATCCAGGTTGAATCCGCTTTGGAGCTCCGTGACGCCGCGTTGGAAGCCGCCGTCGGCTCCGACGTGGTGATCATGGCCGCGGCCGTCGCGGATTTCCGCCCTGCCGAGGTTTCAGACACGAAAATCAAGAAGGTCAACGGCAACGACGCCCCGGTGGTGCGCCTTGTGCAGAACCCGGACATCCTGCATGAGCTGGTGATGCGCCGCGACGCGGGGGGATCCACGCAGTTGATCATCGGGTTTGCAGCCGAAACCGGGGACGAGGACGGCGACGTCATGGAGCACGCCGCCGCCAAGCTCAAACGGAAAGGCTGCGATCTTTTGGTGGTCAACCAGGTAGGCGTCGGGCGCGTGTTCGGCCAGGACCAGAATTCTGTGATCATTCTCTCCGGCCATGGCGCGGCCCCGCAGTCGGCGGCGGGTTCCAAATCCGACGTCGCCGCCGCGGTCATTGACCGCATCAGCACCGAACTGAGCCGCGTACACCCTGCCACCTAGGTGCCAGGTGAGGTTTTCCCTAGCTGGTCCATCCTTAGCATATGGACATAAGGCGGAAGCCGGTCGTCCCCAACCGAGTAAGGTAGTCGAGTGACTTTACCGCTGCACCATGAATCCCACGGCACCCCGTCCAAGCTCCGGCTCTTCACCTCAGAGTCGGTCACGGAAGGCCACCCGGACAAGATCTGCGACCAGATCAGCGACGCCATCCTCGATGCGCTCCTGGCGGCGGACCCGGAGTCGCGCGTGGCTGTTGAAACCATGGCCACCACCGGGCTGGTACACGTGGCCGGTGAAGTGACCACGGACGCGTATGTCGAAATTCCGCAGATCGTCCGCGAGACCATCCTCGGAATCGGTTACGACTCGTCCGCCAATGGCTTCGACGGCGCGCGGTGCGGCGTGTCTGTCTCCATCGGACAGCAGTCCAACGACATCGCCGGTGGCGTCTTCAATTCGATTGAGGCCCGGGAAGGCCGGCAGGAGGACGACTACGACCTCCAGGGGGCCGGGGACCAGGGCATCATGTTCGGCTACGCGAGCGACGAGACTCCGTCCTACATGCCAACGCCCATCTGGCTCGCCCACCGGCTCTCCGAGCGTCTCACCGAAGTCCGCAAGAGCGGCGAACTGGCCTACTTGCGCCCTGACGGCAAGACCCAGGTGACGGTCGGATATGACCGCGACCGTCCCGTTTCCGTTGAGACGGTGGTCATTTCCAGCCAGCACGCCGAAGGAACACACCTCGATCGCCTGCGAGCCGATCTTGCCTCGCACGTTATCGATCCCGTCCTGGCAGTGTCCAACCTGGACATCTCACACGTCGCAAATATCCTGAACCCTGCCGGCGCCTTCGTCATCGGCGGTCCCGTGGGCGACGCCGGGCTGACGGGCCGCAAGATCATCGTTGACACCTACGGCGGCATGGCACGACACGGCGGCGGCGCTTTCTCCGGCAAGGATCCGTCGAAGGTTGACCGTTCGGCGGCCTACGCGATGCGTTGGGTAGCGAAGAACGTCGTGGCCGCGGGTCTGGCCAAGCGGGCCGAAATCCAGATCGCCTACGCGATCGGCCAGGCGCGTCCCGTGGGCACCTACGTGGAAACTTTCGGTACTGAAACCGTTGACCCGGCCAAGATCAGCGAGGCGATTGCGGAGATCTTCGACCTCCGTCCGCGCGCTATCATCGACGCTCTCGACCTCAAGCGCCCCATCTACGCCAAGACCGCAGCGCACGGCCACTTCGGCCGGGAAGAGCCGGATTTCACGTGGGAACGCTTGGACCGCGTGGACGAACTGAAGGAATTCTTCAACGCCTGACGTGGCTGCTCCAGCAAGAGCGGGAATTGTCAGTGGTGCCTGCTTGGATTGCGATCAGGCATCCGGCAATCCAGGGAGGTGAGGAGCATGAGCGAGGGTTCATTGCTTCCGTTTGGCATGGCCTTGCCTTCGCCATCCCATCAGCCGTCCTTATTGCAAGGCTTCCCCTCCCGCGGGAACGACGTCGCCGGCCCACCGCTCGCAACGAGCAATCCAGTGGCGCGGGTCTTGATCGAATCGTCCTTGCCGCATCTTGACAGGCCCTTTGACTACAGCGTCCCGGCCGAGCTGGAGGGGACCGCTTTGGCCGGCGTGCGGGTCAAGGTCCGCTTCAGCGGCCAGGAACTCAACGGCTATGTCCTGGAACGCGTGGAGTCCTCGGAAGCCGGGCATGCCCTGGCTCCCCTCCTCAAGGTGGTCTCAGCAGTCCCGGTGCTGACTCCGGCGTTGCTGGAGCTTGCCTCCAGTGTCGCGGCCCGCTACGCCGGGACGCTGAGCGATGTCCTCCGCACAGCTATCCCGCCCCGGGTGGCGCGGCTCGAAAAGCAGCACCTTTCCGGAGATTCCCTGTCGGACGAACCTGACGGGCACGGCGAACACGGGCACGGCGAACACGGCGAGGCCCTCCAAGGCTCGGCGTCCCGGGACTCCGTGTCCCAGGCGCAAGCGGCGTGGGCTTCCTACGCAAACGGGGCGCCTTACTTGCAACATCTGGCTGGCGGTGGCTCACCCCGCGCCGTCCTGACTGCAACCCGGGGTTTTGGAACCGCCGGCTGGCCCGCTCTCGTGGCGTCCGCAGTTGCGGCGGTCCGCTCCTCAGGACGGGGCGCCGTCGTCGTCGTGCCCGACTACCGTGACCTCGACCGCATGGAAGAGGCGCTGCACGCTGTGCTGCCGCCCGGTGATGTCGCGCGGTTGACGGCCGACGACGGCCCGACGCCGCGGTACCGAAGCTACCTTCGGCTCCTGAGCGGCGCCGCCAAGGTGGCAGTCGGTACCCGCTCCGCTGCCTACGCTCCGGTGCGGGACCTGGGATTGGTGGTGTGCTGGGACGACGGCGACGACCTCCACATTGACCAGCGCGCTCCCTATGCACACACCAGGGAAGTCCTGCTCTTGCGTTCGGAACAGGAATCGGCCGCGTGCCTCATGGCTGCGCACAGCCGCAGCATCGAACTTGAGCGGCTTGTCGAGGTCGGGTGGGCCGTGCCAGTGGAAGCTCCCCGGCCCGTGGTCCGCGCCAGCACGCCCCGGGTGCTCAACACGGCTGACAGCTTCGAGCAAGAACGCGACCCCTTGGCGAAAATTGCACGTTTGCCCGGCGCGGCCTGGCGGGCTGCCAAGGAGGGGCTTGAACGCGGACCGGTCCTGGTGCAGGTGGCCCGGGCCGGCTATGCCCCATCCCTTGTCTGCGAGGATTGCCGCGAAACAGCCAGGTGCAACAACTGCCAGGGACCCCTCGCGATCGCCGGACAATCGGCCCTGCCGCAGTGCCGCTGGTGTTCCACTCCGGCTCCGGACTGGCGTTGCCGGCATTGCGGTGGAGCCCGTCTTCGCAGGGGGGCCGCAGGTGTGCTGCGGACTGCCGAAGAACTGGGCCGGGCCTTTCCGGGCAAGGCTGTCGTGACGTCCTCGGGGGACCAGGTCAAGGCCACAGTGTCCGATGCCCATGCACTGGTGGTGGCAACTGTGGGCGCCGAGCCGGTCGCAAGCGGCGGTTACGCGGCGGCGCTGCTCCTGGACGGCAATTCGCTCCTGCGCCGGGAGAACCTGCGCGCCGGTGAAGACACAGTCCGGCGTTGGTTCAATGCGGCAGCCCTCGTGAGGCCCGCGAACGAAGGCGGGCTCGTCGTCATCACCGCGGACGACACTGCCGCAACGGGCGCCCTGTTGCGCTGGGACCCCGCGGGATACGCCTCCCGCGAACTGGCGCTGCGGCAGGAACTCCAGTTGCCGCCCGCAGTACGGATCGCGTCAGTGACCGGCAAGCGGGCCGACGTCGTGCACTTCACCGAGAGCCTGGCCAACAACATCCAGCTCCGCACGGCCGGCCCCGCACCGGTCTCTCTCGCTCTGTCCGCCAAGCGTGCAGCCGAGCCGGAGGGCGAACCGGACGTCCGGACGCTGATCTTCATTCCCTATGCACAAGCAGCTTTTGCCACCCGTACGATGCGGGCCGTCAAAGCTTCAAGTGCGGCGAAACGTACCTCCGGCCCCGTGCAGCTGCGGCTCGACGGCGTCGACGTCCTCTAGCGCCGCTTGCGGCTGCGCATCGCAACGACCTCTTCGGCCACGGCCAGCAGTTGCCGTGCCGATTCGTCCCAATTGAAGTCGGCCGCGCGTTCCACTGAGCGGCGCGAGCGGGCCTGCCACAATTTTTCATCCTCGAGGGCTTTGACTGCCTCGGCAAATTCACCCGGCGACTCCGGGTGCACATAGCTCACTGCGTCCCCACCCACCTCACGGAAGATCGGGGTGTCGCTGGCGATCACGGGAGTCCCAAGTGCCATCGCCTCGACCAAGGGCAGCCCGTAACCTTCCGCCTTGGACAAACTGACGAGGGCAGTGGCCCGGACCAGGAGGGAATCGTATTCGGCATCCGTGACGCCGTTGTGGAACTGGACCCGCGCACCCGGCGGGACCATGGGCTCCAGCTCGGCCCGGCGCTGGGGAGTGATCCTGCTCAGCAGGTGCAGGGTGAATCCAGGCAGTCCGGCCATTCCCTGGATCATTGTCTCCACATTCTTATAGGGCATGAACGAGCCCATGTAGAGCAGGGACTTCTCCGCACCGGCCTCAGGATCGCGCGGCTTCTGGCCTGGTTGCGGCGCGTTGCCCACAATCCGCACCGGGCGGCGGGTCAAATTGAACTTTGCCATGAGCGACTCTGTGGTGTGGCTGATGGTGGCGACGATGTCGGCCCGGTTGAGAAGCAAGCGCTGCGGCCAATAGGCCTTGTGGTAGAGCCGCCAAAGCAGCCGCACCGGTGCGGGCAGGAAGCCCGGAGGGGCCGGGTGCTCATAGTAGATGAGGTCGTGGAGGGTCAAGACCAGCCCGTACTTGCGGCCCCACGTGCCCATGGTCTGCATAGGACAAACCACAACGTCGGCACCGAGCTTATTGACCTCGCGCGCCACGAACAGTTCGCGGGGCGACAGCGGGCTGTTGACGAGAACGTAAGGGACGTCAGGGAGGAGCGCCAGTTGCCGCTTGTCGCTGATGAGCATCATGACGTCGGCAATCTTGGACGTCGCCGCAATGAGGCTCGATCCGTAGCGGCTAATCCCGTCATGATGGTCCGTGCGGGTAAAGCGGGCATCTATGACGATTTTCACGCGGGGTGTTCCTCCAGGAAGCTGCGGATGGCGGCGGCGGCGGGCGCCGGGGTCTCGTAGTGGATCAAATGCCCGACGTCGGGAATCACTTCCAGCGAGCCGTCCGGGAGTGCCTCCAACAGCTTGCGCTGGTCCCGGAGCAGGGCGATCTCATCTTTCTCGCCGGCCACCAACAGGACCGGGAGGTTCAACTGTCCGGCGACTTCGGCCACATGGCTGGACACCGAAGCCTGGAAGGACTCCAGAAGGCTCGCGCGGTCGGCGAACGCGGAGAAGTACGCATCGTGCTGGCCGTGGACAAAGGCCCGGAGTTCCTTATCCCGGGTCTTGGCCATCGCGGCACTCATGACGCGGACAATCAGGCGGCTGCGCAAGACCGCGAGGCCCAGGCGGCGCGGGAGCTTGGCCGAAACTTGGTAGTAGAAGACAGCCAGCTTGGTCATGAGGCCTTTGGGACCCTCAAGCGCGGGAGCGGCGATGGGATTGACCAGGATCAGCGGACGGATCGCGCCCGGGTTCGCGGCGGCGAAGTGGCTGGCAATAATGGATCCGAAAGAGTGACCCAGGAGAACCGTGTCCGCTCCGAGGCCCAGGGCCGCCATGAAACCGGTGATGAACTTCCCGTAGCGTTCCACGCTGTGGGGTTCTCCGGCGAAAGGCTCCGAGCTGCCGAAGCCGGGAAGGTCGGGCATGATGACCCGCATTTCCGGTAGGTGGTCCACGACGCGGAGCAAACCGTGGTGATCGCCGCGGAAACCGTGGATCACCAGGATGGTCCGCGTCGCCGCGGTCACTTTTACCGGTTCGTAGCACCAATAGGCGACGTTACTGCCGTCGAGGTCGATGTCTGTGGCACTCGTCCGGGAAGCCAGGGCCTTGCTGAAGAATTCACGCGGGGAGGCGGGTGCCGGTTCGGGGGAGTAGTTGGTGTCCACTTGTTCCATTCGGTAGGTCCTAGTTGACGTTGTCCGGGTGTGAACCGGTGCGGTGGTGGCGTTCGAGGGCGGCCAAACCGTCCATGTCGTCGGCATCCAGCTCGAAACCGAAGACATCGAAGTTTTCCTGGATGCGAGCGGCGGTGCTCGCTTTGGGAATGACGATGTTTCCCAGCTGGAGGTGCCAGCGGATGACGATTTGCGCGGGCGTCTTTCCGTATTTGTCGGCGAGCGCCTGGACGGCCGGATCCTGAAGGACCTGGCCCCGTCCCAAGGGGCTCCACGCTTCGGTACGGATACGCAACTGCTCATGGAGGGTCCGCAGTCGGGTCTGTTGCAACCAGGGGTGCAGTTCAATCTGGTTCACCGCCGGCACCACCTCGGCCTTTTGCATGAGCGCTTCGAGATGGGCCGGCTGGAAGTTCGAGACCCCGATCGCGCGCACGCGCCCTTCGCGGTACAGCGTTTCCATTGCACGGTAGCTTTCCTGGAACAGGCCGCGCTCCGCGCAGGGCCAGTGGATCAGGTACAGGTCGACGTAGTCGAGGCCGAGATTGGCCATGGATGAATCGAAGGCGCGCAACGTGCTGTCGTAGCCCTGGTCGTCGTTCCAGAGCTTGGTGGTGACAAAGACGTCTTCGCGGGCTAGGCCGTGGGTGCCTTCCCCGGAGCCGCCCGTATTGTTGTCCACTCCGGGCGGGGGTATGACGGCACTGCCGATGCCTCGGCCTACCCCTGTTTCATTGCCATACATGGCCGCTGTGTCGAAGTGCCTGTAGCCGGCGCCTAACGCAGTGGCCACCACGGAGGTCGCATCCGTCGGCGGCACCTTGTAGAGCCCAAACCCCAACTGGTCAATCAAGACACCGTTGTTGAGACTGAGCCTGGGCGAGGGTTTCATAGCCAAGACTCTACCTACCTCGATGCCGGGAATGTTCCAGGACCCTTCATTTAGTCAGGCAGCGCCTCGTTAGGGCGCACTGCCGAAACTGACCAGCTGCTTCGCGGTGGCTTCGTCCAGGATGAGATCCGTTGCCAGTCCTGCTTCAAGTGCTCCGCGCAGCCCGTTGATCTTCGATGCGCCCGAGACGACGCAGATGCGCCGGCGGACCTGCCGCAGTTGCTCGTGGCTCGGGCCCGTGGACCGCTCGTTGAGGGTGATCCCGTCGGAGGATCCGTCAGCGCGGAAGAAGACAGTGGCGACATCGCCCACGACCTCCGAGCTGGCCAGCAGGTTCAGGTCTGATTCATCGAGATAGCCACCGGCATAGACGTGGCTGGGATAGTCCGAATGCACCGACCCGACACCGAAGATGGCGATGCTCATCCTTGCCTGGAGGTCGAGCACGCGCTGGACGCTGCGCTCATTCCACATGGCGGTCTTTGTCGAGGCGTGGTCGAAAAAGGCGGGTACCGGGAATTGCTCGACCCGCGCGCCGTAGGCGATGCCGAAACGCCGCATGATGTCGCTCGCGTAGGTGATGCCGGTGGTTTGCATGTTGCCGGCGCCGTTGAGCTGCACGATGGTGCTGCCGTGCGTGATCTTTCGTGTCAGGTGCCGGCTGACGGCACTGATGGTCGCACCCCAGGCGACTCCGATAATGGCGTTGGAATCGACGAGGGGACCGATGGTCCGTGCAGCCTGCGTCGCCACCCGATCAAGGGTCTCCGCTTCGTTCAAGGTGTCCAGGACAGGCACGACGTGCACATCGACGCCGTAGTGGCTGCGGATCATGCGCTCCAGTTCGGGGGCGGAATCAAGTGGACTCCGGATCTGGATCTGCACCAGTCCCGATTCGCGGGCCGAGGACAGCAACCGGGACACGGTTGAGCGCGAAGTCCGCAGTTCGCGGGCGATCGCATCCATCGTGAGGTCCTGGAGGTAGTACATCTGGGCTGCCCGGAGGGCCTCCGAATGTCGTGATCGTGGCATCTCACTTCCGTTCTGCACGTTTGTGCAAATTGCTTGATTTCATTTTCCATCCTTTCGAAGAATAGTTGTGAAAGGTGCGACGTCAACATTGCAGCGCACACACCAAAGCCCAAGGGAGCAGTTTTGGGAAACACCAGCAATTCCGGTTCCGCAGCAGGATCAACCCGCCGGACCTCGGTCTCGGCACTTCGCGAACGGCCGCGGGCCCAGGTGCTGATCGTCGGAGGCGGCATCAACGGCGTCGGGACCTTCCGGGATCTGGCGCTGCAAGGCGTGGACGTCGCCCTCGTGGAGCGAGGCGACTATTGCCAGGGCGCCAGCGGAGCTTCGTCCCATATGATCCACGGCGGCATCCGCTACCTCGAAAACGGCGAATTCCGCCTCGTCCAGGAATCTGTGGTCGAGCGCAACCGGCTTCTGAAGATCGCACCCCATTACGTCAAGCCGCTGCAGACGACCATCCCCATCTTCAGCACGTTCTCCGGGATGCTTTCGGCCCCCACACGCTTCCTCACGCACAAGCAAGGCAAGCCAAAGGAACGCGGCGCCTTCCTCATCAAGCTCGGGTTGAGCATGTACGACTTCTTCTCCCGCGACGGCGGCACCGTCCCGCGCCACCAGTTCCTTGGCAAGGAGAAGGCCTTGGCCGAGTTGCCGCAGTTGCACCCCGGTATCAAATACGCGGCCACCTACTTCGACGCCTCCGTGCACAACCCGGAGCGGTTGACGCTCGATGTGCTCCAAGACGGTGAAAAAGCAGGCGCCGGAAGTAGCTTGCCGGGCGGCAGCGCCCGGGCCAGCAACTACGTCTCGCTTCTCTCGATGGACACCGTCGCCGGCACAGCCGGCCAAGCAGGCGCGGTCCTGCTGCGCGACGAACTAACGGGCGAGGAATTCAGCTTCCAGGCCGACGTGATCGTCAATACCACCGGCGCCTGGGTGGACCTCACCAACGAGGCGATGGGGACCGCGAGCCGCTTCATGGGCGGAACAAAGGGTTCACACATCGTCTTGGACCACCCGGAATTGCTCGCAGCTTGCGGCGGCCGCGAAATCTTCTTCGAACACACGGACGGACGGATCGTCCTGATCTACCCGATGGGCGACCGTGTCCTGGTCGGCACCACCGACGTCGAGGCGGATATGGCCCAGGATGCCGTATGCACCGAAGACGAGATTGACTACTTTTTCGACCTCGTCGGCCACGTCTTTCCCTCCATCAAAGTCGAGCGCGGCCACATCGTCTACAGCTTCGCCGGAGTCCGCCCCCTACCGCGCCACGACGACACGCAGCCTGGCTTCGTATCCCGCGACTACCGCATAGAGCGGAGCGAGCAGAGCCCCGCCGGCAGTGCGGCCGCCGGCGACTTGACCGCCGCGGGCGGGAGGGCCGCCGTCGTACTTTCACTGATCGGCGGAAAGTGGACCACTTTCCGGGCCCTCGCCGAGCACCTGAGCAACGATGTCCTCGGCACGCTGGGCATGGAACGGAAGGTCTCGACGGCGAAGCTCCCCATCGGAGGCGGCCTGGGTTTCCCGACCAGCGAAGAAGGAATCCAGGACTGGATCAAGAAGCACATGGCTCCCGGTCTCGGCGCCGACCGGGTCAGCGGCCTGCTGACCCGGTACGGCACCCGCGCGGAGGACGTCATTGCCTACCTCAAGGCAGGTGACGACCGGAAACTGCGCTCCACGAACGAGCTCAGCGTTCGTGAGCTTGAGTTCATGGCCGCCAACGAGCAGCTCGGGCACCTTGTGGATGTGCTCATCCGCCGGACTTCACTGGCCTTCCGGGGCCTCGTGACGGGGGAGCTGCTGAATGAGATCGCCGAGGTCCTCGGCACGCCGCTTGGCTGGGATTCAGCGAAGCGCCACGCGGAAATCCAGCATGCACAGGAAGTGCTTCTACGTTTTCATGGCGTGACTGTTCACAGCCTCGTCGCATGAACGTAATGTACGTCACATCAGCTTGATCGTTCCGGCCAAGAAGCCGGGACGCAAGGGTTGTGGCCTTCCGCTTCCTAAGGGAGGGCCGCGACCGGGACGGCGCTAGCGGACGCCGGCCCAACGGCCCCCACAAAACCTGCAGGGCCGACAACAGAAGAAAATGAGGAGTCAAAGATGTCTCTCGGAATTGTTTTCCTTTCCGAAGTGTTCGGAACCGGCATGTTAACCCTGCTGGGCTGTGGCGTTGTGGCAAACGTCGCGCTAAAGGGCACAAAGGGTAACAACGGCGGATTCCTGATGGTGAATTTTGGCTGGGGCATCGCAGTCTTTGCCGGCGTCTACGTAGCGGCCATGTCCGGTGCGCACCTGAATCCGGCAGTGACGCTTGGTCTCTTGGTTGATGGCAAAGCCGAGTTCGCCCCGGGGGTGGCCGTAAGTGCCGCATCCACGTTCACCTACTTCGGTGGAGAACTGCTCGGCGCTTTCCTTGGCGCCGTCTTCGCGTGGCTCGCCCACAAGCAGCACTTCGACGCCGAACCGCTGGCAGCCAGCAAGCTCGCCGTATTCTCCACGGGACCGGCCATCCGCTCGTACCCGTGGAACCTCGTCACCGAAATCATCGCCACGTTTGTGCTGGTCTTCGTGATCCTGACCTTCGGCGGCACTCCCTCCGGCCTCGGGCCGCTCGCGGTGGCACTGCTCGTCGTCGGCATCGGTGCGTCCCTTGGCGGGCCGACGGGCTACGCGATCAACCCCGCCCGTGACCTCGGTCCGCGTATCGCCCACGCCGTCCTGCCGATCAAGGGGAAGGGTTCCAGCGACTGGGCCTACTCCTGGGTCCCGATAGTCGGTCCGCTCCTGGGCGGAACCATCGCCGGTCTCGTCGCCCACTCAATACCGATCATGGCCACCGTCGCCAAATAATAAGCCGCCCAGACACCTATCCCGCATCCACACCAAAACAAGCAGACAAGGACGTCAAAATGTCGCAATACGTCATCGCCATTGACCAGGGAACCACCAGCTCGCGTGCCATCGTGTTCGATCACTCAGGCAACATTGTTTCCACCGGCCAGATGGAGCACGAGCAGATCTTTCCCCAGGCCGGGTGGGTGGAGCACAACCCGGTGGAGATCTGGGACAACGTCAGGGAGGTCGTAGGCTCTGCGTTGTCCAAGGCCAACCTGACCCGGCACGACATCGCTGCCGTCGGCATCACCAACCAACGCGAAACCGCCGTTGTGTGGGACAAGAACACGGGCGAGCCCATCTACAACGCGATTGTCTGGCAGGACACCCGGACACAGTCCATCGTGGACGAACTGGGCAAGGACGGCGGCCCCGATCGCTTCAAGCAAAAGGTCGGCCTGCCCCTGGCCACCTACTTCTCCGGCACCAAGATCAAGTGGATCCTGGATAACGTCGAAGGTGCGCGGGCAAAGGCTGAAGCCGGGGACCTCATCTTCGGGAACACCGACTGCTGGGTCCTGTGGAACCTGACGGGCGGGGTTGACGGTGGCGTACACGCCACCGACGTCACCAACGCCTCCCGCACCATGTTCATGGACCTCGACACTTTGCAGTGGGACCAGGACATTCTGGACGCCTTCGGTGTGCCGGCGTCCATGATGCCCGCCATCAAGTCCTCCTCCGAGGTCTACGGCACTGTACATACTTCGCAGTTGCTGCGCGAAGTGCCCGTGGCGGGCATCCTGGGCGACCAGCAGGCGGCAACCTTCGGCCAGGCGGCGTTCGAGCCAGGCGAGGCCAAGAACACCTACGGCACCGGCTGCTTCCTGATCTTCAACACGGGCGAAGAAATCGTCCACTCGAAGAACGGCCTGCTGACCACGCTCGGATACAAGCTGGGCGACGCCAAACCGCACTACGCGCTGGAAGGTTCAATCGCCGTCACGGGTTCACTCATCCAGTGGCTCCGTGACAACCTCGGGATGATCAGTTCCGCTCCTGAGGTGGAGTCGCTGGCGGCCAGCGTCGCGGACAACGGCGGCGTCTATATCGTCCCCGCTTTCTCAGGGCTGTTCGCCCCGTATTGGCGAGCCGACGCCCGCGGCGCCATTGTCGGCCTGACCCGTTATGCCAACAAGGGCCACATCGCCCGTGCGGCCCTGGAGGCCACCGCCTTCCAGACCCGCGAAGTGCTCGACGCCGTCAACGCCGACTCGGGCGTTCCGCTGACCGAGTTGAAGGTCGACGGCGGCATGGTCGCCAATGAGGCGCTCATGCAGTTCCAGGCGGACATCCTCGGCGTGCCCGTGGTCCGTCCGAAGGTCGTGGAAACCACGGCCCTGGGTGCGGCCTACGCCGCGGGCCTTGCCGTCGGCTTCTGGAAGGACCTCGGCGAACTCCGGGCCAACTGGAACGAGGACAAGCGCTGGGAGCCACAGCTGGACGACGCCGAGCGGGACCGCCAGTTGCGCCTGTGGAAGAAGGCCGTCACCAAGTCCATGGATTGGGTTGACGAGGACGTTAAGTAAGCCTCCCCGGGACTCTGCGTCATCAAGGTAGGGGCCGCCTCACCTGTTTCGAGGGGCGGCCCCTGCCCCGCCCGCTTCGCGGTGCCCACCACACCCGGGCGAGGGGCCACCCCCTCGAAACGCGGGTCCCTTACCGCCGTGACAGGGCCGCACGGCTACCTCGAACCCGCTCCATGCACTTGGTGCGGTAAGGTGGCTTTATGCGTGCGATCCTTCTGCTTAGCTAGCCGCCCGGTATAAGTCGATTTAGACCATCGCGAACCGAGCGGCCGCCCCTCCTTGCCGAGGGGCTTTTGTGTGTCCGGGACCTTCCGGGACCCGGAGCAGAAGGCAAAACCGTCATGGAAGAACAGAAGAGGGCAGCAGTGAGCGTTCAGCCGGAGACAGAAACCGGAGCACAGTCAACAGTGGCAGGAGAGACGCCCGAGGAGGGTGTCTACAGCTTCGCCTCAATGGAGGCCAAGTGGCCGCAGGTCTGGGAAGACCTGAAAGTCTTCACTCCCGTTGACGACGGCTCCCGCGAGCGGCGCTACGTCCTGGACATGTTCCCTTACCCTTCGGGCGACCTCCACATGGGCCACGCCGAGGCTTTCGCCATGGGCGACGTCGTGGCGCGGTACCTCCGCCAGAAGGGCTTCGACGTCCTGCACCCGATCGGCTGGGACTCCTTCGGCCTGCCCGCGGAAAACGCCGCGATCAAGCGCAACGCCCACCCGAGCGAGTGGACGTATGCCAACATCGACACGCAGGCCGCATCCTTCAAGCGTTACGCGATCTCTGCCGACTGGTCCCGCCGTCTGCACACTTCGGACCCGGAGTACTACCGCTGGACGCAATGGCTGTTCAAGCGCTTTTACGAGCGCGGGCTGGCCTACCGCAAGGATTCCCCGGTCAACTGGTGCCCGAAGGACCTGACCGTCCTGGCGAACGAACAGGTGGTCAACGGCGCGTGCGAACGCTGCGGGACCCCTGTCACGAAGAAGTCCCTGAACCAGTGGTACTTCAAGATCACCGACTACGCCGATCGTTTGCTGGATGACATGTCCGAGCTGCAGGGCCACTGGCCCGAGCGGGTGCTGGCGATGCAGCGCAACTGGATCGGCCGCTCCGAAGGTGCGCACGTGCGTTTCGTCATCGAGGCCACGGACAGCCGCCCCGAACGCGAAGTCACCGTGTTCACCACCCGGCCGGACACCCTGTACGGGGCAACGTTCTTCGTCGTCGCCGCGGACGCGCACCTGGCCCTGGACCTGGTGGCGCCCGAGCACCACGACTCCCTCATGGCCTACCGTGAAAAGGTCAAGGCCCTGTCGGACATCGAGCGCCAGTCCACTGAACGCGAGAAGACCGGCGTCTTCACCGGCCGCTACGCCATCAACCCGCTCAACGGCGAAAGGCTGCCGGTCTGGGCCGCCGACTACGTGCTTGCGGACTACGGCACGGGCGCCATCATGGCGGTTCCTGCGCACGACCAGCGCGACCTCGACTTCGCCCGCGCCTTTGACCTGCCAGTGCGGCCGGTGCTGGACACCGGCGGGGAAGACCCCGCGGAGACCGGTATCGCCACCGCCGGCGAGGGCACCCTGATGAACTCCGGCGAACTGGACGGCATGTCCAAGGCCGAGGCCATCCCCGCAGCCATCAGCATCCTGGAGAAGCTGGGCACGGGGGAGAAGTTCGTCAACTTCCGCTTGCGCGACTGGCTCTTGAGCCGCCAACGCTTCTGGGGTACCCCGATCCCCATCATCCACTGCGCCGAATGCGGCGAGGTGCCGGTACCGGACGATCAACTGCCTGTCCGGCTTCCCGACAACCTGCGCGGCGAGGCGCTCTCTCCGAGGGGCACCTCTCCTCTCGCCGCGGCACTGGAATGGGTCAACGTCGAGTGCCCGAACTGCGGACGCGCTGCCCAGCGTGACACGGACACCATGGACACCTTCGTGGACTCGTCCTGGTACTTCCTGCGCTTCGTTTCCCCGCACTACACCGAGGGACCGTTCGATCCGGCCAAGATCAACGACTGGATGCCGGTCGGCCAGTACGTGGGCGGCGTTGAGCACGCCATCCTGCACCTCCTCTACGCCCGCTTCTTCACGAAGGTCATCCACGACATGGGCATGCTCGAGGCGGACGAGCCTTTCAGCGCCCTGCTCAACCAGGGCCAGGTACTCAACGGCGGCAAGGCCATGAGCAAGTCCCTCGGCAACGGTGTGGACCTTGGCGAGCAACTGGACAAGTTCGGTGTCGACGCCGTTCGTTTGACCATGGTCTTTGCCTCCCCGCCCGAAGACGACGTGGACTGGGCTGATGTTTCGCCGTCCGGCTCGGCAAAGTTCCTTGCCCGCGCTTGGCGCCTGGGCCAGGCCGTCGCAAGCGAGCCAGGGGTCGACGCCTCCACCGGCGACCGCGCGTTGCGCACCGTCACCCACAGGACCATCGCCGATGCGGCTGAGCTGTTGGACAACAACAAGTTCAACGTCGTGGTGGCCAAGCTGATGGAGTTGGTCAACGCGACCCGCAAGACCATCGACTCCGGTGCCGGCGGCGCGGACCCTGCAGTCCGTGAAGCCGTCGAAGCGGTCGCAATCGTCCTGAGCCTCTTCGCGCCATACACGGCCGAGGACCTGTGGAACCAGCTGGGCCACCCGGCCTCCGTGGCGAACGCCGGCTGGCCCTCGCACGATCCGTCGCTTCTTGTCCAGGACACCGTGACGGCCGTGGTGCAGGTCCAGGGCAAGGTCCGTGACCGTTTGGACGTGTCGCCGGACATCAGCGAGGACGCCTTGCGCGAGCTCGCCCTGGCCAGTGAAAACGTCCAGCGGGCACTCGATGGCCGTGGCATCCGTACCGTGATCGTGCGCGCGCCTAAACTGGTCAACATCGTCCCGGCGTAGCCGGGAAAGCGGTCGCCGGTGCTTACCGGCGGCCGGCCACCAGCTCCAGGAGGCTCCCTTGACGGACCGCGAACCACCCGCATGGTTGTGGCTCAAGGAACGTTTGGCCCGGCTGCGCCAATCCACGACGCCGGGCCGCGGCGGAACTGAGCCGGCGCCGATCGCAGTGCGCACCGCCGTCGTCACCGACTCGGCAGCCGCGCTCCCGGCCGAATGGGTCAAGGCGTTCGTTGCCGACGGCCGCCTCGCCGTCGTACCAATGCCCGTCATGGTGGGCGAGGAGATCTACGGCGAGGGGGAGGACGATATCACCGAGACCCTGTCCGTGGCCCTGGCCGCCGGTTCCTCGGTCAAAACGTCCAGGCCGTCTCCCGGGCAGTTCGAACAGGCCTATCTCGCCGCCCGGGACCGAGGGTTCGAAACCGTCGTCTCAATCCACATTTCCGCCGGACTCTCCGGCACCGCGGACGCTGCCAGGCTGGCCGCGCAACGCGTCCCCATCCCGGTGGAGGTGATTGACTCGCGCACTGTGGGAATGGCTCAAGGCATGGGTGTCCAAAGCGCGCTGGTTGCTGCCGCGGACGGCCGTTCGGCAGCCGAAGTCCGTCGCTTTGCCGAGGAGCGATTGGCGCGCACCAAGGTGTACTTCTATGTGCCGAGCCTTGAGCAGCTCCGGCGCGGCGGCCGAATCGGCACGGCGGCGTCCTGGCTCGGCGCCATGCTCTCCATCAAACCGATCCTCGCGGTCGACGACGGCAAGATTGTCCCGCTCGAGAAGGTGCGCTCAGCAGCCAGGGCTGTCGCCCGGCTCGAGGAAATCGTCGCTGCGGATGTCAGTTCCCGCCCGGCAGGACAATCGCGGCTTGCGGTGCACCACTTTGGCAACCTGGCAGAGGCAGAGCGGCTCGCGACCCGGCTTGAGGCGAGCTGCCCCGCTTGCCCGCCTGCACAGATCAGCGCCCTGCCCGCCGTTTTGGCGGCCCACGCCGGGCTCGGTGTTCTGGCCGTGGTTGTCGGGGAAAGCAGTACCCCTGGCGCGGCGACGCTTCCGGGGTGACAGCCGTAACCGCGATCAAGAGGGCCGCTCTTATTTTGTCGTAGCCTCCTGGCACAGTGTTTCCATGGAAACCATCGGACACTCCGACACTCTGCAAGGGCTTGCGTACCGCGGGTCTTTCGGTGTGTCCCGCAGTTCCCGGGGTCCGCTTGGCAGTCTTGATTCAGGCGCCCCTCGAGGCTCGCTGGCCATGGTCGGTGCACGGGATCCGGGCGGCAGTCAGGCTGCCTTGGAGGGCGCCGTGGCTGCAGTGAGGTCGTTGAGCGGGAAAGCGGCCGACGACGTCGGAGTCCTGGGTTTCCAAGAAGCTGTCGCGTTCGCGGACGCGGTGGAGGAGCTCTCCCGCACCCTGGATTATCTCCAAGTGGTCGCCGCATCCGCGCTCGACGCGGCCCGGAACCAAGAGGACGCCAGCAGGCCGGGCCGGGCTAGCAGCTGGGCCGCAGAAACCGAGGCAGGGGTGGGCTGGACCTCCGGAAGCGCGGCAGGCCCGGAAGGCGCACAGTATGTTGGCGCGGGCTCGGTGCAGCCCGATGCGGTGTACTCGGTGCTAGGAAGGGGCGGCGACCGTGGAGCGGAGTTCAGATCCACGGCCGAGCATCTGCGCTCCTTGCTGCGGATCAGTGCCGCCGAGGCCCGACGGCGGCTTGCCTTGGCCGGGGAGCTGCTGCCGGGCCGCAGCCTGACCGGGCAAGCGGTCCGGCCCCGGTATGAGGAAACCGCCGCGGCGCTGGCATCTGGGGCGATAGGGTCCCGTTCGGCCGGTATCATCACCATGGCCGTGGAGACGGTGCGTCCGCTGTGCAGCCTGGAAAAGGCGGCGGAGGTGGAACGCGCCCTCGCCCGGACCGCGGAGGAAAACGATCAGGATTTCCTCAGCCGGGTTGCCCGGCGCTGGGTCGAGGCTATCGACCAGGACGGCCCGGAACCGTCCGAAGAATCCCTCCGATACCACCAGGGAGCGTTCCTGCGCCGGCCCAAGCACGGCCTGCAGCACGTGGAAATCTTCGCGACCACCGAACAATACGAACACCTGCTCACCGTCATGAACACTGCCAGTAACCCCCGTATCGGGGCGCCCCGCGGTACGGACCCGGCGTCCGGGGAACCGGCCGTCGCAGCCTCCGGCGGGGCGGCGGAGGCTGCCGCCCAGTTGGACCGCCGTTCGCGGGCGCAGAAACTCCTGGACGGTCTGGTCGGCGCCTGCAAGCTCGCCCTGGCCGCCGGCTCCCTGCCCGCCACAGGCGGCCACCGCCCGCAGATCATGGCCACGATCGACTACGGCGAACTGTTCACCTCTCGCGACCATCCGGAGCCGGGTAAGCCTGCGGTCCTGGGGACGGGGTCGCTCACGTTTACCGGGCCCGTTCCTGCCGCGGCGTTGCGCAAGCTTGCCTGCGACGCGGACATCATCCCCGTGGTCCTGGGAGGCGAAGGTCAGGTTCTGGACATCGGGCGGGCCTCCCGGATCTTCCCACCGCACATCCGCAAGGCCATCACGGCGCGGGACAAGGGCTGTGCTTTCCCCGGGTGCACCATACCGGCACCGTGGTGCGAGGCTCACCACATCGAGTACTGGTCCCGCGGCGGAGCGACCAGCACCGGCAACGGGACCTTACTCTGCAGCCCTCACCATCACTTGATCCATAAGGAAGACTGGCACATCCAGGTCAACGACGGGATCCCCTGGTTCATCCCGCCACCCCACCTAGACCCGCACCGGAAACCCCGAAGAAACCAGTACTTCCAGTTATGAGCCAGGAATTGGCATGCCGCTTTCCGCTGCCACTGATCCTCCACAGGCACTCTGTGGCGGCTCTGTCCACATAGCACCGGACCGGCCTGCTGCTGCCGGCCCGGACGTTCTAGTCTCGTGGATATGCCACTTAGGAACCGAGCCTCCCGCGCGGATGTTGCTGCGCGTGCCGCCCGGCTTCGATTCGCTGGTCGTCTTGCTCCGCCGTTGGACCGCCCTGTCGACGCGCAGGCGAGGCACGTCAGCAAAAATGAGCCTCTGCTTCCATTGCAAGCCTCTATGCCAGCCGGCTCGGAATTGGCAGGTGTGGGCGATCAATCGGGCACCGAAGACGCGTACGAAGAGACGGGCCCTCCACCGCGGCTTCGGTGGCGCACTCCATGGCGTGTAGCCGTGTTGTTGACTTTGCCTTGTTTGTTGCTGGTGATGTGGTTCTCCTGGAAATCCTGGGCCGGGCAGCCCACCATTGAGCCTCTGGTGCGAAGTTCACATGCGGGAGGAACTCCGGAGGCGGGCGGGGGAAGTAGAAACCCCAGTGTCAGCGGGGCGCCCGGATCACCCGATGGAGCCCAACTCCTCGTAGTCCATGTTGCCGGGGCCGTGAAGAATCCCGGAATTGTCCGGGTGCCCGCAGGGGCGCGCGTGTTCGATGCGATCGCCGCCGCAGGTGGTGCGGATTCGGCAGCCCAATTGGACAGCCTCAACCTTGCCGCCATTGTGGAGGACTCGGCGAAGATTCACGTTCCGCGGATGGGGGAGGCCGTTCCTTCGCAGCGTCCGGGCCCAGTTGGCAGTGCTCCCGCGACCGAGGGCGCAGGAGCCGGGACGTCCGGCGGGGCCAAGGTCAATCTCAATACCGCGACGGCCGAAGAGCTTGGCGCCTTGCCGAAGATCGGGCCCGTCCTGGCCCAGCGGATCGTCGACTGGCGGCAGAAGCACGGCCCGTTCGTTTCGGTAGAGGACCTCGATGCAGTGGATGGTGTGGGTCCCAAGATGATGGAAGCCCTTCTGCCGTTGGTTACGGTCTAGGGCGCGTGGAGCAAAGGATGAGCCCCGAGCGCCTGGACCTCCGGCTGGCCCCATCCGCCGTTCTCGCGTGGGCTATTTCTATCTCGGCGGCTTATCTGCCTTCGCTGTGGACGGGAGTCGCGTGTGTGGCTTTGCTCGTCGCCGCATGCCTTCTTCTCACCACCCGGGCCGTGGTCCCTCGAAACCTGAGGAGCCTTCCCGCTACGTTTGCCGTCGCCTGCTTGTTCGGAGCGGTGGTGGCGGCACACGGCGCAATGGACGCAGGATCGCGCGACGACGGTCCGGTTGCCGAGGCTGCGGCTGCGCGCGACTCGGTGGTCATGAACCTGTTGATCGTGGGCGATCCACGCGAATTGGGCACGGATTCACATGGCTCGGGACGGTGGGCAGTCCCGGCAGAAGTCGTTGATATTGCGGCCGACGGCATAATGATCAGCTCCCGCACAAGGATTCTGGTGACGGGGGGCGAAGGCTGGGACCAGGTAGTCACCGGACAGGAAGTAAGAACCGCTGGAAAGCTGAAGCCTGCAAAGCCGGGACAAGTCGAGGCCGGCGTTCTTGCGGCCGCCACCCCGCCCATGCGGCCGGACTCGCGGCACGAGCCGGAAGCACAGCTCAGTCAGGAAACACCCAGCAACCTTCCCCAAAGTCCGGCGCAGTTGAAGAAGCAATTCGGCACCGCCGCCGAGTGGTTGAGGGGCGATGCTGCCGGACTGCTGCCGGGGATGGTCACGGGCGACACCACCCGCATGGATGAAAGCCTGGAAACAGCGATGAAGACCACCGGCACCACCCATCTCACAGCCGTAAGCGGCGCAAATTGCAGCCTCATTCTTGGTGGTTTGGTGCTATTGGCAAGGAGCTTCAGGCTCGCCAGGGGAGTCGCGGCAATCGTGGCCCTTAGTGGTTTGGCAGCCTTTGTCATGATGGTCGGCCCGGACGCGAGTGTCCTCAGGGCTGCTGTCATGGGTGCTATCGGCCTCACCGCACTAAGTAGCGGCCGCCGGGGCCGGAGCCTGGGCTTTCTTTGCCTGGCCGTGACTGGCCTGCTCATCCTCGATCCTTCGCTTGGAATGAGCGTGGGGTTCCTGCTATCTGTCCTCGCAACCTTGGGAATTGTCCTGTTGGCACGGCCCATGGCGTCCTGGGCGCCGGCATGGGTGCCTCGCTGGCTGGCGTCCGCCGTCGCTGTTCCCTTGGCCGCACAGCTACTCTGCAGTCCCGTGATCGTGGCCATGCAACCTCAGTTTTCCAGCTACTCATTGCTGACGAATATCGCAGTTGCTCCGTTTGTCGTACCAGTGACCATCTTGGGAACCATTGCGGTGCCCCTTGTTCCGATACTCCCTTGGCTTGCGGTTGTTCCGATGGCCGTTGCCGGGGCCAGCGCGGTTATGGTGGCGGCCATTGCCAGGTTCTTTGCAGGACTTCCGGGAGCGGCCTTGCCGTGGCCGGAAGGTCCGCCGGGAATCGCCACCATGATTCTTTGGTCTGTTGTGAGCATCCTGATGGTGTGGCTGGTCCTGCATCCAACGTGGGTGGGCTCGGCCGTAGTGTCGTTGCACCGCCGCCTGGTGCTCCTCATAGCCGCAGGGGAGTCGGCGTTCCGTGGGCGCTGGACCGGTTATGCCGTCCGCGGTCCCGCCACCGTCCGCGACGCGGGCCTGCGGGCTGGAGGAACACGACCGGGACCCTGAACGTGGGAGACTGGAAACCTGCGAAAAACCCTCTGGAAGGAAGCAACATTGCCCGCTGCCCAGGCTTCGAAAGCTAAAACCCCTGCGGCGAACACCATCAGCTGGCGGGACATCACCCCGGCCGCCGTAGTACTGATCACGGGCCCTGAGGAATACCTCGGAATCCGGGCGATGGATCGCATCCGCACGCAGGTCCGGGCCGCGGCACCGGAAGTGGAAGTCACTAAACTCAACGCCGGAAGCTACGAGTCCGGCTCCCTCGCAATGGCGGTGACGCCGTCGCTGTTCGATGAGGCGAAACTCATCGAGATCGAGGGCCTCGAATCCATGACCGATGCCTTCCTTGCGGACGCCTTGAAATATATAGCCCAGCCGGAGAACGACGTCGTGCTGGTACTCCGCCACGGCGGCGGGGTGCGCGGAAAGAAGCTTCTGGACGCCATCAAGTCTGCCGGTTGGCCAGTGGTGGACTGCCAGCCCTTGAAGAAGGATGCCGAGAAGACAGCATTTGTCGTCTCTGAATTCAAGGCGGGCGGACGCCGGATCGAAGGCGAAGCCGTCCAGGCGCTCGTCAATGCGGTCGGCGCCAGCCTCTCCGAACTTGCTGCCGCGTGCAACCAGCTCATCGCGGACGCTACTACCACCGTTGATGCGGCCACGGTGGAGCGCTATTACGGTGGCCGGGTGGAGGCCACGGCTTTCAAGGTCGCGGACGCGGCGATGGCCGGCAACGGGCCGCTGGCCCTGTCCAGCCTCCGGCATGCCCTCTCCACCGGTGTTGACCCGGTGCCGCTGGTTGCCGCCCTTGCCTCGAAGCTACGCACCTTGGCCAAGGTTGCCGGCGCCCAGGGATCATCGGCACAAATCGCCAAACAGCTCGGCATGCAGCCATGGCTAGTAGAACAGGCGCAGCGGGACATCCGGCGTTGGACTCCCGAAGGCTTGGTCCGTTCCATCCAAGTCACGGCTGAAGCGGATGCCCAGGTTAAGGGCCTTTCGCGGGATCCTGTGTACGCGGTAGAGCACGCCGTCACGGTCATCGCCAACTCGGCCCGGGGCCGCTAAGCCCACCTGCGACACCCGGATTGTTGTGCGACACGCACATTTCCTGACGACGCCCGAATCCGCGCGTCGCTGGTCCATTTGCGTGTCGTCAGTCGCACACACCTAGACGCGGCCTGGCGACCACTCAATTTCGGGGTTATCACCACTCAATTTCGGGGCAACGACCACCTAAGCGGTCTTTTCGACAGTAGATTCCGTCGTGGGGGAGTCCTTCCTCCGGATGGCGCGCCGGATGTGTCAGCGCTCTGAGATGCCGGTCGTGTGACCTTGCTTTGCGGACAAGGTTGGGTCTGTGGCCGACCACCCCGTCTTGGTCGGCCATGCCATCAGTCAGCTTCTATCCGTGACTACGAAGTCACCGCATGAAAGGAACGTTCATGTCAGCTGTCGTTGGGAGTCGGAACCGTACCAACGCCATATTCCCTGGCAAAGTCGCGAAAACGGGAGGCGTCACCTTGGCGCTCTTCCTCACAATATCGGTAGCTTTTCAGGCCACCGTTACGCTGGGCATTTCTTCTGCCCTTGCCACGAACATTTACTTTGCACTCAATGCTCTATCTTGGGCGGCAATGGCTGCAGCAGTCGTGGCGTCTTTCGGTATTGGAGCCGCAGTGGCCGGACTAGTTTTTGGCCTGGCGAAGAAGTGGGCCCTGAAGCAGTTCGTTGCGTTGGTAAAAGGCTGACACTTAAGTACCAGCCCATGAGAGCGCCACAATGAATTCACCCAACGTCACGCACAGGCGTCCACGTGTATACGCTGTGGTCCTCTCCGGGTGTAAGGCCACCTTCACCAACGATTTTCGGCGCAAATCCCGTCGGCTCCATGACCTACTGACGGGCCTGGGCTTCACACCCCCGGCCGCGGCGGTGAGCAATGCACTGATCTTTGGTCATTTGTTGACATTGCTGATCATCGGCGCCGGAACAGTGTGGACACCGGAGGTAGCCGGATTAACCCCAGTGGGAATTCCGTTCAGCACCCCTGACGTAGTGAGCATCGTCTCAGCGCTTTTGGCAATAGCACTTTTACAATCCAGGCGTCGCTACACGAAAGCCCATCGTAGCTGGAAGACCGTGTCGGCACCCTTGGAGGTAGGAATGCGCTCCGGTTTGGTCCTTATGGATCTTGCTCTCGCCGGCATGTTCATCCTCCAGAACCTGCGCTGGCATGAAGGCAGTAACCTGTTAGCGATCGGGGCTCTGGTTCTTTCAACATTTCTTGTCATAGCTCCTTTGAAGCGTATCGCTGTCAGGGTGTTCGCTGTTTTAACTATTGTCTTATCTACGAGCAGCTTGATCGCTCTTCTTGGAGATGCATCATGGTTGGAGGGTGATGACACCCTCGGCTCTGGACTGACCCACAAGGTGTTGTTGATCCTGGCGGGCACTGTCTTTGCGGCCGTGTCCACCCCGCTCCTATACAGGGTCACCGCTCATCCCCGTGCTCTGCGTGGCCGAGGGGTGCTGACAGATTTATCAATTAAGGCAGCATGCATTTTTCTCTTGTCAAGCTTGGTCTTGTCCGTCATGGAAAGGACACCCTGGCCATGGACGGCGCCGTTTATTGCTCTTGCTGTTTTCTTCTCGGGTTTAGTTCTGTATAGGTCATCCTTCGCAAGGCTTTTTTCACCCGAAACCTTGGGCTTTGCCCTATTCCTAGTAAGGCTTAGACCATCTTGGGTAAAGCCGCTCATTATCCGCAGCCTGCTAACTGCCATAGTTGTAGTTACGCCTCTGACCATCATGCTGTGTGTATTCTTCCTTTTAGGAAATTACGACCAGGCGGCAGTCTTGCTTGTTGCCCTTGTCGCCCTCGAGATAAGCGTCGATGCCTTAGCCGTCCAGCGTCGGACGGCCGTTATGCCGGCTTCACACATCTCGAAATTGGCGCAGAAATCCAAAGCAGGCTTAGGCGCAGCGCTTTGCGCCGGCCTCGCAGTGGTCTTCTCAGGCGTTTTGGGCACCGCTGCACCGCAAGCAACACAAGGTCTCTGGCTTACCATCGCGTCTGGCGCACTGTCTCTCGTGGCTGCGCTCTTGACCGCCCTTGTTTTCATCGACGCGCCTGCATGGCTGCGTGAACTATCGGCCACCGAAACGGAAGACACTTGAAATCTTTGGCGCGTATAGATCATGCTTTTGGATCCCATGTCATTTTTGACGGAGCTTCTGTAGATCTTCCGGACCGAGGTGTTGTTGCGCTTCGAGGTCCGAATGGATGCGGAAAGACGACCCTACCCAAGCTCCTCGGCGGCATGATCTCGACGTCGTGCACTGAAATTGAGCGGTGGAGAAAAGACGTCACCGCCGTCTTTCTGGACACGGACTTTCTTACCCTCGACTACCTCACGGTCGAAGAACATTTGGATATGGTCAGACCCCTGACCGGCCCGTCAGAGGCGTCCGAAGTTGACGGGCATCATCTTCTGACGGAACCGATGATGCAAACCAAGGTTGGCGACCTATCCTTCGGACAGCGCCGGCGACTTGTTCTGACAATAGCTTTGGCGCTCAAGAACGTTGACGTGCTGCTTCTGGACGAGCCTCTTAACGGGCTGGACCAGCAAGGCTCTCTAGTTGCGCGCAAGTGCATGCTGGAAGTAGGAAGAAGTCGTCTCGTCCTCGTGGCCACCCACGAGGGTGACCACTGGACCGACTACGATCTCGCTGTCCGCCAAAAGGATACGGTCGAACTGAGCCCAGCGGGAGCGCGAAAGTGAGCAACCGTCTCACCGACACCTTATGCACTCCTTTCAGAGCCTTAGCGGCATCTTGCGGTCCCGCTTCCCGGTGCGATCGTCATGATGATCCTCAGAGCCCCAGCCACCTTCTACTTCCTGGCGGCCCTTGCCGAGTGGGCCGAACACGCACTACTTGAAAGGTAAGTCATGACCTCCGCGAGCCCAACAACGTCCGATCATCCCGCGCTCCCGAGCCCGGAGAAAATCAACCCCGCCTGGATTATCTTCCTCCTGCTCGCATACACCGCTGCTGCCCAATTCGCGGTGCGATCGGGCATTGAACGGCTGGTCACAGAAAATGCCGAACACAACCGATTTTCGAGTCAGGAAGCGTTCCTCGTCTTCCTTCGCGTAGGCGTCATTGTCTGGGGAGTTCTGGCGTCGTTTCTGCAAGCGCTCTCCCTAAGGCTTATCTACAAGGGCATCGTCAAAGGACGTGGCCCCACCCTTGGCGCCAGCTGGTTTTGGGTTCTGCTCGGCCAAATCCCATTCGTGGCCACCGTCCTCATCATGGGACTGTTTTTGCCGCCCGAAGCGATCGGCCTCCTCGGTCAAGCCTGGGTGCGTATCCTGTTCGGCGCCATCGCAGCAGCCATCTACGTTGCGGCGGCCAAGAGGGTGTTCGCTGCCCCGAACGGACGCCTTGCGATTCTCTTGGTCATCGTCGCCAGCATAAATTCCGTCCTCCTCGTCTCGGGCAACTCCGCCTTAAATACCTGAGGCCGGCACCCATGGGTGCCGGCCTCACGTTCAGCTCAGTCGAACTGGATAAACCTTAGAGTGCGTTGACCTTTTTGGAGATCGCCGACTTGCGGTTTGCAGCGTTGTTCTTGTGAATAACGCCCTTGCTGACAGCCTTATCCAGCTTACGGCTGGCAGCAACAAGAGCCTTTGCAGCGGCATCCTTGTCCGTGGACTCAACGGCGGCGGCAACGGCGCGGATGGCCGTCTTCAGCTCAGACTTGACGGAGTTGTTACGCAGTCGAGCCTTCTCGTTGGTGAGGATGCGCTTCTTCTGGGACTTGATATTAGCCACGTGTGTGAACTCTCTTTTTAATGCGGAAATGGTCTAGAGGGTTGTCAGGTTGGCCATCGACTGAGCGGCGTGGGGATGCCTATGGCAGCCAACCATGAGTGGCCGTCGACCTGCACGGACACACAGCTATAAATATTATCAGACTCGGCGGATTTTCGGAGATTTACCGTCTACGCCGAGTCGTGTCGGCCGCTGAGCCGACGCGCTACCCGCTGGAAAGTGCGTTTATCGAGGACCGCTCCCTCGCGCCGGACGTCCGCTGGATTGATGCGCACAACCCGGTCCACCTTGACCTCGCTGGGCCGGCCTTGGGGGTCCCAGGCACCGGTGCCGATGTCGACATAGTCATCCGCGCGATGACCGTTGTCGTGGTCTTTGCTGGTGAGCATCAGCCCCAGCAGCCAGCCGCCGTCGCGCCCTATCAGGAGGACCGGCCTGTCCTTGCCCCGCGAGAAGTCCTCTTCGTACGGGACCCAGGACCACACGATCTCACCGGGGTCCGGCTTGCCATCAGGGTTGGGTGAGTAGCGCGGAGAGACGCTGCCGCGGAAGTCGCCCGGATATGGCCGGGAAAGCTGACCGACGCCGGCCCCTGCGTTTCCGGGGCGGCTTGCGGCCGCTGCGGCCCGGGTTTTCGGTGGCTGGCTGGGGCTCGTGCCGGCGGGCAGCCCGACGATCCGTCGAAGGTAGCCCAGGGAGCCTTTGAGGAGCCTGCCGAGCAGGTGAGTGTCCGATGCCATGGCACCACCGTACTTTCCACTGACATGCCGTGTCGCCCACTGTGTTGCCCGGAATGAGGCGGCGCCCGATCACGGCGCCTGATCACAGTGCACAAGCGGCGTCGTGTTCATGGGAGACTATAAGTTCAGATATGCGGCATCGGCCGGATTGGTCCAAACCAGTCCGGGGTTTGGCCGTGTGAGTCTCGACAGTAAGGACCCTGCGTGTCTCCCATGGCCCGCACCGCACCGGTGCCCGCCGCGACAGATCCGGCCATCATCCGGAACTTCTGCATCATTGCCCACATCGACCACGGTAAATCCACCCTGGCCGACCGCATGCTGCAGTTCACCGGCGTCGTTAAGTCCCGCGACATGAAGGCCCAGTATCTGGACCGCATGGATATCGAACGCGAGCGTGGCATCACCATCAAGTCCCAGGCTGTGCGCATGCCCTGGGAACTTGACGGCACCAGCTACGCCTTGAACATGATCGATACCCCCGGCCACGTCGACTTCACCTATGAGGTCTCCCGTTCCCTCGCCGCCTGTGAAGGTGCAATCCTCCTGGTGGATGCGGCGCAGGGCATCGAGGCACAGACCCTGGCCAACCTGTACTTGGCGATGGAAAACAACCTCACCATCATCCCGGTGCTCAACAAGATCGACCTCCCTGCGGCCCAGCCCGAAAAGTACGCGGCCGAACTCGCCAACCTGATTGGCGGGGACCCTGAGGACGTGCTGCGCGTCTCCGGCAAGACCGGTATCGGCGTGGAGGCCCTCCTGGACAAGATCGTCCGCGATCTTCCTGCGCCCGTCGGCGACCCCGACGCCCCGGCGCGCGCCATGATCTTCGACTCCGTGTATGACACGTACCGCGGCGTGGTCACTTATGTCCGTGTGGTGGACGGCATGCTGCACCCGCGCGAGCGGATCCAGATGATGTCCACGCGCGCCACCCATGAGCTCCTGGAAATCGGTGTCAGCTCACCGGAACCCACCCCGTCCAAGGGGCTGGGCGTCGGCGAGGTAGGCTACTTGATCACCGGCGTAAAGGACGTCCGCCAGTCGAAGGTCGGCGACACCGTAACCAACATGGCCAAGCCTGCTTCGCAATCCCTCGCCGGCTACGCCGACGCCAAGCCCATGGTCTTCTCCGGCTTGTACCCCTTGGACGGCACGGATTATCCCGTGCTCCGGGATGCCCTCGAGAAGCTGATGCTTAACGACGCCGCCCTCGTCTACGAACCGGAGACGTCCGCCGCCCTGGGCTTCGGATTCCGCGTGGGCTTCCTTGGCCTCCTGCACCTGGAAATCACCCGTGAGCGCCTCGAGCGCGAATACAACCTCGACCTCATCTCCACCGCTCCCAACGTTGAGTACGAGGTCACTCTGGAGGACAAGCGGGTCGTGCACGTCACCAACCCGAGCGAGTACCCGACAGGCAAGATCGCAGAAGTGCGCGAACCGATGGTCTCCGCCACCATCCTTGCGCCCAACGAATTTGTGGGCGCCATCATGGAGCTGTGCCAGAGCCGCCGTGGCGTCATGGGAGGCATGGACTACCTTTCCGAAGACCGGGTGGAAATCCGCTACCGCCTCCCGCTCGCCGAGATCGTCTTCGATTTCTTCGACATCCTCAAATCCAAGACCCGCGGCTACGGTTCGCTTGACTGGAAGGCCGACGGCGACCAGGTTGCCGACCTTGTCAAGGTGGACATCATGCTCCAAGGGGAGCAGGTTGACGCGTTCAGCGCCATCACCCACCGGGACAAGGCCTATGCCTACGGCGTCATGATGACAAGCAAGCTGCGCGAACTCATTCCCCGCCAGCAGTTCGAGGTGCCCATCCAGGCCGCGATTGGCTCGCGCATCATTGCCCGCGAAAGCATCCGCGCCATCCGCAAGGACGTCCTTGCCAAGTGCTATGGCGGTGACATCACGCGTAAGCGCAAACTTCTGGAAAAGCAGAAGGAAGGCAAGAAGCGCATGAAGATGGTGGGCCGCGTGGAAGTTCCACAGGAAGCGTTCATTGCAGCCCTGACCACGGACGAATCCAAGGACAAGGCCAAGAAGTAATGGGGCTGTTCGCCCGGAACACTGCGGGACAGGCGCGTGCCCAAACGGCGTGCAGCGGCCGGGCACGGGGGGACCTCCGTGCCTAGCGTTCTTCCTCTCGGGGATCCGGCACCCGCGGACGGCCTCTTGCCACCGCAGGTGCTTGACGGCGTCGATTCACGCAAGTTCGGCCTGTACGTCCACATACCTTTCTGTGCCGTGCGTTGCGGATACTGCGACTTCAACACCTACACCGCCACGGAGCTTGGCGGCGGCGCCTCCCAGGACGCGTACGCGTCTACGGCCATCAAGGAAGTCGAGTTCGCCGTCCGGGCCTTGGAAGCCTCCGGCCTGCCCCAGCGGCCGCTGAGCACGGTCTTCTTCGGCGGTGGCACACCGACGCTGCTGCCAGCTGAAGACCTCGCACGGATCCTGGGGGCCGCCGTCGGGCACTGGGGATTGGAAGCAGGAGCCGAAGTCACCACTGAGGCGAACCCGGATTCTGTGACGCCGGAGTCCCTCCGACTGCTCGCCGACGCCGGATTTACGCGGATTTCATTCGGCATGCAGTCGGCCGTACCCCACGTGCTCAAAGTCCTGGACCGCACGCACACACCCAGCCGGGTTCCCTTGGTGGTCCAGTGGGCGCGCGACGCCGGGCTCGCCGTGAGCCTTGACCTCATCTACGGCACTCCCGGTGAGTCCATGGCTGACTGGCAGACCTCACTGGAGACTGCCTTGTCCTACGAGCCGGACCACATCAGTGCCTACGCGCTGATCGTGGAAGAGGGCACCAAGTTGGCGGCACAGATCCGGCGCGGCGAAG
This sequence comes from Arthrobacter bambusae, assembly GCF_030812595.1. GTDB lineage: Bacteria > Actinomycetota > Actinomycetes > Actinomycetales > Micrococcaceae > Arthrobacter > Arthrobacter bambusae_B. Next base: position 617,764 of record NZ_JAUSSZ010000001.1, read on the forward strand.
TGCCCGGAATCGACGACGACGACCACGCCGCCAAGTACGAACTCGCCGATCAGCTGATCAGCGCCGCCGGGCTGGACTGGTACGAGGTCAGCAATTGGTCCCGCACACCCGAACAAGCATGCAAACACAACCTTGCCTACTGGCGGGGAGACGATTGGTGGGGGATCGGGCCCGGCGCGCATTCCCATGTGGGCGGTGTCCGCTGGTGGAACGTCAAGCACCCCGCCGCATATGCAAACAGGCTCGGGGACGGGGTCTCGCCCGCCGCCGGACGGGAAACGCTCGACGCCGGAACCCGGGAAGTGGAACGCATCATGCTGGAGGCGCGCCTCGGCTCGGGATTGGAAGTCGACGCCTTGGATAAGGTCGGACGGCACGCCGTGGCAGGACTCATAGCCGACGGACTCGTAGAGCCCCAGGCAGCTTTCCGGGGACGGCTGGTCCTGACACTCAAGGGCAGGCTGCTCGCGGATGCCGTGGTCCGCCGGATCCTTCCGGACTAGCAGCACGGGCGGGAACGGGCATGGTTCCCGCGAAGGCGGCTACTTGATCCAGCGCAGGTTGAAGCGGTAGCGGTGCGGTTGTCCGTGGTTGACCCGGATTCCGGCTGATACCGAGAAGCATGTCACTGCCACCCAGATTGCCGTGGCAAGGACGGCGAACAGGTTTCCCACCACCGGGAGCATGACAAGGATGTTGGCCAGCACTGCGGCAATCGTCGGAGGCAAGGTGAAGTTCAGTGCTTCCTTGGATTCCTGTGCCGTGAACGGGCCACGTTCGCGGAAGATCAGGTAAATGAGCAGCGATGGCACGCAGCCAAGGATCCCGCCGAAATGCGCCAAGGTTGCCCATTGCCGGTCCTCAGAGGCGGTCAAGGGCAGCGCATTGGCAGGAACGCCGTGGTACTGGGACCGCCCGGAGGCGCCGTCCCGATCGTCAGGAGCGTTGTCTGCCACAGTTTCTTCCTTCGAGTAGCTATAGGTGCAGTGTTGCTGTCCCAGAATACTTGCTCGGCAAGCGATCAGCCGACCAAGCCCCGTGCCCTGGTCAGGTAATCCATCACGGGACGGTCAGGAAATCGATCACTTCCTCCACGCGACCCAGCAACGAGGCCTCCAAATCCGCGTAGCTACGTACGGCGCCCAGAAGTTTTTGCCAACCCAGTCCCACGTCTTCGGCAGTCTCATGCGGCCAGCCGAACGACTTCAGGATGCCGGTCTTCCAATCCGTGCCGCGCGCGACGGTCGGCCACCGCTCGATCCCCAGGGCGTTCGGGCGGATAGCCTGCCAGACGTCAACATAGGGGTGTCCTACGATCAGGACGTTTCCCGCGGCGCCCGGCAGGGTCATGGCGTCGGCCGCGATCCGCGACTCCTTCGAATCAGGTACCAAATGGTCCACGAGGATCCCCAGCCGGCGGCCGGGGCCGGGGGAGAAGGCGGCAATGGCCGCCTTGAGATCGTCCACACCGTGCAAGGGCTCGACGACGATGCCCTCCACCCGGAGATCGTCCCCCCAAACCTTCTCCACAAGTTCGGCGTCGTGCTTGCCTTCCACCCAGATCCGGCTTGCCTTGGCGACCTGGGCCCGCTGCCCAAGCACCCGGACCGATCCCGATGCCGTCCTGCCTGCTTGCGCCGCGCCCTTCGCGGCCGCGGCGCGTGGTGCCGGCGGCAGCAGCTTCACTGCTTGCCCCTCCAGCAGGAACCCAAAGCCGAGCCGGAACGATTTGGCCTTTCCCCGCCGATCCTCAAGCACCACAATGTGCATGCCTCCGGACTTCTCCACCCTGGTCACGGCCCCGACCCAGCCGGACTGGACGTCCTCGAGCACCATGCCCCGCTCAACAGCCACTTCAGGCAGCTGCCGCTTGGCCGGCGAGGAAAGGTCTTGCGGGCCCCAATTGTCGTAAGACACGGTCTTCACACCACTTTGCGCTAGGGGAGAGGTCACGGCCCGGGGCATTGACCCGGGCCGCGCGGGAATCATGTTCGCCGCGAGCGGTACCAATGCTAACAACGAGGTGGCTCATACTAGACTTGTTAGCACTTGGGCATGTTGAGTGCTAACTGTTGTTGGGATACCGGATTGTTGAGTACCGGCTGTTGAATGGAGGTGGGCAGTGAGCGAACCACGCAAGCTTGAAGTGTTACGCGCCATCGTGGAGGACTACGTTCACTCCCGGGAGCCCGTTGGCTCCAAAGCCTTGGTCGAACGGCATCATCTTGGAGTGTCGAGCGCCACCATCCGCAATGACATGGCCCTCCTGGAAGAAGAAGGCCTCATCGTTGCACCGCACACCAGTGCGGGCCGCATCCCCACGGACAAAGGCTACCGCCTGTTCGTCGACCGCATTTCCGAGGTCAAACCGCTTTCGGCGGCGGAGCGCAGGGCCATCCACTCGTTGCTTGAGGGACCCGACGACGTCGAGGACATCCTCGAACGCACAGTCCGGCTCCTCTCCCAACTGACCAACCAGGTCGCCGTCGTCCAGTATCCGCACCTGAGCCGCGCCCGCGTCCGGCACATCGAGTTCGTCCTTTTGACACCGCGCCAGGTCCTGGTGGTGTTGATCGCGGATTCGGGCAAAGTGGAACAGGGCGTCGTGCATGCCGCGGCGGACGCCACGGACGACGATCTCACGGCTTTGCGCGCGCGCTTCCTCGGAAGCATCGCCGGCTCCCAGCTCGACCTCATGCCGCAGGTCCTGCCCTCGGTGGTTGCTTTGTGCCAGCCCGCGCTTCGGAACCTTGCAGGCGCCCTTGCCCACGGTCTGCAACGGCTTGCCGACCGGAGCCGCGACGAACGAATGGTCATGGCAGGCACGGCAAACCTGGCCCGCTCCAACGTCGACTTCCCCCTGAGCATCGGTCCGGTCCTCGAAGCGCTCGAGGAGCAAGTGGTCATGTTGCGGCTGCTCTCGGACATGGCCGAGGATCCCCGGGGCGTCACGGTGAGCATCGGCCGGGAAAACCCTTATGACGGCCTCTCCGAGGCTTCGGTGGTTGCTACGGGGTACGGTCCAGGCAGCAGCGCCAAGATCGGCATTCTTGGACCCACCCGCATGGACTACCCGAACACCATGGCGGCCGTCCGCGCCGTCGCACGCTACCTTTCCCGCATTCTGGGCGACTGACGGCTTCGGCTCGCAACCGCCACGCAAGAAACGCAATAGAAACGTAAACAAGGAAGAGATACCGACTTTGAGCAGTCACTATGACGTTCTGGGCGTCTCGCCGGAAGCAACCGGCGAGGAGATCAAAAAGGCCTACCGCAAACTCGCACGTAAACTGCACCCCGATGTGAATCCCGGAGCCGGTGCTGCCGAGGAATTCAAAGCAGTGACCCACGCTTACGAGGTCCTCTCCGATCCCCAGAAGCGCCGCGTCTACGACGCCACCGGCAACGAAAACGGGACCGATAACGGTTTCGGCGGAGGCTACGCTGGCCAGGGATTCGCCTTCCAGGACATCTTCGACACCTTCTTCGGCGGAGGAGGCGGCGGGATGCAGGGCCCCGCTTCACGCACGCGCCGCGGGCAGGACGCCCTGATCAGTGTCCGTATTGACTTGCGCGAGGCAGTCTTCGGGGTCAACAAAAAGCTTGAGGTGGACACCGCTGTCATCTGTCCCACGTGCGAAGGCTCTTGCTGCCGTGCGGGCACCCACCCCGTGCGCTGCGACATCTGTGGCGGCTCGGGCCAGGTACAGCGGGCTGTGCGCTCGATTCTGGGCCAGGTCATGACGGCCGCTCCGTGTGGCTCGTGCGAAGGTTTCGGCTCGATCATCAAAGATCCTTGTAATGAGTGCAACGGCCAGGGCCGGATCCGCAGCCGCCGTTCGCTGACCGTCAAGGTGCCCGGCGGTGTCGCTACCGGCACCCGCATCCAGCTGTCGGCGCAAGGCGAAGCAGGTCCCGCAGGCGGCCCTCCCGGCGACCTCTACGTGGAGATCCGGGTCAACAACGATCCGACCTATATCCGTGAAGGCGACGACCTCCACGCAACGCTGAGCGTTCCCATGACTGCCGCGGCTTTGGGCACGGAGCTGCAGCTTGACACCTTCGACGGACCCCAGGAGATCGACGTCAAGTCCGGAACCCAGTCGGGCGAAGTCATCACCCTTCGTGGACTGGGCGTCACCCATCTCCGCGGCTACGGCAGGGGAGACCTCAAGGTGCACCTGCACGTCGAGACGCCCGGCAAGCTCGACGCCGCGCAGGAAGACCTGCTTCGCCAACTGGCCAAGTTGCGCGGAGAGCAGTTCACCGAGGGCAAGCTCGTGGCAAGCGGCGGCATGTTCGCGAAGCTCCGGGACAAGCTCGGTAACCTGTAGCGGTGAGCAACCCCGTATTCTTCACAGCAGCCGGAACCCTTGACGGCCTCGGCCCTGGCGACACCTTCGTGCTCGACGGCGCCGAGGCCAGGCACGCTGTCACAGTCAAGCGCCTGGAAATCGGCGAGGCCGTCGATATCGCCGACGGCAACGGAAAAAGGCTCACGGGCACCGTGACGGAATCCGGGCACGGAACTTTGACGGTGCGTGCCTCCGCTGTCCAGGAGGAACACCAGCCAGCCGTGCGGCTCGTGTTGGTCCAGGCCCTCGCGAAGGGCGACCGGGACGAGCTTGCCGTCGAGACGGCGACGGAACTCGGGATTGACGCGGTCGTGCCTTGGCAAGCGGAGCGCTCCATTGTCCGCTGGAAGGGTGACCGGGCCGCCAAATCGCACGCGAAGTGGCAATCCGTGGCTACCGCGGCTGCCAAGCAAGCGCGGCGCGCCTGGATTCCCGAGGTGCGTGCCGCCGTCGACGGCTCCGGCTTGGCTGCGGCCGTTGCCGCAGCCGACCTGGCGATCATCCTGCACGAGGACGCCAAGCATCCGCTGCGGGATGTGCTGGAGAAGTGGCAGGGCCGGATTTCCGACGCCGACGCAGGGGCGGCGCGCGAAGTCCTGCTTATTGTCGGTCCGGAGGGCGGTATTTCCCCGCGTGAAGTCACCAAGCTCAGCGACGTCGGTGCCGTCACCGCCCTCCTGGGCCACCACGTGCTTCGCTCGTCGACGGCGGGTCCCGCCGCCGTCGTGCTGGCCAGCGACATTCTGGGACGCTGGTAGCTCGCCGCAGCCATCGCGCCTGCCCACGCACGGCACTCCCGGCCGCTATTAATCAGCGGACGTTGAAGGACCGCGTATCCGTCGCAACATCGGCGTCGTTGGGACCAATCAAGGAGACCCGCAATTCATAGCGGCCCGCTCCGAGCCCCACGGTGAGGCTGAAGGCCCCGCCTTGCCCCGGAACAGTCGAAGCGGTGGTCTGTCCGGCCAGGTAAGGAGACTTGTCGCCGTTTGAGTTCTCGCGAAGGATTTGCCAATGCAGCTTCTTCGAGGGGTCCGTGCTTCGGCCGTTGAACTTGACCGGACCAGCAGCCAGGGTCACATCCTCCTGGGGGTCAATGATCCATACGGGCGCCACCACGTTCGCGTCGCGGACCATCGCATCGCCGAGTTTGACCTGCCCGAAGGCCATATAGTCTGTGTGCCCGTCCACCAGAACGGTCACTTTGATCTGTTGTCCGGCATCGATCAGGCCTGAGCTGGCCGCCGCCGCGGTTGCCGTATAGACCAGTTGCTGGACCGCTCGCTGCGCCATCCCGCCGTCGAGATTGGAATTGAACGCGTCGCGGGAAACATCGACCGTAACGACGTTCTTTCCGGAAATCGTCGTCTCCAGGCTGCTCGGATTCTGCCACGGCGTGAAGTAGTCGTGGTCCAGCGGCTTCTGGGACATCATGATGCGCAGAGCGGTGGTGATGGGGTTCTCGTTGCCTGGATTGTCACGGAATTCCCGGTAAAGATAGGTATCCGCGTCGCTGCGACCGATCCAATACACGGGGATCTTGTTTGAGGCCTGGGTCGTTTCGAGCGGAGCATTGCTGTCCGGGACCGCCTGCAACGCAACCGTCGGAGTGGGGAGCGGCGTCGTGGATCCCTGTACTGTGCGATCGGCGGTGCAACCCGCAAGGAACAAGGCAGCCGTCATTGCGGTCACAAGCATGGCGGAACGTTTCCGGATGCGAGTGCCGTGTGAAGTTCCGGCTGACCTGCTGATAATGGATTCCTGCTCGAGTTCGGCCCCTGTAGTGCGGGGACATGTGTAGTGCGGGGGCATGCGCCCGGTCACCGGGCACGGGGCATTTTTGCCCATGAATCAGCTTGTCATAGTCTCGCGGACGCCGGCCGGCAATTCGGCACTCCCGCCACCAACTGCAATGCGATTGATACGAGGTCGATGCCGAGTTGATACCAAAGCGGTAGGAATCGACCCCCTGCACCGCGAAAGGAAAGCGAAAGGACAGTGCAAGGTACGGTCCGAAACCACCCCGGACAATGGCTGGCGTAGGATTGAAAGCAATCCGAGGCCCGCGATCTTGCGCCTATCCAGCAACGGACCTCGGAGAAAGTCGAAGGACATAACCAAGCCGGAGGAGCACAGGCCGCAAGGCCAGCACTATGACAGAATCATTGAACGGGCGGCCCAAGGCCGGCAGCGTTGAGACAGGTCCGGCCGAGTTCCCGCACTCAGTCCCGGGCGCCCGGACGGAAGTTGTCATCTTCGACGACTCGGATCAGATGGTTCAGACCCTCGGCAGCCATGATGAGGCCTTGCGCTACATCGAGGCACAGTTCCCCGGCGTCGACTTTCATGTGCGCGGCAACGAGCTCTCCTTCAGCGGGCCATCGAGCGACGTTCCCCGGATCATGCGGCTTTTGGAAGAAGTCCGCGCCTTGGTGGTCAAGGGGACGGTCATCACCCCGGAGGTGCTCCAGCAGCTGGTTTCCCTGTTGCGGAGCCAAACCCTGCAAAACCCAGTGGAAGTCCTGACCCACAACATCCTTTCGAGCCGCGGGCGCACCATCCGACCCAAAACGCTGAACCAGAAAAACTATGTCGACGCCATTGACGACAACACGGTCATCTTCGGGATCGGACCTGCGGGCACCGGCAAGACGTACTTGGCGATGGCAAAAGCCGTTCAGGCACTGCAGCTCAAGGAAGTCAGCCGCATCATCCTCACGAGGCCAGCCGTCGAGGCAGGGGAGCGTCTCGGATTCCTGCCGGGAACGCTAAGCGACAAGATCGATCCATACCTGCGTCCCTTGTACGACGCCTTGCACGACATGATGGACCCGGAATCGATCCCGCGGCTCATGGCTGCCGGGACCATCGAGGTGGCACCGCTTGCATACATGCGCGGGCGCACGCTCAACGATGCGTTCATCATTCTCGATGAGGCCCAGAACACCACCGCCGAACAGATGAAGATGTTCCTGACCCGCCTGGGATTCGGCTCCAAGATGGTTGTCACGGGGGATATCACCCAAGTGGATCTGCCCTTCGGTGCCACCTCCGGGCTGCGCATCGTCCAGGAGATCCTCAGCGGGATCGAGGACGTGAACTTCACGATGTTGGACGCTTCCGACGTCGTCAGGCACCGGCTCGTCGCCGATATTGTGTCCGCCTACAGCAAATGGGATGAAAAGCACAGGGTGCGTGCCCAGCACACGCCCATCCACGACAAACGGGGAGAACACCGATGAGCATCGAGGTCAACAACGAGTCCGGCGTCCAGGTGGACGAGGCACAATTGGTGACACTTTCACGCTTCATCTTCGAGCGGCTCTACATCCACCCCCAGGCTGAACTTTCCATCCTGCTGGTGGATGAACCAGCCATGGAAAAGCTCCACATCGAGCTCATGGACGAACCCGGCGCTACCGATGTCCTGTCCGTCCCGATGGATGAGTTGACGCCGGGCACGCCAGGCAAGCCGACCCCGCAGGGCATGCTGGGCGACATCGCCATCTGCCCGCAAGTGGCCGAGGTACAGGCCCGCAATGCCGGTCATTCAACCCAGGATGAAATGCTCCTGCTCTGCACCCACGGAATCCTCCACCTCCTCGGTTTCGACCACGCCGAGCCGGAAGAAAAGGAAGAGATGTTCGGCCTGCAGCGTGAGCTGCTGTCCGCATTCCTCGGCAAGGATGCTCCCTTGGAGACCATGCAGTGACCTCACTCATCCTGGTCGGGATGGCGTTGGTTTTCCTCAGTTTCGTCGCGCTGCTCACCGCCGCGGAGGCTGCCTTCGCCTTCCTGCCGCGGCACGACGCCGAGCAAGCCATCGTCAAGAGCCGGGGGAATTCGCTTCGCAGTATCCTCGCCCAGCCAGTCGCGCACATTCGCGCGCTGCGCTTCTGGCGGGTCTGGTTCGAGATGGCCGCAGCAGTGGCCGTCGCCGTCGTCATGCATAGCCTCCTCGAGAACGTCTGGCTTGCCGGTTTGGCTGCGACGGGCATCATGGCCGTCATTGGTTTTGTCTTGGTGGGCGTTTCGCCCCGTCAGCTCGGACGCGCCCACTCAGGCAGCGTGGTTCTCTACTCGGCCCCGCTCATCAGGTTCCTATGCTGGATCCTGGGACCCATTCCCGGCTGGCTCGTTGCAATCGGCAGCACGGTGGCCCCGGGCGCGCCCAGCGGGGATGAAGCTTTCTTCAGCGAGGAAGAGTTCCGTGAACTCGTCGACAGGGCCACGGAATCCGACATGATCGAGGACAGCGAGGCCGAACTCATCCAGTCGGTCTTCGACTTCGGCGATACCCTGGTCCGCTCGGTCATGGTCCCTCGAACGGACATTGTGAGCATCGAGTCCGGATCGAGCCTGGAGCAGGCCATGGCCCTGTTCCTGCGTTCCGGGTACTCAAGAATCCCCGTTATCGGCGAGAACGCTGACCAGATCCGCGGGATCCTCTATTTGAAGGACGTCGCCGCCGCATTGCACCGCCCGGAACAGCCGTCAGTGCGCCAGGACATTGATGCGATCGCCCGCGAGGCGCGTTTCGTTCCTGAATCAAAGCCGGTAAGCGACCTCCTCAGCGAGCTTCAGCAAGAAACCACGCACGTCGCTGTAGTCATTGACGAATACGGCGGAACTGCAGGACTCGTGACGCTGGAAGACCTCATTGAGGAAATCGTGGGGGAGATCGTCGATGAATACGACTCCAACGATGCGGAGGTCACCGACTTGGGCGATGGCACGTACCGGGTCAGTTCACGGATGAGCATCGACGACCTCGGCGAACTTTTCGACATTGACCTCGACGACGACGAAGTGGACACAGTGGGCGGGCTCCTTGCCAAGACCCTCGGCAAAGTGCCGATCGTCGGAAGCGCGGTGGAGGTGGATGGGATCTCCTTGAAAGCCGATAGGCTGGAAGGCCGGCGAAACCGGGTCAGCCATATCATTGCGGCAGCCATTCCAAAAGAAGAAACTGACCTTGGAGACCTTCTCGACGAGGCCGACACAACGCAACAGGGAGTTCCACGTGAGCAAGCACAATAAGAAGTTCGACGCCGATCAGGACTTCGGCGGCTTTCACGCAGGTTTCTCTGTTCTAGTGGGCCGTCCCAATGCCGGCAAGTCCACCCTCACCAACGCTTTGGTGGGGCAGAAGGTTGCCATCACGTCGGCAAAGCCGCAAACCACGAGGCACACCATCCGCGGCATCGTTCATCGTGACGATGCCCAACTGATCCTCGTCGACACTCCGGGCCTGCACCGCCCGCGCACCCTCCTTGGGAAGAGGCTCAACGATCTCGTCGCTGACACCCTCTCCGAAGTGGATGCCATTGGGTTTTGCCTGCCCGCCAACGAGAAGATCGGACCGGGAGACAGGTACATCGCGGCCCAGCTCGCCGCCGTCGGACGCAAGCCCGTCATCGCCCTGGTCACCAAGACCGACTTGGTGGACCGCCAGGCCTTGACCGAGCAGCTCCTGGCTGTAGCCGAATTGGGCCGCGAAGTCCTCGGCGAAAAAGGCTGGGCTGATATCGTCCCGGTGTCCGCGGCCGACGGCTTCCAAGTCAATACTGTCGCCGACGTGCTCATCAGCCACATGCCTCCTTCTCCGCCCCTCTACCCGGACGGCGAGCTCACCGATGAACCGGAGGCGGTCATGGTCGCAGAACTTATCCGGGAAGCAGCTTTGGAAGGCGTACGCGACGAGCTTCCGCACTCCCTCGCCGTGGTGGTGGAGGAAATCCTGCCCCGCGAAGGCCGCTCGGAAGACAACCCGCTCCTCGACGTCCGGGTCAATCTATACGTTGAGCGCCCGTCCCAGAAGGCCATCATCATCGGCAAGGCCGGGAGCCGGCTGCGCGAGGTCGGAACGAACGCCCGCAAGGGCATAGAGGCACTCCTGGGAACCAAGATCTACCTCGACTTGCACGTGAAAGTGGCGAAGGACTGGCAGCGCGATCCGAAGCAACTCGTAAAGCTGGGATTCTAGCCGCCGGGGAATTTCCCAGATTGGGACCTTAAGATGGTCCGAATCCCATTTTCCGAGGAAAGGTCTAGCGAGTCGTGCGACGTCGCGATGCACGCGTACAGGAGCCCGGCACCATTGGTGGCCGCGGCGCTGCACGCCACGGGGAAACGCCCGGCACCCCCCGCCACATGAATGCTCCGAAGGGCCTCCCGCTCTGGCTCAAGGTCACTGCCGTGACGGTGTCCCTGCTGATGGTCGGCGGTATCGCTTTCGCCGCTTACTGGGTTGTCCGCCTGCAGTCGAACATCAGCAAAGCGCCTTTGTCGGCAGGCGCTCCCAGGACCGAGGCCGTTGCGAACGATGCTACGGACCGTCTGCAGATCCTCATCCTCGGGTCGGATACCCGGGACGGTAAGAACTCCGAATACGGTTCGACGCAGGATTCCACCGGCTACGGCCAGTCGGATGTCATGATGCTCCTTGACATTTCGGCGGACAACAAAAGGGTGAGCCTCACCAGCATTCCCCGCGATCTCCTCGTGGATGTCCCGGCATGCACTGATCCCAAAACGAATACCCTGTATCAACCCCATTCCAACGTCATGATCAACTCGGCCATGGCAGAGGCGGGGATCGGTTGCGCCGTAGACACAGTAAACAAACTCACTGGACTGCAAATCGATCACTTCATGATGGCCGACTTCAACGCGGTCAAGGAACTGTCCAATGCCGTGGGCGGCGTCAGCGTCTGCGTGAGCGATGCTGTGTTCGATCCTGACTCCGGGCTCCGCCTTCCCAAGGGGACATCAACTGTCCAGGGGGAGCAGGCTTTGTCCTTCCTCCGCACCCGCCACGGCTTTGGCGATGGAAGCGACCTCGGCCGCATCCAGGCGCAGCAGGGCTTCCTCTCCTCGCTGACCCGGAAGATCAAGTCCGACGGCACCCTGGGCAATCCGCAAAGCCTCCTGTCCATCGCAGATGCCGTGACAAAGAACCTGACCGTCGATGACGGCCTGGCGTCCGTACAGTCGCTCCTGACTATCGGGAGCCGCCTCAAGGACGTCGACTTGTCCAAGGTCGCGTTCGTTTCGGTTCCCACCGAGCCCGCCGCCGTCGATCCCAACAGGCTCCAATTGGTTCAACCACAGGCTTCCCAGTTGTTCGCGGCCATGCGCGCGAACCTGGACCTGACCACCCCGGGGGCTACAGCCAGCGCTTCGCCTGCGGCAACAGGTGCACAACCCAGCAGCCCCGCGACGACGCCGAGCGCTCCCGCCGTTCCCGCGTACGACAAGGCCCTTCAGCAAGTGACGGTTGCCGACGGTACAGGCATCGCATCCCGCGGCCAGGAAATCGCCGCCACCCTGCGTGACGGCGGATTCACGAAAGCTTCACACTTCCTTGCGGCCGCCACACCCAAGACCGCTGTCTATTACGGGGCCGGCTACGCCGACGTCGCTTCGGATATCGCGAACCTCCTGGGGATCCCGGCCTCGCAAGTAGAACCCTCCCAGGGTCTGGTCGGAGTCCAGGTCTATCTCGGCAGCGACTTCGATTCCGGGACCAAGTACGGAGTAGCCTCCGTACCCTCGAATGTCGTCAAGCAGACCGCAGGTGACGTGAAATGCCAGGCGGTCAACCCGGCACTCGTCACCAGGTAGCGTTGGGCACCACCGAGGACATAGCGAAGGGAGCGGTCATCAGCGGATTGCATGGTGATAACCGCTCCCTTCCGTTGAGTGGCGCCGGCTACCAGATGCTGACGCGGTCCTCCGGCGACAGCCACATTCCATCCCCGGCTTCCACCGCAAACGCCTCTTGGAACGAGTCCAGGTTCTTGGCGATGGCATTGGTCCGGAACTCGTTGGGGGAGTGTGGGTCCGTAGCGACGCGCCGGATGGCTTCCTCAGGACGGATGACCTGGCGCCATCCGGCAGCCCACGACATGAAGAAGCGCTGCTGGCCTGTCAGGCCGTCGAGGACAGGCGGTTCCGCACCGTCAAGGCTCAGGAGGTAAGCCTTGTAGGCGATGGTCAGGCCGCCCAGATCGCCGATGTTCTCGCCGAGCGTGAGCTTCCCGTTGACCTTGTGCTCAGGAGCCGCATAGGGGGCCAAGGCGTCGAATTGGGCCACGAGCTTGGCCGTCAGCCCTTCGAAGGCCTTGCGGTCCTCCTCCGTCCACCAGTTCCGAAGCGCTCCGCTTCCGTCGAACTGGGAGCCTTGGTCATCGAAGCCGTGGCCGATCTCATGGCCGATGATGGCGCCGATGCCTCCGTAGTTGACGGCGTCGTCGGCCTCCGCCGTAAAGAAGGGCGGTTGCAGGATCGCGGCCGGGAAGACAATCTCGTTCAGCATCGGGTGGTAGTACGCATTGACTGTTTGCGGAGTCATCAGCCACTTGTCGAGGTCGACCGGCTTGCCGACTTCGTCCAGGTGACGGTCGACGTCGGCGTTGTGCGCGCGCTCGACGTTCCCCAAAAGGTCACTCGGGTCGATCTCGACGGCCGAATAGTCGATCCACTTGTCCGGGAAACCAATCTTGGGCCGGAAGGCCTCCAGCTTTTTCAAGGCTTCAGCCTTGGTGTCCTCGCCCATCCAGTCGAGCGCCGTGATGCTCTCCCGGTAAGCCTCGATCAGTTTGGCGACCAGCGTCTGCATCCTGGCCTTGTAACCTTCGGGGAAGTGGCGCTCCACATAGATTTGGCCAACGGCCTCGCCAAGGGCTGCTTCGACGACGGCGACCCCGCGCTTCCAGCGGTCCTTGTTCTGTGGCGTGCCGCTGAGGGTGGTGCCGTAGAAATCGAAGTTCGCGTCAACGAACTCCGAGGAGAGATAGGGAGCGGCAGCGTTGAGCACACGCAGCGCCAACCATTCCTGCCACACGGCAAGCGACTCGGACCCGACCAGGGCGGCGGCGCCGGTAAAGAAATCGGGCGTACTTACCACCAGCTCGGTGAATTTGGCTTCCTCAACCCGGGCGGACTCGAACCAGGCGTCAAGGTACGGGAACAGGTCACGGCACTCTTCCACGGACTTGAGGTTGTAGGTTTTCTGCGGATCGCGGAGGGTGACGTTGTCCCAATGGTGCGAGGCAAGGGCTTTTTCAAAGGCGACAACGCGCGCGGCGGCACCGTCCGCGTCGGGAATCCCTGCCAGTCCGAAGAGCTTGGCGACGTATTTCGCATATGCGCTAACGATCGCTTCGAACTTCTCCTCCCGGTAATACGACTCGTCGGGAAGGCCCAGGCCGCCCTGGCCGATGTACAACAGGACCCGGTCCGGGTTCCCGGCGTCGGGAGCGGGGTAGATGGAGAAGAGGCCGGATACATCCGAGCGGAACAGCCTCCCGGTCAGGGCAACCACTTCGGCCGGCGAAGCCGTGGCAAAGACCTCCGCGAGGCGGCCGCGGATAGGTTCCATGCCTTTGGCCTCGATGGCTTCCTCGTCCATGAAGCTGTTGTAGAGCCCGCCCACCTTGCGTTCGATGCCGCTCGCGCCCTCACCCTTTGCCGCAGCTTCCTCGATGATCGCTTTGACTGCAAGTTCGGCGCCATCCCGCAACGCGGTGAACGTTCCCTCCAGCGGTCGGTCATCAGGGATGACCGTCGACTTCAGCCACGCCCCATTGACGTGCTGGTAAAGGTCGTCCTGCGGCCGAACGCTTTCATCGATGTTGGACAGTGTGATCCCCGACTGTGGCACAAGAACTCCTTCGGACGACGGGCGGAACCGGCTCACCACCGCTCCCGTGTCTGCATAGTGGACGTTGCTTCTGGTATTGCATTGTCATCATACGCACCCGTGTTACTCTCAAATGGTGCGTGCAGGAATGCTTCTCCTTAGCTGCCGCGGCGGGGCCTCGAAGGCGATCATTCGCTAGGCCAACCCTCGCTGCGGAGTTAGCTATGCCCGGCCAATCTTCCATCAAAGATTAAGAGAAAAGGCCCAAGTCATGCGCAACGCACAAAAGCCCTCGGGAATGCCCGTTCACCGGTACCTGCCGTTCCAGGAATTGATAAACGTCGAGCTGCCGGACCGCACCTGGCCGGACAAGGTCATCACCAAGGCTCCGCGCTGGTGCGCAGTGGACTTGCGGGACGGCAACCAAGCCCTGATCGACCCCATGAGCCCGGCGCGCAAGCTGAAGATGTTCCAGCTGCTGGTAAAAATGGGCTACAAGGAAATCGAGGTCGGCTTCCCCTCAGCTTCGCAGACCGACTTCGACTTCGTACGCCAGCTCATCGAGGGCGGCCACATTCCGGATGACGTCTCCATCCAGGTCCTGACCCAGGCACGTGAACACCTGATCGAGCGCACCTACGAATCGCTCGTAGGAGCCAAGCAGGCCATCGTCCACCTGTACAACTCCACCTCGGTCCTGCAGCGACGGGTCGTGTTCAACCAGGACGAGGACGGCATCCTGGACATCGCCCTCCAAGGTGCCCGCTTGTGCAAGAAGTACGAGGAGACCCTCACGGACACCCACATCACGTACGAGTACTCCCCGGAGTCCTTCACCGGCACGGAGCTTGAGTACGCAGCTCGGGTGTGCAACGCGATCGCCGACGTCTTCGAAGCATCAGCGGACAAGCAGGTCATCATCAATCTGCCGGCCACAGTGGAAATGGCCACGCCCAACGTCTACGCGGATTCCATCGAGTGGATGCACCGGAACCTGCATCCCCGTGACGGCATCATCATTTCCCTCCACCCACACAACGACCGGGGCACGGGCGTTGCTGCCGCAGAGCTGGGCTACCTCGCCGGCGCCGACCGCATCGAAGGCTGCTTGTTCGGCAACGGCGAACGTACGGGCAACGTTGACCTGGTCACCCTGGGCCTGAACATGTTCGTCCAAGGAGTCGATCCGATGATCGACTTCTCGGACATCGACGAAGTCCGTCGGACCGTTGAGTACTGCAACCAGTTGCCCGTCCCCGAACGTTCACCGTATGGCGGCGATCTGGTGTTCACTGCGTTCTCCGGTTCGCACCAGGACGCCATCAAGAAGGGTTTCGAAGCCCTCGAAAAGGACGCTGCCGCTGCAGGCAAGGCCGTGGACGAGTTCACGTGGCAGGTGCCGTACCTGCCAATCGATCCCAAGGACCTAGGCCGCAGCTACGAGGCCGTCATCCGCGTCAACTCCCAGTCCGGCAAGGGTGGTGTGGCCTACTTGCTCAAGAACGAGCACAGCCTGGACCTGCCGCGCCGGGCACAAATCGAATTCTCCGGCGTCATCCAGCACCGCACCGACACCGTGGGCGGTGAAGTCAGCGGTGCCCAGCTGTGGGCGATGTTCCAGGACGAGTACCTGCCGTCCAGCACTGCCGACGGGCAGTGGGGACGCTATTCGCTGGGTTCCATCCGCACCGAAACCGAGGAGTCCGGAGACCTTACCCTGCATGCGGCCCTGCGCGTTGACGGCACGGTGGTCCAGCGAACCGGAACGGGCAACGGACCGATCGCCGCCATGCTGGACATCCTGCGTCAAGACGGAGTGGATGTACGCGTCCTGGACTACACGGAACATGCGCTTTCCGAAGGTGGCAGCGCCTCCGCCGCAGCATATGTGGAATGCGCCGTTGGTGAGCGCGTCCTTTGGGGCGTCGGCATCGATCCCAACACAAGCACCGCGGCACTCAAGGCAGTCATCTCTGCAGTGAACCGTGCCATCAGGGCGGTCCGGGCATAGCCATTTGCCGTGCGGTGCCTCCAACACGGCGCCGCACGGCTTCGCCGGAACCGAGAAGGCCCGGTGTAGTGCGAAGATTAACTGTGGCCAATCCTTCGTCGTTCGCAGCGCGCTCCTACCGGGACGATGCCGTGGTGCTGCGCACCCACAAGCTCGGCGAAGCGGACCGCATCATCACTTTGCTGACAAAACACCATGGCCAAGTACGGGCCGTTGCCAAGGGCGTACGGCGTACCAGTAGCCGCTTTGGTGCCCGCCTGGAGCCGTTCATGGTGGCTGACCTGCAATTGGTCTCCGGCCGTACCCTGGACATCGTCACCCAGGCCGTCGCCAAGGGAGCCTACGGGGGCCCCATCGCAGCAGATTACTCCCGGTACACCGTCGCCGCTGCCATGACGGAAACGGCAGAAAAACTGACAGACGCCGACGCCGATTCGGGAACGGCCCAATACAACCTCCTGGTCGGGGCTCTTGCCGCATTGAGCCGTTCCGACCACCCGCCGGAACTCATTCTTGACTCCTACCTGCTCCGCGCTTTGGCAACCGGCGGCTGGGCGCCCAGTTTCACGGATTGCGCCCGCTGCGGGGCAACAGGCCCCCACTCGGCTTTCTCCGCTCCCTTGGGCGGAATGGTCTGCCACGACTGCCGCCCTCCTGGATCGCCTGCGCCCGCTCCCGAGACCGTCGTTTTGCTGGGCGCGCTGCTGACGGGGGACTGGGTCGCTGCGGATGCGTCCGAGACAGCGAATCGCCGCGAGGCCGCCGGTTTGGTGGCGAGTTACCTGCAATGGCATCTTGAACGAGCATTGAAGTCCCTCAAACATGTGGAGAGAACCTGACGTGGCACTCGGAAAAAACAAGGCGACAACGACGCGGTCCACCCCGGTGAGTGCCCCCTACCCACATCCATCAGGCGCCCGGCCGCCAGCCATCCCTGCCGAATTGGTGCCGCGGCACGTGGCCATCGTCATGGACGGCAACGGCCGCTGGGCGAACCAACGCGGCTTGCCGCGCATCGAGGGTCACAAGGCCGGGGAGCCTGCCCTGCTGGACGTGATGGCGGGCGCGATCGAACTGGGCATCAAGTACGTCAGTGTCTACGCTTTCTCCACCGAAAACTGGCGCCGTTCCCCTGAAGAAGTCCGCTTCCTCATGGGATTTAACAAGGACGTACTACGTCGACAGCGCAACCAGCTCGACGAATGGGGCGTGCGGATCCGCTGGGCAGGACGGCGGCCCAAGCTGTGGGGTTCCGTCATCAAGGAGCTGGAGGCAGCGGAGGAATTCACGCGCGGCAACGACACCTGCACCTTGACCATGTGCGTCAACTACGGCGGCCGCGCTGAAATTGCCGATGCTGTGGCCGCTATTGCCCAAGATGTTGCTGATGGTGCCCTGAAGCCCGGCTCCGTCACGGAGAAGACCATCCAGAGGTACCTCGATGAACCGGACCTTCCGGATGTGGACCTGTTTCTGCGAAGCTCCGGTGAGCAGCGGCTCTCAAACTTTCTCTTGTGGCAATCCGCCTACGCGGAGTTCGTCTTCATGGACACACTGTGGCCCGATGTCGACCGCAGGACCTTGTGGGACGCCGTCGAGATCTACGCGAAAAGGGACCGCCGCTACGGAGGCGCGGTTGACGCTGCGGCATCCCGGTGACCGCAGTCACCGATTTGGCACGAGCGTGCTGCGAAAGCGCCTAATCAGGGTAGGAAGCAAGCCAGATGGCGACGTCCCGGTAGGCCTGCTGCCGCACGGTACGCCGTGACAGGAAGACATCGTGGAGCGCGCCCGGATACCGGAATACCGCTGTGCGGCGCCCGAGTCCCAAGGCCCGCCGGGCCGTCTGCTCGACGTCGATCACGGCGTCGACGCGCATAAGCTCCGCGGTCCACTCGGCCTGGATCCGGGTCCGGCCGGAAAGCAGCACCAGAACCGGAGCGTCGATATCGAGTTTGCGTTCGACGGCGGCGTGGCCCGCCAGGACTGCCTTTGTCCACCCGGCACGTATCGGGAAGGAAGCCCGCGGCCTCCATTCCGGATCAAGGGTCCACTCGCCGTGGGCGACGTCGCTCACGCTTTCCCAGTAGGCCGGCATCTCCGGGAAACGGAAGGGCCGCTTCGGGTCGGTGCGTGCAAACGGCTCGACGACGTGCATCGCGATGCTGCGGATCAGGCTGCTTCCCTGGAGCTCCAGCCACGGAGAATTCAATGTGAGCGTGGCAATGCGGCCGGGATTGCGGTCAGCCCAGAGCGCCGCGATCAGGCCGCCCAGCGAATGGGCCAGGAGGTGGATGGTCGGGGCCTCCGCGCTGCCAGTCAGCTCGGCGACGTCCCGCCGGATGGCGAGCAGGGCGGAGTCGAGGTCTTCGTCATAGACCGACAGGTCGGTGGTATAGCCGGGAGTCTGGCCGGGCCGCAGGCTCCGCCCGAACTTGCGCAGGTCAAGGGCATAGAAATGGAGCCCTGAGGCGGCCAGGAATTCGGCTAGTTCCGTCTGCATGAAGTAGTCGGCCCAACCGTGGAGATACAGCACCACCCTCGGTGGCCCTTCGGTGACGGGAATGTCCCGCCGGCGCCGGCGGGTGAACCCCGTCAAGGCATCCAGAAGCCCGTGCGGCACCGACAGTGCGGCCACCGGGCGCACGTGCCTGACAAGGGTGGCACAGACCGGTCCCTCTTCGTCCGGTGGGAGTTCGAGCTCCAAGGCCTCGAAACCACCGCCCAGGAAGTCCTGTTGCCAGACGGGCAACCCCAGTTCCGTCGTCATGGCGCTTCCCCGGCTTGTCCGCCCGCGCGGCCTTGCTGACGTTCCGTCCGTGACCCATAGGTGATATACCCGTGAATCCAACGGGCAAGCCTGTCGTAGGCATCGGCACGCACTGGACCGGCGGACAGGAAAACGTCGTGGAGGCCGCCATCCACCCGTTCCAGGGTGACGGTCCGGCCAAGGGTCATGGCACGGACGGCCATGGTGTTGACGTCCAGGACGGCGTCCGAATGCCGCATGGACTCCTGCCAGACCATGCCGTTGGCACTCGCTCCGGATATCAAGACAAGGATCGGGATGTCTATTCTCAGCCCGCGGGCCACCCTCGTGTGGCCGCTGAGGACCGCACTGAGCCAGCCGGCCCGCATGGGAAAGGCCAAAGGCGGCCGGTATCTGTCGTCGAGGACCCATTCGCCTTCGGCCGAGCTGCTGATGCTGCGGTAATAGAATCCCCGTTCGGGCAGGCGCAGGATTGTCGTAGGCCGGAACCGTGCGAGCGGCTTCACCATGGCCTGTGCGGCGCGGCGGACCATGGAACTTCCGTGCATTTCCAGCCACGGGCTATTGAGTACGAGGTATTGCACAGAGCCAGGGTGGCTGCTGGCCCACAAGGCGGCCACGAGGCCTCCGGTGGAATGTCCCATGAGCGTCAACGAGCCGGGCTCCCGGCCAGGCTGATCCGCGGAACGGATCGTATCGATGGCCTTGCCTATTTCGGCGTCATAGTCATCCAGGTGCTCCACGTAACCGCCAGGGCTATCCGCTTGCAGGCTGCGGCCGTGGTTGTGCATGTCCAAGGCGTAGAAACGGAAGCCTTGAGCCGTCCAAAACTCCGCCAGGGCAACGTTGAAAAAGTAGTCGCTCCATCCGTGGAGGAACAGGACCGAGCGGTTGGCCGGCCGAAGGAAGCCGCCGTCGCTGTTGCCGGGGAGCTCACGCGGGACATGACGGACCAGCGTTGCCCGCCGGACGACTCCATCAGGTCCGGCCGCCTCGAATGCGCAACTTTCGAAGTCCGCACCGAGGATATCGGTCTGCCACTCCATGGGAACAGCTTAGACACTCGCCGCAGCATCGCGCCCGGCCGCACGTCCGGAGAACAGGCAACCACCGAGGAACGTTCCTTCCAATGCCCGGTAGCCGTGGATTCCTCCCCCGCCGAAACCGGCAGCCTCTCCTGCCGCGTATAGTCCCGGGACTGGATCTCCGGAAACCCCCAGGACGCGTGAACGAAGGTCCGTTTGAAGTCCGCCGAGGCTCTTGCGTGTCAGGACAGAGAGCCGGACAGCCACGAGCGGGCCGTGTTGCGGGTCGGTGAGCCGGTGTGGAGGAGCCACCCGCATGATCTTGTCGGTGGCGAATCGCCGGGCCGCCCGGATCGCGGCCAGCTGGGGATCCTTGCCCAGCCCGCTCGCCACTTGCCGGTCCCGGTCCTGGACGAGTGAATCGAGCAGGCCCGGATCTATCAGGGCTGAGCCTGTCAGGGAGTTCATTTTCCCGGCGAGCTCGGTGGCTGTTGCCGCTTGCAGGAAGTCCACGCCGTGGTCCAGGAAGATCCGCAATGGGGAATCGCCGCCGGGATTGAGCCTGGAGGCGAGGAGCCTGATGTCCTTGCCCGTGAGGTCCGGGTTCTGTTCCGATCCTGAGAGGGCGAACTCCTTCAGGGCGATGGTGCGGTTGCACACGAACCACGAATGTCCATGTCCGCTCGCCAGGATATGCCTCAGGGCGCCCAGCGAGTCGAAGCCAGGAAACAGCGGAGCCGGCAACTGCCGACCCGTCGCGTCAATCCACAGCGCGGACGGACCAGGCAGTATGCGGATCCCGTGCGACGGCCATACAGGGGAGTGGTTGTGGATGCCTTCAGGGTAGTGCCACATACGGTCGCCATTGATGAGCTTTCCGCCGGCGGCTCCGGCGGCAGCGAGGAACCCGCCGTCAACGGATGCGGGCACGCCGCTCAGCAGGTGCTCCGGCGCGTTACCGCCGGGCCATTGCCTCCGCACCATGGCGTGGTTCCCGCCGATTCCGCCGGTGGTCACGATGATCGCTCCCGCTGACGCCTCAAAGCGCCCGACGGCGGTCCTCGAGGACGCTTCGCCGCGTCCGGCTCCGGACGCCTCAAGGATCTCGCCGCCGACCCCGGTGACGCGGCCCGCCGTCGTCGTCATGTGGCTGGCGCGATGCCGGAAGTGGAACGCTATCCTTCCGCGGGCCACGCCCTCGTTGACCTTCGCCAGGAACGGTTGCACGACGCCGGGTCCCGTGCCCCACGTGACGTGGAACCGCGGGACAGTGTTGCCGTGGCCTTGCGGACCATAGCCGCCCCGTTCGGCCCACTGAACCAAGGGAAAGATCCGGATGCCAAGGGCGCTCAGCCACCGTCGCTTCTCGCCGGCGGCAAAATCCACATAGGCTTCCGCCCAGCGCCGCGCCCAGGAGTCCTCCGACCGGTCAAAGCCCGCCGACGCCAGCCAGTCGTTCAAGGCAAGCTCAGGGCTGTCCTTGACACCCAGCCTCCGCTGCTCGGGAGAGTCGACTAGGAACAAGCCGCCAAAAGACCAGTGCGCCTGGCCGCCCACGGAAACGGGGGGTTCCTGGTCCAGGACGGCCACCCGTTTGCCGTGGGCATAGGCCTGGGCGGCGGCGACCAGCCCCGACAGTCCTGCCCCAACGACGACGACATCAGCTTCAATGGTTGCCTGGGAGTGAACTCCATCACGCGCATTGCTCGGCATTCGTACATGCTACCGCCCGGTAACTGCCTTGGTTTGGTACGCGACCCGTAAACCGGAAAACTAGGGTCATGCGCGTTTATCCCACATTCTTCAAGTTGGCCTTCTCCTGGATGGATGCCGAAAAGGCCCACAAGATCGGATTCCAGGCAATCCGTTTTGCACACCGCTCAGGCGCAGGACGCGTTCTTGCCAAAATCACGGCCCCACACCCCTCCTTGCGCACGGAGGCTTTCGGGCTGACGTTCCCGTCGCCGTTTGGCCTTGCGGCGGGCTTCGACAAAGAAGGCCACGGAATCGAAGCCCTCGCCGAACTGGGCTTCGGCCACGTGGAAGTAGGCACGATCACCGGCCAAGCGCAGCCCGGCAACGAGAAGCCACGGCTTTTCCGCCTGATCGAGGACAAGGCCGTGATCAACCGCATGGGCTTCAACAACGACGGCGCAGCTGCCGTGGCCCCGCGGCTCAAGGCTGCACGGGCGGCGCTGCAGCGAACACATCCGGGCGTCCGTCCCGTCATCGGAGTCAACATCGGCAAGACCAAGCTCGTCGAGCTCGACGACGCAGTTGAGGACTATTTGGTGAGCGCCCGCAGCCTGGCACCCGCCGCCGACTACCTGGTGGTCAATGTCAGCTCGCCCAACACACCGGGACTGCGCCTGCTCCAGAACGTCGAAACGCTTCGCCCCCTCCTGCGCGCTGTCGGTGACGCGGCGGACGAGTCCGCCGGGCGCCATGTGCCGCTGCTCGTCAAGATCGCACCGGATCTGAGCGACGAAGACGTGGACGACGTCGCCCGCCTGGCCCTGGACCTCAAGCTCGACGGCATCATTGCCACCAACACCACCATCGGCCGGGAAGGCTTGGTTTCCGATCCGGGCAAGGTGGACGCGTGCGGCCCTGGCGGACTCTCCGGCGCCCCGCTCAAGGAGCGTTCGCTCGCGGTATTGCGCCGTCTGAAGGCCGCGGTGGGGGAGGGCCTCGTGCTCATTGCCGTTGGCGGGGTGCAGTCGGCGGCCGATGTCCAGGAGCGGCTCGACGCCGGCGCGACCCTCGTGCAGGGATATACAGCGTTCCTCTACGAAGGTCCGTTCTGGGCCGCAGGCATCAACAAAGCCCTCGCGAAGCGTCGCCGCTAGGCAGGTGGCCTGGCCTACCAAGCACGGGCAAACAAAAAGACCCTGGAACAGCTGTTCCAGGGTCTTTTTGGTTCGTAGGGTCTTTTGTTTGGTAGGACTCGGGTCCTTGGCGATCCGGGACCTTAAGCGGGGTACTGGCCCCGCTGCACCTGCGGCTTCGGAAGGCGCAGGCGACGGAATTGCAGGGAACGCATGCTGCCGTACCAGACGGTTCCGCGTTCGACGTCGCCGAACTTCTGCGCCAGGCCCTTGCGCAACTTGCGGGAAAGGACGAACACATCCACGAAGACCGCGAGGAACATGACCCAGAAGCCGATCAACACGTAGCTGAGGATGTTGCTTCCTGAAGGAATGACGAAGGAGATGACCACAAACAGCAGGGCACCGAACATCAAGTACTCACCCAGGCTGAAGCGGGCATCGACAAAGTCGCGCGCAAAACGCTTCTGGGGTCCCTTGTCCCGCAGCGGCAGGTACTTTTCATCCCCCGTATCCAAGGCCTGGCGCATCTTCATGCGCTGGTCCTGCACGGCGATGCGCTCAGCTTCTTTCGAAGCCTTGCGGTCCGTCGGCACGAGGGGGCGCTTGCGGGCCGCTTCCTGCTCCTTGCGCTTGGGCGTGGGCGCGCCCTTGCCAGCGCCCTTCACGGCGGGATCGGCTGCAAGCTGGTCTACTGGGTCTTGAGCGCTCAGCTCATCCTTTTTACGTCCAAACACCAATACAGAATACCCCGCAGGAACCCCGCGAAAGCCGACGTGACCGCCCGCCCACCGAATGAACCCGCCGCGCGGGCCGGTCGGGTTCCCCAGTACCACTCACGGCGGTAGTGTTTTCGCCATGACTTCAATGAATGCGGAGATCCCGCAGACCTTTTCCGGCGGCTCCAGCACAATCAATGTTGATGCGCTCAAGTCCTCGATCGACGCTTCTTTCGACCAGACCATGGCTCGCCTTAAAGCCTTGGTCGCCATCCCCGGGATCGCCTGGCCCAGCTTCGACCCGGCAGAATTGGAGCGAAGCGCGGAGGCCGTAGCGGCGCTCGTCCGCGAGTCGGGCTTCGGCGACGTGCAGATCCTGCGCTGCGACAAGGCCGATGGGACGCCGGGAGGTCCGGCCATCGTTGCGCGGCGCGTTGCCGCCCCGAGCAAACCGACCATCCTCCTTTACGCGCACCACGATGTGCAGCCTCCGGGCGATCCGGCCTTGTGGGACACCGAGCCCTTTGTCGCCGAGGAACGCGAAGGCCGCCTCTATGGCCGCGGCGCTGCCGACGACAAAGCCGGAATCATGGCCCACCTGGCTTCCTATGCGGCCGTGACCCAGGTACTCGGAGACGACTTCGGTCTTGGGGTTACCTTGTTCTTCGAGGGCGAAGAAGAAGCGGGCTCTCCCACGTTCCGCACTTTCCTCGAAACACACCGCGAGCTCCTCGAAGCGAACGTCATCGTGGTGGCGGATTCAAGCAACTGGAAGGTCGGCGTTCCCGCCCTGACTACCAGTCTCCGGGGCCTGGTGGACGGCACCTTCGAAGTGCGGGTCCTGGATCACGCCGTGCACTCCGGCATGTTCGGTGGTCCCGTACTGGATGCGCCTACCCTCCTGTCCCGCCTGATCGCCACCCTCCACGACGACGACGGCAACGTGGCCATCGAGGGCCTGGTAGCCCGCGACGACGTAGTAGAGGACGTGGACGAGGAACAGTACCGCGCCGACGCCTCGGTGCTCGAGGGCGTACGGCTCGCAGGCAGCGGAAGCATCGCCTCAAGGCTCTGGACCAAGCCTGCCTTGTCCATCATCGGCATCGACGCACCCGCCGTCGACGTCGCATCCAACACGCTGCTCCCGGTTGCGCGGGCAAAGTTCAGCCTGCGCTTGGCGCCCGGGCAAGATCCCGATGCCGCCATGGATGCAGTAGGACGGCACCTGGAGGCGAACGCGCCTTTCGGAGCGAAGGTGACGTTTGTGCCGGGGGAGCGGGGCAACGCTTTCTCCACCGATACAGGATCGGCCGCGGCCCGCATCGCGATGTGGGCGCTGGGCGAAGCCTGGGGAGTTCCCGCCGTCGAGATGGGGATCGGTGGATCCATACCGTTCATCGCGGATCTGACGGAGACCTATCCCGATGTCCAGATCCTGGTGACCGGCGTCGAGGACCCGGACTCACGAGCCCACAGCGCCAACGAATCCCTTCACATCGGGGACTTCCGCAACGCGGTGCTCGCTGAGGCACTGATGTTGGCCCGGCTTAACGCGGAAGGCCTCTGATCCCGCACGTGCATCGACCGGGGAACAAGGTAACGCTCCCGGCGGTTACGTTAGAAGTTATAGCTATGCGCTGGCTAGACGTAGCATGTAGCTATAGCCCGCACGTATTTGGGTAAGGGCAGGCAGCGCGAAGGCGCAGCCGCCAAGAGCGTCATAAGAAGGTAGGCCAATGAGCACTGCAACCAACGAAAACAGCACCGGAACGCAGCTCGCAGGCGGCGAGCTTCCTGAGCACGAGGTCCAGTTGACCGACGTCGCCGCAGGTAAAGTCCGGAGCCTTCTCGAACAAGAGGGTCGCACGGACCTGCGGCTCCGCGTCGCTGTTCAGCCGGGCGGCTGCTCGGGCCTGATCTATCAGCTCTACTTCGACGAGCGCTTGCTCGACGGCGATGCAGTCCGCGATTACGACGGCGTCGAAGTGGTTGTCGACAAAATGAGCGTGCCTTACCTGAGCGGTGCGAGCATCGACTTCGAAGACACGATCTCCAAGCAGGGCTTCACCATCGACAACCCCAACGCCGGCGGCTCTTGCGCCTGCGGCGATTCGTTCCACTAAACGGGGCGTCCGCCGACATGTTGCCCCAGTTCAGGAACGGGTTGAAACCGTCCCGACGCACTGGGCCAGCATGTCGGCGAAAACCGCTTGGTAGCGGTAAGCTCTACATCGGGTAGTAAAACTTTAGTGTGCCCGGTGGGCTTTCCGCCTGCCGGGCTGCAGCAACAAGAGGAAGGGCCGTCTGTGAGTTCGCAGAACCGAACCGGCAGCCGACGCATAAAGATCACCTCGATCACTGGCTTGGCACTAGCCGGCGCGTTGGTTTTGACCGGATGTTCACCAGAGGTAGAAAAAGGCTGGTTGCCCACGGAACGTGGCACAACCAGCAACACCGATCGGATCATGGACCTCTGGGTCAACTCATGGATCGCCGCCCTCGCAGTCGGCATTATCACTTGGGGCTTGCTGGTCTGGTGCATCATCGCCTACAGGCGCCGCAAGGGCACCACGGGTTTTCCGAAGCAGCTTAGCTACAACCTCCCCCTGGAGGTCTTTTATTTGACCATCCCGCTGTTCATGGTGCTGGTGTTCTTCTACTTCACCAACCAGGACCAGCAGGCGATTGATGACCGCTCCAAGCCCGCCGACGTGACCATTGACGTGGTAGGTAAGCAGTGGGCTTGGGACTTCAACTACGTCAAGGGCTCGGTCATCAAGGATGACGTCCACGAAGCCGGCGTCCAGGCGCACCTCACGGGCGAAGCGATTGACTTGAACCAGCTGCCTACGCTGTATCTTCCTGTCAACAAATCAATTGACTTTGAACTGAACTCCCGCGACGTCATCCACTCTTTCTGGGTTCCGGCCTTCCTGCAGAAGCGCGACGTGATCCCCGGCAAGACCAACTACATCAGGTTGACCCCCACCAAGGAGGGCACCTTTGACGGCAAGTGCGCCGAACTTTGCGGTGAATACCACTCAGAGATGTTGTTCCGTGTGAAGGTCGTTTCCGAAGCCGAGTTCCAGGCACACATGGATCAGCTTCGCCAGAGCGGCAACACCGGTCTTCTCGACTCGAAGTACGACCGCAACCCGAACCTGAACGCTAAGAATTAAGGGACGCGACGTGGCTACTTATACTCAATCACCCGGAGTCCTCGAGGCTCCCGTAGTACCGAAATCCAAGGGACGTATTGTCGTCAACTGGATCACCTCCACGGACCACAAGACCATCGGGTACATGTACCTGATCGCGTCCTTTGTGTTCTTCTGCCTGGGCGGCGTTATGGCGCTGCTGATGCGTGCGGAGCTCTTCGAGCCGGGCATGCAGATCCTGCAGACCAAAGAACAGTACAACCAGCTCTTCACGATGCACGGCACGGTGATGTTGCTCATGTTCGCGACGCCGCTCTTCGCCGGCTTCGCGAACGTCGTCATGCCGCTGCAGATCGGCGCCCCCGACGTCGCCTTCCCGCGGCTGAACGCGCTGGCCTTCTGGTTCTTCCTTTTCGGCTCCACCATCGCCGTGTCCGGCTTCATCACCCCGCAAGGTGCCGCGTCCTTTGGCTGGTTCGCCTACGCGCCGTTGTCTGACACGACGTTCACCCCGGGCGTCGGTGGCGACCTTTGGGTCTTCGGGCTCGCGTTGTCCGGTTTCGGAACGATCCTGGGTGCGGTCAACTTCATCACCACGATCATCTGCATGCGGGCTCCCGGCATGACGATGTGGCGGATGCCGATCTTTACCTGGAACACCCTGGTGACGGCGATCCTGGTCCTGATGGCATTCCCGCCCCTTGCTGCCGCCCTGTTCGCGCTGGGCGCGGACCGCCGCTTCGGTGCCCACATCTTCGATCCGGAAAATGGCGGAGCTGTCTTGTGGCAGCACTTGTTCTGGTTCTTCGGCCACCCCGAGGTGTACATCATCGCGCTGCCGTTCTTCGGCATCGTCTCTGAGATTTTCCCGGTCTT
This sequence comes from Arthrobacter bambusae, assembly GCF_030812595.1. Taxonomy (GTDB): domain Bacteria; phylum Actinomycetota; class Actinomycetes; order Actinomycetales; family Micrococcaceae; genus Arthrobacter; species Arthrobacter bambusae_B. The sequence goes on from NZ_JAUSSZ010000001.1 coordinate 645,152, forward strand.
CAGCCGCAAGCCGATCTTCGGGTACAAGGGCCTGGTCTACGCGACCATCGCCATCGCCGCCCTTTCGGTGACCGTCTGGGCGCACCACATGTATGTCACAGGCTCGGTGCTGCTGCCCTTCTTCTCGTTCATGACGATGCTGATCGCGGTTCCCACCGGCGTGAAGTTCTTCAACTGGATCGGCACCCTGTGGCAGGGCTCGATCACCTTCGAAACCCCGATGCTGTGGAGCATCGGCTTCCTGGTCACGTTCCTCTTCGGCGGCCTGACCGGCATCATCCTGGCCTCCCCTCCGCTGGACTTCCACGTCTCGGACTCCTACTTCGTGGTGGCTCACTTCCACTACGTGGTCTTCGGCACCGTGGTATTCGCGATGTTCGCAGGCTTCTACTTCTGGTGGCCCAAGTGGACAGGCAAGATGCTCAACGAACGCCTCGGCAAGATCCACTTCTGGCTCCTGTTCCTGGGTTTCCACGGCACCTTCCTGATCCAGCACTGGCTCGGCGTCGAGGGCATGCCCCGCCGGTACGCGGACTACCTGCCCCAGGACAACTTCACCTGGATGAACCAGTTCTCCACGATTTCGTCCTTCGTGCTCGGCGCCTCACTGCTGCCGTTCTTCTGGAACGTCTACATCACGTGGCGCAGCAACAAGAAGGTGGAAGTGGACGATCCTTGGGGCTTCGGCGCCTCGCTCGAGTGGGCTACATCCTGCCCGCCGCCGCGGCACAACTTCACCTCCCTGCCCCGCATCCGCTCCGAACGTCCCGCTTTGGACCTCCACCACCCGGAACTTGCTCAGCACCACACGACCCCGGGCCCCGAGCCGGTCGCAACACTGCTCGGCAACGCTGACCAGAAGGACGTGAAATGAAAATCGAATCCTGGATTTTTGGAGCGGGTACTTTCTTCTTCGTACCGGTGGCGGTGATTTATGGCTTCCTTAACAACTGGGAGGAGTGGGTCGGAACCCTCGGCATCCTCCTCGTAGGCGGCCTCGCCGGCATGATCGGCGCTTATCTCGGTTTCACTGGCAAGCGCGTCGGCATGCGTCCGGAAGACCGTCCGGACGCTGAGATCCACGAAGGTGCCGGCGAGCAGGGACATTTCAGCCCCTGGAGCTGGTGGCCGCTGGTTCTCGGCTTGGCTTGTGCCGCTGGGTTCCTCGGCCTGGCCGTGGGCTTCTGGATCACCTTCGTCGCTGCCGGCCTGGCTGTCGTAGCCTTGGTCGGCTGGGTGTTCGAATACAGCCGCGGAGACCACGCGCACTAGCAGTTACTTGAACGACGACGGCGGGCCCAACCGATTGGTTGGGCCCGCCGTCGTTGTCGTACCCAGTTGTCGTATCCAGATGCCCGCGCAGCTTATGTCTGCATTGCCCCTCAGGGACCTTCCAGGGCCTCCAGGACGGCCGAAAGCGCGGTCAAGGCATCATTGACCTCATCCAGCGTGCGGCCGGCTTGCAGCGCTTCTCCGTCGACTGAGAGAACAACTTCGCATCCATGGCCGAAGTCTTCGGTCATGACCTCAAGCAAAGACCGGGCATCCACCGATCGCCGGCCGGGCTTGCGGATGGTCACCGGAAGACCCGTGGCCGTCACCGCCCGCACGAACACGGCGGCAGCCCGCGCGTGGAGGCCGATCTCTGCGGCGACGATGGCTTTGTGCTCGGGCAAACCGGCTCCTTTGACTCGGACGGCCAGATGCCGACTGCGATTTTGATCCCTACAAGCCTAGCGCCGCCACACCAAGGCAATAGGCCGCGGACCGCCGGTCTAGCCGCTGGTCTAGACCTGCGGACGGATTGGCCTACGCTTGTTTCATGAATGATTGCGTTGCCGGAGACCGCCGTGCCTGCTGAAGCTGCACGTATCTCGGGGGAGATCGACCGCACAAGTGGCACTCCCATCTACGTTCAACTGCGCGAGATCCTGCGAAGCTACATCTCGGAGTCCTGCAAACCCGGTGCGGCGTTGCCCTCGGAGCGGGACCTCTCTGAACGTTTCGGACTTGCCAGGATGACCGTGCGGCAAGCCATTGATGCCCTCGTCGGCGAGGAAGTCATTGAACGCGTGGTTGGCTTGGGAACTTTCGTCCGCAAACCGAAGCTGGACCTCCAAGTGAAGCTCACGTCATACAGCGAGGAAATGCAACGCCGTGGCATGGTTCCGGCAGCCAAAGTCCTGAGCTTTGAGCAAATTGCTGCGAGTGCATTCCTGGCGCGGGAACTCCAGCTCGAGGAGGGAACGCCCTTGGTCCGCTTCAGGAGGCTCCTGCTCGCAGACAATGAACCCATGAGCGTGGACGAGAACTTCATCCCTGCCCACCGCGTCCCAGGCCTTTTGGACGGGGCGCCTCCCACGTCCTTGTACAACGTGCTGAGTGAGAAGTACGGACTGGTGATGGAGTGGGGAGAGGACATGATCGAAGCTACGGCGGCTTCGCCATCGACGGCGCGGCTGTTGAACGTGGATGTCGGTACTCCGTTGCTCAAGATCCAGCGCCACGCGTTCGTTGCCCGCGCCATGGTGGACTACTCGGTGTCCTACTACCGCGCTGACCGGTACAAATTGTGGGTTCCGTTGCAGCGACCAGGCGTTCGGTCCACCCGGAGCCAATCCACGGGGTACCGCACCCACTAGCTCAATGGACCGCAGCAACCGCCCGCCGGATGCCCGAACAACGAAAGAAGGCCCCGTCCGCATGAACGAGGCCTTCTTTCGTTGTTATCTGCGAGAAGCTAGTGGCTAAGGCTCTTCTGCTCTTCGCCGGCCTCAATGGCCTCGTGGTGGCCGTGTCCGTGTGCGGCTTCGAGCTCGGCAGGCGTTGCCGGGGCAACCCGGTCCTCGAAGAACCACTTGGACAATGCCGCGCGGCGCTTCTCCTTCCGAGTGACTACGCCGTGCTCGTTCGGCTCGGCCGACAACGGCGACGGTGATTCGAAGCCCACAAGCTTGTACTGCTTGTAGTCGTCCAGCGGCGCGTGGACCTCGATGAACTCACCATGCGGCAGGCGCACGATGCGACCCGTTTCGCGGCCGTGCAACGCGATCTCGCGGTCCTTGCGCTGGAGCGCAAGGGCCACGCGCTTCGTAACCATGAACGCAATGATCGGGCCGATGAAGAACAGGGTCCGCAACCAGTACGTGACATCGTTCAGGGCTACGTGGAAGTGCGTAGCGATAAGGTCCGAGCCTGCAGCCGCCCACATGACGCAATACCAGGTGAAGCCTGCTACGCCAATGGCGGTACGGGTCGGAGCGTTGCGGGGGCGGTCCAGAACGTGGTGCTCACGGTCGTCCTTGGTGATCCACCGTTCAATCCACGGGTACGTGAACAGCACCGTGAAAATAATGCCTGCGGGTACCAGTGCGGGCAACAGCACGTTCAGGGTCAGCACGTGGCCGAAGATGATGTACTCGAAGTGGAAGTCGTTGACCACGCCGGGCATGAGTCGCAGGGCACCATCGACGAAGCCGATGTACCAGTCAGGCTGGGTACCGGCCGAAACGGGGGAGGGGTCGTACGGCCCGTAGTTCCAGATCGGGTTGATCGTGAACATCGCAGCCATGAGCGCGACGACACCGAACACGATGAAGAAGAAGCCGCCGGCCTTCGCAGCGTAAACCGGTCCCAAGGGGTAACCGACGACGTTTCCGTCGTTGCGGCCCGGACCGGGGTACTGCGTGTGCTTGTGCACAACAACCATGAAGAGGTGGATGACAATCATCAGCAGGATCATCGCCGGTACGAGCAGGATGTGCAGCACGTACAGGCGTCCAATGATGGCGGTTCCCGGGAACTCACCCCCGAAGAGGAAGAACGAGATGTACGTTCCGATGACCGGGATGGACTTGATGACGCCGTCAATGATTCGCAGACCGTTACCCGAGAGCAGATCATCAGGAAGCGAGTATCCCGTGAAGCCTTCAGCCATGGCCAGGATGAGCAGGACGCCGCCCACCACCCAGTTCATTTCACGCGGCTTGCGGAACGCACCGGTGAAGAAAACGCGCAGCATGTGTACACCCAGTGATGCCACGAACAGCAAGGCAGCCCAGTGGTGTACCTGGCGGAAGAACAAGCCACCGCGGATGTCGAAGGAAATGTTCAGCGACGAGTTGTACGCGACCGACATTTCGACGTTGGACAACGGGGTGTAGGAACCCGTGTAGTGCGTCTCCGCCATGGACGGGTCGAAAAAGAACGTCAAGAAAGTGCCCGACATCAGGAGGATGACGAACGAATACAGCGCCACCTCACCGAACATGAAGGACCAGTGGTCCGGGAAGACCTTCCGGCCGAATTCACGCAGGATTCCGGATCCGCCGACACGCTCGTCAACGAAGTTCGTGATCCGGCCAACATTCGTCTTGGGTACGAAGGGGACTTCAGCTGTTGATGAGGCGCTCATGCTCGTCACGCTCCCAGTAACTCGGTCCTACGGGTTCTTTGAAATCGCTCGTGGCTACGAGGTAGCCCTCAGCGTCTACCGCGATGGGCAACTGGGGGAGCGGACGGCTGGCGGGGCCGAAGATAACCTTGCATTCCTTGGTGAGGTCGAAGGTTGACTGGTGGCACGGGCACAGCAAGTGGTGCGTTTGCTGCTCATAGAGGGCAACGGGGCAACCGACGTGGGTGCAGATCTTGGAGTAGGCAACAATCCCATTGTAGCTCCAGGTTTCGCGGCCCTTGGAAATTGTCAAATCATCCGGGTTGAGGCGCATCAGCAGAACGACGGCCTTGGCCTTCGCGTTGAGCTTGCCCTCCTGGAGCTCGTTGAGGCCTTCCGGGATCACGTGGAACGCGGAACCGATAGTCACATCGGACGCCTTGATCGGAGTTCCGTCGGGGTCGCGGGTGAGGCGCTTGAGCTTGCCGTCCTGGGGTGCCCACATGGTGTGAGCGAGCTTGTCATCAGGGCGGGGTCCAAGGTCACCAAACACGGCCAGGGCCGGCAGCGGCGCCAATGCGACAGCACCCAGAAGGGTGTTGCGGATCAGCGGGCGACGCTTGATGCCGGTTTCCTCGACAATGTCTTCGACAATCCGCACGGCTGCCTGCCGGTCTTCCTCGGCGCGGATAGCGTGCCGCTCTTCCGACACTTCGTGGTCCGGCATGAGGGCCTTGGCCCAGTGCACGATACCGGTGCCGATGCCGAGCATCGCAAATGCGGTGCCCAGGCCGAGCAACAGGTTTTGGGTGCGGATCGTTGCGATCGTGGAGTCTTGCCCAAGATCGATGGCAAAGTACGACACCAGGAAGATCACCGTGCCGATGACGGAGATGCCAAACAGTATGGCTACCTGTCGCTCGGCGCGCTTAGCGGCTCTCGGGTCCGTGTCAGCCAGGCGCAAACGGTGCGGAGGAAGCCCAGGATCCTGGAACTTCTCCACATCATTCTGACCAGCCGTAGCTACGGTGCCCGAGTGGTTCGGACTGCCGTCACTATGGTTGCCCATAATTCGCCTCATCCTTCTCTCGTTGTCCCGGCCGTAACCGGGTTAATGTTCAATTCAAACTGCTGTGGGGACAGCAGAAGCTTTTAGTGCGTCTGGGCTAGGACGTGCGGGACGTCAGCCAGATGGTGAAGGCAATGATCACGCCGAGGCCTGCGACCCAGACGAAGAGACCTTCGGAAACCGGACCCAATGAACCGAGGTCGTTGCCGCCCGGCGAACCGTTGGCTTCGATCGTCTTCAGGAACGTGATGATGTCGCGCTTGCCCTCAGGAGAGATGTTGGCGTCGTTGAAGACCGGCATGTTCTGCGGACCAGTGACCATGGCCTCGTAGATGTGCTGTCCCGAAACCCCGGCCAGTGCCGGAGCGAACTTTCCGCGCGTCAAGGCACCCCCGGCTGCTGCGGCGTTGTGGCACATTGCGCAGTTCACTCGGAAGAGTTCGCCACCCTTGGCGGCATTTCCCTTTTCGTCGAGCAGCGATGCATCGGGAATAGCCGGACCGGCGCCGAGCGAGGCGACGTAAGCCGCCAGCTGCTTCGTCTGCTCGTCGTTGAACTGCCTCGGCTTTTCTTGCGCCTGGGGTCCGTTCATCTGCATGGGCATACGGCCGGTGCCAACCTGGAAGTCAACTGCAGCGGCACCCACGCCGACCAGCGACGGAGCGTCCTTGGTTCCGCTTGCGCCCATCCCGTGGCAGGTCGCGCAGTTTGCGGCAAAGAGCTTCGCGCCTTCCTGGGTGTCGTTGGCGCTGAAGGTAGTGGTATCTGCCTTCGCCTGGTTGACCGTTGTGGCAACGGCGTAAAGCCCACCAGTGACGAGGAGTCCCAGCAGCAGCAGCGCAATGGCTGCCAGTGGATGACGTCGCTTCTGCGAGAGTGCCTTCACGTGGTGGTTCCTTTATTCGATCCTGCGTCGGCTCCGTGAGCCGCTTCTTTAAAATTCATCCTCTTGCCGAACAAGAGACAGTGCGGGGCTACTTCAGGACGTAGATGACCAGGAAGAGGCCGATCCACACAACATCCACGAAGTGCCAATAGTACGAGGTGACGATTGCCGAGGTCGCTTCAAAGTGTCCGAACTTCTTGGCGGCGTATGCACGGCCAATGATGAACAGGAACGCGATGAGGCCGCCGATGACGTGGAGACCGTGGAAGCCGGTTGTCATGTAGAACGCGGAACCATAGGCGTTGGCCGAGAGCGTCACGTGCTCGGACACAAGCATTGCGTATTCGGTGGTCTGGCCGGCAACGAAGAAGGCGCCCATGATGAACGTCAGGATGAACCATTCGTTCATGCCCCAGCGGGTGAACTGCAGCACACCACCTCGACGGCGCGGTTCAAGTCGCTCGGCGGCGAAGACGCCCATCTGGCAAGTGAAAGAACTTGACACAAGGACGATCGTGTTTACAAGCGCAAACGGGAAGTTGAGCTTGCCGGTTTCGTCCGCCCACAACGCGCCCGACGTGGAGCGCAGCGTGAAGTACATGGCGAAGAGACCGGCGAAGAACATCAACTCACTGGAAAGCCACACAACGGTTCCAACGGAAACCAAATTGGGGCGATTCAGCGTCGGGTGCGCCGGGGTACTGGGGGCATGGGTCGCAGATGTCACAAGGACATTATGTCTGTAAAAGTCCGGACTTCCCAACGCGAACCGCCATTTCGGGAGACTTTTTCTACAAACACGCGAATTCGCGCGGAAAAGTTCCCGAGGTTGTCCGCGTTGGTCACCATTGGTCACAGAGCATGCTGGATCGCTAGCATCAAGTGGTGACTTCCCAGGCATCCGCACAGCAGGCAAACAACTCGTGGCCCGAACTCATCGCCGCCTTGATTGACGGGCACGACCTGACGGTCGGGAACACGGCATGGGCCATGAACACGATCATGTCCGGAGAAGCCGCTCCTGCCCAGATCGCCGGTTTCCTGGTGGCCCTGCGTGCCAAGGGCGAAACCGTGGATGAAGTCAGTGGACTGGTCGAGGCGATGCTTTCCAACGCCAAGGCCGTGAACATCCCGGGTGAAAAACTCGACATCGTGGGTACCGGCGGCGATCGGCTCAACACGGTCAACATCTCGACGATGGCTGCCCTTGTGGCAGCTGGCGCGGGCGCGCGGGTCGTAAAGCACGGGAACCGGGCCGCCTCGTCGTCGTCGGGCTCCGCCGACGTCCTGGAAGCCTTGGGTGTGCGGCTCGACTTGCCGATCGAGCGCGTAGCCAGCAACGCCGAAGAGGCGGGGATCACATTTTGTTTCGCCCAGGTTTTCCACCCGTCATTCCGGCATACCGGCGTTGTGCGGTCACAGCTTGGTGTTCCCACAGCATTCAACTTCCTCGGACCTATGACCAACCCCGCCCATGTCCAGGCTTCAGCCGTGGGTGTAGCCAACGCCACGATGGCGCCGCTGATCGCAGGCGTGCTGGCACGGCGCGGAAGCCGCGGATTGGTGTTCCGCGGGGAAGACGGCCTCGATGAGCTCACCACCACGGGTCCATCAACGGTGTGGGAAATCAGGGACGGACAAGTCACCGAGCAGCGGTTCTCGCCGGCGGACCTCGGAATCGCTGCGGCGACCGTCGCCGATCTTCGAGGCGGCAACGCCGAGGCGAATGCCGCCGTCGTGCGCGACGTACTTGACGGCACGCCCGGTCCGGTCCGGGATGCCGTCTTACTCAACGCCGCCGCAGGCCTGGTGGCCTTCGACACTGCTGCCGACGGACCGTTCCTGGAACGAATGAAGTCGGCCTGGCAGCGCGCTGCGGAGTCCATTGATTCAGGAGCGGCTACCCGGGTCCTTGACACCTGGGTGGGACTGACCCAAGGATAGGCAAGCGGCCAGGATTGCTGGCCCTACTGCTCGAAGCCCAGCGAGAACGCGGCGTCCAGGTCATGCTGCGAATAAGCACGGAATGCGATGTGCGTGGTGGTGTGGACCACTGCGGGAACCTTCGAGAGTTTGTCGGCGATGACGTCCGCCAATTCTTCGTGCTTCGCCACCCGCGCCACGGCAATGAGGTCCCATTCCCCTGTCACGGAGTAGACCTCGCTGATCCCCTGGATAGCGGAAATCTCCTCAGCTGTCTCAGGGATACGTGAAGCGTCGGTCTTGATCAGGACAAAAGCGGTGATCACTGGGGCAGCCTTTCCGAAGTGCAGCAATGGACGTAGCAAGCCTAGTGCATCGGCAGGTGCTTAAGACTGGCGGCTCCGTCGGCGGACCCGCGCCACCAATGCGATCACAGCGCGGTAACCAAGCAGCAGGATCGCCAGGCTGATGAGGGCGACAATAATGAACGCAAGCACCACTGTCTGTCCTGTAGCCGCCCGCAGAAGCATGCCCCCCGCCACGGTTCCAAGCCACACGACGACGCCGGCCGGCCAGGTCTGGAAGGGCGCCCGCCAGGCCCTTACGGCGATCCATCCGAGCGCTGCGCCAGCAAGAAACGGCCACGCCGTGGAAAACACCCCGGTCAGGACCTCCGAGCGCTGGTGCGCGTCGCGGCCGATCGCCGCGAAAACAAGAATGAGGATTGCGTCGGCCAGACCGGCGATGAGGGCGGTGCGGGCCAGGTTCGATTTTGCTGCAGGCATGGAAACGACCCTATCCCGCACCGGTGCCGAACTCGAACCGGAGCACCCTGCCCCGGAGTGTCACCCGGCTCTTGGACCAGCGCTGTGGACCGCCGCTGCGGACCACGGAAGTTGTGGCAGGAAGTTGGCTGTAGATGGTCCCTGCCGGCGCTGTTAGCATGACGAAAAGGTAGCCGATTGTGCTGCCCCAAACACTGAGGAGCCAGGAAATGACCACGAACCTCAACCCGTACATCAGCTTTCGGGACAATGCCAAGGAGGCCATGGCCTTCTACCAGTCGGTGTTCGGCGGCGAGCTGACCCAAAGCACCTTCGCGGAGTTCCACGCGAGCGAAGACCCCGCCGAGGGCGACAAGATCATGCACTCCGCACTGAAAACGGACAAAGGTTTGCTGCTTATGGCCGCAGACACCCCCAACAGCATGGATTACAGCCAGGGGAACAACTTCTCGGTGTCTCTTAGCGGCGACGACGAAGCAGAACTTCGGGGCTACTGGGACGGACTGGCCGATGGCGGCACAGTCACAGTGCCGATGGAGAAGGCGCCGTGGGGGGACATCTTCGGGATGCTGACGGATAAATTCGGTGTTGCCTGGCTGGTCAACGTTTCAGGGGAGCAGCCCCAGCAGTAGCAAGGAGACAGAAAACGCCCTCCGCCACGCAATGCTAGGCGAAGGGCGATTTCTGTTTCCGGCTATCCGGCCGGGTTGGTCATCTGGCAGGTCTGGTCCTGGGCGGTCTGGGCAACCACGTCGTTCGGCTTGGGGGCCGGAAGAGTCGGCTTGTCCCCGGAGGCGAAGTCTTGCCCGGCGTAGAGCTGGACTCCCTGGACACTGGCTACCTGCTGCACGCTCGTCGCCGGCAACCCGAACATTGCGGCGACATCCGCGGCAACATCGGCAAAGCCTGCACCGTAATAGACCATGGTCTGCGGCCTGCTATCAGCTTGGATCTTGGCCAGCTTGGTGAATCCACCGGCAGCCAGAAGCGACCCGATCTCCTGGCTCCTGCCGGTCACGCCCGTTCCGTTAGCGACAGTGATCGGTTGAAGCGCCTTGTTGTATGCGGCCTTCGGAGCTTCCGTGGACGGCGCAGGGGAGGCCGTGGCGCTTGGTGCGGGCTGGCTAAGGTCGGGGCTCCTCGTCAAGGCCGTAAAGAAGTTGCTCGCAGCCGGTTGATCGAGGTCGAGCCGGTTGGGGTCGGACGCGGCCGGGACGTTCGGCACCGTGATGAAGTTGACCTTGGCCGGGTCAATGTTCTTGAGCCTGCCCGCGATGGTCAACAGGGCCGGAACCGAAGCGAGTCCGTCGTCGACGGTGAGGTTCTTCGTGACCGTATCGGCGATGCTCAGCATCTTCTGCGGGTTTCCGAGCGTCCCGTCGGATTTGAGCTTCCGTACGAGCGAACCGAGGAACGATTGCTGCGCTTTGATACGTCCGAGGTCGCCGCCGTCGGAAAATGCATGGCGGGTGCGCAGGAAGGCCAGGGCCTGGTCGCCCTCCACCTGTGACGTGCCCTTGGGCAGATGCAATCCGGAATCGGGGTCGTTGACTGGAGCGCTCACACAGACATCGACGCCGCCGACGGCCTTGGAAAGTTCGGTCACGGCGTTGAAGTCGGCCATCATGAAGTGGTCGACCTCCAAGCCCGTGAGCTTGTTGACGGTGTCAACAGCGCAGCCGATGCCGGCCTCGGCCATCGCACTGTTGATCATGGCATTTTGCCGTTCCGGGTATTGCTTGCCGGTCTTGCTGTCAGTACAAGCCGGAACGTCCACCAACAAGTCCCGCGGGAAACTGATGACGTTCACGTGGTTGTTGTCCGCCGAGATATCCAGCAACATCATGACGTCGGATTGGCCGTAGCCGGAGGATTGGTCCGTTGTGCCGAACTGCCCGTTCTTCCCGCTCCTGGTATCAGTGCCCAGGACGAGGATTTGAAGCCGGTCCTTGCTGTCGTCCACGGGCCCTTCCGTCCTGACGCCGCCGGCGCCGAGCGCGGAGGTTGAGATGTTGGACTGAAGGCGCCATACCCAATACCCTCCGAACGCGATGACTGCGATCAGCAAGACAGCCACGGCGGCGCTGGTGATTTTGAACCAGCGGGGCGAACGGCGGAAGCTGAAGCGCCGGCTGCGGGCAGCCAGCTTTCCCTGGCCCGGGTAGGCAACAGGGGGTGACTGGCCCGGCTCCGGGCTGGGTGCATCGTGGCGAGTAACCAAAAGGGAAACTACCTCTCCAGGGGAAATACGGACTGCCCCATTGTAGCCGGGGGTTCTGGGAGGCTTCGGGGAGGCCCGCGGTACCGCCCAGCACTAATCACCGCCCGATGGAGGGTGAATCACCTATTCGTTGTGAATAGTATTTGATCGCCCGGGCGGCGCCGGTCGCTTCCCGTACCTAGTGTTCCAGCTATGGGGTCTCTCTCAAGACGCAAGCCGGTGGCTGCGCAAATGTCAATGTTCCTGCTTGCGGCTGCCGTCGGCGCGTTCGGGCTCCACGTTCCTCCCGCCAACGCTGCACCTGAGAGTCTTCTTTCCACTACGAATCCAGCTCCCACCAAAGTCGACTTCGCAAATATCAATGGAGACACCTGGACTGTGCCCGCCGGCGTGCGCTCCATCGATGTCCGGGTGTGGGGATCTGCTGGCGGCGGAGGTGGGCCAATCAATATCCCAGGCACGGATCTTACGGTGAGCAATGACGGTCCTGGAGGTGCCGGCGCCGACATCCGCGCGACCTTGTCGGTGACGCCTGGCCAGTCGCTCAAGATTTACGCTTCAATTCCTGGCGGGGGAACAGGGTCGCGACACAATCCGGGTGGCGGCGGGCTAGGTTTCATTCGTGGCGGTTCGGGAGGGACCGGATCCCTCGGTGGATCTGCTGGTGGCGGCGGCGGTGGTGCGAGCGCTGTAGTCAACGCGCAGGGCTCTCCGCTTGTTGTCGCTGGCGGTGGCGGCGGAGGCGCAGGCCACGGTGCTGCCTTCGTGTACTGCAACGGCGGTGCGGGAGGCGCTGCCAACCAGAATGGCCAGTCGGCCGATGGGTGGTGTGCGGGCGGGGCACCGGGCGCCGATTCCGGGGTCATCGGGCCCAACGGGGCGCCGGGAACCGACGGCGGCGGTGCCGGAAATTCGTCGAGCGGAGGCGGCGGAGGCGGTGGCGGCGGAGGCTGGCTGAGCGGTTCCGGCGCCCTTGGCAGCTCAGTTGGCGGCGCCGGAGGCGGCGGTGGGGGCGGTGGCAGCAGCTACGTTGATTCCTCGGCAAGCAACGTGGTCCGGGGCTACAACGCAGGTAGCGGCTGGGTCAGCGTCTGGTACACCCCGGACTACGCGACGACAACGAGCGTCGTAGTGCCCGAGTCAAACCGACCGTGGTGCTCGCTCCCTCCTCGACGTCCATATTGCAGGGCGGCACCCTAGACGTATCGGTAAACGTGGTGGCGGGCAGTTCGCTTCCGGTTCAGCCTGGCGGCACCATCACGATGAGCATTGACGGCCGGATCCACCTTCCCGCGGTGACCTTGGCGTCGGGTTTGGCCACGGTCGCGATTCCGGCATTGTCGGTCGGGAACCACGAACTCAAGGTGGAGTACTCAGGAGACACGTATTTCTTGCCGGCTTCAGGAACGCCGGCCTCCGTAGCTGTGACGGCCCCTTCGGTGCCCACGGTCCCTACCGTGCCCACGGTCCCGGCAGCCTCAGCCGGCATTCCAAACTCGGCGACGTTTGGCAATCTGGCATATACGGGGTCCAACGGCCCAGCCTTTGCCGGACTGGGACTCGGGGGAGTCGCCGCGCTTGTTCTGGGACTGTTGCTCTGGCGCTGGAGCCGACAAGGACACATTGGAGCGCGACGCCGCCCACAGGAGGGAAAGGGGAGACCCGCCTCATAAAATGTCGGCATGAGGTCGCGCACGGTCGTACATCCTGGACTGCCGGAAGATGACAATCCCGCCGCGGTACTGGAACGCACACGCCGGTACCGCGGCGGCATTATTGTGCTCACTGGGATCCAGGGGATCGGTAAAACCACATGGTGCTTGCAGTTCATGGAGGCGCTGAGGCGGGCAAATGTGGTTGCATGCAGCGCTGATGCTTTTGAAAGTGCCCTTCCACTCTCCTTCGTGGACAAGCTCCTCGTTGCTTTAGGGCACCGCGAGGCCGAACCCCTCTCAGATCCCGTCATAGCTGCCCGCCGCCTGTTGTCCGCGCTAGCGTCCCGGCCCAAGCACGTTAGTTGCATCGTCATAGACAATGCGCAATGGATAGATGAACGCTCTGCCAAGGCGTTGCGGTTTGTACTGCAGAGGCTCGCCGACGACAAGATCACCGTTGTCTTGGCAGGGGTCGCCGGGACAGGGACGGCTGCCATCAACAGCATGCTGAGCGATGACCTGGCGTGGCGCTTCATTAGGCGCATTACGTTGGAACCGCTGAGTGCTGAGCAGGTCCAGGACTATGTGGCACAAGTCTGGGACCGAACGATGTCGGCCCGCGCGGCGGAACGGCTTCGAGGGAACACCGGTGGAACGCCCTTGTTGATCAACGCGGCGATGGAGCACGCAGCCGGGCCTGATCATTCTGCCCAGAACCCGTGGCCTGACGCTGTTCCGTATATCGTTCCCGGAAGCAATCCTTTTGCCGCCATGCTCAATGCACTGGAACCAGGGCCCGCCCGATCCGTCGTCGAGTACGTCTGTGTCAGCCGCGGCCCGATCGAACAAGAACGGGTGGAGCGGATCGGGGACGCGTTGAATGAACCAACGGACGTCACTGCCGCGCTGGAGAGTGGTTTGATCTTGGGCACCAGGCTCGGACAGTCAGTACAACTACGTCCATTTCATGACTTGCTTGCCGTCGGCGTTCGGGAGAACCTGGAGAGCCACCGGTTGTCTTCAATACACCGCGCAATCGCAGATGAAGCCGATGATCCGAGGCTTGCCCTGCAACATCGCTTGCTTGTGGAGGAGCCCGGGACTGCCGAGCTGTATACAGCGGTGGCTGCGGGGGTCGATCAAGCATTGGCCGATGGTCAACCGGAACTCGCCCTGCAGTACCTACGCTCTGCAATGGACAGGTTCAGTGGGCTCCGCCGGGACGACTGCATCATCGAAGCCTGCCTCGTCGCGTCCGTTCACCACGCCATTCCCGAGGTGATGGACCTTTTGCCCCAGCTGCAGTCCATGCCTCATGACATTGTGCGTGATTTCGCGCTGCTGCAATTGCTTCAAATGCGACCGGATCTTGACCGCGTTGGCCAATTTGCTGAAGAGCTGATTGCGGATGAGCTGAACCATCCGGACGAAGCCCTGCTGCGCGCCCATATTTCCTTGGCGATCGTCGTCTCACGGATGGTGTCGGACGATAAGCCTTCCACCGCCGTCGCGGTCCTCCAAGCGCACCAATACCTGGAGCAACTGGCGCAGAGCAATGGAGCGGTCCACGACCCCCGTCTCCGACACCTGCCGTCGGGAACGGATCTGGGCCTGCAATTCGATGGATTCAATCTCATCGCCGCCAGCGGTACGCAGGATCGCGAAATGATCTCCAATGCTTTGACCGCGCTCAGCGCGAGGATCTCTTGCGCTAGTAACAGTCCGGCGCTGGCCGACGCCCTCACATGCAGGGCAGGCTTCCTGAGTGTCACCGGCGGCATCGAGCAGGCCACAGCCGACTTGGAGCGCGCGTTTGCGGTAACTGCATCAAGCGGGGCGGGCCTGGCAATCGGACATACCAGGGTGGTGCTTGCTTACTGCTACTTCCTGCTAGGCAGGGTGCATGAAATGTCGACTCTCATCCGTACGGCGCAATTGCTTTCCTTGGATGTCAGCGACGTTTCCTCCCGCCCGCTCGTATATGCGATGTCAGCGGTACTCGAAGCGGTACAAAGGGCGGTCAGACTCCTACGGAGCTGCACTGCGCCGGGCCGAGGAAGTCCGGATCAGCGAGTATGACACCTTCGGAGTCGAGCTCAGCGTACTCGCGCGGGTCGAACGCGCCCGTTCCCTGGCCGAGTGGCAGCAGCAGTTGGATGCCGGCCAAGCGATCGGCTCGGCCACCCCGTCGATGTACAGCTACAGGATCGATGCCTTGGCCGGGCTGGGCCGTGCGGAGGAAGCGGACAGGTTGTTGCAGGCCTGCAAGGAACTAGATAACCGTGGATGGTGGCCGGTGTATGGCTCCCTTGACTGGCTGGAAGGAAGGGTCAGCGAAGCATATGGACTGTTCGGCCAAGCGGCCAGGTTCTATCGAGCCGCCTCGAAGGAATCACGGTTCCCCTTGTCGCAGGGAATTGCCCACCTTGATCTCGGCCGGTTGCTCGTCTCTACCGGAAACACAAAAGCAGGTGCCACTGCGCTGAAGGGAGCTGTACGGATCTTCCTTGAACTCGGGGCGGCCCCCTACCTTAGCCGCGCGATGAAGTTGCTCGATGGCTTGAGCGACAGGCCCAGCAACCCGCACCTGCAGGCGTTTGAGTCGCTGACTGGCCGGGAACGGGAGATCGCCTTCTATGCCGAACGGGGCATGACCAACAAGCAAATCGCTGCGCAACTTTTCGTTTCGCCCGCTACGGTGAATTTTCACGTACGTAATGTTCTCGCCAAACTTGGCCTCCGCTCGCGCAGGGAACTCGGGCAGTTGTTCACAACCGGCTTTGAAGCGTCCGTTCGCGGTGCCGGGGTCAAGGACCCGACAGCGTAAGCGAGTCCGGGGCGACAGCGAGGACGGGGCCCGGCCGAGTACGGCGTCCACGGCGGTGTCATCAACGAAACCCGCCGGTTCTTTGTGTCATCTCGTCTGTTCTTTGCGCTGTTGCTCCCATTCGTTCATGAGGGCGGGAAGACGGGTGTCCAGGAATCTGTAGAAGCTCGCCATTTCCTCCAGCCGGCCGGCGGCCGTGGTGGTGTGGTCACCAATTGCGTCGCTTGCGGCGTCGGCGAGGTCCGCGAGCGCCCGGTAGACCGGACGTTCCTGGGCGAAGGCTGCCAGCCAGGCATTTGGCGGAACTTCGTAACGGTCCCGGCGGCTGCCGGGCTGGGCCACCCTCCGCACGATCGCTATTGATTGCAGATAACGGACCGCGCCGGAGATCGCTGCCGCGCTCACGCCGAGCACCTCACCTAGCTCGAGCGCCGTCAGGCCCCCCTCTTCCGCGACGGTCAGCGCCATGAGCACGCGGGCAGGCATCTTGGGCATACCGGCGGCAGTAAGGATGGCGGCCGATTGTTCGGCCGCCTCGCGGAGCGCTCGTTCGTCTCTTGCCATTCGTGGGTTACCTTCCCCGGCAGTTCCACTACGTCGGACCACGGGTCCCGGCCGGAGACCGTCGCGCTTCCACTTCCGGCCCGGGCGAGACCAAGCAATACCCGGATGGTGGTGGACTTGCCCGCGCCGTTCGGGCCGAGGAATCCGTGCACTTCGCCGGCTTCGACCGACAATTCGAGTCCGTCGCGTGCACGGACCCGTCCGTAGCGTTTCTCAAGGCCGTGGGCCTCAATCACTGTGTTAATGCCTAGCAAGTAACGCTCGATTCACAATTTTGTGAATCTTCTTAACGGAACCTTAATGCGGTGGCTTGAATGATCCCGCCGCCACCCGCCGTCGGGCTCAATGCTGCGCGGCGACGGCCGGAACGTTGCGGTCAAACGCCGTCAGGACCACCATCGCCGCACCGATGGCGACCAGCATCCAGGCCAAGGCGTGGAGACCTACATCGCTGGCGGACGCTCCGAAAGCGATTCCGATGAGGCTGGAGGACCCGATGGCGCCCAGGTACATGGACGTCCGCAGCAATCCGGAGGCAACCGCAATCTCCGCGGCAGTCGTTTGCAAATACAGCGCCGCTTGATTGGCAAAACTGCTAAAACCGTTGGTCAGGCCGAGCAGCAGGGTCATTCCGACGAGCAGCGCGACGCCGGAGTTGTGGTTCACGAGCAGCATCACGCCTGCGGAGAGCGTCAAGGCAATGCCTGCAAGGATGAGCGGCCAACGGACCCATGCCCGACCGGAGACGACCCGCGCTACGACAATACTCAGCAGGCTCAGCGGAATCAGAATCAACCCCACCGTCGCGGCGTTCAGCCCCATGCTTTGTTCCATCCACTGGCTCGCGCCATACATCGATGCATAGGTGGCCAGCGCGGCGAGGATCGAACGCAGGTAGGTGCGCTGCAGCGCTCCGTTCCGCCCCAGCATCCGGACGTCGATCAGCGGACTGCGCGCGTGCCGTTCCCGCAAGAGCAGTGCCCCCGCCAGCACCACAGCCAGCGCGGCAAGCCACCAAGCCGGAGTCGCGAGCGCCGAGAGGAACACCAGCAGCGAGATGATCGCACCGGCGAAAAGAGCGATCCCCGGCAGGTCCAGCATTGTGAGCAAGCTGCCCCGGCCACGTTTTTGGACCGGCGCGTCCTTCGCCACACCCAACAAAGTGAAGGCGAAGGCCAGCAGCGCCAACGGAATGTTGACCGCGAACAGGGCCCTCCAGCCGAAAGAGCCGGCCAGGACTCCACCAAGGGGCAGACCGACGACGGCGGTCACCTGCGCGGCGATCGAAAAGTTACCCAGGACGCGGCCGGGTACGCCGATCCCGGACTCATCGGCACGCCGGCGGACCAGGGCCATCGCCGTCGGGTAGCACGCTGAGGTCCCGACGCCGATGAGGGCCCGCGAAACGAGCAGCACTCCAAGGTTTGGAGCCAGAACTCCGACGACTCCAGCCAGCAGGAGAATGGAAACCCCGGAGAGGAAGATGCGCCTGGGCCCGAAGAGGACAGCCAGTTTCCCCATGGTCGGCTGGGCCACTGCGCTGCATAGATAGAGGACGGATATAAGCCCGGCAGTGGCACCCGGGCTTGACCTGAAGTCGGCCCCGATACCAACCAGCGCGGTGGCAATCATCGAGCTGTTGATCGGGTTCAAGGTGGATCCAAGCAGCAGGGGAGCGGTGAACCTCCAGCCCAGAGGGTTTGAGGGCCGATTCCCCGGCTCGGAAGCCGGAGTGCAGGACGCGTTCCGCGGGGGAGCCGGCTCTCGCCTGCCGGTGTCGGCTGGCGGGCCCAATGGCCCCACGGCGTCCGACGCGGTCACGGCCGTGTGGCTTTGAGCACGTCCAGGATCTCCTGAGTCGTCCCGGTCTCGCCCAGTCGGGGAAAAATCGTCGTGACGGAGTTTTCGTGGGCATTCATGGTCAGATCGGTCATCGCGTCGAGCGCCAGTGTGACATTGAGGCCGGCTTCGTGGGCGCTCCGCGCCGTGGATTCCACGCCAATGCTGGTGGCGACACCGGTCAGTACCACCTGGGTTACACCAAGGTCTTCCAAGAGCGCGCCGAGGCCGGTGTTGGTGAAAGCGCCCCACGTCTTCTTCGTGACGAGGTGATCGCCCGGTTGCTGGTTCAGTTCAGGCAGGAGTTCGGCGAAATCCGCGGGGAACTGCCTTCCCGCGCTGTTGCCTTGATCTGTCCGGCCGGGCGCACCACCGGTAACGTTGACGAGCACTACCGGAAGCCCTTGGCTACGAAAAGCATCTGCGAGGGCAGCGGAATTCCGCACGATCGGCTCGAGGGGATGCGCTTTCGTGGAGGCAACGATTCCCCGCTGAAGGTCAACGATGATCAGGGCGGTAATAGGGTCCAACGTTGTGACGGTCATGTGTTCACGGCTCCAAAAGGCGTTTGAGTAAGTGGATGGCGTCGGGCAACCGTTCCCGCTCGTCCGCCGCGAGTTTGGACTGGATGGTGCGGTAAAGCCAATCGGCTTTGGCCGCCCGGCTTGCGCTGATGCTTTCCCGGGCTTCAGTTGTGAGGGACAGGATCCTCTGACGGCCATCGGCCGGATCAGCGCCGCTCTCAACGAGACCTGCGGTGGAAAGGGCGGAAATGATGGCCCCCATGGATTGGGGACGCATTCCCTCCGCGCGGGCCAGTGCGGATAACGTGCTCCGGCCGTCGCGCTCCAAGTGGATCAACACGGCCTTTTGCGCATTGGTCAGGTTGTCCACCTGGGACTGCTCACGCAGCCGCCGGGTCAATTGGCCAATGAGGACACGAAGCTCGGCGGCAGCTTCGAGCATGGCCGCCGCGTCAGCGTCCGGGTGAGCGTTCACGAAAACGACGGTACCAGATAGTAAGGCAAACTGAAAAGGTTACCTTCATACTTATCCGCGCAGGGCATGATCCGGCTTCGAGGGATCGGCAATCTCCACGGCTTCGCCACTCACGACAATTCCACCCCCCGGAGGGATATCGATGGTGAGGACACTCGGGCGGCCGACATGGCTGCCTTGATGAACCCCAGCCGCAATGGATTGCATTCGAGCCTCGTCGAGGCCGGTTGCGTCCAGCACAACGCCCGCTGGATTTCCGCCGTCAGGAGAGGACGTAAAGGCGGCCTAACGAAGTACATCCGGAGTAGGTGCCATTTGGATATCGTCGAACGGAAGGCGGAGTTCGACGGCGGTACTCGCCGGGATCGCTCAGGTGTGCGCTATCTGGCCGGGGCTTCTATCCGGCCGTAGCTGTGCCTCTCAACGGTTTCAGGACTCCGCGCCGCCGTGCAAGCCGTCGTCGCTGCTGTCGTCTTCGGGGCCGGGAGCGCCACCGGAGTCACTACGGTCGGAGAGGTCCATGTTGCCGCGGGCCTCATCCATGGTGGGGCCGCCGGACGGAACGCTATAGGTGTCCGGACGGAGACCGTGCGCCTGCTCCTCGATCAAGGCCTGCTCCTCGCTGAAGCGGATCGCGTTGGCCTCATCGCCGGCATCGCCGGGGATGTCTTCGCGCATCTGCGACGGATCGGGCACGATGAAACCTGCTGCCGGTTCTTCCTTTGGGTTGCTCATTTCCTTGCCTTTCTCCTCCTTGCGAATACAGCCTCATAGCCACCGTAACCGGGGAACGAGGAAGATACCAAGCCCACTTAGTATCCCGAGGGGAAACCGCCAAACATCCGCGGGGGAGCGGGCTCGCACCTATCCCTCTGGAACACCTTCACTGGAGATGCTGCCTGGACTGCTGCAGACGACGGGTTTTGACTCTGAGCTGGATGATGCGCGCTGCACCGGCTGCAGCCACGAGGATTCCGCCACCCACTGCCGCGATGAACAAGCCCATACCCAGAGGCACTGTGCCATCCAGGCCCAGAAAGGCGATCCTTGCCGGATCCTGGTTCTGAAGGATGAAAATGATCAACAGCACCAGCAGCACCAAAGCTGTCACCACGGTCACCCACACCATCCCGGCCCGCGTCACACTCGCCGGGGACCCCCGACCGGCGGTCCCGGACGCCACCGTCGGTGGCTGTGCCTGCGGCGGCGTCGCTGGGGGTGGCGTTGCCGGGGGTGGCGTTGCCGGGGGAGGGCCAACATTCGAGGGCACCTCCGGTGATGGTCCTCCGGGCGTCAACGGATCAGAACTCATAACGCATCTCCTGCCTTCTCTGCGGTCGGTCGTAGGCCTAGAGGTGGGTGTCTGTCAGCCCGACTTTATTCGCGCCGAGAATATCCACGGGGGTGAACCTTCCTTCAGGCGACCGGGAGGGGAACCCGGTGGTCGAGTCCTTCCTGTGCGGCCTTCGCTGCACCAACAATAAGCATGCTTACTATTGCCTTGGCAAGCGCACTTACCGATTTTTCAATCAGGCGGCCGGACGATTGGCGGCGTTAGAGAGGACTCCCGCCCAATGGCGCGGAGTCCAATCGGCGGGATAGCCGCATTCTTCCATCGAGAGCAGGATGGGTTCAGAACGTTGCGGTGACCAGAAAATCCACCACACCGACGGACCTGTTGTGACGATCTCGATATTCCAGACTATGGGCGGGAGCAGGTTTCCTTTGTTGTTTGGCGAAAACCTCTTTGACCTGCTCGCGTGGCGCCGGCCGCGAATCGACTCCAGGGACGCGATCGGGCGAACCTCACTTAGGGATACGCAGAGTACTACTGGTAACGGTGCATATTCGTTTTCGAACTATTTGCGGCACCTGCGAGATGGGCAGGTCGTATGTTCATACTTGGTCAACTTGGATGTTTCAATGTTCTTCAGAGGGCCGGACGTAGGATTGTTAGATGACCTCCCGTTTGCTTCTTCCGGGTGAAGTTCTCATTGTGCGAACTTTGCTGGATCGCACATACGAGCCAAAGTGGCGAGCACTCGACTTAGAAGCCTTACGCGTTTCGGATATGAACGATGGAGGAATGGGCAGCCTTCTATTCTGCTCCACAAAGCCAGAGCGGATGTACGGCCGTACCCTGTCAGAAGGGTGGTTCAAGGACGACGACGGGCTCCCTGTCCAAGTTGCCATCAACCTGGACATGGACGATGAGATCTTCGAACTCGACAGTTGGAAGGTGGATTCTTCGCCCCGTCGCCGGTTGCCTGAATCGGCCGCGGAGATAGTGCCCGATCCTTCCGACCTGGGTTTCTGATCCCCAAAGGGAGAGATAGACAGAAATGTCAGATAACGCTGGGTCCAGCCTCACCGTTGATGAAAGTGACCTGCTCTGGAGGGGGACACCTTGAGTGGGAGGTCCAGCAGGCCCGACCAAGGAACCTTCAGCCCCAGTAGCGGCCCGTTCGCTTCCTAAATTCGTGATCCTGGACCTCGTTGACAAAGACGAGAAGCGAGTTGGGCTTGTAATCGGGAATTCCGGCTTCCATCTCTCCCAAGGTGATCGAGAAGGAGTCGCCCGAGTGCAGGGTGAACCCGGTCCACCAAATGCTCTCGGCCGCATCTTCGTTTGCTGCTCGCCATAGGGCTTTGGTTTCGTTCAATTCCTATCCAAGCAGTCTCGCCCAGCTAGGTGACGCTGAAACATCCACGTGCATGAGACCGTGCCGCGGAACGTCGTTACGGCTTAGCTCGAGTCCTTCAACTAATCCCGCCATGGCCCAAGAAACTTTCAGGTGCCCTCCTCCGGCGAAGTGCAGAACAACGTCCATTCCTGCTTCGTGGACGTGATCCGACTCGGTTTCGTCAGTTATAGACCAGGCATCGGGGTAGACGCAGGTTACGCGGTTTAGCCGTTCTCCTGCTAACGAGAAAAGGAGCTCAGAAACATCAGATTGGTCCTCCCGGATGTGTGGTTTCATGAATGCCTCCAATGTCGGGATGTCATCAGTCCGCTGTTAGCCTCGCGTTAGGCCGGTAGCGTGACCACGGCTCTGCCGCGGCCGCGGCGTGCTTTTGCGTGACTTGGTAGCTGTAGCCGAGCATTTCTGCGACGAGCGGTGCCGGGACTTCTTTGACGAGCCCACGCAGGGATGCGTTTCGTGCGCCCAGGAGATCGATGCCGATTTCCCTCAGACGCTCCATGAGTGTGTTGGGGTGTATGTGTTGCCCGGCGCGGTAGCCGGGGAAGAGCCACGGACTGCCGGAGCTGCTGCCCGTGCGCATGTTGGGCCGTGCGGCCAGGTGTTCTGTAAGCAGTGAGGCGAAAGGTTCCGGCACTGGCGCCGGGTGCTCTTCGCCAAGTGACAGGCGCAGGCCATCGGGTGTGAGGATCACGTCGGTGCTTTTCATCGCGGCGATCTTCACAACCGGCTGTGCGTAGAGCAACAGGAGAGTGGCGGCGACCCGGTAGGACAGGGTGTCGATGTTGTCGGTGAGGCAGGCTTTGAGCATGGCGAGCCGCTGAGCCTGGGTGAGCAGTGGCACGGTCTTGGCCTGCCGGAAGCCGATGGTGATGTTGGTACAGGTCCGGTTCTTTACCGCCCAAACGAAGAAGGTTCTGATGGCGTGTCTGGTTGTGGGGCCGTCGGCCAGCCATGCGTCAACGTCGGCCTGGAGGCAGGAGGCGACCGTTCGTCCGTGGGTGAGCTTGAGCCAGGTGAGGAATTTGATGGTTTCGGTGATTTCCTGCTTCGCGCTGTGTACGGGACCGCGGGTGGATTTCCCGTCTGTGGAGAGTGTCCGGATGCGTCGCAGGTGGTGCCAGCGGGCGAAGGACTCAATGGATCGCCGAACGTCGATGTCATCGATGTCATCGAGCTTGCTGGGTAGCCACCGTTCAAAGAGCGCGAGGTAGTGGTCCCGCCCGGGCAGTAGGTTGTGGTGGGTGAGCAGGCTGCGCAGGTGCTCCACCCGTAGGCTGTTGGGTTCCCTGTCCAGCGCCTCGTGACTGAGCGGGATGTCTCCGGTGGCGAGTCGCTTGAGCAGTTCGCGGACGCCGGTCTGGCGGAGCCAGGTGAGGATGCTTTCCGGGCGTTGGGCTCCGCAGAGCGCAGCGAGTAGTTTCGCTGCCGTCGTTTCGTTGCCGGCGGCCTCGTGGACGCGCAACAGCGCGGTTAGGTCGTTCCGGAGTGAGCAGCGGGCGCAGGTGTTTTGGCGGTAGTGCTCGGTTTCCGTCCCGCAGCCGGAGCAGTGGTAGTCCTGGGTGATGCCGGCGCAATCGCTGCAGACTGGCTGGTCACTGTGGGAAGCAGACCTGCCGGGGAGCATGCGCTCTGTCCCGCAGCCGGGGCAGGTGCCGTGGGTGCGCATGGCGACCGTGAAGCAGGTCCCGCAGATCCTGCCTTCCGGCCAGCTGGCGCGGTGCTTGCCAGCTGCCCGTGAGCACCTGTCGCAGGTGAACGCCCCGGTGGTGCGGGGCCGGCCACGAACGGCAAGCCGCCCTGGGATCTCAGCCGTCATCGCGGATTACCCGAGCACGTTTGGGCCTGATGGTCTTGTTCAGGTCCACGACCTTGGCATCCGAGGCGACCTTGCGGACCTTGGCGTCCATTGCCGTGACGGTGACCAGGTCCTCGGGCCCGCAGGAGAAGATGTCGCAGAGCGCGGCGATCATCATGAGTGAGACGCGCTCCGGGCGTTGGGTGACGAGCCGATAGACCTGGGAAGCGGAGAGTTCGATGCCGCGTTCCTTCAGCAAAGGGCTCAAATCGGTGCTGTTGTGCATTCCCCGGGCTGCCATGAGTTCTGCAAGCCGCCAACGGTAGTCGATCTCTCGTTTCATGGGTTCAGTCTTCCATTCCGGCCAGTGCGTCCCGGATCGTGGAGTCCAGGGCACGGCGCAGTGTTTTGACTCTGTAGTCGCTGGAGACGGAGGTGTAGAGGGCCGTCGTTGAGGCGTGCTCATGCCCGGCCTGGTGCTGGACGAACAAAGCGTCCATGCCTGATTCGATCAGATGGGTGACGTAGGAGCGGCGCAGCGAGTGGATGTCCAGGCCGGGGGAGAGGCCGAGGTCCTCGCAGTACCGGTTGAACCTTCGGTTCAGCGCCGTCTCCGAAACGAGGGTGCCCCGTTCGGAAGGGAACAGGTCCAGGCCGTCGGTCATGTGCGGGTGGCCGCGTTCCAGCCAGTCGGCAACGATTTCCGTGGACCAGTCGAACACGGTCAGGACGCTACGGCGCTTGGGCGGTGAACCCTTCATGGCCTTCCCGTACCGGACCTGCAGAACCCCGTACTTGCCGAATTCCCGAGCGTGCGGGTTCCGAGCAAAATCGACAGTCTGCAGGTGCCTGACCTCGTTGCGACGCAGACCCCAGCAGTAGGCCACCTTGAACAGGACAGCGTCGCGGTAGGCCGGTAGCCAGCCCTTGCGGCCCAGCGTCGCAATCCTGTCCACCTCGTCATCGGCCCGGTCAAAGAAGGCCTGCAGCTCCCGCCTGGTGAACGGCCGCCGCTTAGGATCCGATTCGTTGGTCTGGGCATGGACCGCGGTGTTCCAGTCGAGACAGACCTGCGAAGGGTGCGTCCCGAAATACTGCTCGCAGACTCGGTCCCAGCCATAATCAGGTGAGGCTACGTACGAGCAGAATGCCCGAAGCGCGGCCTGATAACTCCGGATCGTGGACTGGGCCGCGTGCTTCACGCTGCGCAGATCTCCGAAGAACTCGTCAACATGTGCCGGCGTCCACTGCCACGGATACTCATTGGTGGACTCCTGGAACCGCGTCACCAGCCGCTCCCGGCCTTCGATAGTGCCAAACGACAGATTCCTGCTCAGCTGCTGATTCCGCCAACCGGTGAGCATCTGGGTGAACACGACATCCTCCGGATGAAGGAAACGCACTGAGCCGAAATCTAGCACCCGTCCCGCTGAATCGACCGCCATGAAGCCTCCTGAAGCATTGCATTGGATGCAAGAATCATGCAATTAATGCAGGAGTCGCGCAAATCCGCGGCTCAACGAGGCATTCAAAGTCAAACGTCATGTTGCTTTACGCGCCCCGTCGATCCTTTCAGGAGTGCCCTCCGCCGACTCCGTATGAAGTGTTTCCGCAGTTCAAAGGCGCTTTTGGGAGATGAAGGACTGCGTGGCGGCAAGTCGCGCACAGAGGAGAGGCGATCGTGCATCGGATGCAATAATCACTGTTCTACTTTACATAATGTAGATTATCGGCGAATAAACCACGGGAGTAGAAGTAGCTGCGAAAACTCCCGTCCCGCTACGAATCGGACGTTTTCGCAGGTCAGGCAAGCTTTGCGAAGAACCTGACCATTCTGTCGACATGGCTGAATTTGCCCGCGGATCCCTTGCGGCTGTAGGTTTCCTGCATCTAATGCATGTTTCCATGGTTTAGGGGTCGTTGTGAATGGTGCCGTTCCGGGTTTCGTCCCGCGGATGCTGGTGGATCCGGACATTGGGCTGTTCAGGGCTGATGAACGGGTCTTCACGGCCATGCTGGATGGTTGGCGGGCGCAGATGCTTGCCCGTGGCCTCACGACGCAGACCATCAAGCAGCGCTGCCAGCTGCTGGAGCGTTTTCAGCGCTTCACGGGTGAATTTCCGTGGCAGTGGCGCCCGGCCGATATCGATGATTTCCTGGCCGATCTGCGTTCTGGCGAGAAGCCGATCAGTCTGAAAACGTTGCGTTCGTACAGCAATGCCGTGGCGATGTTCTGCTCTTTCCTGACGCATCCTGGCTATGGGTGGGGCGAGTTCTGCGAACGGACATTTGGCGATATTCCGAGCCAGATCTGCTTCGAGTGGAACACGCCACGGCATACGACCGATGATGCCGTCCCGGCGAAGAAACGGTCCTTCACCAAGGCGGAACTGCAACGGCTTTTCGACTACCTCGATGACCTTGTCGACAGGGAATATGCCGCCGGCAGCAAGCGCTGGCTGCCACTGTTCCGGGACTCGGTGGCGTTCAAGGTCTGTTATGCCTACGGGCTTCGCCGACGTGAAATGACCATGCTGGACCTAGAGGACCTCGGCCCGAACCCGCACGTCAGCGACTACGGACGGTTCGGAGCACTCCAGGTTCGATTCGCCAAAGGCACGGCAGGCTCAGGACCCAGACGGCGCACCGTGTTGACCGTTCCGGAGTTCGACTGGGTCGTGGACCAGCTCAAGACCTGGACATCCGGCGGCATGCGGCAGCAGTTCCCGACCGCTGAACGGTCCTCGGCTCTTTGGCCCAGTGAGCGTGGCTCCCGAATGTCTCTGGGCTCGTTCGGTGATGCGTTCGCAGCCGCACGGGATGCCGTCGGCCTGCCGCAGGAACTGGGCCTGCATTGCCTCAGGCATTCCTACGTGACCCATCTGATTGAAGCCGGCTACGACCCGGCGTTCGTGCAGACACAGGTTGGCCACTCCTACGCCTCGACCACCGGGCTCTACACCTCGGTATCGTCTGACTTCAAGCAAAAAACCGTGCAGCAGATGATTGCACGCCGCATCGCGAACTTGGAGGACACAGATGCCTGAACAGCGCCGGATCGGCTACCGCTGGAACCTGCGAGCCCTGATGGCAAAGCAGAACCTCTGGAAGACCACCGAACTGATGCCGCTCCTGAAATCCCGGGGCATCAACCTTTCCGAAAGCCAGGTCTACAGGTTGGTCACTTCCACCCCGGAGCGCATTCCGGCAAGGACCTTCGCCGCGCTCTGCGACATCCTGGACTGCACACCAAACGACCTCTTCGAGCCATTCGTAGAAATGCGCGCGGCAGAGACAGCGAACGCCCCCAAGCGCAGCGAAGACCTCGGCATCCAACCAGGAAACCCGATCGCACGACGTGTCCGCCTCGTAGCTCCCGAAGACGGTGAGTAGGCCGCGTAAAGCAGAGGACCCCACCCGCTGGCCGGTCCCCTGCGGCCGCTGCGGCCAGCACCACCAAACCGTCGCGCGATGGCCCGACGGCGGAGTCTGCGGCTACTGCTATCAGCAGGCAAAACGCACCCGTGGCACCTGCGCATGCGGACACGAAGGCGTCCTGCCCGGAATCATCGATGAGCAGCCGGCATGCCGCAACTGCTCAGGCGTTCGGCTCAATATCGACTGCGAGAGCTGCGGAGCCGAAGACGAACTCCACAGCGGCGGCCGCTGCTGGACCTGCGTCCTCGGCGACATCGTTGACAACCTGCTAACCAACCCGGCCACGGGAACCATGGCCACGGAGCTGATCCCGCTGGCAGCGGCGTTGAAGTCGATGAAACGGGCCAACAGCGGCATGACCTGGATCCGGCAAAAGCACGTCACAGACTTTCTTCGAAACCTCGCTGCCGGGCCCAAAATAAGTCACGACACTTTCGACGAACTACCCGACTCACGCACCCGCGAATACGTCCGGGGGCTCCTCATCGAACACGGGGTGCTCCCCCAACGAAATGCTTTCCTGATGCGCTACGACACCTGGGCTGCCCAAGCCATGGATCGCGTCAGCGACCCACAGAACCTTGACGTGATCCGTCGCTATATCCGTTGGCATCACCAACGGCGCATGAACCTCATGGACGAAGTTACGCGCGGCACTTTTCTTCGTGCCAAGCAGGAAGTCACCATTGCCATCGACCTCCTGAACTGGCTCACCAGTCATGACATCAAGCTGCCCGACCTGCAGCAGTCCCACCTTGACGTCTGGCAAGCCGAAGGGCCCACGACCAGGCGCATCGCTGAACGCTTCCTCAAATGGGCCATCAAAACCAAAGCCGCACCACCGGGGCTCACCATCATTCCGCACCGCCGCGGCACCAGCCCAAGACTCACCAAGCCCGGACAAGACCAAGCGCTCCAACAAGTCATCCACACCGACGAACTAGCTACCCGCGACCGGGCAGCGGCCATCCTGATCCTCGTCTTCGGACAACAAGCCGAAAACATCGCACGCCTAACCTGGGACGACATCACCGTCACGGACGAACTAGTCACCATTCAACTCGGAACCATCCAGATCGCACTACCAGACACCCTGGCGCAGCCATGGCGGGAATTCGCGGCAAACCCAGGCCACGAACTGACCGCCGCGCACCCCAACACCAGATGGGTCTTTCGCGGAACCTCACCCGGGCGTCACATCCATCCCGGGCACCTCACAACCCGTCTCAGCAAGATCTTCAGCACCCGGGCCGCACGACTCGGAACCCTCCACGAACTCACCAAACTCGCCCCCGTGGCCATCATCGCCGAAACCCTCGGCTACTCCCCGACCACCATCGAACGCCACGCCACCGATTCGGCTGCAGCCTACGCTCAATACGTGGCCGCAGTGAAGACGTAACAGGCGACAAAGAGAAGGTATGCCAGTGCCGGCTTGTTCCCGATGGACTAGCCTCTGGAGCCAAAGCTTCGGTGCAATACGGCAGGTTCTATCTGCGACGAGATGAGGGGGAGCAATGAAAAACGAGCAGGCTGACGAACTTGTGGTGACGAAACCTTGGACAGCCCAATCGGCACGGATCTTCGAGGAAGGGCACGCCCACCGGCTGGTTCTCAACTATGCGCTCGGATTCAACGAACCGACACTCGAATTCCTCCGCGGGCTTCCCATCCGCGAACTGGAAATCATCGACCGGCGCCTAACCACCCTTGAGCCCATATATTCGCTTGCCCCGACCTTGGAGTCGCTGCACGTGACCACCCATCCTGATCTGAAGATTAGGCTCACCGAACTACCCCGGCTCCGCAGTCTCGGGGCGCCTTGGGCTCAGGTCAGGGACACTATCAGCGAAGTCACCGGACTCGATTACTTGTTCCTGCTGGCCTACAAGCCCGAAAATTTGGAGCCGCTGTCCTCACACGTCGGTCTCGAAACCCTCCGAATGAAGGATCGTCCACGGCTGAGCTCTCTTGCGGGCCTGTCGCACTTCCCAAGGCTCCAGCGACTCGGCATCTACTTGGCCTCGCGGCTTGAAGATATCTCTGAACTCCAGAGCCGCTCCGAAATCCGGGAGCTCGAGCTGGAATTCTGCAAGAAACTGACGAGGATCGACGACCTCACAGCGTGCACAGGACTACGTCGGCTTAGCCTTGCCGAAAACGGCGACATCGAGTCTCTTAAGCCAGTGGCCGGGCTGACCAAGTTAGAAGAGCTCTACCTTTACGGATCCACCAAAATCATGGACCATGACCTCACTCCCATCGCAGGCCTTCCACGACTCAGGATGCTCCGAATGATGAACCGCCGTGGCTACAAGCCCTCCGTGGACAAACTCCAAAGACTAATCGAAGGAACCGCCTGAGCGCTCCTGGAAGCGAGCCAGCCAGGGGTAAGAAGAATCCCGCCCACGTTCAACTCCCGCCCCACGAATACCCGCGCATGCCAGTTGAGTGGGACGAGTAGAAGTAGATGAGAGAACTCGTCTCGGCCCGCTTTGAGGCGCTTTCCTGAAGCAGCACGACCTCTCCGGACAGTCAGATGGGCGCTGGGTTACTCCCGGCTCATGAATACCCGTGGTTGCCAGTTCGAGTGGGACGAGTAGAAGTAGATGAGAGAACTCGTCTCGGCCCGCTTTGAGGCGCTTTCCTGAAGCAGCACGACCTCTCCGGACGGTCAGATGGGCGCTGGGCTATTCCCGGCTCATGGATACCCAGGGTTGCCAGTTAAACGTGGCGAGTAGAAGTAGCTGCGGGAACTCCGGTACCGAGAAGAAACTCACAGGCGGCTTGCGGCGCCGAGGGTGATTTCACGATCACTTCGTCCGGATACCGAGTTGTCATGTGTCACAATGATGACCGCTTTGCCAGCCTCAGCCAAAGTTCTGGTGAGGCCAAGGACATGATCCCGGTTTACGGCGTCGAGGGATCCTGTCGGCTCGTCAGCGAGAATCATCTGGCAGGGTTTGAGGATGAGTCTGGCAATGGCGAGGCGCTGTTGTTCTCCGCCTGAGAGTTCGTACACTCTGCGGTTCGGATCAAGGTCAAGGCCTACCCGCTCCATCGCGCTCGCCCGGGATTCGCTTTTTTCCTTGCCCGTTCCGGGGGTGTATGTCTGTGCGATCTTGAGGTTTTCGGTCACGGTCGCGTTGTCGATGAGGGCATAGTTCTGAAAGAGATATCCAAGGCGCAGCCTCAGGAGCATGCGTGCACTGCGGCTACCTGGGCGCGGGGCCTGACTGCCAAATAACTTGATCTCGCCCTTGTCAGGGTGGTCAAGCAGGCCAAGCAGGTTAAGGACGGTTGTTTTTCCGCTCCCGCTCGGACCTGTAATGGCGACAATTTCGCCCGCACCCACCTTCAGACTCAGGTCCGAGATGACTTCATGGCCGCGAAAGCCTTTGTGCACGTTCACGAGTTCGCAAACGACATCGGACATTAGAGCTCCCCTTTCAGGATGTTCGGAGTACGCCGCCGTTCCGTGAGCCACAGGACGACGACGGCGGCCAGGCCCTGGACAGCGCTGATGGCCAAAGCCGCGGTAAGCGTGGAAAGCAGCCCCGTATCGGCATAGGAGAACGGCCGGAAACCGGCCAATACCAGCGCACAACCGAGCCCGCCCTGGACAGCCCACACAATTGCTCCAAGCTTGATGAATTCGCGGTAGCGCCGTCCCGTCGACAGTCCGAACAGGCCACGGACAATGATCTTGCGCGCGAAACGCTCAAACGCGATCGTCAGTGTCTGCGCGGTGATGATCACGAGCAGAACCACCAGCGCGGCGAGCACAATCGTGGTGTTGCGAAGGCTCTCTTGGAGGTGGCCGATCCTGGCGAGCTGATATTCGTTGATGGTCACCAGGTGACGAAGGTTGTCGTCCAGGCTCAATCGTTTGAGCAGCGGCTGGAGGGCGGTGATTGTGGCCTGGGAGCTCCCTTCTTCGAGCGGGATCTTTAGTCCGGCCCCGGCGTCGCCTGTGACGGCGTTGAGCCGGTCCACGCCAAGGCTGTTGGCGCGGGTCATGACTTCAACGATGGGGTCCTCCACCAAGCCGCCCGAAGATGCGGAGACGTCGGGGTTGAAGGTGAAAATCTGCTGGCGGTTCTCCGTCCAGATGATCCGCACGCGGAGATCCCGCCGTGTGGAGCTGACGTCCCGGTGGAAGATCGCCTTCTCTGCGGACGGTGCCCTGTCGCGTTCGGCCTGGAAATAGGCAGCGATGTCTTGTTGCTGGGAACGGAGCCGCTCCGGCACGAGCAAGATCCACGATGATTCACTCTCGTCGACCGTGACCGGCCGGCCATCCGTGTCACGGATCGGGTATGCGTGGAGGTAGGCAGGGTTGACCTGCATTGATCGGTATTGGCCGGCCGGTCGACTTTCCTGGACAACTGACTCTGAGTAAGCCGCGGCGTACACATACAAGGCACCGCGGGCACTGAGTGCGTCATAGAGGTCTGTGGCTTGTACGACGGAAAAGCCGGGCTGGCCCGTCTGCAGGTCCACTGCGTCGTTCCCATTGCTCATCGGAGCGAAAACGCCGTATCCGCTGGTCGAGGTCCAGTGGCGCAGGTTGTCGCGTTCCCGGTTGATCACATCCACGTTCGACCACGCGCCCGCAGCGACCACCACGAGCGCAGTCGAAATTGCAACGGACAGAACGATTCCTGTGCCAAACAAAGCTCCGGTGTCACGTCGGTTCTTCAACGCGTCCGAAATTCGCATCCTTGCCACGTACGGTATGGTCAGCAGGCTGGCAGCGGCGATCAAGCCCAAGGCAAATGCCTGGTCGAGAACCACAACAGCTACGAACCTTGCGTCCGCTCCAGGAAGAAGTGCCGAGACGGAAACACAAGTGACGCCGGAAGCAGCACCGACTATCATCAGCGGGCGCCCCGTGATCGTCCACCATGCCCTGGTCACACCATAGCCAAACAAGCGCAACGCGCCGGCTCTCTTTGCCTCGTACAGCTGCAGATAGACAGCAAGCACAGCGGTGAGGAGAAGGCCGGCGGCCACCGCGAGTTGCAAGTAGATCGGCGGGACATTTGTGGGGACAACCAACTGCTGATTCGGTGCGCGCAGATCCGACGCCACGAAGGTCCGCCCGGCAACGTGAGTAGTGAGTGACGCAGCAGCTGCATCAACAAAGGCTGCGCACCCTGCCGGCCCGCACTCGGCATAGTAGGTTCCCGGCGCAGGCAGGGTGTCGAACGCCGTCCGTAACGGACGGAACGAGAAGCGCTCCCCCTCCCCCAGGACACGCAGAACGCCCACCGTGTTCGGGCTGGTGTCTGTTGATGCGACCGAAGCGTTGCCTTCCTGCGACTCTTGGACTGTAAGGAATCTCCCTGATGAGAGATTTGCAGCGTCAAAGACGCGGGTATCGGGCCGGGTCAAGAGCACGTACTGAGTCACGAACGTACGATCGTTTTCATCCACCCCGACCACCGTCCTGAAAACGTTGCTGCGGGTGGATTCTGCTGCACTTCGCAACGCAGACAGCACTGCATCAGGATCCGTTGCATCGCTCGGGACTGAAAACGCCTGCCCTGCATCGGCTGCCGCCCGCGCCACAGCCGTGCGTTGTTCATTGATTCCGTTGACGAAGCTCGCTCCAAAAGTTGCAGCGCACACTGCGATCACGAGTCCCAGCAGTACGTGCCTCATCGGATTACCACCCCTTCAGCTTGTCGACATTTCCGCTTGCCGCGCACAAACAAGCGGGCCGGCGGGCCCAAACGGGACCCGCCGGCCGACAACCGCGCTGACGGCACGCGCAAATTGGGATGGCTGCTGCTCAGTAGGTATTCCAGTATTGGGCGGCATTCTCGCCGACGCCGCACTGGGTATTCGCTTTAGCCCAGCTATTGGCGGTTGCGTAGACCTTGACCGTGTTCGGACCGCCGATAGCCGTAGCTGAGTGGTAGGCGGCCGGATGAACGTAGTGAGACCAGACGTTCTTGAACCATGGTGCTTGGAACGCGGTCCCATAACTCCAGGTGCCGCCACCGACGTTGGTGATCGTTCCCGCCAACGCAGGAGCCGCGGCGCCGACCGTCAACAAACCGACCAAGACTCCCCCGGCGACCGGACGCTTAACCTTCATGACAATCCCCATTCTTTTAGCGGCCAGAGTTGGCCCTTGCGGAGAGACGATTCGCCTCTACCGATGGATGAGCCCCCAAAAGTAGAAAGGACCACCCCCGCTTGCCCTTCAGCCGCTCGGAGAAACGGTCAAATGGCCTGCTACTAGAACTAGTGGCCCGTCGCCTGTATTTATGGCGCAAAAGCGCAGGAAATCGCCTCAATTTTTCAACTCCGCCTGGACGCTTCAACTGTCAAATTCTTGACAGTTGAAGGCACTCCTCTCTCAACCTCCGACGGCCTGAAGCAATGCCCTTCTTTCACGAACTGCGATTTGTCCGGCTCTCTACAAACGGGACCACCGAGGGGTGGTCATCGCGTATCAGGCGCGGTTGAAGAGAAGGGAAGCTAAGTGAGTCAAAGAGGATTAGAACGAGACCCAGCCACAGCGCCGGGACAGGCAAAGAGCTGGCGGGCGTTCACCAAGACAAGGGCTCTGACAGCCGCCGGCGCCCTTGTCCTTTCCGCCATCGGGACCGGTGGCATCTTGGCCGCGCCCGCGGCACATGCCGCCGCCGACCTGCCGGGCATGCACCGATCGGGCATCACCGTCCAGGCTCCGCCACCCCGGGGGTTTGGGGATTGGTCCATGTGGCTGGGTTCCCTGAACTTGAACGGCGCCGCCGGAGGTCCAACGGCATTCTGCTTTGACGTCGGGATCCCGGCCGGGCCGGCCGGGTCCGGGACCGTGGGCTCCCTTGGAAACCCACAACTTAACTACGCCATCCAGAAGTACCAGGGCGATTCTGCCAACCATGCAGCCTTGGCATACCTGGCACACGAGCTCGCGGATCCGAGGTTCAACGTGCCATGGAACGGCATGGGTGCTCCCTATCCCAACCTGCGGGACTCATCCGATCCGCGGTTGCCCGGAGTCCGCGCCCAGGCCGCGGCAATGCTGGCCGACGCCAAGGCCAATTCTGGCCCGTACTCCACCCGGCCGAAGCTCTCGATGGACGCGAACGGTCGCAGCGGCACAGTCACCGCGACGGAACTGATTTCCGCAGCCGGGAACAAGCTGAGCGGGTTTCCGGCCCGCGCAGTGCTGAACGGGCCAGCCGTATGGGCGGGAACGAACTCCCAGTCAATCAACGTCCGTACCGGAGATCAGCCCGGCTTCGCGGCCACCGGAAACGGACAAGTGTCCGTCACGCTGACAATCGACGCGCCCGGCGTGTCAGCGACAACCTACTCCGTACCGGGGTACCAGAACCTTCTCGTTGCAGGCGGGACCCAACCCGTCGCGGGGACGTCAGCCGATGCCAGAGTGATCTTCGATTTTCAGCCTGTAGCGACATCGACCGCCACCCGTTATGTGGAAGCAAGCCAGCCACTGTTGGATGTACTGCACGTAAACACGTCCACCGGGAGCACCAATGACTGGGTGTTAGTGAACGGCACCCACGTTCCAGCCCGATTCGACCTCGACTGGTACTACAGTCCGGTCAAACTCGCCCCGGCCGCCCAGGTCCCGGCTGGGGTGGTGAAGTTTGCTTCGGGAACCGGCACCGCGACGGGACCCGGCGACGTCACGGTGACCGCGGACAAGAAGGCGGACAAAGCAGGCTACTACTACCCCGTGGCCCGCTTCGCCAAGGCGGCGCAGCCCACCGGGGTGCAGCAGTACTTCCGTGGCGACTGGACCGCTGGATTCAATGATCCGAACGAGGAGACGATCCAGAAGTACCAGCCCGAAGTAGTGACCAAGGCATCCGCCATTGAAAACGGCAAGGTCCACGACATCATCACTGTCACCGGCAACGAACCACATAAGGAACTCTCCATCACAACGGACGTGGTCCTGACCTCAGTCTCCCCCATTGCCGGCGGCACCGACACCGCCCCTGCCGACGCCGAGGTCATCGATACCGTCATCACGAAGGTCACCGGGAACGGCGAATTCAAGACCGCGGCCGTCGAGGTTCCATGGGAGAAAATCGTCGCCGAGAAATGGGCCAAAGGCCTGAATGCACATCTGTACTTCTCCGAGAAGATCGACGGTACCGAATCCACCAAGCCGTGGGACGGCAAAGAACTGCTGCCCAACGAAACCGTCACGGTCGCAAAACCTTCGATCGTCACCA
Organism: Arthrobacter bambusae; assembly: GCF_030812595.1. GTDB lineage: Bacteria > Actinomycetota > Actinomycetes > Actinomycetales > Micrococcaceae > Arthrobacter > Arthrobacter bambusae_B. The sequence continues at coordinate 680,479 of NZ_JAUSSZ010000001.1, forward strand.
CGGCCTCGGAGAACGGCGCCGTTCCGCTCGTGGCCCACGACATCGGAATAGTCTCGGGCACCATCCCTTCCGGCGCCGGGATCAAAGTCACCACCAAAGTGAGCCAGTACAAGTTTGACGACTCGACGGACGGGTCCGCCCAGGCCGTCTGCGCCAACCCGTCCTGGACCTCCACGGATCAGGATGTCACCGAAACAGGCGAAATCACCTACCCGAGCCACACCATCGCCCACAAGGGTACATACGGATACGTCGAGGAACTTAACCTGACCATCGACAAGGGCCGGGGCAAGGAGCCATTCACCGCACAGCTGCACAAGGGCAACTGCGGCGAAAAGAACGAAACTGTTATCGCCTATCCCGAAGCAGCCACCGTCCCCCCAAAGGATCAGGCCCCAAAGGAGCCGGCCCCGAATAAGCCCGCACTGATGGTCAACACCGGATTCGCGCCCGGCAGTGGCACGGGACAGGAAGCCGGGCCGAACCTGCCGCTGCTGCTCGCAGGCGGGACCGCCACCGCGTTGGCCATCCTTGGAGGAGCCGGGCTTTTGTACCGCAAACACTTCAACAACCGCCGAGGTGGAACGGACAGCCTCCCAGCGGACGAACACGCTGACTAGAAGCACCGCTGTCAGATTGACGCGGGGCACCCGGATCCAGCCACCCAGGCTGACCACCGGGCGCCCCGCCCCACACCCGAGGAGCATCCCATGATCGAACCCTGCGACCGTCGTCGCGTCCTGCTGAACCGTTGTGCACCGACTGCGCTCGTCCTTTTGGGAGCGGCCGGTGCGATTGCAGGCGTCTTGGCCTTTACAGCACCATCCGCTCCCCCGCCGGCTCGGCAGACACCTGCACTGGCGCCGTTTACTTCTGCCGAACCGGACACGTACACCGGGCCGACCGCGACTCCCGGCCTTCGGCCCAACACGCTTTCCATTCCGGGAATAGACCTCACAGTGGGGCTCGTGGACCAAGGCCGTGACGATTCCGGCTACCTGGTGGTCCCGCACGCCACCAAAGCTGCCCGCTACAAAGGGTCCGCGGCTGTTTGTGCCGCGGAGGGATCGACCCTCCTGGCCGGGCACGTCAACTTCCCGGACGGATCGCCCGCTCCGATGGCTTCCCTCGTCCGGGCGACCAAGGGCATGCCCCTCTATGTGTCAGACAAGTCCGGCATGACCTGCCGGTACAAGATCGTCGGCTTGGAATCGCTGGCGAAAACATCCCTGCCGGCGGATACGTTTGCCACCGAAGGCCCGCCCATACTGCGGGTGGTGACGTGTGATCTTGCGAGCCCCTTCCTCGCCGTTGCCGGGCAGGCCCAGTTCGCCAACAACACCGTGGCCACCGCAGTCCCCTGGCCATGACGAACCGCTACGGTCCAAGGCGGGTTGGCGCGGTCAAGCAGGACGCAGGACTGCATGCTTCAAGCTGCATAGCTGCCGGTCCGGGCGTTCTTGGGTCTCGCTTTGTTCCAGACCAGCGATTGCAACGCCTCCCGGACGCCGGGCAAGGCAAGGGCGTTGACAGGTGAGATTCCGCGGAGGCGCCCCCAAAGGTAGCCGCGCTCGCCGCAGACAAACTCCACGAGCGCCCTCTTATGGCCTCTGGGCACGCAGCTCAACGCCCTGTTCGTTTCCAAACGGGAGAGCGCGGCACCAGGCTCCGGCGCGAAGGAAATCTCCTCCATGTGCCGGGACGCTCGCTGTTCAATCACCTGCAGGCCCTGCTCTGCAACGTCGCGATCCCAACCGGCCCTGATCAACAACGCCGTCAATTCGTCCCAGAGAGGCGACGAACCGGCGGGCATGTGCAAAGTGGCCATCGGAATCTGCGGCCATTCGCATTCATGTCCGTACACCGAGACCAGGGGCGCCATCTCCCCGAGCGTCTGGTTCTTCTTCATCTCCGCCCACACGCCGTCCCGGACATCGCGCTCTGAGAGCCAGTGGCGCTGGGCCACAGTCCACGTTCGGAGCTCGTTGCGGACAACCGACAGCAGCCATGCGCAAGCCGGGACACCCGCGGGTATTCCGCGGTCGCAAAGAACTTCGGCAGCGTAGGACAGCGGATCTTCGGGGGCAATTGAGGGGAACTCGTGCTGGAACCGGGACAGTAGGGCCGGAAGAACCGAACCGAACAACTCCCGGCAGGACGGACCGTCCCGGCCTTCCCGTTGCCATCTTGAGACCAAGTCCCGCAGGAAGCCGTCCCGTTCAGCCGGCGTCGAAAACCCGCCACGGATTCCCGGAGTCACGCGGCGACGCCCCACTGCTTCGCAACATCGCTCATCAGTTCCGCTGCCGCGTGGAACTGGGCGGCCAGCCGGCGTCGACGTGCAGGATGGGCCTCAGGCAGGCGTTGGACCACAAGCTCAGAGGCTCCCATATTCCGGATCGAATCCATCAACTCCCGCAGCTGGAGTTCCGCCAGGACGGCCGCGTCGGAAGGACCCTGATCCACGCCCAAGGCGCCCACATCGCTCAGGAACCCCTCCACATCGAAAACTCCTTCATTGGGATCGGAGCCGGAAGCCGGGTGAATCACGCCGAACTCCGGTGGCACGGAAGGTGCAATGCGGCGGACTTTGCCGTCCAGGGACCACCTGACGGACGGCAGCGTTCCACCCTCGGCAACGCCCTTTGCAAGCAATGTCTTCACGGTCCCATGAGATACGCCCAAAACCGGGGCGATGGCACGGAGGGACAAATTTCCAGCTGCCAACTCCATGGCGACACTCACCCGGTCATTGCGCCTCAGGCTAGGAAGGACGAGTTGTTCGGCCTCCACCAACTCAGCCCACGTACCCAGGCCAAAGGCCTTCCACGCCCTCGCCTCATACAGTTCCAACGCAAGGTTCGCTGCTTGGCCGAGCAGCCGGTCAACCACGCCCACCTGGCGGTCAAGCTCAGCTAAACGCAGGCGCAACCGGTTCACTTTGACGCGGGCACCCCCGATATCCAGCTCTCCTTGCATACCTGCGCACCTCCCCAAAAGTACAAAGGACCCCCGGCATGCCGTTCAGCCGCACGGTCAAACGGTCAAATGGGCTGTTACTAAAAACAGTGGCCCTTCGTCCCGATTCATGACGCAGAGCTCCGGAAATCCCCCGAAACAGCACGCGGCGCGCTCCCGCGGGAAACGGGTGATGCCCATAAAACGTCCATATTTCCACGCTCTGCCATTGTCAACGGGATCGTCGTCGCCAACAATGAAGCATGCCGGTCTACGTGAGGTCCCTGGAAACTGCCGTACCGCCAACAGTGCTTGTGCAGCCACAAGCCCGCGACGTATTTGCATCCCAACCCGGCCTGACACGGCTCGGTTCCCGCTTGGTACGAACTTGCTTCGATTCAGCAGCCATCGACACCCGATTCACCGCGGTCGCCGAATTGTCCCTGGACAGCCACGCCGAGAATCCGTCGTTCTTTGACCCTGCCACGGGCCGCGTCCTTAGCCCCAGCACGAAAGTACGGAACGAAATCTTCGCCGTGGAGGCCACCAAGCTGTTCATTGAGGCCGCCAAAGCTGCCCTGGGGAAATGCCCCGATCTTGACCTGCTTGACGTAACCCATGTCATCACTGTTTCCTGCACCGGGTTTTTCAATCCGGGCCCGGACTACAAAGTAGTCCGGGCCCTCGGACTCAGCCCGGCGGTGCAGCGCTATCACCTCGGCTTCATGGGTTGCTACGCCGCCTTCCCGGCGCTTCGAGCAGCCCGGCAGTTTTGTCAGGCCGATCCTTCCGCCGTGGTCCTCGTGATCTGCGTGGAACTTTGTTCGCTGCACGTCCGGACCTCGAATGATCCGGACACCATCATGGGCTCGGCGATCTTTGCGGACGGTGCTGCGGCCGCCGTCGTGACTTCCCGTGAACCTGAAGGGCCGGACCCGGCGATCAGGCTGGATCATTTCGAGACTGTCCTCACTCCGGTCGGCGAAGAAGCCATGGCATGGAACATCGGGGACGAGGGTTTCGAAATGGTTCTCGGAACATACGTGCCGCACATTATCGAGGAACACATCACCGGCGCAATCGAGCCGCTGTTCGCGCGTGAGCCCGCCTTGGCGGGAATCCCCTACAGGGACATTACGCATTGGGCCATCCATCCCGGCGGCCGCAGCATCCTCGACAAAGTCGAGTCGAAGCTTGAACTCACCGAAGAACAGTTGAGTCCCGCGCGCGAAGTCCTTCGCAACTACGGCAACATGAGCAGCGCCACCGTGCTCTTCGTCTTGAAGCACATCCTCGACCAAACTCCGGCTCAGCGGGAGGAACGCATCTGCTCCATGGCATTCGGGCCCGGCCTGACCGTGGAGACAGGGCTGTTCACCCGGGTTTCCCCGGATCTGTGACGCTGGAACCGTGATGCCTGCTCTCCCCCGGCCAGGAGGCTTTCTCGGCGCAAGGGATGTAGCCGCCGTGGAAGACATGGACCGGCCCGATTGCGAACTTGACCGGCTCAACCGGAGCTACGCGCGGTTTTCGATCGTCAACGCGGTGGTCTCGGGCTGGCGTGCTACCTACACCTCGCGGATCAAGCCACTGCTCACGACGGCGGAGCCCACCACCGTCCTCGACATCGGTTGCGGTGGTGGAGATGTCGCCCGTAACCTCGCCCGCCGTGCCGCTGCAGACGGCTACCGCCTGGAAGTCACCGGGATCGACCCGGACGAACGCGCCTTCGATTTCGCGAACTCCGCACGGCCCGTGGAGGGCGTGAGCTACCGAAAAGCCCTCAGTTCAGAGCTCGTGTCAGAAGGGCGCAAGTTCGACGTCGTCATTTCCAACCATGTGCTGCATCACTTGACCACACAGGAACTCGCCTCGTTCCTTGACGATTCCGAACAGCTTTGCCGCCGGATTGCCTTGCACAACGACCTCACGCGCAGCCGCCTCGCATATGCGCTCTTTTGGGCGGGCTCTTGGCCGCTTGGCGTTGGATCCTACATCCACGGTGACGGCCTCACGTCCATCAGGCGCAGTTACACAGCAGCGGAGCTGCGTGCCGGCACTCCCCCGGCCTGGACGGTTGAACCGAACGGTTTGTGGCACAACCTGCTCGTCTACCGGCCCGGCGAGGTCCCCGATGTTTGACGTCGTGGTGGTTGGAGCCGGTCCGGTTGGGCTTTTCATGGCGGCCCTGCTGTTGCAAAGCGGGCACCGCGTTGCAGTCCTGGAAAGGCGCGCGACGTCGAGCCGCCAGACCCGCGCCATAGGAATCCATCCGCCCGCCCTGGCGGCCTTGGACACAGTCGGCGCCGCCACTCCCCTGGTCTCTTCAGGTGTTCGAATCACCCGTGGTGCCGCGTACAGCGGAGGCAGGAAAGTTGCCGACATGGACTTCGCCCGCCCCTCGGCCGAATACCCCTTCATCCTTTCCGTCCCGCAATATCTCACCACGCACGCCCTCGAGTGCAGGGTGGCCGAGCTCGAGCCTGGCGCACTCCACCGCGGGGTGCAGGTTGAGGAGGTGCTCGACGACGGAGGGCACCTGCGGTTGCGTGGACAACAAGAGGGAGCTCCGGCGGAGTTTCTGGGCCGCTTCGTGGTGGCAGCCGACGGCGTCCATTCGGCAGTGCGCGCGGGACTGGGCCTCGAGCCACGCTTGCGGACGTATCCCGACTATTACGTCATGGGCGATTTCCGGGATGAATCGACGTACGGCGACAACGCCGTACTCTTCCTTGAGCCGGGAGGAATCGTCGAATCCTTTCCGCTGCCCGGCGGAATCCGCCGTTGGGTCGTCCGGCTCGGCGCCCCGTGTCAGGAACCCACTCCCCGTGCGCTCGCCGTCCTCATCAACAAGCGGACCGGCAGTGCGGTGGACTCCGCCAGCAACACGATGATCAGCGCCTTCGGCGTCACCTCGCGGTTGGTCTCCCGGATGGTCCACGGCCGGGTCGCATTGCTGGGAGATGCGGCACACGAGATCAGCCCGATCGGCGGTCAGGGGATGAACCTGGGCTGGTTGGACGCTGTTGCCCTGGCGCCGATCATCAGCGAAGCGTTGCGGACCTCCGCGGGAGGTCCTGCCGGCAAGGAACTCACAGCATTCGAGAGGGACCGGCAGCGCGCGGCGAAGAAGGCCATCTGGCAGGCCGGCCTGAATATGGCGCTGGGGCGCCCCCTGCCGCCGAAGATCCTCAGCGCCCGGAACGCCCTGATCGGGCGGGCAATCACCCTGCCGATGTTCTCGGAGCTTGTTGCCCGGAGATTCACGATGCACTAGGGCGGCTGGGATCGCGACGGCGGCCGGCGTCACCGCGGCCTGCGCCGAGGGTTGCGCGGACGGTCGGGGCTATCCCACTAAGCTCGATCCATGGACTTCGAGACGCGCCCCCTGCCCGCCGGCCCGGATACGACGTTGACTGCCTCGGAAATCCGCGGCGCAGTTCAGGACTTACTCGGGCTCGATGGCCTTCCGCCTATCGTGCAGGTCGGCCATCCCGTGCTGCGCCAGCGGGCAGCGCCCTATGACGGCCAACTCGAGGACACCGAATTGGCACAGCTGATTGAGCGGATGCGGGATGTCATGCATGCCGCTCCCGGCGTAGGCCTCGCCGCGCCGCAGCTCGGAATCCCCTTGCAGCTGGCTGTGCTCGAAGACCAATTCGATGTTGATCCTATTGCCTCGGAGACCCGGGAACGGGCGCCGCTTGGCTTCTTCGCGATGCTCAATCCCGGCTACGAACCCGAAGGGACTTCAACGGCGTCGTTCTACGAAGGCTGCCTCTCGATGCGAGGATTCCAGGCCGTGGTGACAAGGCACCGCAAGGTTCGCCTGCGCTACCAGCGTCCTGACGGCAGTGCGGCCTCGGCCGGATTTTCCGGATGGCAGGCCCGGATAGTCCAGCACGAGACCGACCACCTGCACGGCGGACTCTATTTGGACCGCGCCGAACTGCGGTCGTTGGCCAGTGACGAAGAGTACTCCGCCCATTGGGCGTACCCCGGAATAGATGAGGCACGCCGCGGGCTGGGTTTCCTCAACCCTTAGCTGAACCGGCCTTAGCTGAACCGGCCTCACGCGGCGGGTTTGCCGCGGAGGGCAGGTGCCGTGCCCACCATGCGAGGATGTGCTCGAAACGCTGTCGCCTGTGGTGTGGCGTTCCCGAGCGCGATAGTTCGTGGTCTTCTCCGGGGAAGAGGAGCAACGCCGCCTCCACGCCCTGGGCCTTGAGCGCGGCAAAGTAGCGCTGTCCCTGTTCAACCGGGCATCGGAGATCGTTTTCGCTGTGGATCACCAGCGTAGGCGTCCGGACTGCATTCACTACGGCCATGGGGCTTTGGGCCGTCATCTGCTCCAGCGAGCCACCCGTGTACTGGCCGCCGAAAAACCAGCCAATATCCGAGGAACCCGCAAAGCTGACCGGGTCAAGGAATCCGCGCTCCACGATCGCAGCCTTGAAGCGGTGGTCGTGGCCGATCACCCAGGCGGTCAAGTACCCACCGTAGGACCCGCCCATGATACCGAGCGATTCCTTGTCCATTGCCGGGAAGGCTTCCAGGGCACCCTCGAGGAAAGTAAGCACATCGGCCATGTCCACGGTGCCCATCTTTTCCTTGATGGCGCCGCCGTGCGCCTGGCCGTACCCGGCGGAACCACGCGGGTTGCACATCAGCACGGCGTATCCCGCCTCGGCGTACACCTGCGCCTCGTCAAAGAAGGCCGCCGTGTACTGTGCGAAGGGTCCGCCATGGATGGTGAGCAGCACGGGATGGGGTCCGGGCCCCTCCGGCAGGACCACCCAGCCATGGACCGGGTAGCCATCAGTACCGGTAACCGTGAACTCATGCGCGTCCAGGATCGTTGTTTCGTCCCGGAGCGCCCTGGCGAATTCGGTGAGCAATCGGAGTTTGCCCGTCTCCAGAACGCCGACTTCGCCACTGCTGGAAGGATCGCCGTAGGTGACAGCCACGCTGTGTCCCACCGCGGAAGCGCCGATCACCACCCGGGGGCCGTCTACGAGCACCTCGCTCTCGCCGCTTGCCGTCCACTGGATCAGCTGGACGCTTCCACGGTTCGTGTTGAGGGCAAGCACCCCGTCTGGCCCATGGGTTTTGAGGCGTCCTCCGATGTCTTGGTTTTCGACGTCGCTCAGCATTGTCTCTTCGCCGCCGCCAACCGGCATTGCGTACAGCGCCGTGTTCCTCGCGACGAAGTCCAGGCCGTCGTCGCCGAGGTCCTGTGCCGTAAAGAACAACCATTCACCGTTCGCGGATTCACAGACTTCCTGGACGGACTGCGGCGCAGCGTCCGGACGCACTGCCGTGGTCACACCACCCGCGGCGGGAACACGATAGATGCCCGAGGCGATATCGGCGTCGTGCCCTTCGTGGAGCGAAGCGACAAAGTACACGCTCTCACCGTTACCGCTGAAGGAAGGCGAGGTGTGGTCCGCTGCGCCGAAGGTCAACTGCACCGCTTGCGGCACCAAGGCCGCCGCATCGGCCCCGCCGGCTTTGGCCGCCCTGCCCACAGGAACCACGGGAGGTTCCGCTCCGAGTTCTGGGATGTCGACGACGAACAGCTGGGCGGGCTTGTCCGCGGTGTACCCAAGTCCATTGAGCCTGTACTGGTTGTCGGTGATCAACCGGGGGTCTTCACTGCCCGCGCCGACCCCGTCAACCGTTCCGTAACGGCCGTCCTCGGGGACGCGGGAGGAGAAAACGATCCTGCGCGAATCAGGCGCCCAGGAAAACTCCGAGACTCCCAATTTCTGTTCCGTCTTCGCTTGTGGCTCCCCGCCGTCGGCCTCCACCACGTGCAATTGCGGCTTGCCCTCGGGTGTCGCACGAAGGAACGCCAACACGCTGCCGTCGGGCGAGAACGCGGGTGCGGTGTCCCGGAAGCCGCGGGTGATCCGCCTGGGCCGCATCGCTTGGTCGAAAGGAACACTCCATAGTTGCCCGAGGTAGGCATCGGCGTCGAAGTCGGGCCGGGTGACGGACACGACGGCGCGGGTGCCATCGGGATGGCCGGCCGGGGCGGAGACGGAATTCAGCAACGGGAGTTGTTCGGCTTTCACGCTCGCGAGCCTAGCGGCAGCCACCCCGCGACGACGTGCGCCACTCCGGCCGCCGTAGGATTGTCCCTATGCTTTCCGACGCCGTCCCTGCCCTGCGTTGCCCGGTCTGCCAGGGTCCTCTCAGTCTGGGCGGGGCGCCCCCGTTTTCGCTGGGCTGCGTCGCCGGACATAGTTTCGACGCCGCCAAACAGGGCTACTTCAACCTGCTTACTGGTAAGGGCACCGTCTTCGAGGCCGACACGGCGGAGATGGTCGCGGCCCGCAACGATTTCCTCGGCGCCGGCCATTACGCGCCCCTTGCTGAGGCCATCGCGGAGCTGGCGGCACCGGTCCTGTCTGCCCCGGGGTCCCTCGTCCTGGATTCGGGAACGGGCACCGGCCACTATCTGCGCACAGTCCTGGACCGCACTCCAGCAGCGGCCATAGGCATCGATATCTCGAAATTCGCCCTCCGCCGGGCCGCACGGTTGAACCCCGGCGCCATCAACCTGGTCTGGGATATCTGGCGTCCCTTGCCAATCGCAGACCGTACGGTGGATGCGATCATGGTGGTCTTCGCGCCGCGGAATCCGCAGGAATTTGCGCGCGTGGTGCGTCCAGGCGGCAGGGTGATCGTGGTGACTCCGCGGAACGGACACCTCGGGGAGATCGCGGAACGGACGGGAATGTTGGGCATTGAGCCGGGCAAGGACGAGCGGCTTGCGGAGTCCATGCAGCCGTTCTTCACTTCCGCGGACGTCGTCAAACTCGACGTGGACCTCACGCTCGCCGCACGGGACCTCGCCGATGTCGCCTTCATGGGGCCTGCCGGCCACCATCTTGAACGCTCCGCCCTCCTCGCGTCGACGGCCGGGGAATCATCGGTCCACGCCACCGCGAAGTTCACGCTCAGCGTTTTCACTGCGCCGGAGAACGGCTCCTGACCGGAACCTTCGCACCGGGCTAGGATAGAAAAACAGCGACTGTGATCTTGCCGACGCTGCAGTCCGGACCAGACCGGCTGCCGACGCAAGTCCGGAAACCGGGGGAACGATGTTTGAATGGCTTGGCAGCAACTGGTGGGCACTCTGGCTCACGGTGTTTCTCGCATTTGCCGTAGTGGAGATGCTGACGCTCAGCTTCTTCTTCATCATGCTTGGCGCCGGCGCGCTGGCCGCGCTCGTCGCTGACCTCGCCGGAGCCGATCTCTGGCTGCAGATCGTCGTCCTTTGCATCGTGTCCCTGCTGATGATCGCATTTGTCCGTCCAATCGCACTGAAGCATTTGCGCAAGGGTCCCGCCGAGCAACGCACCAACGTGGACCGCCTGATCGGCCAATCGGCGCTCGTCATGGAGCCGGTCAGCGCGACGGCAGGACTGGTCAAGATCGGTGGGGATGTGTGGAGCGCCCGCAGCGCGGCGGAAATCATCGATGCCGGCCAGACCGTGCACGTCACCAGGATCGACGGCGCGACGGCGGTAGTCGCCTCGACCACTGAAAACAGCCCGCACTGAGCACGTCCCGTCATGGCTGGGGCCGCTTCGCTCGACCCACTGCCGCACAGAGAACCGCATCAAAAACGTAACTGGGGAATGAAGGAGATGTATGGACAGCTTGGGAGGAAGTGCAGCCGCGATTGTGCTGCTAGTTCTCGTCATATTCGTGATCATCGTTTTGGTCCGCTCGATCAGGATCATCCCGCAGGCGCGCGCCGGCGTCGTGGAGCGCCTCGGTAAATACCAGCGCACGCTCAACCCCGGGCTCACCATCCTGATCCCCTTCGTCGATCGCCTGCTGCCCCTGTTGGATCTTCGCGAACAAGTGGTCTCCTTCCCGCCGCAGCCGGTGATTACCGAGGACAACCTGGTTGTCTCGATCGACACAGTGGTCTACTTCCAAGTAACGGATCCGCGGGCCGCGACCTACGAGATCGCCAACTACATCCAGGCCGTGGAACAGCTGACCACCACGACGCTCCGCAACGTCGTGGGTGGCCTGAATCTCGAAGAAGCGCTTACCTCGCGCGACCAGATCAACGGCCAGCTCCGCGGGGTCCTGGACGAAGCCACCGGGCGCTGGGGCATCCGGGTTTCGCGCGTTGAGCTCAAGGCGATCGACCCCCCGCACTCCATCCAGGACTCGATGGAGAAGCAGATGAGGGCCGAACGCGATCGGCGTGCTGCCATTCTGACCGCAGAAGGCACCAAGCAATCGCAAATCCTCACAGCCGAGGGCCAGCGGCAAGCCGCGATCCTGGCCGCGGAGGGTGACGCCAAGGCAGCCATCCTCCGCGCCGATGGCGAAGCCCAGGCCATTCAGAAAGTTTTCGACGCCATCCACAAGGGCAACCCGGATCAAAAGCTGCTGGCCTACCAGTACCTTCAGACCTTGCCGAAGATCGCGGAGGGCTCGTCCAACAAACTGTGGATCATTCCCAGCGAGGTCGGCGAGGCCCTCAAGGGCATCGGCGGTGCCCTTGGTGGTGCCAACGGTGGATCAGGGGTGGCAGACCTGTTCAGCGATTCCGGAAAGCCGTCCTCCGAAGCTTCTGCATCGGCGGGGACCCCGGCTGTACTCTCCGAACACGCGCAATCGACGCCGGCTACACAGGAACCGTCACCGTAACCGCTTCGATCAGCGTATAATGGTGTGTTTGTCCGGCCGGTTCAGGCCGAACGGAACATTAACGCTTGGTCAGTCGTTTCATCTAGTGATGCAACGTGTGCAGACAGTAGTCCGGGCGGCGCCATTGCGGCGTCCGGCTAGCGCGGAGCTTGGTTCCGCGAACAGACAGAGGGAGTAATCATGAGCGATCGCAGCCTGCGGGGCATGCGTCTTGGCGCCCAGAGCATGGAAACCGAATCCGGTGTGGAGCCGGCGCCGCGTCAGCGGGTCGAATACCGCTGCGCGGACGGAGAGCAGGTCTTCGTTACCTTCTCCTCCGAGGCCGAGATCCCTCCGGTCTGGGTTTCCAAGACCGGCAAGGAAGCGCTCCTGGTTGATGGCGAACGCCCCGTCGACGCAAACGAAAAAGCCGTACGCACGCACTGGGACATGCTGCTGGAACGCCGCAGCCTTCCCGAGCTCGAGCAGATCCTCGAGGATCGCCTGAACATCCTGCGCGAACGTCGCGGAGAACGCCGCTCGGCATAAGGGATCCGTCCCACAACAAAGGCCGGGTCGGCGCTCATTGAGCGCGGACCCGGCCTTTGTCTATTTGGCCTACTTCGAAACCGGGGTCTTCTTCCCGGTCAGCGTGGCCCAACGGGCTGCCAGACCCCACTTGGTGACGTTGATCATGGCCTCAACAACAATGTTGCCGCTCATCTTGGAGGCCCCGAGCTCGCGCTCCACGAAGGTGATGGGGCGTTCAACGATCTTCAGGCCCAGCTTGGCGACCCGCCAGGCAAGGTCAACCTGGAAGCCGTAGCCGACCGAATCCACATCGTCGAGCTTGAGTGCTTCAAGGGTGCTGCGGCGGAAGGCACGGAAGCCGCCCGTGATGTCCTTGATCTTCATGCCGAGCATGATCCGCGCGTAGGTGCTGCCCGTGCGGGAGATAGCCTGCCGATACAGCGGCCAGTTCACGGTGCCGCCGCCCGGGACCCAGCGCGAGCCCATGGCGAGGTCGGCGCCGTCGTCGATGGCCTCCAACAGGAGCGGGAGCTGCTCCGGCTGGTGCGAGCCATCGGCGTCCATCTCCACGAGGACGTCATAGCCGGCGGCCATGCCCCACTTGAATCCGGCTATGTACGCCGCGCCCAGGCCTTCCTTGCCCTTGCGGTGCAGGACATGGACTTGGCTGTCCTCGGCGGCGATGCTGTCGGCGAGCTGTCCCGTGCCGTCAGGGCTGTTGTCGTCGACAACCAGGACGTCGGAGGCGGGTACAGCCGCGCGTAGCCGTCCGAGGGTCTTGGGGAGCGATTCCAACTCGTTGTACGTGGGGATGATCGTCAGGACACGCAAGAAGAGGCCTTTCCTTGATGGAGCGGTCAGTGGGCCGGAGCAGCAACTTGGCTGGCATTCAGGCGCAACTCTCCATTATAGGACGACAACGTGACGTATCCGGGAACGCGTGTGATGACCGCCACACACGTCCACTCGTGGCCGCGGGCAGGTCCACGAGCCCAGGTCCAGTGCCGGCCCGCGTATCGAACTCGAGGCCGAACCGTTTTCTGCAGCACCGTGGACCTGCCCATTACGAGTGCCGCGGTCCTGGAAATCCGGTCCGTTGAAATCTTTGGATAACGGAACCGACCGCGGCCAGACAACCAGGTGTTCCCCGTGGCAGCCTGTTGACCCTAAATGCTACGGACTTCACAAAGCCTGTCAAGCGCCGTCTGAACTGGGGTTTTATTCATTGGCGCAGGTCAGGGGGCCGCAGGAAGGGCAAGCTATCCGCAACTATGACCGCAAAGTTTCACTCGCGAAAATCTCCTGGCCTTCGCGAACTGTCTGGAGGCAAGCCGGATCGCTACCACTGTCCAGAGCCGGGAGGAGCGGCGTTCGTGCGCGCGGGTCGGTGGACCAGGACTGGACGCGGTCGTCGGCCACTTGCACCATGAGTTCTTCAACTTCCCACACCGCAAAACTTGCGGGGGCCCCTGGGACCAATTGCCCCATGAGCGGATTGCGCTCTTTGCTCGCGCGCCAAGCGGCCCGGGTGTGTCCGAGGAACGCTGCCCGTGCCGAAATGCGCTGATCGGAATTGCTGTGTTCCAGGCACGCCCTGACGCTCGACCACGGGCGCAACGGAGTAACCGGGCTGTCGCTTCCGAAACACACCGGCACGCCGCTTGAGTAGAAAGAAGCGAAGGGGTTCATGGCCAGGCTTCGTGACCCCAGGCGCTGCTCGTACAGTTTTCCTGCCCCGCCCCAGGCTGCATCGAAGGCGGGCTGTGCGCTCACCGTAATCGAGTACTTCCCAAGCCGTGCGAGATCGCCGGCGTCGGCCATCTCCACGTGCTCAAGTCGGTGAGCGGCCGCACGGACCCGCTGCTCCCCCACGTCCGCCGCGGCGAGGTCGAAGGCGTCCAGCGCCGTCTTCAGTCCCGCGTCGCCGATGACGTGGAAGCCTGCCTGGATACCGAGTGCTGAACAGGCTGCGATGTGGCGGGCGGCTTCGTCGACCGAGACATAGAGGCTTCCGCGGTGGCCGGGCGCATCGGCGTAGTCTTCACTGAGGGCAGCCGTTCGCGATCCAATGGAACCATCGATGTTCAAATCACCGGCCAAGCCAAGGACCGGTACGCCCAAACCTTCCAGAATGGTGGCGGCATGCTCTTCAGATGCCGCGAGTTCACCCCAATAGGAGAGGACTCCGGGGACGGCCGCCCCGCCCTCGCTCCACGAAGCGGAGTTCCACGACGCAGACAGCCGAAGGTCTTCGACGCTGCAAATGTGGGGAGCCGCCATTTCGGCCACTGCGACGTATCCGTTGGCCGCAGCCTCGCGAAGGGCCAGTTCCTGGAGTCGGCGGCGTTCGGCGTCGGGGAACTGCCTGGCAGCGAGCCGGGCGGCGGTGTGGGCGGCCCTCAGGACGTGCGCTGAACCGTCGTACCCGTCAAGGCCGTCCAGTCCCGCGGCGGATGCCAAGGCGGATGACGCGAGGGCCGAGTGCGCATCCACACGGGCCAGGTACACCTTGCGTCCGCCTGCGGCGCGGTCGAGCTCCTCTGGCCTGGGTAGCGTCCGCTCGTACCACATTGATTCGTCCCAACCGTGGCCAAGCACGGCACCGGTGGTGCCAAGGGCCTTGGCGGCCAGGGCGACGGCGTCGAGCAGTTCCCGCGCCGAGCGGACCCCGGCCAGCTGGAGGGAATCGGAAGCAATCCCGGTCTCCGTGAGGTGCATGTGGGAGTCTACGAAACCAGGCGCGAGCAAAGCTCCCCGGAGATCGATGACTTCCATCGAAGAATCGGCAATCGACGCAGCTGCCTGCTCCGAACCAACCCAGGCCACGGTGTCGCCGTCAACCAGCATCGCGGTCGCGAAGGGGTCAGCGGCAGTGTAGACAGAGCCGTTCCTGTACATTGTGACCTTGCGGGGCCGGGTGTCCGCGGGCGCGCCTGGACGGGTCATGGATATGCTCCTTGCTGGGAATCTGAGGTGTGTCAGGAAACGTTGGAGTACGCGACGACGCCGCGGCGGACCAGATCGATCGCTTCGCGGCATATTTTGATTTGCCGCCGTTCGAGTCCTGGAATCTTGGCCAACTGGTCCAACAGGTCGATCACCTGCTTCGCCCATCGCACAAAGTCGCCTGCGGCGAGGTCCGTGCCGCTGAGGACCTCTTGAAGATGGCGCCCCTTCGCCCATTTGAAGATGGGCCAGACGAGTCCGAGCTCCGGCTCGGCGGTCAACGGCAGCCTGTTCTTGTCTTCGATGTCCTCCAGCGCCGACCACTCACGCACCACGATGTCCACGGACGTTTCGAGGGACACAGACGGCATTTTGGGTCGCAAACCGCGGTCGTCGCGCTTGGCTTGGTAGACCATCGTGCTGGCCAGCGCGGCCATCTCGGCGGCATCGAGGTCCTTGATGGCCCCTTGGCGTATCGATTGGGAGATCAGCAGGTCTTTCTCGCCATAGATGCGGCGCAAGCGCTGGCCGTCCGCGCTGATGGTGACGTGGCCAGCGTCGGAAGTCTGGAGGTAACCGCAGCCGGCGAGGACGTCGCACACGCGGTCGAACGTCTTGGCGATCGTGTTGGTGCGGCCCTGTATCTGCCGGACGAGCCCATCGGTTTCATGGCGCAGTTTCCACCAGCGTTCAGCCCAGCGGGCATGGTCCTCGCGCTCGCTGCAGCCGTGGCAAGGGTGGGCACGCAGTGCACGGCGGAGGTCCGCGATCTTCTTTTCCTGGTCCGGCATGTAGCGGGCGCGGCCAAAGTCCTCGCTCCGGTTCGTCCCCCGGGCCGGCGGACGTCCCTCGCGCACGGCATTCCGCATGGCAGAGGCCAGATCACGACGGGATTTGGGCAGCTTCGCGTTGAACGACTTGGGAATCCGGATCCAGGACACAGGGGCAACCGGTCCTTCGACTTCGTGGGCACCGATCCGGTGCAGTTGGTTGTCCTCCGTAAGGACCGCGGGGCGCGGTTCACGCGACTCCGGATCGGCGTTGAGCACGACGGCGTAACCCGGCGTGCGTCCGCCCGGAACCTTGACGATGTCGCCGGGCATGAGCCGGGCCAGGGAGTCCACGGTCAGGGATTTACGGGCCCGCGAGGTGCTCCGCGAGGCAAATTGCTCCGCATCGCTCAGGTCCCGCCGGAGTTTGGCGTACTCGGTGAAGTCGCCGAGGTGGCACTTCATGGCTTCCGCATAACCGGCCAGAGACTCTTCGCGGCTTCGAACCTGCCGGGCCAAGCCCACCACGGAACGGTCGGCCTGGAACTGGGCGAACGACGATTCGAGGATCTGCCGTGCCCGGGGCCGGCCGAACTGGGCAATCAAGTTGATGCTCATGTTGTAGGTAGGCCGGAAGCTTGAGTTGAGCGGATAGGTGCGCCGCGAAGCGAGGCCGGCGACGGCTGCGGGATCAGTGCCCGGTTGCCAAAGGACCACCGCGTGGCCTTCGACGTCGATTCCGCGCCGTCCCGCGCGGCCGGTCAACTGGGTGTACTCCCCCGCTGTGATGTTGACATGGGCTTCGCCGTTGAACTTGTCGAGCTTCTCCAGGACGACGCAGCGGGCAGGCATGTTGACACCCAACGCGAGGGTCTCCGTCGCGAAAACGGCCTTCACAAGGCCCTCGGCGAAGAGCGTCTCCACGACTTCCTTGAACGTCGGCAGCAAGCCGGCATGGTGGGCGGCGAGCCCGCGGAGCAGGCCGTCACGCCAGCTCCAAAAACCGAGGACATCGAGGTCGTCGGCGGGAATCTCGCGGCACGCCTCATCCACCCGGGACGCGATGATTTGTTGTTCGCGTTCGGTCGTGAGCCACAGACCGGCGGCGGCACACTGCGCGACTGCCCCGTCGCAGCCCGCGCGGGAGAAGATGAAGGTGATGGCGGGAAGCAGTCCTTGGCGGTCCAGGCTCGCAATGACCTGGGGCCGGCTGGCCTTGCGCACCGGGCTGCGATGCTCCCCGGCGCTATTGTCCCGCTGGCGGTCCTGCCGGCGGCGACTGCGTCCGCCATGGCCGAAGCGGCCGCGGAAGTTCATCTGGCTTTCCGCCCGCGCCATGGAAAGCAGCTCCGGGTTGACCTCGAATTCCCGCTGCAGGGGATTCCGCTCCTGCTCCCGCGCTGCCTCCGGTGCGGACGGTTTGCCGTCCGGCGCTTCTGGAGCGATCTCGTCAAAGGTTGTATCGCCAGCGAAAAGATCGACGATCTCACGCCCCACCATGACGTGCTGCCACAAGGGAACGGGACGGTGTTCGGAAACAATCACGTCGGTGTGCCCGCGCACTGTATCCAGCCACGCGCCAAACTCCTCCGCGTTGGACACCGTGGCGCTGAGGGAAACCACTTGCACCTCGCTGGGCAGGTGGATGATCACCTCTTCCCAGACTGCGCCGCGGAAGCGGTCTGCCAAGTAATGGACCTCGTCCATCACCACGTAGCCAAGGTCCCCCAGGGTGTCCGAGTCCGCGTACAGCATGTTCCTCAGTACCTCGGTGGTCATCACCACAATCGGAGCTTCGCCGTTGATGGTGGTGTCACCGGTCAGGAGTCCGACGTTTGAGGCGCCATATTTCGCCGAGAGTTCCGAGAACTTCTGGTTGCTTAGGGCTTTGATCGGCGTTGTATAAAACGCCTTGAGCCCGCGTTCGAGCGCGAGGTAGATTGCGAACTCGCCAACGATTGTCTTCCCGGCCCCCGTGGGCGCCGCAACGAGCACTCCTTTGCCTTCCTGGAGCGAACGGCACGCCTCACGCTGGAAATCGTCAAGTTCGAACTCCAGCGACCGGGCAAATGTACCGAGATAGGTCTTCGACTCAGCACTCCGCTGCGCTGCGGCTTGAAAGGCTTCTGAGGGCGAAAGAGCCCCTGAATTGGAGGACATGCTTCAAGCCTAGTGGCCGGGAGACTACAGATTCTCCAGATCGGAAGCAGGTGTGGCTATGTCGGCCGTGGCATCGGTCTCAGCGGCGATCTTCGCCTGATGGCGTGCGCGCCGTTTGTCGTTCAGCATGCAGAGCCCGATCGCGGCGAAGAAGAGTGCAAGAAGGGGCCCGGCGAGCATGAACATCGACAATGCGTCCGCACCGGGCGCGGCAACGGCCGCCAGGACGAACACGAGGAAGACGGTGATGCGCCAGGCTTTGAGGATGGTCCTGCCACTCAAGACGCCAGCCATGTTGACGCCGACCAACACGACCGGCACGAGGAACGCAAGGCCCAGGAAAAGAAGCATGTGCGTGGCGAACGTCAGGTACTGGGATGCGTCGATGTTGTTGGCACCGTTTTGCGGCGTGAACTGCAGCAGTGCACGCACCACGTTCGGGATGACCGTCCACGCGACATAGACACCGGCCAGGAACAACGGCACCGCGGCAGCCATGTACCCGAGTGTGTAGCGTCGCTCTTTGCTGGTCAGGCCAGGGGTAATGAAGGCCCACACTTGGTAGATCCAGATGGGACTGGAGAGCACCAACCCGATTTGGATGGCAATACGGAACTTGAAGTCGAATGGATCCCCGACGCTCGCAAAGTTCAGGACCGCGGTTCGTTTGGTCTCCTGGGCGATCTTGATCAACGGATCCGACAGGCTATTGACCACGGGCTCATAGAGGAACCACCCTGCCACTGCGCCCAGGAGAACGCCGACGGCAGACTTGATCAGCCGGTTCTTGAGCTCCTTCAGGTGGTCTAGGAGCGCCATCCGCCCTTCGGGGTTGGCTTTGCGGCCCGTCTTCGTTGCCACTACTGCTTAGCTACGGGTTGCGGGCGGAACGTCAGTGTCGTTGCCGCTCTTGTTCGCTTCCGGGTGGTTGACCACTCGGCCTTCAACGGGGTCCGTCTCGTCCTTGGCCGCGGGCTTGCCGTCGTTCTTCATTTCCTTGACTTCGGATCGGATGATGCGCATCGACTGGCCGAGGCTACGCGCCATGGCGGGCAGCTTGGGTGCGGCAAACAGCAGCAGGGCCACGATGATGATAATGACAATTGGCCAAGGGCCATCAAATAGTCGTCCCACGGGAAGTCCTTTCGTTGGAATACATCCTACGTCTAACTGATTTCGATGTCGTGCAGAGACTGGGGTTGGCCCCGTTCTGCTTTGCGCTTCACGCGCTTTTGGCGACGCGCTTCCTGGCGGGAGGCCTTGGCCGTCACGTAATCATGTCGCATCTGTTCCGGTGAGGCAAAAACAGCCGCACCGAACGGTTTCGCCGGGGCCCCGCCGTCGTCGTCGGCCGGTGCCGGGAAATGCGGGCGCGACCCGAACGCCTCCCCCACGGCATTCAGTTCACGCACCGTGGCCATGAACTTCCGGAAAAGCCGGACGCCCAGCAGGACATAGCAAAGCAGCGATACCGCAATCAGTGCGACCCACAGAAGGATCCAGGACCACCAAGGCATTTGAGTAGTCTAACCAGCCTTCACGGTTTGTATCGGGTCCAGTTGCTTGTACTGCTGGAGGGCCGCTGCTATCCACGCTTCGGAAGTGCCCGCCAACTCAGTGGGCTGCAAAATCCGGACCGCGCCGCCGTGCTGCGCAACGAACATCGGTAACCAGTCCGCATTTCCGAACCGGACCTCGGCGATCATGCCGCCGTCGGGAAGCATGGCCGTCCGCTCAGCATAGTAGTCATCCGCCAGCCCGAGGCCCTGCCGGGTCAATTGGAGGATGACGACGACATCGTCGTCGTTGGGTGTGTACAGCTTCACCGGAACGCCGCCCTCGGCGCCCGCAGTCGTGGAAACCGGACGTCCGTTGGGCGCGATCTCCTCGATGCGGTCCAGGCGGAAGTTCCGCAGTCCGGCCTTGCTATGGCAATACGCCTCGAAATACCAGGTGTTGTCCAAGGAATAGAGCCGGAAAGGGTCCACGTCGCGTTCGGAGACGGAGTCGCGCTGCTGGGACAAGTAACGAAGCCGCAGTTGATGGCCCGACTGGATCGCCCGGGTGATGGTGTTGAAGGCCCCTGCGTCGGCCGGGGTGACGGGCGGCCCGGCGACGGCCGCCGCCAAACGGCCGGCCTCCCCCGCCGCGCCGGTGAGCTTCAGTGTCACCGACTCGAGGGCGTTACTCTGCTCGTCCTCTGACATTCCTGCCTGGGCGGGAAGTCCACCCAGGGTCGCCAGGCCCGTCAGGAGCGCGCAAGCCTCGTCAACGCTGAAGCGGATGGGGCGGTTGAGCTCGAGGTGCTCGCGGATAAACACGTGCTCGTTTTCCCAATCGATATCGAACAAATCGTCCGGGTAGCCTTCCGGCCGGCCGGAGCAAATCAGTATCGTCAGGTCATCCACCAGCTCTTTGCGGGTGACACCGAAGCGGTCGGCCACCTCCTGGATGGGCAGGCCCTGGTTGTGCACGAGGAAGGGGACCAGCTGCAGCATGCGGTTGAGTTGGTCTTCCGAGGTCCGCTTGCGGGCACGCGGCAGCGGTCCGACGCCGGGGAAGCGGACTTCGACGGCGGGGCTTGAGGCGAACGCGGCGGCGGCTTGGAGCCGGCGGATCACGGCGTCGCGTAGCTCGGGAGGCCCGGCCACGTGGACGTGGGGACCATAGGAGGCCAGTTCTTCGGCGAGCAGCTCGCTGTCACGGAACGGCACGGAGAGGCGGTCCCTGCCCGGCTGGGCGCCGTTGGTGCCACTGGCCCCGGAGAGGGTCACCGCACGCTTGCGAAGACCCAGCAAACGGCCTTCAGCGACGTCCAGGAGGGCCTCCTGCAGGGGAAGTTCGCGGAGGCTGTCCAGTTCGGCGCGGGTGTTGAACCCCGCGGGTATCTCGCAGTGATGCCCGGTCTCGACCTTGACGTCGCTCGTCATCCGGGACAGCCGGTAAAACCGTTTCGCGTTCCGAACCCGGTCGAAGCCCACCAGGTACCACTGGCCGAATCGGCTCCCGAGGCCCCACGGTTCCACCATGCGTCGTTCGTCTTTGCCGGTGCTCGCGGCACGGTAGCCGAAACTCACGGGGTGCTGGCCGTTCATGGCCGCGATGATGTCGTCGAAAGCCTGGCCGGCGGGCTTGATGCGGGGTTGGACGCCTGCAGGGAGTTCGACGTCGGCAAGGTCGCCGGAAGCCTGGAGTTTCCGCAGGGCGCTTGCGGCCGCCGAGCCGAGAGCCGCGCGTTCCCACAGCTGGGCGGCCAGCAGCAGCACCGTCCCCTCGGCCGGAGTCAGGTGCACATCCGGCAGGCGATTGGATTCCTTGCCGATGCGGTAGCGGGTCGAAGCGGGATCGTCCGAGCCGAATCCGTGGTCAAGGAGCGTTTCGATATCGAAGCCGAACTGCTTCAGGTCTGCCTTGTCCCGCTCAAACATGCGTCCGAATGCGACGTCGCTGGCGGCGGCGTCGTGATAGACCTTCTCCCTGAGAACGGCCCGGGACAAGCCGTATTTTGTGTTGAGTAGGGCGATCAACAAGTTCAGGAGTCGTTCGGTACGTGATGCGGACACGCTTGCTACGTTACTAAATTCCTCCGGCAATGGCGGAAGGCGCGTCTACGACCGGATTTCTCCGGCGCAGACGCGCCTTCCCATGCTGCGAAACCTAGCGGACTGCTACGAGGTCCACCACGAAGATCAGGGCTTCGTTGGGCTTGATGGCTCCGCCTGCGCCGCGGGAGCCGTAGGCAAGCTCGGAGGGAATCTCCAGGCGGCGGCGACCGCCGACCTTCATGCCAAGCAGACCCTGGTCCCAGCCCTGGATGACCTGGCCGACGCCCACGCGGAAGTCCAGCGGTGCGCCACGGCCCCAGGATGCGTCGAATTCTTCGCCGGTGGACCAAGCAACGCCAACGTAGTGGGTGGAGACGGTGTCGCCGGCCTTAGCCTCGGCGCCGTCACCGACGATGATGTCCTTGATAACGAGTTCCGTGGGGACCTCGCCCTCCGGGAAGTCGATCTCCGGCTTCGTGCGGTCGTAATCGCGCTGACCAAATGACATGGGTACTCCTCTATTTCATGGGGACGGTGTTTCGGAGGGTTGCGGAAAAGTTACTGCGCGCCGAGGATGTCGACGACGAAGACCAGATCGCCCGCGGGCTGGCCCTGGGCTGCTGCCCCGTCGCCATACGCGAGGCTCTTGGGGATGACCAAGAGGACCCGGGAGCCGACGGTCTTACCAGTCAGGCCCTGCGTCCAGCCCTTGATGACGCCGTTCAGCGCGAAGCTGGCGGTCTGGCCCTTGTCGTAACTGGAGTCGAACTTCTTGCCGTCAGCCAAGGTGACGCCGACGTAGTTGACCGTGAGGGTGTCCGTTTCCTTGACGACTGCGCCCTTGCCCTTGATGAGGTCCTGGGAGACCAGGGCCTGCGGGGCCTTCGCGCCGTCAACGGAAATCTGCGGAGCTCCCTTGTCGTCGACCTTCACCGTGGGGAGGCCGGCAGGCGGAGTCACGGTGTCACCCTCGGGCTTGTCCAGGGGCTTGACCGCGTCCTTGACGCCAGTGACCTTGAAAACCACCAGCTGGGATGACGTTGCCGCTGCTTCAGCTGACGCCGGAGTGCCGGGGACGGCGAAAGCGATATCTGCGCCCACCTTCGCGCCGACAAGGGCGTTATAGAGCACAGCGCTGCCAGTCTTGAGCTGGTCGTTCAGTTCGACGGGCTGGGAACCGGTCGGGAAAGTGTCTTCGAGGGTCTTGCCGTCCTTGCCGTCGACGGCAATATAGGTGATCTGCGCCACCTGGCCGGCCTTAACCTTGTCGCCGGTGCCGTCGCTGACCATCTTGATGGTTGGCTGCGTCACATCCAGCGGCTTGTTGAATTCCAGGCCGGGTGCCTTCTTGTCTCCATTGTCGGAGACCTTGAGGGAATCCAGCTTGGCTACGTCGCCGGCGGACTGACTGGTGGGCTCCGGAGCTGCTGCCGGGCTACCGCCGCAGGCGGTGAGCAGCAGGAGGCCGGGGATAAGAATTGCTAGTAGACGTCGCACAAATTGAACTTTCGTCGGGGCAAAAGGAGGGCATGGACGGGCCAGGCCCGGCCATGCGCGTAGCGGCCAGTTAAATGGCCAACCTCCAGACTAGCCGGTGAAGCTGGGAGTCAGCTCATCGAGTCCAGCAGGGCATCCACCCTTTCGTCGACGCTGCGGAAGGGATCCTTGCACAAAATCGTCTGGTGGGCACGGTCGTTCAATTTCAAATGGACCCAGTCCACAGTGTAGTCACGGCCGAGTTCCTGGGCGCGCCGGACGAAGTCGCCACGGAGTTTCGCTCGGGTGGTCTGCGGCGGAGCATCCACGGCGTCCTTGATATCCGTGTCGGCCACGAGGCGCCTCGCCGCACCCCGGGACTGGAGCAGGAAGAAAATCCCGCGCTTGCGCGAGATGTCGTGATAGGTGAGGTCCAGTTGCGCGATCCTCGGCGAGTCCAGGCCGATTCCATGGCGGCGCATGTATCCATCCATCAGCTTCTTCTTGATGGCCCAGTCCACTTCCGTGTCTATTCCGCTGGTGTCGCCGCTGTCGATCGCGTCCAGGGTCCTCTCCCAGAGGTCCAGGATGAGCGGTACATGCGGATTATGGGCTCCATTGGCTGCTACGAAAGCGCTGACCTTTGTCAGGTACTCACGTTGGATGTCCAGAGCCGTCAGTTGCCTGCCGTTGGCCAGGCGCACCAAGGCCTTACCGCTCAGATCGTGCGAGATTTCCCGGATGCTGCGGATCGGGTTCTCCATGCGCATGTCCCGCATGATCACTCCGGCCTCAACCATGCGTAGCAGCAGGTCCACCGTTCCCACCTTCAACAGGGCGGTGGTCTCGGACATGTTGGAATCGCCCACGATCACATGCAGGCGGCGGAAGAACTCCGCATCGGCGTGCGGCTCGTCACGGGTGTTGATGATGGGGCGGGATCTCGTCGTCGCGGAAGATACGCCTTCCCAAATGTGGTCGGCCCGTTGGGAGAACGCGAACGTGGCCCCATGGGGTGTCTTCAGGACCTTGCCTGCACCAGCGATCAGCTGCCGGGTGACAAGGAAGGGAATGAGGATCTCGGCGAGCCGCGAGAACTCACCCCGCCGCGGAATCAGGTAGTTTTCGTGGCTGCCGTAGGAATTGCCGGCCGAATCGGTGTTGTTCTTGAACAGGTAGACCGTTCCGTTGAATCCCTCGGCAGCAAGGCGCGCCTGTGCTTCGTCCACGAGGTCATCGAGAATGAGCTCCCCCGCGCGGTCGTGGGCGATCAGCTGCGCGAGGTCGTCGCATTCCGCAGTGGCGTACTCCGGGTGCGAGCCGACATCCAGGTACAGGCGCGAGCCATTCGTCAGGAAGACGTTGGAGGAACGTCCCCAACTCACAACTTTGCGAAAGAGGTACCTGGCCACTTCCTCGGGAGCCAATGGCCGTGAGTCCGGGCTCGAATACGAAATCCCGAACTCCGTTTCTATCCCGAATATCCTCTTGTCCATCTCAGGCCTCCCCTGCCAGCAGCTGCGTGATTTCTTCTGCCCGGAGACGCCGGAACGCACGCCGGGATCCGCGCCCGCTTTCCGGACTCCGGTCCAAGACCGCGGCCTCGACGGCGGTTCCGGGCAGGGCGTCCACTTCCTTGTCCGCGGCCAGGGCCTTGACCGCCAAACGCAGCGCGCCGGCCAGGTCGAGGTCAGCGTTCCAACCGCCGGCCACGGTTTCGGCTACTTGCTCGGCCAAACCGCCCATCACCACGAAACCGTTCTGGTCGGCAATCGAACCGTCGAAAGTCAGCCGATAAAGGTGGTCCTCGGACTGCGTGTGGCCCACCTCGGCTACTGCAAGCTCCACTTCGAACGGCTTTTGTTCCGCGGTGAACACTGCGCCAAGGCTCTGCGCATAGACGCTGGCCAGCCCGCGGGCCGTGACGTCCTCGCGATCGTATGAATAGCCGCGGACGTCGGCGTAGCGCACACCTGCTTGTCGAAGACTTTCAAACTCGTTGTACTTGCCCACCGCGGCGAACGCGATTTTGTCGTAGATCTCACCGATCTTATGGAGCGAAGGCGAAGGGTTCTCCGCCACCAACGCGATGCCGTCCGCGCAACTGATCACGACGACGGAACGGCCGCGGGCGATGCCCTTCCGCGCGAAATCCGCGCGGTCCTTCATCAGCTGCTCGGGCGAAACATAAAACTGCTGGGTCATCTCAGGCCTCCCGTCCGGCAACTGCGCGCGATTCAACGATAGATCCCGCTATCGCGGCCAACTCCCGCTCCGGCACCCGCCGGGCACCGGCGCGGTTGACGGTGTAAATCACCGGCCATAGCTGCCGGACGGGGTCCGGACCGCCGGTGGCAGAGTCGTCGTCGGCGGCGTCGTAGAGGGCTTCCACCGCGACCGCGACAGCTTCGTCTTCGGTGAGGTTCGGCCGCCACAGTTTTTTCAGGGCGCCGCGGGCGAAGACGGAACCGGAGCCGACCGAATGGTGCTCCAATTCCTCGTATCGTCCGCCGGTGACATCGTAAGAGAAGAGCCGTCCCACGCCGGCGGTTTGGTCGAAGCCCGCGAAGAGCGGGATCACCGCGAGCCCTTGCATGGCCATCGGCAGGTTTCCCCTGATCATGGCGCCGAGCCGGTTGGCTTTGCCGTCCAGGCTCAGCCGGGTGCCTTCGATCTTTTCATAGTGTTCGAGTTCCACTTGGAACAATCGTGTGATGTCGATCGCAAGGCCTGCTGTGCCTGCAATTCCCATGACGGAGTATTCGTCGGCCGGGAAGACCTTCTCGATGTGCCTGCTGGCGATCACATTGCCCATGGTGGCACGCCGGTCCCCCGCCATCAGCACGCCGCCGGGGTAGCTCAGGGCGACGATTGTTGTGGCATGGGGGGCCGGGGGAATCTGTCCCGCGGGCAGCGCTTGAGTAAAGGGAAGGAGTTCAGGCCGGGAGCGTTGCAGATGCTCTATGAACGAAGACGTTGCTTGGGTGGCCACGTGGCCGGCTGATGGATCCTGCATTGCTGCGCTCCTTCGACTCTGACATCCGATGCCCGGCGGCCTCGCGCCGGCCGGGCCCTTGGCTTTGCTGGCGGCTGGTTACTGGCCGCCCTTTTGCACAAATGCCCGGACGAATTCCTCGGCGTTCGATTCAAGTACACCGTCGATCTCGTCGAGGAGATCGTCTACGCCCTGCGTGGCGACCGAGGCCTGGGCCTCTGGCGCTGCGGGCGGCGCCTCGGGGGCGTCGGCCTCTGACTCGACGTCCCGCGACTGCGGTTGCTGCTGCTCCTGAGCTGCCATTTCCTTCTCCATTCTGTCCATCCCCGGCAACGGGGACTTCCTGTAATGCCATACTGCCACGGGGAGGGCCGCGATGCTGCGGTTTTAAGGACCCGTTTGGCGGCCTTTGGCCGGCCGCCCGTTCAGGCGGGCGGGGCCGGGTCCAAGCCGAGCAATTCACGCAGGAATGCACCCGCGGTTGCGTGTTTCCGAAACAACGGACCGGTGAGTGCTTCAGTGCCGCGGAGGGGTTCCCTGGTGGGCACGCGTTGGAGCTTTCCGATGCCGGGAACGTCGAAGATGACCGAATCCCAGCTGGCGCCGACCACGTCCTTGCCAAAGCTCGAAACACACTTCCCGCGGAAGTATGCGCGCGTGTCCGTCGGCGGTTCGACAACCGCGCGACTGATCGTGGCGTCGTCGACGATCCTCTGCATGCGATCGCGGGAAAGCATGCGGTAATACAAGCCTTTCTCCGGCCTCACATCGGACCATTGCAAATCGACGAGCCCCAGGCGGGCGTCGTTCCATTCGAGGCCGTCACGGTTCCGATAGCCATCAAGCAGTGACATCTTGGCCAGCCATTCGACAGACGACGCGGCACCCGCCGGGTTGTTCCCCAGGAGTCCCAGCGTCGACTCCCACCGTTCCAGGACGTCCCGGGTGTGGCCATCTCCAGTGAAGGAGTCGGACACCCCGGTCTCCTGGGCAAGTTTGGCCGCTGCCTCGTAGTACATCCACTGGATATCCAGCGCTGTCACGCGCCGTCCGTCGAGAAGCCTGACGGTAGCAGTCAGGGAGGTGTCGTGGCTGATTGCCTGTAACCCGGCCACGGGTTCATGGACCTCGATTTTCGGAGCCTGGCCGGCTTCGATAAGGCTCAGGACCAATGCCGTCGTGCCGAACTTCAAGTAGTTCGACACTTGGCTCAGGTTGGCGTCGCCGATGATGACATGCAGGCGCCGATATTTGTCCGCAGTGGCATGCGGTTCGTCCCGGGTATTGATGATCGGACGCCTGATGGTGGTTTCCAGCCCCACCTCGGCTTCGAAGAAATCCGCCCGCTGACTGATCTGGAATCCGGAGATTGAACCGTCCTGGCCCGTGCCGAGCCGCCCGGCACCGCAGATGACCTGGCGGGTGACGAAGAAGGGCGTCAAGCCGCGGACGATGTCCCCGAAAGGCACCGAGCGCGGCATGAGGTAGTTCTCATGCGAACCGTAGGACACCGATTTGTTGTCCGTGTTGTTCTTGTAGAGATTGATGGCCGGCAGATCGGGATCTGCGGCTACTTTCCGAACCGTGGCCAGGGCGACGAGGTCGCCGGCGGCGTCCCACGCAACGATGTCGCGGGGATTCGTCACCTCGGGGCTCGAATATTCCGGATGGGCGTGGTCGACGTACAGGCGGGCACCGTTGCCGAGGACCATGTTCATCAGCAGCGATCCGGATTCGTCGCTGCCGTCGGCTTCCAGCTCCTGGCGCCCGTACGCCAAGGCGACTGCTTCGGCGTCGAGCACGGGGGGCCTGTCGGTCAGCTGGCTCGGGTCGGCGGCACTGCGCTCGACTGTCCACCCGCGTGCGTCGTGCAGGGGTTCTTCGTCCGTATAGTCCCAGCGGGTCTCGGCGCCACCGGCCGCCCGCTGCCGCGTCAGGTTGGCGTAGGCCTGGATGATCCGCGCGGACATCATCGTGGCGTTGGCGCCCGGCGCGGAGGGCGCGTGGATTCCGTATTCAGTTTCCGAACCCATGACCCGCATGGCCCCGCCCACGGGAAGCTTCTCCGAAGGCAGGCCTTCCGGCCGGGCCGTCACAGGTACTGGCCGGTATTGGGAGTCGTTTCGATCGACTTCCCGGGCTCCTGGCCGGCCTTGCCCTGGACGATTGTGCGGATGTAGGTGATGCGTTCGCCCTTCTTGCCTGAGATGCGTGCCCAGTCATCCGGGTTGGTGGTGTTCGGCATGTCCTCGTGTTCGCGGAATTCGTCGACGACGGCGCGCAGGAAGTGGTCGATCCGCAGGCCTTTCTGGTGGGTCAGCAGAAGATCCTTGATGGCGTACTTCTTGGCCCTGTCCACCACGTTCTGCACGACTGCCCCGGAATTGAAGTCCTTGAAGTAGAGCATCTCCGTATCGCCGTTGGCGTAGGTGACCTCGAGGTACTCGTTGGATTTCTCCGTCGAATACATCGCTTCCACTGTGCGCTGGATCATGGCGTCGACGGTGGCCTGGACGTCGCCGCCATGCTCTGCCAGATCCGTTGCGTGGAAGGGAAGGTCGGTGGTGATGTACTTGGCGAAAATGTCGGCGGCCGCTTCGGCGTCGGGCCGCTGGATCTTGACCTTCACGTCCAGCCTGCCGGGTCGAAGAATGGCCGGATCGATCATGTCTTCACGGTTCGAAGCGCCGATCACGATGACGTTGTCCAGCCGTTCGACGCCGTCGATCTCGCTCAGGAGCTGCGGAACGATGGTTGTCTCGACGTCGGAAGAGACACCTGTGCCGCGGGTGCGGAACAGGGAGTCCATCTCGTCGAAGAACACCACCACAGGGCTGCCATCCGAAGCCTTCTCCCGGGCGCGCGCAAAGATCAGGCGGATGTGCCGCTCTGTTTCGCCGACGTACTTGTCAAGGAGTTCAGGTCCCTTGATGTTCAGGAAGTAGCTCTTCAGGTCCAGGTTGCCGGCCCGTTCGGAGGCGCGGGCGGCAAGCGAGTTGGCAACGGCCTTCGCGATCAGCGTCTTTCCGCAACCCGGAGGCCCGTAAAGCAGGATGCCCTTGGGTGCTTTGAGCCCGTGTTCGCGGTACAGGTCCGGGTGCAGGAACGGCAGTTCAACCGCGTCGCGGATCTGTTCGATTTGCGGGCCCAAGCCGCCGATGTCCTCGTAGGTAATGTCCGGGACTTCCTCAAGGACAAGGTTTTCGACCTCTGCCCGGGGCACTTTCTCCAGGGCGTAGCCCGTGCGGGAATCGAGCGACAAAGCATCGCCGACGCGCAGGTGGACTTTCTGCAGGGCGCCGGAAAGCCTGACGACCCGCTCTTCATCCGCCCGGCCCACCACCAGGGCGCGGTCCGCGCCAAGCATTTCCTTGAGCGTGACGAGTTCACCTGCCCGTTCATAGCCCAGTCCGGTCACCACGAGCAAGGCCTCATTCAGGAGGACTTCCTGTCCAACGGCCAGCTGGTTGATGTTCACGAGCGGGCTGACACCCACGCGCATCTTGCGGCCGGCATTGAAGATGTCAACCGACTCCTCTGTGGCCGCCTGGCCGGTGCTTCCTGCCGTGGGCTGGCGCCTGGGATTGATCTGCAGGATGGTCCCGAAGCTGTACGGCGGCTGGCCGTCCTGCTCGAGTGCGCCTTTGAGCCGCAGGATTTCGGCCTTCGCCGTTTCCAGCATGGTCACGAGCTTGGTGTTGTTCTGGGTTGCGGCGGCAAGCTGGCGGTCGATGTGGCGCAGTTTGTCTCGAAGGATGTTTATCTGGCGTTCGGCGACAGTGAGTTCCCCGGAGTCGTCAACCGGTTGGATTGCCCCACCCCCGCGTCCCGCTTTTCCCTCAGTCACAGCCTTGTTCGTTGGCTCCTCCGGCGTTGTTCGCCCGAAGTCATTGTTCGACGTATCCACGAAGCATCAGCTCCTTCCCGCTTTCTATAAATAGACCTTAGCCCTCAAAAGCGTCGGGAAACCTGTGACATCCGGAATGCGGACCAGTTTGTGATCTTTCCCTAGGGAGCCGGTGAGGGGTCGTCCTTGACGTTGGTGCCGGCAATCGCATCCCGTGCCGCCCGCCGCAGTTTCTTGTCCGAAACTGCACGCTCTCCCACGGCTCCCGGTGTCCAGGCGTTCAGGTCCTCTTCGCTGAACTCGGTTTTCGACGGGCGGCGCTTCACCGAAATGCCCGTCACGCCGTCCGCGAGGCGACGGGTGACCAAGAGGAAGCCGGTGTGGGCCACCATGCGGTGGTCTGGACGGACGGCAAGGCCCTCCAGGTGCCAGCCACGGACCATGGATTCCCACGCGTCCGGTTCCGTGAACCGGCCGTCCGCCCGGATGGCCTCCGCGGTACGGGAGAGCTGGGTCACGGTGGCCACATAGTTGATCCATACGCCGCCGGGTGCCAAAACGGTGGCTACGGCGTCGAGGCATTCCCAGGGGGCGAGCATGTCCAGCACTACGCGGTCCACGGACCCGGGCTCTTCGCTGCGGACAACTTCCTCCTGGAAGTCTCCCAGCGAGATCTTCCAGGCGGGGTGCGGACCGCCGAAAATGGTTTCCACGTTGCCGCGGGCGATGTCGGCGAATTCTTCCCGACGCTCGAAAGAGTGCAGGTAGCCGCCGTCGCCCACTGCGCGAAGCAGGGAGATCGAAAGAGCGCCGGAACCGACGCCGGCTTCAACTACCCGGGCACCCGGGAAGATATCGGCCATGGTGACGATCTGGCCGGCATCCTTGGGGTACACCACTGCCGCACCCCGGGGCATGGACAACACGAAGTCCGAGAGCAACGGGCGGAGCGTCTGGTACTGCTGGCCGATGTTGTTGGCCACCACGGAACCGTCAACCTTGCCGATGATTTCGTCGTGGTTGAGGAAGCCGCGGTGCGTGTGGAAGGCGCCGCCTACCTCCAGGGTAATGGTGTTCATCCGGCCGCGTTCGTCCGTGAGTTGAACCCGCTCGCCCACACGGAACGGCCCTCGGCGCCGTGCCGCACCAGTCGGCTGGGTGGCGGTTTCGGCGGCGCCGGTGGCCGTGTAGTTGGCGGCGGTTTCGCTGCTCATGGGTGTTTCCTCGCTCCTGTACGGCTGGGCCGTCATTTGTTGCCGCTGTTATTGCTTGGTGATGCACAGTGCTATCCGGGTTATTTCAAGGCTATCCGGGGTACTTCAGTGCAGGCCTGGTCATTTCACGGCCGGCAGGTAACTCTACCGGGAAGGTCCTACGGGCGTGCGCTCCGTCGGGCTACTTTACCTGTTATGGCCGTCACTACGGCCTGCTGCCGCAGCAGACCTGTGACCGTGCCGACTTCATCCACGACCGCGTATTCGGCGCCGCTGAGTTGCGCTAAATACTGGATCAGTTCTTGGCCGCTGGAGGTCCACGGGACGTAGGCTCCTTCGGCGAGGGGGGTCGAGACTGCCGTTACCAGGGTTGTGGATACCTGGGAGGGCGGCACGGCAGCAGCGGCTGCCGGGTCGACAAGGCCCTGTGGCCGGCCATCCGGTCCGCAGATCACGACGGCGGGAGCGCCGTAGGGTGCAACCCGCAGCACGTCGGCGACGGTGGCCGAGTTCGGAATCCCGACGGCGGGTTCGGCCAAGGCGGCGGCACTCACCGAGGGAAGGCGTCCGCGGAGCGTGGCCTGCTTGATCGCACCCGAAGCACCGATCCAGAGGAAGCTGCAGACAAGGAACGTGATGAGCATCAGGGTGAGGTCCGGAGGGGTCCTGCTCAGAAGGGGTCGGACGACAAACCAAATGATAAGGACGATAACGATTACCCGTCCCACCCAGCCAGCCGCCACCGTCCCCTTTTCCTGGCTGCCTGTTGCTTTCCAAACGGCCGACTCCACCACGCGGCCTCCGTCAAGGGGAAGGCCCGGGAGCACATTGAAAATGCCGATCAGCAAGTTGGCCCAAACGAAGATGTTCGTCAAGGTCTCCGCCGCCCCGCTGAAGGCATGGGTCACTACCAGGGGCCACGCGGCCGCCGCCAGTACGAAGTTCGCGGCCGGCCCTGCCAAGGCGACAACCACCGAGCGGCCGGGGGACGCAATGAAGCCGCCGAACTGGGTATGGCCGCCCCAGAGATTCAACACGATCTTTTCAGTGGGCCAATTGAAGGCCTTGGCGCTCAAGGCGTGCGCGAGTTCATGGACGAGCACCGAGAGAGCCAGGAGCACGGCATAGGCAAAGGCAACGACGTACGCTCCGATTCCCAAGGAAGGATCCTGGTTGAGAAGTGCCGGGCCGTAGGCGATGACCGTGAACGCCGCGATGATGAACCAGGAGTAGGCAAGGTAGACGGGGATTCCCGCGATGCGGCCGAGCGGAATTCCGTCCTTGCTGCTGCGGGTGCTGTGGCCACCGCTTCGGGGGGCGCTCACTTAGTTTGCCTGTCCAAGGGGCGCGGCCGGCATGTTGGCCAGGGCCCGCGCGGTAACAAGTGCTTCAAGGTCGGCGACACTCCGGCCCCGAAGCGTGTCCCAGGTGGCACGGCGGGGGTCCTCGGGCAGTGGCACCTGGTGCGGAATTCCGACCGTGACCACACCGGAGGCGATCGCGGACGCAACACCGGGGACGGAGTCCTCGAGGGCGACGCAGTGGTCCGCTGTCAGCTCGGGGTCAGTGTCCTGGAGACGCTCGACGGCGGCGAGGTAAGCCTCCGGGTGGGGTTTTCCTTGGCTGACGATGTCCCCGGTAATGAGGAACTCGAAGTAGGGCTCGGGGAGGCTGGCTACGACTTCACGGGCCATCGGGCCTTCGGACATCGTCACGAGGGCGCAACGGACGCCCGATTGATACAGCTCGTCAAGCAGTTCCTTGGCACCGGGCCGCCACGGTACCTCGACCCGGAGGCGGTCGATGACCCGGGCACTCAACGAGTCGACGATCTCGCGCTTTTCCAGGTCGACTCCGGCCTTTTGGAGAATGCCGGCCGAGTGCATCAGCGACTGCCCTACAAGCTGCATGGCTTGTTCATGGCTCCACGTGCCTCCGTGGGACTCAACGAGCGCGCGTTCCGCAGCAATCCAGTACGGCTCTGTGTCCACCAGGGTGCCATCCATGTCCCATAGCGCGGCCTTGAGTTCGCCCCTGCGCTCGGCTCTGATAACGGGCTGGGTGGCTGAAGAAAGCATGCCTAAAGTCTACGTGGAAGGAAGAAAGGCAATTGCCGCTTCTACGCCGGGGGCGAAGTATGGCCACGCCGGTCCCCCAACTCCATGCATCGGCGGCGGTGTTGGACGTAGGGTGAGTGGATGAACAGTTTGGACGGAGCCCCTGACGGACAGGCCACGACACCCGAGCCTGAGCGCCTTCTCCAGCCTGTAGCCGAAGGCCAGCGCATCACCGTGATGCTTGCGGCTTTCGAAGGTTGGAACGACGCCGGTGAGGCGGCCAGCGATTCCCTTCACTACTTGAACAAGTTGTGGCAGGGAAAGAAAGTGGCATCGGTTGATGCCGACGACTATTACGACTTCCAGTTCACCAGGCCGACCGTGCGACGCACGGCAGCCGGGACGCGCAAGGTGAAATGGCCTTCCACGCGCCTGTACAAGGCCAGCATCCCGGACAGCAACATCGACGTCGTGTTTGTGCTCGGCACCGAGCCTTCCTACCGCTGGCGCGCCTACACGGCCGAGCTTTTGGTCCATGCCGAAACGCTTAACGTTGACTACGTTGTGCTGATCGGCGCGCTCTTGGCCGATGTTCCGCACAGCCGCCCGATCCCCGTTAGCGCCACCTCGGACGATGCCGGACTGCGGGAGCGATTGAACCTTGAGGCTTCGCAGTACGAGGGTCCGGTAGGCATAGTCGGCGTGCTCGCGGAATTCGCGATGCTCGCGGGGTTGCCTACGGTGTCGCTGTGGGCGGCCGTGCCGCACTATGTCGCGCAGCCGCCCTCCCCCAAGGCGCAACTGGCCATCTTGAACCGGATCGAGGATCTGCTCCAGGTGCCTCTGGACACCCACGCCCTCAACGAGGAGTCCGAAGCCTGGGAACGGGGAGTGGACGAACTGGCCACTGAAGACCCCGAAATCGCAGCTTACGTCCGGCAGCTCGAAGAGGCCAAGGACACCGCTGACCTGCCGGAGGCCAGCGGCGAATCCATCGCGCGCGAATTCGAGCGCTACCTCAAGCGCAGAGGCAAGGACAAGCCCTGACGGCTACAGTTCGACGCCGAGCAGTGCGTTGACCGCATCGCTCACCAGCGCTGAATCCAGCGTGCCGGGTTTCGCGTTCGAAGCGTTGCTGAGGGCCGCAGAGGCCCAGGCGTCGACGGCGGCGACCGCGCCGGGAGCATTGAGGTCGTTGGCCAGCTCGGCACGCATCCGGGTCAGCAATTCCGCGGCCGTTCCCTCGGGAGCGACGTCCAGGGCGGCCCGCCAGGTGCTGAGCCGTTCCTTGGCTTGCGCGAAACCTTCATCGGTCCAGGACCAATCCGAGCGGTAGTGGTGGGCCAGGATCGCCAAGCGGATCGCGGCAGGTTCTTCGCCGGCCGCGCGGAGCTTGGACACAAGGACCAGGTTGCCCTTGGATTTGCTCATCTTTTCGCCGTCCAGGCCCACCATTCCGGCGTGGGCATAGTGCTCCGCCAAAGGCACGCCGCTGAGCGAATACGCGTGTCCGGCGCCCATCTCGTGGTGCGGGAAGACGAGGTCCGATCCGCCGCCCTGCACAGTAAAGGGAGCCGGCAGGTATTTCTGGGCGATGACGGTGCATTCAATGTGCCAGCCGGGACGCCCGTCACCGAGGCTCGCACCGGGCCAGCTCGGCTCGTCGTCGCGGGCAACCCGCCAGAGCAAAGGATCAAGGGGATTCCGCTTGCCGGACCGGCCGGGATCGCCACCGCGTTCGGCGAAAAGCTCCAGCATTTCCACTTCGCCGAGCCCCGAGATATCGCCGAGGGTCCAAGCGTCCGGCTTATCCGAAACTTTGCCGGCTGCCTCGACGTCGTAATAGACGTCGCCGTCGGGTTCGCCGCCGCTGCCGTGCACGCGATAGGCGAGCTCGTCCGCGATCAATTTCTCGATGGCCGGGACAATCATCGGGATCGCTTCGACGGCCCCGATGTAATGATTCGGAGCCAGCACATTGAGGGCGTCCATATCGGTCTGGAAAAGCTCAATCTGGCTCGCCGCCAACTTGCGCCAATCAACGCCGGTGGCGGTGGCGCGCTCCAGGAGGGGGTCGTCGACGTCCGTGACGTTCTGGACATACGCAACCCGCTGGCCGCTGTCCCGCCATGCCCGGTTGAGCAGGTCGAAGGCGACGTAGCTGGCCGCGTGGCCCATATGGGTGGCGTCGTAGGGCGTGATGCCGCAGACGTACATCGACTGCTCAGCGCGTGGCTCGAGCTCCACAAGGGCCCCGAGGGCGGTATCGAACAGCCTCAACGGGGGCATGCTGCCGGGTAGTTCAGGCACAGGGCGGGAGATCCACGATTTCACAGCCTCAACCATAGTGCTAGGCGCTGATGACATTGAAACCGAGCAATACATAAAGGGCGAGTCCAAGGAGGATGCGGTACCACACGAAGGCACGGTAGCTGTGGGTGGAAACGAATTTGAGGAACCAGCCAATGATCACGAAGCCCACAACGAAGGCGATGACCGTGGCCAGCGCTGTTTCGGGCAGGCCGAAGGGACCGGTGATTCCTTCCTTGGATACCACCTTGTACAGCTGGTACAGGCCGCTGCCAAAGACAGCGGGGATGGCGAGCAGGAACGAATACCGTGCGGCGGCTTCCCGCGTGTACCCCATCAGGAGGCCGGCGGTGATGGTTCCACCGGAGCGGGAGACGCCTGGGATGAGTGCCATGGCCTGGGCCAGCCCGTAGAGAATGCCGTGCTTGAACGTCAATTGGTTCAGCTCGCGTTCTTGCCGGCCAACAGCGTCAGCCACCGCCAGGATCATGCCGAAAACAATCAGCATGGTGGCCACGATCCAGAGGCTGCGCAGCACGGATTCGATCTGGTCCTGGAAGAGCAGGCCAAGCACAATGATGGGCAGGCTTCCGAGGATGATCAGCCAACCCATCCGCGCGTCGGGGTCGCTCCTTGGGACCGTGCCGCGCAGCGACCCAAACCAAGCACGCACAATCCTGACGATGTCTCGCCAGAAGAAGACGATGACCGCCGTCTCGGTGCCCAGCTGCGTGATGGCCGTGAAAGCAGCGCCGGGATCCGCCGCATTAGGGAGGAATGAGCCGACAATTCGCAGGTGTGCGCTTGAAGAAATCGGAAGGAATTCCGTCAGGCCCTGCACGAGGCCAAGGAAGGCCGCTTCTATCCAGTTCACGTGAATAGACCCTACGTCATGATCTACGCGATATCCCCGTAAGCTATCAGCTATGCAGCAGCGTTACGTCGGCAATAGCGGGTTTCGGGTGTCCACCCTTTCCCTGGGCACCATGTCCTGGGCGGAAGAAACGGACGAACAGGATGCACGCGAGCTGCTCCATACGTTCATCGCTGCCGGCGGCACCATGATCGATACCGCGGCCTCCTACGCGGGCGGACAAGCCGAGGCCCTCCTGGGCTCCATGTTGGGGGACGTCGTGGCCCGTTCGGAGGTTGTCCTCTCAACGAAAGCCGGCGTCGCGACGTCGGACGGCCGGCGCGGCGTCGATGCCTCCCGCGGCTCCATGCTGTCCGCACTCGACGCCAGCCTTGCCCGCTTGGGGACTGACTACGTGGACATTTGGTTCGCGCAGGCTTGGGACGGCAACGTCCCCCTGGACGAAACGCTGTCCGCACTTGACCTTGCATTGCGCTCTGGAAGAGCGCGGTATGTCGGCATCTCCAACTACAACGGCTGGCAAACCGCCAAGGCTGCTGCCGTCGCGGGATTCACCGTGGTGGCCAACCAATCCGAATACTCGCTGCTGCACAGGAAGCCCGAAGACGAACTGGTGCCCGCCATCGAGGACGCGGGCCTCGGCCTCATGGCGTGGGGGCCACTCGGCCGGGGCGTCCTCAGCGGCAAATACCGCGGACAGATCCCCGCCGAATCCCGCGCGGCGGAGGGCCGCCTCAGCGGCTACGTGGAAAAGTACCTTGACGCGCGGGGGGCGCGGATCGTCGAAGCAGTGGCCATGGCCGCGCGCGGATTGGGACGGTCCGCCGTCGACGTCTCGCTGAGCTGGTTGCTCTCCCGCCCGGGCGTATCGACGGCGGTCCTGGGCGCACGCAATGCGGTTCAGCTCAAGGAACTGCTCGACGCGCAGCTGGCACCTCTTCCCGGTGAAATTTCACGGGCGTTGGAAGACGTTTCAGCAACCTGACCCGGCTGAGACGGCGGGAATACATCCGGTATTACTGGTCGAGGATCTCCAGCTCGTCTTCATCGAGGAGTTCATTGCTCTCCTCGTCGTCATCTTCATCATCGTCGTCGAACACCTGGAGGGGTGTGACTTCCGAGTAGGCCTCGTATAGTGAGTCCTCATATACCTCAAAGGCATCTGCGACGGCGAAAAACGCTGCCTCCACAGCGGGATCTCCTTCGCCCCGGCGGGCGGAAGCGGCAATCAGGTGCTCTTCCAAGGCGGCTGACAATGACTGAAGCGCGACACGCGGATCGATGCTCATGACTTCACGTTAGCCCGAAAAAGACGAAAATGGAGAGGGATGAGAGAACAATTTCTGAGCAGTTCAGTGGAGCGTCAGCGGGACTACGCGAGGCAGTACGAGTATCTCGTACTGACTGTCAGCCCTGACGATTCCTTGCCCGAGGCGCGGCGTCGGCTCGTGGAGCACTCCGAATACGGCAAGTGGGAACTGGAGCGGAGCATCCTCTATACGGGCGGCGGTCGCCGGTTCTGGCTGCGCCGCAAGGTACTCAACGTGCAGCGCACGGTGTAGCTTCGAGCGCTTCAGCTTTCGAGCGGGCCAAGCCACGCATTGGCTACCGTGCTGTGCGCGGATTCATCGTTGGAGGGGTGGAAGATCCCGGCCAGGACGTCCCGATACAACCGCTCGAGTTCGGAGCCACGGAAGTAGCTCGAGCCTCCGGAAACCCGGATGGCCACATCCACCATGGCCCGGGCGTTCTCCGTGGCCCGCACCTTGAGCCCGACGAATTTTGGAAACCACTGCGCCCCGTGATCCACCAGGCCGTCAACGTCGCGGGCAACTGACGCCAGCTGGGGCTGGATGGAGTCCATTGCCATGGCGGCGTCGGCAATCTTCCAGCGGATATCCGGGTCTTGCGAGAAACGCCGGCCGCCGAATTTGGCCGAGGTGCGACGCGTAGCTGCCTCAACCGCCAGGGCAAAGGCCCGCTCCCCGATGCCCGTGTAGACGGCGGCAAGCAACGTTTCGAAGCAGGCGAAGATGGCGAAGATCAGCGGATCCTGGTTGGGTCCCACAGGCAGTTTGCGGAAGATCCTTTCCGGCGGCACCACAGCGGCGTGGAGGAGCGTGGTGTTCGATTGGCTGGCCCGCATGCCGAGGGTGTCCCAGTCGCTCAGGGCCTCGTGGCCCGGGTTGTCGCGGTCGAGGAACCCGAATACCAGTTCGCCGCTCCCCTCCCTCGCTCCGCTGTCCTTGCCGAAGATTCCGAGGCGCGTCCACCCCGGGGACAGGCTCGTGAAAATCTTCCGTCCGGTGAAGCTGTACCCGCCGTCGGGCTGCGGTTCAGCCGTGGTCCCTGAATCAAAGAGCATGGAGTCATTGCCCGCCTCGGAAATCCCGAAGGCAAAGACCTCGCCCAGTCCGGACTCCTTGAGGACAAAGCCCAGGGAGTGGTCGCCGCGGGCGGCCAGCACGTGCGCGACGCCGGTCCAGACAAGGTGCATGTTCACGGCCAACGCGGTGGCCGGGGCAGCCGTGGCAAGCCTGCGCTGAAGCGCCGCCGCGGCTTCGAGACCGAGTCCCAGGCCGCCGTCGGACTCCGGGACGAAAATCTTCAGGTAACCCGCCCCGGCGAGCTCCTCGAGGTCTTCGTGGAAGAACGAGTTGTCCTGGTCGTAGCCCGCGGCCCGGCCGCGGATGCGGTCGAGCATCTCGTCCGGCAGGATCTCCGTGGGATTCAAGGCGTTCTCCCTAGTAATTGCTGAGCAGGGTGTTGAGAACCCTGGATCCGAACTTGAGCGAATCGGCCGGGACTCGTTCGTCAACGCCGTGGAACATCCCTGTGAAGTCGAGTTCCTCGGGGAGCATCAACGGGGCGAAGCCATAGCCTGTGATGCCGATCTTGCTGAGCGACTTGTTGTCGGTGCCGCCGGACAAGGTGTACGGCAACACCTTCGCGCCGGGGTCCTCCGAGTGCAAGGCATCGATCATGGCGTCTACCAGGTTGCCGGCGAACGGCACTTCCAGGGACACATCCTTGTTGACGTAGCTGACGTCCACGCCGTCTCCGGCAAGCTTTTTGATCGTTTCGAAGACCGCCTCCTGCTGGCCAGGCAGCGTGCGGCAGTCCACGAGGGCTTCCGCCGATTCGGGGATGACGTTGTGCTTGTATCCGGAGCTCAGCAAGGTGGGGTTCGAGGTGTTCTGGAGGGTGGCTCCGACGAATCGCGCCACGGTGCCGAGTTCCTTCAGGAGGGTCTCGGGGTTGTCGGGATCGAATTCAACCCCGGTCAGTTCCGTGACACCATCCAGGAACTGCCGCGTAGTGGGGGTCAGCTCGATCGGCCAGGGGTATTCACCGATCCTGGTCACTGCCCCGGCCAGGCGGGTGATCGCGTTGTCCGTGTTGATTTGCGAACCGTGCCCCGCACGGCCGTGGGCCACGAGGCGCAGCCAGGAAAGTCCCTTCTCCGCGGTCTGGAGCAAGTAGGTGCGTTGGCCGCCGATCGTGGCCGAGAAGCCACCCACTTCGGAGATTGCCTCCGTGGCACCGTCAAAGAGCTCCCTGCGGTGCTCGACGGCGTAGCGAGCGCCGTAGTTGCCCCCGGCTTCCTCGTCAGCGAAGAACGCGAAGATGATGTCCCGCTTGGGCTTGCGTCCCGTGCGGGCGAAGTCGCGCATGACCGAGAGAATCATGGCGTCCATGTCCTTCATGTCCACGGCGCCGCGCCCCCAGATCAGCCCATCCTTGAGTTCGCCGCTGAAGGGATCCACGGACCACTGGTCCTTGCGCGCAGGAACGACGTCGAGGTGGCCGTGCACGACGAGGGCATCGGCTGAGGGGTCCTCCCCCGCCATGCGGGTGACGACATTGGCCCGGCCCGGAGCCGACTCAAAGATTTCAGCGTCCAAGCCTACTTCGCTTATAAGGCCCGCCGTGTATTCCGCTGCGGCACGTTCCCCGGGGCCGGAATCGTCACCGAAGTTCGAGGAGTCTATGCGGATGAGTTCCTGGCAGATCCGGACTACTTCGTCCTCGGGTCGGAAATCAGTCATGGAACTCTCCTTGCTGCTGGGGTGGACGTGCTCCGGCGGGGCGGTAGGTGGTGCGGACGCTCCCGCGCGCTTCCCTCAGCCTACCCACCGAAGGCCCGTTTGGCGGTGTGTATTCCAGTGTTTTGGCGCGGACGGACGAGGGCCAATTGCGGTTACCGGCTCCCTCCCGAGCGCCGGTTTTTTTATTTCCCGGAAACCGTGTTAGAGTTTTTCTCGCTGCTTCGGAGGAAAGAGAAGCGCTGAGAGGCGCAGAACGAAGACTCCGAACACCACCTGCGCGGGTGGCGGAATGGCAGACGCGCTAGCTTGAGGTGCTAGTCCTCGAAAGGGGGTGGGGGTTCAAGTCCCCCTCCGCGCACAATTGCAAGGCCTGGAATTTTGATAATTCCAGGCCTTCTTTGTTTAAGTTGAATTTGCTTTTCGAGCGCGCCTATGAGGCATTCATCACATTTATTAAATTGCATTACCGGCCATTCCCCGAATGCAGTCGGCATGCATTCCATGAGGGCCCGGCGAGCGACGGCGACGGCGGCCCCCAAGTGGGTGGCCGCCGTCGCCGTCGCTATGTTGAAACCTCAGGCGGACTCGCTAGAGCGCCGTCACGGATCCGCTGAAGTGCCTCCGGCCGCTTCGTGGGTTCCAGGCGACGTAGTCCGACCGCTCCCACTGCCCTGACACGGAGTGGACCGTGCCGATTTCCAGTGCAACCCTCGCCGGGAGGTACACGGGCGCCTCGAAGGCAACGTCCCAGCGGAACGCCTCCGACTTCACCGCTCCAACGTCAGCCAAAGCCCGGGATGCCAGGTACATGCCGTGCGCGATTGACCGCGGCAGGCCCAGCGCCTTTGCCGAGAGGAGGCTCAAGTGGATCGGATTGAAGTCTCCGGATACGGCGGCGTAAAGGCGGCCGGTGTCCACGCCAAGCTGCCAGACGGCGGTTGGCGCGGGTGCCGTGAACTCAGCCGGAGCGGCGGCCGTGGCGGCTTTATCGACCCCCGGCAGGAAGACCCCCTTGGCCAGATACGTCGAGACGCCCCGCCAGAGCAAGGTCCCGTCCTCGCTTGATCGAACTTCGGCGACGACATCCAGCTGGGTTCCGGCCCTGTGGCCGCGCATGTCCTCGGCCCAGGACCGGACGTCGAGCGGTTCATTGAACAGAACGGCCCGCAATTGCTCCACATGGTTCTTCAAATGGATCATCCCCAGCAGGGGAAGCGGGAAGTCGTCCCGGTTCAGCACGCTCATTGCAACCGGGAACGCGAGGGCATGGATGAAGCCGGCCGGCAGCACGTCACTCGCGGTCTCGCCGATCAGGTGCTGATACGCGGTGAGGTTCTCGACGTCGGCCCGCACCCCGTGGACCTCATGGCTCCCGTGAGGCAGCTCGGCGGCCGCCTGGAATCCCAGCACCCTCCGCCGCGCCGCCGTCGCCGCCGCGTTGACGTACAGCTTTGAGAGGGACGGCAGATCCCCCAGGATGACCGGTTGTTCCGTACTCATGCACCCACCAGGTTCTGTCCACAGACCCG
Organism: Arthrobacter bambusae; assembly: GCF_030812595.1. GTDB lineage: Bacteria > Actinomycetota > Actinomycetes > Actinomycetales > Micrococcaceae > Arthrobacter > Arthrobacter bambusae_B. The sequence goes on from NZ_JAUSSZ010000001.1 coordinate 722,401, forward strand.
GAGCACTTCTCCCGTGATTCCACCGGCCGCGTCCGATGCAAGGAACGCAATTGCCTCTGCCACGTCCCCGGGCAGGCCGCCCTGCTGCAGCGAATTCAGCCTGCGGGCCACTTCGCGGGTTGCGAAGGGAATCCGGGCGGTCATGTCGGTCTCGATGAAGCCGGGCGCGACGGCGTTGATCGAGCCGCCCCCTTCCGCCAGCAAGGGTGCCGTGGCCCTGACCATGCCGATCACTCCCCCTTTGGAAGCAGCGTAGTTGGTCTGCCCGCGATTGCCGGCGATTCCGCTGGTGGAGGCCACGGACACGATCCGTGGGGTCTTCCGGAGCTGGTCCGATCCCAACAGCGCCTCGTTGATCCTCAACTGCGAGGCGATGTTCACCCCAATGACGGAATTCCAGCGGCCCTCATCCATGTTGGCCAGGAGCTTGTCCCGGGTAATGCCGGCATTGTGGATGACGATATCGAGGGCGCCGTGCCGTTCGACGGCTTGGTTGATGATCCGCTTCCCGGCGTCCTCGGCGGTGATGTCCAACTGCAGGGCGGTGCCATGGACCTCGTTGGCGACTTCGGCGAGGTGGTCTCCCGCAGCGGGAATATCCACCACCACCAACCGGGCGCCGTCCCGGTGGAGGGTTCGCGCGATTGCCGCCCCGATTCCCCGGGCGGCTCCCGTGACGACGGCGACCTTCCCGGCCAGGGGCTTGTCGGCGTCGGCGGGAAGCTGGCCGGTGCCTGAGGTGACCGTCAGGAACTGGCCATCCACGAACGCGGATCGCCCGGACAGGAAAAAGCGAAGCGCACCGAGTGTGCTGGGGCTGGTGGTGCCGGCACCGTCCCCCAGCAGAATGCCGTTGGCCGTGGCGCCTGCCCGGAGTTCCTTGGCCAGCGAACGAAGGAGCCCGTCGACTCCTTGACGCCCGGCGGCAACAGCCGGGCTGGCGGCAGAGGCCGGGGTGCGGGAGATCGTGACGACCCTCGCGCCCGGGGCCAAATCACGCAGTGATGGTGCCGCGGTGAGGACGGGTCCGGCAAGCTCTTCGGGGTGTTCCACGGCGTCGAGCACGAGGATGATGGCGCCCAGCTTTTCCTTGGGCAAGGCGGAACGCCGGACGTCCAGCCCCCAGCCCGCGAGGGCTCCAGCCAGTTCGTCGGAACCGGCCGTCCTGCCGTCACCGCTCCCCAACACGAGGACCGGGCCCGGAACAAGCGGTTCCCCCGCTTTGTACCTCCGGAGCACGGCCGGTTGGGGCAATCCGAGCCTTTTGGCCAGGTCCTTGCCAATCCCGTGGCTGACAAACTGTGTGTATTTGTCGGTCATCCCGGCTACCGCCCTTCCGGAGCGGAGAATGCCTCGAGGATCGCGACAACTCCCTGCCCGCCGGCAGCGCAGATGGAGATGAGTCCGCGGGCAGGACGGCCGTCGACCGGGCCGTTCTCGTGCAGCATCTTCGCCAGCGAGGCAACGATCCGCCCGCCCGTTGCCGCAAAAGGATGCCCGGCGGCGAGGGACGAGCCATTCACGTTGAGCTTGGCGCGGTCGATCTTGCCGAGGGCGCCATCCAGTCCCAGCCTGATACGGCCGAACTCCTCGTCTTCCCACGCGGCGAGCGTGCTCAGTACGGTGCCCGCAAAAGCTTCGTGGATTTCGAAGAAGTCGATGTCTTCGAAGGAGAGCCCGTTGCGGGCCAGGAGTCGAGGCACTGCGAAGGCAGGAGCCATGAGCAGTCCGTCCTTGCCGTGGACGAAATCGACGGCGGCAGCCTCGCCGTCGACGACGACGGCCAGCTTGGGAAGGCCCCGGGAGTCAGCCCATTCCTCCGTGCCGAGGAGCACTGTTGAGGCACCGTCGGTGAGCGGGGTGGAGTTCCCGGCCGTCATGGTGGCCTCCGCTCCGAGGCTCTTGCCGAAGACGGGCTTGAGGGTGGCCAGCTTCTCCATGGACGTATCGGGCCGCAGGTTCGAATCGCGGCTTAGCCCCCGGTAAGGAGTCACCAGGTCATCGAAGAAGCCACGTTCGTAGGCCGCGGCGAGGTTGTGGTGGCTATTGAAAGCGATCTCATCCTGGGCTTCGCGGCTGATTTTCCATTGGGCCGTGGTGAGGGCCTGGTGTTCTCCCATGGAGAGGCCTGTCCGCGGTTCCCCGGTGTTCGGAGCATCCGGGGCGAGGTCCTTGGGACGCATCCGCGAGAGGACCTTGAGCCGCTCGGGGAGCGACTTGGCGCGATTCAGGTCGAGAAGGATTTCGCGGAGCCCCTCGCTCACGGCGATAGGAGCATCCGACGCGGAGTCGACGCCGCCGGCGATGGCCGAGTCGATTTGGCCCAGCTTGATTTTGTTGGCGAGGCCAAGGACGGTCTCAAGGCCGGTTGCGCACGCCTGCTGGAGGTCGTAGGCAGGGGTCTCCGCGGAAAGGGCCGAGCCAAGCACCGCTTCGCGTGTCAGGTTGAAGTCGCGGGAGTGCTTCAAAACAGCTCCAGCGGCGACCTCCCCGATCCGTTCCTCCTGCAGTCCGAACCGTGCGATCAGCCCATCAAGTGCGGCCGTCAGCATGTCCTGGTTCGACGATTTGGTATAGGCGCCGCCGGTCCGGGCGAAGGGGATCCTGTTCCCGCCGACCACCACGGCCCGGCGCAGTGTGCCCGGGGTTGCGGTGGATTCGTGTGGTGCGCTCGCGGAATGTGTTGCAGGCATGCGTTTCTCCTTATGATCACATCGGGTTACTGATACCCAGCGTACCTGATACGCTGAGTATCGTGAACATCCCCAGCCCCGGACTTCCAGCCGAACACGACGCCGGGACCCCGCCTCCCGCAGAAGGCGCGGCTCCCGCCGTCGACGGCCGCGCCGCGAGGTGGCAGATCCACCGCGAAGAACGCCGGCGCGAGCTCATCAAGGCCGCCCGCAAGGCCGTCCATGCGCTGGGCAGCGACGCCTCCATGGAAGACATCGCCACCGCGGCCAGTACCTCCAAATCGGTGTACTACCGGTATTTCAGGGACAAAGCCGGCTTGCAACAGGCAATGGGCGAAGTAGTGCTGGGACAGATGCAACGGCGGATGAAGGAAGCGGCAGAAAGCGCACAGACTCCGCGCGAAGGCTTGTTCGCCATGGTCTCCGCGTACCTGCAGATGGCGGAGTCCAGCCCGGCCGTCTACGCGTTCATCACCCGCCTCTCACAAGGGGAACCGTCGGCTCAAGACGCCATAGCCGCCTCCGGAGCGCTTGGCCATTTCTTCGAATCGATCAGTGCCATGATCGCCCGGCCAATGCGGGAACACCTGGGCGCGGAAGAGGAAGCGCTGATCGACTACTGGCCCACGGCGGCCATCGGGCTGGTCCGCAATGCCGGTGAGAGGTGGCTCGCCAGTCCTGCCTCCCCCGCAAAACCGGACCAGGAAACCATGGCGGCCCGGATCACCGATTGGCTGTGCATCGGAATCGCCCCGGAACTCAAGATCAACTCCTCTGAATATCAGCAATAAGTCCTCTGAATATCAGCAATAACTCCACGTTGTTCGGAACCAAAGAAGGAATCACCATGACTGAAGTAGTGGACCGCACCTCCTCCAGCCGGGCGTCCGCCAGGTCGGCTGCACCTGCACAGCCTGATTCGTCCTCCCCTGCGGTGGACGTAGCGGCGCTTGGGGAACTGCTGCTCGGCAAGTGGGCCCACATCCGACACACGGCGCGCGAGCTCGCCGGCCGCCCTGAGGTACACAAGATCGAAGGATTGACGCATACCGAGCACCGCAAGCGGGTATTCGGGCAGCTGAAGTACCTCGTGGACAACAACGCGGTGCACCGGGCGTTCCCTTCGAGCTTGGGCGGCTCGGATGACCACGGAGGCAACATCGCCGGCTTCGAGGAGCTCGTCACTGCCGATCCTTCCCTTCAGATCAAGGCCGGTGTCCAATGGGGCCTCTTCGGCGCAGCGGTGATGCACCTTGGCACGGAGGAGCACCAGAACACATGGCTGCCCGGGATCATGGACCTGGAGATACCCGGCTGCTTCGCCATGACCGAAACCGGACACGGCTCCGATGTTGCGAGCATTGCCACCACGGCCACCTATGACGAGGCCACGCAGGAGTTCGTCATCAACACCCCGTTCCGTGCAGCGTGGAAGGACTACATCGGCAACGCAGCCGAGGACGGCTTGGCCGCCGTCGTGTTCGCCCAACTGGTGACCCGCAACGTGAACCATGGCGTCCACGCGTTCTACGTTCAGCTGAGGGACCCGGACACCAAAGAGTTCCTGCCGGGAATCGGCGGCGAGGACGACGGTATCAAAGGCGGTCTCAACGGCATCGACAACGGCCGGCTGCACTTCACCGATGTCCGCATTCCCCGCACCAACCTGCTCAACCGCTACGGCAACGTCTCGCCCGAGGGCGAGTATTCCTCGCCCATCGCCAGCCCTGGACGACGATTCTTCACGATGCTTGGCACCTTGGTACAGGGCCGGGTTTCCCTCGACGGCGCCGCAGTCGCCGCAAGCAAGGTGGCCCTCACGAGCGCCATCCGCTACGCCGTCGAGCGGCGCCAGTTCAACGCCTCTTCCGCTACTGACGAGGAAGTGCTGCTGGACTACCAGCGGCACCAGCGCCGCTTGTTCACCCGGCTAGCCACCACCTTCGCGGCGAGCTTCGCGCACGAGAAGCTGCTTGAAAAGTTCGACGACGTCTTCTCCGGCCGGCACGACACCGACGCCGACCGCCAGGACCTCGAGACCCTCGCCGCGGCCCTCAAGCCCCTGAGCACCTGGCATGCCCTCGACACGCTGCAAGAGTGCCGCGAGGCGTGTGGCGGCGCTGGATTCCTCATCGAGAACCGGTTCGCCTCGCTCCGCGCGGACCTGGACGTCTATGCCACGTTCGAGGGCGACAACACCGTGCTCCTCCAGCTCGTCGCAAAGCGCCTCCTGGCCGACTACGCCAAGGAATTCCGCAATGTCGGCTTTGGCGTGCTCGCCCGTTTCGTGGCGGCACAGGCTGCCGACGTCGCCATCAACCGGACCGGCCTGCGTCAAGTGGCGCAATTCGTGGCAGACACGGGATCAGTCCAGAAGGCCGCTTTGGCCTTGCGGGACGAAGAGGGCCAGCGCACGCTCCTGACAGACCGGGTGCAGTCGATGGTGGCGGAGGTGGGTTCTGCGCTCAAGGGGGCAAACAAGCTTCCACAGCACCAAGGCGCCGCACTGTTCAACCAGCATCAGGACGATTTGATTGAAGCCGCCCAGGCCCACGCCGAACTCCTCCAATGGGAAGCGTTCACGGAAGCCCTCGGCAAGATCAGCGATCCGGGCACCTTGCGCGTCATGACCTGGCTTCGGGACCTGTTCGGGCTCTCGCTCATCGAAAAGCACTTGTCCTGGTACCTCATGAACGGCCGCCTATCCATGCAGCGCGGACGAACCGTAGGGGCATACATCAACAGGCTTCTCGTCAAGATCCGTCCCCACGCCCTGGACCTCGTCGATTCCTTCGGCTACGGTCCGGAGCACTTGCGGGCGACCGTCGCCTCGGGTGCGGAAAAGGAACGGCAGGACGAGGCCCGCGGCTACTTCCAGGCGCAACGGGCAAGCGGCAACGCGCCCGCGGAGGAGAAAAGCCTCCTCGCCTTGAAGGCGAGAAAATCCAGATAGCATCGTGCCGTGACCGGTAGGTGAACATCTGCCGGATCCTTTAGCGACGACGGCGCCGCGCCCCCCCGGGGGGGGGGGGCCCGCCGGGGGTTTTTTACAACAACAACCCCGGGGGGCGGGGTCGGGGGGCGGAGGCAAACAAATAGAAAAAAAGGTGTTTTTTGGTT
>NZ_JAUSSZ010000002.1 GCF_030812595.1 Arthrobacter bambusae
ACTCTTGCTGATCCACATCAGTCGCCATGGAATCCATGGTGTCGCTCATGATCAGTCCTCCCCGCCAGGCACCGCCCGGCGTGTCAGGCCAACCCAGGATCCACCGTTATTCCGACACTCCCCCGCCATCTGCCGGCATCCACATTCAGGCGGAGTTGGCAGGACTCTTCGACGTCTCCGTGCCGGCAGGAATCAGTGGAGCTTTTGGGGCGGTGGTGGCAAGGTTAGCGTAGGTCTATTCGAGTTTGTGTTGTCAGGTCCAGCTGGGGGATCGCATGCATTATGTTGACAAGGGGCATGTTGACGAGCCGCGCGGTGCCATGGACACCGGGGTCCTTGCCGGCGGGAAACATCTCGATGGTCGGCCTCGCACCGGCGGTGACGGTGTTCGGGCCCGTTCTTCGACTGGTGGACGCGCGGGGCGTCAGCCCGCGCGTTTCCAAGATAAGTCGGGTAAGCGGGTACTTTTGGGGTTACTGGAAGGTTCGGCGGCCTTCGGGGAGGACATGATCGTGGTACCGGATATTGCGGACGGTGGTAAGGCAAGTGTCGATCTAAGCGTCGACGGGCATCTTAATCTGCGCTGGCAGCCCGGGGTCCATATCGACGTTGAGGATGCCCATGCGGCCATGGCGAAAGTCAACGAGTTATGCCAGCGGGGGCAGCATCCGATGCTTGTAGACATGGCATCAGTTGCTTCCGTTAGCCGGGAGGCCAGGGCTGTATGGTCCATCCCCTGCGGCGCTTCACGCATCGCTTTGTTAGGCAAGTCGCCTGTTGACCGGGTTCTGGCGAACTTCTTCCTCGGAGTGCACGTCCCGCCTTGCCCAACTCGTTTTTTTACATCCCGCGCCGAGGCGATGGATTGGCTTAATGCGGGTGCGTGAACCCCGGACGCGCTTCGTGGGGAGAACGGGCCTCGGGCGGGATTCGTGCTCGGCCGTGGGCGGGCAGAACCTTGTTTCCCAAGAAGAGATAACAGGGCGCCGCATCCGAGGTAGCCGTCACTGGAAATCCGGACATGGAGATAAACATTTCGAAAGCTCCTCGGGGGCCTAGGACTACATGAGATCGAGAAAGCGCGTTGAGGACGCGCGGCTGCAGCTGTTGGTTGACGGAGTTGTCCGATTGGCTGCCGGTGATCTGGACGCACGCATTGAGCCTTCGGCGGAACGTGATGAGATCGATGCTGTCATCACGGGAGTCAACCTGCTCGCAGAGGAACTGGGCCACATCCATGCGGATCTGGAACAGCGTGTTGCCACCCGCACGGCCATGTTGCGGCAAACACAGGTTGAGTTGGAACGGATGGCCAAGACGGATGCCTTGACAGGCCTTCCAAACAGGACCCTGCTCACCGAGCGGATCCAGGAAGCGGTCCTGTCCAGCGCGGACGGCGGAAAAGGCCCGGCTGTGTTGCTCCTGGATCTGGACTCGTTCAAGGCCATAAACGACATCCTGGGCCATAACGCAGGTGATGCCGCGCTGGTGGAAGTTGCCAAACGTCTCCGTTCCGCCGTGAGGGCCTCGGACACGGTTGCCCGCCTCGGCGGGGATGAGTTTGCGATCCTTATTGACTCGGCCACGGAAGATGAGGTCCTTCACATCGCGCACCGTGCATCGGAGTCCCTGCAGGAGAGCGTGCGTATCGGAGCGGAAACGGTGTGGGCGATGGCCAGCATCGGCGTTTGCATTGGCAAACCGGGGTACCCGGCGGAGGCACTGCTGCGCGATGCCGATATTGCCATGTACCGGGCAAAGGCGCGTGGCCGGAACAACGTCCAGATCTTCCACCCGGATATGCTCGACGCCGTCCAGGAACGGTCGCGGATAACCGCCGAGCTACGCACCGCTGTTGCCGGTGGGGAGCTGGCATTGCTGTATCAGCCGGTGGTCGAGTTGGCTTCCGGTGGCGTCATCGGCATGGAAGCCCTCCTCCGGTGGCATCACCCGGTTCGCGGGACCATAATGCCAGGCAGTTTCATTGGCATCGCAGAGGAAACCGGGTTGATCTTTGAGCTGGGCCGGTGGGTACTGCACGAAGGTCTTGCCCAAATGAGGCGCTGGAGGCAAACCGACCCGGACCTGGCAGACTTTCGTCTGCACATAAATCTTTCCGCCGCCGAGCTGCTTCGACCGGACTTGCTGGACGACATCAGGGACACGCTGGCCAGGAATGGCGTGGATCCGCGGCATTTGGTCCTAGAGATCACCGAGACGGTGTTGATGTCCCGGGGAACCGGAGAGGAACAGGTCCTGAGCAGGCTCCGGGAGCTTGGGGTGGGCCTGCAAATTGACGACTTCGGAACCGGCTTTTCGTCTATCAGCTACCTGACGGCGCTTCCGGCGGACACTGTGAAGGTCGACCAGTCCCTGATAAGGGACCTGGAGTCGAATCCGCGGCAGCAAAAGTTCGTGTCTGCCATTCTGCAGCTGATTTTCGCTGCGGGGCTCAACGCGACCGTGGAAGGCATCGAAACCGCAGAGCAAGCGGCCCAGCTGACATCTATGGGTTGCCTCTACGGGCAAGGCTACTTCTACGGACGCCCGCTGCCGGCCGCGCAGCTTGCGGGCCAACTCCGCCGGGCCGCGCGGCATCTGTAGAGTTGGCCTATGTCGAAGCTTTGGGACCGGATCCTGCTTGTCCCCACGGTAGTACGCCTGGCTTCCCGGGCACCCAGAAACCCGGTCGTCGCCTGGGAAGGATACTGGCGCGGAATCCGCACAACCGGGCCTTGCGGGGACGTTCTTTGGGACTCTGACTCCCTGGCCGAGCGAGCGCAATACGCCGACCAGATCTCAGCCCACTTTGATCCGGCTCTTCCCGTGGTTGACATCGGGTGCGGCAACGGCACCTACACCCGCTGGCTTGCCGAGCTCTTTCCACGAGTCCTCGGAATCGACGTATCCACGGGGGCGATCGAGCTGGCGAGCAGGGAAGCGGAAGGCATTCCAAATGCCGAGTTCATGGTTCTCGATGCTACGGCGGCACCTTCCGGGGAGCTCCTGCGGGAGCGGCTGGGGCCCGCAAACGTCTTTGTCCGCGGAGTCTTCCACGTCCTGAAGCCCGGCAAGCAGGTGGCCCTGGCTGCCAACCTTCGAACCGTTGTCGGGGACAGCGGCCGGGTGCTGCTGGCAGAAACCAACTTCCGTGGAAATAGCCTCGGTTACCTCACCGAGCTCGGCGCGACCAGGCAAAGGATCCCGCTGCAGCTGCAGCGGGCCTTGGAAAACCTCCCCCGTCCCGGGCATTTCGGTGCGAGTGAACGGCACGGCGTCTTTCCGGATTCGGATTGGCGAATGATTGCGGACGGCCCGGTCAACATCGAGGTGGTCCCGATGAACGCCGGCGGTCTTTCGCAGTGGGTTCCGGGATATTACGCGCTCCTGTCGGGCGCGGAGAATTCCGGAACCGAGCACTAACGGGTGGTGTGCGCGACAGCCGCCCGGGTCCAAGCCCAGCAGTTGTTCCGGTTTTTAGTGAGGTACATGAATTCCGGGATCACGTGGCGTCATGGCTCGATACGCATTGTGGCCTTCTGACCGGCCGTGGGGATACCTCAGGGTCCCTCCGGCGGGGACGGCCCGCACGCGCAAGGGTCCTCTCCCTGGCACGCCGCCAGGTAGAGGACCCTTGGGCCGGCGTCGCCGGTGATGAACGCTGCGGTAGAAGAGCTTCCGCCGTTTCGGGGCGACGGCTACGTCACTTTTTGGGCTACCGCCGCAGATCAAGCCTCAAGATTTTGAGCTGGGCCGGCCAGGGATATGGCTAAGAATGGATTTGGAGAAGCCGCCATCCACACAGATGTCTTGCCCGGTGACATAACCGGATAGCGGGCCTACCAAAAATTCGATGACGTTCGCAATGTCCATGGGGTCGCCAATTCTTGCCAGTGGAATGATGTCTTCCCTTGCCTTTTTGATTTGGGGATCGGCGTACATTTTCTCCGTCATCCGTGTGTGGGTCATACCCGGTGAGACCACGTTGACTCGAATTCCTTCTGGTGCCCATTCCAGCGCGAGTGTTTGGGCGAGCATGGTCAGTGCAGCCTTGCTCGGGCTGTAGGCTCCGGATCCGGCGTGTGGCTGTTGACCCGACATTGAAGAGGTGAAGCAGGCCGCGCCTTTGGCCTGCTTCAAGTGCGGGTGGCTTGCTTTGGCAAGAAGCCACGCGCCGCGGAGGTTCACGGAGAACATGTTGTCCCAGTCTTCAAGGGTCACGTCGCAAATGGGGCCGGGGTTAGCGATTCCGGCGTTAGCTACCAATGCGTCCAGACCACCGAATTCAGCTACCGCAGCCTCTACTAGTTGACCAGGAACCTCTGGGTCACCGAGGTCGCCGGCCAATGCGAGGGCGGTACCGCCCATCTGCTGGATTGAATCAACGACTTCTTTTTGGCTACCGTTCGATTCGTGCCCAGCCACGGCAATCATCGGGTGTACGCCACGAGCCAGTGCCGCCTCTGCGATTCTCAGGCAGGTCGCTGCTCCTATGCCGCTACTTCCGCCACTTACCAAAGCTCTCACTGCACATACTCCTTTGTTCGTGATTCACAGGGGAAAAATTTCTGATGCGAAGATTCATAAGAATCCGGGTCTGCCAAATTCAATAGCGGCGGTGCTCGATTCGCATGTGAACTATTTTCAATAGTTCCTTTAGGTCTTCGGCAACCGCGCTGTGCCCTGTTTTCCGGCTAGTTTTCCAGTTCCCAGCCCTGATCCTTCAGGTCCTGCATTGCCTTCTTGAATTCCTGCACGGGGTTCTCCTCGCGAATGATCTCAAGAACGACGTTGCTGACGCCGCACGTTTCCTTGACGACCTTGCCCAGCCCGTTCCAGTCGATCACTCCGGTGCCGATCGGATCGTGACCCCAGGTGTCAGTGCCCGTATCAGAAATATGTATCAACCCAATGGATTCGTGATGGGAGAGCAGGCTTTCTACCGGATCTTCTCCGATGTAGGCAGCGTTGGCGACGTCGTACACGATCTTGACCGAGTCGTCGTTGATGGTGTTCACCACCCCTGCCAGGTTCTGGATGGTGGGGGTGAAGCAGTAGGGAGTGTTTTCGAAGAGCAGCCGCGTGCCAGCCTGTTTGGCCAGTGGGATGAGATTCTCCAGACTCTCGTACATCCAGCCGTAAACCCTATCGAGTGAAGGTGAGATCATTGGGCGTCTTGTGCCGGGGGAGATCACAACTTCGGGGACATCCCAGGCATGGGCCAGATCAATCACCGATTTGATGTGCTCGATGCTCTTGCGGCGCATATTGGCGCCAGGACTGGCCAAGTTGATGTCATAGCCTCCGGCGTTGAGTGACCTGATTTTCGCACCGTACTCGTCGAGTCTTGCACGAGTTTCCGAACGCTCTCTGTCGGATATTTCATCCGGCCAGCAATGTGGTGAGCTGATCGGAACTTCAAAAGTTCTGTAGCCGCTGTCGACCAATTCAGCTATCGCATCTATTGCCGTAGACGACCATAGGTAGGAGAACGTATTAATGATCATTTGGTTCACTGAAGGCATCTTTCTGTTCTTCGCCTTTATTTATTGCGCAATGTGAATTTTAATTCTGCTTAGGCGGTCTCACCCGTGGACCGGGCGGCTCGAAGATGCCGGGGCAGTTACGCCCCTTCTTGCCGGTCGAGCCGCCACGGCTGTTTGGTACCAGTGTGCCTACCGGGAACCCTTGGTCTGGTCAGTAGTCGACGAAGTGCTCGAGACGAGGTGTTCTCCTTCGATTACCTCAGGGTCAGCAAGCGCCACCGTGGCACGGCCGGTCCGACTGCCGGTCTCGGGGAGAGTGAAGTAGACGATGAGGCAGAGGGCAACAACGGCGATCATGTAGATCGCCACGTACTCGGGATGTCCGGCGCTGACGAACTCAGCAGCAATGAGTGGCGCGGTGCCACCGAAGACGGCGATGACAATTTGGTGTGCGAAGCCAATCCCGGATACCCGGACAGCGGCCGGGAACAGTTCGGCCTGGATGGTCGGGTATATCGACTGCCAGATGCCGAGAACGACCCATCCCGACGCCGACACCAGAACGTATACCCCGAAGCCTGGCTGGTTCAGCAGCAGAAGCAACGGGTAGAAGAGGACGACCATGCCGATGGCGCCGATGATGGGGAAGATTTTGCGTCGGCCAAGCCGATCGGAAAGGGCGCCGCAGACCGGCACGATGACAACCAGCAAGGCCAGCCCGATCACATTTCCCGCCAAGGTGGAGGACAGGTCCCGGCCGGTGGTCAGTTTGGCGTAGGTGGGGAGGAAGGTGGCCCAGGTGTAGTAGGCCACGGCCGGGGCTGAGAGGGCCGCTGTCTGCAGTAGAGCCTTGGGGTGTTCGCGAAGTAGGTCCCAGAGGCGCGCCGCGGCGGACTTTTGATCGACGAGGGCAGTTGCCTCAAACTCACGGGTCTCTTCTGCACGGGCCCTCAAGATAAGGCCGACGACGCCGAGGACGCCCCCCGCGAGGAACGGGATTCGCCAACCCCAGGCGGCGAGGTCCGCCGGGGTAAAGGCTGATGTCACCATTGCTGCGGCGCCGGTCGCTGCGAGGGTCGCGAAGCCGCTGGCCATGTTGGAGAACGAACCGAACAAGCCCCTGCGGTTCGCGGGAGCGTGTTCAACCATGAACGCGATGGCGCTCTGCGCCTCACTTCCGGCGGAGATTCCCTGGAGGATGCGTGCCACCAGAAAGAGGATGGGTGCTGCATAGCCGATGGTCGCGAATGACGGCGTGAGGCCGATTATCAGAGCACCTAGTGCCATGCCGGAGATGGACAGCGTGAGGATGAGCCGTCGGCCGAAACGGTCGGCCAGTGGGGAGATGATGATTCCGCTGAGCGGGCGTACAACGAACCCGAGCGCGTAGGTGAGCAGTGCTGCGATTAGGGAAGCGATCGGGGAAGCACTTGGGAAAATCTGGCCCGAGAACACGGCTGCCAGCAGCCCATAGACGTACCAGTCGTACCACTCTACGAAGTGGCCGATCGTACCTGCCACCATATTGACGGTGCGGCGAGGGTGCTCGGACACTTCGGGAACCGCCGAAGGGACCCGGCGGCCGAGCGCTTCTTTCGAGGTCTTCATTGAACTCTCCATATTTTCACGTTTGCTGACGAGGGGTAACGGGCTAAACCAAGGAACTTGATGCAGGCCTGGCAAGTGCTTTACCGCCGGGTCTCTTAGTGGCTAGCACTAATGAGATCGGTTGCTGAGATCGGTTGCAACAACGATAGGGGTGATGCATCCCACTTGTCAACGTCTTGTTGAGGCGGCGCCTCAGGTGGTTGCAGCGGCGGCCCTGTTGGGGGACAGCGGTGCTATTCCTGCTTGGACGACAGGCATCTTTCCTCAGTCCGATTAGGGGCTCAGACCTGAGGAGGGTTGCTCATGGGGTGCCTGAGTGATGGCCGGATTCGGCAGTCACGCATCTGCCGGGAGCGGTGTTTCGTTGTTGAAGTCCAGGTACTGCACCCCGGACCATGCGCATTCCAGGCTTCCGTAGATGGACCAGTACTCGTCCCAGTGAGAGAGTTTCCATTGGTCTCGTTCCAGGCCGCGACGGGAAAGCCGTTCCCGCAGAAGGTCCTGGGGAACCCTTACCCGCACGACCGTGGCCTGGGAAGGTGGCCAGTGAAATTTCTCTGCCGCGCGTGTCAGGAAGTCGGGTACCTGGAAGTAGGCGCCAAAAGGGGCATCGATCACTACCGAGCGGCCGAGGCGCAGGTTTGCTCCGGCCACGTCCATGAGAGTGTCGTATTCGAGCGGCAGCAGGTTGTCGCGATAGTAGTCGTTGGATTCCCGGTCGGTGGGGTCGTGTCCGGTCACTTTCAGGGCGTACTCGACAAACCGTCCGCACACCCGGTCCTTGTCCAGATAGGCGGCGCCGTTCTCTCTTGCTGTTTTCTGGGCAACTGTCGTTTTCCCTGAGCCGGCCGGCCCAATAACGATGAAGACGTTGGGGACGGTCATCGGCGGGCCTCCGCCACGGCTGAAAGGAACTCCTTGGCGGCTTTGGTGACCCGGTTGAAGTCGCCGTCCGGCTGCCATGCTTTGGTCACGTAGCTGCCGACGCCGACACCTGCGACGCCAGCCGCGAACCATTCACCCACGTTCTCGACGGTCACGCCGCCCGCCGGCATGATTGGCAGGTGCGCGAGCGGGGCAAGCACGGATTTGGCATAGGGGATGCCGCCCGCCTCGGTGGGAAAAAGCTTGAGGATGTCGGCGCCCGCCTCGGCGGAGTTGACCAGCTCAGTTGGCGTGTAGGCGCCGCTGACCGTGGGTACCTGGTAGCGGTTGGCTGTACGTATCATGTCCGGGTTCAGCTGAGGACTGACCAGGAAGTCAGCGCCGGCGCGGATGCACTCGTAGGCCGAGTGCTCGTCCAGCACGGTTCCGGCACCAACCGCTACTCCGTTTGACCCGTGCTTGGCGGCGAGCCTGCGGATGACATCGACGGCACCTGGGATCGAGAGGGTGATTTCAAGGGCACGGAAGCCTCCCGTGATGGCGGCTTCGGCGACGCGTTCTGCCACGTCAGCGTTGTCGAGGCGGACGATCAGGATGGCGCCGGATTCGTCGATGGTCTGCAGGGTGCGAAGTTTCTTGTACATGCTTGCCTTTCTTGAGCCCCGGCGTGTTAATGCTGCTTATTGCCCGGGCCACTGTTGAAGTGTCGTTGACAAACTTTCCCACCATCCATAGTGTTATTGCAACCGATCTCAGCAACCGATCTCATACAAGGGGGTATTGCGGTTGACTCATGTACGCACAATTATTCTGGGTGCTTCCCATTGGCATGTCCCGCTTTGCGCGCCGGCCATTGGCGAAGTGCACGAGGTGATCGGCGTCGGTGACGACGACGTCTCACGCGTGCAGGTGCGGGACCTCGCGAAAGGATGGGGGGCCCCGGTTGAAGCCGACTGGCGGAAGCTTGTCGATCTCCCTGACGTCGGACTCGCATATGTCTTCGGTCCTCATGATGGTATGGCCGAAAAGTGTCTTGCCCTGATCGAGCGCGGTATTCCGTTCGTCGTGGAAAAGCCGTTGGGCACTTCCCTTGACGAGCTTTCCGCCGTTCGACAAGCCGCCGAAACGGCAGGCGTTCCGGCCACTGTTCCGTTGGTCCAGCGCGGCGGACCAACAGAGCAATGGCTTGCCAAGGCAGGTCGGCCCGCTTACCAGCGAACCTCATTTATTGCCGGTCCACCATCCCGGTATCTGGACAACGCCAATCCCTGGATGCTCGATCCGGCCAAGGCGGGCGGAGGTTGCCTGGCCAATCTGGGTCCACATTTTGTCGATCTGTTCCTCAGGGGCAGTGGCGAGGCAGAAGCACATGTCGACTCCCGGCTCTCATCGGCTCTTCACCACCAGGCTGTTGAGGATCATGCCAGTCTCATCATCACGACACCGGAAGGTCGCGAAGCCATTGTGGAGGTTGGCTACGCTTTCCCCGGCTCTCCGCTCAAGCGCTACTGCAGCTTTACCTCGGTCGGTGAGGCAGGATTCGCCTCCGTGGATTCGGACGGCACAGCTACGTTCACTGCACTGGACGGCACCACGGAGGTCGACAAGTTCAATGTGGACAGCGACCCTCTTTACGATCCGTTCGTGCGAAACGTCGCCCGGACGCTGGAAGATGGATTCCGGGGCCTGACCACGCTGGCCCAGCTCGAAAATGTCATGCGCCCCATTTGGCGGGCCTATGACGACCAGCACGGAGGAAGAGAACATGTCTGACCTGAGTATCGACGTCGTTGCAAAAGCTGCCGGTGTCCACCGGTCAACGGTGTCCCGGGCGTTCTCGCGCCCCGAGGCGGTAAAGAGCGAAACACGCGAGCACATCCTTCGGGTCGCCGAGGGACTCGGCTACACGATGAGCCCGCTCGCCCAAGCTCTCCGCCGAAAGACCAGCACCTTCGTCCCGCTGATCGTCCCTGACATCACCAACCCGTTCTTCGCTGAGCTTGCCAAAACGATGACACAGGCAGCTGACGAACGCGGCTACCAGCTGCTGCTGTGCGTCACCAACGGTGACCCGGCCAAAACCGATGGTTATTTCACCGCCATGCAGGCGATGTATGCCCCCTTCGGAATTGTGGCCCCGTCAACCAAGGTCGATACCAAAGCCCTCAAACGGTTCGACTTCGGCCACAAGGTCGTCGTGATCGACCGCGTCGAAGGGGACGATACCGTTCCCACCGTCACCGTCGACAGCCGGCGCGGAATCATGCTGGCCCTGGATCACTTGCACGGTCTGGGGCACACCTCGATCGGTTACGTGTCCGGTATTGCCGGGACACACACCGCCCAGGACCGGATGGACGCCTACCTGGAGATGACAGCCCAGAGCGGCGGCACGCCCATCGTTTTGGACAGCGGGTCGGATCTGGATGCGGGCACGCGCGGAGCAGAGCACTTCCTGCAGATGGGCAATCCTCCAACGGCCATCATTGCGGCCAACGACATGGTCGCCTTTGCAGTGATCTCGGCCCTTGGTCGAAGCGGTGTACGGGTACCGGACGATGTATCCGTCATCGGATTCGATGGTCTCGCTCTCGGCGCCCGTTTCAACCCCGCCCTGACGACCATCCGGCAGCCAATCGCCGATATGGGACATATCGCCATCGAACTTGCCGAGAAACAGAACGCTGACGGCTCCGTGGACCACATCGTCCTCGAACCCGAACTTCTGGTCCGCGGCTCAACCTCGGAGCCACGCAAATGACCGCGCAAACGAACGGCGCCCCGACAGGCACAATGCGCCGGTTGCCGGGGCTCCGCCACACGGACCACGTCGGGCTGACCGTTCCGAACCTTGAGGAAGGCATCCGTTTCTTCGTCGACGTCCTCGGAGCCGAGGAGCTGTACCGCTCGGAACGAGGACCGGACCAGGAATTCATGCCCACAAACTTCGAAGTCCCTGCAGATGCCAAGCTCACGCTCGCCATGTTGCGCCTGCCACCAAACCTCAACATCGAACTTTTCGAATGGAGCAGCGCTGAGCGGCGTACCACGCCGCCGCGGCACTCCGACGCCGGCGGGCACCACTTATGTTTCGTCGTGGATGACGTCGATGAAGCGATCGCAGCGCTGCAGGACATACCTGGGGTCCATGTGCTCGGTGAGCGCAAGGAAGTTGCCGGTGACAGCCCCCGGGTTGCCGGCAACCGCTGGACCTACTTCGTCACCCCGTGGGGACTGCTGATGGAACTCGTGGACCGATCCCGTGTCGCAGACCCGCCCCGGCTGGTCGGTCCTTCGGACTGGACAGCAACCCACACACTTCAGAAAGGATCTTGAACAATGCGGCTTGCCGGTCACACATTGGGCACCCCGAACCACACGGTTCCCCAAGCACTCAAACTCTTCCAAGCCGCAGGGCTTGACGCTGCCGAAGTCATCTATCAGGACGACTACACGTCCGGATTACCCCTGGGTGACCGGCGCGCGGCGATGGAGGCACTGCAGGCCGCCGACAGCGAGGGCGTGCCCATTGTCGGCCTGACGCCTTACACCACAGCCATCAACTCACTGGATGATGCGGAGTGGCGTCGAGGAGTCGATGAATTCCGTGGCGCCATCGAGACCGCACATCTGCTCGGCGCCGACCGGGTGCGTGTCTACGCCGGATCCTGGCACCCCGGAGACACCGACCATTCGGCACGGTGGGCGCAATTGCGTAAAGCATTGGAAACCCTTGCCCCGGAAGCGGACCAGGCCGGTGTCCGGCTTTGCGTGGAAAACCATTTCGGAACCATGACCCAGACCGCGGCAGAAACCGCTGCCTTGGTCCGGGAAATCGCCCAACCATCTGTCCGCGTCCTTTACGATCAGGCCAACCTGACCTTCACGCATGACGAAACGTTCGAGCAGGCCTTTGCCGTTCAGGGTGACCTGATCGGTCACGTTCACGTGAAGGACCTGGTCTTCACCGATCCCAATGCCGCCTTCCGCGCCACGGAAACAGCCCGGGTCAACGCTTCCGAACGGGCCGTCAGGTCCCGGGTCGTCGGGAACGGTGTTGTTCCGTGGTCCCAAATCCTGGCTGCGCTGGTGCGGCACGGCTACGACGACGTGCTGAGCATCGAACTTGAGTACCGCTGGCACCCCCAGGACCTCCCCGTGCCCGAGGACGGCTTCCGCGAAGCCGCCACCGTCCTGCGCTCAATGATCTCTGACCTGGCTGAAGTAAGGAACGCCCGATGAACACCAACCGTCTCCGTGTCGGAGTGATCGGCGCCGGCAATATCGCCACCATCGCCCAATTGCCCACCCTCGTACAACGCGATGACGTCGAACTGGCTGCCCTGGTGTCCCGTCGTGAGGACCCCAGCAACCTGGTCAGGCGCTGGGGATTCGGCGCCGCCTACAAGACAGTCGAAGACATGCTGGACTCGCAGCAGCTCGATGCAGTCTTCGTGCTGACTCCCCGCTCCGAGCACGCCCACGCCGTGCAGCTGTGCCTCACCAACGACGTCGACGTTTTCTGCGAAAAGCCCTTGGCTCCGGCAACCGACGAGGCAGAACGCCTGGCAGACCTCGCCGACGAACGGGGGCGAATACTGATGGTCGATTTCAACCGCCGCTATGCGCCCGTCTACACGGCCGGCCGGGAAGTTTTTGGCGACAAAGGCGCCACATTCTGCGTCGCACAGAAGAACCGTCCGGGATCGGAGTACCGCGCAACCTTTGAGAACGCCATCCACATGGTCGATCTCCTGCGCTGGTACTGCGGCGGCGAGCCGGTGGACGTGGCCGCCCATGCCGCCGGTGACGACCCCTGGGAAGAAGACGGGGTTGCAGCAACCATCCGTTTCAGCACCGGCAACACCGGAGTGCTCATGGCGGCCAGAACGGCAGGAGCATGGAACGAGAAGCTGGACGCCTATGGTGACGGAAAGACAGTAGAAGTCAGAGCACCCGAAACAGTCTCGACCACAGTCAGGGGAGTCACCACATCCCGGGAACTCAGCGCAGAAGCCTACGGATGGGCTACTGCGACGGACACGCTCGGATTTTCCGCCGCCGTTCACCATTTCCTGGACCGAGTCGCCGACAGGACACAGCCGCTGACCTCAGGTCGCGAAGCTGTTCACACCCAGCGCCTGCTCGACCGGATCCTCGCCGCTGCCGGGCTGCCGACGGAGGAACAAGCCGGTCGGGAATGGGCCAGCCACGCGGTGAACGCAAGCTGAACAACCACCCGACCAACCCCCAGTTCAGGGCTGGACCGCCCACCGCGGAAGCGGGCTGCACAAACCGCTGAGCACCAGGAGGCGCAAGATAGCTCCAAACCGCCTCCACCAGAGCAGACCGAAAATCGGGGGAGTGGAAGGACTACCGCTACGCGGGCGAAAGGAATTGAACATGAAGCAAGCAACTCACGCTCCCACCGCCGGGGGAGCCGTGTCCGCCGACGTCCATGGAAGCGAGAACAAATGAGCCTCAAAGATCAGGTCGTTCTGGTAACCGGGTCAAGCGGGGGAATCGGCGATGCAGCTGTCAGCGCGCTCAAAGCTGAAGGCGCCATCGTCATAGGCGCTGATCGGTCTCCCAAAGAGGACCAGCGCTTGGAAGCGTTTTACCCCCTCGACATCACCTCGGAACAGCAATGCGCAGCTACTATCCGGGACATCACAGCCAAACACGGCCGCATCGATGTCCTCATCCACGCAGCCGGAGTGCTCGGTCCCACCCCCGGCATCATGGAGACAACCACTGAAGAATTTGACTCCATTCTGCGGATCAATGCCTCCGCGACCTTCACGATGGTGCGCGAGACCGCAAAGTCAATGCTCGAGACCGGCACCGCCGGCGCCATCGTGGTCCTATCGTCCGTTGCGGCGAAGGAATCACGGCTCAACTACCTGCCATACAACGCGAGCAAGCTTGCTGTCCTGCACATCATGTGGTCATTCGCCGAACTGCTCGGGCCCAACGGCATCTCCGTCAACGCCATCGCACCAGGCCCAGTTAACACACCCATGTGGGCACAATTCGCCAAAGACTCCGGGCCGGACGCAGCCGCCAACCGTGCAAAGCGTGCCGCACAGCTGCCGATGCGGCGATTCGCCGAACCCGACGAAGTCGCCCGTGCCATCCTCTTCCTCGCCGATCCCGACAACCGCTACATCACCGGGGTTTCTCTGGATGTGGCAGGCGGAGCACATCTGGGAATCGGAACCTGAACAACCCGGCACGGGTCTCCTGACACCTGCCGCCCCGCACTGCTGTACCCAGGCCCCACCCATCCAGCATCAAAGCTTCAGGGCTGCTCTCATTTCCTGAAAGGTAATTCAGCAAACGGACACGAGTAGGAAGTCCTTGATCTACCAAGGAGACAATTAATGCGGCATCATCACACTGCCCTGCACGTTACAGACATGGAGCGCAGCGCGCGATTCTACGTCGATGGGCTTGGACTAACCCGTTTGGATGCCTGGACGTCGGGCCCATACATCGGCGAGCTTTACGGTCGTCCCAATGTCAAGGTAACAGCCATGCTTCTCACTACCGCTGACGGAGCCTTCCGGCTGGAACTTGCCCACGCGGAGCCTCTACTGCCCGCCGTCAACCCGTCAGAGGCGCAGGCGGGCACGGTACACCTTGCCTTTACAGATATTGATGTACGGCAGGTTTACGCCAAAATGACAGCACTTGGTTACAGTGCGGTATCCGAACCGATTGCCCCGACCTCAGGTCCCATTGCAGGCGGCCTGCTGGTCTACCTACTCGATCCGGACGGAAATCGGGTGGAGCTCATTCAGGCGCCCGACTGGCAAAATGCTGACAAGAGTGGTGATGCAACACCGGTAACGGGCACTCCGTAACCTGACTAGGTTCCGACAAGCTGGCCCCCAGCTTCATCGGGGTCACCGGATGGTCGCGACGGACCGGCGGCGGGGCGCTCCGGAGTCCCGCTGCCTTTAGGGGAGTGCGGCACCCGACAACCCTACAAGCCCACCTGCCGCCTATGAACCAATCGTGGGTGTGGCCCTAAAAGCGTTCACAGCCCTGTCCGCGATAACTTGGGCCTCACTTCCGGAGTCAAGGATTGTGTTCCGGGCTGATTCGGGATCGACCATGACGGCCGTGACGGCGAGGCCGTCCGTGGCCTGGGTCGTCAACAGAGCGTCCACCTGGGCCGAGAAACACGAGTCACTCGACGTGGAGCGAACGTCCATCGCCACGACGTTGTTGTTGGAGACGAAGTTGCCAGTCCCGGCCACGAGCCGGATGATGACGGGAGTGGCGCCTGTAGGCCGGATGCTCTGTGAGTCGATGACCTCGGAGAAGTGGTTGCTGACGACCGAGTTGTTGCTGCCGCTGATGCGGAGGAGTCCGTTGAGGTCGTCGAGCCCATTGTCGATTCCCAGGAAGGGCGTCCAGGGCTCATGGTCACGGAGGAAGTGGTTCGTGGCCACGAGGTTTTCGGAACTATTCTCTGCGAGAACCACCATCCCGGGGTAGAACGAGTGCAGACGGTTGTTGGTGACGCTTGAACGCGTGACGCCGTCGAGATAAACGCTGCTCGCACCACGGGGGAAGACGTTGTTCGCGGTGATCAGGAGGCCGCCATGGTTCTCGGCGTAAATCGAGTGACCCTTGAAGCCCGCTCCTATCAGGTTGTCGGTGATCTTGGATGCCTGTCCCCAACCGCGCAGCTCGATGCAGCTTCCGCATTCAGCGATGAAGTTGTCGTGAACGGAAAGCGCGTCCGCGTGGTAGATGGTGAGGGCGTTCTCAAGGTAGACGAAACCCATGCCGGTTACGCGGAATGAGTCATTGGCGTTCGCGACATAGATACCGGTCTTGCCGTTGACGTAGGTGTTCTCCGGATGCATCCCGGAGCCGTCCGGGGTGAAGTGCAACCCGTCGATGCAGAAGTTGGAGAACTCGACCGAGCTGATCCGCGGGCTCCCGCTCCGCTCAACGTAGAAGGCGGCTCCCTTGGATTCTTCCCCGTCTCCGTCAACGGGAATGTCGACGAGAATGCGGCTCCCCCCGGGCCACAGCTCATGCAAGTCGGGCCATTCCTCTTCGGGAACGTTGAACCGGATGCTCGACGAGGTAAATCCGTGCCCCGAGCCCTCGATCCTGAGGAAGCTGATGTCGATCACCACTTGTGTGCGGAGGGTGTAGTCCCCGGGCGGAATGTAGATCACCGCGCCTGGCTTTCCTCCGTTGTTCGCATCGGTGGCGGTCTGCCGGTCCTTGATGTCGGCGATGATGCTGTTGATTACTTCACCGACGTCCTTGGACGGATTTCCGACGGGCCACGCAGTGACGTCGTAGTAGTTGTTGCTTGACATGGGTTCTTCCCTTTGTGTTGCGGTTAGCTGAGTGTGGAGACCGCGAGCTTCAGTATTGTTGCTGAGCCTCCATCGGTCGATAGCCAGTTCTCCCGGGTTTCGGTTTCGGGAAAGATGAGATCGGTCAGGACGACCTTGCCGCCTTGGACGAATGCTTCGACTGAGCAGTGGTCCACGACGATGAGTAATTTGAGCACACCGTCTTCAAGATCGACCGGCGCAGTCTCGACTGACGCGAATTTCCCGTGGAAGCTGGTGTTTCCTGAATTTCTGCGGTCAAGGATGAGCTGCGCACTTGCTGCGTCGTAGCTAAGAGTGGTGCCCTTGCTCCCGTCACTGCTTCCGAAGAGGCGGAAAACCAGGCGTTCGGCGCTTCCGGGCAGTATTTCCGCCGCGATGATGTGGGCGCTACCGGGTACCGCATCCGGCAATCGGATGGCTGAATTTCGCAGCTCAAACGTGCCTGCATTCATTTGCTCGTTGGCAGCGGGCTCAGGCAGGACCGGTTCCTGGGTCAGACGGGCGGAGCCGTTGACGGTTGTGAGGCGCAGTTCGCGGGCAAGGGTCATCGAGGACCGCCAGGGGGCCGTGGGCAGCTCGTTGGCGTAGTCCCAGTTGTTCATCCAGCCGATGATGATGCGCCGGCCATCCGGGGCGTCGCTGAAGGATACCGAGGCGTAGCAGTCGCGTCCCCAGTCCAGCCACAGGCATTGCCGCAGTGCCGCAGCGCGCGCCGCAGGGTCGGGAAGGGAAGCCAGTCCGGCTGGCGCTGCGAGTGAACCGGCTTCCGGGAGGAACCGGGCGCCGTCGAAGTGCCCGATGAAGTACTGGCCGCCGGAACCCCCTGCCACTGCGCCGGGGTTGACGTTGACGATCAGTACCCATTTGATGTTGTCCGGGTCCCCGTCCACTGGCAAGGGAAAGAGGTCGGGGCATTCCCATTCGCCAGCGTCGGCGTTGGCCGGGCCGAAGTCGCTCAGAAAGTTCCAGCATTTGAGGTCTTCGGAGCGGTAGATAACCACTTTTTGATGCTGGGCTTCGACGGCGACCATGACCCAGTAGGCGCCTTGGTCCCCGTGATAGCGGAAGACTTTGGGATCGCGGAAGTGCGGGGAATTTCTGGTGAGGACAGGGTTTCCCTCGTATTTTTGCCACGTCATCCCGGCATCTGTGCTGTACGCCAAGGATTGGGCCTGCGTGCCGCTGTGTTCGGACCCGGTCTTGTAGGCACTGGTGTAAACGGCCACGAGGGCAGGCGCGTTCGCCGCGCCGAAACCGGAAGTATTGGCGTGGTCGACGACGACGCTGCCTGAGAAGATGTCCTCCCTCTCGTCGCTGGCAATGGCCACAGGGTGTTCAGTCCAGTGCAGCAGGTCGCGCGAGGTGGCGTGGCCCCAGGACATGTTGCCCCAGACGTTGCCATACGGGTTGTTCTGGAAAAAGAGGTGGTACAGGCCGTCGTGGAAAACCAGGCCATTGGGATCGTTCAGCCAGGTATCGTTCGCCGCGAAATGGATGGCGGGCCGGAACCTGGAAGTAGCATCCGGGACTGTCTCCGGGCGTGCGGCATCAAGGTAGCTGGACATGTCTGGCGTTCCTCTGAGGAAGTGGAAGGGCTTTGGGAAGTGGAAGGGCTCGCTGCTTATTGCGCGGGGGCAGTGATGGAATCGCGGCGCACAAGGGGGCAGCCCAGAATGGTCGGGTGGAGGGCCATGAGGGTGAGGTCGGTCTTTCCCTCAACGGCGTCTATCAGGTGCTCGGTGGCCCAAGCACCCATCTCGTAGTGGGGCAGGGCCACGGTGGTGAGGCCCGGGTGGAGGTTGGCGGCGATCAGTTCCTGGTCGTCGAAACCCACGACTGAAAGGTCGGATGGGATGTTGAGCCCCAGCTCAGCGGCGGCACGGTAGGCTCCCATTGCCATCCGGTCGTTGTAGCAGAACAAGCCGGTGGGCCGGTCCGCGCGCGCCAGGATCCGCCGGGCCGCTTCATAGCCGCCTTGCACCTCGGAGACCTCGGACTCCACAGGTGCGCCGTCGCCGTCGAGCCCTGCCTCCGTCAGCGTGGCCCGGAAGGCCCGGAGCCGCTGGCGGGTGGCGGGAACATCATCGGTGTTGTTGATGAAGCCCACCCGGGTGTGGCCGGCTTCCAGGAGCGCGCCCACGGCGGCGCGTGCGCCACCTTCCTCGTCCGGGATCACGGCTGTGATGCTTCCCCCGGTGGCCACCGAGTCGACCAGGACGGAGGGAACGCTGCCGAGGTTCGCGGGAAGCTCGACATCGCGGTGGTACATGGTGGCGTAGAGGATTCCGTCCACCCGGCGTTCCAGGAGGGCCTGGACGTCGGCCTGCCGCGATTCGAGGCTGGCCGAGACAGGGGTGTTGATGATCATGAGGTTGTACCCCCGGGCCTTGGCAGCCTCGTCAGCGCCGAGGATGATTCGGCCCGCGTGCGGCGTGGTGGCGATTTCCTCGCTGACCAGGCCCAGCATGCCGGTCCTCTGGGTGCGGAGCGCCTGGGCAAGGCGGTTGGGGCCGTAGCCTAGTTGCTCGGCGGTGGCCCTGACCTTGTCCCTGGTTTCGGGGCTGATCCGGGCGTAGGAAACCTCGTTGAGGACGTGGGAGACAGTTGTCACGGAGACGCCTGCGGCGACGGCCACGTCCTTGATACCGATGTTCTTGTTACTCATTTGTCTCCCACGTCCTTATGTATCAGTAGGCTACCGGGGAATGGTACTCGCGCTTGTGTTCCGCCGAGCGGATCACTTGGCTGCCTGCCTCCCATGGTCCCTTCCTCGTTTCGTTTTGCTTGTCTAGCCCTTGACGGCGCCGAGCGTCATCCCCGCGACGATCTTGCGCTGCAAGAGAAGCGTGAGGAGGATGACCGGGATCGAGTAGACGGCCGCGAGTGCGGTCATCGATCCCCAGTCCAGGCCGAATTGGGTCTGGAAGTTCGCGATCACTACGGGCGTGGTTTGGGACCGGACCGCGGTCATGAGCAGCGCGAACAGGAATTCGTTCCACGAGGCCAGGAAAGCGAAGATCGCCGTGACCGCGATGCCGCCGGACACTACCGGGATGACTACACGCCACAGGGCACCGAGTCGGCTGCAGCCATCGACCGTCGCAGCTTCTTCCAGGTCTTGGGGGACGGCTTCGAAGAAGCTGGACATCAGCCAGATCGACAAGGGCAGGGAAATGGTGGTGTGCGCGATGGAGAGGGCGATCGGGGTGTCAGCCAGGCCCACCGAGGCCATCATGGATGCCAGCGGGATGCCGATGGCCACCGGCGGGACCATGCGGGTGACCAGGGCGGCCATGATGAAGATCCTGCCGCTGCGGGTCTTGTAGCGGGTGATGCCGTAGGCTGCCGGAACCGCCAGGACCAGCGAAAGGCCGGTACTGATCACCGCTGTCTGGATGCTGTTGATGAACGACGCCGGCACTCCACTACGGCCGAGGGCGTTGACGTAGTTCGCCAGCGTCCATTCCTTGGGCAGGATGGTGGGCGGGACGGCGATCGTGTCGATGGGTGTCTTGAAAGACGTAAACAACAGGTACAGGAACGGGAATCCGTACAGTACAAGGGAGGCGGCGAGCAGGATCCACAGGATGGTGCGGGTGCTGCGCTTTCCGGCTTCGAGGCCTTCGCGGTTGACACCGCGGCGCCTGCGGTTCCTGCTAAGCGGGGCAGTTTCCTTGGTGGTCGGCCGGGCGGGGATTACGGGACTTTCCATGGTGCTCATCAGGTGTCCTTTCCTGGCCGCCAGATGGTGGTGACGGCGACGAAGGCGATGGCGAGCATGGCCAGCAGGTAGATGGTGCCCATGGCGCTTGCCAAGCCGGGATCGCCGAAGCGGATCATGGTCCGGTAGATGAGAAGGCTCATGGTTTCGGAAGCGGACTGGGGTCCGCCGTTGGTTTGGATCAGGATGGTGTCGAACGCCCGGGCCGCGTCGATGCCGCGGACCACCAGCGCGACGGCGATGACCGGGCGCAGCAGCGGCAGGATGATGCGGAACAGAAGCGCGGGTGCGCGTGCGCCGTCGAGCCTGGCCGCCTCGATGAGGTCTCCGGGGATGTTTTGCAGGCCCGCGAACAGCACCAGGCACATGAATGAGGTGGTGAGCCAGATGTCGGGGATGGCCACGGAGAACAGGACGATATCCGGGTTCGAGAGCCAACCGATCTGGTTGGGACTTTGCAGGATGCCGGCCTGGCTGAGCAGGCTGCCGAGCAGCCCGAAGTTGTCGATCATCAGGAACTTCCACAACAGGCCGGCCACGATCGGGGCGATCATCAGGGGGTAGAGGAACATGGTTCGCCAGACCTGGGATTTCTTGCCCAGTGTGGTGAACAGCAGGGCCATGCCCAAGCCGAGGGCGAATTCGAGGGTCACGACCATGAGGGTGTAGCCGAGTGTCCGCCAGCCGGCACCGATGAAGTCCGGGGAAGTGAAGGCGCGGACGTAGTTGTCCAGTCCGACGAAGTCGCGGGGGCCGCCGACGATCGGGGAGATCTTGAAGAAGCTGTCCGTGACGAGACGGAACAGCGGGTAAGCAACGAAGACTGCTAGGAACAGCGCCGCCGGGGTCATCAGGTAGAGGGCGAAGCGGCGATCAGGGATGCGCACGGGATTCTCTTCCGCTGGTTGGGTCCGCGGCCGGCGCCGCCGTCCCTGGCAGTGCCAGGGGCTGGTGCCGGCCGCGGAGTCTTACTTGAGGAGGGCTTGGATCTTGGTTTTGGCGTCGGCCAGCAAGGTGGTGCTGTCTCCGCCTGCGACTGCCTTCTGGAGCATGGGAACCAGGACGGTGTCGACGATTTGCTGCCACTTCGCCGTTGCGGGACGCGTGGCCGTGGCCGGGGCGTTCAGTGTTTCGATCAGTGGCTTGAAGCTTTCGTAGCCGGGCTGGTCCTGGTACTTCTGGAAGGCGGAGATTCGTGACGCGAGGCCAAGGCTTGACTGGATGGCCAGGTCATTGTGGTCGAACGCGCACTTGACGAACTTCTTCGCGGCGTCCGGGTTCTTGGTGGCCTTCGGTACAGACAGGTACCAGGGGCCGGGGACCCCGGCGACACCGGCGGAACCGCCGATCATCGGGGCCGTGCCCACCTTGCCGTAGACGGGGGAGTCCTTGGGGATCTGCCGGTACGCGTGGGCCCAGAACTGGGTCATCGCCGTCTTGCCTTGGTTGAAGAGGTTCTGCGCGGCAGCCCAGTCGACCTGCGCAGCGCCGGCCGGGGCGTCCTTGACAAGGCTGGTGTAGAAGTCCAGCGCTTGCTTATGGGCCGCGTTGTCGATGATGACGTTGTTGTTGCTGTCCAGGACCATGGGGGAGCCGGCCTGCAGCACGTGGGCGAGGTACTCGGTTTCAACGCCGCCCTTCACGTCGGTGCCGTACATGCCGTCCTTGGTGAAGAACGCGGAGATGTCCTGGTACTGCTGCCAGGTGGTCGGCGCGGCGAGGTCGTAGCCGTACTTGGCCTTGAAGTCGGCCTTGTTCTTGGCATCCTCAAAAAGGTCCTTGCGGTACAGGACGATCTCGGCGTTGGTCCAGGCCGGCATGCCGATGAAGTGCCCGCCGACATTGGCCTCCTTCACCAGCGAAGGGAAGATGTCTTTCTTTGCCTCGTCGGTGAAGAGCTCATCGATGGGCTGCAAGGCGTCCTTGAAGCTGGGCAGCCAGACCGAGTCCAGCGCCGCAACATCGAAGGAGACGGTCCCGGAGGAGAATTCGCTGGAGAGACGGTTGAACAAGCCGTCATAGGGAAGTTCAACGAAATTGACGTTGACCCCGGTGTCTTTCTTGCACTGGTCGGCAATGGGCTGCAGTTCTGCGTGCCCGCCTGCCTCGACCAGGACGTTGATGGAGCTTCCGCCGCTTTCGCTGGACGCGGGGCCCCCTGCGCCGCATCCGGTTGCAACGAGCGCGACTGCGGTGCAGAAGCCGCCGATGGTGGCGAGCTTGGAGAGTGTCTTTCGAGAGGACATCGCTGTCGACTCCCTTTCTCTTGAATGGAAAGGCTGGAAACTGGAGGTGGGGTGAAAAATCGTTTTGCCAAAACGACTTGGCAACAGATTAGGACTCCGCGACGCTCCGTGTCAACAGTCACACCCGGCGCTTCATGCCAAACCGGGCCGCCGTTATTTTGGCGTTGACAGTGCTGTGAAGCCGCTCATAGGCTCTTCCCAGTCCCGGAGAAGAATCGTTTTGGCACTGTGCCGGCGGACGCCCTCAAAATCCCAACGAAGCAATCTTTGACCTGCATGGAGGAAAACCCGTGGAACGAACCAAGGAAAAGAACCTAAGCGCGGCCAATCCAAGCCGCCGTCGCATGATCGGGGCAGGCGCCGCCGGCACCCTTGCCGCAGCCCTGACGATGGGAATGCCACAGAACGCGAATGCCGACGCCGGGGCCAAAGGGGCGCTGTTCGACTCGCCCAACGCCTACGACGTGAACTCCTGGAAGATCAACGGGCATCCGGACATCACGGCCCAGTCCGATATCGGCGCCGTCATCAACGACATCATCGGCGATATCAAGCGTCGCCAGACCCGCCCCGACGGGAAACCCGGAGCCGTCATTTTCATCCCGCCGGGAGACTACGAGCTGCGCACCCAGGTGGTCGTCGACATCAGCTTTCTAACCATCGCCGGATTCGGCCACGGGTTCTTCTCCCGAAGCATCGCCAGCAACGTAGACACCTCCGGGTGGCTGGATCTCCAACCCGGGGGCAGCCACATCCGCGTCCTCACAGCCGCTTCCACACCCCAGGCATTCCTCGTGCGCCGGACAGGCAATCCGCGCCTGTCCGGAATCGTGTTCCGTGACTTCTGCCTCGACGGAGTCAGCTTCACACCTGATGAAAACAGCTACCACAACGGCCGGACGGGAATCGAAGTCGCCTCAGACAACGATTCACTGCACATCACGGGCATGGGATTCGTTTACCTGGAACACGCCCTTATTGTCCGCGGCGCCGACGCCTTGCGAGTGCATGACAACATGATCGCCGAATGCGGGAACTGCGTCGAACTCACAGGCGCAGGCCAAGCGACGATCGTCAGCGACAACCTCATGGGAGCAGGCCCGGACGGTGTCACGATCCTTGCGGAGAACCATGAAGGACTGCTCGTCACCGGGAACAACCTGTTTCCACGAGGAAGGAGCCTGATCGAATTCACGGGATGCATGAGGAGCTCCGTGACATCCAACCGCCTGCAGGGCTTCTACCCCGGCATCATCCGCTTCCTCAACGGCTGCAAAGAGAACCTGGTAACGTCCAACCACTTCAGGCGCGGAACCGAGGGTTTCCCGCCCTTCCTTGGCAGGACGAACGGGCTCGATGACCTCTACGGGGTCCTCCATGTCAGCGGGGACAACAACTTCATCTCCGACAACATCTTCGCGTTCGACGTCCCTCCCGCCAAGATCACGCCCGCGAATGTGCAGCCCACCATCATCCTCATCGCAGGCGGGGACAGCAACGTCGTCGCCCTTAACCACGTCATCGCCAACATACCCGCCCAACACGTGGTTCTTGACGCATCAACGACCCACTCGAAGGTACTGGACAGCGGAGCCGCCTCGACCATCACCTCATACAGCGCGGACACCGCGATCCGGCCAACCCCCTGAACAAAGCGCCATCCGCGACCCCCGTCGGATGCCGTCACCGGCACTCACACCCGTGACGGGATCCGACAAGGTTTCCTCCAAAACCCGTCCATTCCGGACCGATAGAAAGAACAACGTGAACGTCCCTGATCCGCACTCTTCCCAACTTCCCTCGATACTCGACGTCATCGTCGCCGGGGAATCCCTCATCGACATCGTCACCACCCCGGCCGGCACCGCTAAACACCCCGGGGGATCCCCCGCGAACGTCGCGTACGGGCTCGGCCGGCTCGGCGTCAGCACCGGCTTTCTGACCGCAATCGGCGACGACCGGCACGGCCGTCTCATGAGGGACCACCTGAGCGCTGCTGGCGTGCAGCTATTGCCGGGGTCAATCTCCCAGGGCAGGACTGCAACTGCTACGGCCACGCTCGCAAAGGACGGGTCCGCACGCTATGAATTCGACATCAACTGGGACTTTACCCCGATGACGCCGAACCACTTCCCGAAGATCTTCCACACCGGCTCCATCGCGACTTTCCTTGCCCCCGGAGCCGCCGAAGTCCGCTCCCTGATCCTCGAATGCCACCACTCCTGCCTGGTCACTTATGACCCCAACATCAGACCCGCCCTCCTGGGAAGCCACCACGAAGCCAAAACCACCTTCGAAGAAATCGTCCCGCTCACAGACGTCGTCAAACTCAGCGACGATGACGCGCAGTGGCTGTATCCCGGAACGCCGCTGGAAGACACCGCGGCCCGGATACTCGCGCTCGGCGCCGAACTCGCCGTCATTACCGCCGGATCCTCAGGGTCCTTGCTGACCACAGCCGGCACGCAACTCAGCATCCCCGCCGTCGCATCACACGTCGCCGACACCATAGGCGCCGGCGACTCCTACATGTCCGCCCTGATCCTCGGACTGCTCAGCCGCACCGGCGAAGGATTCGCACCGGCCGTCCTGGAACGAATAGGACACACCGCCTCCATGGCCGCCGCGCTCACCGTGCGCCGGCGAGGCGCCAACCCACCTTCCATGGACGAACTCCAGACAGGTCTGAATGGGCAAGAACAACCCATTGGCGTCCGATGACGCATCGAATCCGGCATTCCTGAGCCATGAAGTCCGGCGCGGATCCCGACCGCCGCATTTGCCAGGCCCACACTCCCGCCACCGCCACCCGCCGCCTGCCACCGGCTGTCGGCATGCTCCGAGGCATCGTGCTGCCCGGAACCGTCGTGCACCGGATATCGCAGACCAGCTCATTGAGACCGCTGGACAGGCACGTCCGTCTGCTAACCGCGCTCGAAAAAAGCGGGCAGAGCACACCGGATCCGGAACAACGGACCACAGTTGCCGCGGCCGCCCTCGCTCGTCCAAGTCCCACAGGTGGAGTGTGAGCCGATCTCCGGTGGCCATCATAAAAGTGGGCCAAAAGGCGTGAGCAATCGCGGCCAAGGCGCAACCGCCGCAGAGTTCGGACACGAAGGCACTGCGCGTTTACGACGTTCGTGGCTTCCGGCCGGATCATACATGCCGCTGCACCCGGGCTAACACCTCCGTCGTCGGGGACTGCGGTGCGGGAAGCGCTGCCAAGCACTCGCGTTGCGTGTTCCCCCCGGAAACTTTCCCATGCTCGATCCATACAGGTGGGCAGGCCTCTGGCGGTCACCACCGCGTTACTTCTCTCACAGCCCAAAACAACTGGGGAGAACAGCCCTGGCCGAGGCCCTGTCCTTTGGGACGCCCGCCGCTCCGCCAGCCATATACTGGCGGAGCATTGGAGTGGTGTTCTCGTTTGATCCGGGTTGCCACGGGCTTGCGGGGTAGCAGAAGTACACGAAGGTCCCACGCGTGAGTTCGCGGTGCACCAGCCCGGCATCCTCCAGCACGTTAAGGGCGCCGCGCTCTCATGCGGCCAATGCCGAATTCCAGGCAAGCTCACGTTCCGGCGGCAGCGGGGACTGAGGCATGAGATCACTGGAATTGATGTAGATTCGCCAACACCGAAGACCGCCCGGCTTCGGTGTTGAGTCCGGTTTTAACCAGTTCCAAAGGCCGCTTTGGATGCGTCGGATCAGAACGGGACGTGACCGAAGAACAGCGCTTTTTGACAACGAGCGTTCGGCGCCAGGCCGCCTGGACACATGTCGGGGAAGCTGTGATCGATTCCCCGATCGTCCGCGCTCCGTGGTGCGGTATGGCCGGTGGGATGTACCGCATCAATGCCAGCGGCGACTCCCCAGGACCGTCACAGCGGCGGTGATGGCGACGCCGAGGCTGATCGGGACGCTGAGATGGATCTGGAGCAGGAGTACTCCGATGGCGGCCCCGGCGAACATAGCGAGGACGGCGCCCAGCCGTCGGTTGAGTAACCGGGGCCGTTGTTTGCCCACAAGTGATTCTCCGGCGAGGGAAGTCATGGTGGAAGTAATGACCACTGTGGTCATGTCTCGTACGCCCAAATGCCGCGCAATCAGGGCCTGGGAGCCCATGTGCATGGCGATAAGGGCGGCAACAATGACACCAATGGACTGCCGGCCGACGTCTTCCACGGTGAGAGAGATGGCGGCGGTTCCCGTCAACGCGATACAACCCGCTGTGAGAAGGAGCGTGACCCTGCGGTTCCAGCCGTTCGGGCTTGACTGGAGCGTAAATCCGGCGACCGCCGCGCCCAGGAGAAAGGCGCCAAGTGCTACCAGTGGGCCCAAAGTTGGCAGGTTCGCCGCCCCGGCCAACGACATCGCAAGAATCACCACGTTGCCGGTCATGTTTCCGGTGAAGACGTGATCAAGTCCAAGGTAGCCGACCGCGTCAACCACACCTGTAACGAGCGTGAGGGCCATCATGAGCATCAGTCGGAACCTCTCCGGAGACGACGCATTTTCTTGCGGGGTAGAGGCGGTTTTGGTACCTGGGCTGGCTACGGCTGATGTCATGGTTTAAGGGATCCTTCGTCGTGAGGGGTGGTCTCTATGACCACCCCTCGGACATGCTTTTTGGTGGTTTTAGATGGACTGGCTGGCAACTAAGGCGATGCGGTCGCTCCGGGTGTCATCGTCAGTCAGGCCCTCGGCAAGGATGTGGTCGTTGGCCATCTGTGCGTCCATGCCGCCAACCACGAAGCCCGGACGGCGGGAGTTATGCTCCCGCCGCCGTGGGCCGTTCGGCTTGCTACCCAGCATTGTTGGCGCGGCGCTCAGCCTTCAAGCTTGGAATGCTCGCCCAGACGGTGCCATGAACGGTTGTGGTAGACCAGAGCGTCGCCGGGTTCGCCCGCTTGGACGTCACGCATCACGCGGGACTCTAGGGCGTGAACGGCGATGATTGTGGAGGTCCCCACCTCCATGCGATCGATGACGGCGCAGCGCACCCAGGCGCGGACATCGTCATACACCGCTTCGCCGGTTGCAAGGCGCGACCAGAGGTGCGTCTGGTCAAAGCGGTCGGCGCCGGGGGTCGCTCCAAACTTCGCCAAGTCGACGTCGTGCGCGTCCAGCAGGTGCACGACGACGGTTTGGGCGCGCGAAAGCACCTCGGACGCAGAGGACAGTGCCGAGACCGAGAAAATCAGCAACGGAGGTTCCGCACTCACTGACACGACCGACGATACCGTCAGTGCCACCGGTCCTTCGCCGGCATCCGCCGTGATGACGGCGACACCTCCCGGGTGGCCACGGAACAGTGCCTTGAAGTCGTCGGCCGAGAGGGAGGACGGGAAGCTTTTCTTCGGAGCCTCGAGCCAGGTGTCTGCGGGGTAAGCGTGAAACATCGTTATGACGCCTTGGGGGCGGAGCGGGCGAGTTCCTCGCGAACGATGTTCGTCCCTGCGCTGAGAGCACTCAGCTTGGCCAGTGCGACGTCCCGGGGGAACGGTGCCATGCCGCAGTTAGAGCTGGGGATGAGCTTGTCCGCATCGACGAACTGCAGGGCCTTCCGGAGGGTGTTGGCGACGTCCTCAGGGGTCTCGATGGTCTCGCTTGCGACGTCGATTGCCCCGAGCATGACTTTCTTGCCGCGGAGGAGCTCGATGAGGTCCATGGGTACGTGGGAGTTCTGGCATTCCAGCGAGATGATGTCGATGCTGGAGCTCTGCAGCAGCGGGAACGATTCCTCGTACTGCCGCCACTGTGAGCCGAGCGTCGCCTTCCAGTCAGTATTCGCCTTGATCCCGTAGCCGTAGCAGATATGCACGGCGGTCTCCGCACGCAGTCCTTCTGCCGCTCTCTCAAGCGCAGCCACGCCCCAGTCCTTGACCTCATCGAGGAAGACATTGAACGCGGGTTCATCGAACTGGATGATGTCCACGCCGGCCGCCTCCAGTTCTTTCGCCTCCTGGTTCAGGATTGTGGCGAACTCCCAGGCCAGCTTCTCGCGGCTCTTGTAGTGGTCATCGTAGAGCGTGTCCACCATCGTCATTGGACCGGGAAGAGTCCATTTGATCGGCCGGTCGGTGGTTGCGCGGAGGAACTTTGCGTCCTCGACGAATACCGGCCGTTCGCGTCGAACCGGTCCGACGACGGTCGGTACGCTCGCGTCGTAGCGATCGCGGATGCGCACGGTCTTGCGCTGTTCAAAGTCGACCCCGCTGAGATTCTCGATGAAGGTCGTGACGAAGTGCTGGCGGGTTTGCTCGCCGTCGCTGACGATGTCGATGCCGCGCAGGCTCTGCTCGTGGATGGCGATGCGCAGCGCATCATGCTTGCCCTCGGCCAGCGCATCTCCCTCCAGCTTCCACGGGGACCAAAGAGTCTCCGGCTGTGCGAGCCACGATGGTTTCGGCAGGCTACCGACAACGGTGGTGGGCAAAAGTGTGTTCATGATTGACGATTCTCCGTGGGTCAGTTGACGAGAGCGGGGTAGTTGGCGGTCCACTGGTCCAACAGATCCTTGTGGGGCGTGATGAAGTGCTCCTCCGTGTACTTCGCCTGTTTGATCGCGAGCTGACCGCGCTCGACGCGGTCGTAAGCGATCTGGGTCCGTGAGTAATCCTGCTCGCCCAGGGTCGGCTGGTAGACGGCGGCAGCGGCGGAGTTCGCGTTGTAGACCTCGGGGCGGTAGATCTTCTGGAACGTCTCCATGGTGCTGATCGTGCCGATGAGCTGCAGGTTGGAGTAGTCGTTGAGCAAGTCGCCGCGGAAATAGAAGGCGAGCGGCGCAACGCTGCCGCGTGGCATGAAGTAGCGGACCCGCAGTCCCATCTTTGCGAAGTACGCGTCCGTCAGCGAGAACTCGTCCTGCTGGTACTCGACGCCCAGGACCGGGTGACGGTTCCCGGTTCGCCGGTACGTCTTGCTTGTGGAGACGCTGATGCAGACCACTGGCGGTTGCGGGAAGCGTTCCCGGCATACCGGGGAATCGAGGAAGTGCTGGAACAGCTTGCCGTGAAGATCGCCGAAGTCCTCGGGAACGGCGGGTTTGCCTGAGTCCGCTGCTGCCGCTGGCAGTACGACGCTGAAGTCGAAGTCACGGACGTAGGAGGAAAAGTTGTTCCCGACGATCCCTTGGTGGCGGACCCCGTTCCGCTGGTCGACGATCTGGATGTCGAGAACCTCGAACAGCGGGAACTGCTGATCCGTGCTTTCCGCGGTGAGCTGCATCTGCACGGAGACGATCTCAAGCTCGAGCGTGTAGCGGTCCCGGTCCGGGTTGTCCCAGTCTGCGAGATCGTTGAAACGGCGCCGAATCATGGTCAAGGCGTTGCGGAGGTTCTCCTGACGGTGCTCGCCCCGTGCAAGGTTGGCGAAGTTCGTCGTGATCCGGGAGCCTTCCGACGGGGAGTAGTCCTCGTCGAAGCGGGTCGTGGTAATGCTGAAGGTGAAGTCGTCGGCCATGCGCTGCCAATCGTTGAAGATGGGCCGGAGACGGCCTTTCAGAAGGGGACGTGTCCATGGTGCCGCCTTTCAGGGGGTATCAAGTAACTAGGCGTTACTATGCGTTCATATAGAATTTTCCTATGGCGCAGATTTCGAGCGGACTGACCCTGCAGCAGCTCCGCTATTTCATAGAAGTTGCAGCTGAGGGGTCGATCTCCGCGGCTGCCGATCTTCTCTACGTCGCGCAGCCGACCATGTCCGCAGCGATGAAGGACCTTGAGGCACGGGTGGGCCGTGCACTCCTGGTTCGCTCCGCCCGCGGGGTCACCCTCACCGCCGACGGGGCAGAGTTCCTCGGCTACGCGAGGCAGGTCGTCGAGCAGTTCGCTCTCCTCGAGCAGCGCTACCTTGGCAGGCCACCGACGCGACGTCTGCTCGGGGTCTCAACGCAGCACTACTCGTTCGCGGTGGACGCCTTCGTCCGGATGGTCAAGGGCACTGAGGTGGCCGAATACGAGTTCTCGCTCCGCGAGTCCCGCACGTGGGACATCATCGAGGATGTCCGGACACTCCGCAGCGAGATAGGCATCCTCTACCGGAACGATTTCAACCGGAAGATCATCGACAAGCTGCTCCGGGAATCCGGGCTCGCGTTCACACCGCTTTTCCTCGCCGATCCGCACATTTTCATTTCACGGAACAACCCGCTCGCCTCAAAAGAGCGTGCGACTCTCGCCGATCTCGCCGGCTTGCCGCGGCTAACCTTCGATCAAGGTGCGAACAACTCTTTTTACTTCGCCGAGGAGATTCTCTCCACCTTGTCCAGTAAGCAGGAGATCCGGGTCTCTGACCGTGCGACGATCTTCAACCTCATGATCGGGCTCCACGGCTACACGATCTCGACGGGCATCATCAGCGGGCAGCTCGACCCGGAGATCGTCGCCATCCCGCTCGACGTTGACGAACGCATCGAGATCGGCTGGATCGGCCACGCCGCGATTCCGCTCACCGATCAGGCGCAGCGCTACCTCGGGGAACTGCGGGCCGTCGTCGCTGAGTTCGGCGTAGCGCTACTCGACTGACTGCAGTTGAGCGGGGTCTTACCCCTTCGATGATTGGCCGTGTTTGTTGCAGCCGAGCGGGTTGCTGGCGTCGTATATGCCCGTCGCCGTCGTTGGCATGACCGAGGCGGACGCCAGCGAGGAAACGGGCCTGTTCCGCGAGGTTGCGATCCAGCCAGGGACATCCAGACCGGGTTTGTAAGGCCGCGGTGCCCTCCTGGCCGCCACCCGTGGAGGCCATTGAGCCGCAAACTGATGTTGGCGACGTACGGGCTCGCGGGCGGGAGAAGGTTAAGTGGCTCACGCATTTGGGGGTGTAGTCGGGGACGGCCATGCAAGTCGGTTTTTTGACGCTATCGTTTCTCCCGTTCTTCGAGGTGGCGGGACGTGTCCGCACGGTTGAATGAGGCCTGACCGGCAACACCTGTGAGCCTGTATGTGTTTGGTGAGTTTGGCTGACCGGGTGCGGCGGCTGCTTTGCAACTCAGCAAACTCACAATACTCACAAAGCTCACAGAAACTCATAGACCAGAACGACAAGTCGCCTGGCGCAGACTCGGCGAAAACCTGCTGCAGCTCCTCGACGAAAAGGGCAGCGGCTTGATCATCACAGTCGATGAAATCCACGCCGCCAACTGCAACGAAATCTCCCAGCTCGCGGCCAGCGTCCAGCACTTCATCCAGGACCGGCTTCCCGTGGGCCTGGTGTTCGCAGGGCTTCCCGCCGCCGTCTCCGATCTGCTCAACGAAGGCGTCGCGACCTTCCTCCGGCGGGCCGACAAGATCGACCTCCACGCCGCGGCCGTCCGCGACGTCGAACAGTATGGCATGCGGGATAAACCGAACGCACCCGATCCCGAAGATGCAGGCGAGAACATCCAGATCTTCGACGAGTTCTGGGAATCACCCGAGCTGGGAATTGAACAGATCCTCGTGAAGCAGGTTCCTGCGCGCGTGCTGCGGGGCTTCCTTGATGAAGTCGTACTGCGCGACGATTACCCGGCCAACTGTGCCTACGCTTGCGACCAAGTAGCCGACGCCGACCTAGCGACCCTGGCCGCGAAGGTCCTGAAGGCCCGCAGGGGCGACAATTTCGGTTTCGGATATACGGGTATCCTCATCGACCAGTGCCAGGCTGAGAGCGAGCTCCCCGCATTCATTCGAGACGCGCTTCTCACGATCGATGAGCAATTAGGAGCCGACGTCGAGCTGGACTTGGATGATCAAGACGATTCTATGCAGCCAGCCGCTACGGAATCAGCGGAGTAATCGCCAGTGGAGATAGCGCTCTCTGAGGCGGCTCGGGACGCTCTCGACAATGATTGTCGAGTTCTGGTCCTGGGTGGACCTGGTTCTGGAAAGACCACGTTGTCGCTCCTGAAAGCTCAGGCTATGCTTCCAGGCCTGCTCCCGGGCCTGCAGATGCTTCACCGGTGTCGATCGCATGTTCCCCTTGTGGGCTTTCTGGTCGGGGCTTCCTCGGACGAACCTGACTGGCCTCGCCTCATCCGATTATTCGGAGCCTGCGGGGAGCTGCCAATCCGCCCTCCCTGGACGAACTTCACCGAACGCTCGGTGAAGTCGCCTCTACGGCTGGGCGCCGTAGATGAACTCCTTCGCGTGGTTGACTGCTTTCCTGAAAGCGTCGTTACGAAGCGCGATTTGTTCTTCGGTGTTCGTTTGTCCCACATCCGTATAGGCGGTGTGCCCGGGGCGCAGGACCCAGATGTCCCCGGCGGGCGGGAGGTAGAAAACTCCGAATGAACGGTGCTGCGGGTCTTCACTCCAAATGGGCACCACGGCTACCGCGGCACCGGTATCGGGGTTGATCCATTGGGCCCGGGGCAGGGGTTGTTCGTGTAGTTCCGGGTCCAGGAACGGTGCTGTGCCTTTGCCCCAGCGTTGTTCGAACCGTTCGTAAAATACTGGCATCAGCTGCTCGCCGTACGGGTGCCAGGCGCTCATCTAGGGTTTCCTTTCGGGATCGGGATCGGGAACTGATCGCAGTGACGTGCGCGGTGCCTTTATTGGCGTATCCACCACGGGTTGAAGAAAGCCCGGGAGCCACCGGCCTGAGGGTAGCGTGCCCGTGCGGGCGGGCTTTCCCATCGCACCGGGCCGATGATCAGGACCGGTCCGATGATCGGGCCAGCAGGGGCATGGGAGCGAGCCTTGGCCGGGCGTGCAACCGCGGGCGGCGTGGGGGTGGGCCGCTGCTCGTCGTAGGCGGCGCGCTTGGCGGGGTCGCGCAGTAGTGCGTAGGCCTCCATGATGTCCTGCAGCTCCTGGGCCCTGGAGGCCGGAGTGCCGGGCGAGGCTTCGGGAACGCTCATGTCGGGATGGCGGCTCCGCATCAGCGTCCGGAAAGCGCGCGCAACCTCACGGGGCGTAGCCGAAGGTCCAACATGGAGAACCTGGTAGGGGTCCGGGATGTGTCTTTCCATGGTCCGGGATTCCGATGTTTACTGTCCGTGCAGGCGTTCGGGCAAGGCATCCGGGCAGGGCAGAAGTGGTGACGGGTGGTGATGGTCCCCGGCCGTCGGCCGGGGACCACCGGTGCGGGAGGCATCGTCGGGGACCGCTTTCTTCTGTGCGCAACAGGCGCCATGGCGTGACTGTTCTGTATCGCCCTTGACTATTCCGGCGGTCGGTTCAATGCTCCCGGTCTTTCGGCCTGATCACTGCTGGGATCAGGCGTTGATTTCCTGACGCGAGGACTTCGCGGACTCGATCTCGATGCGGCGCGGTTTTGCTTTCTCGGCCACGGGGATCCGCAGCGTCAACACCCCTGCGTCGTAGCTGGCCCTGACTCCGCCGGTGTCCAAGGCATCGCCGAGGATGAGCTGGCGGCTGAAGACGCCGCGGGGCCGTTCGGCGGCGATCAGCTCGGTATCCTCACCCGTAGCGTCTTTGCGTTCGGCCTTCACGGTCAGGACGTTGCGTTCGATGTCGATGTCCACCGAATCGACGTCGACCCCTGGCAGATCGAACGCCACGACAAATTCCTCCCCTTCCTGCCAAGCGTCCATGGGCATGGCCGCCGGCCGGGCTGTGGTGCCGAGGACCTGTTGGGCGAGCCTGTCGAGCTCGCGGAACGGGTCGGTACGCATCAGCATGGTCTCCTCCTTGCAGGTCATTTCGGTTCCGTCCCAGTCCACTTATCTGTCGTGGCTGGTATAGATTTTTTATAGCACCGGATGCGAAACTGAAGCAAGGGGCTTTCGGAATTTTTGAGGAGGTGCGGGTGAAATCGAGTATCGGGCCAAGCGAGGCGGTGTATGCCATCTCCGTCGCGGCCGAAATTGTGGGGACCGGACAGCAGAATCTCCGGCTGTATGAGCGCAAAGGCTTGCTGGAACCTGGCCGGACCGTCGGGGGGACCCGCCGCTACAGCGAACAGGATCTGGACATTCTTCGCCGTATCGGGGCCCTGCTCGAAGATGGCCTGAACCTGGCCGGGATCCGGCTGGTCCTCGAACTTGAAGCCGAGAACCGCCGTCTGGCACGGAAGTTGGCTGCCGCCTTAAACCGGCCGCATCGCTCAGGGAGCGATGACGCCGGCCCGCGCCTGTAGGCAGGAGCCGATCCCGAGCTCAAGGGGCCGGAAAGGCTTGCTTGTTTTCCGGTTTTCGAGGCGGAGTTCGAGGTCGTTCATGACCAACGCCGCCAAGTCCTGGAGGGTGGACATGTCGGCCGGGGACATTGTCCGCGGGGCGAAGTCGAGTATGCACAGGGTTCCGAGGTTGTGGCCTTGCCGGGTCTTGAGGGGGGCGCCTGCGTAGAATTCGAGGCCGAAATCTCCCGCGACGAGGGGATTGGAGAGTGTCCTGGGGTCCTCGGCCGCGTTCTCCACGACCCAGACGTCGCCGTGGAGGATGGCTGAGGCGCACAGGCCCGGGTCCCGGTCGATCTGCTCGACGGCGGTCCCGTGGTGGGACTTGAACCAGATCCGGTCATGGTCGACGATGCTGACAATTGCTATAGGGACGTTGAACAGCTTGGCTGCCAGCGCCGTGATTTTGTCGTAGGCGCCGTCGGGCGGCGTGTCCAGGACCTGGTACTCATGTACCGCGGCCATTCGCGCTTGTTCATCGACGGGAATGATGGAGGGGTCCACTTTGTGCCTGCCGCGGCCGGCTGTGGTCTGCTCGTACAGCGCCAGCGACACTTCCCTTGCGATGGGCCGGTCCTGCGGGTCCGCTGCCGTCATCGTGGCCAGAAGGGTCTTCCATTCCGGATCCATGTCCGCAGGGATGGGCGGGTCCTGGAACAGCCTGGCAACGGCGCTTTGCAGCGGATCTCCAGGGAAGGCTACTTTTCCTGTGAGGCTCTCCAGGAGCACCAGGCCAAGAGAATATACGTCGCTGGCCGGAGTGACGGGTTCGGCGCGGGCCTGCTCCGGGCTGAGGTAGGCGGCGGTCCCTAATAATCCGCCGTCGACGTCTTCCGGCGCTTCCGCGATGAGCGCGATGCCGAAATCCGTCAGTTTCGCGCGCATCCTCGTGTCGTCCGGATGGTAGTCATAGATCATGATGTTGCTAGGTTTGACGTCCCGGTGGATCACGCCGTTGCGGTGGATGTAGGCCAAGGCATCGGCGAGGTCATGCCCGATCTGAGCCGTGTGGCGGAGGCCAAGCGGACCGCGGGTCAGGTGCTGCTTCAGGTCCGGCCCTTCAATCAGCTCCATCACAAGATAGACCCGAGGCTCTCCGGGTCCGTTGCGGTCCACCCCGGCATCGAGAAGGGTGACGAGCCCGTGATGCTGCATGCGGGCAAGGATTTTCACTTCATCGTCACTCTCGCCAGCCGTGCCCCCGCGTGGGGCCGGCCTCGTGATGATTTTGACCGCTACGTCCCGCCCGAGAAGCTCGTCTGTTGCCCGGTACACGGTCGCCATTGCTCCGGACCCGATGCGCTCAAGAACGCGGTATCTACCGGCAAGGAGAGGAACTGCGTTGCCGGCATTGGCCTGGATGTTCATTAATACCCTTACTTTCCCGGACCAAGGGAGGAGGAGCCCGGGGCCGGCTCTTGCCGGGCAATCCCGTTCCGACGGCGGTCCCGCTCTCTGAGAGCGGCCGTCGGGAAGTAAGTGCAGGATCAGGTTACCTGAGTGGTGAGGGGACCGACCAGGCTATGCGGGACCGGGGAGGGGCGCACCGTAGTGCGCCCCTCCCCGGTCCGCGGATGATGCGTGGGTTTACTTGAACGCGTCCTTGACGTGTTCCCCGGCCTGCTTGAGGTCAGCCTTGCCCTGGTCGGCCTTCCCCTCGGCCTTCAAGCTGTTATCGTCGGTTGCTTCCCCGGCGCCCTCTTTGGCTTTGCCGGTCAGTTTCTCGCCTGTGTTCTCGATCTTGTCGCCCAAACCCATGTTGGCCTCCTTGATAGGCTTCCCGCCGGGATCCCGACGGGCCGAACAATACTAAGCAAACTTATCATGCGAGGCTGCCCTGCGCCTCCTGCCGGGATCCGGCTATTCGGCGCGACGCCAGGCCGGTCCCGGCCCCGTTCGGTGGAGCTCCCGCGCGGTGGCCAGCCTCCATTTCATTTGCTCGCCGATCCCGTCGAGATCCTGCTCCTGACCGATCTGCAGGTGTGCCAACCAGCCTTCGATCAGGGCCGCCTCCATCTGGTATTCCCCCAACTCCCGGGACAGCTGGCATGCGAGCCAGGTGACCGAGGGCGGGGGCGGGCTCAGCACCCCCTCATTGGATGAAGCAGCGACCATTCGACGCGCCTCGAGATCCGATTCGGCGGCCGCAACGCACTCCAGCGCGAGATCCAAGGCCTTTCGGAGCTCGCCCCGCGCCCTAAGAACCTCGACCTGGCGGATCTGCTTCGTGTAGTGGAACCCCCGGACGAGCGGTTCCTCGGGCACAAGGGGGGCCTGGCGCCCTGGTCTGCGGGTCCGCAAGCCGCGCCGCGACGTCGTATTCGCCTGGACCGGGCCCTCGGCCAGTGCTGATTCCTGATTCAAAGTCGTAATCCACCTCTTAGTTCTGACGACTCCGGCGATCGAAAGCGCCAATGCTAAGCAAGCTTAGTTCTTCCCGGCATGCACTCGTGGTGGCGTATGATCCGCCCGGGTTTTCACATTGCTGGTCATGGCCGGGGCGAGCCTTTCGGCGCCTTGGGAGGGGCGGGGGAGCGGAAGTCGAAAGCTCTGCCCGCCTTGCTGGCAAAAATTCAACAGTACCCTTAGTATTTGTGCGGGCGATGCTTTGGGGGGATCCATTCCCGCACTGCGCTGTCGTTCCATCGAATGCCCGGTGAAGCCGTGTTGCTGATGCGGGTCTGGCTGCTTGTTTATTACTCGAAGCGCGCGGGGAAGGCTTCTTGCGCCGGAAACGGAGTTGTCATGAACGAAGAGCAAGAACTTGGGCTGTCCGCGGATGAGTTGGCTGCGGAGGGGATTACGGCCCTGCCGGACAAGGAGGTGGCTTCGATCCTTGACCTCAATGCCGACCTGAATCTGGGCATTCAGGCTGCGGCCCCGATCGATTTGGGCGTTGCCGCCAATGCCAACGTAGCGGCGCCAATTGACGCGTCTGCGTCTGCGAATGTTCTGTCGCTCGGCTCGACTGCCGCCGGTGTGGCCCATCAGGGTGCCTTGATCGATCAAGGGATCAACGCTGACGCGACGGCGAATTCCACCCAGGACAGCACGATGGGCCATGCGGCGG
Organism: Arthrobacter bambusae; assembly: GCF_030812595.1. Classification (GTDB taxonomy): domain Bacteria; phylum Actinomycetota; class Actinomycetes; order Actinomycetales; family Micrococcaceae; genus Arthrobacter; species Arthrobacter bambusae_B. Next base: position 37,505 of record NZ_JAUSSZ010000002.1, read on the forward strand.
CCCCGGCCAGCACTCCGCAGCCCGCCCCGGCCCCGGCCCCGCAAACCGTGGCAAGCCCGGATGCAGTGAACGGGAACCTGCTGAACGTAGACGTCAATCTGGATGCCAACGCCGGCATCGCCGCCCCGATCAACGGTGCTGTTGCTGCGAACGCGAACGTCGCCGCTCCGATCGACGCCGGTGTGGCGGCCAACATCGGGTCAATTGACAGCAACGCGGTGGCTGCTTCGCAGCAGGACGCCATCATCAACCAGCATGTCACCGGCGCGGCGACAGCTACGTCGACGCAACACTCCGATCTGCAGCAGTAAGCGAAGATGACGGTGTCTCCCGGCGGGCCGGCGAACCAAGGCAGTTTGACGGTGCCGCCGGGGCGGCCGACGGATCCGATTCCCCCGGCACGCGCGCAAGGCGTAGAGCTGATCGGGGAAATGCAGGGTTCCGGCTACCGCGAGCCCCCTGCCCTTGTCCGCCGTGCGGACGGTCAAACGCTGCAGCTGACCCGGCTCCTCTATCTTCTGTTGTCCGCGATTAACGGCCGTAGGAGCTTGGAGGAGATCGCCCAGGAAGTAAGCGCCGAATTCGGTCGAAAAGTCAGCGTCGGAAACGTCGCCAGCCTGATCGATTCCCAGCTTCGGCCTCTGGGACTGCTGGAGCTGGCGGATGGATCACAGCCGGAGGTGAAGCGCTCAAATCCATTGCTGAGCCTGCGTTTCCGCTTTTCCATCACGGATCCGAACACCACCAGGCGCCTGACAGCGCCTTTTGCCCGTCTCTTCCACCCCGTCGTGGTGGTGCCTGTCTTGGCCGCCTTCTTTTTCGTGTGCTGGTGGGTGCTGGTGGACAAGGGCCTTGCCTCCGCTGCATACGACGCTTTTGAGAATCCCGTGCTGCTACTGCTCGTGGTTGCGGCGACGGTCCTCTCTGCGGGGTTCCATGAATTCGGCCACGCCGCCGCGGCCCGTTACGGCGGAGCCGCCCCTGGCGCGATGGGTGCCGGTTTATACCTCTTCTGGCCGGCGTTCTACACGGACGTGACAGACTCCTACCGGCTCGGGCGTGCCGGGCGCGTCCGTACTGATCTCGGCGGCCTGTATTTCAACGCGATAGTTACCGTGCTCATCATGGGTATCTGGTGGGCTACAGCTTATGACGCGCTTCTCCTGGTGGTCCTGACCCAGATTCTGCAGATGGTGCGTCAATTGCTTCCCATCGTCCGGTTCGATGGCTATCACGTGCTCGCCGATCTCACCGGGGTTCCGGATCTTTTTCAACGGATCCGGCCCACGCTTCTGGGGCTGCTGCCTTGGCGTTGGGGACGCCCCGAGTCGAAGATACTCAAACCGTGGGCTCGCGCCGTGGTCAGCCTTTGGGTCCTCATTGTGGTTCCAATGCTGCTTTCCAGCCTCGTGATGATGGTGCTCACGCTTCCGCGGGTCCTGGCCACTGCATGGGTGAGCGTCAGCCGCCGACAGATAGCCCTCGTCGAAAGCTGGAACCGCGGGGATTTAGCATCCGTCGCTGCGCAAGTGCTCATGATCCTGGCCGTTGCGCTGCCCATTCTTGGCATCTTCTTCATCTTGTTCCGCATGCTGCGGCAGGGAGCACAGGTGGTGTGGCGCAAGACCCGGAATAAGCCTGGGCGGCGCGGTGCCGTGGTGATCGCCGCGGTTTTGATCGCGGCATTGCTGGCGGCGGCCTGGTGGCCGAACAGCCGCAGCTACCGGCCGATCCAACCCTACGAGCACGGCACAGTTATCGATGCGTTGTCGTCAGTGACGCCGAGTCCGAGCGGCTTGGTGCAGGGCGGACAGGGAGAACTGGCCGCGATCTGGCCTTCCGGCAGCCCCCGGCCGACGGCGGACCACCCCGAGCTCGCCATGGTCCTCGTCCCGAAAGTGCAGCAAGGAACCGGACCGGCGCCGGCACCTTCCTGGGTTTTCCCGTTCGACAAGCCGCTTCCCCCCGGCGACGGTGGGAACCAGGCGTTGGCCGTGAATACCCGCGATGGGTCGGTGGTTTACGATGTCGCATTCGCCCTGGTGTGGGTGGAGGATGGCTCGGCACTCAATAAGAATGAGGCCTATGCTTTCGCGAGTTGCAAGGACTGCGGGGCGGTCGCCGTTGCCTTCCAGGTGGTGCTGATCGTGGGACAAACCAAGGTGATCGTCCCCCAGAACCTCTCGGCAGCTGCAAACTACAACTGTGTCCAGTGCCTGAGCTATGCTCTGGCCAACCAGCTTGTCCTTACCCTCGACGGGCCCTTGAGCCCGGCAGGGATGGACCAATTGGCGAAGGTATGGGACCAGATCCGGCAGTTCAGTACAAACATCCGTGATGTGCCCCTTTCCGAGCTTCAGGCACGCTTGTCTGACTACAAGAACCAGATCGAAAAGATCATCCAGGAAGATCCCTCGGCAACTCACGGAACCACGACCGCCACCGCGTCGCCCACCGGCATACCCTCGGAAGGCCCCACGATTCCCGCTGGTGCAACGCCGGGGCCAGTGTCAAGCTCGACTCCGGGCCAGCCGGCCCCGCCCGAACCTGCGGCTACACCCTCCGCACCCGAGCCGGCGCCCACCCCCGCATCGCCCGGCAGCCCTGCACCGGTGCAGACCGCGTCCGTTGTTACCCAACCGCCTGCGCCCGCCGTCAGCCCCACCCCCTAAAGCTCCGCCGCATGCTGGAACGGGCCGTGCCGGCTCGGTGGCATACAGCCGGGTCGCACAGCTCGGTGGAACTGCTTCCGTGGCATAGCCCGTCGGGCCATGCCACGGAAGCAGCTATGCGCGGGAACGCAGGACGGTGACAGAACGGTCGCGCACGATGAGTGTGCTCAACGGCTGTTCCACCTGCTGATCCGGGTCGGTCGAGAGTGCCAGTTCCCAGTCCTGCAGCGGCGCTGCCGGAACGTTGAATTCGACGCCGTTTTCCGCGGCGTTGAGCAGAATGGCGAATGCGTCGGCGCCGTCGTGCTCCAGTATGAAGGTGATGGCGCGGTGGTCCTCGGTCCAGTCCTCTTCACTGAAGCCCTCGGCGTCGGCCCGTAGCACCTGGACGGAGTCGGCACTGCCGGCTTCCGGTGCCTGGCGGAACCAGTGCGGCCGCAGCGACGGGTTGTTCCGCCGGAGCGTGATCAGCTCCGTGGTGAACTCCAAAAGTCCGGTGTCGACCTTGTTCCAGTCAAACCAGGAGATTTCGTCGTCCTGGCAGTAGGCGTTGTTGTTTCCGCCCTGGCTTCGGCCCATTTCGTCGCCGCCCAGGATCATTGGCACGCCGGTGGACAAGAGCAGGGTCGCCAGGAAGTTCCGGCGCTGGCGGTCACGGAGCTCGATGACGGCGGCATCATCGGTGGGGCCTTCAATGCCGTGGTTCGACGAGCGGTTGTCGCTCTCGCCGTCGTTGTTGTCCTCACCGTTCGCGTCGTTGTGCTTTTCGGCGTAGGCAGTGAGGTCCGCCAGCGTGAAACCGTCGTGCGCGGTGATGAAGTTGACGCTTGATACCGGCGCGCGGCGGCTGCCCTCGTACACGTCCGGGCTGCCCAGGAAGCGCTGGGCGAAGTCGCCGAGCACGTTCTCGCCGCCGTGCCAGAAATCACGTGCGTCATCGCGGAACTTGCCGTTCCACTCGGACCAGTCAGCCGGGAATCCGCCCACCTGATAGCCGGCAGTGTCCCAGGGCTCCGCGATCATCTTGACCGGAGCCAGTACCGGGTCCTGCTGGATCAGGGTGAGGAAGGCGCTGTGCAGTTCGGCGCTGCCGTCCTGCCGGGTCAGGGTGGTGGCCAGGTCGAAGCGGAAGCCATCCACGTGCATCTCCGTGACCCAGTACCGCAGTGAGTCCATGATCAGGCCAAGCGCCGCCGGGTGGCCCACGTTGAGGCTGTTGCCGGTTCCGGTCGTGTCGAAGTATGCAGACTCCTCACCCTCCACCAAGCGATAGTAAGCGGCGTTGTCGATGCCTTTGAAGGACAAAGTGGGGCCCATGTGGTTGCCTTCGGCGGTGTGGTTATACACAACGTCGAGGATGACTTCGAGCCCGGCCGCGTGGAGGGCCTTGACCATGGCTTTGAACTCGGCGACCTGGCCACCGCCGTCGCCTGCCGAGCTGTAGTCGCCGTGCGGAGCGAAAAAGCCGATGCTGTTGTAGCCCCAGTAGTTACGAAGGCCCTTTTCTTCAAGGTGGCTGTCCTGAACGAACTGGTGTACCGGAAGCAGCTCGACGGCGGTCACGCCCAGGTCCGTGAGGTGTTTGATCGCTGCCGGGTGCGCGAGCCCGGCGTAGGTGCCGCGGATCTCCTCGGGAATGTCCGGGTGTTGCGCCGTGAAGCCCTTGACATGGACCTCGTAGACCACCGTCTCGGCAAGCGGGATCCGCGGCGCGACGTCGGCGCCCCCGGCGTCCCAGTCGAAGGACGGGTCCGTGACCACGCAGCGGGGCGTCGATGCGGCAGAGTCCGTGGGGTCGAATACGGCCGGGTTATGCAGATCGTGGCCAAAGACAGCCTGGCCCCACTCGTAACCACCCTCGATCGCGGTCGCATGCGGATCCAACAGCAACTTGTTGGTGTTGTGCCGCAGCCCGGCGTCCGGGTTCCAGGCGCCGTCGACACGGATGCCGTAGCGGGTCCCGACTTCGATTCCGGGGACCATGCCATGGAATACGTGTCCGGTCCGTTCCGGCAGGACGGTACGGGTCTCGACGCCGTCGTCGTCGAACGTGCAGATTTCCACCGCGTCGGCCGTCTGGGAGTAGATGGCGACATTCGCGCCGCCGTCCCTCAGGGTGACGCCAAGCGGGTATGGAAGGGAACGTGTGGCAGCAGCCGAAGTCATGCGATGCTCGTTTCTATGGAAGTGGTCAGCCCAGTATAGTAAGCATGCTTATAAACTTCTGTTGCGGGATTCCACACAAAATACGCAAGATTCGGAGCCGGAGCGGCATAGTTAAGTTCTTGAGCTTGCGCTTATGTACAGTCGCCGCAAGAATGCAGCAAGGAAACGAAGAGGGGCTTGACTTGGCAGGGAATGCAACCTTCAGGCACAGCAACACCGCGCTCCTCTCTGTGAGTTGTATCGAGGCTCCGCGGATCGTGAGTTCCACGGATTTCGACCGCAGCTTGGCTTCGACCCTGCAGCGGTTGAAGTTCCCGCCGCGGCTGCTCGAGCGCGTGGCGGGTATCACGCACCGCCGCTGGTGGGCCTCCGGGACATCGTTCGATGATGCTGCGGTCGAAGCGGGCGCAAAGGCCTTGGCCGAGGGCGGAGTCGAGGCATCCGAAATCGGCCTTCTGATCAATACCTCGGTCACGAGGCGTAACCTCGAGCCGTCCGTGGCGGTGAAGATCCACCATGATCTCGGCCTGCCGTCGTCGGCCATGAACTTCGATCTGGCCAACGCTTGCCTGGGATTCGTGAACGGCTTAATCCTCGCCGCCAACATGATCGACTCCGGCCAGATCAAGTACGCGATGATCGTCAACGGCGAGGACGCGCAGCTTACCCAGGAAGCCACGCTGGAACGACTGCAGCGGCCTGAGACCACGCGCGAAGACTTCGGCCGGGAGTTCGCCACCCTGACGCTTGGCTCCGGGGCCGCCGCAGCCGTCTTGGGCCCCGCAGACGAGCACCCTGGGGCGCATCGGCTTGTCGGAGGCGTGATGCGTGCCGGAACGGAACACCACGAATTGTGCGTGGGAGGCATCGACGGCATGACCACCGACACCAAAGGCTTGCTCGACGGCGGACTTCAGCTCGTCGTCGATGCCTGGCGGGAAGCCCAGCCTGAATGGGACTGGGCGGCCATGGACCGCTATGTCACGCATCAAGTCAGCAATGCCTACACCCAGGCGATCATCAATGCCATTGACCTGGATCCGGATAAGGTTCCGATCACGTTCCCGCACTGGGGCAACGTGGGCCCTGCGTCGCTCCCCATGACGCTGGCCGCCGAGGCGCAGTCACTGAACTCCGGGGACCGCGTCCTGTGCATGGGTGTTGGTTCCGGGCTGAACGCGGGGATGGTTGAGATCGTTTGGTAGCCACCAACTGGCCTGGAGTAGACCCGGAATGGTCCCGGACAATCGGAGTAAGGTCCACATCGGCAGTGGATACGCCGGGCACAGTGCGCCGCTGGCACCTGTTGGACAACGGCGCCCAGCTCGCCCGCCGTGGTGTGGCTCCGGTCGGTACCCTGCTGTGCGTGCATGGCAACCCCACCTGGTCATATCTGTGGCGGACGCTGCTCGCGGCCGGATCCAACGCGGCCCGTCCATGGCGCGTTGTGGCGGTGGACCAACTGGACATGGGCTACTCCGAGCGCAGCGGCACATTCCGGCGCTTGGCGGACCGCGTCAACGACCTCGGCGACCTTAGCGACGCGCTGGGCCTGGACGGCCCGGTCGTGACGGTGGGCCACGACTGGGGCGGCGTGATCAGCCTTGGCTGGGCCTTGGCGCACCCGGAGCAGCTTGCGGGCGTCGTACTGACCAACACTGCCGTCCACCAGCCGGCCGGTTCGGAAATTCCGCCGGCCCTCCGGCTTGCCTTGCACCCCGTGGTGCATCGGTGGGGCACGACGACGTCGGACGCCTTTCTGCGGGTGACGCACTCGCTGGCGCACCCGCCGCTGTCCGCCGATATTCGAGAGGCCTACATGGCTCCTTATCGCGGAGCCCGCCGCCGGGCCGGGGTAGGGAACTTTGTTGCGGATATTCCCGCAGACGCCTCCCATCCCAGCTTTCCCGAGCTCACACGCATAGCGGAAGGCCTGCGCCGGCTGAAGGTCCCGGCCCTGATGCTCTGGGGTCCCCGCGATCCGATCTTTTCCGACCGGTACCTCAAGGATCTCGTCAGCCGGCTTCCGCACGCGGACGTGCACCGCTTCGAAGGCGCAGGACATCTCGTGGCGGAAGACCGGGACATTGCCACACCCGTGTTCCAGTGGCTCGCCGTGCACGGCGGTGTGAGCGGAAGCGGGTCTCCGGCAGCCGAAGCGACAACGGCCGGCGACCAGCGACTGAACGATGCCGCCGAGCCGGCGCCGGGAACATTCCGGCCCCTTTGGGATTCGCTCGGCGAACGGGGGACGGGGCCTGCGAAAGGCGATATCGCCGTCGCGGAAATGGCTCCGGACGGCAAAGTCAGCCGCTCGCTCAGCTGGCATCAGCTGGACCGGAACATCCGTGACCTTGCGTCGGGGCTGCGGGAAGCCGGAGTGGGGAGCGGCAGCCGGGTGAGCCTGATGGTTCCACCCGGAGTGGACCTCACGGTAGCGCTCTACGCGTGCTTGCGGCTGGGCGCGGTAGTTGTGGTCGCCGACGCCGGGTTGGGAACCAAGGGCATGGGCCGGGCGCTCAAGGGCGCCACCGCCGATTTCGTCATCGGAATCGAGAAGGCGCTGGCGGCCGCCGCAGTGCTCGGCTGGCCGGGACGGCGGATCAGCGTACGGGACCTCCCGGCTGCCCGGCGCCGAATCCTGGGCGTCGAAACGTCCCTCGCCGCCCTGGTCGGCCAAGGCGGCAGCGCTGGTCCAGGGCTCCCCACGAACACCGCGGACCCGGCTGCGCCAGCCGCCGTGCTCTTCACCTCCGGCTCCACCGGCCCAGCCAAAGGCGTGCTCTATACCCACGGGCAGCTGGCTGCGATGCGGGATACGGTGGCCGAAACTTTCGGGATCCGTTCCGGCGCACGGCTCGTGGCGGGTTTCGCCCCGTTTGCCTTGCTGGGGCCGGCGCTCGGAGCGGTTTCGGTGACGCCGGCCATGGACGTTACCGCACCCCGCACTCTGACGGCTCGCGCGCTCGCTGATGCCGCGACGGCAATAGACGCAACAGTGGTCTTCGCCTCCCCGGCGGCGTTGCGCAACGTCCTTGCCACCCAGGATGGCGTCTCCGCGGCCGGGCACAAAGCCCTGGAAGGGGTCGAATTGCTTCTCTCCGCGGGCGCCCCCGTCCCGGAACCGCTTCTGGCTCGGGTGCAGCGGCTGTTGCCAAGGGCCTCGCTGCATACCCCGTACGGAATGACCGAAGCACTCCCGGTCACCGACATCAGCCTTGCACAAGTCCAGGCCGCCGATGCCGAGGCCACCGCCGGCACTGTTGCGGGGGCAGGGAATGGCGTGTGCGTGGGGAAGCCTGTGCATGGCGCGAGTCTCGCCGTCGTCCCGCTGGCTGCTGATGGCACCGCACCTGGGTCCGATGCCGTGACGGAGGCTGGCGTGACCGGCGAGATTCTGGTCAGCGCCCCGCACGTCAAGGAAGCTTATGACAGGCTCTGGCTGACCCAACGGGAGAGCGCCAGCGTGCCCGGATGGCACCGCACAGGCGACGTGGGGCATTTCGACGCCGCAGGCCGGCTCTGGGTGGAGGGACGTCTCGCCCATGTCGTGACGGCGCCCGGGGTTGTGGTGACGCCCGTGGGGGCCGAACGGGCGATCGAACGCTTGGATTGCGTCGGCTTGGCCGCCATCACCGGGGTCGGACCGGCAGGGACCCAGGCCGTCGTCGCCGTCGTCGAGACCGTACCTCCTTCCCGCAAAGCCGGCCTTGCTTCGCCGCAGTTCGCGGAACGTGTCCGTGGGGCGGCCAGGGAGGCCGGCGTCGACGTTTCCGCGGTTCTCGTAGTCCCGGCGCAGCCCACCGACGTCCGCCACAACGCCAAGATCGACAGGACCCGGCTGTCCCGCTGGGCCTCACGGGTGCTGGCCGGCGGCCGGCCGGGAGAGCCGTGAGGGTCCTCGTCACCGGCGCGAGCGGGCTCCTGGGGCGGGAAGTGGCCCGGCTGCTGGTGCGTCAGGGCCATGCCGTGACGACGTTCCAGCGCCGCCCCTCAGGGGTCGACGGCGCCACCGACTTCCGGGGGTCCGTTACGGACGATGCAGCGCTCCGGGGAGCAGCCGAGGGGGCAGAAGGAGTCATCCACCTGGCCGCGAAAGTATCTTTTACCGGCCGGGCGGTGGAGTTCGACGAGGTGAATGTCGAAGGAACCCGCCGCGTGCTCCGTTCAGCGCGTGCGGCCGGCGTGCGGGACCTGGTCTTCGTTTCCTCCCCGTCCGTGGCCAACTCCGGCACGGCCATCGTCGGGCTGGGCGCGGAACCGGCTGACCCGAAGCATGCTCACGGCAACTATTCCCGCACCAAGGCCGAGGCGGAGCTGCTGGCGCTTGCCGCGGACGGTCCGGACTTCCGGGTCGCAGCGGTGCGCCCCCATATTGTCTGGGGTCCTGGCGACACCCAACTCGTGGAACGGGTCCTGGCCCGCGCTAGCCGCAACCGCCTGCCGCTGCTCGACGCCGGTGCCGCCCTCATCGACACTACCTATGTGGACAACGCAGCCTCGGCCATCGTCGCCGCTCTGCACCGCATGGAACACGTCCATGGCAGGCCGCTGGTGGTGAGCAACGGCGAGCCCCGCCCGGTCGGCGAACTGCTTGCGGGTATCTGCGCCGCAGGGTGCGTCCCCGCACCTTCATGGGCTGTGCCCGGCGGGGTGGCGCGGGCGGCGGGAGCGGTGGTGGAAAAAATCTGGACCTGGTCAGGACGGAAAGAGGAGCCCCCGATGACCAGGTTCCTGGCCGAGCAGCTCTCCACCGCCCACTGGTTCGACCAGCGCGAGACCCGCGAACTCCTCGACTGGAAGCCCACGGTCTCGCTCGATGACGGCCTGGCACGGCTGGCCGTGCACTATGGATCCGGGCATTCACCGAGCTAAGCGCTAGGGTGAACCCTGCCTCGGGAGTGGCTGAGCTTTTCAGTCTTTCGGGCGGTGAGGTAAAGGCGATGGGCGGTGATGACCAGGACGAGCCAGGCGGCGCCGAGGGTCCAGGCCGCAAGGACATCCGTGAGCCAGTGGTGGCCCAGGAAGACCCGGCTGAGGCCGATGGTCAGGGCGAAGAGGGCCGCGGCGGTAACTGTCCAGACGCGGGCCCGGCGGGAGCGGCAACGCAGCACGATCACATAGGCGACAATTCCGGCGATCACGAAGGAGTTCAGCGAATGCCCACTGGGAAACGAGGGGGAGTACTCGTAAGGCGGCACAGCGTCGCTGAGCGGGGGACGGGCACGTCCGATGAGCTGTTTGCCGGCGATTGTCATGAGAAGGGAGCCGGCCGCGGCGGTCACAATAAGGATCGCCGGGGTCCAGGAGCGCCGCCGAAGGACCAACACGGCGGTGGTGATCACGGCCAGGATCGGCATCCCGATTCCTCCACCGAGATCGGTGTAGGCAGTGGCAGCGGCGTCCAGCGCGGGGCTGCGCAGGCTCTTCGCCGCCTCCAATACCGGGTGGTCCAGGGCGGCCACGCCATCGGCTTCTGTCACTGCCTCGTACACCCAGCCCGTCGCGAAGGCCAGCAACGATGCCACTACCGCTCCGGCAGCAAGGATCAGGATCAGCGCACCGTACGGGCCGAGGCGTTCGCTGAGGCGTTGCGCGCGGGAGGCGAGCCATTTGCCGGCAGGGGTCTTCCACCGGGCCAGATCAGCCTCACCCACGAACCGGTCGTCGGCCAGTTCGCCTGTACCCCCGGCCGACTCGTCGTCCGGCCTTCCTTGGGGATGGACACCCATGGTCTTCCGCCTTCCATTTCGCGTGGACTTGATCAGTAAGCTTACCTTCTAGGCTATTCGACGGCCGGACACTGGAGGATCGGCCTCGGACCCGAAAGGAGCATTGAGTGGACGGTGATGCGGGCACATGGTTCCTGAGTCGCGCTGAGCGGGGGAACCTGGCCACCGACGTGCACGCGGGTGCTGCCGGGTCTCCTGCGTGGTCGGAGGGCAACCTCGTGCGGCCCCTGGTTCACGGAGCGAGCTACTTCGCGCGCCTGCACGAGGAACTGGCCGCGCTGCAGGCGGGAGACCGCGTGTGGTTCACCGACTGGCGTGGCGACGCCGACGAGCGGCTGCTCGCGGACGGACCGTCCGTCGGGGACGTGCTCGCTGGGTTGGCACGGGCGGGGGTGGAAGTGCGGGGCCTTGTCTGGAGGTCCCACGGAGAGCGCGTGTCGGCCCCGATGAGCGGCCGATCCAACGAACTCCTCAGCCGCAAGATCAACGACGCCGGCGGGGAAGTACTGTTGGATCAGCGCGTACGCCTGTTCGGTTCCCATCACCAGAAAATGTTCGTTATCCGCCGTCGTGACGATCCGTCGCGGGACGTCGCTTTCATTGGCGGCCTGGACCTTTCCCACAGCCGTAGGGACGACGCCGACCACGCGGGAGACCCGCAAGCTGTGGCCATTGATCCCCGGTACGGGAAACGTCCCCCGTGGCACGATGCCGCGCTCGAACTTCGTGGCCCTGTAGTCGCGGATGTGCTGGCCGTGTTCGCTGAACGGTGGAACGACCCGCATCCACTGGACCGACGCACCCCCTACAGGATGCTGCTGCAGCGTTTGGCACGTATGCCCCGGCACCCCAAACCGCTCCCGGCCACCGCGCCGCCGCCACCACCGGCCGGCCCTCATTCCGTGCAGTTGCTGCGTACCTATGGGGTGAAACACCCCCCGTTCCCGTTCGCTCCCGAAGGCGAACGCAGCATTGCCCGCGGCTACGCGAAGGCCTTCGCCCGTGCCCGGTCGTTGATCTACATCGAGGACCAGTACCTGTGGTCGACGGAGGTGGCAGCCGGAATCGCAGCGGCCCTCGAACGGAACCGCGAATTGAAGGTGATCGCCGTCGTGCCCCGCTACCCTGACTCCGACGGCCCGCTCATGGGGCCTGCAAGCCGGATCGGGCAACTGCGCGCCCTCAAGATGTTGCGCCGGACCGCACCGGACAGGGTCGGCGTGTTCAACCTGGAGAACGGCTCCGGAACTCCGATCTACGTCCACGCCAAGATCTGCATCATCGACGACACCTGGTTCACCTGCGGTTCGGACAATTTCAACCGCCGGTCCTGGACCACCGACAGCGAGCTCAGCTGCGCCGTCCTCGACACCACCGCCGCCGACGCCCACGGAGACACCGCCGCCGAGCGCCTGCCCGGCGCGGAGAACGGCCAGGACGCTTCCCGTCCGTTGGCACGCGGTCTCCGGCTCCAGCTCTGGGCCGAACACCTCGGCTTGGAGCAGGACGATCCCCGGCTCCACGACACGGCGGGCGGGCTCAAGCTATGGAACACCGCCGCAGATCTTCTGGACCGCTGGCATGAAACCGGGCGCCGTTCGCCTCGGCCGAGCGGGAACGTCCGGCACCACACCACGGAGCCCGTGTCGTCCCTCCAACGGCTGTGGGCCGATCCGATCAGCCGCTTCGTCGCGGACCCGGACGGCCGCCCCAGACGGCTACGCGGCACTACCCGCTTCTAATACGCTGCACCACCCGGTTCGAGGTAAGACTCGAAGCGCTCCGCCCTAACTGATTGCTAACCATCACTTACGGCCTGCCCATGGCCCTCGAAGGAATCCTGGCATAAAGTTTGACCCACTACCCGCTGGCCGTCCCATTGGATTCATTCGCAAGATGTGAGCGCCCGGGCATGAACTTTGAACTCGGGGACCTGGCCGACACCGATTCCCGACCGATGAAGACGTGAGGGAGAAACATGACACTTGCTCGTGCTGGACATCGAATGGCTACTCATCGTCCCTGTGTTCCCGCGGCGCCGCCCAGGGTGCCGGCTTGTGGGCGGTGCGGCCCTGGGTTTCCCTTGGTAGTCCATGAGTATGTTCCCGCGGTCTATGCGGCCGATGGCAGCGGTTTACGGCCGGCGTCGGCAAGCTACAGCTGCACAAGATGCGGCACAAAGGACAGCCATCAGGTTCCTGCCGGCTGGGCCCCGCCTGAGTGGCAGTGGTACTCCTAAGCTGCGTCGCTCATTGCGTTGCGCCCTCCGTGGCCAGGTAGGACATCGCCGCGACCACGTGGGCCTGGACCCCGATGGACAGCGCCGGGTCGATCACTGGCGCGAAGAGCGGGGAGTGGTTGGCTGGAATGTCCTGGGCGACTGTCCCGCGTTCGACGGCGGCCCGGTAGTTTTCGGGATCCACGCCGCCGAGGAGCCAGAACGTGTAGGGCACACCGAAGGCGTCCGGAATGCGGCTGAAGTCCTCGGAAGCCGTTTGTCTTTGTGCCGTGCGCACGGAGTGTGCCCCGAAGTGGGCGGAGAATGCGGCCCGAACCTTCTCCGTCACGATCGCGTCGTTGCTGGTCAGGGGGAACTGGTCGTAGTACTCGAATTCCGGGCTTTTCGGTGATCCAGCCGCGGAGCACTCGCCCTTGACGATCCGTTCGATGGCCGCGAGCACCGATGCACGGACATGGGTGTCATACGTGCGGATGTTCAGAAGGAGGGTGGCGAGGTCGGGGATGATGTTCGCCGTCGCTCCCGCGTTGAGCGCCCCCACGGTGACAACCGCGAAGTCGCCCGGCTTGGTCTCCCGCGAGACGACGGACTGCAGCCGGAGCACGATCGCGGACGCAAGGACCACGGGATCAACGGACATGTGCGGCATTGAGCCGTGCGCGCCCTTCCCGTACACCGTGATCCTGAGCGAGTCGGCGGCAGAGAGCACGGGGCCGGCCGTGGTGGCGACCGTCCCAGCCGGGATGGGCATCACATGTTGGGCGAAGGCGACGTCGGGCCGCGGCACTTTGGCGACGAGGCCGTCGTCGAGCATTGCCTGGGATCCGGCTCCGATCTCCTCGCCAGGCTGGAAAAGCGCGATGTACGTCCCTGACCATGCCGCGCGGCCATCGGCCATGAGCTTGGCGGCGCCGAGCAGCGCAGCGGCGTGCAGGTCGTGCCCGCACGCGTGCATGACCCCGTCTACGGCCGACGCATAAGGCAGCCCGGTGGCTTCGGTGACGGGTAGTGCGTCAGTGTCCCCGCGGGCGAGCACCGTCGGGCCGTTCCCGTTCGCGAGGACTCCGACGACGCCGGTGCCCCCGACGCGGGTTACGGCATAGCCGAACTCCGCGAGTTTGCCCTCGACGAGCTTCGAAGTCCTTTGCTCCTCGAGGCTCAGCTCCGGATGTCTATGCAGATCAATGTATGTGTCCCCGATCCAGCCGAGCTCCGCTTCAAGGCTTGCCAAGACCGCTTCGCAACCACTCATGGACTATCCGCTCTCGCTAGCAGTTCGGGGCGCCTCGGCGGGCGGGCGCAACCGGGAAACCCAGCATAGACCCGGAAAGCGAACCGGGGGAGTGCAGGAAGCCGCGAGCGGGATGAGGGCCACCCCGCGTCGCGGCTTCGAAGGCGGCGGTTTTAGTCAGCGAGGATGTGGTACAGCGCTCGCCGGGTTTCGTCGATCTTTTCCATGGCGGCTGCGCGTTGTTCCTCGGTTGCGGCAAAGCGGAACTGGTGGATGACCCCCATGAGCTTTGCCACGCTCTGGTGAAAAGCGGGTCCTGATCCTTCCGGATCGATGTTCCACGCATTTTCCAGCTCCTCGGCATGCTCCGCTACGTATGCCTTTCCGGCATCGGTCAGTGTGAACTCGGTGCGCCGGCCTTCGCCGACAGGTGCAATGAGCTCCTCGTCAACGAGTTGCTGCAGCGTCGGATAGACGGAACCCGGGCTAGGGCGCCACGATCCGGACGTCTTCTCGGCGATTGTCTTGATGAGTCCGTACCCGTTGGAGGGCGCTCCGGCCAGCAGGGAAAGGATCGCGAAGCGGACGTCGCCCTTGTTGGCCCGACGAGGTCCGCCGGGACCGAACCCCGGTCCGAATCCCGGACCGAAACCGCGGCCTGGTCCAAACCCGCGGCCCGGTCCGAAACCACCGTGTCCGTGGGGTCCGCGACGGCTCCGGCCGCGTCCGAAGCGGCCCATATCCGGTCCGCAATCTGTGTGTTTGTTGTCGTGAATGCCTTTCATAACGGCATCGTCCTTCCGAATTTGTTGGGATGTGTATGGGTTTGTATAGCTTTGCCCGTGGGCTCGCAGCTTCTTCTGCGATAGTTAACGATATATCGCTGAATGTCGTTAAACAAGTGCCGGCCAAGCGGTTCATGTCCGGGTGGTAAGAAGAAGACCGTGTCTTCGAAAGGTGGCAGCCCCGTGCCCTCCCTCCTGAGCCCACTCCCATCCTCCATAGGGGACCTGGGGGTGGCGGCCCTCGTCGTGCCAAATACCGTTTCGGCCACGGATATTGATGCCATGTTCCGGAACGACCGCAGCCTCAGGGCCGTCGTCATCGAACAGGGCGAATCATTCGGGCTGCTGACACGGGACCACCTGGAGTTCCAGCTCGCCGGCAGGCTCGGCTACGGGCGGGCACTGAATACAAGACGGTCTGCTTCGGAACTCTTGCCACCCGCGGGCACGACCATGCCTGCCGACCTGGACCTGCAGTCCGCTGCGCAAGCCGTCCTGGAGAGGCCGGAATGCGAGCGGTATCAGGATGTGTTGGTATTGGGCCCCACCGGCCCTCGGGTTGTCACGGTATCGGATATCTTCGCCGCCGTTTCCGCGCATTTCCGCCATGCCTCGCTCCACGACCCGCTGACCGGATTGCCCAACCGGAGGATGCTCGAAGAGCATTGCCCTGACATCAGCGCCGGCGCGGGGCTGCCCGACGTGGGAATCCTTTTCATCGACCTTGACGACTTCAAATCCGTCAACGACACCTACGGCCACCGCGTCGGAGACGCAGTGCTCACAGAATTCGCCCGGCGGCTCGCGCGCAGCGTCGGACACCGAGGCTCCCTGGTGCGCCTGGGCGGCGACGAGTTCGCTGTCCTCCTCACCGACGTCGACGAGGACGCCGCTTGTGCGGTCGCGACCGGCATCCTGGACAGCCTGGAAGCCCCTTTCGCGCCCGACGGGTGCGAACTGCGCATCAGCGCGACTATCGGACTGGCTTTGGGCGTCGATATCATCGCGGAGGACATGCTCGCGGGCCCCGAAGTCCTGCTCCGGCATGCGGACGGCGCGATGCTCCGGGCCAAGCAGGAAGGCAAAGGACGTATCGGCCGTATCGGACCGTGCCAAGAACCCGCAACGTTCGCGCGCCAGGCGCACATCCGGCGTCGACTCTCCTCTGCCGTTGACCACTCGGCACTGACTCTCCACTACCAGCCGGTCTTGGATCTTGCGACCGGGGAGGAAGCTGGAGTCGAAGCGCTCTTGCGCTGGAACGATCGGGAAATCGGCCCAGTGGCACCGGATGAATTCATCCCGCTCGCAGAACAGACCGGGGAGATCCGCAGGATCGGGGCATGGGTGCTGGAACAAGCATGCGCCCAGTCCCGCTCTTGGATTGACGCCGGCACGCCCCGGCACATCGCGGTGAACGTCTCCCCGGTCCAGTTCGCGAGCGGCACGCTCCCCTCCGACATCAGGACAGCCTCGAACCGCCACGGAATTCCTGCCGGAATGCTGGAAATTGAGATCACCGAAGGGATGGCAATAGTCGACGTACCCGCCGTGGCATCACAGTTGCGCGAATTGATCGACATGGGCGTCGGTGTCGCACTGGACGATTACGGGAGCGCCTATTCGTCCGTGGCCATGCTTCGGGTCCTTCCGCTGACTACGCTGAAAATCGACAAGGCCTTCGTCAGGGACATCGATAGCGAGCCGTACACTGCGACTATTGTCCGAGGGCTGATTCAAACGGTCAACGCCATGGGCGCCCGGGTCACTGCCGAAGGAGTGGAACGGCAGGAGCAATTGAATATCTTGCGCGAGCTGGGCTGCGACACCGCCCAAGGATATTTGATCGCCCCGCCGATGGCGCCCTCGGAATTTAGGATGGTCACGAACAAGACGAAGGGCAACTCATGAATGAACAACTTACAACCATCGAGGTGGAAGAATTCCTGCCGTATGAGCCGGCCAAGGTTTGGCGGGCGCTGACGGAACCCGGGCTGATTGCCCGTTGGTTGATGGAAAACGACTTCCAAGCAACCGTCGGACACCAGTTCCAGATGCGCGGCATTCCGGTTCCCGCCGTCGGCTTCAGCGGCTTGGTGGCCAGCGAAGTCCTCGACCTGGAAACGGAGAAACTACTGCGTATTTCGTGGCGGGACGCACAGTCCGGAAATAGCCTCAACAGCACGGTGACCTGGTCAATCACGCCGGAGGACGCGGGCACCCGGCTGCTTCTCGTTCACGACGGGTTCGAGCCCGGCGAACCGACGCACGTGGCATCGCACCGCATCATGAGCGGTGGATGGCGGAACCACGTGCTCCCGCGGCTCGGTCAGGCCCTCGCCGAAATGGACAGCTGACGGGCTAAGGGAGGCACCTGCTAGGGCTCCCGGAAGGCCGGCACCTTAGGTTCCATTGCCCACGCGGCCCGGTGCAAAACGGTCGCGATCCAGAAACCCGAATACTCAAAGGCGGAACCGCCGTCCTTCAAGGTTCTGTTGTCGACGCTAGGCGCTCCGGAAGACGATGTCAGCAGCTGTGCCGCCCCCTGCTTTTCCTAGGACTGGCGGTCCTACCCTCGCCGAGTCCATGAGCATGGGCCGTAGTAGCCGTGAACTTTGTCACATAAGCTACTGGGAGAGAAGGAAGAGGTTGGCGGTGCATCCAGAGTTGCGTGGCTTGCGATTTTTCGGCGCGCGCTGGGAGGCGCGGCCCCTTGCCTCCCAGATCCTGGTGTGGCTGCTCTGCATCCTCTTTGTGACTGTGACATTGGGCGCGCTGCTTTACACCCAGATCAGCAACCAGACCCTGGAAGACCAGTACAGGCTCCGGGCGCTGGGCATCGCCACGACTGTGGCGCAAATGCCGGAAATCGTGACATCGCTGGGGAACGGGGATCCCACGCACTCGATTCAGGCGATTGCGAGCAAGGTCCAGTCCCAAGCGCAGCCGGACTACGTCGTCGTCACCGACCGGAAGGGTGTCCGGTTCTCCCACCCGAATCCAAGCCTCATCGGACAGACCCTGGAAGAACCGGTGGCGGTCCTTGACGGGCAGACTCACGTCGGCATCGACAAAGGCAGCCTCGGCGACTCAGTCAACGCCAAGGCGCCGGTGCGCGCGGCGGACGGAACCGTCGTCGGGCAGGTCTCGGTGGGAATCCTGGAGACCACGGAAAGCAGCGAGCTCACCAAGCAGGTGTTGCTCATCGCCGGCTATTCAGCCGTGGTCCTCGTGATCAGCGCCATGGGTTCCGCCTTGCTGGCGCGCAGGATCAAGCGGGTCACCTTCGATCTGGAACCGGTGGAGATTGCGTCCTTGCTGCAGGAGCGCGAAGCCCTGCTGCACGGCATCCGCGAAGCGATGATCGGGTTCGACGACGACGGCCGGGTCACCGTCATCAACTCCGAGGCACGCTCCCTGCTGCACTTGGAAGAAAACGTGCTGGGGGAGAAGATCGAGGATCTTCTGCCACCCGGGCGGCTGCGTTCCCTCCTGACCGGCCAGATCAGCGGCACCGACCAGATCGTCATTACCGAAGATGCCTTGCTCGTGGTGAACCGGATGTCCGTCGCCCTGGCTGGAAGGAGCATAGGTTCGGTGGTCACCCTGCGCGACCGCACCGAGGTTGAGGAATTGGTGCGCGACCTCCGCTCCGTCGAAGGCCTGATGGAGGCCTTGCGCGCCCAGGAACATGAGTATGCAAACCGTCTCCACGTGGTGGACGGACTCCTGGAACTTGGAGACGTGGACCAGGCACGGAATTTCGTATCGCGGATTTCGGACACCTCCCGCTCGCTCGGCGAAGGCCTGCGCTCGCGGATCGAGCCCCCGGAGCTCGCCGCCCTGCTGCTCGCGAAAATCACCGTGGCCGCGGAGCAGGATGTCCAGATCTCGGTGACGGACGATTCGCAGCTGCGGCAACCGTTCCTCGAAACGCAAGCGTTGCTGACGATCGTCGGAAACCTCCTGGACAACGCCGTCGAAATCCTCGCCGAGCAGCCAGCGCCACGCGAGGTGACCATCCAACTGGACGATTCCTCGGGCATATTCATCTGCGTGACCGACAACGGGCCCGGTGTTCCGGCAGAATTGGTGGGCACGATCACCGCGGATGGGTTCACCACCAAGGAAGCGCGGCCGGGAATGCGTCGTGGGATAGGCCTTGCGCTGGTGAGCCGGATCGTTCACCGCGCAGGAGGCACCATGGATGTTTTCCCGGGCCCCGGGGGACGCTTTGAAATCTGGTTGCCGGAACCGCACGCGGAATCCGCAGCCACGGCCATGACAGGAAAATCAATAGAATGATCCGCACCTTGGTGGTCGACGACGACTTCCGCGTAGCGCGCATCCACGCCAGCCGCGTGGCAAAAATCGAGGGATACGAATGCGTCGGTGAGGCCCATACCGCCGCGGAAGCCAGGGAAGCCGTGCAGCGGCTTAAACCAGACCTGCTTCTCCTCGATGTCTATCTTCCCGATGAAGACGGAATCAGCCTGCTGCGGTCCCTTCAGGGAGCCGGCGAAAAGCTCGACGCCGTCATGATCACCGCCGCGAGGGACCTTGAGACCGTGCGGGCTGCCATGCGTGGGGGAGCGGTGTATTACCTCGTCAAACCTTTTGGCTTCGAGCAACTGCAAACCCAGCTCGAGGCCTATAGGCGCTGGCGGCTGGAGGCGGAGTCCCGGACCGTGGCCGACCAAGCGACCGTGGACCAGCTCTTCAGCCTGCGCCGGACGGCTCTCCCCGCCAAAGCACCACGGCGCTTGCCGCCGACCATGCAAAAAGTCCTCGACATGGTGGTTCATTCCACAGAACCTTTGGGTGCCTCGGAGATTGCGGGCAGCGTCGGCATCAGCCGCCCCACGGCACAGCGTTATCTAAGTGAACTCGAACGCAAGGGCCTCGTTGACTTGCATCTGGCCTACGGTTCGACCGGACGCCCGGTGAATACGTACTTGCCCCGCAGGGCTTGAGGCGCCGGCGCAGGTGGCCGGCGCAGGTGGCCTAGACCGAGCGCCGATTGCGCGCTTGGTGCGCCAACTGGACGAAGCCATAAATGAAGGCGGCCTCGATGAGAACCATCAACGCAAGCCACAGACATTCGCCCGTCCCGATGAAGTCGATGATCCCGACAAGGACCAGAACGGTTCCGAGCACCAGCGTGTAGACAGCGAAACCGAAGGCCACTCTTGCGCTCCGCACCCCCGTCTGGAAGCCAAAACCCAAGGGTTCTCCGCCGGGATAGCCCTGGACGCGATCGTGCCCCGCGGGCTTGAGCCTGTCGAACTCGTCCCAAGGATCCTGATCCTGATCGGCCATAGTTCCATTATCCCGCGAATTGGGCCGGGTGCTGGGGGTGCCGTGTCAGGGCGGACGCCACGCGTCGTATTCGGGAAACGCTCGGGAAAGCCATGGACAATAGGGGCCATGATGCCCGAAGAACTCACCGCTACACCCCGGACCAAGGACACCGTACCCGTCGTCGAGCACCGGCAAAACGCCGTCGTGCGAGCCTCCGCCTCGAAAGTACCCGAGGTAACCGTCCTGTTTTGGGTAGTGAAGATCCTCACCACCGGGATGGGCGAGACGACGTCGGACTTTCTCGTCCACCGATTCGAACCCGAGGTCGCTCTGGGCCTCGGGTTCGCGGCATTGGTGGTTTCGTTGGTCCTGCAGTTCCGGGTCCGCCGCTACATCCCTTGGGTGTACTGGACCGCCGTAGCAATGGTCAGCGTGTTTGGGACCATGGCCGCGGACGCCGTGCACGTCGGACTTGGCGTCCCGTACCTGGCGTCGACCCTGTTCTTCACCGCGGCGCTCGCCGTCGTTTTCCTGCTCTGGCACCGGAGCGAGAAGACCCTCTCCATCCACAGCATCACCACCCGGCGTCGGGAGATCTTCTACTGGGCTGCGGTGCTGACAACTTTCGCGCTCGGCACGGCTACCGGAGACCTGACCGCCTACACGCTTGGCCTGGGCTACCTCGCTTCAGGCATCATGTTCGCGGCCATCATCGCTCTTCCGGCGCTAGCCCACTGGCGTCGGCTGCTGGCAGCGATCCCGGCCTTCTGGTTCGCGTATATCCTCACCCGGCCGTTGGGGGCGTCCCTTTCTGACTGGACCGCGGTTTCCCCCGAGCGAGGAGGGCTCGATTTGGGGACCGGCCCCGTCAGCCTGGCCCTGGCTGCGGCGATAGCAGTCCTTGTCACTTTCCTGACGATCAATGGGAAGCGAGCCCGCAAGTAGCGCAATTCATCGGCGCGAGATTTCATGCTGAGTTGTTCGTATGTCCTGACATATTTGCATGAATTCTGTTTCCGGTTAACCGCGGATTCACAGCCCATGACCCGTACCTTCACCTTGCCCTTGGAAGGTGGTTCCCGCACTGGGGGAACTTTTCGAGACAAGATGAAGGAACACCATGACCAACCGCTTTCTAGCAGCGGCCGCCGTCGCCGTTGTTGCAGCCACCGCTGTGACCGGCTGCGCTCAAAGCAGCACCGCTTCTGCCCAGAACATTGGCTCAAGCGCATCCCCCGACAAGACCGTCACCGTGTTCATCAGTGGCGACACGAACGTCCAGAACCTGTGGGAAAAGAGCCTTGTTCCCGCTTTCGAGAAGGCCAACCCCGGCTACAACGTGAAGGTCACCCTCGATCTGCACGGCGAGCACGACGCCCAGACACTGTGAAACTGACCAGCGCCACGGAGCAGAACAAGGAAGCTGATTTCGACCTGGTGGATGGCGGCTTCGTTCCGAAGGCCTCCGCGGCAAATCTGCTGACCCCCGTGAGCTCGCAGACGATTTCCGCCCTGAACGATGTCCCGCAGGACGTCCTCAAGGCCGGTGGCACGGGTGGCATCCCATACCGCGGCTCCGCCGTACTCCTGGCTTACGACACCAAAACAGTCGCCACTCCGCCGAAGACCCTTGACGATCTGCTCGCCTGGATCAAGGCAAACCCGGGCAAGTTCACCTACAACTCGCCCAAGTCGGGAGGGTCCGGTGGCGCCTTCGTTGCCACCGTTTTGGACAAGTTCGTTCCTGCCGACGCCCGCGCCAAGATGACGGTGGGCTATGAGAAGGACCTTGAGAAGTACTGGGACCAAGGCTTTGCGACCTTGAAGGACCTCAACTCGTCCGTCTTCCAGAACGGCGTCTACCCCAACGGCAACCAGCAGACGCTTGACTTGCTCGCCAAGGGACAAATCTCCATGGCCCCGGTGTGGTCTGACCAGTTCATCACCGGCTTGACCAACGGCCAGATCCCGTCCACCGTGAGGGCCACCCAGATCAGCAACCCGTCCTTCACGGGCGGCGCCGCCTACCTCGGTATTCCCAAGTCCTCGCCCCACCAGGAAGCCGCGCTGAAGCTCGCCAACTTCGTCCTCTCACCGGACGCCCAGACCATGATCATCAAGGACATGTCCGGTTTTCCGGCCATCAGCCTGGACAAACTGCCGGCGGATGTGAAGGACAAGTTCAAGGACGCAGACACCAACAACCTGCGCAAAGGGTACTTCGACCAGATGGGCAAGGACCTGAACAACCTCTGGGACCAGAAGGTTCCGGGCCAGTGACAACCATGCTGCAGAAGCCGGCGGATGTGCAGCAAGCAGTTCCGCCGGCGGGTGCCACGCGCCCTAAGCGGCTGGGCGAGGGCGCCGTCGGGTTCTTCATGGCACTCCCGCCGATTCTGTTGATCGCACTCTTCGTCGGCTTCCCGATCGTTCTTGCCTTCGGCTTCAGCATCGGCCTGACCGGCGGGTTGAACCACACCATCGCCATCATCGGCCAGAACGTGCACGAGGCAGACTCCTGGTGGGGAACCCTGGCCGCGTACCAGGAAATGTTCACCAACAAGCGTTTCCTTGGGGACCTCCTGGTCACGATCATCGTGACGCTGGTGGGCACGGCAACGGTCATCTTCCTGGCCTTGGGCATTGGGCTCTACCTCAAGCTCAAGGGCGGACGGATGGCCCGCCTCCTCTCCGGACTGGCGATCGTGCCGCTCTTCATCCCGGTGGTCATCGCCTCGTGGGCGATCCTGACTTTCTACTCCGGCACGGGTTTTCTGCGCAGCGTCTTTGCCCTCGCCGGGCTTGACTTCCCCGTATGGGCCTTCACCATGGTCACGGTCATCATCGGCTCGGTCTGGACGTCGCTGCCCTTCGCCGTGCTGATGGTCTCCTCGGGACTGCAGTCCGTGCCGAATGCCATGATCGAAGCAGCCCGCGACGCCGGTGCAGGCTCCTTGCGCACGATTGTCTCGGTGATCGTTCCCATGGCGGCCGTCCCCATCATCATCGCCACGACGTTTACGGCCATCGGGATTGTTGGATCCTTCACGGTCCCGTACTTCACCGGGCCCAATTCCCCCAACATGCTCGGAGTGGACATGTCCAACTACTTCTCCGCCTTCAACCAACCCCAGCAGTCCGCCGTCATGGCCTTCACGGTGTTCCTGATCGCCTCCGGAATCGCCGCGCTCTATGTGTGGGCAAACTTCCGTTCCGCCAAGGAACAGGGGAAAGCCTGATGGCCATCAACGCTGGTTCCCGCGCCGCTTCCCGTATCCGCAGGCCGCTCACGCTCGACTCGATTGTCCGCAGTGCCCTGGTGGGCCTCTTCGTGGTCCTCATGGTCGTTTTCATCCTTGGCCCGCTGCTTTGGCTCGGCGTCCGTGCATTCGCCGGCAACTGGACCTTCCCCCACCTCCTTCCCGACGACTGGACCCTTCGCTGGTGGCAGGTTGTCATCAACGACGGAGCCCTCGGCATCGCAGTACAGAACTCCTTGTTCTTCGCTCCACTGACGGTGCTGGTGTCCGCGATCATTTGTTTGCCCGCGGCCTACGCCTTCGCCCGTTTCGAGTTCCCCGGACGCCGCTTCTTCCTGATCAGCCTTTTCGCGACGAACGCCTTCCCCAAAATGGGCTTGTTCGTCACCCTCGCGGCGCTCTTCTACGCGTTGAACCTCATGAACAGCGTGTTGGGAATCCTGGTGGTGCATGTGCTGGGCACAGTGGTGTTCATGACGTGGATTCCCGCGGCAGCCTTCGCTGCCGTGCCGCGGAACCTCGAGGAAGCAGCCCGCGACGCCGGAGCCTCCAAATTGCGCGTGTTCGCTTCCGTGACCCTCCCCATGGCACTGCCTGGCATTATCGTGGCGGCCGTGATGTCTTTCCTGGCGTCCTTCGACGAAGCTCAAGGTACATATTTGGTGGGTGCGCCGGCCTTCATGACGATGCCCACCCAGATGTACAGCCTGGTGCTGAACTATCCCACGCAGGTGGCTGCCGTTTTCTCGATCCTGCTGGCCATCCCCTCCGTTGCCCTCATGCTCGCGGCGCACAAGCACATCCTCGGCGGCCAGCTCGCCGAAGGCTTCCAGATCAAATAGCGCCACGCGCTCAACGTCAGACAGAGAACCCATGACAATCCATGAGCCATTGACTGAATCGCCGGCCAGCCCCACGAACCCGGGCACACCGGCGTCGAGGGGTGGCCTGAGCATCCGCGGCCTCCACAAGAGCCTCGGCGGACGCACCATCATCGACAACCTCGATCTCTCGGTAAAAGAGGGGGAACTGGTGTCCTTGCTTGGCCCCAGCGGCTGCGGCAAGACAACGACGCTGCGCATGATTGCCGGCTTCCTGGAACCGGACTCCGGCTCAATTGAGGTGGAAGGCCAGGAAGTGTCACACCTTGGCGCGGAGAACCGCCCCAGCGCCATGGTGTTCCAGAACTACGCCCTATGGCCCCACATGACGGTGGCCAAGAACGTCGGTTTCCCCCTGAAGCTCCGCAAAATGTCCAAGGCTCAGACCAAGGAGAGGGTGGAAGCCGTCCTGGAGTTGGTCAGCCTCTTGCATCACAAGGATTCCAAGCCCGCCCGCATCTCCGGCGGCGAGCAGCAGCGCGTGGCGTTGGCCAGGGCACTTGTCCAAGAGCCGAAGCTTTTGCTCCTTGACGAGCCGCTGAGCAACCTCGATGCGAAACTGCGTGTCAAAGTGCGTGAAGACATCCGCAAGATCCAGCAGGAACTAGGCATCACCACGGTCATCGTCACCCATGACCAGGAGGAAGCCATGTCCATGTCGGACCGCATCGCCGTCATGAATGCAGGCCGGATCGAGCAATACAGTACTCCCGAGGCGCTCTATGCCCGCCCGGAAACCGAGTTCGTGGCCACCTTCATTGGCAGCATGAACCGCTTGGCGGGCTCGCTCGTCGACGGGCTCATTACCGAGGGTCCGGACATTCTCGGGATCAGGCCCGAGGACGTGGTCCTTGCAGACGCGCCCTTCGCAGGTGCGGTCCCGGCGACCGTGGAACGGGTTGTCCCCCGCGGGCATTTCCAGGAGGTGTACGTCCGCCGGGCCGACGCCCAGCTCCGCAGCTTTGTGAGCAGCGAGCTCATGCATCCCGGCCAGCGCACGTATGCGGGGATCCGCAAGGCCATGACCTTCCGGGACGGACGGTTGCTAGGAGAGGCAGGTGCCGCACGTTGAGCAACACGATTGATACCAAAACGAAAACGACCCGGGCCACGGCCCATCGGGGCGATTCGAGCAAACACCTGGAGAACACGCTCCCCGCCATCGCCTCGGCCATCGACGCGGGCGCGGACCTCGTGGAAGTGGACGTCCGCGTAACGAAGGACGGGCAGGTGATCCTGCTCCACGATGCCTCGCTGCTCAGGATCTGGAGCCTCGACGCCGCAGCGGCGGACCTCGACTATGACCGCATCAGGCAACTGGGCGCCGGGGAGGAACGAATTCCGCTGCTTTCCGAAGCCCTCGAACTTTTCCGCCGCGCCGAGTCAACCTTGCTGATCGACATGGACGAGCCGGGCCCCGCGGAGGCGGCTGCCGCCGTCGTACGCGAAAGCGGTATCGATGTGGCCTGGTGTGGCGACCTCGACGGAATGCGCACCATCCGGGCCCTCGACCCCGCGGCCCGTATCTGGCTGCCATGGAGCCAGAGAATCGCCCCGCCGGAAGAGCTACTTGCCGAACTGAATCCCGAGTTCGTCAATTCCGAGCACGTGGTTCTCAGCAAGCACATGGTGGAACAGATCCACGCCGCGGGAGCCAAAGTTTCGTGCTGGACGGTGGACGACCTGGAATCCATGCGCTGGGCATTGGGACTTGGCGTTGATTCGATCACGAGCAACCAACTGGACCTGTTGCAAAGCGCCATCGCCGAAGACCCGCAGGTATGGGCTTCGGCCCAGGCTCCAGGGGGACTGGCCGGAGATGAGGTTCTGGAATCCCGGAGAGTCGCCGTTGAACTGGCCGAATGGGCAGTCAACTACATGCGCGACGCCGATCGAGGCCAAATATCCACTAAGGCGCACCCTGGTGACCTGGTCACGGAAGTCGATGTCGCCGTCGAGCGCCACGTTCGCGAAGTGATCGCTGCCCGCCTTCCCGGGCACACGGTGGTGGGCGAGGAAATGGGCGGAGTTGCCGTTCCTGGCGCACCCTGTTGGTACCTTGATCCAGTCGACGGGACCACCAACTACGTGAACCAGATTCCCTGGACGGCGTTCTCGCTTGCCTTGGCCGTCGACCGCAAGCCGGCCGTGGCCGTCGTCGCCGATCCTTGGCGCGGCGAGATTTTCGAGGGGTGGGCCGGTCATGGTGCCTGGCTGAACGGCACGCCACTATCGCTGGCTCCTGCGGGAGTTCCGACGGCGGCTCTGGCCGGAACGGTCGTGGCGACCGAGCTCGCGGGTCACTTGCCGTGGCCCGGCATGCTGGAGCTCCTCGCCGAGCTCGGCGGACGGCACAGCATCATGCGGATCATGGGTTCGGCCACCATGACGGTGGTAGGGGTAGCTGCCGGCCGCGGTGCGGGGGCAATCATCGGGAGTTTCAGCCCGATCGACCACCTTGCGGCCACCCTCATTGTCCAAGAGGCCGGGGGTGTCGTCCTCAACTCCGAAGGTGAGACAGACACGTTCCCGGAAGAAGGCGGCGTGCTGGCGGCTCGTCCGGAATACTCCACGGAACTTTACGAGCTGTGGAGGCAGGCGCATGCGGACGCCGGCAACTGAGCTCCGATTCGACGCTGTCTCCGCCCTTGACCGGCGGAGCCGCTTCGAACTGCTTGGGGAGATCCGCCTCGACTTTCCGACGCACCACCCACAGGGCATGGCCTTCGCCAAAGGGTTGACGTTCTTGTCGTCCGTCGAAATCCTCGAAGCGCCGCGCCCCGCGGCGGATCCGGCGCTGCGCACTCCCGGACGGGGAAACGGACACGTCTTCGTCCTTGGCGCCGGCGGCGAATTGATGCGCGACATCCCGATCGGCGAGGGGGCTGTCTACCACCCGGGCGGTATCGATTTCGACGGCGACCACGTGTGGGTATCCGTCGCTGAGTACCGGGCCGCGGGTAGAAGCATCATCTATACGATCGATCCGGACACTTTCGAGGTGGCTGAGCGGTTCCGCGTGGACGACCACATCGGCTGGATTCTCCGCGATCCCGGTCTGGACCTGGTGTTCGGCGGAAGCTGGGGTTCCCGGCGGCTCTACACCTGGGATTCGGAAGGCCGCTTGGTGGATCAGTGGGAGAACCCCAGCCACTTCGTCGACTACCAGGATGCCCAGCTCCTAGGTCCGGGGCTCTTGCTATGCAGCGGAATATCCCTCTTGCCGCAGGCCGACGGGACGGCCCTTGAACTCGGGGGACTGGCCCTGGTGGAACCGCTACGGCAAAGAATCACGTGGGAGCTGCCGATCAGCGTGTTCAGCGGTGCCGGCCACGTCATCACACGCAATCCCGTCGCGGTCACCGCAGATGAATCCGGGCTGCTGATTCACGCGGCCCCGGATGATGGTGACGACGAGGGCGGCACGCGGATCCTTAGCTACAAGAGCATTTAACACAGCCGTGACAGACCGGAAACGGGTCTTGAACCGCGCCTCGATAGCGTGGCCCGATGATCGTATCCATCATGTCCAAGGTGAGCGCCTGGATCGAAGCTGCATACTTCTACGACGCCGCCGAGCTGGGCGCCTCCGGAGCCACTGAAACCACCCGTTATGGATGGCTCCCGGCGCTCAGCGGCGTCGCCGTCGGCGACTTCCAGGCGCGGAAAATCCGCGCTGGGGAGTAGCCAAACCCCGTGATTCCGGGGTTTTGGCGCGGCCAAATGTATTGTTGAACACACTATTCGTTGATTGCGTGTACTATGCCCTAAACTCCTTCACTGAGATGCCTGAGAGGGCAGTGTGCAGCAACGAAAGTGAACCCCGCCAATGGCTACTGATTACGACGCCCCACGCAAGACCGAAGAAGAGTCTCCCGCCGAGTCGCTCGAGGCCCTTCAGGCGTCTCGCGGCTCCGGTGCCCAGACTGCTGTCATCGACATCGACGAGAACGACACGGCCGAGGGTATTGACCTTCCCGGCGCAGACCTGTCAAACGAAGAGCTCACCGTCATTGTTGTCCCCGAGCAGTCCGATGAATTTACGTGTTCATCGTGCTTCCTGGTCCGTCACCGCTCGCAGATCGCCCTGGAAAAGAACGGCCTCAAGTACTGCCGCGATTGCGAAGGCTAATTTCCCGCACGCACACATTGCCCCGCCAGGCTTGAAGAGAGCCGGGCGGGGTTTTGCGTGCCCGGGGGTGCGTGGAAGCCCTCCGGGTGGAGGCGGCACCCGCCGTCGTTATCTGAAATAACGAACCGAGGCGCGAAACGGTCCACAAACCCCGAAAAGCCGCGGAAACGAGGGGGTGGAATGACATTTCCGTGACCCTGGGTGGGCTCGATTAACGGTTGTGCGCCGAAGCGGAGACGGGACCACTGAAAGCCTTCAAACGCTCCTACGCTTGAGCTATTGATTCCCTCGAGCGCTCAAAGGGAGTGGGCACAAGTGAGGAAATTCCAAGTGTGGTTGTTTGCCCTTCTAGCCGCCGCCGGGCTCGGTCTTGTGACTCCCGGGGTGGCGTCGGCGGCGCCCTATTGCGGCACTGTCTGGGGTTCGCTGGCGAGGTCGAGCCCGGGATTGACCCAAGCGCAGGTTGTCAACATCAGGACAGGAGAGCAGGCCTGTTTCGACCGGCTGGTGGTCGATGTGAACGGGACGATGGCGGGTTACTCTGTCCGGTACGTTCCGCAGGTGCTCCAGGATGGCTCAGGAATGCCCGTTGATTTGAGGGGAAACGCCTACTTGCAGATCACCATCAACGCCCCGGCGTACGACTCATCGGGCAATTCCACCTATAAGCCGGCCGACAAGAACGAACTCACGAACGTCTCGGGCTACAAAACCTTCCGGCAAGTGGCCTTCGCGGGCAGCTTCGAGGGCTACACGAGCCTTGGCCTTGGAGTTCGCGCCCGGCTGCCGTTCAGGATTTTCACGCTGGCGGGGCCGGGATCGGGATCGCGCCTGGTGGTCGACGTCGCGCACATGTGGTGATGCGCCGACAGCAGAAGCCCTGCCCCGGGTAAATCCGGAACAGGGCTCCTGCAGTACTTGGGGTTACTCGGGAACAACCAGGGCCGGGGTGTCCTTGCGGAGGGTTTCGCCGCGGAAGAACCCGGGCCGGGTGCGGGCCATGATCACCATGACCACGGCTCCGAGGACCAGGATTCCCACGCCGATGATGAAAACCAGCCCGACGCCGAAGATCTCGGAACCGCTGCCGAAGGACGGTGACCAGCTGTCCACTGCCGTCTGGATGAAGACGAGTGTCAGAACCACGCCGCCGATCACCGGGAAGAGCAGGCGCATGAAGAAGTTGCGGACGCTGCTGAACACGCTGTGCCGGAAGTACCAGGCGCAGGCAAAAGCGGTCATTCCGTAGTAGAAGCAGATCATCAAGCCCAGGGCCAGGATGGTGTCGTTGAGGACGTTCTCGCTGACCACCTTCATGATGGCGTAGAACCCGCCGGAGATGGCCCCGGCCATAATGGTTGCGAATCCGGGGGAACCGAAGCGCTTGCTCACGGTGGAGAACTTCTGCGGGAGGGCACCGTAGTGGCCCATGGCGAGCAGGCTTCGGGCGGGGGAGGCCATGGTGGACTGCAGGGACGACGCTGTGCCTGCGAGTACGGCCAACGACATGAGGATCGCCAACGGTCCCATGACCGGGGAAGCCAGCGCTGCGAAGATGTTGGACTGGTTGTCCGGGTTGTTGAGCCCGATGCCGTCTCCTCCAACGCCTGCCACCATCATCGTTGCGACAATCACTGCGACGTAGAGCCCCAGGACGGCAATCGCGGTGGTGGTTCCGGCCTTACCGGCAGTGCCTTTGCCGCCTTTGGTCTCCTCGTTGACCGTCAAGCAGACGTCCCAGCCCCAGTAGACGAAGACGGCGAGGGACATGCCGGCAGCAAATTGCTCGAAGCTGCTGATCTTGGTGGGGTCGAACCAGTCCCAGCTGAAGGCGATCGCCGTCGGGGTGTCACCGGAGGACGCATGGGTGAGGGCCATGACGATGAAGACGCCCAGGACCACCACCTGGAAACCGACCATGGCGTACTGCACCAGTTTGGTGGCGTGCAGGCCCCGGTAGCTGACCCAGACAGCAAGCGCGACGAAGGCAAGGCATGTGGCGATGTTCAAGGCCTTGTTGGAAGTGAGGTCGGCAAGATCGGGATTGCCGAAAACCTGGGCGAGGAAGAGGTAGAAGAAGTCCACGGCCACGCCTGCCAAGTTGGACAGGACGATGATGTTCGCGGCGAGCAGCCCCCATCCGCCCATCCAGCCGATGAACGGCCCGAAGGCCTTGGTGGCCCACGTGAAGGTGGTCCCGCTGTCGGGAGAGTCTGCGTTGAGCTCCCGGTAAGCGAAGGCCACGAGGATCATCGGGATGAAGGCGACGATGAAGATCGCCGGCAACTGCAGGCCCACCGCGTTGACCGCCGGGCCCAGCGAGCTGGTCAGGCTGTAGGCAGGTGCCACGGAGGAAATGCCCAGGACGACGACGGCGAGGAGCCCCAGCTGCCCCGTCTTGAGTCCTTTGCCGCTGATGCCGTGTTCGGTGCCGGCGGGATCATGGGCCTCTGCGGTTTTCCTGGCGCTTGGGCGGGTTAATTGAGTCATGTGCCTGGCTCTTTCTAGATGGGCCGAAGGTTGTTTCTACGTGATGCAGTGAAAGCCGTCTGTGGGGTCATGGAAGCTGATGGCGGGCGGGGGAGGGTGGGGCGCCCGGGCGGGTGGTGCAGATCATGATGGCTGTTCTCCGGTGAGACGGCAGTCACTAAATGAATGACGTTCATTTAGTATGGACGCGCAGACGGCCCGGCGCAAGTGGTTTGGCCAAACAATTTCGATTCGGAGTGGATCATCTGGGCAAGCGTCCGCCGAAAAAGACCCATAAGTGACCGGGCATCGGGGGAAACGGCCGATAAGTGGCCGGGCGTCGGGGGGAAACGGCCGATAAGTGACCGGGCATCGGGGGACCGGCGGGTCAAGAAGGACGCCCGGTCACATACGATGCCAAAAGCGGCGACGCCCGGTCAGATATGACGCCAAAAGCGGCGACGCCCGGTCAGATCATCTGACCGGGCGTCGCGCGGGAGGGGTCCAAAGGTGAGCGGGCGTCGGGCGGGAAGGGAGCGGGCGCTGCCTACGCGCTCAGCTCCGCCCGGAGGGGGTATTCCTTGCTGTCCAGGAGAAGCTGTGTGCAACGCCCGGTGTCCGGGTTCAAGACGATAGGGGCCGCGAGGTTGACCGTGGTCTTTTCAAGGGTCGGATTGACCACCACCAGCGTGGTTGCCGGTTGGGTGCCCTGCAGGCCCAGATCCTCGAGTGTCGAGTCGGGGATGGCCGGGGCGTAATCCGGAACATAGACGGAGGCGTCGGCCAGGAACATCCGGATGCGGGGGCTTGCCGACTCCATCGCGTAGAGTCCGGGGGCGCCGTCGATTCCCCGCAAGGCGAATCCCTCCGCGGCTTCCAGGCCGGGCATCGGCGCGGTGAAGCTCAGCTCACGGGATGCTTGCGCCGGGCTCATTTGAGGAAGTCCATCAGGGTTGGTTGGAGCGTTTTGGCGGTGACCGCCAGGGCAACCTGGTAATTGGTTTCCTGCAGTTTCAAGTCCATGACAACCTTTCCCATGTCAGCATCTTCAATATTCGAACGCTGTACCTCAAGCGAGGCCTTCAGTCCGTCCACCGAGTTCCGGGCGCTCATCAGCTTGCTCTGCCGTGCTCCCACATCAGCTCGGCCGTCAATGACCGACTTGATCTTGTCACCGATTGCCGTCAAACGGCTGCTGACATCCGCCCCGGAGCGGATATCCGCGACGACGTTGCTCACCAAAGCGAAGACCGAGTTGGCGCCGTCACCGAAGATCGCGCCGCCGTCGGCGTCTACCCGCACGGTCTGCGTCGCGTCAATCCGCCGTTGAACGCTCCCTCCCGGCGTTCCGTTGAATACGGGGGGAGTGGCGTTGCTGAATGCGCCGGCCGAATCGGAGCTTCCCGCGAAAACGTTGCGGCCGAGGTACTGCGTGTTCGCGCTGTTGAGGAGGTCTTTGTTGAGTCCTTCGATTTCGACGGCGATCGCCTCCTTGGCGGTGCTGTTGAGTGAGCCGTTGGAGGCTTGCACGGTGAGGTCGCGGATCTGGTTGAGGACGTTGGTCGCCTGCCCCAGGGCCGCGTCCGCCGTGGTCAGCCAGCCATTGCCGTCGTTGATGTTGTTCGAATACTGTCCGGCGGCGCTGATCTGTCCCCGCACGGCCAAGGCATTCGCCAACCCCGTTGGATCGTCTGAGGGCCGGTTGATGTTCGTGAGGTTGCTGGCCTTGTCCTGAAGGGCGGCGAGCTTGGCCTGGCTCGCCTGAAGATTCAGCTGCGCGGCGGCGGCCATCGTCTGGGTGGTGACTCTGTTCAGCATGGCTTACCTTCCCACCAATCCGGTGTGGTTGATCAGGACATCGAGGGTCTCGTCCACCGCGGTCATTGCGCGGGCGGCCGCCTGGTAGGCGTGTTGGCTGGTGAGGAGGTTGATGTTCTCTTCGTCGAGGCTCACGGACGCTCCTGAGGAACGCTGCCCGACGGCGGCAGTGCTCGCCGCGTTGGCGAGCTGCTCGTGTTGCTGCGCCGCGCGCGACGCCGTCCCGATCCCGGTGACGATCCCGGACCATGCTGAGTCCGGGGAACCGGGACCGACGCCGATTTGGGCGAGGGAGTCGGCAATGCTGCCGTCGAGGGCACCGGAACCTGGAGTTCCGGTGCCGATTCCTGCGGCATTCGTCGGGACGACGCTGAGCGACAATGCAGCCGGAGTGCCAGGGGTGGTCGCAAAGAAATCGAGGTTCGTGGCACCCGTGGTGGACTGCCCGGTCCTGTGCACTGCGTTCACGTCGTTCATGAGTTTGGTGGCGAATGCGTTGTAGGACGCGGCGGCCTCGGCAATTGCCCCGCCGGTCCCTCCGGCTGCGGCCGGGGCGAGAAGCGAGACCGCGCCGGCGAGCTTACCGCCGTCGAGGGGCACTGCCACGCCGGGGCGGTCCGCCCACTCCACCTGGGCTGGTCCGCCGGCCGGCACTGTGGAGCCCGGCGCGCTCATGGTTGTTTGGCCCGCCAGCGCGAGGTCGCGGTGCGAAGTGCCTGAGACGATTGCATTGCCGCCAACGAATACAT
The DNA here is from genome assembly GCF_030812595.1 of Arthrobacter bambusae. Lineage (GTDB taxonomy): Bacteria > Actinomycetota > Actinomycetes > Actinomycetales > Micrococcaceae > Arthrobacter > Arthrobacter bambusae_B. The sequence goes on from NZ_JAUSSZ010000002.1 coordinate 70,940, forward strand.
CCACTGTGCCGTCGGCGTTGTCCCGGACGGTGCCTCCCGCCAAGGAAGAGATGGTTTCGGTCACTTTGTTGCGGGCGTCGATGAGCTCGTTGGCAGAGGCACCGGAGGCGGTCATGGAGCGGATGGTCGCATTGAAGTTGGCGACTTGGGCCGCGGCAGCGTTCAGGGTGGCGACGGTGCTTTGGGCTTCTCCGCGGACGCGTGTCCATTGCGAATCCAAGGCCTTGTAGCCTGCCGAAACGGTATTGGCGAGTGTTCTGCCTGCCTGGAGAAGCAGGCCGGCCGGCGCAGCTTCTCCAGGGCTGTTGGAAACACCCTGCCAAGCGGACCAAAAACTCTGCAGCGCCGTCGATATCCCTGCGGGGCCAGGTTCTTGGAGGGTCCCCTCGATGCTTTGGAGCTCGCTGGACCGGTATCCGGCGTAGCCGGCCTGGGCAGCACTGGCGCGGACCCCGGCATCGAGGAAGCTGTTGCCCAAGCGTGCGATTCCGTCGACGGACACGCCTTGGCCTGCCTGGACGCCCGCGGCGAGCAGCCCTGTGCGGGCCGGGGCGCTGAGCGCCGATTGTTCGATGCGTTGCCGTGTGTAGCCGTCGGTGCCGGCGTTGACGATGTTTTGCCCGGCCACGTTGATGGCCTGCTGCGCTGCGGTGAGGCCTAGGTAGGCCGTGTTGAGTCCGCCGAATGTGCTCACTGCTTTGTCCTTTGGTGGTCCGGCCTCTGCTTGCCCGGCGGTGTTCCGGTCAGATTTTCTGGTCGAAAAAGCGGGACCGGGCCGATTCCGCCGTGCTGCCTTGGGAGCTTGTCCGGCCGTGGGAGTCGTAGGTCCCGGCGGCGGGCTTCAGGTCCGCCATGGTTTCCTGCGTGGAGCGGACAGCCGCGCGCAAGAACTGATCGTTTGAATCACGCAGTTGCTTGATGGTGGCAGTTTGCTGCTGCATGGCATTCAGGTGCGAGGACAGAACGTCAGCCCAGGCCTCTTCCGGGGCGGATGAAGCCAGTTCGCCCAGTGAACACTCGGCAGGCAGGCCCCATTGCTCCGCCACCGCGGCCACTTCCACTGCCCTCGCAAGGCCTGCCTTGGACAGATGTTCCAGTACCTGCTCCACTTCGCGTGTGCCGTGCGGCAACCAGCGGGATTTGCCCGCCGTGAGGAGCAGTTGTTCTTCCTCCAGCTTGAACGTCAGCAAATCCAGCAGCTCACGTTCTCGCCACAGCAGGGCCGACAGTTCATGGATGGCCATGTCGGGTCAACTCCAGTTCCGGGGGTTTCGAAGGTGCGATGACGCGGATCGGCACTCCCCCTGTCCGTCACCGCGTCGAGGACAACTATCGGCCACCTTCGCCTATGCGTTAGTAAGTCCCGATGCACGTCCAGCGAACTTTGTCTAGTCAAAGCGTCCCTGGCCGTGCTGTGACTACGTCCGGAATTATCCTGTCCGTTTTCCTAACCACCGGCTTCCCCGTTCCGATAATCAAAAGTGACAGGCCACGGATGGCCTGGAAGCAGTACCGGACCCAATCACGGAGGAATACACCATGGGCATGGCAATCAACACAAACCTGATGGCGAACAACGCCTACCGCAACCTCAGCAACACCCAGAACGACGTGGCCAGCTCGATGCAGAAGCTTTCCAGCGGTCTGCGCATCAACAGTGCAGCTGATGACGCTGCCGGCCTGACCATCTCCGAAGGCCTCAAGTCCCAGGTTTCCGGTTCTGCCGTTGCAGCCCGCAACGCCCAGGACGGCATCTCGGTCATCCAGACCACGGAAGGCGCACTCGGCGAAGTCACCTCGATCCTGCAGCGCATGCGCGACCTTGCCGTGCAGGGCTCGTCTGACACGAACAACGCCAATGCGCGTGCAGCCATCAAGACCGAAGGCGACTCCCTCGGCAAGGAGCTGGACCGCCTCACCCAGGGTACGAACTTCAACGGCATCGACCTGCTCAAGGGCAACACCGGCACCGGCGTTTCCGCCACCGGCACCCTGAGCATCCAGGTCGGCACCGGCAGCACCGCCAGCGACAAGATCGACATCAAGGTCGGCGACGTGGCCACGGCGGTCGGCAACCTGTCCGGCGCAGCCGGGGCCACCGACTTCAACGTCACCGACACGGTGGCCGGCGACGGTACGGCTAGCGCAAACGCTCAGGCGACGATCGCCAAGATCGACACGGCGATCAAGAACGTCACCACCCAGCAGGCAGGTCTGGGTGCCACCCAGAACCGCCTGCAGCACGCGATCAACACCCTGAACGTCTCCGGTGAGAACCTGCAGGCCGCACAGTCCCACATCACCGACGTCGACATGGCTCAGGAAATGGTCAAGTTCACCAAGGCCAACATCCTGCAGCAGGCCGGTACGGCCATGCTGGCCCAGGCCAACCAGTCCGGCCAGGGTGTCCTCAAGCTCCTCGGCTAAATCCGGAACCGCCTAGCGGATCCATCGCCGGTGGCGGTCAGCTCGGGTCTACCCGTCTGACCGCCATTGGCCTTTAGCGCAGCAGCATAACTTGGAAGGAACCCTCAGTGGGAGCATCGATTGACGGTCTCGCCAGCGGCCTGAACACCACCTCGATGATCGACGCGCAGATGGCCGTGGAAGCGCTGCCCCAGCAGCAACTGCAGTCCAAGGTCGCTACCGACCAGTCGATGATCAACGCGCTTAACAGCCTCAACACCCGCCTGACGGTGTTGAACTCCCTTGCCACTTCCACCTCGGCGCCGGGTGCGACCAATCTGTTCACGGCCACCACCAATAGCCAGGGCGTCACTGCCACGGCCTCCACATCGGCTTCCGCAGGCTCTATCGACATCACCGTGACCCAGCTGTCGTCCACCAAGATCGGTGTTACTCAAGCTTTCACCGCCTGGCCCACCGACGCATCCGGCAACCCGGCCCATTTGACGCTGGTTGACAAGACCGGCAAGGCCACTGAGATCACCCCCGCTTCCACGAGCCTTGACGATGTAGTCAAGGCCGTGAATGCTGCCGGCGGGGGAGCGACAGCAGTGAAGGTGCCGGCCGGCAACGGCACTTATCGCCTGCAACTGACCTCCAGTACGAGTGGAGCAGCCGGCGACTTCCAGGCCTATCAGGGCACTGCCGCCGACGTCGCTGCAGGGACCGCAACAGACCTGTTCGCCGCGCCTACGGCCGCCATCGTCAAACCGGCCGCGGATGCGCAGGCCGTCCTGTATGCCGGAACCGCTGCGCAGCAGACCATCACCTCGTCCACCAATACCTTCAGCGATGTCCTGCCGGGCATCGCGGTGACTGCCACGGCCGTGAGTTCGTCACCGGTCACGGTCACTGTCGCCAGCGACACCGCCGGGATTTCAAAGAAAGCCGGCGACCTGGTTTCATCGGTGAACGATCTCCTGGGCTACATCGCGACCAGCAGCGCGGTGAACACGACCACGAGCTCCGCGGGTGTCGCCAGCGCCCAGGGCGGGATCTTCACCGGAAACAGCTCCGTCCGGGCTGTCAGCGACGCCCTCACCGAAGCGGTGGTGGCCCCGGTGAACGGCAAATCGCCCTCGGACTACGGCATCGCCATCCAAAGGGATGGCACCTTCACTTTCGACAGCGGAAAGTTCGCCTCGGCGATGGCGGCAGACCCCGCGGGAACCCAGTCGGCCCTGTCGCAGATCGCCACGAGGGTTGCCACGGCTACGACGAACGCCTCGGACCCGGTGAACGGCTCCATACCGCAGCTGATCAAGGGTCAGCAATCCGAAGTGTCGACCCTGAACTCCCAGATCGCCGAATGGGACACCCGGCTCGCGGACCGTCGCGCCGCCCTCAAGACTGTGTACACCAACATGGAGGTCCTGCTTGGGAACCTGAAGTCACAGTCTTCCTGGCTCTCCGGCCAGATTTCTTCTCTCTCGTCCTCTTCCTCCTCCTCGTCAGGAAAGTAAACCGTGACCGCCACCGCCCTGCGCGCAAGCCAGCTCAACCAGTACAACACCAACGCGATCCTCTCGGCCCCGCCGGCGCGGCTCCTGACCATGCTGTACGACCGGCTCCTCCTGGATCTGGGCCGCGCCCAGTTTGCCCAGGAAAACGCCAACTGGGGCGTCGCCCGCGAAAACTTGCTTCACGCCCAGGCGATCGTCACGGAATTGTCTTCCACCCTGAAGACCGATGCGTGGGATGGCGCGCCCGGACTGCTGAGCATCTATCAGTACGCGATGGAAGCCATGATCGGAGCCAACATCTACCGCGACGTCAACAGGACCAAGGAATGCATCGCGCTCCTGGAGCCACTCCGGCAGGGCTGGCATGACGCCGCTGCGCAGTTGCCTGCCCAGGGCGGGACCGCGGGCAAGAACGGCACGCTCGGTGTCGGCTGACCGGGTCCAGGAATGGTCCGATATTCTGGACCGCCTGGAAGGTGACATCGCGGTTGCTGTTTCCGGGGATGTGCCGGCGCCATGGAGTCCCACTGCCGAGTCCGGCCCGCTTCCGCTTGAGCTGGCGGACAGGGCGCGGCGGGTCCTTGACGCGCAGCTGGAATCCATGGCCATCCTCGACAAAATCCGGAGCGATGCCCTTGCCCACCTCGATGCCCTCAGCACCGTTCCTGGGAACCGGAATTCACCCCGTCCGTTGATCCTCGACGTCCGGGGCTGAAGGGCAGTATCCGAGGCTGAAGGGCAGTACCGAAAACAATCCCATAATCGACTAACGGATCCCTGACGCATGCCGATGGTGGAAGTTGAGCATGGATTGCTCGATGCACGGCCACGGATCGGCCTCTTCATTTCTATTCGCGAAGGCAGGCCGTCGTGTTCGATTCAGTGACTTCTGTTGCGCTTGGCAGCGCCCTGGACGGGCTCACATTGCGCCAGAACACCATCGCCAACAACATCGCGAACATCAATACCCCGAACTACCATGCCAAAAGGGTCCAGTTCGAAGACGCCCTCGCCGCCTCTGTGGCCTCCGGCGACGGGTTTGCTGCGGCAACAGTTTCCACATCCCAGGAACCTACCCAGCTCAACGGCAACAACGTGAACCTGGACACCGAAACCCTCTCCAACGTGGACACCGTCCTGCGCTACCAGTTCGCGGCACGGGCAGTCGGAGACGAATTCACCGCGATCCGCACGGCGCTGAGGAGCAGCTGATGACATTCGATGCGATCGGGATTGCCGGCTCGGCCCTGACTGTCCACCGCAAATGGCTCGATGCCGTCTCGGACAACATCGCCAACATCAACGATGTGTCCCCGACTAGCGGCAAGGCTTTCCAGGCCCGCTACGTCGAAGCCGCCGAGGGAAGCGACGGACAGGGGGTGTACGTCAAGAGCACTCCCCAGGGCAGCGCGACCGGCAGGATCGTGTACCAACCAGACCACCCGCTTGCCGACGCCCAGGGCTATGTGCGCTACCCGGACATCGACCTCTCCGAACAGATGGGTGCACTGATTGTGGCGCAACGCGGCTACCAGGCCAACGCCCAAGTGGTAGACCGTGCCCGGGAGACTTACCAGGCAGCGCTCGAGATAGGAAAATCCTGATGGCTTTTGACCCGATCGGCGCAATTCAGGGTGGCGGGGGGCAATCCGCGCAGGGCGTCTCCGGCACCGGCTACATAGGCGGTACAGCCAACATCAACGGAACCGCAAGCGCGGGGGACAGCAACGGTTTTGCGACGGCGCTCACCGGTGCCGTGGACAACCTCCAGTCGCTCCAATCGGCGTCGAACCAGCTGGCAGTGTCTGCGGTGAGCGGCAACCTTGACGACATCCACAAGGCGACGATCGCTGCCACGCGCGCCCAGATCACCATGGAGCTTGTCTCCACGGTACGGAACAAGGGCGTTGACGCGTTCAACGAGATCATGAGGATGCAGGCCTGATGCCCCCACAGATTGCCGCTTTCTTCCGCAAGTTCGGGGAAGGAATCAGAGGGTTCACCGCAGGGCAGCGCACGATCGCCATCATCGGTATCGCCGTCTTGGTCCTGGGCGGGATAGCGCTGTCAGCATGGCTTGGCAAACCATCGTATTCCCCGCTTTTCTCCGGTTTGAAGGACACCGACGCCAACAGCATCGTGGAGCAGCTGCGCAAGGACAACGTCCCGTACGAGCTCAGCAACGGCGGTGCCACCATCTTGGTTCCGGACGACAAGGTCAACGATGAACGCTTGAAAGCTGCCGCAGCAGGCCTCCCGGCAGCGGCTGCCACGGGCTATTCGCTGCTGGACAAGCTCGGTGTGACTTCCTCCGAATTCCAGCAGACCGTGACGTACAAGCGCGCGCTTGAGGGCGAACTCGCCACCACCATCCAGGCCATGGACGGCGTCAAGACCGCCGCCGTGCAGCTCGCCCTTCCGGCGAAAACGGTATTCACGGCTACGACTCCGGACGCAACGGCATCCGTGTTCGTGGAAACGCAGCCTGGCATCACACTGTCCGCGGACAAGGTCCAGGCGATTGTGCACTTGACCTCGGCGGCGATCGAGAACCTGAAGCCAACGAACGTGACCGTGGTTGATTCCCAAGGCAACGTCCTGTCCACGGTAGGAGGGGGAGCCGCGGGGTCCTCGTCCAAGCAGGCCGCCGACTACCAACAGCGCACGTCCGATTCGGTGAAGGCCGTGCTGGACAGGGTAGTGGGCCCGGGCAACGCCACGGTCGCCGTCGCTGCCGACGTGACGGGGGAGTCCGCGCAGCAGCGCAGCGAGACGTTCTCCACCGCCAAGGACGCGGCCCCACTGAGCGAGACCACCAAAACAGAGAAGTACACGGGAACGGGCGGAGGCGCTTCGGGTGTCTTGGGTCCGGACAACATTGCGGTGCCGGGCGGGACGAATGGCAACGGAAGCTTCGACTCCAGCGACACCACCAAGAACAACGCCGTCAACAAGGTCACCGAAGACCGGACCATCCCGCAAGGCGCCCTCAAGCGCCAGACCATCTCCGTCGCCATCAACCAGGCTGCGGCGGCTGGACTCAACCTCAACTCCGTCAAGTCTCTCGTCACCTCCGCGGCCGGCGTCGATCCCACGCGCGGCGACGTGGTGACTGTTGAGGTGCTCCCTTTCAGCACCTCGGCCGCGGACGCCGCGGCACAGGCGCTCGGCGCGGCCAAGGCCCAGGCCGATGCCAAGCAACAGTCGGACTTGATGAACGCGCTGATCATCGGCGGCAGCATCCTGCTTGCAGTGGTGGCGCTGATTGTGCTTGTGCTGATCCTCCTGCGCCGCCGGCAGAGCCGCGAACCGGTTGACCTTGGCGAACGGCTCGACTTCGAAATGCTGCCCCAAGCCGTCTCTACGCCGGCGCTCGAAGGACCGCCCGCGACGACGGCGATCGAACTGCCGCCGGTGCATCCCGTTCCCGCGTTGCCGATGCCCGGAGCCGAAGCGCTCGACGGCGAGCGGCGGCGGGCCCAGATTGAAGCCATGGTCGCCGAGAACCCGGCACGGACCGCCGATTACCTGCGTGGCCTCATGGATGACAGGCAGCCGGTATGAGGACCGGGGAGTTGGACGTAAGCAGCTTGTCCGGTGCCCAGAAGGTGGCCGTGGTGCTCATGCAGATGAGCCCGGCCAGCGCAGCCTCCGTCATGACCCAGTTCTCCGAATCCGAGGCCGAGGACATCGCCGCCGAGATCGTCCGTCTGCGGCGCGTTTCTCCAACCGTGGCAGACCACGTCATGACCGAGTTCCACGACCTGGCGGTCAGCGGACGCCGCACCGCCCGCGGCGGCCAGGAATTCGCCGTCGGGCTCCTGGAAGCTTCCTTCGGTGCGGACAAAGCGGCCGGTTTCATGGACAGGCTCGCCTCGACCATGGCCGGGAAGTCCTTCGAATTCCTGGAAATGATGGATTCCGGCCAACTTCTGGCCCTCATCGACGGCGAGATGCCGCAGACCATTGCCTTGATCTTGGCGCATTTGCGCCCGGGCAAGGCTTCCGCGGTCATGGCCGGCCTGGGCGAAGTGCAGCGGAGTGAGGTGGCCCGTTGCATCGCGACGATGGGGATGGCTTCGCCAGAGGCCGTGGGCATCGTGGCGGAGTCCCTCAAGGTTCGTGCCGGAGCGGTCATGTCCCAAAGGAAATCGAGCGAGATTGTCGGCGGCATCCAGCCCCTCGTTGACATCATCAACCGCTCCGACATCAACACCGAACGCTCGGTGCTCGAAGGCCTGGAAACCCTCGATCCTGAGTTGGCCACGGAAGTGCGCGCCAGGATGTTGACCTTCGTGGACATCGTGAAATTGGAACGGCGCGACATCCAGCAGATCCTGCGCGGGGTCAATGCAGAAGTGCTCGCCCTGGCCATGAAGGGTGCGCCGGCTGCGGTACTGGAGGCCGTGCGCACCAACGTGTCCGGGCGCAACCTCGAAATCCTGGAAGCCGAGATGGCTTCCGCCGGGCCGGTGCGGGCTTCCCAGATTGAAGAGGCCCGGGCAGAGATTGTCCGTTCCGTCCGGGAATTGGAAGCCGAAGGCGCCATCGTCGTCCGGCGCGGCGAAGAAGACGACTATGTCTACTGAGGCCGGGTTCCGGAAGGTGGTTTTCCCCGACATCCAGCCGGCCGCGAGGTCGAGCAAGGAAGACCGTGGGTACACCCAGGGGCACGCCGCGGGTTACGCGGCCGGCATCCGGGCGGCAGCCGCGGAACAGTTGCGCCTCCGGGAACAGCTCCAAGCCGAACACCACGCAATGCTCGACGCCGGGCGCTTGGCCGTGGCGGAAGCTGTCGGCGTGCTTGAAGCGGCCGCAGCGGCGTCCAGGCGAAGCCGTGGCGTTGTGTTGGAGGATGCGCAGGACGTGTTGGCAGCCAGCGCAATAGAGCTTGCCGAAGCCATTCTCGGGTACGAACTCGACAACGGCGCGAACACCGCGCGCGCCGCTTTGGCACGTGCGCTCGGCGCAGCGTCCGGAGCGGAAACCATAACGGCCGTCCGTCTCCACCCCGCGGACCTTGCCGCCCTGGCCGCCGTCGACGCCGGGAACCCCTCCGGCGTCGAGCTCAAGGCAGATCCGGCACTCAACCCCGGGGACGCCATCGCTGAATATCCGCAAGGCTGGCTGGACGCCCGGCTCAGCACCGCTTTGGAACGGGCCAAAGCAGCCCTGCTGGGGAACGACGCATGAGCGTCACCGACTTCCGGCCGCACGCGGGCCGTTTCCGCGCAGCCCTCGCCGCAGCGGCGCCCCAGCGCGTAGGCACTGTGACATCCGTGCTCGGCCTTGGCCTCGAGATCTCCGGTTTGGACTGCGCGGTGGGAGACCTGGTAACCGTGGGGGAGGCACCCGGGCTCGACGCCGAAGTGGTGGCCTCGGTCAGTGGCGCCGTGCGCTGCATGCCGCTGGGACGGTTGACCGGAGTGGCCGCGGGAGACCAGGCACGCTCCAAGGGCACTCCGATCCTGGTCCCCACCGGCCACTGCCTCTTCGGGCGCGTGCTCGACGGGCTCGGGCGTCCGATCGATGGCAAAGGCCCCTTGGCCCCCAGCCCCATGGTCCCTGTCGACAACGAAGCACCCTCCGCAATGCACCGCGCCCGGGTGGACACCCCGCTCCAGACCGGCGTCCGCGTCCTGGACACCCTGGCCACTCTAGGCCGAGGCCAGCGCACGGGGCTGTTCGCAGGCTCGGGCGTTGGAAAGTCCTCGCTGCTGTCCATGATCGCCCGGGGCACGGACGCCGAAGTCTCCGTGATTGCCTTGGTAGGCGAACGCGGACGTGAAGTGCGCGAATTCCTGGAAGACGACCTCGGCCCCGAAGGCCTGGCCCGTTCCGTGGTGGTTGTTGCCACGTCCGATGAGCCGGCCCTGATGCGCCTGCGTGCCGCGGTCACGGCTACCCGGATTGCCGAATCGTTCCGCGAGGCCGGCCAGGACGTGGTGCTCATGATGGATTCGCTCACCCGCGTAGCCATGGCCCAGCGCGAAATCGGCCTGTCCGCCGGTGAGCCACCGGCGACCCGCGGCTACCCGCCGTCGACGTTTTCCGTGCTGGCCCGGCTCCTGGAACGCGCCGGAACCGCCGAGACCGGTTCCGTGACCGGCATCTACACCGTGCTGGTGGATGGCGACGACCACAACGAGCCGATCGCCGACGCCGCCCGCTCGATCCTCGACGGACACGTGGTCCTGGACCGGAAGCTCGCCGTCACGGGGCATTTTCCCTCGGTTGACGTGCTTGGATCGGTGTCCCGAGTGGCCTCCAAGGTCAATTCCGCCGACCGTACGGCGCTCGCGGCATCCCTGCGCAAGGTCCTCGCCGCGCGGCGCAGCGCGCAGGACCTGATCGACGTCGGCGCCTACCACCGCGGCAGCAATCCCTTGGTTGACGCGGCACTGGACCACGAAGCCGCCATCAACGGGTTCCTGCAGCAAAGCATGGACGAATCCACCCCGTACAGCGAGTCCTGGCCGGACCTCTTCCGGCTTTCAGCAAGCCTTTCAGCAAGCTTCGAAGGAGCCGCGTGAACCGTCAATTCTCCCTGGCCGGGCTGTTGCGCCTGCGCCAGACGCAGCAGGACGCCGCCGCCAGCGGACTGGCCCGTGCCAACTCGCGGACAGCATCCCTGCGATCCCGCCGGGCTGAGGCACGGGAGGAACTTGCAGAGTCCGCGGGCGAAGCTGGAAGTTCCGCGTCGCTCCTGGCCATCGCGGCCTCCCGCGCGTCCGCGCAATGCATGTTGGCCGAGCTTGATGCCCTGGCCGCTACCGCGGAGGCCGAAGCCGCCGAGGCCCGGGCCGAATACACCGAGGCCAAGCGCCGTGCCGTGGGACTCGAGAAGCTTGAAATCCGCCACGGGGCCGCCTTCGAGGCTTCCGCGCTGCGCGCTGAACAAAGCATGCTGGACGAGATCGCATCCTCTGCTTGGCACCGGAAGGCTACCTCATGAGCATGACCGAGGCCATCGGGCGCATCCAAAGCATCCAATCGATGCTGCAGCAATTGAACCAAGGGGTCCTCCCGCAGGCCACGGCCGCGACCACCGCGACAGCGGCCTCCTCCGCGAGCACCGCCTCTTCCACGGACGCGGCGTCCTTCGCGCAAGCGTTGAGCACCGCCGTCGGGGACTCGACGACGCCGGACGCAAGCCAGCTCGCTTCTTCTTCGGGGCTCGACGGCAATGCTGTATTTTCCGGTATTGCGGGCCTCGCCGGCGCCGCGGGCCTCTCCGGCATCGCGGGTCTCCCCGTTACTGCGGCGCCCGGGGCGGGCGGTGTCACTGGCGATGCCGTAGTGGCTGACGCCAAGAAATACGTGGGCGTGCCCTACGTCTGGGGCGGCACGAACCCGGCAGTGGGCATGGATTGCTCGGGTTTCGTGCAGCGCGTCTTCAAGGATCTCGGCGTCAATCTACCCCGCGTCGTCAGTGACCAGATGCGGCAAGGCACCCCTGTTGCGACCTTGGCCCAGGCCAAGCCTGGAGACCTGCTGGTCAGTTTCGGCGGTGAACACATCTCCATCTACCTCGGCAACGGCAAAGCGATCGACGCGCCTGTGCCCGGCCAGACCATCCAGATCCGTGATGCGTGGGAACAGCAGTCCAACCTGACCGCCATCCGCCGCATTGTCCCAGCGGGAGGCTCGTGATGCAGTTGCCTGCCGCTGTTGCGGGGTCTCCGCGTCCGGCTCTTCCTGGCTCTTCGCCCGTGCCGAAGTCTGGCGCCGCCGCCGGGTTTGAAGCCGTGATGAGCGGCGTGCTGGCGTCCGACGCGAAGACCCCGGACGGGACCACACAGCAAGCGCCCGACGGCGGCGCGCAGGGAAAGCCTGCGTCCGCGGCCGCGGGGACGGTTGCCGCAGCCGCTAAACCGGAATCGCCGAAGACGGTCAAGGACAAGGCTGAGGAGCCTGCCCCGACTGGCTCGCCCGACGCATCGGGTGCGGTGGACGCAGCCAGTGCAGCGGGCTTGGCGGCCGCTATTGCGGGCGTTCCCGCGATGGCGGAAGCCACCGCGAGGCCCGTTGCTCCGCAGTCGGGCGCGCCGCGCATTGCTGTGCCGATCAAAGGTGGCGCGATCAAAGGTGGCGCGGTTGAGGGTGGTGAAGTTGCGGGCAGCATTCAGCCGGCGCCGGCCGGAACTCCTGCCCAGGCTCCCGTGGTTCCTCCTCTTCCGGTCCCTGCCCCTACTGCGCCGGGGATGCCACCGCTCGGCAGCCCGGGCCAAAGCTCAACCCAGCCTGCTCCGATCTCCGCGAGTGCCTCAACAACCGGCCGGCAGCCCGCTGGGTCCCGGCCCACCAGCCCGCTAGCCGCCGGGACCCCGTCGCCCAACACCCCGCCGCCTATCAGCCCGTCGCCTGCCAGCCCGCTAGCCACCGGGACCCCGCTGCCTACCAGCCCGCCGCCCGCTAGCCTCGAACCCGGGATCAAGACGACCGTCGCCCAGTCCCGGGAGTCCGGCACCGCCGTCGTGCTCCCCGCAGGGAAAGCCGCGACGCAACAGGACCCGCTGCGGACCCTCGGGCAGGACACTCCGGCAGCCCCGGCACTTGGGATTCCCGCGGTAATCCAGGCCGGAATTCCGGTGCCGCAGCCAGCGTCGACACCCCAGCAAGCCCCTGCGGCCGCCCCGGCGGGAATGGCAACGCCCACACCCCAAGCGGACCCTGCAAAACTGCTGCGCCAAGTGTCTGGACCACTGTTCTCCCTTGCAGCGGCCGCGCCCGGCGCGCACGTGATGACCTTGAAGCTGTCGCCGGAAGACCTAGGTCCGCTGACTGTCCGGGCCCATATTGACGGTGCAGGGGTGCGGATCGAATTGTTCGCGCCTGGAGAAGCGAGCCGTGAGGCGGTGCGCAGCGTCCTGCCGGAACTGCGGCGCGAGCTCGGCGAATCAGGCTTCGGCGCCAGCCTGGACCTATCCGACCACAACCCTCCGGCCGATACCGCCGCGGGCGGCTCGGACCCCAGGGGTTCGGATCCACAGAACCGGCGCCCGGCCGAAAACCCGGCCTTCCCACGGGGCAGCGACGGCGAATCGGGTCGCTTGCCGCGGACCGTCGTCGTACTTCCCCGAAGCAGTATCAGCAGCCTGGACATTCTTGTCTGATGAAAGAGAGCCAATAGTGACCATCCAAGCCATCGCGGCAAGCAGTGGAATCCAGCCTGGAAGCGGAACTGCCGCGCCCGCACCCGCGAAGTCCATGGACTCGAGCATGTTCATGAACCTGCTCGTGACCCAACTGAAGAACCAGGATCCAAGCGCTCCCATGGACACCAACCAAATGATGAGCCAGACCGTCCAACTGTCCATGATGGAGAAAATGACGGAGCTCACCGCCGACGCCAAGGAGAGCTTTTCGCTCCAGATGCGCAGCGCCGCCGCACAGATCATCGGCCATAACGTCAGCTACACCCTCGCGGACGGGACGAAGGGTTCCGGCGTCGCTAGTTCGGTTTCCTTCGCTGCCGGTACCCCCACCGTGGCGGTCGGGGGAGCGAATGTTCCGCTCGATTCGATCAGCGGCATGACGGCCGCGCCCACTGCTTCGCCAACCTCCTGACGCTCCGCAAACCTCCTCTGAACCACCCGAAGAAAGGCAACACCATGCTTCGTTCGCTGTACTCCGGAATCTCCGGCCTCCGTGCCCACCAGGCCATGCTGGACGTCACGGGAAACAACATCGCCAACGTGAACACGGCCGGCTTCAAGGCTTCCTCAACCCAGTTCCAGGACACACTGTCCCAGATGACCCAGGGCGCCGGCGCCCCGCAGGCTGAAACCGGCGGCACCAACCCGGCCCAGATCGGCCTGGGCGTGCGCGTTGCGGGGGTCAGCACCAACTTCAGCCAGGGTTCATCGCAGAGCACCGGGCGAGCCACTGACATGATGATTTCCGGCGACGGGTTCTTCATCACCAGCAAGGCAGGGCAGCAGCTCTACACCCGTGCCGGTGCCTTCGACATGGACGCGGCAGGCCGCCTCGTGAGTCCCGATGGCGGGATCCTGCAAGGCTGGTCCGCCGCCAACGGTGTGGTGAACCAGGGAGGTCCCGTTGGCCCGATCACGCTCTCGCCCAACACAACGTCGGCAGCAGTCGCCACCACCAAAGCCTCGCTGGACGGCAACCTGCCGTCCGACGCTGCCGTGGGAACCAGCGTGGAGCGCCAAGTCAAGGTGTACGACGCCGACGGCGCATCCCGCAGCCTGACGCTGACGTTCAGCCGCTCTGCGGGCGGTTGGGACGTGGCAGGGGCAGACGCCAACGGCGCCGCAGGCAACACGACGCTCACGTTCGCCAACGGTGCGCTGACCTCCGGCGGCACCATGACAGTCGGCGGCATCTCGGTGGACATGTCCACTGTTACCGGCTTCGCGGCGATGAGCACGCTCACGGTCGGCAGCCAGAACGGATCCGAGGCTGGCAAGCTGGAATCCTTTACTTTGGGCGGAGACGGCTCACTCGTTGGCTCGTTCAGCAACGGCGCCAAGCAGGTTTTGGCGAGGGTGGCCCTTGCCCGCTTCACCAACCCCGGGGGCCTCGAGAAAGCCGGTAGCTCGACGTACGTGGCCACCGCCAACTCCGGCGCGGCCCAGCTGGGAGCGCCGGGCGACGCCGGACTCGGTACCTTGACCGCGGGGTCCCTCGAGATGTCCAACGTGGACCTCTCGCAGGAATTCACCAACCTGATCGTCGCCCAGCGTGGCTTCCAGGCCAATGCCCGCATCATCACCACCTCGGATGAGGTTCTGCAGGAACTCACCAACCTGAAGCATTAGCGGCCGGGACTGCGGCAGGGGCGCCCCGTCACGTCACGCACAAAGGTGGCCGGCATCTCTGGACGCCGGCCACCCTCAAGCAACTACTGCACTTTTAGAGGCCGGCGACCCCGTTCGGAGTGCCGACGCCTGTGGGTCCGTCCCATCCCGTGCCGGAAAGGCACCATTGGCTCGTGGAGCACGTGCCCGTTGAACCCGAGGCGACATCATTGAACTGCCCGGAGTTTGTGTACGGGAGGGAGTTGGCCAGCGCCGTGGAGCTTCCGGAATTCCCGGAAAGCGCATACATGGCCGCGATCAGGGGTGAGGACAGGCTGGTTCCGCCATACTGCGCCCATGAGGAGACGGTGCTGCTGCTGGGCGCATACACCGCCAATCCGGTCTGCGGATCTGCGACGGCGGAAACGTCAGCCGAGGCGCGCTTGCTGCATCCCGTGCCGAAGGTGGCAGCGGCAGGCAACGCGGCGTTGACGCTGGAGCATCCGGATCCCGAGCCGGACCAGGCAGACTCGCCCCAGCCGCGCGCGCTGGTGTTCTTGACCAACGATGTGCCTCCAACCGCGGTGACGTAACTCGAGGACGAGGGGTAGGACGCGCCGGTATACCCGTTGTCGCCGGTTGACGCTGTCACGGCAATGCCCGGGTGGTTGTAATACGCACCGTAGCTGGAGTCTGCGGAATCCCCGCCGCCGTAGCTGTTGGAGATCGCCTTGACGCCCGGCTGCTTGGCGGCCGTTGCCACGGCTGTGCCAAGATTGGTGAGGCTGGCTGTTGTCGCCTGTACCACCAAGATCTTGCAGTCCGGGCACGCTGCCGAGACGGCATCGACGTCGAGCGCTGTTTCGTCGGCCCATCCGGAATTGAACGCCGGGAGTTTGTTGCCGCCGTTTTGGTCCTTGATGGTGAGGCAGCCGTTGCTGACCGTGCATGCCGGAAGGCCGAACTGTGCGCGGTAAACGCCGAGATCGCGTTCAAGGTTCGGATAGCCGTAGGCATCCACGATGGCGACGGTTCGGCCGCCGGACTGGAGGCCCGTGATGTTGTAGGCGCTCTGTATGTCCGCAGGGGTCTTACCGGTGGCGGACGGAGTGCTCGAAGCGGGCTTGACCTGTCCTCCATGAGTAGCTGTGGCGGGGACCGAATCGTCGACGTACTTAAGTGCAAAACACGAGGCATTGCCGCTCGGAACATCGGCGCAAGCCCTCTCCGCATGCCAATTGGCATGCGGAGATGGTTGGGCGACTGCGGCCGGCGCTGTGGCTGAGGCCGCACTCACCAATAGCAACAACGCTGCGGAAACGCTAAGGATCTTCTTCACGAAACCTCCACGAGGGTCAATAAGATCCGAGTTGACAGAATTGTCAACTCGGCGTGACAAGCTTCGCATCAAACTTCACAATTGTCACCCACGTCACATTCGCCCCCGTGGTAACGGCCTGGGCGGCGCGGGCAATCGACTTGGGATGGCGCAACCGCGTTCTTCCGCCACGATGAAAGCAGCCAAGCGGAGCCGAGTCTGCGCTCCACTATCTTCCAGCAAACTCGCAGCTTCTGTCCGGTTCCCGCCCTTTATTCCGGCTCTATCCTGAGGGGATGGAGCAGAGTACGGAGTCCGGGAGCGGCGATCGAGCCGCCGCGCGGGAAAATCGCGAGCCGCGGTTCAGGGTCAGCCGGCGCGGGTTCCTTAGCGGGGCGGGGATGGCTGGAGCGGGATTGCTAGCCGGACTCGGCATTGCCAGGTCAGGCGTGATGCCTGGCGGAACCGCCCCGGTCAGTGCGGCCACCCCGACGCCGGTAGCGTCACCCTCTGCGTCGGCGGCCGGCACGGCTTCCGCGCCTGCGATCCGCAGCTTCGTCTCGACGGCTTTGACCGCTGCACGCGTCGCCAGCTGGGCTACCGGCCCCACCGGCGCGGGCCTGCTCTTCGTGGGGCCGATGGGCCATGGCTCGAACGGGCTGATCATGGACAACCACGGGGAACCGATATGGATGGAACCGACCGGTTCCGGTGTGACCGACCTTCGGGTACAAGCCTTCGAAGGCCAAGCGGTACTGACCTATTGGACTGGAATCGGAACCGGCGGACACGGTGCAGGCAAGGGCGTCGTCAAAGACATCCACTACCGCACCGTGGCCGAGGTCAATACGGGCAACGGGCTGCAAGCAGACCTGCACGAGTTCACCATTACGCCCGCCGGGACGGCGTTAATGATCTCCTACCCAACAGTCCGGCACGACCTGACGTCGGTGGGCGGAGCTGCAGAGGGCTACATGTTTGATTGCCATGTCCAGGAAATCGACATCCGTTCCGGCAAGGTCCTCTTCGATTGGACGGCCTCGGATCATATCGACCTCACGGAGTCCTATCTGCGCCCGTCCGATAACCCCAAGGCCGACGGCTCCGATGCCACGAAAGCGTACGATCCTTTCCACCTCAATTCCGTGGACGAGAGCGGGGACGCCCTCCTCGTTTCGTCACGCCACACTCACACCGCATATTTGATTGGCCGTTCCGACGGCACGATCCGCTGGCGTTTGGGCGGGAAACGCAGCGATTTCTCGATGACTCCGGAAGCTGTCTTCGCTTGGCAGCATGACGTTCGACGCCGGCCCAACGGTCTCATCAGTATGTTCGACAACCATTACAACCAAGGCACCACCGGTACATCCCGGGGGCTGCTCCTCGCCGTCGACGAAAAGGCCCGCACCGCCGTCGTCAAGCAGGAGTTCAGCAGGGGCGGCCACCGCGGCGACGCCGAAGGGAACCTGCAGTTCCTTGATAACGGTCATGTCCTTGTGGGCTGGGGCGCGGATCCGGCCGCCACTGAATTCACTCCTGAGGGGCAAGCGGTGTTCGAAGCTACCGGACTGGGAGATGCCTCCTACCGCACCTACCGCTCGCCGTGGACAGGCCGGCCGGACACCGTCCCCGACCTGGCGGCGGTTCCGGGCAATGGATCCACGATGCAGCTCCATGCGAGCTGGAATGGCGCAACCGAGGTCGCCAGGTGGAGGTTCCTCACAGGAACCGGCCCCGGCTCCCTGTCCGAAGCAGTGACGGTCCCGCGCCGCGGTTTTGAAACGTCGACGGCGGTGGCCGCCGCGCCGAGGGCGGCCGTGGAGGCTTTGGACAAGTCCGGCAACGTTTTGGCGACGTCCACGGTCATCGCCACCGCCTGACTCCGGGCCGATCCGTCCCCACGGCGCTACGGCAAGATGTGTTCGCGGGCGGCCGCCTCCAGCGCGTCGGCTTCGGCTTTGGCCAGGCGGGCCTCGGCTTCCACGTCAATGCGCCGGGTCAAAAGCCAATACAGGCCAGCAGAGACCGGAAGCCCGATAAACAGCGAGATATCAGCGCCGTCAAGGGCATGGGCTATGGGCCCGACAAAGAGCTTGCCAGCGGAGAAGAACGGAATCATCAGCACAAAGCCCACGAGGTAGGAGATGATGCCGGGCCAGCCCCAGCGTCCGTAGATCCCGTCCGGCTTGAAGATCTCGGCAATGGCGTAGTGGCCCTTGCGGACGATGAAGTAGTCGGTCAGGTTCACCGCCGTCCACGGAATGAAGAAGTACAGCACCAGCAGCAGGAAGTCGTTGAAGTTGGCCAGGAAGTCGGCCGAGGCAAGGTTCGCCAGGACTACGGAAATGAGTGCGGTGATGGCGATCGTGATGATCCGGAGCCTCAATGTCGGCCGGATCTGCCGCACGCTGTCAATAGACGAAATCAGGGTCAGCGAACCGCCGTACATGTTCAAGGCAGTCACGGACAACAAACCCAGGGCGGCGACGAGCAAGGCGATGTCACCGAATCCGCTGAAGAGCTGGTCCGCGGTGGACTTGATCGAGCCGATGGTTTCGAAGTTCTCTCCTGCCGCAGCCCCGATATACGCGCCCAGGAACATCACCCAGATACCGCCGAGGGCGCTGCCCCAGAACGTCCACCTGAAAGTTCCCCGCCCGCTGGACGGCGGAAGGTAGCGGGAGTAGTCAGAGACGTAGATGGCCCAGGAGATCTGGTAGCCGGCCGCGACCCCCAGCTGGCCCAGGAACGGAACCAGATGGAAGTCGGCCAGGTTGTATTCGCCGGCGGGAATGGCCAGCTTCACTGCCGCAATGGTGAGGAGCGCCAGCATGATGATGGTCAGGTAGGTGAGGTAGCGCTCAAAGGCATGGATGAGGTCATAACCGAACAAGGCGATCACGACGGCAATAATGGTGACCACCCAGAACCAGAGGCTTTCGGACCCGACGTTGACCGATTTCTGGATGGCCTGGCCTGCCAGGATGGTGTTGAAGATGTTGAATCCCGCGTACTGGAGGTAGGCGAAGAGCCACACCAGCAAGGCGCCGATATAGCCGAATTGCGGCCGGGACTGGATCATTTGTGGCAGGCCGAGCTGGGGTCCCTGCGAGGAGTGCGCGGCCATGAACAGCGTGCCGACGAGCACGCCGATGGCGATCGCGAGCAGGGACCAGATCAGGTTTCCGCCGGTGGTGATGCTGATGAGTCCCACAGCCAGGGTGGCGATCTGGGCATTGCTGACGAACCACAAAGGCCCGATGTGTGAGACCTTCCCGTGCCGCTCGTTCAATGGAACGTAGTCGATCGACCGGACCTCCAGTCCGCGGCCCGAGCCTTTGTCCGTCGTAGTGCTCATGGCGTTTCTCCCTCGGAGCATCGGTGCATCTTGACATTGGTTTAGCACAGAGTCGGACGGCCCAGAAGAGGTTCCGGGATTCCTAGGGGAGCCGGTGGTGCCGCCACGTGGGGAACTGGTCCCGGGCTGCCTGGACGGCATCCGGTGAAATGTCCAGCGTCCCGGTGCCCGGCCCCGTGCCAAGGCCATGCACGACTGTTCCCAACGGGTCAATGAGCATGCTGTAGCCGATGGACACCGGCGGAGTCTGGGAGACCGCCGCCACGTACACCCCGTTCTCGATTGCCCGGGCCTTGGCCAAGGTGGCCCATTGCTCGGTCTTGGCAGTGCCGGGAACCCAGGAGGAGCAGACGAGGAGCACCTCGGCCCCGGAATCGGCCAGGACGCGCGCCAACTCGGGGAAGCGCAGGTCGTAGCAGGTCATCAACCCGAAGGTCATCCCGCCGCTGGAAAAGGTGACGGGCACGGGCTCAGGCGCGGCTTCGATGTAATCCGATTCGCGGAATCCTTGGCAGTCGAACAGGTGGATCTTCCGGTAGCTCGCGAGGCGGGAACCATCCGCGCCGATGGCCACCAAGGTGTTGAAGGCCCGCTCGCGCTCGCCGGATCCGCCCCGTTCTCCGGACCTTTCCAGGAGGCCGGCGACGACGGCGATCCCGTCTCGTGCCGCCGTCGCCTGGAGCCTGGTGGCCACCGGGCCGTCAAGGGGCTCGGCCATGTCCGCGAAGCTCCGGTCCACCCGGCTTTTCTCATACGTCGAGTACTCCGGGAACACAATGAGGTCGGAGCCCTCGCGGGCGGCCTTGGCAGAGTATTCCGCGATGAGGTCGAGGTTACGGTCGACGTCTGAGCCGGAATCGATCTGGGCTAGGGTGATGCGCACGAAGTCCTCATTTCGAATCCAGCTTCCTTAGGAGTTGGAGGACCGCGGGGTCCAAGTGCCGGGGTCGATGCGGCCTTGATAGACGGGCAGGTCGATGGCCGGTTCGCCGGGACGGAATTGGGACCAGGGACGATTGAGGTTTTCGGTCCCGTGCGTGCGGACATGCTCGACGGCGGAGAGGTCCAGTTCCGTGGCGAGAAGGGTGGGGGCGTCGTCGTCGGCCGCCGCTATGGTGTTCCCCTCGGGGTCGACGATCAGGCTGAGGCCTGTGCCGGTGGGGCCCGCGCAGTTGACGCTGACCATGAAGACCTGGTTCACGATCGCGTTTGCCTTGGCCAGGACGAGTTCTTGCTTGCGGTCCGGCGTCGTAGTCTTAACGACATTGAGGATGACTTCGGCGCCCATCCACGCCAGCTGGCGGGTCACCTCGGGGAACCAGGCGTCGTAGCAAATGTTCAGGCCCACCCTGCCGATCCCGTCCAGGTCAACGGTCGTGAATCGATCGCCAGGATCGTAGGGCTCAAAGGGGCGCCAAGGGAAGACCTTCCGGTAGTAGCCGGCAAGGTCGCCCTCCGGGGAAAGAACCAACTGCGTGTTGAACAATTGCCCCTCGGGGCCGCGTTCGCAGACGCTGCCCGGAACCAGCCAGATGCCCATATCCGCCGCGAGCTCTCGCAACTCCTTGACCCGCGGACCGTCCAGCGGTTCGGCAGAGTCCTGCAACACTTCAGTTCGCTGCTGATCCGGGTACGTGTCCCCAAAGAGGTGCAGCTCGGGGAAGACCACCAACTTGCTTTGCGGTTGGATCGCGACGGCGGCCGCGACCTCGGCTGCGAAGGCCTGGATCGGCTCGCCGATCAGTCGGGGTGCCGCTTGGGCAGCGATGAGGGGAAGGATGCGTTGCACTTGTTTCTCCACGTTGTTGTTGTGACTCGACTCATATTAGATCATAATGATCAAATAAAAGAAAGGTCGATTTTGCCCCGTAAAGTAGCGGATATGACCCGTCAGCTCGAGGAGACCACCGGCGACTCACCCATCGATGCCGCGCCCTTGCTCGGAATCGACCGCAGGAGCGCAATCGACGCCGTGCGGCTGCGGATCGGCATGGCCATCTCCTTGGGACTGCTTCAGCCGGGGGAGAGGTTGCCGGACCAGCAAGACGTCGCGTTGGGCCTCTCGGTCAGCCCGATCACAGCTCGCAGGGCCCTGGCAAGCCTGGCTGATCAGGGTGTTGTTGTCCGGCGTCGGGGACGCGGCGGCGGAACCTTTGTCGCTGATGAGCCGCCCCGCAACGTGCTCGAGCAGCTCGCTGCGTCGCCCGCCGAATCCCTTGCGGTGAACCGGCTGGTGGACCGTCGGCTGCTGTTCGAATGCGCGGTCACCCACTTCGCTGCTGTCAATGCCACGGAGGCGCAGCTTGATGAGCTGGAGCGGCTTACCCGTGAAATGGCCGGATCAAGCAATTGGTCCGAGTATCACCAAGCCGACGAGAGGTTCCATCGGATTGTAGCGGCGTCCTCCGGCTTGGGAGCTGCGGTCGAGGCCTACAACGAGGCATTGGCGGAACTCTATGCCTACTTCATCCCGTACCCGATCGAGTTTCTCCGCAAATCCAATCGGGACCACATCGCGCTGGTGAACGCCCTGCGGGCCGGCGACGATCGGACCGCGGTGGAAATTTCGCGGCGGCACGTGGATGTGTTGCATAAGACCATGTTCATGGGCCTATCGTCCGGGATATCGGACTAAACATAGGCCCCTTTCCGTGAGCACTGTCACTTTGCATGCTCTGATTGATTCTCAGTTGGGGACATCGGACTTCGGTTGTCAAAGTGAGGATCAGGCATGCAGGCCACAGGAAAAGCGGGAACGGGTGGACCGCGCGCAGAGCGTCGTTCCATCGACTTTGTCCCGGAAAATGAACGCCATGGTTCGCCTGGCCAGCAGTTCACGCTCTGGTTCGGGGCGAACATGCAGATTACGGCCATTGTCGACGGTGCCTTGGCGGTGCTGTTCGGCGCGGACGCGCTGTGGGCGATCCTCGGCCTCTTGGTCGGAAACCTTCTGGGTGGCGCTGTCATGGCGCTCCACGCGGCCCAAGGGCCGAAGCTCGGCTTGCCGCAGATGATTTCCAGCCGGGCGCAGTTCGGAATCTTCGGTGCCGTGATTCCCTTGGTGCTGGTTGTCGTGATGTACCTCGGCTTCGCGGCAACCGGTACTGTCCTCTCCGGACAGGCGGTCGGCCTCATCCTCCATACGGGCACACCGGCCGTGGGCATGATCGTCTTCGGGGTGCTGACCGTCATCGTGGCGACCCTGGGTTACAAGTACATCCACATGCTGGGCCGCATCGCGACCGTGGTGGGTATCCTCGGCTTCACTTACCTGGGGATCAGGTTGTTGACGAGCCAGGACGTCGGGGCGCTCTTGGGAGCCGGCGGTTTCGAGTTCCCCACCTTCCTGCTCGCTATTTCGCTCGGTGCCGGATGGCAGCTGACGTACGGTCCGTACGTGGCCGACTACTCCCGGTACCTGCCTTCGAACACCCCGACAAGCAAGACCTTCATGTCGGCGTACTTCGGCACGGTGATTGGTTCGCAGTGGTCCATGACCCTGGGCGCGCTCTTCGCTGCCCTCGCATTGCCGAAGGGCTCCCGGTTCCTTGACGGCCAAGTCGCTTTCCTCGGGAACCTGAGTGGCGGCGGACTGATCGCCGTTGTCATCTACCTGGTGATCGTGACCGGAAAACTGACCGTCAACACGCTGAACGCATATGGCGGCTACATGACCATGCTTACCTCGGTCACAGCGTTCACCCGCAAGTCTGCGGTAGCGTCCTGGACCCGGTTCGCCTACGTGATCGGCTTTATCGGACTCTCAGTACTCATCGCAGTCCTCGCGTCTCCCGACTTCATCGCCAACTTCAAGAACTTTGTCCTTCTCCTGCTGATGGTATTCATTCCGTGGAGCTCCATTAACCTGGTGGACTACTACCTGGTTTCCAAGGAAAAGGTAGACATCCCGGCCTTGTATGACCTGGACGGGCGCTACGGTCGCTGGAACAAGACTGCGCTGCTCAGCTACGCGATCGGGATCATCGTCCAGGTCCCGTTCCTTGCCCAGACCCTGTACACCGGACCGATGACGGACCTTCTTGGCGGTGCGGATATCTCCTGGCTCGTAGGCCTCGTGGTCACGGCAATCGTGTTCTACCCTCTGGCGAAGAGGAACTCCAACGCTCCGGCTGAGATGGTCTACCCGACGGAACCTGACTCAGAGGCGGCCGCACCGCTAGCCGGTTCAGTACGGAACAACGCAGCAGTCTAGCCTCTGCGACACCCGGATCAGGCTTGGGTGCCCAGCCTGCGGGAAATTTCCCGGGCGCACCTGGTCACTTCCGGAATCCACTCGCGGGCGACGTCCTCAATGCGGACCGCCCGTTCCTCGGCGGTCTCGCCGTCCTTGGCTCGGTGCCGGGTGCCCCCGCCAGGGAACGCCCGGTTCGACACCGTCAGGGTCACGCTGGCCACCGGGTATCGCTGCCTGTCCAGGACCGCGACGGCCACAGAGGAAAATCCCTCCGTGACCTCGTCTTGCTCCCAGGCGTATCCCAGCGACCGTGCCCGTGCCAAGAGATCCTGCAACGCAGGCAAGGATTGCGGGCCTTTGCTGTGGCGCTCCGCGAAGGCCTCCGGCCCCGGGAAAAGCGCAGCCACCTGGGCCGGGTCCATCTGGGCCATCATCGCCCTGCCGCTGGCCGTCAAGTGGGCCGGAAGCCGGACCCCGGTGTCGGTGACAAGGGGGCTCTGCCGCGGCGCCCGCTCCTCGATCACATAAACGACGTCGCGCCCGTGCATGACGGCAAGGTGGGCAGTCCGGCGCGTCCGTGCAACGAGCCGGGACAAGGGGAACCTGGCAATCCGCTGGATCGGAGCTTGCCGCGAATACCCTGTGCCCAACTCATGGGCGGTCACTCCCAGGGCATACTTGCGCTCCTCGGGAAGATGGACCAAAAAGCCGTCATCGATCAGGGACGTAATGAGCTGATATGTGGTGGACCGAGGCAAGCCGACGTCCCGCGCAATGATGGACGCGCTGACCGGGCCCGCTTGGCTGGCGACGTATCTGAGGACCGCCAATACCTGGGCCGCGGCCGGGGCCTTGGGCCGCACGGATTGACTGTACATTCTCCTAGAATACGCCCCGGATTGTCCGGTATCCCGGACGTTGTGAGACCGTCGAATGCCCTCCGCCCTAAGGCAGCCCCTCTAACCTGGCCCGGGCTGTATCGGCGGTCCGGCGTTCCTTTCCAGCTAGCCGGACTGCCAGTTTGCGGTTCCGTTCGGCCCTGGCAATTGCCCACTCCGTCTCGGCAAGTTCTTGCTGCAACCCGGCCAGCTTGTCCTTGGCAGCTTTGACCTCGACGGCGAGTCGCTCGCTCCGGCGCACTGCCTCCGACTTCTCACGCTCGGCCTGGGCAAGTTCCAGGTCAGCCTTGTCCGCATTGCGCTCTGCTTCCGCGAGTGCGGCTTGGGCCTTCTCTCGTTGGCGCTCCGAGTCGGCGCGTTCGCGCTTCGCCTCTGCCCGCCCGCGCCGCTGCCCGCCGTCGTCGGGCTCTTCTTTGCCGACCTCCACAACGGGAAGTGCGCCCGCGATCGCCACCGCGCCCGACAGATCGACTGGCTCCAATCCGTTCGTGGCGAGGGAACGGACCAACTGCCCGCTGCGCAGCGCCGTGGCAGCGGCGGGATCGGTCATGGCGGCCCTCAGCGTGGCCTCGATCTCCATCGCGGCGGCGCCACTGACCTTGACGCCCAAGCCTTCCGCCACTGCCCGGGCCTGCTCGACGGCGGCGCCCAGGACGCGCGGGCGCTGTTGGCCGAGCGTGCGCAGGCGGTCGTGATCCTGCTGCTCCTGAGCCCTCCCGAGTGACGCCCCAAGCTCCACGACGCCCGCGAATTCCTTGGTTCCATGGCGGACAAGCATGTTGACCGCCCATGCCGCCGTCGAAGGCTTGGGCAACCGGGCGATCTGTTTCGCCAGTTCGGGGTCCCCTGCGGATTTGGCTTCCTTGGCTCGCGCAGTGCGGGCTGCCGTGAAGGCCGAGGGAACCAGTGTGTAGAGTTCGACGGCGATCGCGGCCAGTTCCATCGTGGAAGCGGGTGCCGTCTTACTCGGCCAGGAACTCAGCGAGCGCGTCGGCCATGACCCCGGGTTCCCAGCCGTGGTTGGCGCCCGGAATGGTGGCTTTGCGGGCACTCGGGATGTTGGCCACGATGGAGTCTGCCGCTTTAGGCATGATCGGAATGGTTTGTTCGCCGACGATCGCGAGGGTGGGCTGGGTGATGCCGGACCATAGTTCTGCCCGTGGCGCGGACTGGGTCCAGGCGAGCGATTCGGCATCGGCGGAAAGGCTGGGGCCCAACTCGAGCATGATGGGCCAGGCCGGGCTGTTCTTGGCGCCGGCCAACCACTCCGGCGGCATGTCCTTCATGTAGTACTCAATGGTGGCGGCCTTGTCGCCGGATGCGATCCGCTCCTGGAGCCCGGCGAAGAATTCGGCGCCGCCGCTGCCGAGCTCATCGCTCAGGGGAGTCTCCCAGAGCGCGAGCTTCGTGACGGGGAGGCCTGCTGCCGCGGCGGCCAGGGAAATCGAGCCACCGGAAGAGCTCCCGAACAGCGCAGCTTGGCCGCCCGCGATATCGATGAGCGCGGCGAGGTCGTCGATGTTGTCCTGCAGGGTGAGTGACGTAGCTTCCGCGCTTTCTCCACGGCCGCGCCGGTCGTAGTTGACCACCGTGAACCCTTTGGTCGACAAGAGCTTGGCCATTTCCACCGTGTTGGCGTCGAAGCCCCTGAATTGCATCGCACCGCCGACCAGGATCACGGCAGGTCCCTCGCCGTATTGGTCATACCCGATGCGGGTACCGTCTTTCGAGATCGCAAATTCGGACATCCCAGATCCTTCGATGTGGCGGACAGTAGGTTCCTAAACTCTGGTGCCCAACCACTTATGGGGTCAAGGGGAAACGCGCTGGCCAGGAGTTCTTAAGAGCTTCTTAAACGCCGCGCGCGAAAGTGGAAGCAGGCCGCACAACGGCCGTCGCCCCCGAACCGGAGAGTCCCATGCCATCAGATGCCCAGCAGAACGCTTCCACGGAAGGCCGCACTTTCGCCGCCGTCCGTAACGATGTGCCGTTGCTTCCGCAGCCCAGGTTCTGGCTTCTGTGGGGGATTGCCCTCGCCGCCGTAGTCCTTGCCATCAGCTTCAGCGTGCAATCGGTAGCGGGCCTGACCACCAACGAGTTCGGTGTCGACCAGGAACTCAGCCGTCATCATGTGGGCGCGCTGACCACCGTGGCCATGGCTCTGAACTTCCTCTTCGCTCCCGTAGCGGGAGTCTGCCTTGTGCTTCTGATCGGCTTGTATCTTTTCCTGGTTCGCAAGTCCGTTATCCGGGCAGTCATGTTTGTGCTCTTCGCATGCTCAGGCTGGGTTGCCAGCGAGGCATTCAAACTCATCGTTGCCCGGCACCGGCCCAACCCTGCGCTTCTTTTCGACCCCTTGGCCCCCGAAACGGGTTCCAATAGCTTCCCCAGCGGCCACACTGCCTTCGCCGTTGCGCTCGCCTTCGCCTTGTACTTCCTGGTCCGGGGCACCCGGTGGGGCGTCATCACCGCTTGGGCCGGCGCGGTCCTGGCCGTGGTGGTGGCCTGGTCCCGCCTCTACATCGGAGTCCATTACCCCAGCGACGTCGTGGCTTCATTCCTGGCCACCAGCGCCGCAGTGATCGTCTTGGCCGGGCTCTGGAACCGTTACGCACCGCGAGTCATCGGGCGGCTACCGTTCGGCGTTGCCCCGGAAGCCTCCGCCTCTGAAGCTGCCGCTAGCCAAGCACACGGATCCTGAGGAGGACCCCATGCACGTACTTTCCGCCATACCCGCTTTCCTTGATCCCACCACCCTGCTTCAGGGCACGGGACCCGCGGCGCTGGGCGTAGTGGCGCTGATCGTCTTCATCGAATCCGGTCTTCTCTTCCCGTTCCTGCCCGGTGACTCTTTGCTGTTCACGACCGGCCTGCTGCACCAGCAACTTCAGCTCGAACTGCCGGTGCTGATCGGCGTCGTCTCAGCCGCTGCCATCGCCGGAGACCAGATCGGCTACATGCTCGGGCGCAAGTTCGGACGCCGCTGGTTCAAGGATGATGCCCGGGTCCTGAAGACGGCACACCTGGAGAAAGCCGAAGAGTTCTTCAAGCGCCGCGGAGGTCCCGCGATCGTCTTGGCCCGTTTCGTCCCCATTGTGCGGACATTTGCACCGTTGAGCGCAGGCATCGCCCGCTACAACTACAAGTCCTTCACGCTGTGGAACATCGCCGGTGCCGTCATTTGGGCAACGTCCGTGACACTCCTGGGCTCCTGGCTGGGACACTACGAGTTCGTGGCCAAGAACATCGACGCCATCGCAGTCATCATGGTTTTGATCTCCGTCCTGCCGTGGGGAGTCGAGTTCCTCAAAAAGCGGCGCAAGGTCAAGGTGGGCGCCGCGAACGGGCATGCCGAGGAGTAACCGGCGTTTCACGGAAGAATAGACAGCATGACAACAGCTGAGCGGCCGTCCCTCCTCCTGGTCGAAGACGACGCCGCACTGGGACCGCTCATCAGCGAGCTCCTGGAGCCGGACTTCGCCGTTCACTTGGCTGTCAATGGGAGCGACGGCCTCCACCTCGCCCTGACACGGAGTTGGGACGCGATGGTCATTGACCGGGGGCTGCCGGTCATGGACGGCATCGCCTTGATCAAGGCCGTTCGGGCCAAAGGGATTGCCACGCCGATCCTCATCCTGACCGCACTCGGTGCCACCGATGAGAAGATCCGGGGCCTCGACGCCGGGGCGAACGACTACATGAGCAAGCCGTTCGACGCCATGGAGCTCGCCGCCCGCTTGCGGGCCCTTACGAGGACGTACGCCCTGCCGCCTCAGACCCTGGGAATCGGAGATTGGGAGCTCGACGCCGGTGCCCGCTCCATGCGCTCCATGTACGGCTTGGTGGTCACCCTGACGGCGAAGGAAGCCGGGCTCCTGGAAATTTTGGCTGGCGAACCCGAACGTGTCTTCACCCGTGAAGACCTCATCAACGCGCTGTTCCACCCCACGGACCAGCCAGGCGTGATCGACACCTACGTCCACCACTTGCGCCGCAAGATTTCCAAAACGGTGATCCGGACGGTCCACGGCCTCGGATACCAGATCGGCGAGCCCCATGACTGAGAAAACGCCCATGACTGAGAAATCGCCCATGACTGAGAAGCCGGACCAGGCCACTCTCCGCAGAGCGTCCCTCAAGATCGCATTGCGGATCAGTGCGGCGTGCGCGGTTTTGGTTCTTTGCCTGCTGGCGGCCGCCGCGATCTACCTCTTCAACCAGGCACAGCATCCAACGCTGCCTGGACCAGGCGAGACCAACTCCGCCTACGCGTACCTGGACACCAAGGACCTCCTGAAGGCCATGATCGTTGCCGGCATTGCGGGAATCCTTCTTGCGGGAGCCATCGGCTGGCTCAGCGCTCGGAGTGCAATCAGGCCACTGGGAGAAGCATTGGCGTTGCAGCGGCGGTTCGTGCAGGACGCCAGCCACGAATTGCGCACACCTTTGGCCATCCTGGATGCACGTGTCCAGCTGGCACAACGCGATACCCCCGCAGACTCGAAAACCGGCGAGGCACTCGCCCGGATCCGCAATGACACTGCCACGCTCACGGGCATCGTCAACGAATTGCTTGTGGCAGCCACCGGTTCGCCCCCGGATGCCGCAGCAGTGCCAAGCGATCTCGCCAAGGTGGCTGGCGCCGTCGTCGAGAGCTTGCAACAGCTCGCGGCCGAGAAAAACGTCCGCATCACCCTGACGGAAAAGGACCGCCCCTTCGCGCTCATCGACGGCAACGGCTTCCGCCGCGCCCTCCTCGCCCTGGCCGACAACGCGCTGGCACACACCCCCGCCGGCGGCCAAGTGCAGATCACGACCGCGGTGCTCGGCAGCCGCGCGGTAGTCACCGTCTCGGATTCCGGGGCCGGAATCAGGGGAGTGGACCAGACCCGGATTTTCGACCGCTTCGTGCGGACCCACAGTCCGGAAGGCGCGCCGGGCCAACGCAGCTTCGGGATCGGCTTGGCGCTGGTCCGTGAAATCATCACCGGAGCCCGGGGCACTGTGGAGGTCGAGCGCAGCGGGCCGCGGGGAACGGTCATGAAGATCACGCTGCCACTTGCCCCGAAGGATGCGGGGCCGGGCTCGGCGTAGCTTTCTTAGACGGCCTGGAGTTCCGTGAGATGGGCGTATTTCAACGCCTTGGCTTGGTGCCTGAGCTTTCGTCGTCGACGCCCGGAATACGGTGCCACGGTATCGGGCGGGTGTGTGGCCGGTGGCTCGGCGACTGGCGGATTACTGCCGGGTAGGGGTGGGGCTGTGGAGCGGTAGGTGTGTCCGGTGGGGGTGCGGATTTCGAGGACATGCCGTGTCCCGTGCCGCGTTGTTGACCCGGTTTGCGCTGTCCAGCCGGGGAGTTCTTTGGTGTGGTTGCAGGCTTCGCACAGGCCTGCCCCGTTGTCCAGGCTGGTGGTGCCGCCTTGGTGCCAAGGGATGATGTGGTCGTAGTGCCTGATGGGCGCGTCGCAGTACGGGGTGCGGCAGGTATCGTCGCGGGCCTGGATGAAGCGCCGCATCCCGGGTGGGAAGAACCGCGCCCTTGAGTCCGCGGCGAGGAGTTCCCCGGTTCCGGGGGCGGTGAAGAGGCGCCGGAGCCAGATCGTGAAGGCCTGGTCTTCACCGGGCTCTGTCCGTCCGGGCCGGCCGGGTTCTGTCTGGCGGGGCTCGGGCTGGCCGGGGTCGGCGGGCCTGTTTCCGGCCAGGAGGTTCCTGGCCCAGCCTGCGGGGACGGTGCCGTACCCGGTAAGCCGGGCCGGTTCGCTGTCTGCCTGGATGAGGGTGCGGTCGGTCATGACGAGTTGGACCTCGACCCCGGTGATTCCTGCCGGGGTGCCGGTGATGCGTTCGACCAGGGCATCGGCCATGACCTGGCCCCGGGACCGGGAGTCCCCGGTGGTGGCGCGGAGGGTGTCGGCGTGCCGGGACAGGGCTGCGTGCACCGCCACCCCCTGGGCGACGGGAAGCAGGGCGGTCAGGTAGGTCATGGTGTCCGGTGCCGGGCGCAGGCTCACGCACCGCTCCGTCGCCGCACGGGCTGCCCGCTCCGCGACCGAGCGCGGGTCCCGCCGATAGGCCGCGGTCCTGGCCGCGGCGGTGATGGTTTTGTCCCCGGCGCCGTCGAAGGTTCCGGTGTCGGGGGCGAGTTCTTCATCCACCGCGCACCGGTCTTCGGCGGACAGGCAGGCTGTTTCCTTCACCAGCAGCGTCGCGCGCCACTCGTTGAACCGCCCCGCATCCAAGGCCGCGAGGGTGCGGGGCATCTCCGTCACCAGCGCCTTCGCGAGTCCGAGTAGCCTCGATCCGCGGGACGGGGATTCCCGCCGTGCCAAGGCGATCTGCGCCGCCACCCCGCGGCCGCGCTCTTCCGCCGGGACACCCAGATCAGCCTGGGCCCGGCGCTGGAGCGCATCGAATGCCACCGCGATCCTCGCCTGCGCAGCCGCGGCCGCGGACTTCAAATCCTCCAAGCCCCTCAACTGGTCGATCAGCTCGGCACCCGATTCAGCACCCGCGAGCTGACCCGTGCCGCCGTCTTCACCGCCGTCGATGGTTGGCCGGATCGCTTTCACGGCGGCAATGAGCTCTTGCACACGGACGGTCCGGATTCCTAGGCCAGGGCCGCTTGATGGCGCGCCTGTCCCGATCCGCTCGGTTGCCTGAATGCCGTCCATAAGGAAACTCTCTCAGGAGGCACTGACAAAATAAGCCCGAAGAACCCACACCCGCGAAAAAAACCGTAGGACTTTTATAGGGTCCTACAGGCAGCACGCGAGACGCGACATAGCAGGCAGTACATTGATCTGACCGATCCGTGGGCACTCCGCTGTTGGGTGGGCGAATTACAGGCGACAACAACCAGATTGTGGGAAAAATAGGGCTCGTTCAGTACCTCCGCCCCGACATCAACGATGTTCCGTGGTGGACCCCGAAGCCCGCTTCCCGACAAAGCAGCGGGCCACAGTTCTCAGTTTCGACTCACTGATGGGAGCGAGCGGCGGAGTGGTGGTGCAGCCGCTGCTCGGCCGGGCTGCCGATGTGTACCGCCTCGTTGGCGATCAGCGGTGTCATCGAGGTGGTCGCAGTGCCGTTCCTTTTGACGAGTCAGAGGCAGCGCTCATCGGCTGATCAGGTAATTAGCACAGCCGGGCCACGACGCAGGATCCCATCGGACAGCGGTTGGCAGCGCACGCCGCCCGGGCTGCCGCCCCGCGACTCCAACTCAGGGCCGGGCCCGGCATGGCTCTCCTAGGCGAGCTGCAGCCTGCACCGTTGCTCAGAACAGCGGCGTCACCGAACAAAACGGCATCGCTTGTGCGGGACAGTAACCCCCAAGGAATTCCAACCCAAGCCTTGCGGCGTTGGAAATCAGCGAACGCTCCGATGCCCGTTCCAACGAGGGCGATACCAGCAAGTATTGCCCACCATAGCGGCATACTTCCGGCAGCCGGTATGAATAGCAGGACGGCTACTAGCGTGAATAGAATCAGGGAAATAGAAATGCTGCGAGTATTTTTAGGAGTCAAAACACGCTTCCTTGATCGAGGCGATGCCAAGACTCTCTCCAGCAGGACCACAGTCGGCGGCAACGACAGCTTGCCACTTCCTGTCCCACCCGGAAGCGGCGTTCCAGGCGCGGAAGAGAATTTCGAAGGTCCTTGGCACGGTCACCTTTCAGCGAGAGGCAGGCGCTTCATAACCAAACTAGGCACACCAGACAAACTAGGGCAACGGTTATCAGTAAATAAGCCAAAAAATTTATTCAAATGTTTCCCAGTGGAATAATCGATTAGGTTCCCGTTATATGTCTCAATACTCAATCCGCGATCGGTCGCCACTCAATTTATGGCTTTAGGGCACTCAATTTCAAGAATCCGTCACTCAACAAGAATAAATCTCTTGACATTAATGTGTCTCTCATGATCGAGGATGTGGTCCAGCGCGCAGAGTCGACTGGGTTTCACGGGCGTCAGCTCCAGAACCCGGTGAGCTGCCCCGCAAGGGATTTGCCTTGCTCGTAGCCGGCCCGGGCGGCGGACGGACGGAGTGACAGATCCATGGCATTGGCGCCGAACATGTGCTCGGAGTGGGCGTCCGGGAAGATCGTTTCGACCCTGCTGCCGCCTGCGCGGAGTTCGTCGACCTGCGTTGCCAGATGCGTGCCCCACTCCAGCGGTTGCAATGACTTGCCACCGAAGGGCGAGAGCACCAGGACCCGCCCGTACCCGGCTGCCAGATCGGCATTGTCGGCGTTGGACCGGTAGCCGCCGTCGATGTATCTCCCATCTCTGATCCTGTACGGCAGGCCACTGGAGCAGCTGGCGGCCACGGCGTCCGCCAGGCCGACTCCCGAGCCGCGGTCGAACACGACTGGTTCACCGCTGCGGGCATCGACCGCCGTGATGAGCACGGCTCGTTCCGGCCAGTCCTGCCTGGGCAGCCGCGCGGAAACGGTATCCCGCCATTGTGTCGACCAGGAGCCATCCGACGCCGCATCCATTTCAAGCGCGGCCGCGCCCATTCGGCGGCGCATATCAGCCACGTCCTGAGCTTCGGCGATGATCTTATTGATCCGCTCCAAGTGGTTGACCACTGGCCTGAGCGGTGCGCGGCCTGGTCCGGCCGGAGCGGACCGTTGCTGTGGGACGGCGTCAAGGATGGCGGCAAGCAGCTCAGCCGGGGGTGCACCTGTGATCTGGGCCGCGGCCGTGGATCCGGCCGACGTGCCGATGGTCAGATCGGCTTCGGTGACGTCCAGCCGTGCATCGAAGAGGCCGGCGACGACGCCGATCAGCCAAGCATTGCCGGTTGATCCGCCGCCACCTAGGACCAGCGCTCGCTCGCGGGAGTGCAGGGGTGAAGGAGATGTTGTATTCATGGGAGTCGCCTTTCGCGAATTGCCTGGCGGGCGCTCCCGGTGCCGACTACTTCAGTCGCGCGATCGTGGACTGCGGGGGAGCACCCATTGCGGATACTGCGTTCATGGGACTCACCTCCTGCCGAAAGATCACGATCGCCACGATGCTAGCACGCCCGCGATGCGGCGTGCTATGGGCATCATGGCGCCGGCCTAATCCTCCATCGGGAACGCTACGCCTTCGCCCACCACGCGGAGGCACAGTTCAGTACCGGGCCTGGTGATAGATGCGTTCCAGTGGCGGATGGTTATGACCTCGCCGCCCCCTGGGTAGGTCCGGGCGGCACCTTCGGCTGCAACGCGCGGAGCGAGCTTGATTCGCACCGTGGTCTCCGGGCCGAAGTAGTCGGTGTCGACAACGACGCCGCGGATGGGGCCATCCGGAGCTATCCGGATCTGTTCCGGGCGGAGCATCAACTGCACGAGGCCCTGTGCCGGGGGACGGCGCACAGGGATGCCGCCCAGTGAACAAGTGGCCAGGGAGCCTTCCATCCAGGCGTCCAGGATGACCGCATCACCGAGGAATTCGGCCGTTGCCCGGTCCGCAGGACGCGTGTACACCACGAACGGATTGCCGATCTGCGCAAGTTTGCCGCCGCGCATGATCGCCACTTGATCGGCGAAGGACAGGGCCTCGGCCTGATCGTGCGTCACAAGGATAGTGGTGACCCCGGCTTCGTTCAGCACTTTCGCTACGGCTCGCCGGGTGGCGACGCGGAGGCCGGCGTCGAGCGCGGAGAACGGCTCGTCGAGCAGCATGAGTTGCGGCTCACGGGCCAGGGCGCGGGCGAGAGCCACCCGTTGCTGCTGGCCTCCGGAGAGCTGGTGGGGGCGCCTCTTCGCCATGTCGGGATCGAGGGAAACCATCTCGAGCAATTGCTGGACGCGCGTCTTCACGGCGCGGCGGCCGCCGTCGAGCGCTGCTTTGTCCAGCCCGAACGCGACGTTCTGCCCCACGGTAAGGTGCGGGAAAAGCGCTCCGTCCTGGGCAACATAGCCGACGTGCCGCTTGTGGGCAGGCACCCAGATTCCGTCCCCGGCCACCTTGTTTCCGTTGAGGCTGATGGAGCCGGTGTCCGGGTGCTCAAAGCCGGCGATCAGGCGCAACAGGGTGGTCTTGCCGGATCCGGAAGGCCCGACGATGGCGGTGGTACCGCCCTTGGCCACGGAGAGGTTCACGCCCTTCAGCACGGCCTGCGAGCCGAAGTTCTTGGTGGCCTCGGCGATGTCCAGATGCGTGTTGGTGCTGGGAGCCACCGAAGCCGCTACGCGCGGTGACGGAAGCCTTGAGGGGGATTGTTCGGTCACTGTCCGGCTACTTTCTTGGACTGTTGGAAAAGCAGGTACGTCATGGGGGCGGACAACAAGATCATGAGCAGGGCGTAGGGTGCCGCGCCCGCGTAGTCGATCTCGCTGCTCTTGCTCCAGAATTCGGTGGCCAGGGTGTGCGTGCCGTTGGGCGATAGCAGCAGCGTTGCCGTCAGCTCGTTGACGATGGCGAGGAACACCAGCGCCGCCCCGCCGGCGGCGGCCGGTGCGGTGAGTCGCAGCGTTACTTTCAGGAAGGACACCAACGGGGCCTTGCCGAGCGATTGCGCGGCTTCGTCGAGTTCCTTGGGGGCCTGGGCCAGTCCGGAGCGAATGTTGACCAGTGCCCGCGGGAGGAACAACAACACATACGCAGCAATCAGGACCCCGGAGGTCTGGTAGAGCCCAGGCACCAACCGGATGCTGACAGTCACGAAGGCGAGGCCCACCACGATGCCCGGCAGGGAACTGGTGACGTAATTGGAGAGTTCCAGCATCTTGCTGAACCAGCTGGGGTGCCGCACGGCCAGATAGGCCATGGGGAAGCCGACGACGATTGTCGCCGCGGCGCCAACGGTGCCGTAAGCGAGGGTCTGGAGCAGCGCCGGAAGGAATTCATCGGCTGACCAGACGCGGGCGCCTCCCGCCACAACCCAGCGCAGGACAAAGAAGATCGGCAATCCGAAGGCCAGGACGGTGAGGGCAAGCAAGGCTAGCTGGGACGGAATCTGGTAGTGCCGCAGGGGCAGCCTGCCCGGCTTGGCCTGGGCGCCCGAACCCACGCGGGCATAGCGCGCGCTGCCGCGGCTCCTGACTTCCGCGAGAAGCAGGATGAGGCAGAAGAACACCAGGACGCTCGCCAGCATGTTCCCGGCCGTGCCGTTGAAGGTGGATTGGAACTGGGTCATGATCGCGGTGGTGAACGTGTCGAAGCGGATCATCGCGAACGCGCCGTATTCGGCCAACAGGTGCAGCGACACCAGGAGTGCGCCACCCGTCATTGCGATCCGTAGTTGCGGCAGGACCACCCGGAAGAAGATCGCCCACGGACCCAGGCCAAGGGACGCCGCGGACTGCTCAATCGCGGGGTCAAGGCGCCCCAGGGTTGCTGCGGCAGGAATGTAGACGAGGGGGAAATAGGAAAGCGTGGCGATGAGCACGCCGGACCAGATGCCCTCGAGGGAGGGAACCGCGGTTACCCACGCATAGCTGTTGACGAACGCCGGGATGGCCAGCGGGGCTGCCAAGGCCACGGCCCACCAACGATGCCCCCGCAGCCTGGTCCGCTCCACGAGCCATGCGCCGCCAACTCCCAACACCAGGCATATCGGCACCGTGAAGACCACGAGCATGACGGTGTTGAGGAGCAGCTCGCCAACGCGCGGCCTGAAGATGAGCGCGCGGGCGGTGTCCCACCCGGTCGCGGCCGTCATGTAAGCGACGTAACCCAGCGGGATGAGCGAAAACAGCGCGATCAGCACTGCCAGGACGGATAGTGCGGAAACGCCGAATGGCGGGCGGGGGCGCTTGCCCCTGCCCGCCGTCGTCGTGCCCGCTGAAGCTTCCGGGGTGTCCGAAGAGATGCGAGCCGATAGATCAGAGGTCACAGAATTACAGCAGTCCTGCCTTGGTCATCAGGTCGGTGACCTTTGCGGAGTTCAATTTGGCCGGATCCACGGTGGGAGCTTGCAGATCCTTGATGGGAACGAGTTTAGCGTTCGAGTCCACGTTGGAAGCGATGGCGTATTCGTAGGAGGTGCCGTTCTTGAGGACTTCCTGGCCCTTCTTGCCGGTGATGAACTTGATGAATGCCTGGGCAGCCGCGGAGTTCTTGGAGGATTTCAGGACGCCTCCACCGGAGACGGACAGGAAAGCGCCCGGGTCCTGGTTCTTGAAGAAATACGGGGTGACCTTGTTGGAGTTCTCGCCGGTCTTGGCCTGGTCGCCGTAGTAGTAATAGTGGTAGATCAACGCTGCGTCGACTTCGCCGGCGTTGACTGCCTTCATGGCGGTGCTGTTGCCCTTGTATGCCTTGAAGTTCTCCTTCATGCCCTTGAGCCACTCAGTGGTGGCGGCCTCGCCCTTCTGTTCGAGGAGCGCCGCAACGATCGCTTGGAAGTCGGCGCCCGACGGCGAAGCAGCCCACCGGCCCTTCCACTCGGGCTTGGCCAGGTCCAGCATGGACTTGGGCAGCTTGTCGTCGCTGATCTTGGTCTTGTCGTAGACCAGCACGGTGGAGCGGGCGGCGATACCGGTCCACTTGTTGGTGGACGGGCGGTACGCGGCCGGGACCTGGTCCACAGTGGCCTTGTCGATGTCGGCGAAAAGGCCGGCGTTCTCAACCTGGGCCATGGCGGGGGAGTTCTCCGTGAGGAAGACGTCGGCCGGGGACGCCGCGCCTTCCTGGATGATCTGGTTCGAAAGTTCGGTATCGGAACCTTGGCGAACGGTGACCTTGACGCCGGTCTCCTTGGTGAACGCGTCTACCCATTCCTTGGTCAGGGTGTCGTGCTGGGCATTGTAGACAGTGATTTCGCCAGCCACTTTGTTGTCTCCGGAGGCTGAACCGGCGGCCGCAGGCGAGGCGGTCCCATTACCGCAAGCGGTGAGGGCGAGGGCGGTGGTGGCGGCGAGGGCAATGCCTGCCAGCGCTTTGGCGCGAGTCTTCATGAGGGCTACTTTCTGCGAGCAAGTCCTAGGAGCCCGGGGAAGGAAATGCGGGCTCACAGCTTGAAACTTTAGGTTAGCCATACCTAAATTGCCATCCAGAATGTGCCATCGTGACCGGAATCACATGTATTACGCAAGGTTTCTGTGCCCTAATAGGCGAAGAGGGCGTGTCGCCGCTTGAGTCGGTGCCTTGCGGCAGTGGATAAGCTGGCTCCATGCCCGGTCTCGCCGAAGTCCTGCCGACGTTCCTCGGGGTCGGCGTCCTGATGGCGGCCACCCTCGCGCTGCTCCTGGTGTTCCGGACGCCCCACCCTTTTGCGCCTGCGCTGGCCATCCTCCGCGGAGCCGTGCAGCTCGCCGCGATCAGCTTTGTCCTGGGTGGCGTGATCACCAGCCCGCTTTGGGTGGCGGCAGCGCTTCTGGTGATGTTTGCGGTAGCCGCGATAAGTGCCACCCGCCGGATTGGCTGGAGCCTGCCCCACTTGGGCTTGGTCAGCGGCTCCATGGCAGCGGGAATCGGCGTAACACTTGCCGTGATTTTTGCGACAGGTGCCATCGCGTTCACTCCCCGTTACGCGCTCGCGATTGGCGGGATCGTCATCGGCAACGGCATGACCATCGCAGTCCTGGCCGGACGGCGCTTTAAGGAGTCGGTCTACGAGCATTGGGAGGAGGTCGAAGGTTGGCTCGCGCTCGGCGCGTCGCCGAGGCAAGCAACGCTCGATCTCGCTCGACGCACCGTGTATTCGGCCCTTATCCCGTCAACCGATCAAACCAAGACGACGGGACTTGTCACCCTCCCCGGGGCGTTCGTCGGGGCCATCTTCGGTGGGGTTTCTCCTTTTGAGGCCGGCCGCTTCCAGATCGTGGTGCTCGCGGCGATCATGGCCGCAGGTGCAATGACCGCCGTCATGATCATCGGAATCCTCGCGCCAATGCGCGTGCGTCCAGCAACGCTGCGCTGACACCGCGGGACGCGGAATGGACGGCAAGCTAACGCGGGCGCGCCTCCGGCCGACAGTAGGAACTGCACCGCCTCCTACCAGCGCCTCCCTAGCTAAAGCAGAAACAGCCCATGATCGTAGTCACCCGCCTGAACGGCACCCGCTTTGCCGTGAATCCGGACATCATTGAACGGATCCACGAAAGCCCGGACACCCACCTGGTGACCCTCGACGGCGCTACGTACGTTGTGCGGGAAAACCTCGCTGAGGTCGTGGAACTGATTGCGAACTACCGGGCCTATATTCTTCGGCGGGCACAGGATCTCCCCACAGTGACGGGCTATCCCCTGAGCCTCGTGCGCACACCGGACGCGGACGGAAGGTAAACCATGGATCCCTCGACAATAATCGGCCTGTTCCTGGCGTTCGGCTCGGTTGTGGCCATGGTGACCCTCGAAGACGCCAACCTCATGGCCCTCCTGCTTCCCGCGCCCATGGTCCTGGTCTTCGGCGCCACCTTGGCCGTGGGCCTGGCCGGGAACACATTCCGCGATACCCTCCGGGCGTTCAAAGACCTCCCCAAGGCGTTCAAGGGAAAGACCGACAAGCCGCAGGAAAGCATCGACCAACTGATCGGCTTTGCCGAGAAGGCGCGGAGCGAGGGCCTCCTCTCCCTCGAAGAGGCAGCCACGGAGGAGAAGGATCCCTTCCTGGCCCGCGCCCTGCAGAACATCGCCGACGGCACGGACGCCGAGGAGCTGCGCATCCTCATGGAAGACGAGATCGACTCCAAGATGCGCAGCGACCACGTCTCTGCCAAATTCTTCGCCAGCCTGGGCGGCTACGCGCCGACCATCGGCATTATCGGCACAGTGGTATCCCTGACCCACGTCCTTGAGAACCTCTCTTCCCCCGATCACCTGGGGCCGATGATCGCCTCCGCTTTCGTGGCGACCCTCTGGGGTTTGTTGTCCGCGAACTTCATCTGGCTGCCGTTCAGCTCGAGGCTCAAGCGGCTGTCCGAGCTCGAGATCGAACGCATGACCCTCCTGATGGAAGGCATATTGGCGGTCCAGAACGGGACCCAGCCCCTCCTGCTCGCCGAGCGGCTTCGCGCCATGGTTCCCCCGGACAGGCTCGGCAAGGCGAAAACGGCAACAAAGAACGACGACGACGATGCCCGCCCCGGCAAATTCGCTTCGTCCAAGGCCGCATGAGGTCCAGGCGCCGCCGCAGTTCACCTCCGGCGGAAGAACACGTCGACGAACGCTGGATGGCTTCCTACATGGATATGGTCACGGTGCTCATGTGTATGTTCATCGTGCTCTTTGCAATGTCCACGGTGGACCAGGCCAAATTCGACAAACTCCGCAATTCGCTGGCCACGGGTTTCGGCGCGGTGGTCAGCCAGAAGGTGGACACCGCCACCGGGACGGTCGTTCCTCCGGAATACACAAACGCCGACGCCCAGGGATTCTCCAACCTGGACCTCGCACTCAAGGAAGCGGACCGGCTCACCGCTTTGCGGGACGAGATGAAATCGAAGCTCGACGCCGCGGGGCTGGGGGCCAATGTGCAGTTCCAGATCAACGAACGCGGACTCACCGTGAAACTCGTAGGATCCCAGACCTTCTTCGAACCCGACCGGCCTGAGCTCACGTCCCGCGCGAGCCAGGTCCTTGGCATGATCGGTCCGACCATGGCCAAGGCGGCCCTTGAAATCATGGTGGAAGGCCACGCCGCCAACGGGATCACCTCGTACCCCTCCACGTGGGAGCTGTCTTCGGCGCGCTCCGTCAACGTCCTCAGGTACCTCGTCGACCATGAAGGCATTTCGGCAGGGCACATCGGCGCCGTCGCGTTCGGATCCGCCCGGCAGGTCAACGACGATTCCACCGAGGCCCTGATGGAGCTCAACCGCAGGGTCGACGTCGTCGTCCTCTCGGATAAGCCCGAAGTCGTCCGCGCCCTGATCCCAGAGGCACTCAAAGCGAGGGCCGGCGGCCACTAGGGCGGCGAGCTTGCTCCGGGCGGTGGCGGGGCGGCGTCGGAATCCGTGGAAATGGCCGGCGTGCCGAGGTACCCTCGTGGCATGACCCCGGAAGACATCGCCAGGCTCACGTACCTGCGCCGGGCCCGCGACCTAATCGACCGCGAGTACGCCAAGCCCCTCGACGTACCCACCATGGCCAGCCATGCCTTCATGTCGCCGGCGCACTTCTCGCGCCAGTTCCGCGCGGCCTACGGGGAGACACCTTACAACTACCTCATGACCCGCCGCATCGAGCGCGCGATGGCGCTCCTGCGCGCAGGAATGACTGTGACCGACGCGTGCATGGAGGTCGGTTGTACGTCACTTGGCTCCTTCAGTTCGCGTTTCACCGAACTCGTGGGCGTGCCTCCGAGCACATACCGCGCACGCGAGCACTTGGCCGTGGTTGCCATGCCGGCGTGCGTGGCGAAGATACGCACCCGGCCCACCCGGAGCGAAGCGAACAAGCGTCGGGAGGCGCTCGCTGTCGCCGCGGACTGACTAAA
Organism: Arthrobacter bambusae; assembly: GCF_030812595.1. Lineage (GTDB taxonomy): Bacteria > Actinomycetota > Actinomycetes > Actinomycetales > Micrococcaceae > Arthrobacter > Arthrobacter bambusae_B. The sequence continues at coordinate 111,782 of NZ_JAUSSZ010000002.1, forward strand.
CCCTGAATTGCAGGTCATATTTGCTTTGCGGAAGACACGTGCCGTTGTGGCCGCATGTGAGGGTTATTCTGAAGCCATGCCCAATATTCGCGTATCTGAAGCAGCCCGGTTCCTGGGCGTCAGTGACGACACCGTCCGGCGCTGGACCGAGAACGGCACCCTGACGCCGGTCAAGGATGATTCCGGCCGTCTGGCGGTGGATGGGCTGGAGCTTGCCCACGTCGCGCGGGACCAGGCCCAGTTGCCTGAGGATCCCACCCGGGTGGGCCGCTCGGCACGCAACCGCTTCGTCGGACTGGTTACCGGCATCACCGCCGACAAGGTCATGGCCCAGGTGGAACTGCAGTGCGGTCCCTTCCGCGTCGTATCGCTCATGAGCACCGAGGCCGTCCGGGAACTCGGGCTCGAACTCGGCTCGGTCGCCACAGCCGTGGTCAAGGCAACCACGGTCATCATCGAAACACCCCAGGGAAAGAGCACCATATGAGGATCACCCGCACGCGTGTCGCCGCGCTGCTCGTTGCCGGCGCCCTCGCGGCCGGCACCACCGGCTGCGGTACGGGCAGCCCCGCGGGCACCGCGAGCAGCGGATCGGCCAGCGCCAGCGAAACGCCAAGGCTCACCGGTACAGTGACGGTTTACGCGGCTGCCTCGCTGAAGGCGACGTTCACCAAGCTGGCCGGCGAATTCGAGGCCACGAACCCGGGCACCAAAGTCGCCCTGAGCTTCGCAGGGTCTTCAGACCTTGTCACGCAGATCACCCAGGGCGCGCCGGCGGACGTCTTCGCCTCGGCAGATACGAAGAACATGGCCAAGCTCTCTGACGCCAACCTGCTCGACGGACCGGCCAAGAACTTCGCCACCAACGTCCTGAGCATTGCCGTCCCGCCGTCCAATCCGGCGTCCATCCGTTCCTTCGCGGACCTGGCCAAGCCGGGGGTCAAGGTGGTTGTGTGCGCCAGCCAAGTACCCTGCGGCTCCGCAGCCCAGACCATCGAAAAGGCCACCGGCACGGTCCTCAAACCGGTTAGTGAGGAGTCTTCCGTGACTGATGTCCTGGGCAAGGTCGCCTCCGGGGAAGCGGACGCCGGACTCGTCTACGTCACCGACGTCAAGGGCGCCGGGGATAAGGTCAAGGGAATCGCTTTCGCCGAGTCGGACAAGGCTGTCAACACCTACCCGATCGGCACCGTCGGCACCAGCAAGAACAAGGATCTGGCCGCCGCCTTCATCGCTTTGGTGACGGGAAGCGAAGGCAGGAAAGTTCTCGGCGACGCCGGTTTCGGAACGCCATAAACCATTTCGGAACGCCATAAACCTTCAGAACGAAGAGAGCAGGATTCGAGAAGCGCTTGCGGGCACCGCGGACTAGCGTCATTGCCATGACTATTTCACTGCAGTACTCACAAATCACTGTCAACGATCCTGACGAAGCACTTACCTTCTACCGGGATGCCCTCGGCCTCGAGGTTCTCAATGACGTCGCGCAAGGCGGATTCCGTTGGGTGACGCTCGGCAGCTCCGAGCAGCCGGGCGTTGAAATCGTGCTTTCCGAACCCCATGCTGGCCGGTCCAAGGCCGACGGCGACGCCCTCCAGGAACTGGTCACCAAGGGGGTCCTGGGCCCGATCGTCTTCCGCACTGACGACGTCGACACGCTCTTCGAGAAGGTCAGGGCCTCGGGCGCAGAGGTCATGCAGGAGCCGATCGACCAGCCATGGGGTCCCCGCGACTGCGCCTTCCGCGATCCTTCGGGAAACATGGTGAGGATCAACCAGGCGCCGGCCGCGTAGCTTGCGCCCGGGCCGGTGGGTGTGGCCCCGGGCCACACGCACCGGCCGCCCGGAAACTCGTCCCTTACGCCCGCACTTTCGTTGCCGATAGTGGCAACCGTGAGTGAACAGGAAGATCAATCGGCGGGACGGCAGCGGACCGTGGACGTCTACGACTTCCGCAGGCCTACGACCCTGCCGCGCCAGCACAGCCGCGTCCTGGAAGTGGCTTTCGAGACGTTCGCCCGCCAATGGGGAACGCAGCTCACAGCCAAGGTCCGCGTGAAATCCACCGCGACCCTTGAGCAGCTCATCATGCAGAGCTACGACGAATATGCCGCGTCACTCCCTTCGGTCACCTCGATGGTGCTGTGCCGCATTGAGGGCACCGAATCGCGGCTGGTCATGCAGTTTCCTGCCACGGCCGCATTGTCCTGGGTCACCCGCATGCTGGGCGGGGCCAGCGAGTCGGCCGTCCCGGATCGGAAGTTCACCCAGATCGAGCAGGCCCTCATCAGCCGCATGGTGGAAGACGGACTGGAGGACCTGAGCTATTCGCTTGGCGCCCTGCTGACCACCCCTGTGCGCATGGACGTCATCCAGTACAACTCCCAGTTCGCCCAGGCTGCGGCTCCGGCGGAACTCATGATCGTGGCCTCATTCACCGTGAAGGTGGGCGAAAGCCTTGCGACGGCCAGTCTCGCGATTCCCGCGGACATCCTCCTTTCCGGGCTCGGCGACGTGAATCCCACTGTTCACAGCGGCGACGCCGAGGCGCTGGTCCGCGCCCAGGTCACCCAGGTGCCGGTAGACATAGCCATCCAGTTGAGCCCCACTCCGGTCACGCCGGCGCAGATCCTGGGCCTCGCCGTCGGGGACGTCATTCCGCTGCCACACCTGGAGAACAGGCCCTTCGACGTCGCCATCAACGGCACGCGCCTGGCCACCGCAGCACCGGCCCGCAACGGCTCCCGTGCAGCCGCCGTCATCGTCACAATCGAGGAGAACCAGCGATGAGCATCACCCTGACCCTGCACGAGTCCGCGGCGGAACGTCTCGCAATGCAACTGCCGACTCCTGCCACGCTGCAGGTCTCCGGGATTGTCCCGCCCCAGGCCGCCGCGTCGTACGCGCCGCTCGCGGTCACGGCCACTTTCGTGGGTGCCGTGACCGCGGACTTCGCACTCATCCTCACGGACCGTTCATTCCTGGCCGCCGCCGGTGGCGGGTTGACCGGCGCCGCATCCCAAGGCGGCCTGCCCGCCGGAGTGGGGTCCGGCAGCGTCGTGTCGGGCGTCGACATCTTGCGTCCGGCGATGGAACACGCAGCTGAGGCGTTCGATGCCGGCGTGCTGGGGGAGTTGCGCGAGGAAGACGGCTCCGGGCTGCTGTCCGATCCGGAAACCGCGGTTTTTGAACTGCGCCAGCCGCACGCGATGGACGGCGGGCAGGCGTTCGGCTGGTTCGCCGTCCGGGTCCGCGAACACGGGACCGTGCAGGACACCACTGCCCCGCGGCGGCCCCAGCCCGAGGCGGCTTCGTCCCGCCTTGGACTGATCAGCAACGTCGAAATGGCCCTCACCGTGGAAATCGGCCGCACCCGCATGTCCGTGCGCGACGCCCTCGCCCTGGAACCGGGCAAAGTGATCGAACTGGACCGTTCGGCCGGTGCGCCCGCGGATGTCCTCCTCAACGGCCGCCTGATCGCGCACGGCGAAGTCGTCGTCGTGGACCAGGACTACGCGGTGCGCATCACCCGCATCCTGGACGTCGCCGAGGGAATTTACTAGATGGATTCGCTCATCCTCGGGCTGCGCGTGCTGGTGGCCCTGGGTGCGGTGCTGGGACTCATTTGGGTACTGCAGCGCCGTCTTCTCAAAGGCAAAGCCAAAGGCCGACGCCGGGCCAACACGACCCTGACGGTGGTCAGCCGGCAGGCTGTCGGCCAAAAGGCCTCTGTGGTGGTGGTCGACGCCGGTGACAAGCGCTTCCTGCTGGGCGTCACCGAGCACGCCATCAACGTCCTGCACAGCGGGGACGTGCCGATGGAACTTCCGGAAAGCACGACGGCGGAGGCACCTGAGAGCTTCGCGGACATCTTCCGCGACGCCGGTGGCACGCCGCTTCCCGACAACATGCCCCCAGCCGCCGCACTCCAAGGCAGCGGACTCACCCGCCGCAGCGAGATCCACCGACGCAGCGGGCTGGACAAAGCCCAGCCCATGCACGGTTCCATCCTTGCCGGTTCCACTTGGCGGCAGGCTGCCGAGGCCATCAGGGGACGCCGGAATTGATCCTGACTCTTGGGCCTGCCGATGCCCTCCGCACCGGCAGGAGATCGCTCGCCGTGCGCAGGACGCTTCCAGCGGTGCTCTGCGTCGTGTTGCTGACGGCCCTGTTCCTGTGGCTGGGCGCATCCGCAGGGCATGCGGCACCGGTCAGCCCGACGCCACCTACCGCGCCCGCGGTCCCCACCGCGCCGGCCCAACCCTCCAGCGGCAACGTCAGCATCAACATCAACGGGCTGGACGGAAAGCCGTCCACCGCGGTGGTGACTTTGATCGGGATCACGCTGCTCTCCGTCGCTCCTGCCCTGCTGCTCATGATGACCTCGTTCACCAAGATCTTCGTGGTGCTGGCCATGACCCGCAACGCCTTGTCCCTACCGTCCATCCCGCCCAACCAAGTGCTGGCCGGGCTGGCGCTCTTCCTGTCCCTGTTCGTGATGTGGCCCGTGATTTCGGAGATCAACAACGTCGGCATCCAGCCCTACCTGAACGGGACGCTGGACTTCAATGGAGCCGTTTCCGCCGGATCCGCGCCACTCCAGCACTTCATGGTGGCGCACACCCGCCAAGAAGACATTGCCCTCATGACCAGGGCTGCCAAGCTCGATAACCCGGCAAACCCGCAATCGGTCCCGTTACAGACCCTCATCCCGGCGTTCATGATCTCCGAACTCCGGGCGGCGTTCATCATCGGTTTCGTCATTTTCATCCCGTTCCTGGTGATCGACCTCGTTGTCTCGGCCGCGCTCATGTCCATGGGCATGATGATGCTTCCGCCCGTGATGATCTCCCTGCCCTTCAAGATCCTGCTGTTCATCCTGGTGGACGGCTGGGGACTGGTGATCACCGCCTTGATCCAGAGTTATTCGAGCGGCTGATGGATACGAACGCAGTCCTGGACATTTGCCTCCAGGCCCTGATTCTTGCGGCCAAGCTTGCCGCGCCTGCCTTGATCACCGCGCTGGTGGTGGGCCTCGCTATTTCCCTGCTGCAGTCCATCACCCAGCTGCAGGAAGCCACCCTCTCCTTCGTGCCCAAGGCAGTTGCCGTGGCTGTGGCCCTGGTGGTGTGCGGGCATTGGATGATCACCGAGGCGGTCTCCTTCACCAGCGAGCTCTTTGCCCGGATACCCGGCCTGATCGGCGGAGCGTGAAGTGGAGCTTCCCTTCAACCAGTCCTGGCTTGAAGTCCTGTTGTTGGCTTCCGTCCGGATGACGGCCTTCTTGGTGGTGGCCCCGCCGTTCGCGCACCAAGCAATCCCGCTGCGCGTCAAAGCGATGCTTGGGATCGGTTTGGGGCTGGCAGTCTCCCAACGGCTCTCCGTGGGCTACACCTCCAAGGACACCGCAGGGTTCATCACGGCCGTGGTCCTTGAGCTCGTGACAGGCGTGGTCCTCGGCTTCCTCGTTCTCCTCGTCTTCGCGGCCGTCCAATCCGCCGGCAGCCTGATAGACCTCTTCAGCGGATTCCAGATGGCCCAGGGCTTCGATCCCCAGATGATGATCAACGGCGCCCAATTCACCCGTCTGATGCAGATGGCCGCCATGGCGCTGCTTTTCGCGTCGGACGGCTACCAGCTGGTGATCGGCGGCCTGACCGGGAGTTTCACCGCCTTGCCACTGGCCGGAGGGCTGGACATGGCACAGCCCGTGCACGCCATGATTTCGGCTGTCACGGGGATGTTCCTATCCGCGGTGCAAATCGCCGGGCCTTTGCTGGTGGTGCTGGTACTCGCCGACATCGGGCTGGGGCTCCTCACCCGCGTGGCGCCGGCCCTGAACGCCTTCGCCATGGGCTTTCCCCTTAAGGTCTTCATCACCCTCGCGCTCGCGGGGTTCCTGTTCCTCGCACTGCCCCGTCTCGTTGCCATGTTCGCCGAGCAGGCGGCGAACACCCTGATGGGGGTGGGCTGAGTGTCGGATTCACAGGAGAAAACCGAGCAAGCCACCGACAAACGGATGCGGGAAGTCAGGTCCAAAGGGCAGCTTTCCCGCTCGCAGGACCTCACCGCCTGGCTCGCTGTCGGATCCGCGGCGGCCATGATCCCGTCCACCATCGAGCGTGCCTCGAACGCGGCAGCGGACCAGCTGTTCACCGTCCGCGGCGTGATCGCGGACCCCGAACCCGCCAAGGCCGTGGCAGCACTTGAAGCCGGGTTCGGTTCTTTGGCCCAGGTACTGGGACCTCTGTTCGTGGTGGTCATGGTGGTGGTGCTGGCCGGATCCGCGGTGCAAGGCGGTATCCACTTCAAGAAGTTCCGCGCCGAGTTCGAACACTTCAACCTTGTCAGCGGACTCAAACGCGTCTTCGGCGGCCAAGCACTGTGGGGTGGGCTGAAGGCTCTACTGAAGACCGCCGTCGTCGGGCTGGTCCTCTACGCGGTAGTGCAGGGCCTCATCCCGGTGCTCCTCACTGCCGGGGGACTGCCCGTGTCAGGCATCCTCGCGGCAGCGGCAGGGGGCATCGGCTCGTTGATCCAGTTCGCCGTGCTCGCGGGCCTGGTCCTGGCTTCCGCGGACATCTTCGTGGTCATGCGCCGCAACCGCAAGAAGACGCGCATGTCCAAAAAGGAAATCAAGGACGAAAGCAAGAACAGCGACGGCGATCCCCTCATCAAGTCCCAGCGCCGCTCGCGCCAATTGAGCATGAGCCGGAACCGCATGATCGGCGCGATCGCGGACGCCGACGTCGTGATCGTCAACCCGACGCATGTCGCCGTTGCACTGAAGTACGACGCCGGCAAAGCGGCACCGCGCGTGGTGGCCAAGGGAGCCGGGGTGATCGCTGCCCGTATCAGGGAGGAGGCGGAGGCGAGATCCGTCCCGATGGTCCAGGACATCCCGCTGGCCAGGGCACTGCACTCGGCCTGCGATCTGGGCCAGGAGATCCCCGTGGAGCTGTACCGGGCCGTGGCCGGAGTCCTGGCGTTCGTGATGTCGCTCAAGGCCAGGGGAGCGGCACGCGGAATGCGCCGCCTGCCTGGCCTGGCCGGAACCGTCGCCGGAGCGCCCGCATGAGCCGGCTCCCTGGCCTCCGCACGAACGGCACCCCTCAAACTGCACCCCCCAACCACGCCACCCCGGACAGGACATCGCTATGAACAACAGATCCGCCAGGCTCACCGTGCCGGTGGGAATCGTGGGCATCGTGCTGCTGCTGGTGGTTCCCGTTCCGGCGCCGCTGCTGGACTTCCTGATCGTCTGCAACATCCTGCTCGCCCTGTTGGTCCTGCTCACCAGCATGTTCGTCAAGAAGCCCCTGGATTTCTCCGTCTTCCCGTCCTTGCTCCTCGTGGCTACGCTGTTCCGCCTGGGGCTCAACGTCGCATCCACCCGACTGGTGCTGGGGCAAGGATTCGCCGGCCAAGTGATCGACGCGTTCGGCAAGGTCACTGTGGGCGGCTCCATGATCATCGGGGCCGTGGTGTTCCTGATCCTGGTGGTCATCCAGTTCGTCGTGGTCACCAAAGGCGCCGAACGCGTGGCCGAGGTGGGGGCACGGTTCACCCTGGATGCCATGCCCGGCAAGCAAATGGCCATCGACGCAGACCTCAACGCCGGCCTCATCACGGACGCCCAGGCCCGCAAGCGCCGCGCGGAAGTGTCCGCCGAGGCGGACTTTTACGGCGCCATGGACGGTGCCTCGAAGTTCGTCAAGGGCGATGCGATCGCGGGCATCATCATTATCATCATCAACTTCGTTGGCGGCATTGCCATCGGCGTGCTGCAGCGCGGCATGAATGTTGGCGATGCCCTGAACTCCTTTGGCCTGCTGACGATGGGCGATGGGCTCGTCACCCAGATCCCGGCCCTCCTCATGGCCGTGTCCACGGGTATGATCGTCACCCGGTCCAACGCCGAGGAAGACATGGGCCGCACGGCCTCGTCGCAGCTCATGCAGTCGCCCAATGCCTTGCTGATTGCGGGAGTAGCCGCGGCGGCCATGGCCCTCATCCCCGGCATGCCCATCCTGCCGTTCCTGCTGGTAGGCGCCCTTTTGCTGATCGCTTCCAGGCGACTCGCGGCGCAGCAGAAGAAGCAGCTCGAGATTGAGGACGCCGAGGAAGCTGCCACCCAACGGTCCGAAGAAGACCCCAACGAGCGGCTCATGCAGGACATGCGCGTCCACCCCGTCGAGATCCTGTTGGCGCCGGACCTGGTGGACATGGTCTCCGGCGCCTCGGACGACCTGCTGGCCCGTGTCCGTTCCCTGCGCCACAAGATCGCCATGGAGCTGGGGATCGTGATTCCGCCCGTCCGCACCCGCGACAACGTCGAGCTGCCCCCGGCCACCTATGCCATCCGGATTGCCGGTGTGGAAGCGGGACGCGGCACGGCGCCGTCGGGCAGGCTGCTTGCCCTCGGTGATTACCTCGACGCGCTGCCCGGTACGTCCACGGTGGAACCGGTCTTCGGGCTTGCCGGAAAATGGATTCCAGCCGAGATGCGCCACAGTGCGGAAATGACCGGGGCAACCGTGATCGACCGGGTTTCGGTGCTGGTGACCCACTTGTCGTCGATTGTCACCGCCAACGCCGCAAGGCTCCTCACCCGCGAGGACGTCAGGGTTCTGACGGAAGGCTTGCGCAAGCAGAGCCCTGCCGCCGTCGAGGAACTCATCCCCGGGCTGATGTCCCTTGCCGAGGTGCAGCGCGTGCTACAGGGCCTCCTTGAAGAACAGGTCCCCATCAACGATCTTCCGCGCATTTACGAAGCACTCGCCCTGAGGGCCAAGGTTTCCACCGAGCCCGAGGGCCTGATCGAAACCGCCCGGCAGTCCCTGGGACCAGCGCTCGCAGCCAAGTTCCTGGACGGCACGGTGCTCAACGTGGTCATGATCGATCCGCTCCTGGAACAGTCCATGCTCGAGGACATGCGACCGGCCGAAGGGGGTACCCAGATCGTCATGAACCAAGCTCGCTTGGACGCCGTCCTGGCCTCCGTACAGACGTCGGTGGAGGCCGCAGCCAATGCAGGACGGCAAGCCGTCCTGGTCTGCGCTCCGGCGCTCCGGCCGGCGGTCCGGCGTCTCGTGGCAGCTGCCGACGGCGGTGTTCCCGTGTTGTCCTACCGCGAAGTGACGTCCGCAAACATCCAGATCGAAACCGTGGGGGTGGTCCGCCATGCCGAAGCAATACAGTCCTAGATACCAGCTCAAAGGCGCATCCCTGGAGGCCATCCGGGTGAAGGCCGAGCAGCAGTACGGTCCCGGGGCGCGCATCGTCTCGGCCGAGAAAGTCACCAATCCGGGGATCGCCGGGCTCTTCGCGGCAAACCGCTACGAGGCCACCATCGAGGTCCCGGCAGGTGGCACAAGCCTCATCCCAGGCGGCCCTGCGCACGCTTTGCAGGGACCCGCCATCGCCGCGCTCCTGGAGCAAGCCGACGCGGCCGAGATGGACCTGCACCGGCCCTCCGAAGGTGTGTCCGCCGCAGTTGTTTCAACTGCCTCCCCGGATTTCGCCGGGATGTTGGAGCAGCTAGGAAAGGAGTTCGAAGCGCCGGGCTCCGCCGTCGGGCACGCTGTTCCAGTGCCGGTACCTGTTCCGCTAGCCGGCAGCGGCAACCTCATCATCGTGGTTGGCCTGGGCGACGCCGCTTTGGGACCGGCACTGGACATGTCCATCGCTGAGGGCGGTTCCGACGTGCGGACAGCCGGAGCGTTGACCGCTTTCGGGCACCTTCACGTGGCGGGGCGCCAGGGCGCGACTGCGGCGCGAGCCCAAGCCGTGCTCACCGGCCAAACCGTGCTGGTGGCCTATGGGCTCGGCAGGCCGGGCGAAGCCGCGACGCATGCGGCGGCCATCGCGGCCCTGGCCCCGGACCAGTTGTGGCTCGCTGCTGACGCCGGACGGAAGGCCGAAGACACTGCGGCATGGGTACGGGCGCTGACTACCGCGCTGGCCGCCGAGCGTGTCCTCGTTGATGCCCTTGCTGTTTTCGGCGCGTCGGAGACCGGAAGTCCCGAGACGGTCAACGGACTCGGCCTCCCCATCGGGTGGGTGGACGGCAAGCCAGCCCGCGTTGCAGTGCTCGGAAAGGTAGATTGAGGGGATGCTGGTACTGACACGCAAGCCGGGCGAACAGATCATGATTGGTGAGGACATAGTCATCACCGTCATGGAAGGCCGCGGCGACGGCGTGCGGATCGGGATCGAGGCGCCCCGCGGCGTGTCCATCCAGCGTCGCGAAGTCGTTGAGGCGATCGCCGCGGCCAACCTCGCTGCTGCCCAGGCCGGCCCCGATGCCGAGGAGCTCGTTGCCGGGCTGCGCCCGCCTGTCCGGCAGCCACGCAAGGAGTAGGCCCGGCTTCTAAGCCAGGCCCAGGAACTCCGCGAGGAGAGGCAGGGAGCAATCCCTCGTCACGGCCAGGGCCCGCTCAATATTGGCGTTTTCCGTCAGGAACGCAACGTCATCCACCGCGCCGGCACGCGCGAGCGTTCCCGGTGACGCCGTGGCGATATTGTCGCTCGGCTGCACTGGGCCGGGCTCCGGGTTCCCGGCGTCTTGAGGCGCCAGCTGGAGAGCGTTGACGTTGGCGGCCGCTGCCGTTTCGACCTGCTTGAACAACAGGACGAGTTCACGGTGGTGTTCCTGGAGCAATTCCGGCCAGACTCCGGGAGGGGCCACTGAGGCGATCTTCGGCAAGGTGGCGTTCGCGGACAGGCACCATTCGATGGCCAAGGCCGAGGACTCGATGTTCCGGGCGAGCGTGTCGAACCGCAGGTTCTCCAGTGCCTTTTCCACGTCGGCGGCGGTGAATTTGAGCCAATGCCAATTGCCTGCCCGAACGTGCAGCAGCTGTGTTTCGAGCCGGTACAACAGCAGTTCCAGCTGTCTCCGCTCGCGCCACAGCGTCGCCGATAGCTCGTCCGCCCCCACGGTTCCCCATTCCCCGCGTGGCCTGCGGAACATGGTTCCGAGGCCTGTTTTGGATCTTTTTCATGAGCGTACACGCATTGTTATTTTTCAGGTGGTATGTTCACTGAATACATGTCTGTTCCGTGTAATCTTCGGCACGTTGCATCGTCTCAGCAGCTCGCCCATGAAGCCCTAGGAATCAGGCTTTTGTAACTCAATAAACGGGTCTCATGGGGGGACTAACTTGAATCGCGAAGAACGCAACGAGCTTGTGCTGCAGCACCTGCCGCTCGTTGGCTATTTGGTATCGGAGCTCTGCGCGAGAGCTTCTCATTTGTCACGCGACGATTTCGCATCGGTAGGGTCCTTGGCGTTGATAACGTCCGCAGACTCCTTCGATCCGGCCCTCGGAGTCCCCTTTGGCGCATTTGCGCGTCGGCGGATCGTCGGAGCCTTTGCGGACGAGATGCGGGCCAGCGACTGGGCCACACGATCTGCCCGCAAACGCATCAAAGAAACCATGTCGGTCCAGGAAACGCTCTCCGGTGTCCTTGGCCGTACTCCTTCGGTCGCCGAAACCGCGTCAGCCTTGGGCGTCGAACGCAGTGTGGTGGAAGCCGCCCTGGCCGATGCGGCACGGACGCTCTCACCGCTGGACGACGTCGTCGTGGACACCGTCGCCGCCGATACGATCTCTCCGGAGCACTCAGTCCTGGCTGATGAGCGGCTCAAGTACCTCCGCGCCGCGGTCGAGGCCCTGCCCGAGAAGATGCGTTACGTCGTCGAGGAGGTCTATTTCGCGGGGCGGACCGTCAAGGAGCTCGCCGAGGAACTCGGTTCCACGCACGCGGCGGTCTCCCAGCAGCGTGCCGAGGGCATCCGCCTCATGCGGGACGGACTGTCCGCCCATTACGCGGACGATCCCGAGCAATCCTTCGAGCCCCAGTCGCGCATTACTGCCCGACGCCGGCACGACTACCTTTCGACGCTTGCCACAGCGACTTTGGGCGGAATCACCCGTACTTTCAGCTCCCCGGATGCTGCCTTGAACCGCGCTGTCTAGGCTCCACGCCTAGAAGCGCGGTGGTGCAGCTTTTGCCTACTTTGCGGTCGGCACGCGGCGGAGCACGACGGCGGCAAGGACTGCCGCTCCGGCCATCAGTACCAGCCCGATCGCTGCCGTGACGTGGACGCCCGATTCAAAGGCGGCACGTGCTGCGGCGGTCAGGGCGTCCCCCAATGGCTGGGGCAGTGTGGCCGCGGCCTCCATGGCTCCGGCGAGCGTCTCCCGCGAGCGTTCGGCCGCGTGGCCGGCCAGTTCGCCCGGAAGCAACAAGTGGTGTTGGTAGGACGATGTCAGGATGGAGCCAAGCACGGCTGTGCCCAGCAACGATCCCAGTTCGTAACCCGTTTCGGAGACAGCCGAGGCCGCGCCCGCCTTGTCCGCAGGAACCGCCCCGAGGATCAGGTCGTTGGAGATGGTCTCCGCTGAGCCAACCCCGATGGCGAGTAGTAGGAGCGCCGTCAAAAGGTATCCCGGACCCTGGCTGTGGTTGCCCAGGGCGGCCACGAGGTATCCCGCCGCGCTCAAGGCCAGCCCCGATGCCACCACCAGGCCAGGGCGGATCCGCTTGACCAGTGGAACCACCACGAGGCCCGCCACGATGGTGGCCAGCAGTGCCGGAACCATCGTGATCCCCGCCTGCATGGGGGATTGGCCTTCGACGAGTTGCACATGCTGCGCGAAGAAGTAGATGAAGCCCGTCATGGAGAACAGGGACAGGACGTTGGCGGTGATAGCCGTGCTGAAGACCTTGTTCCCGAAAAGTTTCACGTCCAACATGGGTGACGCCAGTGAGCGCTGCCGGCGGACGAAGACGATTCCCATGGCGAGGCCGAACGCCACGCAGGCCGCGGGTCCAGGACCCAAGCCGTGCACGGCCGTCTCCTTGATCCCGTAGACGACGGGCGCCATGGTCAAGATGGACAGCGCAACGCTGGGTACGTCCGGCCTGCCCGGGTTGCGGTCCTTGGACTCGGGGATGAGGAACGGACCGAAAGCAAGGAGGGGGAGCAGGAGCGGCACTACGACCAGGAACACGGCTCCCCACCAGAAGTGCTCCACGAGCCAGCCGCCGAAGATCGGCCCGAGCGCGGCACCGCCGGAGAATCCCGCGGCCCATACGGCCACGGCGAGCCGGCGGCGGTTCGGATCCGGGAAGATGTTGCGGATCAGGGACAGGGTGGACGGCATGATCATGGCTCCGAAGATGCCCATGCCGGCACGCCCTCCAATGATCCACTCAGGGGACGGCGCAAAAGCGGTCACCGCGGAAACCGCGGCGAAGCCCGTGCTGCCGATCAACAGCAAGCGGCGGCGGCCGATCCTGTCTCCCAGGTTTCCCATGGACACCAGCAGGGCCGCGAGAACCAGCGCATAGGCATCAACGATCCACAGCAGCTGCACGCCCCCGACATCCAGCGACCTGGCGATTTCCGGCAACGCGAACGTCAGCGCCGTATTGTCCACAGCGACCAGCAGCACGGGGAACATCAGGAGTGCCAAGGCGGCCCAATCACGCCACGGGGCGGATTGGATCGACGGGGTGCGGGGGTGCTGGGTTGTGGACGGGCTGAACATGTCGATAACTGTACCGTCTGGACGGTATAGTTTCAACTCGAGAATCGGACTGCGCATCGAACTAAGGAATGATGGACACCATGCCGCGAAAACCTGTTGCCCGGGACGCTGTCCTGGATGCCTTTGAAGCCCTGCTGATCGAGGTGGGGGAGCGGGCTGCCACTTTGGACGCTGTCGCAAAGCGTGCGGGGGTCTCCAAGGGGGGATTGCTCTACCATTTTCCAAACAAGGAAGCCATGATCAGCTCGTTGCTCGAACGCATGGACCGCCTCGCCGCGCTGGACATCGAGGCAATGAAGGCGGCCCCTGAAGGCGCGGCCGCGTTCTTCATCAAGACCTCACTGTGGGCGGACAGCCCCTTGGACAGGGTGTTCGTGGCGGCCACGCGGCTGGCGGAAGTAGCCCACGAGGAAACCCGCAGGCGTTTTGCGGGGATCCAGGAACAATGGCTTGACGTGCTCGCCAAGGAAGTGGGACCCGAGATGGCCAAGGCGGTCCGGTACATGGGCGATGGGCTTTACTTCAACGCAATGCTTGAAGGCGGCGTCGGGGAGACGGAAGTCAAGGCCAGTGCGAGGAGCGCCGACGTCGATGCGCTGCTGGCCGCCGTCGAACGCCTCCGTAGCTGAGTGCCAGGAAAGCCGAGCGGCTCGCGGACGTATTTGCGGACCCGGGCGGTCCATAGGACAATTAACAGTTGTGGTGACCGTCACCGGCACCGCACACCGATTCACACAACTAAATACGCCTCTGATCTGCGGCGGGAGAGTCCTGCAGTCATGTGATGCAGGCGCCGTAGGAGCAAATCCTCCCCAGGAATCTCTCAGGCCCATGCACCGCCGCGGCAAGGCAACTCTGGAAAGCAGCATGCTGACGCGTGCTCACCGACGGTGCAAGCGGAGCAGTGCCACAAGCACGGTTCCGCGGAAACTCTCAGGTCCAATACAGAGCGGGGAGGGACCCGATTAGCTGTGGCGCACCATGCGCCGCCTTATTTATGGAGTTCCCTCGTGACGGTTAGTTCAACCTCCACTACGTTCGTTGACCGGCATATCGGCGCCCGCCGCCAGGCAGACATTGACGTCATGCTCAAGTCTGTTGGCTATGACAGTGTCGATTCGCTCGTGGACACCGCGGTACCCAAAGACATCCGCCAGGACGTCGCGCTGACGCTCCAAAACGCCCTCAGCGAGGTGGAGGTTCTGGCCGAGCTGCGCAAGCTCGCGGCAAAGAACAAGACGGCCGTGCAGATGATCGGCCAAGGCTATTACGACACCGTCACTCCGCCGGTGATCCGCCGCAACATCCTCGAATCCCCGGCCTGGTACACGGCCTACACCCCGTACCAGCCTGAAATTTCCCAAGGCCGCCTCGAGGCACTGCTGAACTTCCAGACCATGGTCCAGGACCTCGTGGGCCTCCCCATCGCCAACGCCTCCCTGCTGGACGAAGCCACCGCCGTCGCCGAAGCAGTGCTGATGATGCGCCGTGCGAACAAGAACAAGACCGCGCATGATGGCAAGACCGTCCTCGACGCCGACTGCCTGCCGCAGACCATCGCCATCGTGAAGGGCCGCGCCGAGGCGCTGGGCTTTGAGGTGGAGATCGCGGACCTGTCCCAAGGCCTGCCCGACGGCGAGATCAACGGGATTGTGCTGCAGCAGCCCGGCGTTTCCGGCCGGGTGTTCGACCACTCCGCCGTGATCACCGCCGCCAAGGAGCGCGGAGCGCTCGTCACGGTTGCTGCGGACCTTCTCGCCCTTACCCTGATCACGCCTCCGGGCGAGCAAGGTGCCGACATCGCCGTCGGCTCGACCCAGCGCTTCGGCGTCCCGCTGTTCTTCGGCGGCCCGCACGCGGCCTACATGGCCGTACAGAAGGGCCTCGAGCGTTCGATGCCGGGCCGCCTCGTGGGAGTTTCCAAGGACGACGCCGGAACCCCCGCCTACCGCCTCGCCCTCCAGACCCGCGAGCAGCACATCCGCCGTGAGAAGGCGACATCCAACATCTGCACGGCGCAGGCATTGCTGGCCATCGTGTCCTCGATGTACGCCGTCTACCACGGCCCCGATGGCCTGAAGGCGATCGCCGAAACCGCCCACAACCATGCCCGCACCCTGGCGGCGTCCTTGAAGGCCGCCGGCCTTGAGGTCCTGCACGGCAGCTTCTTCGACACCGTGACCGTCCGCGTGCCCGGCAAGGCTGCCGGGATCGTCGCCGCCGCCGAAGCCAAGGGCATCAACCTGCGCGGCATCGACGCTGACACCGTAGGCATCTCCGTTGACGAGACCACCACAACGGCAGTTGTCGCAGACGTCGCCGCCGCGTTTGGTGCCACTGTTTCCGGTGACGCCGAGGGCTTCGCCCTGGAGGCCGCCGTCGAGCGTTCGTCCGACTATCTCCAGCACCCGGTGTTCAACACCCACCGTTCCGAAACCCAGCTGCTTCGTTACATCCGCAAGCTTTCGGACCGCGACCTGGCGCTGGACCGCACCATGATCCCGCTGGGATCGTGCACCATGAAGCTGAACGCCACCGCCGAGATGGAAGCCATCTCCTGGCCGGAATTCGCCTCGATCCACCCGTTCGCCCCGGATTCCCAGACCGAGGGCTGGCGTGAACTGATTACCGACCTGGAATCCCAGCTGACCGAGATCACCGGTTACGACCAGGTCTCCATCCAGCCCAACGCCGGTTCCCAGGGCGAGCTCGCGGGCCTTCTGGCCATCCGCGGCTACCACCGCTCCCGCGGTGACCTCCAGCGCAACGTCTGCCTTATCCCGGCTTCGGCCCACGGCACCAACGCTGCCTCCGCAGTGCTGGCCGGCATGAAGGTGGTTGTCGTCGCGACCGCTGCCGACGGCACGATCGACCACGCGGACCTGCAGGCCAAGATCGAGGCCAACAAGGACGTCCTCTCGGCCATCATGATCACGTATCCATCCACGCACGGCGTATACGACGCCGACGTACGCGAGGTCTGCGACTCCGTGCACGCGGCCGGCGGCCAGGTGTACATCGACGGCGCCAACCTGAACGCCCTGGTCGGGCTGGCGCAGCCGGGCAAGTTCGGTGGCGACGTGTCCCACCTGAACCTGCACAAGACCTTCTGCATCCCGCACGGCGGCGGTGGCCCGGGCGTCGGCCCGGTTGCAGCCAAGGCGCACCTGGCCCCGTTCATGCCCGGCAATGCCGCGGCCTGGGCAGAAGGCGACGACGTGCCCATCTCGGCTTCGCGCTTCGGTTCGGCCGGCGTCCTGCCGATTTCCTGGGCCTACGTGAAGCTCATGGGCGGCGAAGGCCTCACCGAGGCGACGAAGTCCGCCCTGCTTGCCGCGAACTACATCGCCTCGCGCCTCAACGAGTACTTCCCCGTCCTCTACACCGGTGAAGGCGGACTCGTAGCCCACGAGTGCATCCTTGACCTGCGCGAACTGACGGCCAAGACCGGGGTCACCGCCGAGGACGTGGCCAAGCGCCTCATCGACTACGGTTTCCACGCCCCCACCCTGGCGTTCCCGGTCGCGGGCACGCTCATGGTGGAGCCCACCGAATCAGAGGACCTCGGGGAGATCGACCGGTTCATCGAAGCCATGATCACCATCCGCAAGGAAATCGACCAGGTTGCCCACGGTGACTTCACGGTGGAGAACAGCCCGCTGCGCCGCGCACCGCACACCGCGGCGGCCGTCGTCTCCTCGGACTGGAACCGCGAGTACTCCCGCGAGCAGGCCGTCTTCCCGGTCCACCACCTCAAGCAGGACAAGTACTTCCCACCCGTGGGCCGCATCGACGGCGCCGCAGGCGACCGTAATCTGGTCTGCTCCTGCCCGCCTCTCGAAGCGTTCGAGGACCACACAGAAGCCTTCGAGAACTAAAGGACTCCCACGATGACTGAGAACTACACTGCGCTCTACGAAGAGCACAAGAAGCTCGGCGCTTCCTTCACCGATTTCGGTGGCTGGCAGATGCCCCTGAAGTACTCTTCCGAACTGGCCGAACACCACGCCGTCCGCCAGTCGGCAGGCCTGTTCGACCTTTCCCATATGGGCGAAGTCTGGGTCACGGGCCCGGAAGCCGCGGCATTCCTTGACTACGCCTTGGTGGGCAAGATTTCCGCCATGTCGGTCGGCAAGGCCAAGTACTCCCTGATCTGCCAGGAAGACGGCGGCATCATCGACGACCTCATCACGTACCGTCGTGGCGAGGCCAAGTTCCTGGTGGTTCCGAACGCCGGCAACGCCAAGGTTGTTGCCGAGGCGCTGGCTCAACGGGCAGCCAACTTTGACGTCGTCGTCGAGGATGCCTCGGCGGCAACCTCGCTGATCGCCGTCCAGGGCCCGAGAGCGGAAGAAATCCTCCTCCGTTTGGTCCCGGCCGAGCAGCACTCCCTCGTCACCGGACTCAAGTACTACGCCGCCGTCGACGTGCCTTTCACGTTTGCCGGGACCACTACGGAACTGCTGCTCGCCCGCACCGGCTACACAGGCGAGGACGGCTTCGAAATCTTCGTGGACAACGACGCTGCTGCCGCCCTGTGGCAAGCAATCGCAGCAGTGGCCGAGGACGGCGAGCTGGTCCCCGCCGGCCTGGCCTCGCGCGACTCCCTGCGCCTGGAAGCCGGCATGCCGCTCTACGGCAACGAGCTCTCCCGCGAAGGCAACCCCTTCTCGGCAGGCCTGGGTCCCGTTGTCTCGCTCGCCAAGGAAAGCGACTTCGTGGGCCGCGCCGCCCTGGAAGCCCTGAAGGCCGAGGGCGCCGGTTCCACCGGCGGCCGCAAGCTCGTAGGCCTCAAGGGCCTCGGCCGCCGCGCCGGACGCAGCCACTACCCGGTCCTCAAGGACGGCGTAGTTGTCGGCGAAGTAACCTCCGGCCAGCCGAGCCCGACCCTCGGCTACCCTGTTGCGCTGGCATACGTCGACGTCGAACACGCCGAAGTAGGGACTGGCTTGGACGTGGACCTGCGTGGAAAGTCCGAGCCGTTCGAAGTCGTGGCACTGCCTTTCTACAAGCGGGCCAAGTAAGCGCTCGGGCTCGAGCCGGCTCCCGTTGGGTGGTTGGGAGCCGCGGGCCGGAAGAATCCTCCGCGTGCTCGGTCGCGAAAACGCCCGCTGCGCGGAGGTGACGCTCCCTTAGACGCACGCTTCCGGATCCTCCCGACCGGCGGCGGCTCTCAGCTCACCTGGGTTCGGCTTCAGTCCGGTGCCTTTGGCTCGCTTTCGAAAGCCAAAGGTGCTGGATGATGGGCCACCTGCCCCAGCTTGGCCCATAACTAAACCCGAGAGGGCCAGCGTTCTTTTCCGGAACACGGGCGGCCCCGAAAACTGAACATGCGGACGGCGGGTGGCGGGGTTCCGGCAGCGTGCGTCTAAGCGAGGAACGAGCGAGCACGCCGAGGAATTCTGCCACCCGCCACCCAACCGACCACAATTAGATTTAGACCAACGCAAAGGAAAAAACATGGCAAAAGTTGCACCTGAACTGCAGTACTCCGACGAGCACGAGTGGGTTGCCCGGGAGGCCGGCAACCTTGTTTCTGTCGGCATCTCCGCCGTGGCCACCGATGCCCTCGGCGACATCGTCTACGTTGACCTGCCCGAGGTCGGTGCTGCTGTGACCGCGGGGGAGACCTGCGGCGAGGTTGAGTCCACCAAGTCCGTTTCGGACCTGTACTCCCCGGTGACCGGCGAGGTCACGGAAGTGAACTCCGCCGTCGTCGACGATCCTGCGCTGATCAACAACGATCCGTACGGTGCGGGCTGGCTCTTCAAGGTGGCCGCCGAGTCCGACGGTCCGCTGCTTTCCGCGGAGGAATACGCTTCCAAGAACGGTGGCGAGCTGTGAGCGCGGCAACCGGGACCGCAGGCACCGGAACCGCAGCGTTCGAGCAGGTCGTTTCGCCGTCGCTGGACGCGGTGCTGTCCGAACTGGATCCGGAAATCGCGGCGAAGATCGACGACGAGCTGAACCGCCAGCGTTCGGGCCTGGAAATGATCGCCTCTGAGAACCACACCGCCGTGGCTGTCATGCAGGCGCAGGGCTCGGTGCTGACCAACAAGTACGCCGAGGGCTACCCGGGCAAGCGCTACTACGGTGGTTGCGAGCACGTGGACGTGATCGAGCAACTCGCAATCGACCGGGTCAAGACTCTGTTTGGTGCCGAGTACGCGAACGTCCAGTCGCACTCCGGCGCCCAGGCCAACGCTTCGGTGATGCACGCGCTGATCAAGCCGGGCGACACCATCATGGGCCTGAACCTGGCCCACGGCGGCCACTTGACCCACGGCATGCGGATCAACTTCTCCGGCCGCCTGTACAACGTCATTCCGTACCAGGTCCGCGAAGAGGACCACCGGATCGACATGGCCGAGGTTGAGCGACTGGCGCTGGAGCACAAGCCGGCACTGATCGTGGCCGGCTGGTCCGCATATGCGCGCCAGCTGGACTTTGCCGAGTTCCGCCGGATCGCGGACTTGGTGGGCGCATACCTCATGGTGGACATGGCGCACTTCGCCGGGCTCGTGGCCGCTGGGCTGCACCCGTCCCCGGTCCCGCACGCCCACGTGACGACGTCGACGACGCACAAGACGCTTGCCGGTCCCCGCGGCGGCATCATCCTCTCCAACGACGCCGACATCGCCAAGAAGATCAACTCCGCGGTTTTCCCGGGGCAGCAGGGCGGCCCGTTGGAGCACGTGATCGCAGGCAAGGCCGTGGCCTTCAAGATCGCGGGTTCGGAAGAGTTCAAGGAGCGCCAGGAGCGTGTCCTGGCCGGCGCCCGGATCCTGGCCGAACGCCTGGTCCAGGAGGATGTCACTGCCAAGGGGATCTCGGTGATTTCCGGCGGCACGGACGTGCACCTGGTGCTCGTGGACCTGCGCAATTGCGAACTCGACGGCCAGCAGGCCGAGGACCGCCTCGCTGCGATCGACATCACCGTCAACCGCAACGCGGTTCCGTTCGACCCGCGCCCGCCCATGGTGACCTCCGGTCTGCGGATCGGAACCCCGGCGCTGGCCACCCGCGGTTTCAGTGAGGCTGCGTTCCGTGAGGTTGCGGACATCATCGCCGAGGCACTGATCGCCGACGCCGGCGCCGACCTCTCCGGACTGCGTCACCGCGTGGAGGCACTCGCCGCCGCGCACCCGCTGTACCCGGGCGTGGCGAACCTGGGGTAATTTCCGCTCCGCACCTTGGCCCGTCGGGCCGGGTCCGACGGGCTTTTGGTCGCCTCGGCCCGTCGGACCCGGCATCCTCTGCGGGCTCGGTCGCGAAGACGCCCGCTGGGCGGACGTGACGCTCCCTTAGACGCCCGCTGCCGGATGTCGGTCCCGAAGGGGCGTGCTGCTCACCTTTCGCGGGACTCACTCACCCACCCCCCAACCCGACCATCCACTTACGTACTAAGGAACCGACATGGCTGTTGGCGTTTTCGATCTTTTCTCTATTGGGATTGGTCCGTCGAGCTCGCATACCGTGGGGCCGATGCGGGCTGCTGCGGTGTTCGCGGGCGAGTTGCGGGAGTCCGGTGCCCTGGAGCGGGTCGCGTCCCTGCGTGTGGACCTTTACGGGTCCTTGGCAGCAACTGGACGGGGGCACGGGACCATGACGGCGGTGTTGCTGGGCTTGGAGGGCTACCACCCGGAGCTCATCCTGCCCGAGGAGGTGGAGGAACGGCTCGCGTCGATCGCCGAATCCGGGACCTTGAACCTGGGCGGCGCGGTCGATCCCGAGACCGGGGCATCCCTGGCGTACGGCGAATCGGACATGATCCTGCACCCGCTCACTGTCTTGCCAAGGCACACCAACGGGATGAAGTTCTCCGTTTCAGACGCCGACGGCGAGGTTCTGCACGAGGCCACGTTCTTCTCAGTGGGCGGCGGATTCATCGTCCGCGAGGGCGAAGAGGACGCGGCCCAGAAGGAACTGGAGGAGTCCAAGAAGGAACTCCCGCTGCCCTTCCGCACCGCCGCGGAACTCATGGGCCGTTGCGCGTCCAAGGGGCTGGGCATTTCGGACATCATGTTCATCAACGAGCGCGCCTCCCGGACCGAGGAGGAAATCCGCGAAGGGCTGCTGCACATCTACGCCGTCATGGAGGCCTGTGTAGAAAAGTCCCTCAAGCGCGAAGGCGTGCTGCCTGGCGGACTGAAGGTCCGCCGTCGGGCCCCCGACTGGCACGAGCGGCTCCTGAAGGAAGCCAAAGACCAGGACCCCGATTACCGGGACCCGAAGTATTGGCAGGAATGGGTGAACCTCATCGCCCTGGCGGTGAACGAGGAAAACGCCTCGGGCGGCCGCGTGGTCACCGCGCCCACGAACGGTGCCGCCGGGATCATCCCCGCCGTGCTGTACTACGCCCTGCATTTCGCCCCCGGTATGGACAAAGCCACGCAGCAGGACCGCGACGACGTCGTGGTGAAGTTCCTGCTCGCCGCGGGCGCGATCGGGGTGCTCTACAAGGAACAGGCCTCGATCTCCGGCGCCGAAGTGGGCTGCCAAGGCGAGGTCGGATCCGCCTCCTCGATGGCCGCCGCGGGCTTGGCCGAAGTCATGGGCGGCTCGCCGGGACAGGTGGAGAACGCGGCCGAGATTGCGATGGAACACAACCTGGGCCTGACCTGCGACCCCATCGGCGGCCTCGTGCAGATCCCCTGCATCGAGCGCAACGCGATCGCCGCGGCCAAGGCCATCAATGCCGCGAAGATGGCGCTTTGGGGCGACGGCACCCACCGGGTCTCCTTGGACGAGGTCATCGTGACCATGCGCGAAACCGGCAAGGACATGTCCTCCAAATACAAGGAAACGGCCATGGGCGGCCTCGCCGTCAACGTCGTGGAGTGCTGACGCCCGTCCGGAGTCTTCGGCGTGAACAGGTCCGGCGGTGGCCCGGGGGCCGATAGACTTGGGGATGAACGCCTGCGCCGCACACCGGCGCCGGCTGCCCCAAGCACGCAACTGATTGGACACGGCCCCCTTGCGAGAATTTACCGCACGCTTTGCCACCGCCGAGGAAATCGAACACTGGGACAAACACGTCACTGCCAATCCCAACGGCGGCAACCTTCTCCAATCCGAAGCTTTTGCGGACGTGAAGCAGCACTTCGGCTGGAAGCCCTTGCACCTCGTCTACGAGACCGAGGAGTACAGCAGCTACAACCTGGTCCTGGAGAAGTCGTTTCCACTGCTCGGCAAGCTCTGGTACCTCATCAAGGGCCCCGACGTTGCCGGCGTCGAGGACATTCCGGGGATCGTCAACGCGAACCGGGAATTCGTCAAGCGGGACAAACTCGGGGTCTTCGCAGTGAAGATCGAGCCGGACATCGTGCTCAGCGACGAAGCCCGGGACGCGATTGAGGCCACCGGCCTGGTCAAGACCCCCAACCTGCAGCCGAACGACTCCACTGCCTTGCTGGACATCTCTCCCGAGGAGAACCAGCTGTTGCGCAACCTTCATTCCCGCGGGCGCAACGCCGTTCGCCGGGCCATCCGCGAAGGCGTCGAAGTCCAGACCATGGAACCGACGGAGGAGAACTTCCGTTCCATGTATGCGCTGATGACCAACACCGTCGAGGCGAAGTCCCAGGTGCGCGTCCGTGAATTCGCGTACTATCGCCAGTTTTGGACCAACTTCATCGAGCGGGGCCAGGGCAGGCTGTTGTTTGTCTTTGAAAACGGTGTCCCTTCCGTTGGAGCTTTCGTCATCAACTACGGCCGGAAGGGCACGTACAAGGACGGCGGATCGCTCCAGAAGCGCGCGCAGTACGGCGATTCGCACTTGGTGCAGTGGACGGCCATCAACCAGGTCAAGGAGCTGGGTTGCACCGAGTACGATTTCTGCGGCACTCCGCCCGCAGACCGGCTCAAAGACACCTCGCACCCCTTCCACGGACTTGGCTTGTTCAAGACCAGCTTCAGCAAGACCGTCACCGACTTTGTCGGCTGCTACGACCAAGTCATCAGCCCGCTGAAGTACAAGCTCTGGACAGCTGCCGGGGAACGCATCGCGCGGCAGGTCTACACCCGCCGAACCGGCCAGCAGTTCTACTAGGATCGCCGCTCTACTGTGACTGACCGCCCCGACAACAGGCCCAACACCGACGGCTTGCCCAAGACGCAGCCGCTGAAGCCATCCCAGGTGCGCCAGAATGTCAACGCCAAGCGCATGCTTCGCAGGCTCGTCCAGGGCGAGAATCCTCCCACCGCCCCGTTGAGCATCGTCGATCGCTTGGCGGGCAGTCCCTACGCCAACCCCATCATCCACGTGGGCGGCGTTGATGCTTCGGCCCGCAAGACCATCGACTTCGCGTTGCACATGGCCGAATCGATGTTTCGCTACGGTGCCGGCGCCTTGGAGGTCGAGACCAGCATCATCGCTGTCACGGCCGCACTCGGGCTGAAGAACATCGAAGTGGACATCACCAACCAGTCAGTCCAGATAAACTACGCGCCCAAGGACCAGACCCCGCTGACGCTGCTCCGGGTAGTCCGTTCGTGGACCAACAACTACGCAGGCTTGGCCCAAGTGCACCAGCTCGTCACGGACATCGTGGCTGGAGGGGTCGGCAGGGCCGAGGCCGTGCGCCGGCTGGATGACATCATCCGGAGGAGCAAGCCCTTCCCACGGTGGATGGTCACGATGGCGTATGGCGTGTTCTCCGCTGTTTTTGTCGGAGTCCTGGGCGGCGGGGTCGGAGCGTCCGCCCTCGCTTTCGTCTCCAACATGCTTGTCAACCTCGTGGCCCGTCAATTGGGCAAGTGGCGCACGCCTGACTTCTTCGTGACAGCGGCCTGTTCCTTCCTGGTCACGTTCATCGCCCTCACGCTCCACTGGGCTGGGGCCGATATCCCGCCGTCCATCGTCGTGGCGGGCGGAATCCTCCTGCTGTTGCCAACCGGTCGACTCGTGTCTTCGGTGCAGGATGCCATCAACGGGTTCCCCGTGACCGCGGCCGGACGCTTCCTGTCCACCATCCTGACCTTCGGCGCGATCGTTGCGGGCATCGCAGTCGCGGTGGTTGTGGGTGACCTCATCGGCAGCGTCGCGATTGACGTCACCCAAACATTCCCCGAAGCGTATCCATTGTGGGGCCAGGCGATCCTGATCGCCATCGGGGTGATTGCCATCGGCATCACCGAGCAAACCCTCCTCAAACTTCTGCTCCCGACGGCGGCAGTGGGCCTGGTGGGTTACTTCGTCTTGTGGGGGGCTTCCAACGTTGGTTTCGGGGACCGGCTCTCTCCGGCGATTTCCGCCGTCGTCATCGGCCTGCTCGCCCGGATGGTGGCACTCAGGCTCGGGGCCCCACAGTTGGTGGTGGCCGTCCCGGCGGCCCTCATCCTGCTTCCCGGCTTGAAGATATTCCGTTCCATGTATGTGTTGACCGTGCAGGAAGCGGATGTCCTCCTGGGCTCGGGCGGCATGCTCAATGCCGGGGCGATCGTGCTCGGTGTGGCGGCGGGAATCGTACTGGGTGACAACCTCGCCCGGCCGCTGACCAAGGGGTTGGCCAGCAACGAGCGACGCCGCGTGCGCCGGCGCTAGATCTGTCCGGCCTAAATCTGTCCGGCCTAGATCTGTCCGGCCTAGATCTGTCCGATGGGCAGTTTCTTCTCCGCTTGGAAGTCATCCTCAACACGCCCTTGGGCCCAGTATCCGGAGAGCGACACCTGGGAACGCTCCAGCCCGCGCTGTTTGAAGAAGATATCGCGCAGGCCCTTCATGTAGCCGCGTTCACCATGCGCAAAAACATCGACGCGGCCCGGCAGCCATTCTGCTTCGCCCAAGGCATCAAGCAGGATCGAGCTTGACCCTGCCGGCACGCCGGAGCGCAGAAGCCAACGCAACTCCAGTCCGTCCGGCGCCGCGATATCGAGGATGTCGGCGTCGCTATCGACTTCGAGGAAAGCCAGCCCCTTGGCGTGGGCGGGCAGGGATTCGATCGAGGCGGCAATTGCCGGGAGCGCGGCGTCGTCGCCCGCGAAAAGGTACCAGTCGGCGTCGGGCGCCGGGTTGTAGGCGCCGCCCGGGCCGGTGAAAACAAGCGGGTCCCCGGGTTGGGCCCGCAACGCCCAAGGACCCGCAAGGCCCTCGTCGCCATGGACCACAAAGTCGATTGCCAGTTCCTGCGCAGCTTCGTCCACCCAGCGGACGGTGTAAGTCCGCGTGTAAGGCCACTGTTCGCGCGGCATGGTCTCGCGGATGGACCAAAGATCCAGCGGCAACTCATAGTCGACGCCCGGCTGTGGGAACACGATCTTCACATACCGGTCCACGAAGTCGTTGTTCGCGTAGCCGGCAAAGCCGGGTCCGCCCGCGATGATGCGCACCATGTGGGGCGAAAGCTGTTCCGTGCGCAGCACAGTCAGGTTCACTTGGGGGCGGGTATTGCGGGATGCAGACGACGTTGCGGGCAAAGATGTCATGTAGGCAAGCCTAAGCTAGGGCAGTGCCGGAAGCTCCCAGATGACAGGATCTGCGCCCTGCATACGGAGCAGCGCGTTGGCCCGGCTGAAAGGGCGCGAGCCGAAGAATCCCCGCGAGGCCGATAACGGACTGGGGTGCGCGGAGGAGATCACAGGGGCGCCTTCTAGCAGCGGCTGTACGGCTTCTGCGTCCTTGCCCCACAGGATCGCGACCAGGGGACTCTGTTGGCCGCGGGCATTGCGGCGACGCGCGACGGCGGTAACCGCCGCCGTCGTGATGGCCTCCCAGCCTTTGCCCCGGTGCGAGCCGGCCGCACCGGCCGCGACGCTGAGCACCCTGTTCAGGAGGAGCACTCCTTGGTCCGTCCAGGCCGAAAGGTCGCCGTGCACCCGCGGTGGCAGCCCCAGGTCGGACTCCATCTCCCGGTAAATGTTCGAGAGGCTGCGGGGGATGGGCCGGGTTGGCCCGGAAACCGCGAAAGAGAGCCCGACGGCGTGTCCCGGCGTCGGGTAGGGGTCCTGGCCCAGGATCAGCACCTTGACGTCGGCCAGCGGCTGCCGGAAGGCGCGAAGGATGTTGGAAGCCGCAGGCAGCACCTGGATTCCGCGGCTTGCCTCGCCCGCCACGAAGGCCAGCACCGAGCGCAATTCATCCTCGACGCCGGAAAGCGCGTCGGCCCAGTCCGGCGCCATCAGATCGTCCAAAGCCATCGCCGGGAGTGCCGCGAACCCGGCGGAGTGATCCTCGGATTCAAGCTCAAATAACGCTTCTTCGCCTGCCACCCAGCCATTGTCCCTGTCCAGCGGCTCTCGGGGAAACGGGTGCCCGCACCGCGGCGGGGCAAATGACATCGGTGTTATTCGCCCGTTACCATGGGCGGGGGACATTTTTCAGTCAATGCGTCGAAGGAGTGTGTCGTGGCAGAGCCCGCACGGGAACCCATGGCGTCCGAAGCAACTGGATTGGTGCTCGAAGACCTCTCCGCCGGACTCCGCAGCGATTCGCCGCTGGGCGAGCGTGAACAACAGATGCTTGCCTTGGAACGGCAATGGTGGAAGTACGCCGGGGCCAAGGAACAGGCGGTCCGGGAACTCTTCGATCTTTCCGCAACCCACTACTACCAGCTCCTCAATGCTCTCATCGACACCGAGGAAGCACTGGCCCACGATCCTATGCTGGTCAAGAGATTGCGTAGACTACGTATGTCGCGTCAGAGGGCCCGCACAGCGCGCCGTCTCGGTTCCGACGCATAAAGCATCCGCTGATCCCCCCAGCAAGCAAGCAGCAAGGACAAGGCTTCACCATGACCAAATTTGCCCGGGATGAATTCGACCGTGTCCCGCTGAGTTCAACGCGGCAAGGTGTCCACAGGCTCGTAGCGTCCGCTCCCAGGCCCACGCTGTGGCCGGTGCTGCTCATGGGCGGTATCGCGCTGGCTGTCGGCCTTGTAGCGTTCCTCGTCCTTCCAAAGCTTGGCTCCCCTGCTGCAATCACGCCGCAAGCCGTCGCCACCGTGGGCTCCCCGACGCCAAGTGCGGCGGCGTCCCCTTCGGCAAGCAGCCCGGCGCAGGCATCCGTGCAGCCGAGCCCAAGCGACACTCCCTCCAGCACCCCGACGCCCACCACAGAGAGCACCAGCACGGCGCCATTGGACAAGACCGCGGTAGTGGCGGTCTACAACGGCACCACCACCGGTGGCCTGGCTGCCCGTGTGGCCGGCATGGTGCAAGGCGGGGGATGGCCGTTGTCCACGGTCGCAAACTGGGGCGGCATGCCCCAGCAGACGTCGTCAGTCTTCTACAAAGGCGCGGCACAGAAGGGCAATGCGGAAGCACTCGGCAAGTTGCTGGGCATTTCCAACCTTGTGGACAGTGCCGAATTCCAGCAGCCCGTGGTTGTCGTTCTCGGCCCCGGTTACAGGTAGCGGCTCGGTTACGCCTCAATAACATTGCGGCCACCCACGCCCGGGGTTGCGCTACGGGAACGTGACTGTGGTTACAGTAGTTGTGGGCTGGCCCGGAGATCCCGGAAGCCGGCCACTGCTAGTTGAAAGTGTGGGGATCATGGCTTTGGGAACCGTCAAATGGTTCAATGCCGAAAAGGGCTACGGGTTCATCACTGTGGATGGGTCCGGCGACGACATTTTTGTGCACTGGTCTGCAATCCAGATGGATGGTTTCCGTGCGCTCGAAGAAGGGCAACGGGTCGACTTCGAATTGGGCGAGGGCCAGAAGGGCCCGCAGGCGGAAAGCGTGCGGCTTATCTAGTGGGTGTTGCGGAAACACGGCTGTCCTGGCCTCTTGAAAGACGCCGGTCCCGAACATCTTCGTTGGGAGTGCCTCTTCTTGCAGGTTTTGCGTCTTTGGCCCTTGCGCTAGCCGGATGTTCCGCCTCCGTCGGCAACGCCAGGCTTGCTTCGGTTACCCCGAGCGGCGACGGTGTCCTGCGCATCGGCGTGATTCTGGACAGTACAGGCACTTCCGCCTTCCTCAACGAGTCCGAGTTGACGGCCGCCAAGTTGGCTGTCAAACAAATCAATGACGCAGGTGGATACAAGGGCCAGCCCGTCGAGTTGCTCCCGGCATCGGCGGCCACCCAAGGCAGCAGCGCGCCGGCCTTCACCGCCGATGCAGCGACGCAAGCGAAGGCTTTGTTGGCGGCCCACGCCGACGTCGTTGTGGGGCCGACGGATTCCAGCCATGCGCCCGCCGCCATCGATGTGCTGGCTCCCGCCCGGATTCCGCTCATCTCGCCGGCCAACACGGCATCTGGACTCAGCAGCTACAAGAACGGCGGCTTCTACTTCCGCACCTCGGCCGCTGAAGTCGCACAGGGCAGCGTCTTGGCGAAGCTTGCCCACGACGCCGGCGCCAAGAGGATTTCCGTCCTGCATGAAGCCGGGGACTACGGGACGCGCGTCTCCGGAGCAGTCATGGACGCTGCCCGCAGCCTGGGAATGGACGCCGTGTCCAACACGGAATTCGCGGCCGGAAAGGCAGCTCCCGCAGCGGCGAGCATCAAGTCCGGCACGCCGGACGCCGTCGTCGTGGTTGCCCGTGACGGTGCCCAAGGCGCTTTGGCGGAGTTGCTGAACGTGGGGCTGAGCGGCAAGAGCCTGATCTTGAGCGACGGTGCCATCCGCCAATACGGAACCGCGCTCGGAGCCGGTGGCCTGGACGGTGCGCGGGGAATCCTTCCCGGCGTCTTCCCGAGTGCGGAGTTCCAAGCGGATCTGACGGGCATCGACCCTAAACTCAAGGACACGACATACGCCGCCGAGACGTATGACGCCGTCACGCTCGCCGCGCTTGCGGCCGCAGCGGCGGGCGACGACGCCGGTGGCTCGATCGCGGCGTGGCTCACCACTGTGTCCGGAGGGACGCGTCCGACGTCAGGCGATGCGGCAACGAAAGATCGTACGTCTTGTACGTCCTATAAAGATTGCGCCGAGGTGCTGAAGGGGGCCAAGCTTCCGGATTACGACGGCGAGTCCGGAACCATCGGATTCGACGCCAACGGTGACGTTACATCGTCCAATTACATGGTCTTCACCTACGGAGCCGACAACACCGCGAGGCTGAGCGGCAAGGAGACCGCGTCCCGGACTCCGTGATTCTTGCGCCTGCTGCTTGCACTCTCCTCGGGCGAGTGCTAATTATTGATTAGCACTCTCAAGCGCTGACTGCTAATTCTTCGCGCGGCTCCGGCCGTATGGAAATAGTGGTGGTGCCTGGGGGAACAAAGAAACCTTGCTGGGGTGAGATCCGGAGCACGCGGCGTACAGAGGCCGAATGTGAAGGATCGTCCGTCGCGGGCACCACAGTGAAGGCACCTTCTTAACGACTGTCCCGAAAGGACTACCGCCGTTATGGCCAAGATCATTGCATTTGATGAAGAGGCACGCCGCGGTCTCGAGCGGGGTCTGAACACCCTCGCCGACGCCGTCAAGGTCACCCTCGGCCCGCGTGGACGTAACGTCGTCCTCGAAAAGAAGTGGGGCGCCCCCACGATCACCAACGATGGTGTTTCCATCGCCAAGGAGATCGAGCTGGACGACCCTTACGAGAAGATCGGCGCCGAGCTGGTCAAGGAAGTTGCCAAGAAGACGGACGACGTCGCAGGCGACGGCACCACCACTGCCACCGTCCTGGCCCAGGCCCTCGTCAAGGAAGGCCTGCGCAACGTAGCTGCCGGCGCCGACCCGCTGTCCCTCAAGCGCGGCATCGAGAGGGCTGTTGAAGCCGTCATCACCGAGCTGCTCGCCTCCGCCAAGGAGATCGAGACCAAGGAAGAGATCGCAGCCACCGCTTCCATCTCCGCCGGCGACACCGAAATCGGTAGCCTCATTGCTGAAGCCCTGGACAAGGTCGGCAAGGAAGGCGTCATCACCGTCGAGGAGTCCAACACCTTCGGCCTGGAGCTTGAGCTCACCGAGGGCATGCGCTTCGACAAGGGTTACATCTCCGCGTACTTCGTCACCGACGCAGAGCGCCAGGAAACGGTCCTCGAGGACCCGTACATCCTGATCGTGAACTCCAAGATCTCCAACGTGAAGGAACTCGTTGCGGTCCTGGAGAAGGTCATGCAGTCGAACAAGCCGCTGCTGATCATCGCTGAAGACATCGAGGGCGAGGCCCTGGCCACCCTGATCGTCAACAAGATCCGTGGCACCTTCAAGTCCGTCGCCGTCAAGGCTCCGGGCTTCGGTGACCGCCGCAAGGCACAGCTCGCCGACATCGCCATCCTCACCGGTGGCCAGGTCATCTCCTCGGAGGTGGGCCTCAGCCTCGAGAACGCAACCCTCGAACTGCTTGGCAACGCCCGCAAGGTTGTTGTCACCAAGGACGAGACCACCATCGTCGAAGGTGCCGGCGACGCCGACGCCATCGCCGGACGCGTGGCGCAGATCCGTGCCGAGATCGAGAACTCCGATTCCGACTACGACCGCGAGAAGCTGCAGGAGCGCCTGGCCAAGCTGGCCGGCGGCGTTGCAGTCATCAAGGCCGGTGCCGCAACCGAAGTTGAGCTCAAGGAGCGCAAGCACCGCATTGAGGACGCCGTCCGCAACGCGAAGGCTGCCGTTGAGGAAGGCATCGTCGCCGGTGGTGGCGTTGCCCTCATCCAGGCCGGTGCCAAGGCATTCGCCAACCTGCAGCTCGAAGGCGACGAAGCAACGGGCGCCAACATTGTCCGCGTCGCCATCGACGCTCCGCTCAAGCAGATCGCTCACAACGCTGGCCTCGAGCCGGGCGTTGTCATCGACAAGGTCCGCGGCCTGCCGTCGGGCCACGGCCTGAACGCTGCAAGCGGCGTTTACGAGGACCTGCTGGCTGCCGGCGTCAACGACCCCGTAAAGGTCACCCGCTCGGCTCTCCAGAACGCTGCCTCCATCGCTGGCCTGTTCCTGACCACCGAGGCCGTTGTTGCCGACAAGCCGGAGAAGAACGCTCCGGCCATGGGCGGCGGCGACGAGATGGGCGGCATGGGCGGCTTCTAAGCCTCCGCGCCGGCTCACCAGCCACACGCACGACGACGGTTCCCGCCTTGGGCGGGGGCCGTCGTCGCCGTTTAACGACGCCCGGTCACTTGTCGCGGGTTTCTTCCCGACGCCCGGTCACTTGTCGCGGGTTTCTTCCCGACGCCCGGTCACTTGTCGCGGGTTTCTTCCCGACGCTCGGTCACGTACGTCGGGTGTTGGGCCGTCGCTCGCTCACCATTGGTGCAGGAGGGTTTGCGATTTTGGCCCTAGATGTGAGCGAGCGTCGGTCTGGGAACGGCGGGGAGTGTCGGGGTGGTCTGGCAGGATGGAAACCATGACGATTATTGCTGCCGCCGATGGTTCTGCCCTCGGCAATCCCGGGCCTGCCGGTTGGGCCTGGTACGTGAACGACTCTTGCTGGAGGGCCGGGGGGTGGCCGCACGGAACCAACAACCAGGGTGAGCTCATGGCGGTGCTGGACCTGTTCCGGTCCACCGCACATGTTCCCGATGAAGAGCTGAAAATCCTCTGCGACAGCCAGTACGTCATCAATTGCATCACCAAGTGGATGCCGGGATGGAAGCGCAAGGGCTGGCGCAAAGCAGATGGAAAGCCCGTGTTGAACGTCGACCTCCTTAAGGACATCGATCAGGCCATTGTCGGCCGCAAGTACACCTTCGAGTGGGTCAAAGGCCACGCCGGCCACGACCTCAACGAGGCCGCCGATGTTCGCGCCCGCGCGGTCGCCCTGGCATACCAGCAAGGCATAGCCGCAGCTGGCGGACCGGGTTACCCGGGAGCCGATGAAGCTGCACGGTCCTTGTCCCGCACGATCCCAGCCCCCAACGCGACCGCGCCTGAGGAGGCGCCCTCGCTTTTCGACGGCGAGCACGACGACGACGACCACGATGCCGATGCCCAGGATGAAGACCTCACGCTGTTCGGCGGTCAGGACCTCTTGAGCGGGTCATCCTTGACTAACGCGCCGGCGGGGTTCATGGAGCAGGAGACCTTCGTCGAGCCCACTTTGTTCGCCGGTGGGGACGAAGAAGCGGTGCTTGGCCAGGTTGGTGTGCGCTCAGACGAGGAAACGGTAATTCTTCTTGAGAAGGAACTCCTGAGACCGGACGTCAGGGGAGACCTTGGGCGTACGGGGATCCTGCTCCACCCGGACTTTACCGAGATTGGCAGCTCCGGACGTGTTTGGTCCCGCGATGAACTCATGATGGCGTTGGAGGGCAATCCCGGCGAGTCCGCTGAGATAGAGGTCATTTCCGCAGAGCGGCTCTCCACCAACACCATGCTGCTCAGCTACAGAAGTCTTGGGCGCACCGGCTCGGCATTGCGGAGTTCCATCTGGTTGCTGGACGACGGCCGTTGGCGGTTGCGCTTCCACCAGTCGACGCCGGAGAAGTAACGGCTGCAGCGGGTCCTGGACCTGGAAACACTGGACCCTGGAAACAACTGGATCCCGGCGGGAACGCGGACAAGCCGGTCCGCCGGGATCCCTTGGCGCCTCCTAGTAGCTGAACCGCTGGGTGTTGCCTTGCTCGGTCTGGAGGTAACTTGCCGCGGCGGAGGCCAGTGCCAGGTTGATGGATGCCAGCGAGGCCTCCACTTTGTTCTGGGTCAACGTCCACTCAGAGATGAGGGCTTGGAAATTGTTGGCCGCTGATCCCTTCCACGTGCCTTGGAGCTCGTCCAGCCCGCGTTTCATGGCTTGGACGTCGGCGCTGATCCGATCCACGGTGGCTTTGACGTTGGCGGACTTGAGCTGGAGCTGTTCGGTATCGACGGAGATAACGCTCATAGGGCGTGGCCTTTCAACTAAAACGGGTCCGCGGCTGCGGCTGGCTTGTGATCTACACCCTGAGCCTAGAAGCCCTCACCTGGACCCGACAGGGCCGAATCTCCCTATGTGGACAACTGTGGGCAGCCCGCTGAGCCAACCCGCGCAAGCGCTAGTCGGAGATCTCTGCCTCGGCGATACCCGCATCTTCAGGCACCTCGGACATGTCGTCCTGGAAGGGCAGGCTGACAACCAGGGTGGCCCCGCCGCCGTCGGTCTCGTCAACCCTGACGGTACCGCCGTGCGACCCGACAATTGCCGCGACAATTGCGAGGCCGAGCCCGCTTCCGCCGGTCTCACGCGTGCGTGAAGTGTCAGCCCTGTAGAACCGCTCGAAAATCCGGGGCAATTCCTCGGCCGGAATACCACTGCCGTGGTCCCGCACCTCAAGGACGGAGAATGGGCCGTCCGGAGTGTTCCGGACCCCGACGGCGAGCTCAATCGGCGTTCCTTCGGGCGTGTAGCGCAGGGCGTTGCCCACCAGGTTTCCCAGGACCTGACGAAGCTTGGCCTCGTCACCCTGGACCGGGGCACTAACGGCGGGGCCGCCGTCGAGCCCTGTCAGCGAAATCTTCCGCTCGCCCGAAGTCGCGAGGGAGTCCACCACGGCGTCGTTCGCCAGGAGCTGCAAATCGACCGGTTTGAGCTGCAGCGGCCTTTGTTCATCCAGGCGGGCAAGCAAGAGCAGGTCTTCCACCATGGATCCCATGCGCTTGGCTTCGCTCTCGATCCTGCCCATGGCGGTGCCCACGTCTTCCGGTGTGGCAAGGGCTCCGTGGCGGTAAAGCTCGGAGAAACCACGGATGGTGACCAAGGGGGTACGCAACTCGTGTGAGGCATCGGCTGCGAACCGCCGCATCCTTGCCTCGGAGGCCGCACGCGCCGCGAAGGACGATTCGATGTGCGCGAGCATGGCGTTGAGGGAGGCGCCCAGGCGGCCGACTTCAGTGACCGGATTCTCGATCTCCACGCGGCGTGACAGATCACCGGCGGCGATGGCGGCCGCGGTCTTTTCAACGCGCGAGAGGGGGCGGAAGGAACGCGCAACAGTCCAGGTGGCAATGAAGAACGCGAGCACCAGGGTCAGGAGTCCGACGCCGACCACCACGAGGGTTGCGTGTTCCATGACTTTGTCCACGGGGGACAAGGGCAGCCCGACGATGACCACCGCGTTTTGCCCTGTCCGGTTGTCAACGACGTTGACCGCAACCACGCGCCAATTCCCGCCCGCGGTTCCACCCACCTGGAAGGGTGCGTAGTTGCGCTCCTTGGCTTCAGCGGGACTGATGCTGGCGATGTTCGGCCGATCAGTCTTGCTGCCGCCGAACGGATAGGGCGGCTGGCCCTGGATGTAGAGCGTCAGGGAATAGTCCGTGGGCACGGCGGGGCTCGCCTCGGACAGGTTGGCAAACGATTGCTGCTGCTGGGCGATCTGGACAGCAGCCTTGAGCTTGTCATCGACTTGCCCTTGGAGATAGCTCTTGACTAGCGTCAGCGTCCCGGCGCCTGTGGCGGCCAAGGCCAGCAGCAGCAGCCCCATGATGATGGCAACCAGCTGCGACCTGAGGGAGGCCGACTTCCAACGGTTAAACAAGGTCAGCGCTTCTCGGCCGTCCGCAGTACGTAACCGACGCCACGCTTGGTCTGGATCAAGGCAGTGGCGTCCGGATCAATATCGACCTTGCGCCGGAGATAGGAGATATACGACTCCACGATTGAGGCATCGCCGTTGAAGTCGTACTCCCAAACGTGGTCCAGGATCTGCGCCTTGGAAAGCACCCGGTTCGGGTTCAGCATGAGGTAGCGCAGCAGCTTGAACTCGGTGGGTGAGAGCTCGATGATGGTGCCGCCGCGGCGGACCTCATGCGCGTCGTCGTCGAGTTCCAGGTCGTCCACGCGGATCACGGCGTCGTCGTCTTCCATTGGCTGCGTGCGGCGCAGCACGGCGCGTATCCGGGCCACCACTTCATCCAGGCTGAAGGGCTTGGTGACGTAATCGTCGCCACCGACGGTCAGGCCCGTGACCTTGTCTTCCGTGTCGTCCTTGGCAGTCAGGAACAGGACAGGGAAGTGCTTTCCGGCGGCCCGAAGGCGGCGGGTGACGGTGAACCCGTCCATGTCGGGGAGCATGACGTCCAGGACCGCGAGGTCCGGGGCGTGAAGATCGGCGGCAGCGAGCGCTTCGCGGCCGTTCGACGCCGCAACGACCTCAAAGCCAGCAAAACGCAGCGAGGTGGAGAGCAGCTCACGGATGTTGGGTTCGTCGTCGACGACGAGCAGCTTGGCTTCGGGGCCGTTCTTTTTCATACCATTCATGATGCTCCCAGTTTCTGGGAGTTGACTGGATGCTTGGTGTGAGAATTGTTGGTGTGCCATGGTTGTGGCACCGGGCTAGCTGCCGAGAGCCAGTCCGACTCCGAGCCCAGTCATAGTGAGCGCAATCCCGCCGTCGAGGATCCGCCAGGATGCCGGGCGTGCAAAGAAACCGCGCAGCAGTTTCGCGCCGAACCCGAGTGAACAAAACCACAAAATACTGCCCAGCATGGCTCCGGCCGCGAACCACCACTGCAGCCCGGGACCCTGCGCGTTTGCCACTGATCCCAGGAGCAGCACGGTGTCCAGGTAGACATGGGGGTTGAGCCACGTCAGGGCCATGACGGTGGCCAGCGCGGCCGCGAGCCCGCTTCGATCGGAACCCGACAGCTCGGCGGATTCGAGCGCTTGCGGCTTGAGGATTCGCCGCGCAGCCATCGCGCCGTACGTGACCAGGAATGCCGCGCCGACATAGCGGAGAACGACGACGGCGGCAGGCGCCGCAGTGAGCAGGGCCCCTGTGCCAAGTACCCCGGCCGCGATGAGCACGGCATCCGAGATGGCGCACACGGCAACGATCGCCCCGATGTGTTCGCCCCGGATTCCTTGCCGGAGGACGTAGGCATTTTGGGCGCCGATGGCAACAATGAGGGCCAGGCCTGTGCCGAGGCCCAAGCCGGCAGCGTGGAAGACGTTGGGGAAGTTCATGCTTCGAGGCTAAGTTTCACCTTCGACATTAGTCCAGCTAAATAAACTTAGGCATCGTAAGATCCTCTTATGGCTAGATTCTCTTCCGAACAGTTGCACACCTTCGCCGCGGTGCTCACGGAAGGTACGCTCGACGCCGCCGCCCGATCACTGAACATCACGCCGTCGGCCGTCTCACAACGCCTCAAGGCGCTTGAGCAAGCGGCCGGCAGGGTGTTGCTGCAGCGGAGCAATCCCGCGCAGGCCACGGAGTCTGGACAAGTGGTGCTCAGGCTGGCCCGGCAGCTCGCCCAGTTGGAGGCAGACGCCGAACTCGAACTGGGCCTTCCGGGCGAATCGCCCATGGTCTCGGTTCCGATCGTGGTCAACGCGGATTCCTTGTCCGTCTGGTTCCTCAAGGCCCTCACCAGGGTGCCTGCGGAGCTTAACGCTGTCTTCGATCTCCACCGGGACGACGAACAGTATTCGACGTCCATGCTCCGTGCCGGAACGGTGATGGCCGCCGTGACCGCCACTCCCGAGCCGGTGCAAGGCTGCCGGGTGGAGCCGCTGGGGAGCATGAGATACCGCGCCGTCACCACCCCGGGATTCAGGGCCAGGTGGCTTCCCGACGGCGTGGACGTTGCCTCGTTGCGCGCAGCTCCGGCCGTGGACTTCGACCGCAAGGATGAATACCAGCACCGTTTCCTGGAGCTCCTGGGCGGCGCGGCACGGGGGACGGATCCTGCAGGGCCGCGCCACTATGTTCCGTCCAGCCAGGAGTTTGCCGAGGCTGTGCGCCTGGGACTTGGGTGGGGGCTGCTGCCTGAATCGCAATGTGGCCGGGACATAGCCCGTGGATACTTGGTGGAACTCGCGCACGAGCGTCCGTTGGACGTGCCTTTGTACTGGCAAAGGTGGCGGACACCATCGCGGATATTGGACGCGGTGACCGAGGCGGTCCGCAGCACCGCAGCGGAAGTCCTGCGGAAGGCCTGACAAACTGCCCAAAAGCCAACACGCCGGGGGCACAGTCCTAAATTGTCGGAGGGCCGTCCCACACTGGAGCCATGGAAAACAAACAAGAATCACGCGTTGAAATTCAAAACGTCGAATTCCATGTCAGCTACCTGGACACGCTCTCCGGACGCATCGGGCACGAGGAGTTCAGCGACCGTTCCGCCGCTGAACGATTCGCCGCTGCGCAGCTCAAAGACGAGGACTCCTGGGCCGTCGTCGACATCGTCGCGCTGCAACCGGCCCGGCAACAGGAGCGCGCACGGCAGCTGGTGGCCTAGCCCTTAACGTGGACAGCCCTTAAGCCGGACAGCCCCTACCCGGCGGGCACGTCCTTGGCGTCCATGATCCGGTAGGCGTAGCCCTGCTCGGCGAGGAAGCGCTGCCGTTTGGCGGCAAAGTCCTGGTCCAGGGTGTCCCGGGCCACCAGCGAGTAGAAGCGTGCCGCTCGGCCATCCTGCTTGGGACGAAGCAATCGTCCCAAGCGTTGAGCCTCTTCCTGGCGGGAACCGAAAGACCCGGAAACCTGGATCGCCACGGATGCCTCGGGCAGGTCGATCGAGAAGTTGGCCACTTTGGACACCACGAGGGTCTTGATCTCCCCGGCCCGGAAGGCATCAAACAGCTTCTGCCGCACTTTCACAGTGGTATCGCCCTTGATCACGGGAGCGTCCAGGCGCTCACCGATCTCGTCCAACTGATCGATGTACTGGCCGATCACCAGCAGCTGCTCGCCTTGGTGCAACGCTACGAGCTGCTCCACCAAATGGGTCTTGGTCTCCGATGTCGCGCACAATCGGTATTTGTCGGCATCCTCCGCCATCGCGTAAGCCACGCGTTCGTCCCGGGGCAGGTCCACCCGGACCTCCACGCAGTCTGCCGGGGCAATGTAGCCCTGGGCCTCGATGTCCTTCCAGGGTGCGTCGTAGCGCTTGGGGCCGATCAGGCTGAAGACCTCACCCTCGCGGCCGTCCTCGCGCACAAGCGTCGCGGTCAGCCCCAGACGCCGACGCGCCTGGAGGTCAGCGGTCATCCGGAAGATCGGAGCCGGCAGCAGATGGACTTCGTCGTAGATGATGAGTCCCCAGTCGTGGCCGTCCACGAGTTCCAGGTGCGGGTAGAGTCCTCCGCGTTTGGTGGTCAGGACCTGGTAGGTGGCGATCGTGACGGGCCGGACTTCCTTGACCGCGCCCGAATACTCGCCGATCTCATCCTCCGTCAAAGAGGTCCGCTTGAGGAGTTCGTCCTTCCATTGCCGGGCAGCGACCGTGTTGGTGACCAGGATCAGGGTGGTGGTGGAGCTCGTAGCCATGGCTGCTGCTCCCACCAAGGTCTTGCCCGCACCACAGGGCAGGACGACGACGCCGCTGCCGCCCGCCCAGAAGTTCTCCGTGGCGAGCTTCTGGTATGGACGCAGGTGCCAACCGTCCTCGTTCAGGGCAATCAGGTGCGGAGTGCCGTCCACATAGCCGGCGAGATCCTCGGCCGGCCAGCCGAGCTTGAGCAACAGCTGCTTAAGCTGTCCCCGCTGCGAGGAATGCACCACCACGGTTTCGCCGTCGATCCTCGGACCCAGCAACGGTGCGATTTTCTTGGCCCGGATGACCTCTTCGAGTACGGGGTAGTCGTTGGTGCGCATGACCAAGCCGTGCTGCGGGTCCTTTTCCAGGCGCAAGCGGCCGTAGCGGGACATCGTCTCTTCGATGTCGATCAACAAGGAGTGCGGGACCGGGAAACGGGAGTAGCGCAGGAGCGTGTCGAGGACTCTTTCGGCGTCCAGCCCCGCGGCGCGCGCATTCCACAGGCCCAAAGGGGTGAGCCGGTAGCTGTGGACGTGTTCAGGGGCGCGCTCGAGCTCGGCGAACGCCGCGATCGCATGCCGTGCCTCGGTGGCGAGCTCGTGGTCCACTTCCAGCAGGATGGTTTTGTCGCTCTGTACGATCAGCGGACCGTCGCTCACTATTGCTTCCTCACTTGCTCGGATCGCCCGCAGGTTCAACATCGATGATGCGATGGATGGACAAGACTCTTTCGGTGTCCCTGGCAGCGTCGAATACCCTGACCCGGCCACCGGAAACCGATACTGGAACAACGGTTTCGGTGTTGGAATTCCCCAAGCCGTCAACCACGTTCATGGTGACCGCCTGCTTCAGCCGGATGGCTCTCTGCAGCGTTTCGAGTCCCAGTTGGGTTGCCGCCTCGCCGGTCACTTCGCCGTGGACAGTGCGATGGTGCCTCAGCAGCGCAAGCTGCGCGTCGACGTCCTCGTCCGGAGGCGCGGTCCGGGGCGCCGTGTACACGGGGCGGACGCCAGCGGCCATCGCCGTCGTCCTCTTATAGCGCACGACGGCGGTCTCCGCCTCCTGTACGGCCGGCGAGAGTCCCAGCTCGCGCAGCACCCTTGCGGTCTCCCGGGGACTTGCCGCGGAGGTCAGTACTGTGGGGGCGATCCGGACAAGTCCCAGGCTTGCGGCCCCCGGATCCCGGACCAGTTCGGAGATGGCGGACTCGTCGTCGCTTTGGATGAAACTGGGGCTGCTCGCGACGCGCAGCCGCCCGTGCCTCGAGGCGATGTCCTTGATGAGGTACCGAAGTGGCTGGGGAACGTCCGTAGCCGAATGGGCCCGCAGGAACGCGAGGATGCTTTCCGCGTCCTGGCCGGCGTCCAACGCGCGCCGGATCGAATCTCCGGAGAAGCGGAAGATCGTGGCTGGCCCCTGCCCTTCGGCGTCGGCAAGCAGGAGCAGTTTTTCGCTCAGTTCAGGTGCGAGGTATCCGGGAGCGACGGCGGTCAGGTCTGCTTGGAGCAGGACATGGTTAACGGCTGCAGGCAGGTGCTCGCCGAGGATGCTCAGGGCCAGATCGGGCTGTTCGGTGGCGATCGCCGAACCAAGCTGGGTCAGGGCGCCGGAGCCCATGAGCCCCAGGAGTTCCGCTTCGTGCAGGATGCCGCGGACGAGGGAACTGAACCGCCGCGACATCCGGGGCTGGGACCATTCGGCGCGCTCCATGACGGTTTCGGCGTTGAGGACGGGTGCCTTGCCGTCCGGTGCTTCTGCCTCAACGGTGAGTTCTTCGAGGATCTCCAGGATCCGCTTGCGGACCAGCGGGGCGTCGGGGCGTTGGGCCTCGGCGGACAGGGCATTGATGGAACTTGCCGCAGAGCCGGATCGCGGTGCCGCCGTGGCAGGCCCGGGGAGGGTTTGGCCCACGAGAGAGGGAGCGCGCTCGCTCGCGAGCCAAGCGTTGACCAGCCAGAGCCACTGCTCCTGGCGCGGGAGGGTGAGCCATTCCAACGATGGTGGCTGAACCCAGGTGGAACTGTCGACATCGAGGCGCAATAACCCGGACAAGGCACTGATTTCGAGTATCAATGCGGTCTCCGACAACCCCAAGCGGAGGCTGTCGGCCAGGCGTTTGAGCTCACGCACGCCCACTCCTCCGCTGCGCAGGGTGGCCAGCGGCTGCTCGCGGACCGCGTGCAGGAGCTCACCCACCAGCCGGAGAACTTCGGCAATGGCACCCATGGCGGCATTGCGGCGCAAGGCGGCACTCGTGTGGCCTAGTTCCGGCACCGGGGGCTTCAAGGTGAAGTGGTCCACGATCGCGCCCCCGCGCAGGGACAGGCCGACGCTGTGCGGTAGTTCGACGTGGCCGGCGTCCAAGGGGACAAGCAAACCGCGGGCCAGGAGCCAGTCCACGGGCCCGACGTCGCGGCCTTCGTGCAGCACGGAGGCCTTGCGCTGGGCCTGCGGAACGGCGCCCATGGCCCAGCTTCCGAACTTGTTCAAAAGGGGACGCGTCCGTGCGGGTGCCTCGGAGAGGATGTGCTGAAGGCTCTCCGGAGTCGAGGTCCAACGCTGCAGCGCCAGCGCCGCGTCCATGGGCGTCGTGGCGGCCAGGATGTTGGCGCCGCTTTGGTGGAGTTC
This sequence comes from Arthrobacter bambusae, assembly GCF_030812595.1. Taxonomy (GTDB): domain Bacteria; phylum Actinomycetota; class Actinomycetes; order Actinomycetales; family Micrococcaceae; genus Arthrobacter; species Arthrobacter bambusae_B. The sequence goes on from NZ_JAUSSZ010000002.1 coordinate 153,044, forward strand.
GGCAACAAGGTTCACCACCCGCTGGGCGAACGCCGGCTGCAGCCGCACCAACTCGGTGTAGCTGCGGCCCAGTCCGGCCGGGTAGATGCCGATGACGTCCTTGAGGCTGCCCACCGGCAAGTAGAAACGCTGCCGGCCTGGATTGTGCACCGTGCCCGGCGGATCGGCCCGGTGGATGAGGGCGAGTTCTTGGAGCCGGTTCAGGATGGGCTCAAGCGCGGCAAGGGTGGCGCCGTTGATGCACTTCTTCAGACCCGCCGCGGAGACGCTGTGGCCGGTGTCCGTGTTGGTGCACAGGTGGAGTGTCTCCAGCACCTGCATTTCCGGTTTATTGAGCCTTTCAAGGGCGCGCTGTACGCTGACCCGGGCACTTGCCCGCGCCGCGAGTGCAGCGAAATCGGGGACCACGGGGGAGATGAGGTCCGGCCGCGCGGCGAACAGGGCCCGCAGCGAATCATCGCTGCGCGCTTCCAGTTCCTTGCTGAGCGCGCGAATGAGGGACATCAGTTCAACGTTACCGCCAGCCGGGTCCGCCGCAGGTTTTTCCGGCCGCTCATTGACGACGCCGTGCCCGCACGGAGTCAATCACCAATGCGGCCATCAAGATAAAGGCGACAGGTAGTCCGTAGAGAGCGGTGGACGTGACCCAGACCGGTGCCACGCCGTTGCCAAAAGCGATGGCCATGACGGTGGCCACGGCCGCAAGGGACAGGACTGCGACGACCGCGGCAAGGATCGTGAGCGGGCGGCGGAAGTCATGGGGAATCATGCGAGCAACGCTAACAGGCCCGGGTGCCGTCTGGTTGCGAAGAAAAGCCGGCGGGACCTGCCTGTGGACGCCTCAAAGCGCGAATCCACGGCCGGGCAGGATAACCTTGAAGCAATAGACCAACATGGTCCAGGCAGTCACCCCTGTTCCCGCAGTATGCTGCGGATGCGGTGGCGTGCCGGCTGTGTCTCGCAAGTCAGAACGAAGAAGGTTGATTACGTGCCCACCGGCAAGGTCAAGTGGTATGACAAGGAAAAAGGCTTCGGATTCCTCGCAGCAGAGGACGGCCAGGAAGTGTTTCTGCCCAAATCCGCGCTGCCCGAAGGCGTAGCGGATCTCAAGGCGGGCACCCGGGTTGAGTTCGGCGTCGCCGACGGCCGCCGGGGAGCCCAGGCACTGGGCCTTCGCGTGCTGGACAAGTTGCCATCCATCGCCAAAGCCAAGCGCATGAACGCGCGTGAGCTCGCTCCGGTAGTCCAGGACCTCGTCTCTGTCCTGGACAATCTCTCTGGCACGCTGTCCGCCGGCAAGTACCCTGAAGGCGCCAAGGGCAAGGCCATCGCCGCAGCCCTGCGCAAGGTTGCCGACGAGCTGGAAGCCTAAAGCTGCCATGACAATGGAATCCGCTGAAGCCGGTCCTCAAGTGGCCGGAGGTGATGCCGCTGCTGGAACCGCTGGCCCCGGTGCTGAGCGGAAGCCGGCAACGGCGAAACCCCGCACCGGCATCCCTGTGTGGCGCGTCGGCAAGCCGGACGCTTTTCTGGCGACCGCCGTCGACGTTGCCCGCAATGCGGTGGAGACCATTGCCAAGCCGGGTGAGATCGGACCGCACATCGCAGCGCGCTCCGAAGGTGAACGCGTGGTCACGCACTTGTTCGAATCACGGCTGGCCGGCTACGGCGGTTGGCAGTGGTACGCGGTAGTGACCCGTAACTCGCGCTCCAAGGTGGTCACGGTCAGCGAGCTTGGCCTCCTGCCGTCGGAGGACTCCATTCTCGCTCCCGAGTGGGTGCCCTGGGCAAAGCGCGTCCGCCCGGAGGACGAGGCTGCCGCGGCCGAAGAGGTGGCGGATGAGGCCGGCGCCCCCGTTGACGCGGACGACGACGGCGAACCCTCCGGTGAGGACGTCGACGGCTCCGGTGATGAACAAGAGAACGACGACGCCGAGCACATCGAGGCTGATTAACCCTTGGCGGACCCGGCGAGTGAATTACGTGAAGGTGGAAGCTGATGTCCACCTTCAAATCGCTGGGTGTCCTCAACTACCGCATTTGGTTCATCGGTGCCCTCATTTCCAACATCGGCACCTGGATGCAGCGGACCGCCCAGGACTGGCTGGTCTTCGCCCATCTGAGCAACCACGATGCCGGCGCCATGGGCGTGACCTTGGCCCTCCAACTGGGCCCGCAGCTTTTCCTGGCCCCGTGGGCCGGGCTGCTCGCCGACCGTTTCAACCGGCGCACGCTCCTGGTCATGACCCAATCCGCCATGGCGCTCCTGAGCGCTGGCTTGGGACTCCTGGTCCTGAGCGGCGCCGCGCAGTTGTGGCATGTCTATGTGTTCGCTTTGCTGCTTGGCGTCGTCTCGGCGCTTGATGCCCCGGTTCGCCAGACCTTCGTGTCGGAGCTGGTCAAGGACGACTATCTTTCCAACGCCGTGGCATTGAACAGCGCGTCCTTCAACGTTGCCCGCATGATCGGTCCGGCCGTGGCCGGCGTGCTGACGGTCGCGGTGGGGCCGGGCTGGGTCTTCATGATCAACACCCTGACCTTCGTCGCGATGCTCGGCGCGATCCGGGCCATTCCCACCGCTTCCTTGCGCGTCCAGCCGCGGGCGGCCGCGGGCAAAGGCCGCATTCGCGAAGGGCTTCGCTATGTCCGCAACCGCCCCGACATTGTGGTTGTCCTCGTCGCGATATTCATCATGGGCACGTTCGGCCTGAACTTCGTGCTCTTCATTGCGTCAATGGTCGGCACGGAGTTCGGCATGGACGCGGGAGCATTCGGGCTGCTCAACTCAGTCATGGCGATCGGCTCCGTTGCTGGAGCGTTGCTGTCCGCCCGGCGCGGCCGGCCGCGGATGCGGCTCATCTTCGCGGCAGCTGGCGGGTTCGGCTTGGCGAGCGGGCTGGCAGCCTTGGCGCCGAATTACACCGTGTTTGCCTTGGCCCTGATTCCCTGCGGCCTGTTTGCCCTGACCATGATCACGAGTGCCAACGGTTACGTGCAATCCACTACGGAACCTGTCATGCGCGGCAGGGTCATGGCCCTTTACATGGCCATCTTCATGGGTGGAACGCCCATCGGTGCGCCATTCGTGGGCTGGGTGTCCAACGTGGCCGGACCCCGGTGGTCGGTGGGCGTGGCTGCGGCCGCGGGCGTCAGCACCGCCGTCGTCGGCATTGTGTGGATCATCCGCGCGCGCCATCTGCGTCTGCGCTTCGATCGCAGCGCTCACGGGATGCGGTTCTTCCGCATCGAGTCCCGTAGCGCCGGCAGTGTGAATAGGAACCTTGTCAAAGGGGACAGCGTCATTAAAGAGGCCGGCGCCGACCGGGATCCCCACCCGGACGACGCCGACCAGTCCTGACCGCTGGACGCGGCCGGCCCTTACTTCTTCAGTTCGCCCACGACGAAGTCGATGCTGGCGAGCAATGCAGAGACGTCGTCCGGCTCGATGGCAACGAAGGTTGCGATGCGCAGCTGGTTGCGGCCCAGCTTGCGGTACGGTTCCGTGTCCACGATCCCGTTGGCGCGCAGAACCTTCGCTATGGCCGCGGCGTCGATCGAGTCATCGAAATCGATCGTGGCGATGACATTGGAGCGGTCCTCTGCCTTCGCCACGAACGGCGTGGCGTACTCGGAGGCCTCGGCCCAGGCGTAAATGCGGCTTGCGGAGTCCGCGGTGCGTCCTGAAGCGAAGTCCAGGCCGCCATTCTTGTTGAGCCACTGGACCTGGGCATCCAACGTCACCAAGGTGGACAGCGACGGCGTGTTGTAGGTCTGGTTGAGCTTCGAGTTGTCGATAGCGGTCTGCAGGTTCAGGAAATCGGGGATCCAGCGGCCGCTTGCGTTGACCCGGGAGGCGCGCTCGAGGGCTGCGGGGGAGAAGAGTCCGAGCCACAGGCCGCCGTCGGAGGCAAAGTTCTTTTGCGGTGCGAAGTAGTAGACGTCGGCCTCGGCAACATCGACGTCAAGGCCACCGGCTGCGGACGTCGCGTCAACCAGGACCAGGGCGCCATCGTCGCTGCCTTGGACGCGCTTGACCGGAGCGGCCACGCCCGTCGAGGTTTCGTTCTGCGGCCAGGCGTACACGTCCACGCCTTCTTCGGCCTGGGAAACCGGCCGGGTGCCCGGCTCCGACTTGATGATGGAGGATGCTTCCAGGAAGGGTGCCTTGTTGGTTGCCGAAGCGAATTTGGAACCGAATTCACCGAAGGAGAGGTGCTGGGCCTTCTTCTCGACCAGGCCGAAGCTGGCGACATCCCAGAACGCGGTGGAGCCTCCGACGCCGAGGATCACCTCGTAGCCCTCGGGCGCACGGAAGAACCGGCTAAGTCCCTCGCGGACGGAGCCCACCAGGTTTTTGACCGGCGCCTGGCGGTGGGACGTGCCGAGGATCGTTGTCGAGGCGGCGGAGAGGGCCTCGATCTGCTCGGGGCGGACTTTGGAGGGTCCGGCGCCGAAACGGCCGTCCTTGGGCAGCAAGTCGGCGGGGATAGTGATGCTGTTGTCGCTCACGGGGATGCTCCAATGGTGAAGTAGCGGCCTAGTTGGGTCGTGGCAGGCGGCAAGCTGCCCCCTTCGACTCCCCAATTCTGCCTGACGCCGCAGGCGGGGGCAGAACCGAAGGTGTCATAGTCCGCCACGTGGAAGCGTTCGTTCCGCCGGTCCAGTACAAGCGCCGGGCGGGGCGGCGGTGCAGGACCGGGGATTATCCGGAGTAATTCCAAATAAGCTAAGCTTGGAGCTGGCGCCCGGCCCGGGACGACCGGCGGTTCGACCACTTGTTAGAGCACCTGTTCGACCACTGCGGCGGCTGCGGTGCGGTGAAAAATACGCAAGATACTGCGCTCGAGGAGCTGAGCTGGATGACGGATCTGATCGATACCACTGAGATGTATCTTCGGACCATTTTGGAGCTTGAAGAAGAGAACATCGTGGCTCTTCGCGCACGCATCGCCGAGCGCTTGCGGCACTCCGGCCCAACCGTGTCCCAGACGATCGGACGGATGGAACGTGACGGCCTGGTGATTGTGTCCAATGACCGGCACCTTGAGCTGACCGAAATGGGCCGGAAACGCGCTACCGAGGTCATGCGCAAGCACCGGCTCGCGGAACGCCTCCTGGCCGACGTCATCGGCCTGGACTGGGCTTACGTCCACGATGAAGCGTGCCGCTGGGAGCATGTCATGAGTGAGCGCGTCGAACGGCGGCTCTACGAGCTCCTGGACCACCCCACGGAATCGCCCTACGGCAACCCCATTCCCGGACTCGAAGCACTCGGCGGAGCCGCGTCCCACGCCTTTACGGACGGCGTGGTCAACCTCCTCGACGCGATGAACGAATACTCACCTGAAAACCGGGTCACCGTCAGCCGGCTGGCTGAACCGATCCAGGTGGAACCTGAACTTCTGGTGCAACTGGACGAGGGGGGAATCCGCCCCGGCGCCCGGATTTCGCTGGAACGCGTAGGGGAGTACATCTCCGTTCGCGTGCCCAATATCGACGGCGCGCTCGAGCTCCCGCCTGAGGTCGCCACGCACGTGTTTGTCACGGTCGCCTAACCGATCCCGGCAGGCCACCGGGACAAAGATAACGAAATTATTACTGCGGGGGCTTAACCCCCTATAGTTAATTACTGGCGCCGATACCAAAGCGTTACCTGATCCGAAGCCGAGTTCTGCCAGCGGATCAGGTGAATTAGTCCATTCACTGGCAGAAGCGGGGGAACCACCATCGGCTGTCGAAAGACGGCCTTGGGGTGAAGTCCGCAGCGGAAGTGCACATCGCGCAGGGTCCTCCGGGGTAGCCCTGCGCTTCGCGTCCTTCGCGCGGACCGGGTCCACGATCTCTCTGGCCCGAATCCGACAGCTAACTTCGCAGGCTTGCCAGAGAGGAAAGACCTTGACCACGCAGAACACCAGGGGCCGCAGGCGCGCGTCCGGTCCTACTGCTGAGCTGCGGGGCGCAAACGCCGTCGAGCCCGCCCGGCCCCGGGATCCCCATCGCGAACTCCGCCGCCGCAGGGGCCCCTTGCGGCAGATGGCCGAGTTCGCCGCCGCGAGCGGAGCGGGGCAGAAGGCGGGGGTGGCCCTTGCTGCTGCAGGCCTCATCCTGACGGTCGCGGTGCCGGGCAACGGAGCCATGACGGCCACGGCCGACTCAAACCGCGCCGCGTCGGCAGTGGGCACGCAGCCTGAGATTCCCGCCGCGGCAAGTGCAACGATCGACTTTAGCCGCGCTGCGGTTTCCACCACGGCAGATCCGGACAGCAAGCTCAAGCAGCTCCTGAGCGCGCAGTCTGTCGGAACCATCAAGACTTCGTCGTCCAAGGGCACCTTGGGGGCGCCGCTGGACAGCCTGATCACCGCCTCGCCGTTCGGCTACCGCGTGAATCCGATCACGGGCGGTTTGGGAGAGTTCCACCGCGGCCAGGACTTCGTGGCCCAGTGCGGCACCCAGGTCCACGCGGCTGCGGCCGGGAAGGTGACCTTCGCTGGCTGGCATCCGTATGGCGGCGGAAACCGCATTGTGGTGGACCACGGCAACGGCCTGGAAACCACGTACAACCATTTGTCTTCGTTCAACGTCCAGGTAGGCCAGACGGTCAGCCGCGGCGATGTCATCGCGTTGAGCGGCACTACCGGCGCCTCTACCGGCTGCCACCTCCATTTTGAAGTCATGGTCAACGGCGATGTCGTTGATCCCCTGGGCTGGCTGTAGCCAATCCGATGGAGGTCTCTCGCATGCTTGTCACGCTCCGTGACCTGAATGTGACATTCAGCCAAAACTCATGTACCGTCTTACACGCATCAACTTTTAGAGAGTTGATGCACTCGGGTGGATTGCCTAGCTCTGCCACTGCCCGAGGTTCCGTTCGCAAAAAATCGTCTGGCAGAGGCGGGGGACCCACTTATTGGTCATCTTCACCGATGGCCTTGGGGTTAAGTCGCACAGCTTCCGAAAGGGAGGGGTGTGGCCGGATGACTCCCATCCGAATCCGACAGCTTACCTCGCGGGCATAGGGAGAGGCCTCTTAACGTGTCTTCACGCACTACTGTCGCGCGCCACCGTGCCGCGGTCACCAAGACCAACTCGCTTGCCGTTATCGCTAAGACTGTCGGCAGCAACGCCGGCGGCGTAGGCCGCCAGGCAGCAGTTATCGCAGCTGCTTCCGGACTGGTGCTTACCAGCGGTATCGCAGCCAACGCTGCGGAAACCAACGTTCCCCGCGAATCCACTGCCACGTCCGCACTGGAAGTCCAGTCGGTCGCCCAAGCCAGCATTTCGGCCGACTCCTCGGTTGCCATCAAGTACGAGCGCCCGGCGGTCTCCACCGAAGCCGCTCCGGTTGCCGCAGCTCCGGTTGCCACCCAGGAAGCCACTCCTGCTCCTGCTCAGCAGGCCGCAGCTGATAACGGTGCAGCTACCGGCGTGTCAACGCTTTCTGTGACCGCTGCTGTATCGCCCGCTACGAAGGTTGCCAGCGGCAGGGGCGCGGCTATTGCCGCCGCAGCCTACGCGCAGCTTGGCGTTGCCCAGGACTGCACCGCACTGGCTTCGAACTCCCTGGCCGCTGTTGGCATCAACTTCCACGGCTGGCCGGCAGACTACCTCTCCCTCGGCCGCACGGTCAGCGCTGCTGAAGCGCAGCCGGGCGACCTGGTCTACTACCAGAACGGTGGCATGGGCATGGCCCACATCGCCGTTTACGTCGGCAACGGCATGGCAGTCCACGGCGGCTGGAACGGTGGCACCACCGCCCTGTACAGCGTCAACGTCGGCTCCGGCCCGGTCTTCATCCGCGTTGGTGGCTAATTAGCTCCATAGCTTCACTGGAACGTCCCCGCTGGTCCGCCGGCGGGGACGTTCCGTTTTAACCAGCATGCGCCAAGGTGTCCGGCACGTGAACTTTGACCGACACCGTCCTGGAATTCCTGCCAGGATTCGCTGATCCGGCCTCCGGGTGTTTACTCTTAGGTTGTCGATCCACAGCCCGTACATGCAGAGGGCAGCCGGCCCTCGCGCCCCTGACGGGTGCGGCCGTGAAGAGGTACGTGCATGCGCACACTCGTTCTGAATGCTGGATATGAACCGCTGGCGGTAGTAACCTTCCGCCGGGCGCTGGTCCTTGTGCTCACCGGAAAAGCGAGCGTAGTGGCCGAAGGCGACGAGCCTGTCGTCGGGCCACAGGAGATTCTCGGACGTCCCTCCGTGATTCTGCTCAATCGCTACATCCGGCCAAGGTACAACACCATGACGGCGGTTACACGCCGCGGCGTCCTGCGCCGCGACGGTCACCGTTGCGCCTATTGCGGGAAAGCAGCCCACACCATTGACCACGTCCACCCCAAATCCAGGGGCGGCGCGGATTCCTGGGAAAACCTGGTGGCGGCGTGCCTGCGCTGCAACAACGCCAAGAGTGACCACACTCCAGCCGAAATGGGCTGGAAGCTGAAGTTCACTCCTGCGGCGCCTACCGGCACTATCTGGCAGATCAAGGAGCTTGAGAAACCTGCGCCCGCATGGGATCCCTTCCTCCTGCCTGAAACGGCGGCCTGAACCGGAATTGAGCCTGCTTCCCGGGTAATCTGGGCGGGTGGACTTTGATGCGGTGGTACTCGCGGGTGGCAAGTCCTCCCGCCTCGGCGGCGTGCCCAAAGCCCAGCTAAGGTACGACGGCGCCACGCTTCTGCAGCGCGCCCTGACAGCTGCGCGCGGGGCCGGGCGGGTCGTCGTCGTCGGGCCGGATCCCGGAAGTTTGCCGGACAGTACGCTCATCGCACGGGAGGACCCTCCCTTCGGCGGACCGGCCGCCGCAATCGCGGCCGGACTGGCTGCGCTCGAAGAGGGAAGCGGCGAAGGTGCGGACGGCCGGAATCCGTTTCCGCAGGCGCCTTGGGTACTCGTCATGGCCTGCGATATGCCTTTCGCCGCCGCCGCTGTCCCGGTGCTGTTTGAGGTGCTTTCCGGCCACCCTGAAGCGGAAGGAGCCATGTCCTTATCCTCCGATGGCCGGAAGCAGCCGCTTCTTGGGATCTACCGGGCATCCGCTTTGCGACGGGAAGTGCAGGCTGCGGCAGAACAAGATGGCCTGGCCAACTCCGCGGCCTTCCGACTGCTTGCTAGGCTTGATCTGCTGGCCGTGGCTGTCCCTGCAGGTTCCACCGATGACGTGGATACCTGGGACGATGCCGCGGCGCTTGGAGTGGACGGCGACCTGCCGTGACAACAGCTGTACCGGACGGTGGAGGCGTATCGTGAAGAGCCAGGAAGAAACGCTCGAGGAATGGTGCAGGAGCCTCCTGCAAGCGTATGAGCTGGAAAACGTCGAGATCGACGTCAATGAGATCTTGTCCTTGGCGGGTGTCGCGGCGCATTCGGTGGTCCGGCCGGCGGCGCCCTTGACCACTTTCATCGCTGGCTTCGCGGCCGGACTCGCGGCGGGCTCAGGACGAGCCACCGAATCCGCGTCGATGGATGCGGCGCTGGGCCTGGCGCGCACGCTCGCGAAGGACTACACGGACTCTGGAACCGACGCCGGATGACGGAAGCCCCCGAGCATGTCCAGCACGCCGACCACTTGTGGGCGGAAGCACGGCAACTTGCCTTCGATAGCGCCACGCCCATTCCCGCTGCGCCCGTTGTCCTGAAGGACGCGATCGGCAGGACCTTGGCCTCGGATGTCCACGCGTTGCAGGACTTGCCGCACTATGCGTCGTCGGCGATGGATGGCTGGGCCGTCAACGGCAGCGGCCCGTGGATCCTGGCAGAGCCCGGACATCGGTTGGCTCCGCATCAAGCGAGCCCGATCGTCACCGGCGGCTTGATCCCGCCGGGCGCCAAGGCGGTGCTCCGGAGCGAGAGCGGGGTCCTGACCACGGACGAGGACGGCTTGCCGGTCCTCGCGCTTGGCGGGAACGCGAAACCCGGCGAACCGCGCAACGGGCAGCATATCCGCAAGGCGGGCGAAGAAGCTGTGGCGGGCGAGCTGCTGATCAAATCCGGTGTGGTCTTGAATCCCGCCCACCTCGCCCTCGCGGCCCTGGCCGGACGGGATGAACTGGACGTCCTGGGCAAGCCACTCGTGAAACTGCTCCTGACCGGCTCCGAAGTGGTGACCGCGGGGATCCCGGCCCCCGGCCGTGTGCGGGATACCTTCGGTCCCCAGCTCGGCGCCGTCGTCGAACTCCTTGGCGGGATCCGCGGCGGGCAAACCAAGGTGGGCGACTCCTATGACGAATGGCTCTCGGCCCTTGAAGAAGGAGAGCCGTCGCCGGACACGCCACCCGCCGACGTCGTCATCACCACCGGGGGAACCGGCCGTTCGGGGACGGACCACTTCCGCCGGGCCGTTGCCGAGCTCGGCGGCCGCTTGCTGATTGATGGTATTGCGATGCGTCCGGGACATCCGGCGGTCCTGGCCGAGTTGCCGGACGGACGGTTTGTGCTGGGCCTGCCTGGCAATCCGCTCGCGGCCATGATGGTTCTCCTCACGATCGGCGCACCCCTTCTCGCGGGGCTCGGTCACGGCTCGCTGTCCGAGGTCGGGGAAGTACCAAGCGGCGCAATGCTCGACGCCGACCCCGGGCGAACGCGCTTGCTTCCCTTCAGGTTCGTTTACGGCTTGGCGTCGCCGGCCCAGCATGCCGGGCCGGGCATGATGCGCGGCCTCGCGAGTGCGGACGGGGTCATGGTGGTGCCGCCCCACGGCGTGCAACTGGGCGAGGCAGTGCCCGCTTTTCCGTTGCCCTGGGGGCCTCCGCTTCCCCAGCCCAAGTCTCCGGAGGGCAAAGCCAAGAAGCCGCCTGCCAAGCCGGCGCGCAAAGTTTCCTCAGGGCCGGTGGACTGGAGCGCCCTGACCGGTTGAGAATTCCTGTCCCGAATGGACGCGGGTGGAATCGTGCACCACGCCTTGCAATGATGGGGACATGAACAGGCATGCTCCCGAGCAGGACATCAATGAAGATGACCTTCAGATCCACCCGCCGAAGCGCTCTGCCGCCGGCGTCAAAGCAGTCACTGTGGCATTGGAAAGGGGTTGGGCCCAAGCGGGTGTGAGCCGGACCGTCAAGTCGATGCTCCGCGTCAATCAACGGGACGGTTTCGACTGTCCCGGCTGCGCGTGGCCGGAGTCCATCACGGGCAAGCGCAGTCCAGCCGAGTTCTGCGAAAACGGAGCCAAGGCGATCGCCGAGGAGAGCACCACACGCGTGGTCGATGCGGCGTTCTGGGCCCGGCACTCCCTCGCCGAACTTGAGGAGAAGACCGAATACTGGCTGGGGAGCCAAGGGCGCATTGCCGAGCCGGTCGTCATCCGCCCCGGTGATACCCACTATTCGCCGATCAGCTGGACCGATGCTTTCTCCCTGATCGGCGAGCACGTGAACGCCACCACGGCGGACCGTTGCGTTTTCTACACCTCGGGACGCACGGCCAACGAGACCGCGTTCATGTACCAGCTCTTCGCAAGGAGCCTGGGCACCAACAACCTGCCCGATTGCTCGAACATGTGCCACGAGTCTTCCGGTAGCGCGCTCAACCCGACCATCGGCATCGGCAAGGGGACCGTCTCCTTGGAAGACATCCACGAAGCGCAGCTCGTGTTTGTTGTAGGCCAGAACCCGGGCACGAACCACCCGCGCATGCTCTCCGCCCTGCGTGACTGCAAGAAGAACGGGGGCAAGGTTGTAGCCGTCAATCCAATGCCGGAGGCAGGGCTCCTGAACTTCAAGGATCCGCAGTCGCTCAACGGAGTGGTAGGCGGCGGCACGGACATTGCGGATGAATTCCTGCAGATCAAGGTAGGTGGCGACCTTGCCTTGTTCCAGGCACTGGGTCACCTGCTGCTGGAGGAGGAGAAGCGGCAGCCCGGAACAGTGGTGGATCGAGCCTTCATCGAGTCGCGGACCGACGGTTTCAAGGCGTACGCCGAAGCCAGGTCCACGCTGGACTGGGCCGAGACGGAACGCGCCACGGGCCTAAGCCGCATCGAAATCACCAAAGTGGCCGGAATGCTGGCCGCGTCGAAGGGCACCATCATTTGCTGGGCGCTCGGCCTGACCCAGCAACCCCACTCCGTGGACACGTTGCGGGAAATCATCAACCTGCTTCTCTTGCAGGGAAACTTCGGCAAGCGCGGCGCCGGCGCCTGCCCGGTCCGGGGCCACTCCAACGTGCAGGGCGACCGCACCATGGGCATTTGGGAGAAGCCCTCCGAAGCCTTCCTGGCAGCGTTGGAGAAAGAGTTTGGATTCACCATGCCGCGGGCCCACGGATACGACTCCGTGGAAACCCAACACGCCCTGGAGAAGGGCGAGGTGGACGTGTTCGTTTCGATGGGCGGCAACTTTGCGGCCGCGGGCTCGGACACCGTCGCGCTGGAAGAAGGCCTCAAGAGGACAGGGCTGACGGTGCACATTTCCACCAAGCCCAACCGCGCCCACGTGGTGCACGGCAAGACCTCCTTGATCCTGCCCACCTTGGGCAGAACGGACTCGGACGACAAACACCCGGGTGGGCGGCAGATCCTCTCCGTGGAAGATTCCATGTCCGTCATACACTCCACGCAAGGCCGGCTGGCCCCGGTCTCGGAGCACTTGCTCAGCGAACCCGTCATCGTCGCCCGCATGGCGCAGGCGGTCCTCGGTGACGGGCACCCCGTAGATTGGCGTGCCATGGCCGAGGACTACGACGTCATCCGGGACCATATCTCCCGGGTGATCCCGGGGTTCGAGGATTTCAACGCAAGGGTGCGGAGCAAGAATGGATTTGTGCTGCCTAATCCTCCACGGGACACCCGCACATTCGCCACGGACATCGGCAAAGCACGATTCACCGTGAGCCCGCTGGAATACCTTGAAGCCCCGCCCGGCCACTTGATTCTGCAGACGGTCCGCAGCCACGACCAGTACAACACCACGTTCTACGGGCTCGACGACCGCTACCGCGGCATTTCCGACGGCCGCCGGGTCATCCTGGTCCACGCGGACGATCTCAGCGGGCTCGGATTCGAGGACAGGGACATGGTGGACGTCATCTCCACTTTCGGCGGAACGGAACGCCGGGCAGACAAGTTCCGGCTGGTTGCCTATCCCACGGCCAAGGGGTGCGCGGCCGCGTACTTCCCGGAGGCCAACGCCCTGGTCCACCGCGAGCTCGTCGCCCGGATATCCAACACACCGGGCTACAAGGCCATGACGGTGCGGTTCGTCAGGCATGGGGAAGCTGCCGAACCCAAGGAAGCCATGCAGACCAGGGAAGCGGCCGGGACGGTGGGTATCTGAGATGGGACGGGTGACCCAGCGCCGCAAGGTGCACAAGTTTGTCCTGGATGGCTCCGCCCAGGCGCTGGAGCACCCGGTCCGCTACCGCGAGGACTTCCTGGCAGTCGAGGAACCGCTCGAAGTGCGCCTGGGACACATGTCCTTCTCGGTGACCATGCGGACCCCTGGCGACGACTTTGACCTTGTGGCAGGATTCCTCGTCTCCGAAGGCGTCATTTGGGACCCGTCCCAACTCATTTCCTTGCGATTCTGCGCGGGCGAGGACGAGAACGGAGTACAGACGTTCAATGTGGTGGAAGCGCAGTTGCGGCCCGACGTCGTGCTCCCGGAGACCGGCCGCAACGTCTACACCTCCAGCTCGTGCGGGATCTGCGGTACCGACTCCATCGAGGCAGTGCGTAAGTCCTCACACTTCAGTCCCGCCGGAGACCCACTGAGCGTTCCGGCGGAGGTTCTGGCATCGCTGCCTGACCGTCTCCGTGAAGCACAGGCGGTCTTCGAGAAGACCGGGGGAGTGCATGCCGCCGGCCTTTTCAGGATCCACGACGACGGTAGCGCGGAACTCTTGTGCCTGCGGGAAGACGTGGGCAGGCACAATGCGGTGGACAAGGTGGTGGGCTGGGCGCTGCGCGAAGGGCTATTGCCCTTGCGCGGCACAGTCCTGCAGGTCTCCGGGAGGGCATCCTTTGAGCTGGTGCAGAAGGCGGCGCTCGCAGGTATCCCGGTTCTGACCGCCGTCAGTGCGCCCTCAAGCCTCGCCGTGGAGCTTGCACAGGAGAGCGGGCTGACCTTGGTGGGATTCAGCCGCGGGACCAGCCTGAACGTCTACGCGGGCAGTGACCGGGTGGGTGTTCCAGCAAATATCTAGGGACGTGATCTAGGGACGTGGAGGCATAGCCGCCAACCACTTGGCTATTGTTCAGGAACAACGTAGATTTTTTCCATCGAATGGAATCCAATCCTACGAAGAGTGACCTTACCGGTTCAGGCTGCCCGTCACGGTGAGGAAGCCTCTCAACCCAGCCCACCGCTAAAGGGGACTTCAATTGCACGACGACCGCCGGATCACTGAGCAGCGGCTCGAACGTTTTGTCCGGGAGCGGATAGCACCTGCCATCTATGGCCGCGCATTGCCCCTTGAGCTGAGCAGCTGGGATGCCCCGGGAGAGCCGGTCCCGGTCTCCGAAGCGGTCCGTCATGTCTTTGAACCCCAGGAACACGGTGCTGCGTGGGGCAAGGCCTGGAGCACCAAATGGCTTCGGCTTAGGGGTGAAGTCCCGGAAGGTTGGGGAGTGGCCGATGGCACCGCCGTGGAAATCGTGGTCGATCTCGGGTTCAACAATGACGTCCCCGGATTCCAGTGCGAAGGGATCGCCTGGCGGCCGGACGGCACCATCATCAAAGCCATTTCTCCGCGCAACCAGCACGTCCCCTTGAAGCTCCTGGGTGGCGGCCTCTCGGTGGACTTCTACGTGGAAGCAGCCGCCAACCCGGATCTCAGCCAGGGGTGGACCTTCGCGGCGACCCCCCTGGGGGATAAGGCCACCTCCGGAGACGAGCCCCGCTACAGGCTCGGACGGATAGCCATCGCCGAACTCAACGAGGTCGTCTGGGAGCTCCACCAGGATGTCTGGACCCTCAGCGGACTGATGCACGAGCTACCCTTCGACCTACCTCGGCGGCATGAAATCCTCCGCGCCTTCGAGCGCATGCTCGACGTCATGGACCCGGACGATGTTGCCGGTACCGCAGCCGCCGGCAGGGATGCGCTCGCCGAGGTTTTGAGCCGCCCGGCTTACGCCTCGGCCCACCAATTGCTGGCCACCGGCCACGCCCACATTGACTCGGCCTGGCTATGGCCGGTCCGTGAAACCATCCGCAAATGCGCCCGCACGTTCTCCAACGTTGTCGCCCTCATGGATGAGAACCCGGATTTTGTCTTCTCCTGCTCCTCGGCGCAGCAATTGGCTTGGATGAAGGAGTACTACCCTGAATTGTTCATCCGGATCCGGGAGAAGGTGAAGGCCGGGCAATTCGTGCCGGTGGGCGGCATGTGGGTGGAATCGGACACCAACATGCCCGGCGGCGAGGCAATGGCGCGCCAATTCGTGGAAGGCAAGAGCTTCTTCCTGGAGGAATTCGGCGTCGACTGCCAGGAAGCCTGGCTGCCTGACTCCTTCGGATACTCCGGGGCCCTCCCGCAGATCGTCAAGTCTGCAGGTTCCAGGTGGTTCCTGACCCAGAAGATCTCGTGGAACCAAGTCAACAAAATGCCGCACCACACGTTCACCTGGGAGGGCATCGACGGCACTCGTCTTTTTACCCACTTCCCGCCCGTGGACACTTACAACGCCGAGCTTCACGGCCGCGAACTCGCCCACGCCCAGCGCAACTACCGGGAGCATGGCCGCGGCACCGTTTCGCTTGTCCCCTTCGGCTACGGCGACGGCGGTGGCGGACCCACGCGCGAAATGATTGCCGCGGCCCACCGGACTGCGGACCTGGAAGGGTCGCCGAAGGTGCGGATGGGAACCGCCGAGGAGTTCTTCAAGCAGGCCGAGGCTGAGTACCGTAACCTCCCGGTCTGGGTGGGCGAGATGTACCTCGAACTGCACAGGGGGACATACACAAGCCAGGCCAACACCAAACAGGGGAACCGCCGCTCGGAGCACCTGTTGCGGGAGGCCGAGCTTTGGTGCTCGACGGCTGCAGTACGGGCTGCCGGTTCGTTCACCTATCCCGCGGCGGACCTCAAGCGCTTGTGGAGACTCGTGCTGTTGCAGCAGTTCCACGACATCCTGCCGGGCAGCGCCATCGCGTGGGTCCACCAGGACGCGGAACGGAACTATGCCGCGATCGCCCGGGAGCTGGAAGGCATTATCGCCGGTGCCGCGTCTGCACTGTTGGGCGAGGGAGAGACCATGTTCCTGCTCAATGCGGCCCCGCACGAGCGCAATGGCGTTCCCGCGTTCGCCGCTGCCGAGGCGGTGCGCCCGGATGGTCCGGTCAACGTCACAGAACTCGCCGGCGGGTATGTCCTGGACAACGGCATCATCCGCGCGGTGCTGGACGCCAACGGATTGCTCACCTCGCTCACGGACTATGCAACAGACCGTGAGGCGATCGCGCCGGGGCAGTTCGGCAACCACCTTGAACTCCACCGGGACACGCCCAACGAATGGGATGCCTGGGACATCGACGAGTTCTACCGCCGGAACGTCGTCTCCGTGGTCGAGGCGCGATCGGTGACGCTGGAAAGCGCGGGCTGGGACGCCGTCGTCGTCGTTGAGCGGACGGTGGGCTCCTCCACCATCACCCAGCGCATTTCCCTCGAAGCGGGCGCGGAATCCCTCCGTCTTTCCACTACGGTGAACTGGCAGGAACACGAGAAACTCCTGAAGATCGGATTCCCGCTGGATGTCCGTGCCGACCGTTCGGCTTCGGAGACGCAGTTCGGGCACGTATTCCGGGCTACGCACACCAACACCTCCTGGGAAGCCGCCAAGTTCGAATTCTGCGCGCACCGTTGGATCCACGTTGCGGAGCCGGGTTACGGCGTCGCCATCTCCAATGCGTCAAGCTACGGGCATGACGTCACGCGGTCCATCCGCGACGACGGCGGAACCACCACCAACGTCCGCGTATCACTGCTGCGGGCGCCCAAGTTCCCGGACCCCCAGGCCGACCTCGGTGTGCACGTCCTGGACCTGAGCATCCGGCCCGGCGCCAGCATCGGCGGTGCCGTGGAAGAGGGTTACCGGACCAACCTCAAACCGAGGCTGCTGGCGGGTGCGAATCCCGTCGAGCCGCTCTTCACAGTGTTCAACCAAGCGCTGGTCATCGAGGCCGTCAAGCTTGCCGAAGACGGCTCCGGAGATGTGATCGTGCGGCTTTACGAATCGCTGGGAGAGCGCTCCACGGGCCTCATCACGGCGAACTTCGAATCCCGGACGGTGCAATCCGTGGATCTCCTCGAGCGCCCCGTTGAGGCTCCCGGCGTGACGCTTGGAGCGGGAGCCGCCGAACTCACCTTGCGCCCCTTCCAGCTGGTGACCTTGCGTTTCAGTTAGTGGCGGCGGAGCCGGCTGATCGGTCCGGTTTCGGCGGACGCACAGGGTTCATTGGGGAAGCGCCAATCTTCGCTGTTTACCTTTGGACCATGTCCAATGCGATGACGACCCACTCCGGGCGGCTCACAACCGCTCCGGGCCGCATCCTTGCGATCCGTCCCGAACGGGCTCCTATCAGCACGTCCGACGGCAGCCTGATCCTTGACGTCGCGATACCGGTTTACAACGAAGAGGCGGCCCTGGAACCGGCGGTCCGTCGCCTTCACTCCTACCTCAAGGACAGCTTCCCGCACCTGTTCACCATCACCATTGCGGACAATGCCAGCACGGACTCGACCCTGGAGATCGCGCGCAACCTCAGCAAGGAATTCAGCGAAGTGCGCGTTGAGCACCTTGACCAGAAGGGGCGGGGACGAGCGCTTCGCACGGTATGGCTCGCGTCCGAGGCGGCCGTAGTTGCGTATATGGACGTCGATTTGTCCACGGATCTGGCTGCCCTCGGACCGCTCATTGCGCCCCTCTTGTCAGGGCACTCGGATTTGGCGGTCGGAACCCGCCTGAACCGCAACTCACGAGTGATCCGGGGGGCCAAGCGGGAATTCATCTCCCGAAGTTACAACCTCATCCTCCGCGGCTCACTTGGTGCCCGTTTCTCGGATGCCCAGTGCGGCTTCAAAGCCATCCGCTCCGACATTGCGCGCGCCCTCCTGCCATGCACGGTCGACGACGCGTGGTTTTTCGATACCGAACTGCTGGTCATCGCCGACCGCGCCGGCCTCAGGGTGGCTGAGGTGCCGGTCGACTGGATTGATGACCCGGACTCGTCGGTTGACATAGTGCGGACCTCCATCGCCGACTTGAAAGGGATCGCGCGGATCGGGCGGGACCTGATGACGGGCCGGATACCGGTTGCAGAACTGCGCGACGCCCTTGGCCGCAAAGCCCCCGACAAAGGCAACGGCGCACTCCTGGGGCAAATGCTCCGCTTCGGCGTCGTCGGAGTCTTCTCGACATTGGCCTACCTCGCCCTCTTCGTGTTCATGCGCACGATCGCCGATGCGCAGACCGCGAATTTCGTGGCCATGCTCATCACCGCGGTCGCCAATACCGCTGCAAACAGGCGGCTGACCTTCGGGGTGTCCGGAGCTGCAGGCGCCGTCAGGCATCAGTTCCAGGGCCTTGTGGTCTTTGTCCTTGGCCTGCTGTTGACGTCCGGGGTGCTGTTCTGGCTAGCTTCCGCGGGCGAACCCTCCAGAGGGGTCGAAGTAGCCGGCGTCGTCGGCGCCAACCTCCTGGCCACTTTGCTGAAATTCATCCTGTTCAGGGTCTGGGTCTTCAGGCAACCGCGCCTGCCCTAGCCGTGCCGCAGTCCCACCACCGCTCCATGACCAAGTGAAAGACACCATGAGCTCCGAATCCATCACTGTAAGCCATCCCGCCCGGGACCAGAACGCCGCTGCTCCAGCCGCTCCAGGGGAGGCCGCTCTTGCCAAACGGTGGGAGCGCCTGGCCTACGGCGAAAATCAGCCGCGATGGGTCCGCCCCTCGGCGGCGGCGCTGCTCCTGGTTGCGGCGCTGGTCTACTTATGGAACCTGACGAATTCCGGGTACGCCAATTCTTTCTACGCCGCGGCCATCCAGTCCGGGACAAAGGATTGGACTGCCTTGCTCTTCGCGTCCCTAGACCCATCGAATGCCATCACGGTCGATAAACCGCCGGCAGCTTTCTGGATACCCGCACTGCTGGGCCGCGTCTTCGGATTCAGTTCCTTCACCATGCTTCTGCCCCAAGCCGTCATGGGAATCGCGTCCGTCGGGCTGCTCTACTTGGCCGTCAAGCGGGCGGCAGGACCAGCAGCAGGCCTTGTTGCGGGAGCCGCACTTGCCGCTACGCCGGTGGCCGCACTCATGTTCCGTTTCAACAATCCCGACGCCATGATGGTCTTCTGCCTTATGGTGGCCGCTTGGCTGACAGTGGCCGCGACACAGAAAGCCAGCCCTGCCTTGCTTTTCTGGGCAGGCACGTTTGCCGGCATGGCCTTCCTGAGCAAGATGCTCGAAGGGTTGATGACCGTCCCGGCGCTTGGACTTGCCTACCTGTTGGCGGCCCCCGTCCCGCTCAAGAAGAGGCTTCTGCACCTGCTCGGTGCCGCGGGAGGCATCACCCTGGTCAGCGGCGCGTACGCCCTCGTTTTCCAGCTCACCCCGGTTTCCGCGCGGCCATACATGGCGGGCTCGCAAGGAAACTCGCTGTGGGAGCTCGTTTTCGGCTATAACGGGCTCAGCCGGATACTGGGACGCGGCAGCGAATTTCCAGGGGGAGGTGCGGCACCTGACTTCGCACGCTATCCCAGTGGAGCGGGCGCTGCGCCCGGAGGCGGCGGGGCTGGATTCTCGTTCGGCGGCCCTCCCGGAGTCCTCCGCTTGTTCGGCGGCGAGTTCAGCGCGGAGGTGGCTTGGTTGCTGCCCACCGCGTTCCTCCTCCTGGCGGCTGGACTCTGGTTTACGCGCCGGGCGGCGAGAACCGATGCGATCCGTGCTTCCTTGGTCTTGTGGGGCACCTGGCTGGTCATCACAGCCGCGGTCTTTTCCTTCATGAGCGGCACTATCCATGCCTACTACACGGTCGAACTTGCTCCTGCCGTGGCCGCGTTGACCGGCATCGTCGGGGTCCAACTGTGGAGACACCGGTCCCAAGCTGCGTCCCGGGCAGTGCTTGTATCGGCGGTCCTGCTTACGTCGGTCTGGTCGTTTGCGCTGCTGTCCAGCGACACCGCTTGGCTTCCGTGGCTCCGTTGGACGGTGCTCGTTACGGGCGTCGTGGGCGCGGCCTTGATCGCGGCCGGTCCGATCCGGCTCGGGAGGGCCGGCGCAGCGGCGGCGATCCTGGCGCTCTTGTCAGCAGGACTTGGCACAGGTGCGTGGACCGTAGCCACCGCGGCTACGGGACATACGGGAGGCTCGCCAGCCGCCGGACCGGATTCGGGGAGGAACAACCAGTCGATGGGGCTGGCCGCCATCACGAGCCCGGCCAGTACAGGCTCACGTAACGGGGCATCCGGCCGCTTCCGTGATTCCGGTCCTGGCACCGCCCAAGCCATGGCAGGGGGATTCACGGAACCCCTCGGAAATGCCGCAATGGACAAGCTTCTTCAGGGGTCGACGACGAAATGGTCTGCCGCAACAGTCGGGGCGAACAGCGCCGCCGCCCTCGAGCTGGGTTCAAATACCTCTGTGATGGCCATTGGCGGTTTCAGCGGTTCTGATCCGTTCCCGACCCTGGACCAGTTCAAGCAAATGGTTGCCTCTGGGCAGATTTCCTATTTCGTCCCGGGCAGTCCGTTTGGCGGCCCGGGTGGCCAAGGCCCACAAGGCAGGGCCGGTGCCCCGGAATCCGAAAATCCCGGTCAGGGTCCCGCGGCCCGCGGTGGCAATGGGGACGATTCGCGTGGCCTGGGACGGGCAGGCGGGAACGGCACCTCCTCGGCCATCACGCAATGGGTCGAAGCAACGTTCCCGGCTACCACGGTAGGAGGGAGCACCGTCTACAAGCTGCACCAATGAGTGGGCAGCCCCGCCCGGCGTCAGACCTCGTGCTGGAGACGCTTGACGAACTGCTTGGTACGTTCTTCCCGCGGCCCGCGCAAGACCTCAGCGGCTGGTCCGCGCTCCACCACCACGCCGCCGTCCATGAAGATCACTTCATCGGCGACCTGGCGGGCAAAGGCGAGTTCGTGCGTCACGATCACCATGGTCCACCCCTCGTCGGCGAGTTCCTTGATGACTCCTAGTACTTCACCCACGAGTTCCGGATCCAGGGCCGAGGTGGGCTCGTCGAAGAGCAACAGTTGGGGTTTGAGGGCCAACGCGCGCACGATTCCCACCCGTTGTTGCTGCCCGCCCGACAGCTCGAAGGGGTAGGCGTCGCGTTTGTCCGCCAGGCCAACCCGGGCAAGGAGCCGCTCGGCCTCTGCCACGACTTCCGCCCGGGGACGCTTCTGGACCTGGAGCGGTCCCTCGATGATGTTCTTGAGCACCGTCATGTGCGGGAACAGGTTGTAGTGCTGGAACACCATGGCGCTCCGGTCCCGGAGGGCGGCGATCTCGCGCTTGCCCACCGTGCCGGCGAAATCCAGGGTCAGCCCCGCGCCGGATCCCCTGACCGTCCCGGCGTCCGCGTCCCCGAAGGTGACCGTGCCGGCGTCGGGCACTTCAAGGCCGTTAAGTGAGCGCAGGACGGTTGTCTTCCCGGAACCGGAAGGCCCGATCAAGGCGACCACCTGTCCGCGGCGGACATCGATATCGATGCCGCGCAGCACCTCGTTGCTGCCGAAGGCTTTGGCGAGGTTCCGTGCGGACAAGACCAGCTTGGAGTTCCCCTCGGGGGTGTTGCTGGGCTCAGTGGGCGACATAACGGTCCAATCTGCGCTCCAGGGCGGACTGGCCCGTGGAGAGAACGAGGCAAATGACCCAGTAGACCAAGGCGGATTCGAGGTACAGGATCATGAATTCCTGGCTGAAAGCGGCGATCTGCTGGGCGTTGCGGAAGAGTTCGGTGACCAGGATCAGTGAAGCCAGCGAGGTGTCCTTGACGAGGGAAATGAAGGTGTTGGACAGTGGCGGCACCGATACCCTGGCCGCTTGCGGGAGGATGATCCGCACGAGCGTTTGCGGTCGGGACATGCCAATGGTGTGCCCGGCCTCCCATTGGCCTTTGGGCACGGAAAGGATCGCGGCGCGGATGACCTCGGCCGCGTAACCGCCCACATTGAGGGAAAACGCGATGATGGCGCTCGGCCAAGGCTCCAGCTTCACGCCGATGCTCGGGAGGCCGTAGAAGATCACGAACAACTGCACCAGCAGGGGAGTGCCCCGGATCACCGAGATGTAGAAGCGCGCGACGGCGGAGAGCAGCCTGTTGGGGCTCAGGCGCAAGAGGGCAACGAGCAGTGCCAAGGCCAAGCCCAAGGCGAACGAGGCCAGGGTCAGGGGGATTGTGCCCGTGACCGCGCCACCGATGATTGGCCCGAAGGAACTCCAGACGAGGTCCCAGTTGAAGGTCATCTGTTCGGCCGCCGGCTACTTGGTAACGTCTGCGCCGAAGTACTTCTCGGAGATCTTGGCCAGGGTGCCGTCGGCCCGCAGGTCCGTCAGGGCTTTGTCTACTGCGTTCTTGAGTTCGGTGGATCCCTTGCGCAAGACCAAAGCGCTTTGTGTCTTGTCAGTGGTCTCGGCGGCGACCTTCAAGCCGGAGTCCGGGGTGCTCTTGGCGTAGTCGAGATAGGTCAGCTTGTCGTTGACGGTCGCGTCGACGCGGCCTTGGCGCACCAGGGCGACGGCTTGCGCCCAGCCTTCGACGGATTGGACGTTGGCGCCTGCATCAACCGCCATCTTGTAGAAGTTGCTGGTCAATGACTGGGCGGTGGTCTTGCCCTTGAGATCCGCGAAGCTGTGGATGGAATTGTTGTCGGACTTGGTCACGACAACCCCATTGGAGACCGTGTATGGCGCCGAGAAGTCGTACTTGGCCGTGCGCTCAGGGTTGATGGAGATCTGGTTGGCGATCATATCGAAGCGCTTGGCGTCAAGGCCCGCGAAGATGCCATCGAACTGGGTCTCCTGGAACGTTGCCTTTACTCCGAGCTTGCCGGCGACGGCCTGGGCGATTTCGACATCGAAGCCCGTGAGGGGACCGGCCCCGTTGTCATGGAAGCTGAACGGCCGGTACGTGCCTTCGGTGGCGATGACGATCTCGCCTTTGGACTTGACGTCGGAGAGCGAAGTGTCTCCACCCGAGGTAGTCGACGGAGATGAACCGCCGCTGCAAGCGGACAGTGCCAGCGCGACGGCGGCAAGGGTTGCGGACAGGGCGGTTCGGCGGGAAGGCAGGATCTTCATGGAAGCCATCTTAGTCACGCGCCCGGACACGATTGGCGCGGGTGTACACAGGAGGACGCTTAATAAGGCTGAGTGGGGGCGGTCCCCAACAGCCCGCCACCACTCATCCCCCCAAAAGTGCTTCCGCACGCGCCACGAACCTTGGAAACCCGTTCAAGATTCAAAGGTCAGGCTGCGTCGCCTTCACACATTCATAATTATGCCACGATATAATGGATTTATGAAAGAGGTTACGCGGTATTTTTTTACGCGGAATTTTTTTGCCTGATCCTGCGGCTGGTCCGGCGTGCAACGGTCTTGGACAGCCAGATGCCTCCCAGGCCAAGCGCAGCCGCCAAGGCGGCAGAATAGTTGATGAGCGGCCTAAGCCACGTATTCGATAGCGGGATGAGCGGAAAGACCTGGGAAACGATCAACAACACGAGGCCCAGGAGCAGCGTTGCCGATGCCGTCCGGAGCAGGACGGGACCCGGGTTTCTAATGGATCGCCACATGCCCGGGATAAGGCACGCGGCCACGTAGCCCGGGTAAAACCGTCCCAATGCCGCGTAGGCCTCCAGTGACGGTCCCCAATTCAGGCCGGTCAGGCCAACAGTGGAGCCCGAGGTGTCCACCGAGAAGAAGAAGACGGCCGTCAGGACTGCCGTGCCTCCCAGGACCGCCAAGCCAATCGGCCCCCGGATGGCACGGTCCCCACCGCGCGAGCCAAAGGCCATGGCCACCTTGATGCCCAAGAGCAGGAACGTTGCGTAGAGCATGAACCGGAGCAGCAGGTTGCAGAGGTTGAAGCCGCCCAGCCATGCGTCGATCAGCAAGTACGGGCCCTCGATGCTGAGCAGGATGTCGAGGGTAAACAGCGCGAACAGGACGAACATCATCCGGTTCTCGCCCCGTATGGCGCTGGGAATACGAATGGCCGTCAATATGAGGCAAATGAGCAGCGTGACCCAGGCCAACACGGTGATCATCCCAGGTTCTCCCAAATTCTGTTGTTGTGGTCGAGCTCGTGCTCATGGCGGCGTAGGGACCTGCCCAGTGCCTGCAGCCGCTCTCCGGCCAACAGGGCTAATTCGCCGTCGCTCATCCTGTCCAAGGCGTCCCGCCGGGCCCCCGGCGGCCATCCGGCTTCGGTCTCCGTGACGAGGCCGCTGGCCACGAGGCCTCCGGCCGGTCCGACGCCGGCGGCGCGGGATGTTGCCAAGGCCAGTTCCGGCGGCAGCCGGTTGGCTGTCAGATGGGCGGAGAAGTTCTGCGGTGCGATCCCGGTGGCCTCACTGACCCGGTGGCGCAGCTCGCCGTCGTCGATCGCGTCCACCCAGTTCCTGACCGAACTCGCGTGTGGAGTATCCGCCAAGTCCAAGGGCGGGACGCCGTCCCGGGGGTCCGAGCGCTCCACGATGGCACGCAGCAGATCCATGGTGGAGACCTGGCTGACGAGTTCCGCATCGGTGGGGGGAACCTGGGTCCCACGAAGCGCCGCGTAGGCCTCGAATTGTGCCAATGCGTCGAAGGGATTCATGTCGAAGGCGCGGCTGATGCTCACGAGCGAACTCTCGGCCACCTTGCCGCGGACCAACTGCTGGGCCAGGGTGGAGCGTTTCACCCCCGAAAAGCGGCAGACATCGGCGGTGCTTGTGTCCGGAGCGATCCCGTGCAGCCAGCGTTGGAACGCCTTGGAAGGGAGGGGCATGAACCACTTTCTGATAGTCGGGACCGGCGGCCGGTTCCTGGCGGGAGGTTCCCGCCTGCTCGCATGAGGTCGATTTTACGATGCAGGCACATTGAATTATGCTTGATTCTCGAACCCGCTGGTCCGCACACCCCCCAAGTACGGACCGGCGGGTTCTTCTATGCCCGACTCTTTTCGCACGGCAGGGCTTTCGCACGGACACCCCTTCGCATGGCCGGCCTTTCCGCTCGCGGGCGGAGCAGTGAGAGGATAGACCAATGACTGCAACGCTTGTCGCCAAGGAACTCTCCGGCGGCCACGGTCACCGCACCTTGTTCTCGAAGCTTTCCCTCACTGTCGCGCCGGGAGATGTCGTCGGTGTTGTCGGCGCCAACGGCGCCGGGAAATCCACCCTGCTGCGCATCCTTGCGGGAGCTGACCGTCCCCAAGAGGGCACCGTCAACCTCGCTCCCAGTGACGCCTTTGTGGGCTGGCTGCCCCAGGAACACGAACGCACGCCCGGTGAAACCGTCGCCGCCTACATCGCCCGCCGCACCGGTTGCGCCCAGGCGACGGAGGATATGGAGGCCGGCGCCGAAGGGCTCTCAGCCGGGACCCAGGACGCCGACGACGCGTACTCCCTCGCTTTTGACCGCTGGATGGCATCGGGAGCGGCGGACCTGGAGGACCGCATCCCCGCGGTGTTGGCGGAGCTCGGCCTGGAAGCCGGTCCGGAGGCTCTCATGACCGGCTTGTCCGGCGGGCAGGCCGCCCGCGTTGCCCTGGCGGCGCTCCTGTTGAGCCGCTTCGACATCGTCCTCCTCGATGAGCCCACCAATGATTTGGACCTCGACGGACTTGCCCGCCTTGAATCATTCGTCCAGGGCCTCCGCGGCGGCGCGGTGCTGGTCTCGCATGACCGTGAGTTCCTGGCACGCTGCGTCACCAAGGTGCTGGAACTGGACCTTGCCCAGAACAGCGTGGCGGTCTACGACGGCGGATACGACTCCTTCCTCGAAGAGCGGGCGGTGGCCAAGCGGCACGCCCGGGAACGTTACGAGGAGTTCGCCAACACCAAGGCAGATCTCGTGTCCCGGGCCAGGACGCAGCGCGAATGGAGCTCGCAGGGCGTCCGCAACGCCATGAAAAAAAGTCCGGACAACGACAAAATCCGCAGGGCGGCGAGCGTTGAGTCCTCGGAAAAGCAGGCCCAGAAAGTCCGGCAGATGGAATCGCGTATCGCCCGGCTCGACGAGGTGGAAGAGCCGCGGAAGGAATGGCAGTTGCAGTTCAGCATCGGCCAGGCGCCGCGGTCCAGTGCCGTCGTCGCCACCTTGCGGGACGTCGTCGCGCACCAAGGCGATTTCACGCTGGGACCCGTGAACCTCCAACTCAACGGCGGCGAACGGATTGGGATCACGGGGCCGAACGGCGCGGGAAAGTCCACCCTGCTGCGGCTGCTGCTGGGGCTTCAACAGCCCGACGCCGGAGACGCCTCCATGGGTGCGTCCGTGGCGGTCGGCGAGATCGACCAAGCACGGGGACTGCTGGCGGGGCACCTCACCCTGGCGGACGCGGTCGAAGCCGTCCTGAACGACTGGAACTCCGCCGATGTCCGCACGCTCCTGGCCAAGTTCGGCCTGAAGGCGGACCACACCGCGCGGACCGTGGACTCCCTGTCCCCGGGCGAGCGGACCCGCGCTGCGCTCGCGTTGCTTCAGGCACGCGGGATCAACCTCCTGGTCCTCGACGAACCCACCAACCACCTCGACCTGCCGGCCATCGAGCAGCTTGAGGAAGCCCTCGAAAGCTACGACGGCGCGCTGCTGCTCGTCACGCACGATCGCCGCTTGCTTGAAAACGTCCGGCTCGATGCCCGTTGGCACCTCGACAACGGCGCCGTGACCGAACTGCACCACACCACCGGATTAGGAAACAAAAAGCCATGAGCATGGATGGCGTCGCCTGGCGTTCGCTCTACAACATCACCCGGGCAAAGAGCGGCTCGCAGCCGTTCTCCAAGGAAACCATCAAACGCGTGCTGGCGTTCGCCAGGCCCCATCGCAACAAGCTGATCGCCTTCGTGCTGGCCTCGATCGGGGGAGCCTTCCTTGCGGTCGCCACCCCGGTGCTGGCAGGCCGGGTGGTCGACGCGATCATCGCCCGCACAAGCGCGGACGTCGTGATCGGCCTCGCGGGGCTCATTGCCGCGGTGGCAGTCGCCGATGCCGGGCTCGGCCTGCTCACGCGCTGGTTGTCCTCGGTGATCGGCGAAGGCGTGATCGTGGACCTGCGGACGCGGGTTTTCGACCATGTGCAACGCATGCCCATCGCCTTCTTCACGCGGACCCGCACAGGAGCCCTCGTCAGCCGGCTCAACAATGACGTCATCGGCGCCCAGTCGGCGTTCGCCGGCACGCTCTCCGGAGTTGTCAGCAACGTGGTCTCCTTGGCCTTGACCCTCATCGTCATGCTCCACACCTCCTGGCTGGTCACCGTGCTCGCCATGGTCTTGTTGCCGATCTTCCTCATTCCCGCCCGGCGGATGGGCTCAAAACTCGCGGACCTGCGCCGGGAAGCCGCCGAGCACAACGCCGCGATGGGAACGCAAATGACCGAGCGCTTCTCCGCGCCCGGCGCGACGCTCGTGAAACTGTTCGGCCGCCCGAACGAGGAATCCGCCGAGTTCGCCCTGCGGGCGGGCCGGGTGCGCGACATCGGCGTCCGCACGGCGATGCTGCAATTCACCTTCATCACTGCGCTGACCCTGGTTTCGGCCCTCGCCCTCGCGCTGGTCTACGGCCTGGGCGGTTGGCTCGCGCTTGGCGGCCAGCTCGCAGCGGGCGACGTCGTGGTGCTGGCCTTGCTCCTCACCCGCCTTTATGCTCCGCTCACGGCGCTTTCCAGCGCGCGGGTGGAAGTGATGAGTGCCCTGGTCAGCTTCGAGAGGGTCTTCGAGATCCTGGACCTTGAGCCGCTCATCCAGGAAAAGCCGGGCGCTGCCGCCGTGCCTCCGGGACCCGTCGCGGTCGAGTTCGACAACGTCCGCTTCGCCTACCCTTCCGCCGACAAGGTGTCCCTCGCGTCGCTGGAGGACGTGGCCACGCTCGATACCCGCGGGGGCGAGGAAGTCCTGCATGGAATCAGTTTCCGGGTAGAGCCCGGGCAGACCGTGGCGTTGGTTGGTTCCTCAGGTGCCGGCAAGTCCACGGTGGCACAACTGTTGTCCCGCTTGTACGACGTCGATTCCGGCGCCGTCCGCTTGGGCGGCTTTGGGCCGGGGACCGGGATGGACGTTCGCGACGTCACGTTCGATTCCCTCCGGGACACCCTGGGAATGGTCACGCAGGACGGCCACCTGTTCCACGAAAGCATTGCTTCCAACCTCCGGCTTGCCCGACCGGGTGCGAGCGACGAGGAAATGTGGGACGTACTGCGGCGGGCCAGGCTCGAAGACATGGTGCGTTCCCTGCCCGACGGCCTGGAGACCGTGGTTGGGGAGCGCGGCTACCGGCTCTCGGGCGGTGAGCGTCAACGGCTCACCATAGCCCGGCTCCTCATCAAGCAGCCGAAAGTTGTCATCCTCGACGAAGCCACCGCGGCACTGGACTCCACGAATGAAGCCGCCGTGCAGGCAGCCTTGGGCGAAGCGCTCGAGGGGCGCACCGCCGTCGTGATCGCCCACCGCCTGTCCACTATCCGCGCCGCTGACGCGATCCTGGTGGTCGAGGACGGTTACATCGTCGAGCGCGGAACCCATGCCGAACTGCTCGCAGCGGGCGGCCGCTACGCCGAGCTGTACAACACCCAATTCGCGGAGGCCACGGCTGTGGCCCAGCAAGCTGTTCCGGAGCTGTAAGGCGCAGCCACTCCGCCAAGCGGCCGGGGCCTCAGCTCCGGATGATGTGACGGACTTCCGGCGCAACTTCCACGCGGTTCCGCCCGGCGGACTTGGCGGCGTATAAGGCCATGTCCGCTTCTTTGAGGAGCCGTTCGCTGCTGACGCGGTGGTCGGCTATGAAGGCTGAGAGGCCAGCGCTCAAGGTCAGGGTGCCGGATGGGTTACCTGAATGCGCAATTCCCAGGTCCCGTACGGTCTCAAGTGCGCGTTCGAGCCTTGTTTCGGCGCCCGACACCGTCTGGTCCGGAAGCAGGATGAGGAATTCCTCCCCGCCGAACCGGTAGATTCCGTCGCTTTCGCGGCCTTGGCCGGCAAGGGTAGCCGCAACCGACTGCAGGGCGAGATCACCGGCCTGATGGCCATAGAGATCGTTATAACTCTTGAAATTGTCCACGTCGCAGATGGCCAGGCTGTAGTCGGTTCCGTAGCGGGCGCTGCTGCGGTGCAGCTGTTCCAGGTCCTCCGAGAGCTTCAGCCGGTTGTGGAGCTTCGTCAGGGGATCGGTGCGCGCTTGCTCCGCGAGCGCGGCACGGTAGCGTGCCAGATCCGCGTGCAGCGATGTCACCCTTTGTGCCACCAGGAGCCGGGTATGCAGGGCGAACGGGTCAAGCGGCTTGGCCACATAGTCATCAGCACCGGCGTGCATGCCCGCGACGACGTCTTCATGCGAGTCCTGTGAAGTGACAAGGACAAGGTAGGTGTAGGAATCCTCTTCCGCGTTGCGGATGGCGCGGCAGAGCTCCAGGCCATTGAGCCCGGGCATCATCAGGTCCGTCACGACGACTTGTGGCCGGTGCTCGTTGTACAGCTCCCAGGCGGAGCTGCCGTCCGCGGCCACGACGCATTCGTGGCCGGATTGCTCCACTGCCGCCTTAGCCACCAGACGCGAACCGAAGTCGTCGTCGGCCACCAAGACCTTCACGAGGGCACCGACAGGGCGTGGTCCAATGCCGTGTCAACGAGCGCCAATTCAGTTTCAAGACCGGCAAGGAGAGCGGGATCCACGGGCCCGCCGTTTGCCGGGCCACGTTCCAGTTCCTCGCAGATCCGGGCCGCGCGCGCGGCCCCGATATTGGCTGCGGCGCCCTTCAATTTGTGAACCACTTGCCTGAATGCCTCTCCGTTTCCGTCGTCCAAAGCCTGGCGGAGTGCTTTCAGGCTCGGTTGGATGTCCTGCCTGAAGGCTTGCGCCGCGACGGGCAGCAGCCCCCGCCCATCTGCCGGGCCGAGGTCACGCAACATTTCCAGCCTCGCGGGGTCGAGGGCGGCTCCGGCGCTTTCCTTCGAAGTTTCCGGTATCCACCGCGAGAGAACCTGCTCCAATTTGTCCACGTCCACTGGCTTCGTCAGGTAGTCGTCCATGCCCGCAGCAAAGCAGCGCTCACGGTCCTCATCCAAGGCGCCGGCGGTCATGGCGATAACGGGGAGCCTCCTGCGGCCCTCATGCATTGCCCGGATGGCTTTTGTGGCCTCGAATCCATCCATGACGGGCATATGGCAGTCCATCAGGACGGCGGCATAGTCGGTGGCCGCGGTGGCGGCAACTGCTTCGCTGCCGTCAGCTGCGACGTCGGCCTCATACCCGAGCTTCGCAGCCATGCTCCGGGCCACGAGCTGGTTGACCTCGTTGTCCTCGACGACCAGAATCAGGCCGCGCGAAGGCTGGGTGACCGTCACGGGGGCTGCGGGCGAAACCACGGGCGCTGCGGGCGGACGCGCCGCCACAAGATGCATGAGGCGGTCGTAGAACTCGGAGCTGCGCACGGGCTTCGTCAACCACTGCTGGACCCCGGCCGCTACAAGCTCGGCCTTGTCCACATTCATGGTGGACGTCAGCATGATGATCCGCGTGGATGTCAGCGCGACGTCGGTGCTCAGCTCGCGTGCAAGCTCCAAGCCGTTCATGTGCGGCATGCACATATCCAGCACGGCAATGTCGAAGGGACGTCCGGCTGCAGCCTCCTCGCGGCAACGGTCCAACGCCCGTTGGGCTTCACCCACAGTCTCTGGAATCATCCGCCAACCCGCCAACTGCGTCTCGAGCACCAGCCGGTTGGTCGCATTGTCGTCGACAACCAGGACTCGGAGACCATCCAGTTGATCAGGAGAGATCGAGGGCGGAACTGCGGCAGTACTCGACACTTCCAAGGGCAGGGTGGCCCAGAAGGTGCTCCCGTTTCCCAAGGAGCTGTCCACCCCGATCTCGCCGCCCATCACCTCGGTAAGCCGCCGCGAGATCGCCAGGCCCAGGCCGGTTCCGCCGTATCGCCGGGTGGTGGAAGCGTCAGCTTGGGAAAACGATTCGAAGAGCCTGAGATGATCTGCGGGCTCGATCCCGATCCCGGTGTCCCGAACTTCGAAGCGCACCCGAACATTTTTGGCATTGTCTTCCACGACGCGCACGCTGATGACCACTTCGCCCGCGGGAGTGAACTTCACAGCATTCGACGCGAGGTTGAGCAGAATCTGCCTGATGCGGCCGGAGTCGCCCACGAGCATCGCCGGAACTTCCGGCCGGCAGTACGCGATAAGTTCCAGGCCCGTTTCCTGGGCGGCTTCAGCCAGGAGGGTCGCGACTTCTTCCACCACGGTGCGTGGATTGAAAGGCGCAGGGTCCAGATCGACCTTGCCTGCTTCGAGTTTCGAGAAGTCCAGAATGTCGTTGATCAGGGTTAGTAGTGCTTCGCCCGCACTCTTGACCCCTTCGGCATATTGGCGCTGGCTGTCCTCCAAAGGCGTGTCCAGCAGCAACCCTGTCAGCCCAATCACCCCGTTCATCGGGGTGCGGATTTCATGGCTCATGGTTGCAAGGAACTCCGATTTCAGGCGGCTGGCTTCCTCGGCTGCTTCCCGGGCAGTCACCAACTCGGCTTGTGCGATCCGGCGCTCAGTGATGTCCTGGGCAATCGCGGCCACTCCATGGACGCCCCGAGTGCCGCGAATCGGAGACAACGTCAGCGAGATGGGCACCACCGAGCCGTCGCTCCGGACCCGTGCAGTTTCGAAGCTGTGGGTTTCCTTACCGGCTCCGATCGCTGCCATGAGCTGTTCTTCCTCCGCGCGGAGGTCCTCCGGAATGATGAAGGAAATATGCCGACCAACGGCTTCGGCTGCGCTGTACCCGTAGATCCGTTCGGCTCCGGGGTTCCAGCTGGTGATGACGCCGTCCAGGGTCTTGCCGACGATCGCATCGGCCGACGAGTTGACGATCGCGCCCAAGCCTTCAAGTTCCGCCGTGCGCTGTGCAACCTTGGATTCGAGATCCCGCGTGAGGGTGATGTTCTCCAGGATCATGAGGATTTGGCGCGCGATGGCCAGTGTCAACACGGTGAGTCCCACGGTCTGGAGGAAGGGATCACCGGGGCGCCCGACGCGTATGGGCGCCACCATGACGGCACCGAAGACGGGAACATAGGGGAAGAGTTCCAATGCCAGGGTGTAGAGGGGACGGTCCGTCCTGGGACGAGGGGCGTAGGGGACCAGCGGCGCTAAGGCTATCAGCAGGAACGCCGTGATCCAGCCTGCCGCCAAGGGGGTTCCGGTGAGCCCGTTGACGCCGTCGGAGGTCAGGTCCACGTAGGTACTGTCAGTGATCGCCAGGACGAGGAGCCCGCCACCCAGGCAGACCCACCTGAGGCGCTCGCCGGGCGCCCTGCGCATGGTGAGCATGAGGACAATGGAGACAATGACGAAATCGGCAACGGGATAGGCCAGGCCGGTGAGGTGTACGAGGGTATCTTGCCCTTCGGCCTTGTACATCGAACCGAGGACCGTGGCCCAACTGATGAACAGCACGGCGGAGGCGATCACAGCCGAATCGAGGAGCCCGCGCAGGAAAGCAACCCGGGAAACGCGGGGACGCGGGAACAAGTACAGGCCGATCGCGGCCGGGATCGAGTAGCCGACGAATGCGGCGTCGGCTACGGAAGGGTAGGGATAGTCATGGTCAAGCGTCAGCCCATAGATGGTCCAGATCGATTGACCGACAGTCCAGACGAGCGTGGCAAGGGCCATGACCCACCACGCGCGGGAGCTTTCGTCTTTGCGGCGGGCTGCCCGGGCACAACTGACTGTGGCGAGCAGTGCCGCCGCCAGGATGGCGAGATCCCCGGCGGACTGCGCCGCCGATGTACCTTGGTTTGCCCCGAGGATCATCGCGAGGATGACCACAGCCGCAGCGGCGGCAACCACCATCCAGGCTAAGTCGGGTTTTCGCAGGCTGTGGCCGCTCATTCAGACCCCCGGGTTGCGACCGCAGGAACACCAGGGGGAAAGCCGGGGACTGCATCATCGGGGGTATGGAACAGCCAGAGTGAGAGCCTGCGATACGCTTCCCAATCCCCGCCACGAACCTGGAGCGAAGCGGTGTGCTCTCTGTTCGCACTTGACCAGAACCGGACGACATCCAGCGGGATCTGTGCGGCGCCCGGGAGTTCCAGGAGGACACGGCCCGATTCCGGCAGGGCATCGGCTCCGACCCGGACCGCGGCGCCTCCCATGGAAATGTCCACCAGCTCGCCCCGGATTCCGGCAACCGTGACAGGCACTTTGACGGTTACCCGGTGCGCGCTCCGCCGTGATGTGGCGAATTCGGCCGCCCTGATCCGGAGTGTCCCCAGCACCAAGACAATTCCTGCCAACACCAACCAGACGCCTGCGGCAATCGTGGAGCCCGGACTCGTCCGCCAAGGTACCCAAGCAAGGACTCCGGCTGCCGCATAGAGAATGATCGCGCCCACGATGACGATCAGCACAATGAGGATCCGTGGGGCCCGTCCACGGAGTCGAAGTTCCGCGGCGCCTTTCGGAGTGACTTGAAACTCCAAGGACTTGCGGGAGACGAGCCACCACAGGCAAGCCATTCCAACTGGAACCCGGAAAATCCGCAGGGCGAACGCCGTCGGCCAGTGGATCTGGTGGCGCATGAGCCTCTTGGCGCCCCACAAGCGGACCCAGAACATGGCGGCGAAGACCAAGGTGAACTCCACCGGCCCGGCGGTGGAGGTCCGCGCACCGGAAACCATGACCGCCATCGGAATGATGAAGGCGATCAAAGTGGCAATGCCCTCCAGCCACCATAAGGTTCCGTTGATGTATTCGTGGAAGTTTCGCCAGGTCATCCAGCTCTTGGCGGCCCAGAGCCGCTCGTAGGTCAGGATCTGCATTGCGCCCATGCCCCAGCGTCGGCGCTGCAGCAGGTATTGATCGGCCGTCGCCGGGGCCAGACCGATCGCAAGGGTCTGGTGGTGGTAGACGGTCTTCCATCCGAGCCGGATGAGTTTGAGGGTCGTGTGCATGTCTTCGGTGATCGTCTCGGTTGCCACCCCGCCTACCTCGCGAAGCGCCTTGATCCGCAGCAGCGAGGTTGAGCCGCACCAGAACGGCCCTGCGCCGGGAACGTTGCGCGAGGGCATCAGGACGTTGAAGAACAAACCCTGTTCGCCTGAGATGCCGTCGTCGTCGAAGGCTCCGGAGTTGTAAAACGCCTGCGGCCCTTGAATGAGGGCGACCTCTTCGTCAGCGAACCATCCCAAGGTGGCTGTCAGGAACGTCGGAAGCGGTACATGGTCGCAGTCCAGTACCGCAATGATGTCTATGGGGTCCTTGCCGGCCGCTTCCTCCGCGGCCATCAGATCCAGTGCGTGATTCATGTTTCCCGCTTTGGCATGGTCGTGCTCGACGCGGGTCACGACTCTAGCGCCGAAAGCCTCGCACATCTGCGCAACCCACGGGCGGTCTCCGTCATCCAGCACCCACGTTTCGTGGCTCGGCTGCAGCGCGCAAGCCGCGGCGATGGTGGGGGCAAGGACCTCGACCGGTTCGTTGTAGGTGGGGATCAGCACGGCGACTCTCATGCCATTGGGAGGTTCGGCAACCGGGTCCGGCGCATAACAATCGATGTTCCACAGCGTGATGGACTTCAGGACCAGGCCTATCAGCGGAAGGGCCTCAAACGTCACCAGCGTCCACGCGATGACAAGACCCCCGCCGCCAGGCGGCATAGTAAAACCGATCCGCCATGCTAGGTAGAGCAACAACGCCGCTATCGCGGCTACCCCGCCGATCCTCGCCATTCTGCGGGAACGTGGAGCCTCGGGCGCGGGAGAACCAAGTTGCGCCGCCCAGCCGGCCATTCCCGCCGAAGAGTAAGCCTTGACCTCCATAGGAGTGTCACGGAACTGCACCGGTTCGCCACCGGCTTGGGCGCCGGCCTCTCCCCAGGCGCGTCCGCGCTGTTCAATGGATTGCACGCGATCCCCCAGCTGGATCAGTCAATGCAGCCTGTATCAAGTTAAAACAAACTGTGCGATCACTATAGCCAGTTCTCGACCGATTTTCATGGGAAACGGGGAAATGCAGAGCCCTGTCAGGCGCGGCATTCTTCCGGTGCGGGAGTCCCTACTTTTTCGTGAGCAGGGGCAGGACGTGGTCCGTCAAGAGGGGAGCCAAATCGTCCGGGAGCTCAGCAGAGAGATCCAGCCAGCGGATCTCTTCGATCTCGGACGAAGGGTGGGCTTCCCACGTGCC
This sequence comes from Arthrobacter bambusae, assembly GCF_030812595.1. Classification (GTDB taxonomy): domain Bacteria; phylum Actinomycetota; class Actinomycetes; order Actinomycetales; family Micrococcaceae; genus Arthrobacter; species Arthrobacter bambusae_B. The sequence goes on from NZ_JAUSSZ010000002.1 coordinate 188,387, forward strand.
TGGCGCGGTGAACACGGTGGCCTCGATGTCCGTGGCGGCCTCGTTGGCGGCGACGGCGAGCCAACTCCCCAGCGGCTCCAGGTCCGTCGGGTCGACGTCGATTCCGACTTCCTCTGCCAGCTCGCGGGATGCCGCCTCCGCCGCGGTTTCACCTGGTTCGGGCTTGCCGCCCGGGTGCATGAATTTTTCCGTGCCGCGCTTGCGCACCGTCAGCAGCCGTCCGCCGTCGTCGTACACGCAGACCGCGCTGACCACTATCAGGTCCTTGGCTGAACTCTCGTGGGTCACTGCTCTCTCCTTAGCCGGGACTCCAGCAGCAAATCCTTCGCCGGTCCGTGGACATCCCAGGCATAGCTGAATGCATCGGGCCCGCGCCAGACGTAATGGACTTTGTAATCGTCGGGATCGCACCAATGGCTGTCCTCGTTGGCGTGCTCGCGGAAGCTCATGCGGTGGAACGGTTTCCCGTCCGGGAAGTAGACATCCATCGCTGCGGGAACGCCCGAGGGCCGCAGGAGGTATTCCCGGAAGGCCGGTCCGGTGTGGGTAGGCCACGTCATGGTGCCGTCCTCGCGGAGGAGGAGCCCGCCGTCGGGAGTACCTGAATAGCGCACGACGCCGGTGAACGTACCGCGCATGTCGGCCGCCCGGTCCCACAGGGACCGTTCCACGGTCCAGCTGCCCAGCAGGTAGGCCCGCAGGTCCTGCGTCGGAGAGGGATCGCGCAGCTGGTCTTTCAAGTGCCCTCGATTGGAATCGAACCAACGACACCGGCTTTAGGAGAGCCGTGCTCTATCCACTGAGCTACGAGGGCCTGTGCGCGTGCAGGAAGCTCCTGGGAGCAGCCGGCCGGGCACGCATACAAGCATACAAGCTGCCGGGGCGGCCCTCGAACACTGACGCCGGCAAGACACGCAGCCGTGCGCCATGTGGCTGGGCTGGCGCTAGGCTGGCCCGCATGAGAGAGCAGATGACGGCGCCGGCGGCTTCCGGCGGACAGCTCCCGGACGTGGGCACCATCCGCTCGAATATCGGCGGCTGGGCCCATTTGAGCGTGGTGCAGTACTTCGTGGCGGAATCGGCAGTGATAGAAGCATGGCGCGGCCCCGAGCCCTATGATCGCCGGACCGGGTTCATCAGCGATCTTGGCGCGCTCAAATGCGGGATCTACGAGCATCGCGACGTCTGTTCGCCCCTTCACCTGCTCATGAACGCCTCCTTTGTGGTGCAAGGGCTCGGGCTGATTTTCGGGGCGCTGCTGCTCAGCTCCGCGCTCCTATGCATCGCGGCCAAGCCCGGTGTGCGGATCCTGCCAGGCGCGGCTTCCCGCAAAGCGTTGCCTGCCGCCGTGGCGGTCCGGATCCTGACGGGTATTGCCGGGCTGGGAACCGTAGTTGTTGGTTTTGTGCCGGAGGACCTGGGGTCTCCCTTCCACCTCGTGGGTGCCCTCATGTTCTTCATCGGTGGAGCATTTGCCCTCTTGCTCCTCGGGCTGCTCTGGCTGCCGCACACGGGCATGAGCTGGTTTGTCGCGGTGTGCGGAACGTTGACGCTGGGTGCCCTTGTGGTCGGTGCCCTGACCCGGATGCATGTCCCCGAACCAGGCACCCTGGAACGCCTGATGGCTTATCCGGTCACCATCGGATTTTCCGCCGCGGGGCTGGTGGTGGCGCAAAGGGTTCGGGAAGTACGACGAACGGCGGCGCGGCTTGCAAAACGCTGAGCTTGCGCCGGTAGCGTCATGTCTGCTTGGTGGGGGAACTTTGCATTATCATGGGTGCACTCACCGGAATGGCGCCGGGCTGAGGGTTCCACGCAGTTTTGGCGCAGACTAGATTGATCGATACGGCAGAACAAAGGACCCATGACTCATCAGTTTGTTCTGCGTCGTCCGGGACACGCAGGCGAAATTTCTCCCATGCTGCCCGCCAGGGATCCACGGCTTCCCGATGATGCCTTGGAACTTTCGTCCGGAGAGGCCGCGGACCCTGCCGCCCGGATCACCGTCGACTTGGCGGCGGACGGGATTGTCGAGGTCACCCTCCCGCCGAACAGCGCAGTCCGCGCGCCGGAAGCACAGGCCGCCGCGGCCGCCGTCCGTGCGATCGCGGATGGACGAAGGCATCCGGTTCTGCTCCGAGTGACGGGAGTATTGTCGGTCACCGAAGATGCGCGCCTGAGCTACTCGAATTCCGTGATTGTTTCAGCATGTGCCCTTCTGGGGGAGAGCCCAGTGGACCGGGTGATAGCGCATTTTCTCCTGCGCGCGAGGCCCGGTTCCCTCCCCGGACAGTTCTTCACCTCGGAGGCGGAAGCCCGTGACTGGTTGAGAGAGCACCACAGTGAATAATGAGCCCCAGGACCCGCGGCTCCTTGCCCTCGTCGAAGGCGTAGTCCGGATTGCGGACGGCGACCTCAGCACGAGGATCCCCGTCTCCGGCCCGCGGGACGAAGTGGCTGCCGTGATTACCGGGATCAACCTCATGGCGGATGATCTTCAAGCCATCTACCAGGAGCTCGAGGAGCGGGTCGAAAGCCGGACTGCCATGCTGCGCGAGGCCCAGATCGAACTCGAAAGGATGGCGCTCACTGATCCGCTGACCCAGTTGGCGAACCGCACGGCACTCGAAACGGCGCTGAACCATGAACTCGTCGAAGCCGGGCGCGGCGAGCTCCCGCCCGCATTGCTCGTTTTGGACTTGAACTCCTTCAAGGGGATCAACGACTCCTTGGGGCACGGCGCAGGGGACACCGTATTGAAGGTCACGGCCAGGCGCCTGCTCTCCGCGGTCCGCGAGACCGACATGGTGGCCAGGCTCGGCGGGGACGAATTTGCCGTCATGCTGCCTAAATCCAATGCTGCGCACGCACGGGGCGTTGCCAAGCGGATCCTCCGGGCCGTGGGGGAGAGCATCGACATCGGCGAAGTCCGGATCATCTGTGGAACCAGCATCGGGCTGACGGTTGGCGAGCCAGGACAGTCAGTGGACGATCTGGTGATGGAAGCGGATACGGCGATGTATGCGGCCAAGGCCGAGCAGCGGAGCACTGTGAGGGTCTTCGAGCCCGCCTTGTTGTATGCGCGCCGACTCCAAGGGCTCATGATCTCGGAGCTGCGTGAAGCCATCCGGACAGATCAGTTGGTTCTCTACTTCCAGCCGGTTGTCGAATTGGCCTCCGGCCGGATCGAAGGCGCCGAAGCGCTGGTGCGGTGGAACCACCCCGAGAGGGGATTGCTGATGCCGGATGCGTTCATTCCGCTGGCCGAGGAAACCGGAATCATCATCGACCTCGGATATTGGGTTCTTCGGCGAGCGATGCAGCAGCTGCGCGAGTGGCAGGACGGCCCGGGCGTGAATGAGGACTTCAGCATGCGGGTCAATATTTCAACAACCGAACTTCAAAGCCTCGATCTGATCGAGCATGTGCGGGAAGTGCTCGCCGAAACCGGAGTGGAAGCAGCCAGGCTGGTCATTGAACTCACGGAGTCGATGGCGGTGAACGGCAGCGACATCGACAAATACTCTCTGACCGGCCTCCGGCGTCTGGGGATCCGCTTGGAAATCGACGATTTCGGCACCGGTTATTCGTCCATCAGCTATCTACGCAACCTTCCGGTCAACGTGGTCAAGATTGACCGCTCCCTGATCCAGGGCCTGGGCACGGACGAGAAAGAACGGGACTTCGTGGCGGCGGTTCTCCAGCTCATCCATGCCTGCGGAATGCAGGCGGTTGCCGAGGGGATCGAAACGGCAGAGCAGGCGGCCGAGCTTGCCCGCCTCGGTTGTGCCAGCGGCCAAGGGTATTACTTCGGCCGGCCAATGCCGCCGGAGAAATTCGCGGAACTGCTGCGCGGGGACTAGGCGCTGCCCTCCGGGTCACGGAAGACCAGGCAGCAGAAAGGCACCGGACCTGGGCCGGTGCCTTTCGAAGCTGCTAGTTGGACGGGGTGGAGTTGGGCCACCAGCCGGTTGCCTGGGGCGAAGCCTGGGTGCTGGCGTTCGGCCACCAGCCCGTAGCTTCAGTGGAGCTCGTGCTGAAGTTCGGCCACCAGCCAGTGGCTTCAGTCGAGCTCGTGCTGAAGTTCGGCCACCAGCCAGTGGCTTGAGTCGAGCTCGTGCTGAAGTTCGGCCACCAGCCAGTGGCTTGAGTCGAGCTCGTGCTGAAGTTCGGCCACCACCCAGTGGCGACGGACGAGTCTTGTGCCGGGCTCTGGCTGCTGGCGGAAACAGCTGCGGAGCCGGAAATTCCGGCAAACAAGATCGCTGCGGCCGCGAGGAGAGCGGCGATAGTTCTTTTCATGCGAAAGCTCCTGATGTCTTGTGACTGATGCGACTGAAGTGAAGAAAGTGAAGCAGGCTCATTATAAGAGGAACGACACGCCGTGTCATCAATCCTTGGTCCGCATCGCCCAAAACCGTGCTATTTACGAGGCGCAACCGGACGAAGTGTCTGGAGGACATAATGGAGCTATGCAAGAAAAGAAGGTTGCGCCGTCGTACGCCGCCGCGGAACTGCAGGCGAGGGAGCACCGGGCCAGCCACGACTTCGCCAAGGCCGCCGATGGAGCGCGCTCGGCAGCCGATATTGCCCGCGATGACGGTGATTCCACCGGGTGGTGGAACATGACCTTCCTTCAAGCAGAGAACCTTCTCGACGCAGGCGATTTCGCTGAGTGCACGGCCTTGGCGCGATCCCTTTCCGAGGCATCGTTGGCTGCGGCTTCACCCCAGTACCGGGCCCGGGCCCTCATCTTGATGGCGAATTCCCTGCGGGGTGAAGGGCTCCTTGAGCTGGCCACTTCGACGGCGGCATCGGCAGTTGGATTGGTCGATGACGACGCAGACATGGAAATCGACGTCCATGCCAGGCAGGCACTGATCGCGACGCTCGGCGAGTCCGGAAAGCTCGAGGAGGCCTGGGAGGAGTGCCTATCCCTCTCCGCGCGGATTTCCGATGAAATGGACGACCAGCTGGCGGGCAAGGCGTACTGGGTGATCGGCAACGTGGCGTTCCTGTGCGACAAGGTCGATGAGGGGCTCCGCTACCATGAGCTCGCCGCGGAAACCTTCTCTCCCACCCGGAACCTTGATGTCTGGGCCAAATTCAACAAGGCATCGGCGGCGATGAGGCTGGCCGCCGAAGTGGCAGATGCCGCAACCCTGCGGTGCATTGAACGGGCGGAGCTTGCCACGGACGTGGTTGGCGGCAACGAAGAGGAAATCCTGCTACTTCGCCTTAACCGCGCCCATTGGAACTACCTCGCGGGAGACGCCGGCGAGGCAATCAAGTTGCTGGACGAGCTCACGAGAAGTGCTGACCAAGTGCCCCCGCAGATGGCAGGCGAAATATTCCTCTTGTTGGCGCGCGCCCAAGCCGATACCGGGAACAAGCAAGCGGCGAAGGAAGGCCTGGTCGAAGCGGCTAATCGCTTCGACCAGGCCGGCGCCCCCCAGCGCGCCCTCCAAGCCCGGGAGATGCTCGCGCCGGGACCCGGTTCGGACCAGGAGTAGCCTTGACGGACTGTGTCAGTCGCTCTTGGAACGCCGACGGCCCAGGAACACAGCCGCGCCGCCGGCCAAAATGCTCAACAGGAACAGCAACCAGCCAGCAACGGTGAGCGTGGAAGCCAAAGCCACCTGGCCGGCGTCGGACGTTGCGGATCCCAGGGCGGCATCAACCGCAACGTTGCCGCACAAGCGGACCACCGCGAACAGCAGGGGAGCAGCCCACAGAGCCCGGCGCAGCGCTTTTCCGGCCACATTGGTGCCAATGAGCAGAAGCCAGGTGAAGCCGAAGATCAGCGGAAACAGGGTTCCCGCGGTCTTGTGGATGTAGCTGAGCTGTCCGCGGGCGTCGTCCGTCATGGCGCCATGCAATTGATGGACGTAGTCGGTGGAAAACCCGCCAATAAGGGAATCGGGCATTGCCATGCCGCCGGACAACTGGGTCATCTGGTTCAGGGTCAACAGATGCACGTACCAAAACAGGAACAGGCTGGCCACGACCCCGGCAATCACTATGAGGCGGCCGTTGTTCTGTGCCTTCTCGGGGGCCCGCTGGGTGGAGGGGTTGATCACCGACGGCAAGTGGTGCTGGGGCACAGCGGCATTGGCGCCGTGCTTCTTGATGCGTTGGGCTGGGGTCTTGGCCATGTCATTCATTATCCCGCCACATAAGCTGGACCCATGACCACTGGCAGGCACTCCGCGACAGAACTTGATCCTTCGCTCGACGACTACGAACTCGCTGCGGCCCTGGTCCGGGAAGCCGGGCAGCTTGCCCTGCTGATGCGGATGGGCGGCTTGCAGGGGGAACGGAAGACCTCGGTTTCGGACGTGGTCACCGCCGCGGACCATGCGGCTGAGGCCTACGTCCTTGAGCAATTGCGCCGTTGCCGCCCGGACGATGGCATCCTGGGTGAAGAAGGAAGCTCAGTGGCAGGAAACAGCGGGCGCACGTGGGTGATCGATCCCGTGGACGGCACCTACAATTTCCTGCACGGCTCCACGTACTGGTGCTCGGCGATCGCCTTGCAGCATTCGCAGCCGGCCCGGGACGGCGTGCCCTCGAATGATGCGGACGTCATCCTCGGGGCCATCTATCAACCGGAGCTCGACAAGCTCTGGACCGGCGGCAAAGACCGCCCCGCGACCCTCAACGAGGAACTGATCCCGGGACCGTCGGACGCCGCCTTGGCTGAACTCGGCGCCGCGACCTACATCCACCCCACCTGGCTCGCCGATCCCCGTGCCGCCATGCCCTGGCATGCTGCGGCTGTATCTGCAGCTTCGTTGCGGATGTTCGGTTCCGGCTCCTGCGATCTCGCCCGGGTGGCCGACGGCGAGCTGGACTGCTGGTTCCAGCACAGCTGCCCGGAGTGGGACTGGCTCCCCGGCAAGGCGATTGTCCGCGCGGCCGGCGGGGACACCGAGGTCGTACGCGTCAACGGGCTGGACTGGTTCCTCGCGGGAGGCCCGACGGCGGTCCGGGAGCTGCGCGCGGCGCTCACCTCGGTGCCGCAATTCGCCTGAGCATGCGCCGTCCTTGGCTTGGGGGATGGACATAGCGCTTCGGTTCCTGTGAGCATGCGCCGTCCTTGGCTTGAGGGGTGGGCATACTGCTTCGGGTCCTGTGAGCATGCGCCTTCCTTGGCTTGGGGGGTGGACATAGTGCTGTTATGTCCACTGGTTCGTCCGGGGAGGGGGCATGTCCCTGGAGGGGATCACGGGGTTTGGGGCGTGCGGTTCGTGCCGCAGCGGGTGTCGGGGCTTCGGTTCCTGTGAGCATGCGCCGTCCTTGGCTTGGGGGATGGACATAGGGCTTCGGTTCCTGTGAGCATGCGCCGTCCTTGGCTTGAGGGGTGGACATAGTGCTGTTATGTCCACTGGTTCGTCCGGGGAGGGGGCATGTCCCTGGAGGGGATTGACCCTAATGGGGAGTTCTCCGGCCAGGGCCTTGGGCGGTTGTTAGTCTCCGGACGGCAGCTCAAGCCCAAGGGGAAATTTTGGATAAACGCACCGTCCTGCTCGTTTACGGCACCCGTCCTGAGGCCATCAAAATGGCGCCGCTGGTCCATGCTTTGCGTGCAACAGGCCGTTACAAGGCACCAGTGGCAGTAACCGGGCAGCATCGGGAAATGCTGGACCAGGTCAACGCGCTCTTCGGCGTCCACCCGGAGCATGACCTGAACATCATCCAGCCCCGCCAGACCCTTGCCGGGATCACGGAAAAGACGTTGCGGGGTGTCACGGAGGTCCTCCGCGACGTCATGCCGGACGCGGTTGTGGTCCAGGGAGACACCACCACCGCCATGGCCGCGGGGCTGGCAGCGTTCTACCAGGGAATTCCGGTGGTTCACCTTGAGGCCGGACTCCGCAGCGGCAACCTGAATTCACCTTTCCCGGAGGAAGCGAACCGCCGCATCCTCGGGCAAATCACCACCCTGCATCTCGCGCCTACCTCCACGGGCAGGGACAATCTGTTGTCCGAAGGCGTACCCGCGGAGAATATCGCCGTGACCGGAAATACGGTCATTGACGCGCTGCTGGGGACGGTCAAACGGGAGGTTGAGTTTGCCGAACCCGTACTCAGGGACATCACGGATTCAGGCCGCAGAATCCTATTGGTGACTCTCCACCGACGCGAAAACCTCGGGCCGGCCATGGCGGGCGCGGCGAGGGCGCTTGCGCGGATAGCGGCCGACTGCCCCGAGGTGGAAATCGTTCTTCCCTTGCACCGGAATCCAGCGGTGCGGGAGGCCGTCCTGCCGGGAGTCGTGGGCGTCCCGAACATCACCATCACGGAACCTCTCGACTACGTGCAATTCACCAAGCTCCTGAGCCTGTGCCACGTGGTCCTCACGGACTCGGGCGGGGTCCAGGAAGAGGCGCCGGCCCTCGGGAAACCCGTCCTGGTGATGCGCGACAACACCGAACGCCCCGAGGCAGTGGCGGCAGGCACGGCTCGGCTCATCGGGACGGACGAGCGAACGATCGTGGACGCAGTCAACGCTTTGCTGGAGGACGACGCACTGTATTCGGCTATGGCCACAGCCGTGAATCCCTACGGCGACGGCGGAGCATCCGGCCGCGCCGTGGCGGCCATCGACTCCATGTTGGGGATGGGTGAGCGGCGCCCGGACTTCGTCGCTTAACCCGTTCGGGTACTTTCGGAAAGCGCACTCCACAGTCCTTGTTTACTTTCTCCACGGGAGGACGTGTGTCCTCCAAGGTTTCAGTTGCAGCGCGCCCCGGCGTGATTGCAACTCTCACGAGGGGGCAATACTTGAATACCAGACATAGGACATGGTCCGCCGCAGCGGGTGTCAGCGCCGTCGTAGCAGTGGGTATCGGGCTGGTGGCGGCGCCAGCAGCCACTGCCGGACCGAGCGACATTATTTCCTCGGGCAGCGGGCAGATCATCGACGGCAGTGTACTTGGGATGCCGAACTTTGCCGCCGTGGCATCAAACGGCGCGGCAACGGCACAGCAGATCGGCACGCCGCCATCCGACCCCGCGGTCATTGAAAACAGCACTCCGCTGGATCTTTCCGCCGCCTTTGGCATCGTGAATGTCGGTGCGGGAAACATTCCGCTGCTGGGCAACAACGGCATCATCCAGCTGGGCGCGGTCAGCCAGTATGGCAAGGCCGTCAATGACGGATCCTCGGCGGCATTCTCCGGCACGGTTTCCGGCGCGCCGGGCCTCGTCACCCTGCCTGGCGGCCTGCCGACGTCGGGAAGCGCCAGCATCCCGGCTGCCGAAATCAAAGTGGGCACGGCAACCATCCTTGGCGGCGCCGATCTCGTAAACCTGGACCTGAAGATCACCACGCTGGCCGCCGCCGCAAAGCAGGACCAGGGGGCAGCTCCAGCGGGCGCCTATTCCATTGCCGGCACATCAGCCGATCTGGGCGGGACGGTGATTGGCGGAGTTTCCGGGACGGTCGGCGCCGCCATCAACACCGCCAACCTTGTCCTGGGTCCCTTGGGGGTCACCGTGGCGAATCCTCTTGCGGGCGGAACGGTCTCCATCACCGAGGCAGACCTCCTGGCCGTGGCGGGTGTGCCGAGCCTGAACGCCCTGCCCGCTGGCACGGATCTCGTTTCGTTCCTGCCGCAGGCTGTGGCCGCCAAGATCACGAGCCTCGTCAACTCCACGCTCGCCAGTGCGACCGCTGCAGTCAACGCCCTCGGACCGATTGCGCAGATCACAGCCGGCCCGGCGCTTGCCGTCTTGACCACCGCGCTGAACACCGTCGTATCGGGAGTGTCCTCGACCGTCGTGACCCCGTTGTCCAACGCCTTGACCGCGCTTGTCTCGGCCAAGGTCAACGTACAGCAAAGCAGCGGAGGCGTTTTCACCGAGCGTGCGCTCCAAGTGGGAGTAGCCGGTGGCAGCATCGCCACCGTCAACCTGGCCAACGCCTCGGTTGGTCCGAACCTGCTCGCGGCGGCAATTCCGGTGGTCAACAAGGACACCTTGGCCATAACCGGCGCAACGGCATTGCTGGCGGTTGTTTGCTGGTTGTTCTTCCGCGCACGCCGTCGGACCGCGGTTCTGGCCCTCTGATCGCGACTGCCCGCAACCGACAAGAACAACGAAGGAACGTGCAGCATGTATGGAAATAGTTTGACGACAGGGGGAGCGGTGGCGGGCGGGGGAACGCTCGCCGTCACCGGTGCGCCGGCCCTTGGCTGGGTCATCCTTCTGGGTATTGCGTTGTTGGTTGGCGGGTTCGTTGTCCTGCGCAACGGCATGCTCAAGGCCTCGAAACGGGCCGCCGCTCGCAAGGATTCCTGACTGCACTATCGGCGGGGCGGTCCTACCCAGTGGCCGTCCCGCTTCGACTTTCTTGAAACGGGCCTTCTACAGCCTCAAAGCACTATCGGAGAGACATGTCAGTACTCGAGTCCGCGCAAGCCCTGGCATTCGTGCTGTTGGTGGTCTTCTTGGCCTACATCAGCGTGATCCTGGTCCCGTTCCTTCGCAGGACGCCGGATCCGGAGGGATCGCAGGGAGGCTTCACCTGGCACGTGTTCATTCCGTGCCGCGACGAGGAAACAGTGATTGGAAATAGCTTGGCGACGCTGCGCGGACAATTTCCCGAGGCACACGTTTGGATTGTGGACGATGCCAGTGAAGACGCCACGGCCCAAACTGTGCATCGCGCATCCGAGACCGATCCCATGGTTCACCTTGTGCGCCGTTTTCTGCCGGACGCCCGTTCGGGCAAGGGCGACGCGCTGAACGCGGCGTACAGGGCCCTGGATGATTGGCTGCCTTCCGGGGCCGACCGCGAAACTGTGATCGTCCTGGTGCTCGACGCCGATGGGCTGATGTCCGAGAATGCTTTCCGGCAGGCAGCCGGCCCACTTGCTTTCGGGGATCCGGAGGTGGGAGCAGCGCAGACCGCCGTATGGATGTCCAACGTGGATGACCCGGCGCTGAAGACGGCAACAGGATTCGGACGGGTGAAGCAAGGCTTCGCCCGGTATCTGATCCTCATGCAGGACATGGAGTTCCGCACCACTATCGCCGCCATGCAGTCACTCCGCCGCCACACCTTGACCGTTGGTTTGGGCGGTAACGGCCAGTTCACCCGGCTTTCCGCCCTCGATACGATTGCCAGGACCTCCGGACAGCCGTGGCACGGTGCCCTCCTTGAGGACTACGAGCTTGCGATCCATGTGATGCTCAGCGGTTACAAGACCGTCTACATGCATGACGCCCATGTCTCCCAGGAGGCGCTTCCGGGGCTTCGCCGGCTGCTGACCCAGAGGACCCGCTGGTGCCACGGCGGAATGCAGTGCAGCAGCTACTTACCGCGGATTTTCGAGTCTCCGTATTTCAGCAACATCGGGGCCATCGAATCCAGCTATTTCCTGGTCCAGCCGTTCATCCAGATCCTGGGCTTGGTCTTGTGGCCCACACTGTTCATCGCCATGGTGGCTCAGGGCTCCCTGACGATGGGCGGCTTGCAAGCCTGGTTGGCAGCGTCCTGGTTCATCATTCCGCTCATCGTGGTCACGGGCATCGCGCCGTTCGCCTTGTGGGGTCCCGTCTACCGCAAACAGGCAGTTCCGGACAAGAGCCGATTGGCGGGAGTGCTGTGGGGAGTCGGCTACTGGCTCTACATGTACCAGAACTACGTGTCCGTGTTGAGGGCGACATACCGCTTGGTCACGGGACGCCACGGCTGGGCAAAAACCCGACGAAACAACGAGAACGACACCCAGCTCTTAGCGAAGGAAGCCTGAATGTCGACGAGTGTCGAATACGCCGCGGGGCCGCAGGGGCGGCAGGGGCCGAAACTGCCGCAACGACGGCAAATTCCAAACGGTCCACGCGCGGGAACGATCCGCTCGAGGCAAGGCGGGCTGCTCCCCGGCATGGCATGTTTGGCAGCGGCTGTCCTAGCCATGCTGCAACAGGAAGGCATCCGCAGTTTCGAGGCCTGGGCCATGGCCTGGGTGTTCGATCGGGCGCTCGGAGGCTCGTCCTACAGCGTCCGCGACACTGTCTTCCACAACATCGGCGGCGGCCAACCCTTCGCCCTGATGGTGACCGGATTGTGCTCCAGCGCGGTACTGATCGCCCCCGTCATGGCCCTGGCCGGCGTTTTGTTCCTGATGGGCCGCATCGCGGTGCCACGATTGGCCCGCGCCGCCGCTTTGGCGTTGCTGGTTGTTGTTTTCAGCAACGGGTTGAGGTTCTTCATGATTGCGGGGGCACAGCAGGCCTGGGGAGAGCAGGGCTTCAGCATCATGCACCATTTCCTCGGTTCTTTCGTGGTGATCATCGGCTTTGTGGCGGCCATCATTGTCCTGGTCCGCGCAGGCAAGACGCGCCGGGGGCGGCGTGCCGCATAGCTTGGCGAAGCGGGCGGCAGCGGGTGCCGCAGCGTTGCTTCTTGCAGGAGCGCTGAGCGGGTGCAACCAGACCCTTCCGGGAACGCCCACCGGCAACCCGGCAGTGGGCGAGTGCCACGTGATCGACTCCCCGGAGCAATTCGACGGCGTCAGCGAACCGAGCCCGCAGGTTGCCTGCGCCGCGGCACACACAGCCCAGTCCTACAAGGTCGCACAGGTTCCGGCTCCCTGGTCAGGGCGGGGAACAAGGCCCGGGCAACAGGAGCTCAAGGCCCTCACCGCGCGCATGTGCGATGTTGCCTCTCTCCGGAATTACCTCGCCGCCGGTCAACGCGACGGTACAACCGGCCTGGCCATCGCCGCCTACGCCCCGAGCCGTGAAGACTGGGAACGGGGAGCCCGGGCCGTGCGCTGTGACGTGTTCCTGGTCGCGAACGATGGCGTTCCCCGGACCACCACCTTGGATCTCAAAGGCGTTCTGGCCGGCCCTGACTCGGCCGCCGTGCGGCTGTGCTACCGGCAGGAGTTGGTGGACGGGAAGCTGGGCTACGACGGCGTCGATGTTCCGTGTACCGAGCCCCACACCGCGGAGGACATCAGTGCGTGGTTCAAACTGGAGGGCGCCGTGGCCACTGCCGCCGCGCTAGACGCGCGCTGCCTTCCCTATGCCTTGCAGTTCCTCGGCGTTGACGCACTTCCAGGCGGGATCACCCTGCGTCCGGTCATCCGGACGGTGAACGGCGCGCGGACGGTACGCTGCGCCGTCGCGCCTTTGCAGTCCAATCCAGGCACTTTCACCGGTTCGCTCGCGCCGGTGGGAGGGCAGAAGCGTGATTGACGCACGGCTCGATGTCCCGGATTCCCGGTCCAGAGGAGCCGCCCCGGAACCGCTCCGCCGGAAGACCGCGCCCGTGAGCGCGCTTCGCCCCGCGGCCGCCTACGTGGCCAGGACGTTCGGGCCGGGGGAGGTGGGGCCGGGCGTGCCGGGGTCACCCCGCGTGCGGGGCGTTGCCCTGCTGTGCGGCACTCTTGGCGCACTCGTCATGATCCTCCGCTTGTTCGTACCCCGGACCGTCGGCATGGCCGACCAAGGAACCGGTCAACAGCTGCTTTGCTCGCTGGGCGTTCGGAACCTCAGGCCGTGGGCTTACACCGACTTCACGGATTTCATCCATCCGGGTTGGGTGCCGCACCAGTACTTTGGTGAGGGTTGCGGCTTCACCGGATCCGGAGAGCCCGTCTATTCCTCGCAATTGCTGCTCTTGTGGCTTGGCAAATGGCTCACCCCGGTATTTGCCTGGGGCCCCGGCTTGGATACGCGTGCGGTGGGAATTGTGTGCTGCGTTGCCTTTGGCGCGCTCATCGCCGGGCTCGTCGCGGCGTTGCCGGGCCGGAAGCCGTTCCGGGTACTGATCGCTGCGCTCATCACCCTGGTCACGGCGGACGGGGTTTTCGCGGACTTCTTCGTTTCGCCGTACAGCGAGCCCGCTGCCTTCCTGGGCATTCTTTCCTTGGCGGTGGCGCTGCTTCGCTACTGGAAGGGCGGAAGGCCGCGCTGGGCGTCGCTGTTGATGGTGGTCCTCGCGGCCGCGTTCACGGTTTCGGCGATGCCGCAGATGGTGTCGTGGCTGCCGGCGGTTGCCCTGGCGCTTTTGTGGTTGCCCACCGCGCGAGGTAGGCGGCGGGCGGGCTTCGTGCGACGTCGGTGGCAGGCGTTCCTGATGCCCACCACAGCCGTGATCGCGATCGCGGGGGTTGCCGTGGCGTTCCTCGCGGCGGAGCCCAGGCGCGCTGCGGAAATGAGTCTCTACAACGCAGTCTTCGCGTCGATCCTGCCCAACAGCCCGGATCCTGTCGCCGATTTGAAGTGGCTGGGGTTGGACCCGAGTTTCGCGTCTGCCGCCGGCAGCACCATGGACTCCAACAACTCTGCGGTATACAACCCCAAGTATCCCCAGTTTGGGGAACAGATCAATCGCGGAAAGCTCGCGGCGTTCTTTGCCACCCACCCCGAACGGCTGATCGGCCTGGGGGAGCGCGGGATCAGCGCGCTGCTCACGCCCGAACTCAGTGGTGCGGGATCCTATATGGCGGATTCGGGCCAAGGCCCCGGCGTCAAGGAACGCCGGATTCCCGTTGTCCTTGGCCTCTACACTGCAATGAAAGCGGCCCCGGTCACGTTGCTTGGCCTCCACTTGCTGACACTGCTAATGGGCTTCGCGGTTGCCGCTCGACGGAAGTCCGGAATAGGACGCCTTGCCGTGGTGATGGTCCTCGGCGGTTGGGTGCAGTTCTGGGTAGTCCTGGTTTTGGAAGGGCAGCCCGAGATCCACCGCCAAATGATCGTGACCGGGTTCATTTCGGCGTTGTGCGTACCGCTCTTGGTGGCGCTGGTGAGCATTCTTGCGTCGAAATCCCGGCTGCATCGGCACTCGCGGGCAATTTAGCATTCAGCTCAGCCAGCCGTCTTTTCGAAGCTGATCCTGGAGGCTGATGATGTTTCCCACCTTGAGCCCGGCGCCCGCATAACGCTGGCGGACGCGATGCAGGTGGGACTTGACCGTCTGCTCGCTGATGGCCAAAAGCTCGGCCACTTCCTTGATGCTTCGGGGGGTGGGTCCGAGGTACAGCTCGACCAGCCGCCTTTCCCTGGCCGACAACTCGACTCTCGCGACCGCCGGGGACTCAAGCAGGCCCTTGATATCCGGATGAAGGTATCGCCGGCCGGATGCCGCCGCACGGATCGCGGCCGCGGTGTGGCCCGGCTCGGCGGACTTGGGCACAACCGCCAGCGCGCCGGCGTCGAGCGCTGAGGTGATGGCCATCGCCGGATGGTGGTCCGCCAGCAGGACCACCTGCATTCCCGACCCCCTCAGCGAGGCGACGAGACCGGCAATATTGCCGGCTTCGCGCCCCTGCAGTTCACCCACGACGGCGACATCGGCTGTGCGGGCTCCGTCACCTTGGAGTCCCGCGCTTTCGGGAGGCCAGGAGGCCCCGGCCAGCACTCGGATTTCCGGAGTATTCATGCGAAGCCACTGCGACAGGGAGTCGATCAAGAGCTGATGGCGCTCGATGAGCAGAACGCGGGTCAACGGCGCCGCCCCCCTGTTTCAACCACGATGCTGCAGCCCTCGCGGTCATTGCCCGCTTTTGCATGGCCCAGCGAATCCAGCTCGGTCCACAACAGAGGCGGGAGGTGATTCTTATGGACGCCCTGAATGCGCCATGTCAGGCGCGCACCGTCCTGGCCGGACTTCTCTGCAAAGAAGTGGATGCGGTGTGGCGGCCCGGCGCGCTCAGCGGTGGCGCCCCGGTCCGGACCCCGCAGAGTGGAGCCCACAGCCATCAACATGGTGGCGGCCAGAAGGGCCGGGCGTGAGGCCTCCGGCAGGCCTTCCACCACATCAAAGGGCTGGGCAACAGTGACACTGCCCGCCAGGCCCTCCAGTTCCAAAGCCTCTGCGAGCCAATTGTCGGACCATTCTTCCAGCAGCAACCGGCGTAAATGACCCGCAAGCTCCCTCGCTTCCTCGGCCATCGCGGGGTCCAAAGGCAGGGACGGTGCCTTCGCGACCTTGCCAAACAATTCATCGATCCTGGACTTGCTGACCGCCAGCTCGCTTTCCCGTGCGGATGTTTTGGCGTTGATGGCCCGCGTCAACGAGTCGAGCCGCTCGCTCAGGCCGCTCGCCCCCTTCCGCTGGAGGGCGTCCCTGCGCAGCAACACGCTCACCGTTCCCACCGCTCCCGGAAGGAGCGAGAGGAAGAGGACGTTGGACGTTGTCCGCAGGTCGGCCGCCGGAGTGAGAACGTAGAGAGTTGTGTTGACCGCCGCGGTCGCGAGCGCGAGGGTGACGAATCCACGAAGATTCCACAGATGCGCCACAAGGAGGACAGCGACGGCCGAGAACAGCGCGTTCGCTCCGAGCAATGCGATCCCCCGCTCCTGCACCGCGGCCAATGCCGCGCAACCACCGGAGGCAGTGGCCAGGACCAGCCACGTGGCCCGCAGGTTGACCAGCCCGCCCCGCGGGGAAGCGCTATCGGATGCCTGCACAGCGACGAGGAGCCCCAGCAACTCCAGTCCGCTGGCCAGGAAATGCCAAGAGGCGGCGGCCGTCTTGCCGCCTGCTTGACACGCGAGATAGAAACCGAGGATCCACAGCACGAAGCAGGCTGTCGCCAAGACTCCGCGGGACACGAAGAGTGGTCCCTCCACGCTGGTCCGGGACATAGCCGGCATTGTCATGCGGCCACCGCTTCGAGCAGGACGGTGGTTCCTCGTCCCGGCGTGGAAAAGACCCGCGCACGTCCACCGGCATCGCGCATCCGGGCAAGGACGGATTCCTTCACACCCAGCCTGTCGGTGGGGAGCGACGAAGGGTCAAATCCACAACCGGAATCGCTGACCACCACCAACACGTGATCCGAGCTCCGGGATAGAAGGACATCCACCGTCCCCGCGCCCGCGTGCCGGTCGGCGTTCAGGATGCATTCATCCACGGCGGCCAGCAAGGCGGCTTGGACGGACTCGGTCACCGGTCCGGCCGAGCCGTGGATCTCCACAAGGAACCCCGTCCGTGTCCGGTTCTCGGCGATCCGCAGCAGCCGGACGGCGAGGTCCCCGGATTCCGGGGAGTGCCGAGGCGTCGAAGCGCGGAAGTCGACGCCGGTCCTGCCTGGCGGCGGGGGTCCCTGCCGGGACGTCTTTCCCGGGGAGGTGGTGCAGGCCTTGAGCATTTCTTTCAGTTCCGTCGAAGAGACGCCGGCCCCTTGGCGGCCGATCACAGTGAGGGTGCGCAAAGCGGTGTCGTGCAAATGCCTCGCGTTCCAAGCCACGGTGCTGCGCCGGTCCTGCGCGACGATGTGGGCCGCCACGGACTCCTGGCGCACGGCGAAACCGCCCCAGTATACGGCCAAGGCCCGTGGGCCGCCAAGCCGCATCGTTAGGGTGATGATCCACGCAGCAGTCAGTAAGGAAGCGCTCGCGGGGCCCGCGCCCACCAACATGGCCGAGACAACTCCGTACCCCAGGACCAGCAGGAACGCCGCGAATGTGAAGAGCATCGATCGCCAGGTTTTGCGCATCGAGAGGACGAGCACGGAACTTGCAGAGAGGACCAGGGTGTAGGGGATGAAAGCCGGACTGAACTCGTCGCGTTGTTCGGGGCCCAGCAGTTCCGCGAGCAGGATGAGCCCGAGCAGAATCGCCAGGCGCCGGGGCCACTCATCCGAGTGGAGCATCAGCGCGAAGCAGACGAGGACCCCCGCAAGGACAAGGTACGCACCGAGGAACTCCCAAGGCTGGAGCCGGCTGGCCGCAGCCAGGAACAAGCTTGACGCAATGGTGATGGACAAGCCAAGGAGGGTTCCGTACTTCGACACCAAACCGGGGCGGCGCGTCCTCCAAAAACCTCGTGTTGCGCGCATGCCGTTCCTTTGGATGTGTCCCTTAGCCAGCGAACTTGTAGCTCGTTAGAAGCATAAGTGGGGAGGCGCTTTGGAGTCCTGGTATTTCCTGGCTCAGCCGGTATTTGACGGACCTCCGTTGAGAGGAATCGCTGGATGGTCATCGCGGAAGTTCATGCGGGTCCGTCGGTGTCAGGGCCACCGCCTAGACTGGTAATCACCATGGATATGTTGTTTGACCCGTACGCGGATGGCCCTTTCAAAGCTGCAAGCACAGCTGCCACCAAGGCCGCTCCGGCCATGCTTTCGCACGCCGGAAGCGGTTCTGCGCCCGGAAGTTCCGCGCCCGGAAGTTCTGTGTCCGGAAGTTCTGTGCCCGGCGGTGGTGTGTCCTGGGGTGGGACGCACGACGGCGGGCAGGACCGGGGCCACTCGGGCTTGCCTTCCGAGGGGGCATTGCTCGAAGGGTTGAACCCCCAGCAGGAGGAGGCCGTCAAACATGCCGGCAGCCCCTTGCTGATCGTGGCCGGAGCGGGTTCCGGCAAAACCCGCGTGCTGTCGAACCGTATTGCGTACCTGATCGCCACCAGGCGGGCCCACCACGGCGAGATCCTGGCCATCACCTTCACGAACAAGGCGGCCGCGGAAATGCGGGAACGCATCGAAGCCCTGGTCGGTGCCCGCGCCAAATCAATGTGGATCTCCACGTTCCACTCCTCTTGCGTGCGCATCCTGCGCCGCGAAGCCGCCAACGTGGGCCTGAACTCCAACTTCTCCATTTACGACTCCGCGGACTCCCTGCGGCTCATTACGCTCGTAGCCAAGAACCTGGACCTTGACCCCAAGAAGTTCGCGCCCAAAGCGATCCAGCACAAGATCTCGGCACTCAAGAACGAGCTCATCGACGCCGACGATTTCGCGTCGGCAGCCAACCACAACGAGCCGTTCGAACAGGCCGTTGCCGAGGTCTTCAAGGGCTACACCCAGCGCTTGCGGCAGGCCAATGCGATGGACTTCGACGACCTCATCGCGCAGACCGTCTACATGTTCCGCGCCTTCCCCGCGCTCGCAGAGTCCTACCGCCGTCGATTCCGTCACGTCCTCGTCGACGAGTACCAGGACACCAACCACGCCCAGTACGCATTGGTCCGCGAAATCGTCGGCGAGGGTCCCCAGGCGAGCGAGCTGACCGTCGTCGGCGACTCCGACCAGTCCATCTACGCGTTCCGCGGTGCGGACATCCGCAATATCGTCGAATTCGAGAAGGACTACCCGGAAGCCCGCACCATCAAGCTGGAGCAGAACTACCGTTCCACCCAGAACATCCTGAGCGCGGCGAACTCCGTTATTTCGCGAAACCCCAACCGCCCGGACAAGAAACTCTGGACGGCCGAGGGCGACGGCGAAAAGATCATCGGCTACGTGGGGGAGAACGAGCACGACGAAGCCCAGTTCATCGCCAAGGAAATCGACCGGCTCCAGGACGAGGAAGGCCTGCGTCCCGGCGACGTCGCGGTCTTCTACCGCACGAACGCCCAGTCCCGCTCCATTGAGGACGTCCTGGTCCGCGTGGGCCTGCCGTACAAAGTGGTGGGAGGCACCCGCTTCTACGAACGCAAGGAAATCAAGGACGCCCTCGCGTACCTTCGGGTCCTGGTGAACCCGGACGACGACGTCAATTTGCGTCGCGTCCTCAACGAACCCAAACGGGGGATCGGCGATCGTGCCGAAGGTGCCGTGGCCGCGCTTGCCGAACGCGAACGCACGTCGTTCATGGCTGCGGCACGCAAGGCGGACCAAGCTCCCGGCATGGCCACCCGCTCGGTGAACGCCGTTCTGGGGTTCGTGAAACTCCTGGATGACCTGGCCGAGGTGGCGTCGGGTTCCGGCGCCGCGGCAGCCTTGGAGGCCGTACTGGAACAGACGGGGTACCTTGCCGGGCTCCGCGGCAGCACCGATCCGCAAGACGAATCCCGTGTGGAAAACCTCGCCGAGCTGGTGGCAGTGGTCCGTGAATACGAGCGCGACAACCCCGAAGGCTCACTGGGTGAGTTCTTGGAGCAAGTCTCCCTCGTAGCCGACGCCGACCAGATCCCGGACGCTCCGGAGGGATCCTCCGAAGACGCTGCGGCCGCCGTCGCAGAGGCCAAGCGGATGGGCGTGGTCACGCTCATGACCCTCCACACCGCCAAGGGCCTGGAATTCCCCGTGGTCTTCCTGACAGGCATGGAACACGGGCTCTTCCCGCACCAGCGTTCCGCGACGGATCCAAAGGAACTGGCGGAAGAGCGTCGCCTGGCCTATGTTGGCCTGACCCGTGCCCGGAAACGCCTCTACGTGACCCGCTCCGAAGTACGCAGCATGTGGGGCCAGAGCCAATACAACCCTGCCAGCCAATTCCTCGAAGAGATCCCCACCGGCCTCGTGGAATGGAAGCGCGAGGGCACCTCCCGCCAAGTGGGCGCCTGGGGCAATGCCACCATCGGGTCCGGGCGCTACGGCGGCTCCTTCTGGGGGGCAGGAACATCGCGCGGCGCTGCAGCAAGCACTACGGCGGGCTTCAACGCCGACGTGCCGGCCGCCGTCGTACGCAATCGTGTCCAGCCGCAAAAGGAAGTGATCGCCGTCGTCGTGGGGGACAGAGTGAACCACACGAGCTTCGGCAACGGCACCGTGATCGGCGTCGAAGGCGCCGGTGACAAGACGGTCGCGAAGGTGAAGTTCGACGTCGGCGAGAAGCGGCTGCTGCTGCGTTACGCGCCGCTGACCAAACTGGATTCCTAGCGGCTGATAGGCCGGAAATCCGCGTCATGTAGGGGTTTTTCTACGGTCGATAGAACTGTGTGCTTACTCACTTAACAGGTACTGTAGAACCGGCTGGCCTCCCCGGGGGGCTAAAGTTCGAGAGGAACTTGCGCAATGTGACCGGCTGCCTGGCGGCCGTTCGATGCGCACCTATCCGCAGCCGGTTTTCGCGGTCACCGTGGTTTCCGGCTGTACAGAAACTACTTCGACGTAGAAGGACACTAAACCGTGGACCTGTTTGAATATCAGGCGCGCGATATGTTCGAAGCGCACGGTGTACCCGTGCTCGCCGGCATCGTGGCGCACACTCCTGAAGAAGCAAAGGCTGCTGCCGAGAACATCGGCGGCGTGACCGTCGTCAAGGCGCAGGTAAAGGTCGGTGGCCGTGGCAAGGCCGGCGGTGTCAAGGTCGCAAAGACCGCCGACGAAGCGCTTGAGCACGCCACCAACATCCTGGGCATGGACATCAAGGGCCACACCGTCAACAAGGTCATGATCGCCCAGGGCGCCGACATTGCTGAGGAATACTACTTCTCCGTCCTGCTGGACCGGGCCAACCGCAACTACCTGGCCATGTGCTCGGTAGAAGGCGGCATGGAAATCGAGCAGCTTGCCGTAGAGCGCCCTGAGGCACTTGCCAAGGTCGCCATCGATCCCGCTGTCGGAATCGACCAGGCCAAGGCCGACGAAATCGTCGCCGCTGCTGGTTTCTCCGAGGAACTGCGCGGCAAGGTCGCTTCCGTCATCCTGAAGCTCTGGGACGTCTTCAAGAAGGAAGACGCAACCCTCGTTGAGGTCAACCCCTTGGTCAAGACCGGCGCCGGCGACATCGTCGCCCTCGACGGCAAGGTTTCACTGGACGAGAACGCGAGCTTCCGCCACGTTCACCACAGTGAACTTGAGGACAAGGACGCAGCTGACCCGCTCGAGGCAAAGGCCAAGGCGCAGGACCTCAACTACGTGAAGCTTGACGGCTCGGTTGGCATCATCGGCAACGGCGCCGGTCTTGTGATGTCTACCCTCGACGTCGTTGCTTACGCAGGCGAAAACCACGGCAACGTGAAGCCGGCCAACTTCCTGGACATCGGCGGCGGAGCCTCCGCTGAGGTCATGGCCGCCGGCCTGGACGTCATTCTCGGCGACGAGCAAGTCAAGAGCGTTTTCGTGAACGTCTTCGGTGGAATCACCGCGTGTGACGCTGTGGCCAAGGGCATCGTCGGTGCACTGGCCGAGCTCGGCTCCAACGCGAACAAGCCGCTGGTTGTCCGTCTCGATGGCAACAACGTCGAAGAGGGCCGCCGCATCCTCGCCGAGGCCAACCACCCGCTGGTTACCCTGGCAGCCACCATGGACGAGGGCGCCGACAAGGCCGCCGAACTCGCCAACGCAGCTAAGTAAGGGACGCAGGACTATGTCTATCTACCTCAACAAAGACTCCAAGGTCATCGTCCAGGGCATCACCGGCGGCGAAGGCACCAAGCACACCGCCCTGATGCTCAAGGCCGGCACCAACATCGTCGGCGGCGTCAACGCCCGCAAGGCAGGCACCACGGTGCTGCACGGCGACAAGGAAATCACCGTCTTCGGCACCGTCAAGGAAGCCATCGCGGAAACCGGCGCCGACGTCTCCATCGTCTTCGTTCCGCCGGCATTCACCAAGGCCGCCGTGGTTGAAGCCATCGAAGCGGGCATCGGCCTGGTTGTCGTCATCACCGAAGGCGTCCCGGTTCAGGACTCCGCCGAGTTCTGGGCACTCGCCCAGGCTACGGTCGACGCCGACGGCAAGCAGATCACCCGCATCATCGGCCCGAACTGCCCCGGCATCATCACCCCGGGCGAAGCCTTGGTTGGCATCACCCCGGCAAACATCACGGGCAAGGGCCCCATCGGCTTGGTCTCCAAGTCCGGTACCTTGACCTACCAGATGATGTACGAACTGCGCGACCTCGGCTTCTCCACCGCCATCGGCATCGGCGGCGACCCCATCATCGGCACCACCCACATCGACGCCCTGGCCGCGTTCGAGGCTGACCCGGAGACCAAGGCGATCGTCATGATCGGCGAAATCGGTGGCGACGCCGAAGAGCGCGCAGCCGACTTCATCAAGGCCAACGTCACCAAGCCGGTTGTCGGCTACGTTGCAGGCTTCACCGCTCCCGAGGGCAAGACCATGGGCCACGCCGGCGCCATCGTCTCCGGCTCTGCGGGTACGGCCCAGGCCAAGAAGGAAGCCCTCGAAGCCGCAGGCGTGAAGGTCGGCAAGACGCCGTCTGAGACCGCAAAGCTGCTCCGCGAGGTTTTCGCGAGCCTCTAGGACCCTCAACAGGGCCCACGGACGCGAGGGACCTTCGCGAGCTCGCGAGCGGCCGGAGCGTCCGGGGACTTGACGGCGCCCGTCACCTTCCATGTGAAGGTGACGGGCGCCGTCGTCGTTTCTCCGACGCTCGGTCACGTCCGGCGGTCTTTCCATCGACGCTCGGTCACGTCCGGCGGTCTTTCCATCGACGCCGTTCACATCTAGTGAGCGGGCGTCGGCGTTTAAGGCCGGATATGTGAGCGAGCGTCGGCGTTTAAGGCCGGATATGTGAGCGGGCGTCGGCGTTTAAGGCCGGATATGTGAGCGGGCGTTGGCGCGGGCTCCGAGCAAAGGCTTGTGGCGCTATTCCTGTATTTGTTAGTATGTCAGGACAAACTACTCAAGGAGAGCAGATGCCCCTCGTCCGCATTGATGTCAATGAAGGCCGCACGCCAAGCCAGCTCGGGGACCTCAGCAAGCGAGTCCACGATGCGATCCTCGCCGAATACGGCATCCCGGAGCGCGATTACTTCCACATCATCACCGAGCATCCCGTTGGTCAGATTGTTGCGCAGGATGCCGGGCTCGGCTTCGAGCGAAGTTCCGACGTAGTCATGATCCAGATTTTTACCCAGGGCGGGCGGGCTCGTGAAGCGAAGCAGTCCTTGTATGCCGCCATTGCCGCCCGGCTTAGCGAGATTGGTATCGCTGGCGAGGATGTTTTCCTGGGCTACGTCGAAAACACTGCCGAGGATTGGTCCTTCGGCTTTGGCCGCGCCCAGTATGTCACTGGCGAGCTCGCGGTTCCTGCTCAGTAACTCCCGCGGTTTGGGGCGGATTCCGGCCCAAACTGCCCCGAAGTTAGCTCGCTACGTTTCGTTGTAAATATGTCAGTACAAACCTTTGACAGGACATGAATTCTGGGGCAAAGTAGTGGTTGTGGCCCCGCTCACTGCGGGCCGGCAAAGGCACCGGAGCTCTCCCCGTCGCGCAAGAGTTCACTAAAGAAAGGTCCGCGATCACCGTGACCCACGAACTGCTCACTATCGGGCGCATCAGCGTTGATATCTACCCGAACGACATCGGCGTGGGACTGGAGGATGTGCAGTCCTTCGGCAAGTACCTGGGTGGCTCGCCGTCCAACGTGGCCGTCGCCGCAGCCCGCCACGGCCGCCGTTCCGGCGTGATTACGCGTACCGGTGACGACCCATTCGGCATCTACCTGCACCGCGAGCTGCGCAAGTTCAAGGTCGACGACGCTTTTGTCACCCCGGTGCCTGGCCTCCAGACCCCGGCCACGTTCTGCGCGATCCAGCCCCCGCACGACTTCCCGCTGTACTTCTACGGCCGTTTCCCGACGGCGCCGGACCTGCAGATCAAGGCCGAGGAACTGGACCTCGAAGCCATCAAGGACGCCGGCATCTTCTGGTCCACCGTTACCGGGCTCTGCCAGGAGCCCAGCCGCTCCGCCCACCTCGCAGCCCATGAAGCCCGGCCGCGCGCCGGCCTGGGCGAGGGCCAAGACACCATCCTGGACCTGGACTACCGGCCCATGTTCTGGGCGTCCGAGGATGAGGCCCGGGCAGAGGTGGCCAAGATCCTGCCGCACGTCACCGTGGCCATCGGCAATGACAAGGAATGTGCCGTTGCCGTGGGCGAAGGAACGCCGGACGAGCAGGCCGACCGCCTGCTGGCCGCCGGCGTCGAGATCGCCGTCGTCAAGCTCGGCCATGAAGGCGTCATGGCCAAGACGCGCACCGAACGCGTTGTCTCCGCTCCGGTCCCCGTGGAAACTGTCAACGGGCTCGGCGCGGGGGACTCCTTCGGCGGCGCCTTCTGCCATGGCCTGCTCTCCGGCTGGCCTTTGGCCCGGATCCTGGACTACGCCAACGCCGCCGGCGCGATCGTCGCCTCCCGCCTCTCCTGCGCCGACGCGATGCCGACGCCGGAGGAGGTCACCTCCTTGCTCATCGAACGCGGCCGCCTGGCCCCGGAGGGGACCCCGGCGGCCTCCCACTCAACAGTTTCCGAAGGAGCAGCACGTTGAGCTTCAATGATGACCCCCGCCGTTATGAGCACCTCAGTGCGATCCGGCTTGAAGATCCCGACGCCGTTGCCCGCGCCGCCGCCGCACGTCGCCGCCACCCTGGCCTGAAGTACGGGACGCAGAACTTCATCGTGGCCGCCGACCACCCGGCCCGGGGCGCCCTGAGCGTCGGTGCTGATCCGGTGGCCATGGCGGACCGCCGCACCCTGCTTGACCGGCTGCTCCTCGCTTTGGCGAACCCCGCCGTCGACGGCGTCCTCGCGTCACCGGACATCATGGATGATCTGCTCCTGCTCGGCGCGCTCGAGGGCAAGCTGGTCTTCGGCTCGATGAACCGCGGCGGCCTCGCCGGGCTGGTCAACGAAATCGACGACCGTTTCACGGGCCACACCGCAGCCGCCCTGGAGGCCCTTGGCGCCGACGGCGGGAAGATGCTCACCCGGATCTGCCTCGGGGACCCGGACACGGCGTCGATCCTGGAAGCCACGGCCAAAGCGGTGGACTCCCTCGCCGAGCGCAAGCTCATCGCGATGGTGGAGCCCTTCCTGTCCGTCCGTGAGGCAAACGGCAAGGTCCACAACGATCTTTCCCCGGACGCCGTGATCAAGTCGGTCGCGATTGCGCAGGGCCTGGGTTCCACGAGCGCCTACACCTGGATGAAGCTCCCGGTCGTGGCCGAGATGGAACGTGTGATGGCCGCGACCACGCTGCCCACCGTCCTGCTGGGCGGGGATCCCGACGCAGGCCAGGATGAGGTCTTTGCCAGCTGGCAGGCCGCGCTTGCCCTGCCGGGAGTCCAGGGATTGACTGTGGGACGGACCCTTTTGTATCCGGCCGACGGGGATGTGGCCGGTGCCGTGGCTACCGCCGCTTCGCTATTGAAGACACCAGAGCCATTGAAGACACCAGAGCCACTGAAGACACCAGAGCCGCTGAAGACACCTGCGAAAGTATCGGAGTAAGAGTTATGTCAACGCGCAGAATGACGGTTGCCCAGGCGGTTGTCGAGTTCCTGTCCAAGCAGTACACGGTGGACACCGTCGGCGGGAACGAATATCGGGAGCGCCTGATCCCGGGCACCTTCGGGATCTTCGGCCACGGCAACGTCGCCGGCGTAGGCCAGGCCCTCAAGCAGTACCAGGCCCAGGACCCGAGCCTCATGCCGTACTACCAAGGCCGCAACGAGCAGGCCCAGGCGCACCAGGCAGTCGGCTACGCCCGGCACACCCGCCGCCGGCAGACGTTTGCGATCAGCACCTCGATCGGCCCGGGTTCCTCGAACCTGCTGACGGGTGCGGCGCTGGCCACCACCAACCGGCTGCCGGTCCTGCTCCTGCCCAGCGATACCTTCGCGACCCGCGCGGCGGACCCGGTGCTGCAGCAGTTGGAGCTGCCTTACGCCTATGACATCACGGTCAATGACGCCTTCCGTCCGCTCTCGAAGTTCTTCGACCGGGTATCCCGCCCCGAGCAGTTGTTCTCCGCGTTCCATCACGGCCTGCGCGTCCTCACGGACCCGGCCGAGACCGGCGCGGTGACCATTTCGCTGCCGCAGGACGTCCAAGCCGAGGCCTTGGACGTGCCCGAGGAGTTCCTCGCCGAGCGTGAGTGGCGGATCCGCCGCCCCGAGGCCGACGACGACGATATCCGCCGTGCCGCCGACGCGATCCGGGCGGCCAAGCGTCCGCTCATCATTGCCGGCGGCGGCGTCCTGTACGCTTTCGCGAACGAGGAACTCGCCAAGTTTGCTGAGCTGACCGGCATACCGGTCGGCAACACCCAGGCCGGCGTCGGTGTGCTGCCGTGGGACCACCGGTTCTCGCTCGGTGCCATCGGCTCCACGGGCACGACGGCGGCGAACGCCATCGCTGCCGAGGCTGACCTGATCATCGGCATTGGTACCCGTTACGAGGACTTCACGACGGCGTCGCGCACTGCTTTCCAGAACCCGGACGTGAAGTTCGTGAACATCAACGTCGCCCCGATCGACGCGTACAAGCACGGCACCGCGCTGCCGATCGTGGCCGACGCCCGCAAGGCCCTCGTCAAACTGAACCAGGCGCTCGGCGGCTACCGTGTCGGCGCGGACCTCGAGCAGAAGATCGCGGCCGAGAAGACACGCTGGAACGGCATCGTGGACGAAGCCTTCGACACCCGCCACACGCCGCTCCCGGCCCAGAACGAGATCATCGGCGCCACCAACCGGGCGATGGACGAGCAGGACGTTGTCATCTGCGCCGCCGGTTCCCTGCCGGGCGACCTGCACAAGATGTGGCGCGTCCGGGACCCGTTCGGCTACCACGTCGAATATGCCTACTCCTGCATGGGCTACGAGATCCCCGGTGGCCTGGGCGTCAAGCGCGCCGCGTTGGCCGAGGCCGCAGCGGGCGGCAAGGACCGCGACGTCGTGGTCATGGTGGGGGACGGCTCCTACCTGATGATGCACACCGAACTGGTCACCGCCGTCGCCGAACGCATCAAACTGATCGTGGTCCTGATCCAGAACCACGGCTACGCCTCCATCGGCTCGCTCTCCGAATCCCTGGGCTCGCAGCGCTTCGGCACGCAGTACCGCGTCCTGGACAAGGAACAGCACTCCTTCGACGCCGGCGAGCACCTGCCCATCGACCTGGCCCTCAACGCCGAGTCCCTCGGAGCGAAGGTGATCCGGATCGAACCGGGGGAGAAGGTCATCGCCGAACTCGAACAAGCCATCCGCGACGCGAAAGCGGCCCCGGAAGAGACCGGGCCGATCGTCATCCACGTCGAATCGGATCCCCTGCTGGACGCACCGAGCTCCGAATCCTGGTGGGATGTTCCCGTCTCCCAGGTCTCCGAACTCGAATCGACCAAAAAGGCCTTCGAAACCTACATCGACCACAAATCCCGCCAGCGCAAGCTGCTCGGCTAGACCACCAAGCTACAGACAAGGAAGTCCGCACATGTCGACGACGACCACCCTGACCACCATCAACCATTTCATCAACGGTGTTGAAACTGCCGGCGCGGGCGATCGCAGCCAATCGGTCTACAACCCGGCCACCGGGTCGGTCTCCGCCCAGTTGCGGCTGGCCAACCGGGAAGACCTGGACGCCACGGTCGCGGCCGCGAAGGCCGCTGCGGAGAAATGGGGCGACATCTCCCTGGCCAAGCGCACCGCCGTGCTGTTCAAATTCCGTGAGCTCGTCGCCTCCCATGTGGACGAACTCGCTGCCTTGATCACCGCTGAGCACGGCAAGGTCCTTTCCGATGCGAAGGGCGAGATCGGCCGCGGACTGGAAGTCGTCGAATTCGCCTGCGGTATCCCGCAGCTGCTCAAGGGCGACTACTCGGACCAGGTCTCCACCGGCATCGACGTCTTCTCCTTCCGTGAGCCGCTCGGCGTCGTCGCGGGAATCACCCCGTTCAACTTCCCTGTCATGGTGCCGCTGTGGATGGCACCGATGGCGATCGCGACCGGCAACGCGTTCATCCTCAAGCCCTCCGAACGGGACCCTTCCGCCTCGATGCTGCTCGCGAAGCTATGGAAGGAAGCCGGCCTGCCCGACGGCGTGTTCCAGGTCCTGCACGGCGACAAGGAAACGGTCGACGGCCTCCTGACGCACCCGGACGTGGACGGCATCTCCTTCGTTGGCTCCACCCCGATCGCCCAGTACGTCCACGAAACCGCCACCAAGCACGGCAAGCGGGTCCAGGCGTTGGGCGGGGCGAAGAACCACGCGATCGTCATGCCCGACGCCGATCTGGACAACGCCGCCGACCACCTGGCCGCTGCCGCGTTTGGTTCCGCCGGCGAACGCTGCATGGCCATCTCGGTCGCGGTCGCCGTCGGCGATGCCGCCGATCTGCTGGTCAAGAAGGTCGAGGAACGCGCCCTCGCCGTGAAGGTCAAGAACGGCACCGAGCCCGACGCCGAGATGGGCCCGGTCATCACCCCGGCCTCCAAGGAACGCATCGTGCGGATCGTCACCGAAGCCGAAGCCGCGGGAGCAGCGATGGTGGTGGACGGCCGCGACCTCGTAGTCCCCGGCCACGAGGAGGGCTTCTGGGTAGGCCCCACCGTGATCGACCACGTCAAGACCGAAATGAGCGCCTACACCGAGGAAATCTTCGGACCCGTCCTGGTGGTGGTCCGGGTGGAAGACCTGGACGCAGGGATCAAGCTCATCAACTCCAACCCCTACGGCAACGGCACCGCCATCTTCACCTCCTCCGGCGCCAACGCCCGCAAGTTCCAGCGTTCCGTCACCGTGGGCATGGTGGGGATCAATGTGCCGCTGCCCGTGCCCGTGGCCTACCACTCTTTCGGCGGCTGGAAGGCCTCGCTGTTCGGCGACAAACACATCTACGGTCCCGAAGGTGTCTCCTTCTACACCCGTGGCAAGGTGGTCACCTCCCGCTGGCCGGAACCAACCCACGCGTCCGGCGCATCCTACAATTTCCCCTCCAACTGAGGAGCCCGCAATGACAGAGAACAAACTCATCATCGGCACAGCCCCGGACTCGTGGGGCGTGTGGTTCGCGGACGACCCCAAGCAGACGCCGTGGGAGCGCTTCCTCGATGAGGTAGCCGAGTCGGGCTACAAGTGGATCGAGCTCGGCCCCTACGGCTACTTGCCGAACGACCCCACCCGCCTCGCCGAGGAACTCAAGCAGCGCGACCTGAAGGTCACCGCAGGAACTGTCTTCACGGCCTTCCACCGCGGGGCCGCACAGTACGAGGAAGCATGGGAGCCCGCGCGCAAGGTTGCCGAACTGACCGCTGCCATGGGCGGCGAACATATCGTGGTCATTCCCGCGATGTGGCGCGACGACGTGACCGGCGAGGCAGTGGAGAGCGGGGAGCTCTCCCCTGAACAGTGGAACGACCTGTTTGCCGGACACAACCGCATGGGTAAAGTGCTGTTGGACGACTTCGGCCTGAAGCAGCAATTCCACTCCCATGCAGATTCGCACGTCGGCGCACAGGCTGATATCGAGCACTTGCTCGCCGAGACCGATCCCCAATACCTGAACCTGTGCTTGGACACGGGGCACGCGGAATACTGCGGAGCGTCCAGCCTGGAACTGATCAAGAACTACCCGGACCGCATCGGCTACCTGCATTTGAAGCAGATCAACCCGGACGTCCTGAGGAAAGTCAACGAGGAAAACATGACGTGGGCGGCAGCCAACCTGGCCGGCGTCATGACGGAACCGCCGGGCGGCCTGCCGGATCTTCGCGCCGTCATCGAGGCCGTTGAAGGACTTAACCGGCCGATCTTTGGCATTGTGGAACAGGACATGTACCCCGTGGCCTTCGACGTTCCGATGCCCATCGCCAAGCGCACCCGCAACTACCTGCTTTCGTGCGGCTCCCGCACTGCCGTCAACTAGCTAAGGACAGAACATTGACTGACATTCTCCGCGTGGCCGTCATCGGCGCAGGTCGCATGGGCGCCGACCACATCAAGCGGCTCAGCACCCGCATCCACGGCGCCGAAGTGGCCGCCGTCGTCGACGTCGACCTCTCCCGCGCGCAGGCCGCCATCGCAGGGATCGACGGCGCCGTCGCCCTCGCCAGCGCCGACGAGGCCCTCAACAACGGCGACGTCAACGCCGTCCTGATCGCCACACCGGGATTCCTGCATGAGGAAATCCTGTACAAGGCACTCGAGAAGGACTTCCCCATCCTCTGCGAGAAGCCGCTGACACCGGATGCCGAAAGCGCCTGGAAGGTTGTCCAGGCAGAAACGGCACTCGGCCACAAGCGCATCCAGGTGGGTTTCATGCGCCGTTTCGACGCCGAATACGCAGCCCTGGGCTCGATGATCCGCGATCGTGAACTCGGCGAGCTGCTCATGCTGCACCACCAGCACCGCAACCCGGACACCCCCGCGGGCTTCACCAACGAGATGCTCATCAATGACTCCGTGGTCCATGAGTTCGATGCCATCCGTTTCTTCACCAGCGAGGAAATCACCTCCGTGCAGGTCCGCCTGGGCAAGGCGACCCGCAACGCCCCCAACGGCCAGCACGATCCCCAGCACGTCCTGATCGAGACCGAGTCCGGCGTCCTGGCCGACGTCGAAATCTATGTGAACGCCAAGTTCGGCTACGAAGTCGCCACCCAGGCGTCCTTCGAGGACGGCATTGTGAGCATCGGCGGCGACGGCGGTCCTTACGTCCGCAGCGCCGGCCGCTGGGGCGGCAAGGTCACCCCCGGTTTCGAAGAGCGCTTTGGTGCCGCGTACGACGTCGAGGTCCAGGCTTGGGTGGACGCCGCCCGCCGCGGCGAAATCGGCGGTCCCACGGCCTGGGACGGCTATGCCACCGCCGCTTGCTGCGAAGCGGGCGTCGAGGCACAGAAGTCGGGCGAAAAGGTCGCGGTACAGCTCAATACCAAGCCTGAACTGTACAAGCCTGAACTGTAAAACTAGGAGTGACCTTGAAGATTGCCCTCGATCCCACCCCGTTCCACCACAGCCACAGCCTGCTGGAGTTTCCGCGGCTGGCCGCCGATCTTGGCTACGAATACCTCCAGTTGACCCCGCACGCCGACTTCATCCCGTTCTTCAACCACCCCAAGGCCGACGACGAGCTGGTGGGCCAGCTGAAACGGGCCTGCAAGGACGCCGACGTCGGGATCGCCTCGGTGCTTCCCGTCCTGCGTTGGTCCGGGCCGGACGAAGACGCACGTGAGGCCGCAGTCCGTTATTGGAAGCGCGCCATCCAGATCACGGTCGATCTCGGCGTGCAGACCATGAACACGGAATTCAGCGGCCGCCCGGAGAAGGCAGAGGAGTCCGAAAGGGCGTTCTACCGCTCCATGGAAGAGCTGCTTCCTATCATTGAGCGCGAGGGCCTGGACGTACTGATCGACCCGCACCCGGACGACTTCGTCGAAGACGGACTCGCCGCTCTCCGGGTCATTCGTGGCGTGAACTCACCCAATATCGGCATGGTCTATGTTGCTTCGCATACCTTCCACATGGGCAATAGGCCGTTGGAGATCATGCGTGCCGCGGGGGACAAGCTCCGCTTGGTCCACGTGTCCGACACCATGGACCACCACGCCTCGCACGGTTTGCGCTACATCACCAACCCGCCGGGCAATGCTGTCCGGGTGCACCAGCACCTCAAGATCGGCGACGGCGACGTCAACTGGGACGAGTTCTTCGGCGGCCTCAAGGGCATAGGCTTCCTGGACAAGGACAACACCGTCATGGTTTCCAGCGTCTTCGCCGAGGACGACAATGCCGACGAAGTTTCCCGCTACCAGCTGGAGACGATGCACCAGTACATCCGCAAAGTTGGCGAATAGTTACGAACTTGTTGACAGATAAGGTCCCCTAAGAATGCTCTTAGGGGACCTTATCCTTGCTGTGCGCCCTCCGGAGTTTGCTAGGCCGTCGCGTTCAGCGACCCAGCCAGCGAGGCGGCAAGGGCTGCATCCGCGTCCCGCAGCACCTTGGCCGCCACTTCGAGGCCTTCGATCCGGCCGAGGGAGACGTCTTCATGCTCAATATTGACCAACATGTCCGGGTCCACGTCATGCAGGGCGCGGAGGAACTCGGTCCAGTAGGCAGTATCGTGCCCGCGTCCGAGGGCAACGAAGTCCCACGCTGAATTCCTGGGCCACTCGTTGGCCCACTCGTCGCCGCCGAGGTTGGTGCGGTGCTCCTCGGGGGAGAGCCGGCGGAAGCTGTTGTCGAGGACGCCGTACAGGGCGGCGTTCGCCGGGTTGATGCGGACGTCCTTCGCGGCTGCTTGGAAGACCAAGGAGCCCAGTTCGCGGACCACGGCCACGGGATCCATTTGCTGCCAGAACAAGTGCGAGGCGTCCAGCTCGACGCCTACATGGGTTGCTCCCGTGAGCTCGATGAGTTTGCGCACGTCGGCGGTGTTGAACACGACGTTCTGGGGGTGCAGCTCGAGGGCTACCTTGACGCCATGGTCAGCGGCAAGGCGGTCGGTCTCACGCCAGAACTTCGCCGCGACGTCCCATTGGTAATCCAGCACATCCAACGCCGCGGAGTTCCAGGCGTTGACGATCCAGTTCGTCACGGTCGCGCCGGGCTCGCCTCCGGGCAGGCCTGACATGGTCACCACCCGGTCCTGGCCGAGGCGTTCCGCGAGCCGGATGGAGCGGCGGATGTCCTCGGCATGCTTCTCGCCGATCCCGGGCTTCGGGTGCAACGGGTTGCCATTGCAGTTAAGGCCCGCAATCGCGACGCCGGTCCCCTCGAACAGACCCAGGTAGTCGTCCCGCGCGGCATCCGAAACCAGGATGTCGTCCATGGTGGGCACGTGGACGGCGGGCAAGAAGCCGCCCGTGTTGATTTCGATACCGGTCAGGCCCAGGTCCGCGATGACCTTGAGGGCCTCGGGAAGCGGCCTGTCGTGCAGGATTGCGTTGTAGACACCGAGTTTCATAGCGTGATGGTCTTTCCGTTGCTGAGGGCGGATTCCGTGACAGCGCCGAGCAGTTCCATGTTGCGGACGCCTTCGTCGAACGTCGCGCAGCGGGGGAGGGACTCGGCCTCTGGGAGGCCGGCAACCTCTTCGAGGAACGCTCGGGCCTGGTAGCCGAAGGCGTCGTTCTGGCCGAAGCCGACTTCGGGGGCATCCATCGCGAGGCCGCCGGCGATGTAGGGGTGGCCCGGTCCGAGGTGGACCTGGCGGTAGCCGTTCTCGTTGCCCGAGCCGTCGTTGAGGTACAGCTGGATTTCGGAGGGACGGCGCTGGTCGAACTTCGCCGCGCCGTTTTCGCAGAACACTTCGAAATTGAGGCCGTTTGCGTGGCCGGCCGCAACGCGGGAGACCTCGAAGCTGCCGGCGCCGTTTTCGAACTCTGCGGAGAACGCGGCGTAGTCGTCGTTTTCGACAGCCTCGAAGGTGTCACTCACCTCTGCGTGGTCGTGTCCCATGACGGCAGTGAGCGGGAGCGGTCGCTTGTCGATGACGGTGCTCAGCCGGCCGCCGCTGATGGACTTGATGTCCCCGCAGAGAAACTCGGAAACATAGGCCAGGTGGCTTCCGACGTCGGCAAGTGCGCCGGAACCGGGGCCGCCCTTGTAGCGCCAGCTCATGGGAGCAGCCGGGCTGAACCCGTAGTCCGTCCAGTAACGGCCGCTGAAGTGCAGCACCTTGCCGAGGACGCCGGTGCGGATCAATTCGCGGATGTAGGCAATGCCGGGCGTGCGGCGGAAGGTGAAGCCGATGCGCGCGATGCTGGAAGCGCTGCGGGCTGCCTCGGCCATGGCACGGGCATCCTCGAGGGAATCGCTCAGCGGCTTCTCGCAGAGGACGTGCTTGCCTGCGGCCAGAAGCCCCTCGACCACCTCGCGGTGGAGGGAATTGGCGATGACCACGCTGACGACGTCGATATCGTCTGCTTCTGCGATCGCCTGCCACGAGGTGTCATTGCGTTCGTAGCCGAATCGTCTGGCGGCGAGGGATCCGAACTCCGCGTTCACGTCGCCGATCGATACGAGGCGGACCGGCGGAAGCACGGGGCGGTAAAGGGCAGACGCTGTGCGGTAGGCCGCCGCGTGTGCCTTGCCGGCCATTCCTGCGCCGATGACGGCGACCCCTAGGCTCTCAGCCATTGATTTCTCCTTCGAAATTCAGCCGGGGTGCCGAACACCCTTTCGGCATTTTGGAGCGCTACAATTTAGCACTGGACTCACAGCCTATTTATGTGAGTATGTCCTGTCAATGCTTTTCTGAGTGCTCGTGACAGCGGAAGAGAGAGGTTTCAGACCTATGAGCGAAGCACGCACCAAAAGCCGCCGTCCTACGATCTATGACGTTGCCAAGCGTGCCGGCGTCTCGCCGTCGTTGGTGTCTCTTGTCCTCCAGGCGCCGGCAAGGGTCAGTGACAAGCGCCGCGAAGCCGTCCAGGCGGCCATGTCGGAGTTGGGGTACCGGCCGAGCCGGGCCGCGACCACGCTCGCGAGTAACCGGACAAAGAGCATCGGCTTGGTGATCGACGACTACCGGAACCCCTGGTTCGTGGACCTCCTGAGGGGCATGGAGTCCGTCCTCTCCGACCTTGGCTACCACGTCATGCTGGCCGATTCCCGGCCTGGCGAGAACCGCATCAAAGAAGCCACGGACGGCCTCCTGGCCATGCATGTGGACGCGCTCGTCATCGCCGCGGAACCCAGCGAAACCATGCTTGCCGGGGCTGGAGTTCCGACGGTGGTGGCCGGGTGGCGCAAGGGGGTACCAAGCGGCGCCGACCTGTTGACCAACGACGACGACCGCGGAGGCGGCATGGCCGCCAACCACTTGCTGGGGCTGGGTCATACCCGGATCGGCCATCTCTCAGGGTCCGACGGCGCGTCGGACCACCGGCGCGCCGGCTTCCGGCAGCAGATCCAGGCGTCCGGCGTCGAACTCCTGATCGCGGAGTCCGAGGGCACTTCGGAGGAAGATGGCTACGCCGCCGCCTCGTGGCTCCTGGAACACCATCCGGATACGACCGGGATCTTCGCGGCAAACGACACCATGGCCGTGGGCGCATTCGCTGTGCTCAAGGCGCGCGGGCTGAGCGTGCCTCATGACATTTCGGTGATCGGCTATGACAACTCACTGTTGGCTAAGTCGAAATACCTGGACATCACCTCCGTCGACAACCGCAGCGACCTGCTCGGGGTTGACGTGGCGCGCAGGCTGCTCGCCAGGATCGAGGATCCCGGGCTCAGGCCCGAGCGCACCTTGATTGATCCTGTCCTCGTCGTTCGCTCGACGACAGGGCGTGCGGCTCGCTAAGAGCGTCATCAAACGCTTTCTTCACGTAAAAACATCCTAATGTCAGGACAAAGTATTGACATATGTGAGGCCAGTCACCATGATCTGTGTAGAGGGCTTTGAGCTCCTGCAGAGTGGCAGGGCCGCAACCCCTATCGAAGGAGATAAATCGTGAAGAAGTTTTCCTGGCGGAAAGCGGCCCTTGTGGCGGCCGTCGTTCCGATGATGGCTCTCAGCGCTTGTTCCAGCCAAGGCGGGAAGCCGGCTGACAGCGCCAACGCCGCCGGAGGAGGACAAGCCGTCAGCACTCCGCGCATGAAGGTGGCCCTCATTACGCACGCCGCTGCAGGCGATACATTCTGGGACATCGTCCGCAAGGGCGCTGAGGAAGCGTCCGCGAAGGACAATGTTGACCTCCTCTACACCAACGACCCCGAAGCCGGGCGCCAGGCCCAGCTCGTCCAGCAGGCCATCGACCAGAAGGTTGACGGCATCGCTGTCACCCTCGCTACTCCGGATGCCCTCAAGGATGTGCTCAAGAAGGCCGAGGATGCCGGTATTCCGGTAGTAAGCCTCAACGCCGGCGAAGGGGTCTCGGCACAGCTCGGAGCATTTACGCACTTCGGCTCCAACGAGAAGCTCGCCGGCGAAGCCGTCGGTACAAAGCTCGCTTCCCAGGGCTTCAAGCACCCCGTCTGCGTGATCCAGCAGCAGGGCCACGTGGGCCTTGAAGCTCGGTGCGCAGGCGTGAAGGAAAAGGTCCCCGGCACGGAGATCCTCTACGTGAACGGCCAGGACATGACCTCGGTCCAGTCGACCGCGACCGCCAAGCTCCAGGCTACGAAGGACGCCGACGTTATCATCGGCCTCGGTGCGCCGATCACCCTGACGCTCCTCAAGTCCGTCACTGACGCCAGCAGCTCGGCCAAGGTTGCCAGCTTCGACTTGAACGCGGACCTCGCCCAGAAGATCGTTGACGGCTCCGTCCTTTTCACCGTTGACCAGCAGCCGTGGCTCCAGGGTTACATGTCCGTTGATGCCCTCTGGCAGGCCAAGCGCGGTGGCTTCAAGCTTGGCGGTGGCCAGCCCGTGCTGACCGGCCCCACCATCGTCGATAAGTCCAACGCTTCCGACGTCCTCAAGTTCGCCCAGCAGGGCGTCCGCTAGATCCAGGAATCTGGCCGTGCGGTGGGTGACCGCCGCACGGCCTGACCAACAAGGAGTTTTCCATGGCAAGCACAGCAACCCTGCCGCCGGCACCGGCTTCGGCCCCCGGGCCGCGTGGGGACGAGCGGATCGGACGCCGCAGTCCTGTCCAGAAGTTCTTGGCAAGGCCCGAAGTCGGCGCCTTGGTGGGAGCCGTTGTCCTCTTCATTTTCTTCGCATCGGTGTCCCAGACCTTCACGCAGCCCAACGCGCTCGCTACCGTGCTGTACGGTTCCTCGACGATCGGGATCATGGCGGTGGGTGTGTCGCTGCTGATGATCGGTGGCGAGTTTGATCTCTCCACCGGTGTGGCCGTGATCAGCTCCGCACTCACGGCTTCCCTGTTCAGCTGGAATTTCTCCCTCAACGCCTGGGTCGGCGTCGTGCTGGCCCTCGTTGTTTCGCTCGGGATCGGATTCATCAACGGGTGGATCCTCGTCAAGACGAAACTTCCCAGCTTCATCGTTACGCTGGCGACGTTCCTCATGCTCACTGGTTTGAACCTGGCACTGACCCGCCTGATCGGGGGCAGCGTGTCTTCCCCGTCGATTTCCAAGCTGGACGGTTTCGATTCGGCGCACGCGGTGTTCGCGTCCTCGATCAGTATCGGCGGGGTCGAGGTGAAGATCACCGTGTTCTTCTGGATTGTGCTGGTCCTTATCGCCTCGTGGGTGTTGTTGCGCACGAAGGTGGGCAACTGGATCTTCGCTGTCGGCGGGGATGCAAACGCTGCGCGGGCCGTGGGCGTTCCGGTGACGAAGACCAAGATCGGTCTTTTCATGGCCGTGGGATTCTGCGGCTGGCTCCTGGGCATGCACAACTTGTTCGCCTTTGACGCCGTGCAGTCCGGCGAGGGCGTGGGCAACGAGTTCCTTTACATCATCGCCGCGGTGATCGGCGGGTGCCTGCTCACCGGTGGCTACGGTTCGGCCGTGGGCGGAGCGATCGGTGCGTTCATCTTCGGCATGGCCAACAAGGGCATCGTGTACGCGCAGTGGAACCCGGACTGGTTCAAGTTCTTCCTGGGCCTGATGCTCCTGCTGGCCACCATCGTGAACCTCATCGTCAAACGCCGCGCAGAGCTCAAGTAGAAGGGGCGGACAAAACAATGAACGCCAAACAGATCGATCAGCAGACCCTGCTCCGGGACGAGAAGGACCCACTGACCCATACCCCCGTGCACCTGCTCTCCCTTGACGGGGTCGGAAAGCATTACGGGAACATCATCGCCCTGCGCGATGTGACCATGGCCGTGGACAACGGCCGCGTCACCTGCGTCCTGGGGGACAACGGCGCCGGCAAATCCACGCTGATCAAGATCATCGCCGGCCTGCACCAGCACGACGAAGGCACGCTGCACGTCATGGGCGATGAGCGGAAGTTCAACTCGCCCCGGGACGCCCTGGACGCCGGGATCGCTACGGTCTACCAGGACCTGGCCGTGGTTCCGTTGATGCCGATCTGGCGCAACTTCTTCCTTGGCTCGGAACTGACCACCGGGTTCGGGCCGTTCAAGAGCATGGATGTCCAGAAAATGAAGGACATCACCCTGAAGGAACTGGCGGCGATGGGCATCGACCTGCGCGATGTGGAACAGCCCATCGGCCAGCTCTCCGGAGGTGAACGCCAGTGCGTGGCAATCGCGAGGGCCGTGTATTTCGGGGCGAAGGTCCTGATTCTGGACGAACCCACCGCTGCGCTGGGCGTCAAACAGTCCGGCGTCGTGCTCCGATACATCCTGCAGGCGCGCGACCGGGGCCTGGGCGTCATCTTCATTACCCACAACCCGCACCACGCCTTCCCTGTCGGAGACCGGTTCCTGTTGCTCAAGCGCGGGAAGTCGATCGGCTACTACGACAAGAAGGACATCACCCTGGACGAACTCACCGCCCAGATGGCCGGCGGCGCCGAACTGGCAGAACTCGCCCACGAACTCGAACAACTCGGCGGGCACACCGAAGCCCTCAAGGAAGTCAAGGCCGAAGTCGCCGGGGTCGCTGACACCTCCAAGGAAAGCAGCCCGCGGCACGCGTAGGCAAGGGCGCGCCGTTTGTTGTACTGACTATCGAAAGGACAGGCCCGTGGCCTACATCGAACAGCATTCAGCCGGACTTCCCACGCCCGTGCGGCTGGGCCTCATTGGCTCCGGTTGGATGGGCGCGTTCCACGGCGAGAGCATTGCCCGGCGCGTACCCGGAGCGGTCCTCGCCGCAATCGCGGATCCCAACCTGGACTCGGCGTCGTCCGTTGCCGCGGAGCTTGGAACCGCAAAGGTCACCGCCGAAGCTGCGGATATCCTGGCCGATCCGGAGATCGACGCCGTGATCATCGCGAGCCCGGCACGGTTCCATGCTTCCCTCATCGCCCAAGCCGCGGCCGCCGGCAAGCACGTCTTCTGCGAAAAGCCCGCCGCGCAGAGCCTCGACGAGCTCGACGCCGCCCTGCAAGCCGTCGAAGCCGCCGGGGTACATTTCCAGATCGGCTTCAACCGACGCTATGCGCTGGACTTCCAGGCAGCCAAGAAGGATCTCGCCGAGGGAGTGGTGGGCGTGCCCCAGCTCCTGCGTTCACTGACCAGGGATCCGGGCACCGGGAGCATCGGGCACGCAGCCAGGATCCCGGCGTGGACGATCTTCCTGGAAACCCTCATCCACGATTTCGACACCCTGAACTGGTTCA
Organism: Arthrobacter bambusae; assembly: GCF_030812595.1. GTDB lineage: Bacteria > Actinomycetota > Actinomycetes > Actinomycetales > Micrococcaceae > Arthrobacter > Arthrobacter bambusae_B. The sequence goes on from NZ_JAUSSZ010000002.1 coordinate 227,943, forward strand.
ACGAAGGCGCCGAGCCCGTCGAGGTCTATGCCGTCGCCGACGCGCTCGTGGAACCGGGCCTGCGCGATCAAGGGTTCCTGGACACCGCCGTGGTCACCATCCGCTACAGCAATGGTGCGCTGGCCGTGGCCGAAGCGAACTTCAGCGCTCTCTATGGCTATGACGTCCGGGGCGAAGTCTTCGGTTCCAAGGGCATGGTGCAGGCCGGACGAGCCACGGAAACTGCAGCTGTGCGTTACACCGCAGAGGGCGTCTCTGCCGACACTCCCAGGCTCAACGTGGAATTGTTCCGCGACGCCTACACCGACGAGCTCGTGGACTTCGCGTCGGCAGTCCGCGCGCGCCGCGATGGCACGCTGCCGCCGTCGGGCGCTTTCACCCTCACCCCGGGAGCCGCTGACGCACGGCGCGCCCTCGCGGTGGCCCTAGCCTGCATCGAGTCGGTCCAGCAACGCGGACCGGTGCCGGTGCCCAACGTTTCAAGCGACAGTAAGGCCGGTGTCTGATGCGGCTGGCCGTCTGCGCGGAGATGGTCTTTACGGAGCTGCCGTTCCTCGAACGGGTGCGCCGGATCCACGAGGCCGGGTTCGACGTCGAGCTCTGGGACTCGAGGAGCAAGGACATTGCGGCACTCAAGGCGAGCGGCGCGGTCTTTTCCTCCATGACCGGCTACACCTCCGGGAGCCTGGTTGACGCGGACACCGCCGATGACGTGGTGAGGACGGCCGAAACGCTGATTCCGACCGCGCTGGAGCTCGGCGTCAGCCGCATGGTGGTGCACTCGGCGGAGCTGGTCGACGGAAAAGCAGCCCGTCCCGTCTATCGCTCCAACGGCAGCATGTGGATCACGGGTGCACGGACCTTGGAGCGCCTCGGCGCCCTCGGGGAAAAGCACGGGGTGACGTTCTGCCTGGAGAATCTCAACACCGTGTTGGACCACCCGGGAATTCCGCTGGCCCGTGCCAAGGACACCTTGGCGCTGGTGGAGGCGGCCGCACACCCCAATGTGAAGATGATGCTGGATCTGTACCACGCGCAGCTGGGGGAGGGGAACCTCATTGAGCTGGTCCGCACCGCCTTGCCGCACATCGGCGAGATCCAGGTGGCCGACGTCCCGGGGCGCTGCGAGCCGGGCACAGGCGAAATCAACTACCGGGCCGTGGCCAAGGCGCTCGTGTCTGCCGGCTATGAAGGCACGGTCGGCATGGAGGCTTGGTCCAGTGGCGACGACATGGAGGCGCTTGAGGCGTTCCGCCAGGCCTTCACGCCAGAGGACGAGGCATCCGCGGGCACAGCCCGGAACAGTTCAGCTTTTTCAACGGAGGTAGCCCTATGAAGGACGTCGTTCTCGGGTTGGTTGGCGTAGGGCGGATCGGCGTCATGCACGCCAATAACATCGCCGCCCTCAACGGGGAATTGAAGGCCCAAGGTATCAACGTCGCGCTGCGGCTCACGGATGTCGCTGAAGAACACGCCCGTAACGTGGCGGCCGGCCTCGGCGCCGGATTCCTGCCGACGGTGGATGCCTTGATCGCCTCCGGAGTGGATGGACTGGTCATCGCGACCGGTACGGGCACCCATCCGGAACTGATAAAAGCGGGAGTTGACGCCGGTATCCCGGTGTTCTGCGAGAAACCCGTCGCCATGAATGTGGCGGATTCCCTGCCGGTGCTGGAACATATCCGTGCCAACGATGGTGTGGTGCAGATCGGGCACCAGCGTCGCTTCGATGCCGGTTACCTCGAGGCCAAGCGCGCCTACCAAGCGGGCGAGCTCGGCTGGATCCACTCGCTGCGGGCCGTGACTTGCGACATGACGCCGCCGCCTGTTGAGTTCCTGGCAACGTCCGGCGGGTTGTTCCGAGATTGCTCGGTCCACGACTTCGACATTCTGCGCTGGCTGACCGGCCGCGAGATCGTGGAGGTCTATGCCAAGGGTTCCAACAACGGTGATCCGGCCATCGGCGAAGTCGGGGATGTGGATACGGCCTTGGCTTTGGTCACGTTCGACGACGGGACGGTTGGCACAGTGTCCGCCACCCGCTACAACGGTGCGGGGCACGACGTCCGCCTCGAAATCCAGGGCTCCAAGCGTTCCCTCATGGTGGGCCTGGACGACAGGACAGCCATGGAGTCGGCAGAGGCAGGGATCGCTTTCCCGTCCGGGGAACCGCATAAGACCTTCGCTGAACGCTTCGACCAGGCCTACCGCTCGGAAATGGCGGCCTTCGTTGAACTGGTCCTGGGCCAGCGGGAAAACCCGTGCACACCGGAGGACGCCGTGGCGGCTTCCCGTGTGGCGGATGCCGCGCAGGAATCGCTGATGAGCGGGGCTCCAGTCAAGGTAGCGCTGGTGACCGCCTAACACCTCGAAGTTTGCTACGGATAATGCCCCTTGAACCCGGGTTCAAGGGGCATTATCCGTGCCCGAACTCGTTAGCCGCCAAATGGCAAACGGGGGTCGATGTCCTGTCCTGCCCAGCTCTGCCGCACCCATCCGTGGTGGGGGTCGTCGCTGATGAGCCATTCGCGCACGGGGCCCGGACCGGCCATGACGTTCAGGTAATACAAGTCGTAGCCGGGAGCGGCCATTGCGGGGCCGTGCCAGCCGTAGGGAACAAGAACTACGTCGCCCGTGCGCACTTCTGCGGCCACGTCGATAGGCCGCTTGTCCGAGGCGTAGACGCGCTGGTAGCCGATCGCGTCTGCACGTGAGGGGTCGGGGGCGCCGGAACCGTCAGCCACGCGGGTCTCGAAGTAGTAGATCTCCTCGAGCTGGGTTTCGCCGTCCTTTTCCTCGTCGTGCTTGTGCGGGGGATAGGAAGACCAGTTGCCGGCGGGTGTGAGCACTTCGCAGACGATGAACCGGTCCGCCTCGAGGGCGGCTGGAGTGCCGAAGTTGTGGACCTGGCGCGAGCAATTGCCGGCGCCGCGCAGTTCCACGGGGGTCTCCGCGGCGGTGACCAGCCGGGTGGGATACGACGCGTTGGCCGGGGCAGTGGCGACGGCGACGCGGCCGCCGTCGGGCGAACTGATGGTGACGGCAGCGTTCGTGCCGGAATACAGGACATCGCTGGGGCCATGGAAAACCGACGCCCGACCCGCAAGGGGATACTCGACGTCGTCGACCGTCACCGTAAAGGCGCCGTTGAGCGGCACGATGATCCGCTCTTCGGCTGCGGCGGGCAGCTCGACGGCGGTGCCCGCGGCGAGCGTGGCGACTTTCAGCCCCGTGTGGGCCCAACCGTCCACCGTCAGCGCGGAATCGGAGGTCCCGAGCGAGATGTCCCAATCGCCGTCGTTGGCGGTTCCCAATGGATAGACCCAATTGGCCATGACGTAATGTCCTTGCGTTAGCGCTGTACGAGTGTCATTTCAAAGCTGTAGGAATCGGCCCGGTACACGTGATGGCCGGTCTCCACCATGCGTCCGGTGTCGTCGACGGCGGTGCGCTCCATGGTGACCAAAGCCGATCCGGCTTCTGTCTCCAAGAGCGGTGCCTGGTAGTCGTTGGCGATCATGGCGCCGATCCGCTGGGAGGCGAGGCGGAAGTTGACCCCGCCGCGGCGAAGGATGGCGTAGAGGCCCTCTGTAGCCAGCATCGACTCGTCCATGCTGGTGATATCGTCGCGGACCCAGTTCTCCATGAGTGCCAGCGGTCTGCCGCCCACTTTGCGCAGGCGCGTGAAGTGGTAGACCTTGGAACCGGCCGGAAGCTGGAGAGCGGTCAGCGTGGCCGCATCGGCTTCCATGTGCGAGAAGCTAAGGACCTGCGTGGTGGGCTTCTTGCCATTGTTGCTCAGGTCGTCGTACAGGCTGGAGAGCTCCAAGGGCCGGCGGACCTGGCTCGACACCACCTGGGTGCCGACACCGCGCTTGCGGACCAACAGGCCCGAGCGGACGAGTTCATCCATGGCCTTGCGCATGGTGGGCCTGGACAGGTTGAGCTGCGCGGCGAGGTCTATCTCGTTGTCCAAGCGGCTCCCGGGCTCCAGCACTCCGCTGTGGATGGCTGCCTCAATGCCCTGGACCACCTGGTGGTACAAAGGCACAGGGGAAGAACGGTCGATAGTGAGGCCAAGTCGATTCGCCATTGCATGCTCCCTCGCGTTCCGGGACTGTCCCGGAAGTTGCATGCATGTCCGCTCATGTTCGCTTGATAGGACATACTGCTTTACTGATGATAGCAGGAGCATTGGGGTGGTCAAGGGTGCCGGGGGCGCGCCCCTGACTGCACGGGGTTCCTGCCGGACCGAGACACATGTCTGGACATCAGCAGCAAGGACGCAGCGAGGTGGTTCTTACGGCGTCGGACGCCTTCAGCGGCGCGGCCAGTGGGCCCGGACGCTTTGCCTGAAGAGCCCGACGGCGGCCAAGACGGCGCCGATGCCCTCGGCCACCGCGCTGAGGGCCTTCTCGAAGAACCACACGGGTTCGTACATGGCCGGAACCGGTCCGAGGGCCGGTATGTCGACGTACCGGTAAAGGAGGACTGCGACGAAGGCGCTGCCCGCCACGAGCAGGGCGGCAGCGTACGCCGGCCGGCTCCCGCGCACCAGGACGTACAAGGCGACCAGGAGAGCGGCCGCGGCTTCGAGGCGGAAAAGATTGCCTTGACCGATCCCGCCCGGGGCGGCCAGTTGATAGCCGGGGGCAAGATCGAAGTGCACAACCGCGTCGATGACCAAAGCCGCCGCAACAAGCAGCCGCAACGGGATATCCCTCGGTTTGCGCAGGGCGGGCTCCCGGATTGTCATATCGCGGGTTCTCACTTCACGACCAACATTCCATGCATGTTGGAGTGGTACGCGCAGTGGTAGGAATAGCTTCCCGGTGTGGTGGGTGCCGTGAACTGGGCTGTCCCGCCCCCGCCATCAACGGCCGCGTCGAACGCCTTTCCATCGTCCGAAGTGACGGTGTGGGCCTGGGCATCGTCGTTCTTGACGGTGATCTTGGCGCCAGGGCTGACGGATGCTGGCCCTTGGTAGCCGAAATCCTTGATGGTGATGGTGAGTTGTTGGGAGGTCCCCGGCGGTGCAGCGCTCGAGGAAGCCGGGCTCGATGCCGTAGCTTGGCCGCCGGTTCCGGATGCTCCGCAGCCGGTCAGCGCGATCAGGGCGGCTGTAGCGAGGACAACCATCATTGCTTTGGGATTCAGTCTCATGATTGCTTCCTGACTTCTCATCCGGCAGCCGGGAATTGCCTGCCACATTGATGAGACGTACCAAGGGGCAGCCAGGTTCAGTGAAATGGCTAGATTGATGTCTGCAAACCCGCTGCGACGGTGCGTTCCTAACGATCGTTTTCTAATTTAAAATGATCCGACTGGCAGAATTGGGGGAATGCAATTGGGCAGATTGTTTGAGGGACCGTGGGTGCTGGTCCTCGTCCCCATTGCTGTGGCCGTCGTTATCGTCCTGGTCGTTGTGAGCGCTGTCAACAAGTCGAGCCGCTCTGATCTTGCTGCGGGAATGAATCACCGCTCAACGGCAACAATATTTGGTGTAGTTGGCATATTTGTCTTGGGTATTGTCTTCGGCCCCTTGGCCATCGTTCAGGCTTCCAAGGCCGAGGCGCTCGGGGTTAAGGCGACCGCGGGAAAGGTTCTTGGATGGATCTGTGTGGGTGTGACTGCCTTGTGGCTTATTTTCATCGGTTCGGCGTTGGCATCGCGGTGAGCCCGCACGGGAAGGCGATGGGCTTGAGCTCCTGAGTTGGTAGGGTGCCGATCCGAGACCGATAGGTCCGTGGGACGGGAACCCCAGGGCTTACGCTGATGCCATGAGCCCGTCCGGCGCCTTGACCCCCAGCCCACGCACGCTCGACATTGAGAGCATCGCCAACTTCGACCGGCTGCTCGATTCCGGTGCGGTATCGATGCACGGCTGGCACGCGCAGTCGCTGGACCTGCGCGGGCGAAGCAGGGATTTGCAGAGCTTGGACCCCCAAGGCGCTATCTTCCTGGGCTGCACCTTCGACGACGGCGTGGAGGACTCCCTGCGCAGCCGCGGCGCGCTCATCTTTCCCAAGCTGCGCGGCGTGCCGTTCAACCCGTACCGCGGCAGCCTGTATAGCGCGGCGGAGTTGTATGAAGACATAGACTCCACCGAGTATGAATCCACATTGGATGCCAGGGTGTACCACTGGAGCATCATGCCCGGGCAACGGACCAGCCTCGACGCCACCCTCGCCGCCGCTTTGCACGACCATGCGATCGGGGCCGCACTCGATGATCTCTTGGGCAACGGCGATTTCGCCGGACGCAAGATCGTGGGCGTCATGGGCGGGCATGCCGCGCAACGGGGAACGCAGGACTTCCACGACGCCGCCCGCCTGGGCCGAATCTTGGCGCTGGCTGGTTTCACTGTGGCCACCGGCGGGGGCCCGGGTGCCATGGAAGCGGCCAATCTGGGAGCTTACGTGAGCGGCCTGCCCGACGACGACTTCACCGTCGCGCTGCAATCGCTCGCCTCCGTGCCGGGATTCCGCCCCTCGGTGACGGCCTGGGCGCGGGCGGCCGCCGCCGTCGTCGGGCATTATCCGAGAGGGACGAAGTCGCTCGGCATCCCCACGTGGTTCTATGGGCACGAACCGCCCAATCTCTTTGCCACCCACATCGCCAAGTACTTCGCCAACTCCATGCGCGAAGCGATCCTGCTGGAATTATGCAACGGAGGCATCGTGTTCCTCCCCGGCTCGGCCGGTACGGTGCAGGAAATCTTCCAGGACGCGTGCGAGAACTTCTACGGGGCCCCGGAAACTGTCACGCCCATGGTGCTCGTAGGGCGCGACCATTGGGAGCACAAGTATCCTGCGTGGCCCATGCTGCAAAGCCTTGCCGCAGGGAAGGTCATGGAGGACCGGATCTTCCTTGTGGACAGCGTCGAGGAAGCGCTCGCCGTCGTCGCGGGCTAACCCCACCCCCACCCGGCGGGACATGCCCAGCCTTGGCCCTGAACAATGGGCATATTACTGAAATGTCCATTCCTGGGGCTTGGCGCTGGACATGTCCCTCGGTGCAGGGGGGCTTGAGGGAACTCAGAGGCAATAGAACACAGGGGAGCGAGGGGTTATAGCGGGGCGCGGCCGCCCAGGCGCGTGGTGATTTTGCGAGCTGCGTCCTGGCATGCCTCGCCGAGGCTGGCAAGAGTATCTTGCGAGACCCGGAACTTGGGCGCGGGGATCAGCACAGAGGCCACAATGTCTCCGCGGTGGTCAAAGACGGGTGAAGCCACGCCCACTTCTTCGATGGATGTTTCACCGAAGTTGACGGCCCATCCCCGTTTCACCGACTCCTGGAGCCGGAGCAGGTAGGCCTCGAGCGCTTCTTCGTCGAGGCCAGGGAGTGTGATGGAGCCGCTACGGAGGAGCTTGCGCACGCGGTCTGCGTCCTCGGAGGCCAGGAAGACCTGCACCGAGGAACTGAGCGCTTCGTTGTAGCGGGCACCCAAGGGGGCAAGATGCTTGACCTGGTGGCGGCTGGCGATTTGTTCCACGCACATGGATTCGTTCCCGTTCCACACCATGAGCGCGCTGGTCTCGCCGGTCCGCTCGCTGAGTTCGCGCAGCACGGGATAGGCCACCCTCCGCTCTTCCAGTTCGGCGAGGAGTGGCCCGGCGAGGGCGATCATCCCCAGTCCCAGCCGGAAGCGGCGGGACTCGGGGTCGCGTTCCACCAAGTGTTCCTGTTCGAAGGTCGCCAGGATCCGGGAAACGGTGCTTTTGTGCAAGCCGATCCTGCCGGCGATCTCGGTGACACCCAGAAGGGGTTCCTCGGCGGTAAAGCTGCGCAGCACGGCGATGGCATTCTCAAGTACCGAAGCGCCTCTGGAATCGCCGTTGGCCGGGGTTTCGCTGGTGATTGCATGCGCTTCTGCTGGGGTCATGATGGTCACTATATGGCTCTTTTTATGGGGACATGCCCAGCCTTGGCCTAGAGCAAGGAGCATATGCCTAATATGTCCACTGCTCGGACGCAAGGCTGGGCATGTCCATTGGAGGTGGGTGCTAGGCCCCGATGATGTTGTATTCCGGGCCGAACGGGAACTTGGTGATGTTCTCGGCACCGTCTTCGCCGACCACCAGGATGTCGTGTTCCCGGTACCCGCCGGCACCCGGCTGGCCATCGAGAACCGTGATCATCGGCTCCATGGAGACCACCATTCCCGGCTCCAGGACCGTATCGATGTCTTCGCGCAGCTCCAATCCGGCTTCGCGGCCGTAGTAGTGCGAGAGGACCCCGAAGGAGTGTCCGTAGCCGAAGGTCCGGTTGGCGAGCAGCCCATGCGAAACGTAGATCTCGTTGAGCTCCGCGGCGATGTCCTTGCAGACGGCGCCGGGCTTGATGAGCTCCAGTCCGCGCTTGTGGACGTCCACGTTGATGTTCCACAGTTCAAGGGAGCGGGCATCGGGTTCGCCGTAGAACAAGGTGCGCTCCAGGGCCGTGTAGTAGCCCGAGGTCATGGGGAAGCAGTTCAACGACAGGATGTCGTGTTCCTGGACCTTGCGGGTGGTAGCCCAGTTATGGGCGCCATCGGTGTTGATGCCGGTCTGGAACCACACCCAGGTGTCGCGGATCTCGGAGTCGGGGAACGTACGGGCGATCTCGTGGACCATGGCTTCGGTGCCGATCAGGGCGACCTCATACTCGGTGATTCCGGCGGTGATGGCATTGCGGATCGCCTCGCCTCCCAGGTCGCCGATCCGGGCGCCGTGCTTGATGACCTCGATCTCCTCCGAGGACTTGATCATGCGCTGGCGCATCGCGGCCTGGGCGACGTCCACCAGCGTGGCGGATTCGAAGGCGGCCTGGATCTTGTTGCGGTTATCCAACGGAAGGGAATCGTCCTCCACGCCCAGGCGCCGGACGTTGATGCCGCGGGTGCGCAGCACTTCCCGGATGCCGTGGATGTAGTTGTCACGGCGCCAGTCGGTGTATACGAGGTTCTCGCCGTAGCTGCGCCGCCACGGCATTCCGGCGTCGATATTCGCGGTGACGGTGACCGTATCCTCTGCCGTGACCACCATGGCGTAGGAGCGGCCGAAATAGGTGAACAGGAAGTCGGAATAGTACTTGATGGAGTGGTAGCTGGTCAGGACAACGGCGTCGAGTTCCTCCTCGGCCATGATCCGGCGGAGGCCGGCAAGGCGTCGCTCGAACTCCGCGTCGGAGAAGGTCAGGGCGACCTTCTCTCCGTTGTTGAGGACCTTGAGGCGCTCGAGCTTGGAGACGTCGCTTACGGTTTCATTCTCGGTGATGGTCATGCGTGGTGTTCCTTTCATTGGGTGATTGTCTTCAGTCCTGCTGCAGCGGCTTCTTGGAAGTCTCCACGGCGAAGAGGACCGCGATGAGGGAGATGACGGCGGCCGCCACGAGGTACCAGCCGGGTGCCAGTTGGTTGTGGGTCAGGCCGATGAGGAGGGTTGCCATGAATGGAGCGGTGCCGCCAAACAGGGCGTTGGACAGATTGAAGCTGACCGCGAAGCCGCTGTAACGGACCCTCGTGGGGAAGAGCTCGGCAAGGAAGCTGGGCAGGGTGCCGTCGTTGAGGGTGAGCATGCCGCCCAAAAGGACCTGCACCAGGACAATGACAAGGAAGTTGCCGGTATCGAGGAGCATGAAGGCAGGAACGGTCAGCACCACGAACAAAACGGAAGCAGTCATGAGCATGCGCTTGCGGCCGAAGCTATCGGATGCGATCCCCGTCAAGAAGATGAATCCGATGTAGCTGACGAGGGCAATCGTGGTGGCCAGGAACGATTCGGCTGCACCGAAGTGAAGCTCCTCGGAGAGGTACGTCGGCATGTAGCTGAGGATCACGTAGAAGCCGACGGCGTTCAGCAGCACGGCGCCCGTCGCGATGACCAGTTGCTTGCGGTACGTCTTGAACATGGCGAAGGCCGGAGCCTTGACCGCGGTGTCTTTAGCGGCCATTTCGCGGAACGCCGGAGTGTCTTCGAGTTTGGTGCGGATGTAGCGGCCAATCAAGCCCATCGGAGCGGCCAGGAGGAAGGGCAGGCGCCAGCCCCATTCGCCGAGCTGCTCGGCGCTCAGGACCGAGCTGAGCAGTGCCGCCAGCAGGGATCCGAGCAGCAGGCCCGCCGCTGTACTTGCGGGTACGACGGCGGCATAGAGTCCGCGTCGATGGGCCGGCGCGTATTCCACCAGGAAGGCCGAGGCACCTGCGTATTCGCCGGCTGCCGAGAAACCCTGGACCACGCGGACGAGCAGCAAGAGGATCGGCGCCATGACCCCGATGCTGTTGTAGCCGGGAATCAGGGCGATGCAGAAGGTCGCCACGGACATCAGCACGATCGACAGGGAGAGCGCCCGTTTGCGTCCGAGCCGGTCACCGATGTGGCCCCAGATGAATCCGCCCAAGGGACGGACAAAGAAGGAGACGGCAAAGACGCCAAACGTGGCGAGCAGGGCGGTCTGCCGATCCGATGCGGGGAAGAAGACGGTCGAGATAATTCCGGCAAGGTAGCCGTAGACGGCGTAGTCGAACCATTCGACGAAGTTGCCGATGAAGCTTGCGGTGATGACGCGGCGGCGGGTGTCCTTGCCGGCTGTGTTGTTGGCCGGCTTTGACGCGCCGCCCGGGGTGGCTGTTGGGTCGGGGAGGCCGCCGGATCCGCCTTTGGATCCGGCATGAGCGCTTCCCTGGGTCGCTGCCACGGAGGATGTTTCGTTTTTCATGAATCCACCAAGAAATTTGGGGTTGCATTCAACGCAACGCTGTTGCGCCAGAATAAGTGTGTTCTGGATCACCGTCAAGAGTCTTCTTCTGAGTTCGAACCCGCGGTCGCTGAGGGTCGCAATGGGTAGCCGAAGCGACAACAAGCGAGCCGTGCTGCCACGGCACATGCAACAGCGTTGCGCACGGTGAGTAATGAGATTTATTCAGACGCAAACAAAGAAGCTCCCCGGATCCGTGGATCCGGGGAGCTTCCAGGTGTGGAGCTGGTTCAGGGGCTATTTGAGCCAGGCAGCCACCACATCGGGGTGGGCATCGACCCATTTCTTGGCGGCGGCGTCCGGCTTCATCCCGCCCTGGATGTCCGTTGCGACCGAGTTCTGGTCCGCGTTGGTCCACGAGAAAGCCTTGAGCAGTTTGGCGGCGGGCGAGCCGCTGTCCGCGAACTTCTTGGCCATCACTTTGTTCAGTTTGTAATCGGGGTAGTCACAGGCGACCTTTTCGGCGTCGGCATCGCAGCCCGGGGTGTAGGCGGGCAGGCTGACCTTCTTGAGGGGAACCTCGGAAAGGAACCATTGCGGTTCATAGAAGTACCCCAAGAGCGGCGTCTTGTTCTTCTCCGCCGAACGGAACGACTGGATCAAGGCTGCTTCCGAGCCAGAGAAGACCACTTTGTAGTTGAGGCCGAGGTTCTTGACGAGGGCTTCGTCGTTGGTAACGAACGCCGGGTCGCCGTCCAGTACCTGGCCCTTGCCGCCCGATTCGGATGTGGCCAGGAGGGACGCATACTTGTTCAGGTTCTTGCTGTCCAGGATGTCCGGGTACTTCTGGACCATCCATGGTGGGACATACCAGCCGATATGCCCTTCATTGCCCGTGGGGCCGGCATCCACCGCTACTTTCTGATCCGTGATGTACTGCTTTGCGAGGTCCTCGTGGCCCCAGTTCTCCAGGATGACGTCGACCTCGCCGGAGCCGAAGCCCTGCCAGGAAATCTGTTCCGACAGGTCCTTTTGTACGACGGTGCAACCGAGCTTGTTTTGGGCTACGTAGCTGTAGACGGCCGCATTTGCCGTGTAGCCCACCCACGCGTTGAGGGCCACGTTGACGGTTCCGCAGGGGGCGCTCGAAGCACCGGCCGCGGCCGCCTGATTTACTGTCGCGCCGCCGCAGCCGGCAAGCAAAAGGGCCGCGGCCACGGTTCCGGCGAGCGTGGGAATTGTTCGTTTCAACAGCAGTCCAGCTTTACTCATGGTGGGGTCTCCTTGGTGGGGCAGTGCGTGAGTGTCAGAGCCGTTAGTGGGCAGGTGATTTTGCTGAGGGGACTTTACGGACGGGGTGTGCAGCGGCAGCCTGCGTCATGCGGTCCAACAGGATGCCGAGGAAGACGATGGCCAGGCCTGCGGCGAGGCCCTTGCCGAACAGCGAACTTTGGACAAAGCCGGCGACGACGTCGTACCCGAGGCCACCTGCTCCGACCAGAGCACCGACGACCACCATGGCGAGGACGTAGATCAAGCCCTGGTTGGCGGCAAGGGCCAGGGATTGCCGTGCCATGGGCAGCTGGACCTTGGTGATGACCTGCCAGGGGGTCGAACCGCTGGATACCGCAGCTTCCATGACAGTCGGAGAAATTGCGGCGATGCCGTCGGCCGCGATCTTGATGGCCACGGGCGCCGCGTAGATGATGCCCGCGATGATGGCGGTGAACCGGGTTGCGCCGAAGAGGCCCAGGAACGGAACGAGGTAAACAAATGCAGGCATGGTCTGTCCCGCGTCAAGCATGGGCCGCATGAGCTGGTCCACTTTGTTGGACCTGCCCATGGCCACGCCGAAGATGACGCCCAGGACCATGACCACCGCGGTGGCAACGAGGGTCCCGGCCAGGGTGACCATGGCATCGCTCCACAGGCCCAGATAGATGATCACGGCCAAGCACGATGCCGCGACCGCAGCCAGCTTCCAGCCGCCGAGCGCAAAAGCCGCCACGACGATCACGGCGACCAGGAGGTAGAACGGGGTTTCCGTGAGAAGCGATTGGAAAGGATTGAGGATCCCGTTGGTGACTGCCTCGCGGAAGGACACTGTGAACAGGAAGAGGTTGGTCTGCAACCACTCGCTCGCGGAGCTCACTCCGCTGACGATGGCCGGGCCAACGTTGAGCTCCTTCGGGAAGGCAGCGGCCCAAAGCATCGTGCGGGACAACTGGACCGCGGCGAGTACCACCAGCAGCGTCGCTGCCAGCAAAATGTACCGGGTTCGCCGCGAGATCCGGCGTTTGCGGTTTGCTCCGGGTTCTGCACGCCGGCTGGCGGCCGTGGTCACCCGGTCCAGCACAATGGCCAGGAGGACGATCGACAGTCCGGCGTTAACCGCCGTGCCGACGTCGAGCGACTGAAGGGCGCGGATTACCACCTGTCCCAGCCCGGGTGCTGCGATCAGCGCCGCGATGGTCACCATGGACAGCGCAGCCATGGTGCTTTGGTTGATCCCCATCACGATGGTGCGCCGGGCGAGCGGGAGCTGAAGGGTGACGAGGCGCTGCCAACCGGTGGTTCCCAAGGAATCGGAGGCTTCGCGGGTGTTTTCCGGGATGCATCGGATGCCATGCGCCGTCAGTCGGATGACGGGAGGCGCCGCATAGATCACGGTGGCGATCACGGCGGAGGCGGGCCCGATCAGGAAGATGAGGGCCAGCGGTGCAAGGTAGACGAAGGTGGGCAGTGTCTGCATGAAGTCCAGGACCGGAGTGATCAGCTTGGCAACCCGGCCATAGACTCCTGCCAGGACTCCAAGGGGTATGCCGACAGCCAAGGTGAACAGCACGGCCGTGAGTACGAGGGCGAAGGTGTAGGCGGCTTCCGTGAACAGCCCTTGAAGGCCAAAGAACACGAAGACGGCTGCTGTCAGCAGCGCCACGCGGGCGTTGCCCACCGCGAAGGCGATCCAGCCAAGCAGCGCGACGGTTCCCAGCCAGCCGATTTCAGGCAGGCGAAGCCCGATGCTGCTGGCGGCGAAAATGCCGATGAACAGGTTTGCGACGGCGTCGACGGCGGCCCGGAGGGGCGTGAAAACATACTGGAAGACGGGATTGTCGGCCCGGTTTGAGGCTACCCAGGCATTGAATTGGTTGAGGGAGCGGTGGAGGTCGGTGAGCTCCGACGCCGGAAGCGTGAGGGTCGCCGTGCCGTGGAGGAACACGAATCCAAGGAGCCAGACGACGCCGGCCCCGCCCAGGAGCAGGGTGCGGCGGCTGAGCCGCTTGCGCGGTGCGCGGACGGAAACGGGGCCGGTCTGAACCGGGGCGCGATCGCGAACGAGTGTGGACATCACGCCGCAACTTCCGTGCTGCGGATGACGGACAAGATGCTGTCGCGGTCGATCTGGCCGGTGATCTTGCCGGAGTCTTCCACGAGGACGGGGCACGATGAGTTCATGACCGTGGGGATGGCGTCGCGGATAATTGTGCCTGCGCTCAGGACGGGAGCGTCAGCGGGAGTGCCGAATGCCAAGGGATCGGTAATCCACTTGAGCGTCAGGACATCGGCACGGGGTACTTCGGAGACGAAATCGGCGATGTACTTGTCCGCCGGTGATCCGACGAGGTCATCGCCGGTGCCGCACTGGACGGTCTCCCCGTTCCGCATGATCAAGATGCGATCCCCGAGTTTGAGCGCCTCGGACAGGTCGTGGGTGACGAACACCATCGTCTTGCCCATCTCTTTGTGCAGCCGGATGACCTCGGCCTGCATATCGCGCCGGATGAGTGGGTCCAAGGCCGAGAACGGTTCGTCAAAGAGGATGGTGTCCGGATCGCCCGCCAAGGCGCGGCCCAGCCCGACGCGCTGCTGCATCCCGCCGGAGAGCTGGTCCGGAAAGTGCTGTTCGTAGCCCTTCAGCCCCACGAGTTCGATGATTTCGCGGGACTTGGCGTAGCGCTCGTTTTTCGCCGTGCCGCGGATCTGCAGCCCGTAGGACACGTTGTCCAGGACGGTGCGGTGCGGCAGCAGGCCGAAATGCTGGAAAACCATGGACATCTTCCGCCGGCGCAGTTCCCGGAGCTCGGTGGTTCCGGCCTCCAGCACGTCTTTGCCGTCCACGAGGACGCTCCCCGAGGTCGGTTCGATCAGCCGGGTCAGGCAGCGGATGAGAGTGGACTTTCCGGACCCGGACAAGCCCATGACCACGAACACCTCGCCCTTGGCGACGTCGAAGTTCATGTCCCGCACGGCCGCATTGCAGCCGGTCCGTTCAAGCAATTCGGCCGAGCTCAAAGCCGAGAGTTCGGGGTCCTTGGGGATCTTTTCACCTCCGGGACCGAAAACCTTCCAGAGGTTGCGCACTGATATGTCAGGACTGCTCATTGCTGTACTCCTGCCGGTGAAGGCTCGAACCAATGGCTGGGCCCGGGGCTGATGTTTTGCCAGATGTGCTTTGTTTCTCGGTATTCGGCCAAGCCCGCTAGCCCCAATTCACGGCCGTTGCCTGACTGTCCAAAGCCGCCCCACTCGGCCTGTGGAACGTAAGGGTGGTAGTCGTTGATCCAGACCGTTCCGTGGCGCAGCGCTTCAGAGACCCGCTGGGCCTTCGAAGCGTCCGTTGTCCACACGGCACCGGCCAGCCCGTAGACGGTGTCGTTGGCCAGCCGGACGGCCTCTTCCTCGGTAGTGAACGTTTCCACGGTCATGACGGGGCCGAAGGATTCCTCCTGGACCACGCGCATCGAGGTATTGCACCCGTCCAACACGGTAGGCGGGTAGAAACTGCCGCTGGCCAGCTCCGGGCTGTCCGGAATGAACCCCCCGCACAACAGCACGGCGCCCTCCGCAACCCCGGCCCGCACGTAGGCGTGGACCTTTTCCCGGTGGGCCGTGGAGATCAGCGGACCCGTCTGGGCTTCCTGGTCGAAGGGGCCGCCCAGCCGGATCCCGCGTGCACGGCGGACCACTTCGGCCACGAACTCCTCGTGAATGGACTCTTCGACGATGAGCCGGGCCCCGGCCGAGCAGACCTGGCCGGAATTAAGGAAGACGGCAGTCAAGGCGTTGTCGATAGCGGCCTGCCGGTCGGCGTCGGCGAATACGACGTTCGGGTTCTTGCCGCCGAGCTCAAGTGCCACGCGCTTGACCGTCTGCGCCGCAGCCACCATGATCCGTTTGCCGGTTTCCAGGCCGCCCGTAAAGGAGACAAGGTCGACCCGCGGATCAGAGCTCAGTACAGCCCCTGCTTCCGGTCCCGTTCCCGTCACGAGGTTCGCAACGCCGTCGGGCACTCCGGCTTCCCGCAGCGTGTCCATGAGCAGGATGGACGTGGACGGCGTCAACTCGCTGGGCTTGAGCACAAAGGTGTTCCCGGCGAGCAGTGCCGGCGCAACCTTCCATGATGCCTGCAGGAGGGGATAGTTCCACGGCGTGATGAGGCCACAGACTCCCACCGGTGCGTGGACCACCCGGCTGATGGCGCCTGGCCGGCCTGTATCGATCACGCGGCCCGCGTCCGTGCCTGCCACGCTGCCGTAGTAGCGGAAGCAGGCTATGACGTCGTCGATGTCATATTCGGCTTCTATCAGTCGCTTGCCGGTATCAAGGGCTTCCGCCGCTGCGTATCCGGTCTTGTCCCGCTGCAGCAGCTCGGCCACGCGGAGCAGGATGGCGCCGCGTTCCAGTTCCGGCGTGCTTGGCCAGCGGCCGTCGTCGAATGCTTTCCGGGCGCTCGCCACCGCGGCCTCGGCATCGGCTGAGGTGCACTCCGCGACGTCGGCAACGTGCGTGCCGTCTGCAGGGCAGCTAATGCTGCGGATGCCTCCGCCGGACTCGCGCCAGGCGCCGTCGATGTAGCTGCCGCGGACCGTGTGGATCTGCGAAAGTTGTGGGCTGTTCATGCCGCTCCTTAGTTCCTTGCCGAAGTGGCCTCGGGCTTGCTTTCCAGGCTGTCCGGGACCGGCCCGTCTGCGCCCGGGGCCGCGCCGTGCCGGTAGAACTCGGCGGCGATCGGCGCGAGGGGTTCGCGGCCCTGGATCAAGTCCGCGGCTTTCTCGGCGAGCATCATGACTGGTGCGTAGATGTTGCCGTTGGTCACATAGGGCATTGCCGAAGCATCAGCCACGCGCAGGCCCGAGGTGCCGTGGACCCGCATGCTGAGCGGGTCCACCACGGCCATGGGATCTGTGGCCGGACCCATCTTGGCCGTGCAGGAAGGGTGCAGGGCGGTTTCCGCGTCGCGGGCAACCCAGTCGAGGATTTCCTCGTCTGTCTGGACAGTTGGACCCGGGGAGAGCTCGCCGCCATTGAAAGGCGCCATGGCAGACTGCTCCAGGATGTTCCGGGAAATCCGGATGGCTTCTACCCACTCGCGCCGGTCCTGGTCCGTGGAGAGGTAATTGAACTTCATGGAGGGGTGGACTTTTGGATCCGTGGAGGTGATCTTCAGGCTGCCGCGGGCGTCGGAATACATGGGCCCGATGTGCACTTGGTAGCCATGCTTTGCGTCGGCCTTCTGGCCGTCGTAGCGGACTGCCACCGGTAGGAAGTGGAACATCAGGTTGGGGTAGGCAACATCCTCGTTGGAGCGCACGAAGCCGCCCCCTTCGAAGTGGTTGGTGGCTGCGGGCCCCTTGCGTCCGAACAGCCACTGCAGGCCGATCCACGGATAGCGCCACAGGCTCAGGCTCGGCTGCATGGACACCGGCTGGGTGCAGGCGTGCTGGATGTAGACCTCCAGATGGTCCTGGAGGTTTTCGCCAACGCCGGGGAGGTCGACCACGGGCCTGATTCCGAGGGACTTGAGATGCGTGGCGTCCCCGATCCCGGACAACTGCAGGAGCTGCGGGGTGTTGATGGCTCCTCCGCACAGGATGACTTCCTGGGCGTCCACGCTGCGCTGCTTGCCGTTGCGTCGGTAGCTGACTCCCGTAGCCCTGACTCCGGTAGTACCAGTGCCGTCGAAGTTGATCTTGGATACGAGTGCCCGGGTCCGCACGGTGAGGTTGGGACGGTCGAGGTGCGGCCGCAAGTAGGCGCGGGAGGCGGAGAGGCGCTGGCCTTTGTGGACATTGCGGTCAAAGGGGCCGAAGCCCTCCTGCCGGTATCCGTTGACATCGTTGGTCCGTGCGAAGCCGGCTTGCTCCGCGGCGCGGAAGAAGGCTTGGAAGAGGGGATTTCGCGCCGGGCCGCGTTCGAGGACCAGCGGTCCGTTGTGCCCCCGCAGCTCATCGCCGGGATCGGCCGCGAGCGCGGTTTCCATGCGGTTGAAGTACGGGAGGCAGTGGGCGAAGTCCCACGTTTCCATCCCGGCGTCGGCTCCCCAGCGTTCGTAGTCCAAAGGATTGCCGCGTTGGAAGATCATGCCGTTGATG
Source organism: Arthrobacter bambusae (assembly GCF_030812595.1). GTDB lineage: Bacteria > Actinomycetota > Actinomycetes > Actinomycetales > Micrococcaceae > Arthrobacter > Arthrobacter bambusae_B. The sequence continues at coordinate 245,993 of NZ_JAUSSZ010000002.1, forward strand.
GAGCTGGATCCCCCCAGGACCTTGCCGCGGGTGTGGGCGATCCGGCGTCCATGCATGTGCGGCTCGGGGTCGGATTGGTAGCGCCAGTCGTAGAACCTGTTCCCGCTGGGGAAGGTAAGCGCGGCGGGCATCTGGATGAAGAGGTCCCAGGGATAGTCGCTGCGGCCGGCCTCCAGGACCAGGACGGTCTTGGTGCCATCGGCGCTCAGCCTGTCCGCCAGGACCGACCCGGCGCTTCCGCCACCCACAATGACGTAGTCAAACTTTTCGTTGGCCATTAGTTGAACTCCTTTGAAGTGATCCCCATTGCTGTGTCCGGTAGCCGGAGAGAGTTAGCCCCGCAGCTTTTCCATGGTCGGATCCACGAGGGGATCGGCGGAGATGGTGGCTGGAATCCGCTTGCCGAAGTATTCGATCTCGACGGCGTCACCCTCGCCCGCTTCTGCGGGCAGCCAAGCGTAGGCGATGGGCTTCCGGACGGTGTAGCCGTAGGCGGCGCTCGTAACGTAGCCGGAAGGCTCCCCCCGGAAATAGACAGGTTCCTTGCCCAGCACCACGGACGTGCCGTCGTCGACCGTCAGGCAGCGCAGCCGCCGGTTGACGGGCAGTTCGCGGCGGCCTTTGAGGGCCTCCGCGCCGACGTACCCTTCCTTGTCCTTGCTGACGGAAAAGCCAAGGCCGGCTTGGAAGGGCTCGTGCTCCGGAGTCATGTCGGTACCCCACAGCCTGTAGCCCTTCTCCAGGCGCAGGCTGTTGAACGCACCGCGACCGGCCGCGATGATGCCCTGCTCCTGGCCTGCCTGGAACAACAGGTCCCAGAGCCTTTGGCCGTTTTCCGCCGTCGTGTACAGCTCCCAGCCCAACTCGCCTACGTAGGACAGCCGCATCGCGGTGACCGGGATCCCGCCGATGCGGACCTTCTTGGTGCGGAAGTACTTCAGTCCCTCGTTGCTGAAATCGTCGTCGCTCACCTTGGCGATGACCTCGCGCGCGAGCGGCCCCCACAGCCCCACGCAACACGTGGAACCGGTGATGTCGCGGACCTGGACCCACTGGGTGACGTCCGCGGCTGTCTGTTTGCGGGCTTCGGTGGTGAGGTAGTCGAAATCGATGTTGCCGTTGGCGCCCACCTGGAACGTGGTCTCATCCAGCCGGGCCACTGTAATGTCGCTCCGGATGCCGCCATCCTCGTTGAGGAGCAGGCAGTACGTGACCGCACCCGGCTTCTTGTCGACTTTCCCGGCGCTGAGGTGCTGCAAGAGGGTTACGGCGCCCGGACCGGAAACCTCCAGCCGCTTGAGCGGCGTCATGTCGTAGAGCGCGACGGCGGTGCGCGTCTTCCATGCTTCGGCGGCGGAAATGGGGGAGTGGAACATGGCGGCCCAGGGCTCACGCTCGGGCGCACGCCACCCTTCCGGGAGCTCTTCGAGCAATGCGCGGTTTGCCTCGAACCAATGCGGACGCTCCCAGCCGTGGGCTTCGAGGAAAAACGCCCCGAGCTCCTTTTGACGGGCATTGAACGGGCTCACGCGGAGTTCGCGAGGGGAGACGCGCGGCTGCAGCGGGTGCAGGACATCGTAGATTTCCACGAAGTTCTGCTGGGAGGTTTCGCTGACGTAGCTCTCCGCGGTCTGGATTTCCTCGAAGCGGGAGACTTCGCATTCGTGGAGCGGAATCCGCGACTGGCCCTCGATGAGGCGCTCCGCCAGGGCTCGGGCCACGCCGGCGGAGTGCGTCACCCATACGGCCTCGGCCACGAAGAAGCCGTCAACGTCCTTGGACTCGCCCACCAGCGGACCGCCGTCGGGAGTGAACGAAAAGATCCCGTTGAAGCCATCCGCAATCCCGGCCTCGGCAAGTGCCGGAAGGAGCTCCTTGGAGTCCTCCCAACTCGGCAGGAAGTCTTCTTCGGTGAACGGCAATCGGGACGGCATGCGGTGCTCGGACATGTCAGCCGCGGCAACCTCGGGCAGCTCCCGGAGGTCCACGGGCATCGGTTTGTGGGCGTAGGAGCCGATGCCCATCCGGTCTCCGTGCTCTCGGTAGTAGAGGTCCTTGTCCTGGTGGCGGAGGATGGGCATCCACGCGCCGTTGCCCGGGTCAAGCAGCCGCGAAGCATCGTTCCGGCCGACGAGCTCGGGCACGGAGGTGGTCTTGACGTACTGGTGGGCCAAGGGCAGGAGCGGCACGGACATGCCCACCATGGCACCGATCCTGGGTCCCCAGAACCCGGCGCAGGAGACCACGATGTCGGCCGGGATCACGCCGTCGGGAGTCTCGACGCCCGTGACCTTGCCTCCGGCCTGTTCAATGCCGATGACGGGAGTGGAACCTCGGAACGTGACGCCCGCGGCGCCCGCCTTCGCGATGAGCAGGCCCACGGCGCGGGCCGCTGAAGCCAGGCCGTCCGAGGGGACGTAGAGACCGCCGAGTACCTTTTCCTGATCGAGCAGCGGGTAGTGCTTGGCGCACTCGTCGGGGTCGATGAGCCGGCCTTCAACACCCCACGACGCCGCGTAGCCCAGCTTGCGCTTGAGGTCCTCCAGGCGTTCGGGTGTGGTTGCCACCTCGAGACCGCCGACCTGGTTGAAGCAGGAGACCCCGGAATCGCTGAGCGAGAGAAGCTTGTCCACGGTGTAGGACGCGAATTGGGTCATGGCCTTGGAGGCGTTGGTCTGGAACACGAGGCCGGGGGCGTGCGAGGTTGAGCCGCCCGCCAATTTCAATGGTCCCTGCTCGAGCACGGTGATGTTGGTCCAGCCGCGGGTGGACAGCTCGTCCGCGAGATTGGCGCCGACGATGCCGGCTCCGATGATGACGACGCGGGGTGTTGTGGACATGCGTGTTGCTCCTGGAGTGAGTGGCGTGGAAGTTTGGCGCTCCGGACGGTCGGCATGGCTAGCGGAAGACGACGGTCCTGTAACTGTTGATCAGCACCCGTGCTGGCAATGCCGGAACAACGGGGAAGGGCCCTAGACGTGGCCGTCGACGGTCAAGCCAGGTGGAAGGTTGGGGGTGTCTTCGGATTCTTTGACCATGATCTGGCCATCCACTACGAGGACTTCGTGGACCCTGACGGGCAACTTGGCGGGAGGCGCGTCGGCGGCTCCCGTGCGGAGATTGAACTTTGAAGCATGAAGGGGGCACTCCACCCAGCAGTCCTCTACCCAGCCGTCGGCGAGGGAGGCGTCTTGGTGGGTGCAGGTGTCGTCGAGTGCGAAGAGTTCGCCCTCTTCGGTGTGAAACACGGCAATGGGCGGAGACGTCTCGAGTCGAATCGCGTCCCCCGGAGCCAACGAGCTGAGCGGGCAAGCACTGTGCATCTCACGAACCTTCTTTCACCGGACTGGTCAAAACCTGTGGAGCGGTTGTCTCATGATCAACGCTGATCACAATACGCAACAGAGTGATCGACATCACAGCACCTTGTCAAGGGGTTCAATTTCTTACGCAGATTCCTTGACATGGGATGTGAAGTAGGTCACGCTGTTTCGCATAATGAAGCCTGTTGCAGATCGCGCAATAAACGTATTGCGCAATAAGCAGGCGAACGGCTCTGCGAGGAGGAAGCCATGGAGACATTGGCGATCGTGGGTGCATCACTGGCGGGACTTTCTGCCGCCCGCGCGGCCCGGGCGCAGGGCTTTTCCGGGCGGCTGCTTATCATCGGCGATGAGCAGCACCGCCCCTATGACCGCCCGCCCCTGTCCAAGGAGTTCCTGGCAGGGAAGATCGGCATCAAGCATGTCATGTTGGAAGACGGGGAGGCGGGAGGGGATGACCCGCTCCAGGCCGAATGGCTGCTCGGCTCGCCGGCACGGAGCTTTGACGCCGCCACCAGGACCATCACCCTGGGCGACGGGCGCACTGTGGCGGCTGACGGCGTCGTGATTGCCACGGGAGCCTCGGCCCGCACATTGCCCGAACTTGCGGGCCTTGCCAATGTTTTTACCTTGCGGACTCTCCAAGATGCCCAGGACCTGGCCCCGGAGCTCGTTGCCGGCGGCCGCTTGTTGGTTGTGGGCGCCGGCTTTATCGGGGCCGAAGTCGCGTCAACAGCCAAAGGCTTGGGGATGGACGTGACCATCATCTGCAAGAGCGAAGTGCCGCTCAGTGCTCCGCTGGGTCCGGAGATGGCTGCCGTCATGGCAACGCTCCATGGGATCAATGGCGTGGAGCTGATTTGTGACACGGGAATCGACTCGTATTACAGCTATGAGGGAAATGTGACCGGTGTCCGGCTCAGCGACGGACAGTACCGTTCCGCCGACGTCGTGCTCCTCGGAATCGGCGCGGTCCCCAACGTGGGATGGCTGACCGATTCGGGCGTGGAGCTCGACGACGGCGTGGCGTGCGATTCGATGGGACGGACGAACGTCCCCGGCGTGGTCGCCGTGGGGGACTGTGCGGCCTGGTTCGACGAACGAAACGGCCGGCGCCACCGCGTAGAGCATTGGACCGGAGCCCAGGAACGCGCAGCGCTGGCCGTGGCCGCGCTCCTGGACCACTCTGCGGCTCCTCTTCCTCTCAATGTGCCGTACTTCTGGTCCGAGCAGTACGGAGTGACGCTGCAGTTCGCCGGCCACGCGCGGGACGCAGAACGCGTCGAGATCGAGGCGGGGCAGCTCGAGAACCACAGCTTCCTGGCCGTGTACTACCGGGGCGTGGAACCGGTGGGCGTTCTGGGCGTGAACCAGCCGCGCCTGTTCACCCGCTGGCGCCGGCAACTCAACGCACGCCACGCCCCGCCAGTCCTGGCAACCCCTTAGGCACCCTCAAGCCCCACCCGCTTTCATCACTGAATAGGAGTCAGCATGACCACTGAAGTTGTTTCCCCCAGCCTGATCCCCACTCTTCCCGGCCACACTTATGTCAGCGAAGACATCTTCCACGCCGAGCAAGAGCACATCTTCGAACAAATGTGGTTCTGCGCGGTGCGGACCGCCGATCTGGAAAAGGCCGGCTCATTCAAAACAGTGCAGATCGGCCGCGAGAGCGTGCTCATCAACCGCACCCGCAAGGGGGAAATCCGCGCGTTCTACAACATCTGCCGGCACCGGGGCGTGAAGCTGTGCATGGAGGAATCCGGCGAGGCCAACCGCTCCTTCCAGTGCCCGTACCATGCCTGGACTTACGACCTTGAGGGAAAGCTCATCGCGGCCCCCAACCTCACCAAGATGCCCGATATTGACCGCAACGAATACGGACTGGTCAAGGTCCATGCCCGCGAATACATGGGCTACGTTTGGGTTTGCCTCGCCGACGAGCCACCGTCGTTCGAAGAAGACGTCATGGGGGCGATCGAGGAGCGCCTCGGAGACCTGCGGGCCGTTGACGACTATGACATCGCCAACCTGAGCCTTGGCCGCCGCATCAAGTACGACGTCAAGGCCAACTGGAAGCTCATCATCGAAAACTTCATGGAGTGCTACCACTGCGCCACGATCCACCCCGAGCTCACCGAAGTGCTGCCCGAGTTCGCCGACGGTCTGGCGGCGCAGTATTTCGTGGGCCACGGAGCCGAGTTCGGTGACGACATCAAGGGCTTCACGATCGACGGTTCCGAGGGGCTGGACCGAATTCCCGGAGTGGGCGATGACCAGGACCGCCGGTACTACGCAGTGACCATCAAACCGAATGTCTTCGTCAACCTGGTTCCCGACCATGTCATCATCCACCGCATGTTCCCGCTGGCAGCGGACCACACGATCGTCGAATGCGATTGGCTGTACCTGCCCAGCGTGGTGGAATCCGGCAAGGACGTGAGCGCTTCGGTGGAGCTTTTCCACCGGGTCAACGAGCAGGACTTCGACGCCTGCGAACGCTGCCAGCCAGCCATGGGTTCCAAGATCTATGCCAAGGGCGGCGTCCTGGTGCCCAGCGAGCACCACATTGAGGCGTTCCACAGCTGGGTCACCGGCAAGATCGCTGATGTCCCCGTTGAAAGCTAGCCTGAAGTATGTCTGTCGTTGCGACGAGCTAACGGGAACCAAGGAAAAGGGACGCAGCCAATGGTTTACAAAGTAAAAGCGGTCATCGCCAAGGAGAAGAACGCTCCGGTCTCGTTGGAGACCATCCTGGTGCCGGAACCCGGTCCGGGTGAAGCGCTGGTGGACATCCTGACGTGCGGCGTCTGCCACACCGACCTGCACTATAAGCAGGGCGGCATCGGTGAAGACTTCCCGTACCTGCTGGGCCACGAGGCAACCGGGGTGGTTAGTGCCGTTGGCCCCGATGTAACCTCCGTGGCACCCGGTGACCGGGTGATCCTGAACTGGCGGGCCGTGTGCGGCGAGTGCCGGGCTTGTGCCAAGGGCCAGCCGCAGTACTGCTTCAACACTCACAACGCTACCCAGAAGATGACCCTCGAGGACGGCACGGAACTCAGCCCGGCCCTCGGGATCGGCGCGTTCGCGGAAAAGACGCTCGTGGCCGCCGGGCAGTGCACCAAAGTGGATCCCGACGTCGATCCGGCCGCCGTCGGGCTGCTTGGTTGCGGCGTGATGGCGGGAATCGGCGCCGCCATCAACACCGGTGAAGTCAAGCGGGGCGAGTCCGTGGCCGTGATCGGTTGCGGTGGTGTTGGCATCGCTGCCATCGCCGGGGCAAAGCTCGCCGGCGCCACGACGATCATTGCGGTGGACATCGACGCCAACAAAATCGGGATGGCCACGTCCCTGGGAGCAACTCACGGTGTCAACTCCAGCCAGGAGGACCCCGTTGAGGCGATCCGGGCACTGACCGGCGGCAACGGTGCGGACGTGGTGATCGAAGCAGTCGGACGCCCGGAGACGTACAAACAGGCCTTCTACGCGCGCGATCTCGCCGGCCGGGTTGTGCTGGTAGGGGTCCCGACGCCGGACATGAAGCTCGAGCTGCCCCTGCTGGATGTCTTTGGCCGCGGCGGTTCGCTGAAGTCCTCCTGGTACGGGGACTGCCTGCCTTCCCGGGACTTCCCGATGCTGGTCCAGCACTACAAGCAAGGCAACCTGGACCTGGACGCGTTCGTGTCCGAACGGATCACCATCGACCAAGTGGAAGAAGCGTTCGCCAAGATGCACGAAGGCAAAGTGCTCCGTTCGGTGGTGGAGATCGGATGAGCGTCACCATTGAAAACCTCGTCACCTCGGGCACTTTTTCGCTCGACGGCGGCACCTGGGACGTGGAGAACAACGTCTGGATTGTCGGCAACGACGACGAATGCGTGATCATCGATTCGCCACACGATGCCGCGGCGATCATCGACCAGGTCCGCGGCCGAAAGGTGCGCGCCATCCTGCTCACCCATGCGCACAATGACCACATCGGAGCAGCGCTCGACGTGGCGAAGGCCGTGAACGCGCCGATCCACCTGCATCCCGAAGACATGGTTCTGTGGGAGCAGGTGTATCCGGATGTCCGGCCTGACCGTCACATTGCACATGGCGACATCTTCGAAGTGGCGGGCACGGCCCTGCAGGCCATCCACACGCCGGGCCACTCACCGGGCTCTACGTGTTTCTACCTGGAAAGTGAACGGACGGTGTTCACAGGCGACACCCTCTTCAACGGCGGTCCGGGAGCGACGGGCAGGTCGTTCAGCGACCATCCGACCATCCTGGCCTCGATCCGGGAGCGCCTTCTGACGCTACCGGGGGAAACCGTGGTCCGGACAGGTCATGGCGGGGACACCACCATCAAGGCCGAGGAGGAAAACATCGCCTAGGCGGCGCGGGACCGCCAGATTGGCGGTCCCTAGGCGCCGCTGGCGGCGGTGTAGCCCATCTTGACGCTGATTGAATACCCGGCTTGCTTGAGCGCATCAAGCAAGCCGGGTATTTTTTCCGGTTCGAAACGGAAAGCCGGGCCGGAAAGGCTAATGGCTCCGATCACCGTGCCGCTGTGGTTGCGGATCGGAACGGCGACAGCGTTGAGCCCGCGTTCGAGTTCTTCATACGTGGCGGCGTAACCGGCCTCCGCAATGACCGGCATTTGCCGTTCCAGTTCCTTGCGGTCGGTGATGGTTTGTGGCGTGTACCGCGCCTGGCCGGCTTCCCTGAGGACGCGGTCACGCGTCGCAGGCGGCAGGGCGGCTAGCATGACCTTGCCGCTGGACGTGGCGTGGAGGGGGGTCAGCCCACCGATCCAGTCCTGGGTGCCGAGCGTGTTGGGGCCAATGGCCTGGTCCACATTGACCGCGAAATTCGACCGCAGCACCGCCAGGTTGGCCGTCTCGGCGAACTTCTCCGCCAGGGCTTCGAGATCTTCCCGGGCCTCCCTTACCAAGCTGAGACGGGCCGGAATGGCACTGGCCAGGCGCAGGATATTGAAACCAAGCTGGTATTTTCCGCGCTCATGATTCTGCTGCACCATTCCCCGGGCGTCCAGGGCGCTCAGCAGTCGCGACGCCGTTGACTTGTGGACGCCCATTTCCTCCGCGATTTCACTCACCCCGGCGTCGCCGTTGCGGGCGATGATTTCGAGCACGGTGATGGCCCGGTCCACGGACTGTACGCCGGCGTGGTGTGCGCCGGCGTGATCGGTATCGGGGTCGTTGGCGAAGCTTGCATCAGCGTCCATGTGGTTCATCGTCTCAAACGCGGTCAAGTGAGACGCGCCTCCTGGCTTCGTGTCCTGGGACGCTGCCCCCTATCCGGTCTGCCTGGTTATAGGATCGGGCGGTATGGCACTGCGGCTTGTTCAGGTGAATTTCAAGGCCCGGGACGACTCGGCGCTCGGGCGGTTTTGGGCGGAGGCTCTCGGCTGGGGCGTTTCGAGCGAAGGACCCGGCGTGACCAATGTTGAACCCAGGGGCTTCGCAGGGCCGGACCCGGCCACCGTCTGTGTTGATGTGGTCATGGTCCCGGACCCTGAGACAGTGCGGTACCGGGCGCACCTTGATCTCGCCACCACGTCTGCGGCCCATCAAGCGGAGCTCGTGGCGCGCCTGGTGAAGCTCGGCGCGACGCCCGCAGACATTGGCCAGGGCGATGTGCCGTGGACGGTCCTGGCTGACCCCGAGGGCAACCTGTTCTGCGTGTTGGAGCCTCGGCCAATCTACCGGGACACCGGGCCTATCGCGGCGGTGGTGGTCAGCTGCGCGGATCCGCGGGACATGGCCCGGTTCTGGGACGGGGCGACGGACTGGACCCTGCATGAGTTGACCGATGATCTTGCGAGGCTGCGTTCAGCCAAGGGCGTGGGACCATACCTGGAGTTCGTGCGCACGCCCGCGGCGAATGACGTGTCCGGCCGCGTCCATCTCGACCTCAGGCCGTACCCCGGCGACGATCAAGCCGCAGAGGTGGCGCGGCTGCGCGCCCTGGGTGCTACCGACGCCGACGTCGGCCAGGGCGACGTGCCGTGGGTGTGCCTCGCCGACACGGAGGGCAACGAATTCTGCGTCCTCACCCCCGGGTGACACAGAGCCGCGGCTTAACGGCTCGCCGAACCAGCAGGGTTCTTTGTGCGTCTCGTCGCTAACACTCAAATATGGGCGATTTGCCACTCATTTTGATCCGGACGACCACTCAGTGCAGTTTTCCCTTGTTAGCGTTTGCGATGAAGGCCACCGTCGCGCCGTCAGGAACCGGGTGTATCTGTTCTTTCGATTACCCAAAAGGAACATCGATGAGGCCTTCGTGAGGCGGGTCGTCGACCACGCCCATGACAGTTTCACGATTGGGGACCAAATGAATATCGGTGGAAAAGGAGATGATCAATCGTGCAGCCCTTGGTAAGAAAGCGCTCAGGCGTTGCGCTCTCCAGGTTTTTCCTGCTGGGAGGGGCCATCTTGTTGATTTTGCCGCTCTATCCATTCACAGCTATCTCTGCTGTCCTGTCCGGTTCTGCCCTCTTTCTTGCAGCCGGAGAAGCCCCAAGTCGGAACCGCACCCTCACCTTGGCCGCTGCCGTTGTGCTGCTGGGAATGGTCATCCTCTTGACGCTCCTGAGCCTGCAGACAGGAACCATTGGCCCCCACGGTGGCGAGGTCTTGAAAGCTTAGCTCCCGCCCTTCAACGCTCTCCGGCCATCGACCGCCGTAAGCCGTTCCTTCTTGGGCGGCGTCGTGCCACACTTGATGGACTATCGAGTGACTGGGGGGATCCGGGTCAGGAGATTGGTATGTGTGTTGTGATGCAACGCCGCCCCTCGGGCCGCCGACTGGTGGCGATCGAGCCATGATTATCGGTTGGGCTTATTTCATGGCGGGAGTGATGACGGTTGATGCACTCTTGCTGGGGCTGCTGCTGTTGAACGTGAAGTGGTCCAAGCTCTGGAAGAGATGACGCCGTAGGTCCCCGAACCTAAAGCACCTTGCGGATCGTTTCCTCGAAACTCACCACGTGGTGCAGGGCCAGCGCGGCCGCCCGGTCCTCATCGCCGTCGGCGATTGCGGTGAGCAGTTCAGCGTGCTCTGCGACGTGCCCGGTCACGGACGGCATCTTCTCCAGCATGTGGCACCAGATTCGGGTTGCCAGGTTGTCGTAGCGGATCAGCACGTCCTCAAGGTGCGGGTTGGCCGCGGCCTTGTAGATTAGCCGGTGCACTTGGATGTCGTAGCGCATCAGTTCCTGCTGGCTGGCGTCGTGGGCCTCCAGGGCGCTGATTGCTGCGGCGACCTCGCGCAGTTCTTCGCGCAGCCTCGGGCTGGCCATGCGGGCAGCCCGCCGTGACGCCAACGGCTCAAGCAGCTCACGGATTTCGGAGACGTCCGCCAACTGGGTGATGTCTACGCCCGTGGCAAAGGTTCCGCGTCGGGGATACGAGACCACAAGGTGGTCGCTTTCGAGGCGCTTGATGGCCTCGCGCACGGGTGTGCGTCCGATGCCGAGTTCCGTGGCGATCTGCCCGTCGTTGATGGGGTCTCCGGGTTTGATGTCCAGCATGATGAGCCGGTCGCGCAGAAGCAGGTAGGCGTTTTCCGCCAAGGACGTTCCCTGCGTGCCCGTGTCCAGAGCTTCCAGTGCAGTGCTCATGTGCCCTCTCCCGTTTGTCACAATTCCAAGTCTGGCGGATCAGTCGTTGCCGGACTGTTGACGGTTGTGTGATCTCCAACATACTATGGCAACAGTTCTAATATATCAGTTGCTGATTAGTCAGTAAACACAAGTATCTCAAAAGGAGAACATGATGGTTGAACCGCTGATCCGCCCGCTCGCCCAGGCGGACCCGGAGGTTGAACAGGCGATCGCCCAGGAACTCATCCGCCAGCAGTCCACGCTGGAAATGATCGCCTCCGAAAACTTCGCCCCTGCAGCCGTCATGCAGGCACAGGGCTCGGTCCTGACCAACAAGTACGCGGAAGGCTACCCGGGCAAGCGCTACTACGGTGGCTGCGAGCACGTGGACGTCATCGAGCAACTGGCCATCGACCGTGTCAAGGCCCTCTTCGGCGCCGAAGCCGCAAATGTCCAGCCGCACTCGGGCGCCCAGGCCAACGCCGCTGCCATGTTCGCCCTCCTCGAGCCCGGTGACACCATCATGGGCCTCGACCTCGCACATGGTGGCCACCTGACCCACGGCATGCGCATCAACTTCTCAGGCAAGCTCTACAACGTCATCCCGTACCACGTCAGCGAATCCGACCTCCGGGTGGATATGGCCGAGGTTGAAGCCCTGGCCCTCGAGCACCGCCCGAAGCTGATCGTTGCCGGCTGGTCCGCGTACTCGCGCCACTTGGATTTCGCCGAATTCCGCCGCATCGCCGATCTCGTGGGCGCCTACCTTATGGTGGACATGGCCCACTTCGCCGGCCTCGTCGCCGCGGGCCTGCACCCCAACCCCGTGCCCTACGCCGACGTCGTGACCACCACAACCCACAAGACCCTCGGCGGTCCGCGCGGCGGGGTGATCCTGTCGAAGGAACAATACGCACGCAAGATCAACAGCGCGGTCTTCCCCGGCCAACAGGGCGGCCCGCTGGAGCACGTGATCGCGGCCAAGGCCGTGGCGTTCAAGATGGCGGCAGAGCCCGAGTTCCAGGAACGGCAGGTGCGGGTGCTCGAAGGCGCCAAGCTCCTCGCCGAACGGCTCCTGGAGGAAGATGTGGCCGCCGCGGGAATCTCGGTGGTCAACGGAGGCACCGATGTCCACCTGGTCCTGGTTGACCTGCGCCACTCCGATCTGGACGGCCAGCAAGCCGAGGACACGCTGCACCGCATCGGCATCACCGTGAACCGTAACGCCGTCCCGTTCGACCCCCGGCCGCCGATGGTTTCGTCCGGGCTCCGGATCGGTACCCCGGCACTCGCCGCACGCGGCTTCGGTGCCAAGGAATTCGCCGAGGTAGCGGACATCATTGCGACGGCGCTGATCGCCGCCGCTGGCAAAGCCGCCGGGGCCAGCGGCAGCCTGGGTGACCAGGCCGCCGTCGAACTCCGTGCAAGGGTTACCGCGCTCGCCGAACAATTCCCGCTATACCCGCATCTTTCCCGGACCGGCAGCAACAACGACGCCGCCGCCGAACTTGAGGCAGAAATGATTGGAGCAGCCCAGTGAGCGCAGACCAACTCCCCGAACACCCGGATTTCCTGTGGCGTAACCCGGAGCCCAAAGCTTCCTACGACGCCGTGATCGTGGGCGGCGGCGGCCACGGCCTGGCCACGGCGTACTTCCTGGCCAAGAACCACGGAATGACCAACATCGCCGTCCTGGAGAAGGGCTGGCTGGCCGGCGGCAATATGGCCAGGAATACCACCATCATCCGTTCCAACTACCTTTGGGACGAGAGCGCTGCCATCTATGAGCACGCGCTGAAACTCTGGGAGATCCTGCCCGAGGAGCTCGAATACGATTTCCTCTTCAGCCAGCGCGGCGTCATGAACCTCGCCCACACCCTGGGCGACGTCCGCGAAAGCGTCCGCCGCGTCGGCGCGAACAAGCTCAACGGGGTCGATGCCGAGTGGTTGGACCCGCAGCAAGTCAAGGAACTCTGCCCCATCCTCAATATCAGCGACAACATCCGCTACCCGGTCATGGGCGCCACGTACCAGCCCCGGGCCGGCATCGCGAAGCACGACCACGTCGCCTGGGCCTTTGCCCGCAAGTGCGATGAACTCGGAGTGGACATCATCCAGAATTGCGAAGTGACCGGCTTCGTCAAGGACGGCAACCGGGTGGTCGGCGTGAAGACGAACCGCGGCACCATCAACACCGAAAAGGTCGGCCTCGCGGCCGCGGGCCACAGCTCGGTCCTCGCCGAAATGGCAGGCTTCCGCCTCCCGATCCAATCCCACCCGCTCCAAGCACTGGTCTCCGAACTCCATGAGCCCGTCCACCCCACGGTGGTCATGTCCAACCACGTACATGTGTACGTTTCCCAGGCACACAAGGGCGAACTGGTCATGGGTGCCGGCGTGGATTCCTATAACGGCTATGGCCAGCGCGGCTCCTTCCATGTGATCGAGCACCAGATGGCTGCCGCCGTCGAGCTCTTCCCGATCTTTGCCAGGGCCCACGTGCTCCGGACCTGGGGCGGAATCGTGGACACCACCATGGACGCCTCGCCGATCGTCGGCACTACTCCGGTGGAGAACATGTTCGTCAACTGCGGTTGGGGCACGGGTGGCTTCAAGGGCACGCCGGCTGCCGGCCTGACCTTCGCCCACACCATCGCCACAGGTACGCCGCATGAGCTCAACAGGCCTTTTTCGCTGGAACGCTTCGAGACCGGTGCCCTGATTGACGAACACGGCGCCGCCGCCGTCGCCCACTAGCCGCAGCCCTTTAGGAGACCAACCATGCTGCTCATCAGCTGCCCCAATTGCGGGCCACGAGACGAAACAGAATTCCACTACGGCGGGCAGGCCCACGTGGCCTATCCGGAAAACCCGGATGCCCTGACGGATCGGGAGTGGGCCGAGTACCTTTTCTACCGCGACAACACCAAAGGCAATTTCGCCGAACGCTGGGTACACAGCACGGGTTGCCGCAAATGGTTCAACATGCTCCGTGACACCGTCACCTACGACATCAAGGCCGTATACAAAATGGGCGAACCGCGCCCGGACCTGACAAGCGCACGGCAAGACGCCACCTCCCCGGAAGGAGCAAGCAAGTGACCCTGCAGAACGCCCGCCTCTCCACCGGCGGCCGCATCGACCGCAGCATCTCCTGGCGGTTCACCGTGGACGGCCAGGAGTACAGCGGCCACCCGGGAGACACCGTGGCCTCGGCGCTGCTGGCCAACGGCCGCGTCAGCGTGGGCAACTCGCTGTACGAGGACCGTCCCCGCGGCATCATGTCGGCCGGCGTGGAAGAATCCAACGCCCTGGTCAAGGTCGCGCCGCGCTTCGCCGGGCACGTCGCCGAGTCCATGCTTCCGGCCACCATGGTGTCCCTCGTGGACGGGCTCAGCGTTGAGTTCCTGAACGGCCTTGGCAAGCTCGACCCCGCAGACGACCGCGCCGAATACGACAAGAAGTACGTCCACACCGACGTCCTGGTGGTCGGCGGCGGCGTTTCCGGCCTGGCGGCAGCCCGCGAGGCGGTCCGCACCGGCGCCCGGGTCATCCTGATCGACGACCAGCCCGAACTCGGCGGCTCACTCCTGTCCGGCTCCACAGCCCCGGAACTCGTCGAGGTGATCGAAGGCAAGCCGGCCCTGGAATGGATCGCCGACGTCGAGGCCGAGCTCGTCTCGGCAGCCGAATGCACCGTCCTCAACCGCACCACGGCCTTCGGCTCCTACGACTCGAACTATGTGATCGCGGCACAGAACCGCACGGACCACCTTGGCAGCCCGGCCGCGGACGGCGTCTCCCGCCAACGCATTTGGCACATCCGTGCCCAGCAGGTGGTTCTGGCGCCCGGCGCCCATGAGCGTCCGCTTGTCTTCGAGAACAACGACCGGCCCGGCATCATGCTGGCCTCGGCGGTCCGTAGCTACCTCAACCGCTACGCAGTCGTCGCCGGACGGCGTGTGGTCATCGGCACCACCAACGATTCCGCCTACTTGTTGGCCGCGGACCTGCTGGCCGCTGGTGTCAAGATCGCCGCCGTCGTCGACGCCCGTCCGAAGCTCAGCGGCAAGGCGGCAGAGGCCGTCGAGAGCGGCATCCGCGTCCTCGTCGGCAGCGCAGTCGCCGATACCTCAGGTGCGGGGGAGAACGGTCGGATTGACGGCGTCACCATCCGCA
The DNA here is from genome assembly GCF_030812595.1 of Arthrobacter bambusae. Taxonomy (GTDB): domain Bacteria; phylum Actinomycetota; class Actinomycetes; order Actinomycetales; family Micrococcaceae; genus Arthrobacter; species Arthrobacter bambusae_B. The sequence goes on from NZ_JAUSSZ010000002.1 coordinate 261,112, forward strand.
GCCTCAACGACGACGGCGAAGTGACCTCCGGCGTCGAACGGCTCGGTTGCGATCTGCTCGCGGTTTCCGGCGGCTGGAGTCCTGTGGTTCACCTCCACAGCCAGCGCCAAGGCAAATTGCGCTGGGACGACGACCTGGCTGGCTTCGTGCCGAACTCCGTGGTCAAGGACCAGCACGTTGTAGGCGCCGGGCGCGGAAGCTACGAGCTCGCAGATTGCCTCGGGGAAGGCGTCTCCGCCGGTGCCGCAGCGGCCATCGCCGCGGGATTCAGCTCCCGGACGGTCCCCGCCGAGACGAAGGCGCCCGTTGCCTCCGCCCCGACCCGCCAGTTGTGGCTGGTCCCTGGCCAGAGCGGAAACGCGGGGGAGTGGCACCACCACTTCGTCGATTTCCAGCGCGACCAGTCCGTGGCCGACGTACTCCGTTCCACCGGGGCCGGCATGCGCTCAGTGGAACACATCAAGAGGTACACCTCCATCAGCACCGCCAACGACCAGGGCAAGACCTCCGGCGTCAACGCCATCGGCGTGATCGCGGCAGCTCTCAAGCAAGCCGGGGCGGCCGGCGAAGCCTCCCGCGGCATCGGCGACATCGGCACCACCACCTACCGCGCACCCTTCACCCCGGTGGCCTTCGCGGCGTTGGCGGGACGCCAGCGCGGGGAGCTTTTCGATCCTGCCCGCGTGACCTCCATCCATCCCTGGCATGTTGCCCAAGGTGCCCTCTTCGAGGACGTAGGCCAGTGGAAGCGCCCCTGGTACTACCCCCAGGCCGGCGAAGACATGGACGCCGCGGTGCTCCGCGAATGCGCCGCAGTCCGGGAGTCGGTGGGTTTCATGGACGCCACCACGCTGGGCAAGATCGAGATCCGGGGCCTGGATGCCGGAGAGTTCCTGAACCGCATCTACACCAACGCGTTCAAGAAGCTTGCCCCCGGCTCGGCACGTTACGGGGTCATGTGCACCCCGGACGGCATGATCTTCGACGACGGCGTGACCCTGCGCCTCGACGAGGGCCGCTACTTCATGACCACCACCACCGGCGGCGCCGCCAAAGTCCTCGACTGGCTCGAGGAGTGGCACCAGACAGAGTGGCCGGAACTCGACGTGGTGTGCACTTCGGTGACCGAACAGTGGACGACGATTGCCGTCGTCGGGCCCAAATCGCGCGCCGTGATCGCCAAAGTTTCTCCGCAACTGGCGGCGGACGGTGGCCTGGACCCCGAAGCGTTCCCGTTCATGACATTCCGCGAAACCACGCTTGCATCCGGCGTCCAAGCCCGGATCTGCCGTATTTCGTTCTCCGGCGAGCTGGCCTACGAAATCAATGTTCCATCCTGGTACGGGCTCAACACCTGGGAAGCGGTCGCGGCCGCCGGTGCCGAGTTCAACATCACCCCGTACGGCACGGAAACCATGCACGTGCTGCGTGCCGAGAAGGGCTACCCGATCGTCGGCCAGGACACGGACGGCACTGTCACTCCGCAGGACGCCGGGATGGAGTGGATCGTATCCAAGGCGAAGGACTTCATCGGCAAGCGTTCCTACAAGCGCGAAGACGCTGCCCGCACTGACCGCAAGCACCTGGTCAGTGTCCTGCCGGCGGACGGCTCGTTCCGGCTTCCGGAAGGCACCCAGCTCGTGGAAAAGGGAATCCCGGTCAACCCCGCATACGGCCCCGTCCCGATGCAGGGCTTCGTGACCTCGAGCTACCACAGTGCCGCGTTGGGCCGCTCGTTCGGCCTGGCACTGATCACCAACGGCCGCAACCGCATAGGCGAGACCCTGGTGGCCTCCGTCGGAGACCAGTTGCTGGATGTCGTTGTGGGAGAAACCGTACTTTTCGACGCTGAAGGGACCCGTAAAGATGGCTGAAACAGCTACACCCGCAGAAACCGCCAAGTCCGCGAACCCCGAGATGCTCCGTGCGGCACGCCGCAGCCCGGCCTCGCACCTGGCATCCACGTTCGAGTCCGGGTCCGTGGACGGAACCGTGGCATTGAAGGAGATCCCGTTCCAGACCATGGTGGGCGTCCGGGTTGACCGGGCGTCCGACGCCGGAGCCCGCCTCGCGTCCGTGACCGGCGGCCTGCCGGCTGTATGCGGTGAAACCATCCGGAATGAAAGGTCCACCACTTTGTGGCTGGGGCCGGACGAATTCCTGGTGGTCGCACCGGAAACGGCCCACGATTCGCTCGGCGGAGACCTTGTCCGCGCATTGGTCGAGGCCTTGGGCGAGCACCCGGGCCAGGTGGTGGACTTGTCCGCCAACCGCACCACCTTTGAGCTGTCGGGAATCCGCGCCCGAGACGTCCTGGAGAAGGGGTGCTCGCTGGACCTGCACCCCCGGGAGTTCCGCACCGGCACCGCTCTCGCCACGGAAATCGGCAACATCCCGGCGATCCTTTTCAAGACCGGAGAGGACCGCTTCAGGATTTTCCCGAGGGCCTCCTTCGCCGACTTCCTGGGCCGCTGGCTGCTCGACGGCATGAGGGAATTCGCCTCTCCTGAGGTCCCCTGATGGCACTGAGCGTGCTTGACCTGTTTTCCATTGGCATCGGGCCGTCGTCTTCCCACACGGTGGGCCCGATGCGGGCGGCAAAGCAGTTCACCGATGGCCTGGAATCCTCCGGTCAACTCGCGGCCACGGTGCGCGTCCAGGCGGAGCTTTTCGGCTCGCTGGGCGCCACCGGCCGCGGCCATGGCTCGGACAAGGCCGTGGTCCTCGGGCTTCAGGGCAAAGCGCCGGAAACGGTGGACACGTCCACTGCAGACGACCAGGTTGCCGCGGCCGCCTTGGACGCCGAATTGCGGATCGGCGGGCATCACCGCGTCGACTTCAACTGGGACGAGGACCTGGTTTTGCACCGACGCAAATCCCTGCCCGCGCATCCCAACGGCATGACTTTCCGGGCGCTCGACCACGCCGGGGAAGTTCTGCACGAACGCAGCTACTATTCGATCGGCGGCGGTTTCGTGGTGGACGGCGATGCTTCCGGAAGCGACAAAGTAGTCGCCGACAGCACAGTCCTGCCCTATCCCTTCACCACGGCGGACGAACTCCTGGCGATCTGCGCACGGGAGGGCATGTCCATTTCCGACGTCATGCTCGCCAACGAGCTCGTATGGAGGAGCGAAGCCGAACTGCGCGAGCGATTGCTGCAGATCTGGGCCGTCATGCGCGAATGCGTGGACAACGGCTGCGCCGCGGAAGGCTTCCTTCCGGGAGGCTTGAACGTGAGGCGACGGGCGCCGTCGTTGTTCAAGACGCTGACGGCGGACACTGGCGTGACCGATCCGCTCCGGGCCATGGAATGGGTCAACCTGTTCGCGCTCGCCGTGAACGAGGAAAACGCCGCGGGCGGCCGCATCGTCACGGCACCTACCAACGGGGCAGCCGGCATTGTGCCGGCGGTGCTGCACTACTACACGAAGTTCGTGCCGGGAGCCGACGACGACGGCGTGGTCCGCTTCCTGCTCGCGGCGGCCGCCGTCGGGATCCTGTTCAAGATCAACGCGTCCATTTCGGGCGCAGAAGTCGGCTGCCAAGGCGAAGTGGGCTCTGCCTGTTCCATGGCCGCCGCAGGCCTTTGCGAGGTCCTCGGCGGCACTCCCGAGCAAGTGGAGAACGCCGCGGAAGTGGGCATCGAACACAACCTCGGCCTCACGTGCGATCCCGTAGGCGGACTGGTGCAGATCCCCTGCATCGAACGCAACGCCATCGCCAGCGTCAAGGCCATCAATGCCTCCCGACTTGCCCTGCACGGCGACGGCAGCCATAAAGTGTCCCTGGACAAAGCCATCAAAACCATGCGAGAGACAGGAGCGGACATGAAAAGCAAATACAAGGAGACCTCCCGCGGAGGCCTCGCCGTCAACGTAGTGGAGTGCTAGCAATGACTATGACCCAAAATGAGCCCGTTGCGTCGGCGCTGCCGGCCACCACCGTTGAGCATGTCCTGACGCTCGACTGCCCGGAAACACGGGGGATCGTGCACGCCGTCTCCGGCTTCCTCCTGGAGCACGGCTGCGACATCATCGAAAGCAAGCAATTCGACTCCCAACTGGACCGCCACTTCTTCATGCGTGTCCATTTCGCATCGGAAGGGGACGAATCGACGATTGACGCGCTGCGGGAAGCCTTCGCCCCTGTTGCCGAGAAGTTCGGCATGCGCTGGGAGCTCCAACGTCACGGTGCCAAGCGGCGGGTGCTCATCATGGTCTCGAAGTTCGAGCACTGCCTCAACGACCTCCTCTTCCGGGCCCGCGTCGGGGAACTACCCGTCGAGATCGTCGGGGTAGTCTCCAACCACCCGGACCACAGGCGGACTGTCGAATGGCACGGCATCCCGTTCTTCCACGTGCCCGTCACCCCGGACACCAAACCGGCGGCGGAGGGACAACTGCTTGACCTCATCGATCGCCTGGACGTCGAACTGGTGGTCCTGGCCCGTTACATGCAGGTCCTCAGCGACGATCTCGCGCGGAAGCTCGATGGCCGTGCCATCAACATCCACCATTCGTTCTTGCCCAGCTTCAAAGGTGCAAAGCCTTATCACCAGGCTTATGCACGAGGCGTCAAGACCGTCGGGGCAACAGCGCACTACGTCAACGGTGAGCTGGACGAGGGGCCGATCATCGCCCAGCAAGTGGTGGAAGTTGACCACACCTTCGGTCCGGACGACCTGGTGGCAGCCGGGCGCGATACTGAATGCAAAGCACTCAGCAACGCCGTCCGCTGGCATTGTGAAGGCCGGGTGATCCTGCAAGGCAACAGGACCGTAGTCCTTAAGTAGCTTCCCTCTCTCCATTTCGACGGTTCCCTGCGCACACGATGTTTCGAAGCATCGAGTTTGCAGGGAACCGTCGTTTTGGCGTTTTGGCGTTTTGGCGTCTGGCCGCGGCAGCTAGAGCCGGGCCAGGCGGGTTGCCAGGTGAAGCGCGACCAGCCGGCCCGTTCCCCTCGGATCCCCTCCGCACAGCTCGAAAATCCGCTGGAGCCGGTGGTGCATCGACTGCCGTTCCAAATGCAGTTCCCGTGCCGCCTGTGCCGTGTTGCACCCGGTATCCAGCCACACCGCCAACGTTCGCAGCAGCTCCGAGCGCCGCAGCTCGTCATGCTCGACGACGGCGCCGAGTTGCCGCCGCACAAACTCCTCGCGGGTCGCGGCGTCGAGGCTTCCTTCCGCCAGGCGCTCAACCGCGAAGTCCTCGGCATCCACCACGCCATTCCCATCTCCGGATCCCGGGCCGGTTCCTGCACCCGGCATGAGCTCAAGCGTCCGCCGTGCCTCTGCCAGCGACCATGGGGCCTCGCCGATTCCCTGCGCCATCGGTCCCACGGCGATGACCGAGCCGCCGGGGATCTCCAAGGCCGCAAGCTCCCGGATGAGGGCGATGCGCGAAGCCACGGCCGTGACGTGGGGGAGGGCGGCCAAGGCGATCAATTCGGCGTTGTCCGCATAACTCGCACTGTGCGGAACCGCGTCATGCAGGATGCCGTCGAGCTGTGTCCGGAGCTGTCCAGCCGCCGCGGAACGCACCACGACGGCGGTTACCGGACTGCTCGCGGCAAACCCCGATGCCGGTCCCAATTGCTGGAGGCGCCATGACTGGGTGCCCGAACTGATAGCCCGCATGAGCTCGATGCCGGCAAGTTCCTTGAGTCCGGGTGGCATGCGTTGCAGCAATGCCAAGCCGAGGATATCGACGCACCTCTCGCTCGCCACCCGCGCAAGGTTGGCATCGCCGTCGTCGGGCACTTCCAACTCCAGGCGGGCGGCCAGCACACCACGGACTGGCACATCGACAGTAGTGATATTTCCGGGGCCGGGCCGGCCGGCGAGGGTCGCGCTTCCCAAAGTGATGCCCGACGGCGAGACGAGCCTCGCGCTGGAACCTGTTCGGCTGGCCAGCACGGCGAGGAGCTGATCCAGTCCGCCACCGTGCGCGAGTTCCGCCGCCATGGCATGGCTCGTTTCGTCGCCGAACTGCAATTGCGCCACCGATTCGCTGACCAGGAGCGAGTTGATGGCTTGCATGATGCCCACGAAGGGGGCCACTTTGCACAACTCGATGATAGGCAGCCCGGCCGTTCGGCCGGCGTCGAGCATGGACTCCGGTATTGCCGGCAGCTCGGGACCCGTTTCGATGGCCAATGCGGCGATCCCGCGGGCCGCCAGTTGGCGGACATAGTCCACGCGCCGCTCGTCTGACGCAGTGGCGAGAGCCTGCCCACCGCTCAGGAGCAGTTCTCCGCCTCGCAGCAAGGGAGCGATGTCCAGCACTTCGCTCGAGTGGACCCAGCGGAGCGGCCGGGTCAGCGCCTCGGGCACCTCCGTCCGCAGGACTGGTTCAGCGGCTTTCAGGCTTTCATGTTCCAACGCGTCGGCGAGGAGCAGTGGCATGACACTCCGTAACTAATTTTAGGTATTTATCATACACATCGTATCTTGTTGCTGTGATGTGGGGCACATAAATTGAAGGGGTCCCTTTCCTACACGGAGGATCCCCAATGCACGAGAACTTATCCACTGCGACGCCGGGGGCTGCAACGGCGCAGACCGACGTCGAACAGAATTTGCAGTCCATTCCCGAATCAGCCCGCACCCGCAGCGTAGCGGGGCAATTCTGGATCTGGGCAGGGGCAAACCTTGCCCCCATCAACTGGGTCCTCGGGGCCCTCGGCGTCCAGCTTGGACTGGGCTTTGCCGACACGGTGACCGTCCTGGTGGTGGGAAACCTTATCGGCATGGCGCTCTTTGGCCTGTTTGTCCTGTTGGGACAAAGGACTGGTGCCACCGGCATGGTCCTTGCCCGGGCTGTCTTCGGCCGCCGCGGCAACTACCTCCCGAGCGCCATCCAGGCACTCCTCGGAATCGGTTGGTGCGCCGTCAACACCTGGATCATCCTGGACCTCGTGATGGCACTCCTCGGCAAGCTCGGCCTGGTCGACCCGGAGCAGCCCAACATCGGTCCAAAAATCCTGGTTGCTTTCCTGATCATGTCCGCCCAGGTCACCATCGCCTGGTTCGGCTACAAGGCCATCGCGGCTTTCGAGAAATGGACCGTGCCGCCCACCATCTTGGTGCTGATCGCCATGTCTGCCGTGGCGTGGTTCGGCATGAACATCGATTGGGGCTACGCGGGCCCTCCCGGTGCCGTCCTTGAAGGCGGCGCACGGATCGCGGCCATGACCACCGTCATGACGGTCATCGGGATCGGCTGGGGGATCACCTGGTTCACCTATGCGGCGGACTATTCGCGCTTCGTCAGCAAATCCGTTCCCCGGCACAAGGTGTACCTCGCCTCGGTCTTCGGCCAGTTCCTCCCGGTAGTGTGGCTCGGCATCCTCGGCGCCAGCCTGGCAACGAAAAGCGGAACGGCCGACCCTGGCCACCTCATCGTCGACAACTTCGGCGTCTTGGCGATCCCGGTGCTCTTCCTGGTGCTGCACGGCCCCATCGCGACGAACATCCTGAACATCTACACCTTCTCGGTGGCCGCCCAGGCCTTGGACATCAAGGCCAAGCGCCGTTCCTTGAACCTCTTCGTCGGGCTCCTGGCCTTGGTCGGCGTCGTGTTCTTCATCCTGCAGTCGGACTTCGCCTCAACTCTGAGCACTTGGCTCGGTGGCCTCGTGGCCTGGGTTGCCGCGTGGGGAGGCATCATGCTGGTGCATTACTTCTGGGTGGACAAGCGTGGCCCCGCGGGTGTCGAGCGCCTTTTCGACCCCGTGGGCACCCGGCGGCTCCCGGCATTCAACTGGGCCGGGATCACCGCACTCTTGGTGGGCATCTTTGCCACGTGGCTCTTTATGTATGGCGTCCTACCCATCATGCAGGGTCCCGTCGCCACGGCCATGGGTGGAATCGACCTGTCCTGGCTGGCAGGCGGACTCGTCGCCGCGGCCGTTTACGGTGCACTGGGCCCGCGGGTCCATGCCCGATACCTTCCGTTGCCAGCCGCAGCCGGGGCGCAATCCGCAGCTGGGACGCAATCCGCAGCCGGGGCGCCGTCGCAGCCCCTTGCGGAAGGCGCCGTCGCCAATCTGGTCAACGACTGAGAGGAACTCCCATGACCACCAACGCTTTTCCTGACGAGGCACACCGGATCACGTGGCCTGACAATTTCAAGGCCGCTGCGTCGTTCACGTTCGACGTCGACGCCGAATCCTGCACCATCGCCCACGATCCCACGAGCACTCGGCGCATGTCCCTCATGAGCCACCAGTCCTACGGCCCAAGGGTCGCCGTTCCGCGACTCCTGGAGATCCTCAAGCGCCAAGAGATCCAAGGGACCTTCTTTATCCCGGGGTTCACGGCGGAGAGCTACCCGGACGTGGTCCGGCGGATCGTCGACGGCGGCCACGAAGTCGCCCACCACGGTTACCTTCACGAACCCATGCAGGGAATCGACGCCGCCACCGAGGCCAGCTACCTGGACCGAGGGCTCGAAGCCCTCGCGAACGTAGCCGGGGTCAGGCCGGTCGGCTACAGGGCACCGTGGTGGGAGCTGAACTGGCATTCGCCGGCGCTGCTCGCAGACCGGGGCTTCCTCTATGATTCAAGCCTGCTCGACGGCGATGCGCCCTACCGCATGGCGGTCGCCCAACGCGATTCCCGGGACATCGATTCACGGGACATCGATTCACAGGACATCGTGGAGATCCCGGTGGATTGGGCCCTGGACGATTGGGAGCAATACGCGTTCTACCCTGGTGTCACAGGAAGCGGCGTCATCGAGAGTCCTGCCAAGGTCCTGGAGATGTGGACTTTGGAAGCCGAGGCCCACCATGCCCAAGGCAGTTGCTTCGTCTTGACCAACCACCCCTTCATCTCTGGCCGTCCATCCAAGGCCGTCGCCCTGGAGCAGCTGATAGCCCGCGTCAAGGCCATGGAGGGCATGTGGGTCACCACTTTGGAACGGATCGCCGAACACACCAAGGCCACGGTCAACGAGATCCACAGCCATGCCCGGATAGAGATCCCCAGTTATCCAGGCGCAGGTGCCAGCTTCGAGCCTGCCGCGCTACGGGAGGCAGCCCTCATCTAGGAGCATGCCCAACCTTGGCCTCAAGCACTGGACATAATGCCAGGAGTCCGTTGAGCATGCCCAGCCTTGGCCTCGAGCACTGGACATAGTACTGATATGTCCACCGCTGGGGCTGAAGGGTGGGCATGTCCGGTTGGGCGTGCGGGGCGGAACGGGGCTAGAGATCGCTCCGGCACGGGGCGGTGTGGAGTTTGTAGAGTCCGTTCAGGTCTCCGGCGGCCAAGCCATCGGGGGCGCCGATCTCCGGGTACATCAGCTGGATGGGATCGTCCACATGGTCAAGGCCCACCACATGGCCGAGTTCGTGCTGGATGACCGCGGAGACGTAATGGGCGCCCCCGGGGGCATCCAGCAGTTCCGTGATTTGCGGTGCGTCCAGGTCCAGGCTCCCCGAGACGTAGCTCTTGGGTCCCATGCCGAAGCTGTACATGGTGCTGCCGCCGGTGCCAATGACGGATCCAACCAACCCCGGTGCCGCCTCGGGGGTGGTCCAGGAAATCAGCAGTGGTGCCCAACGATCTCCGTAGAGCGCGGGCTGGTACGGCTTGCGCTTCTCGGCGGGTTTTTCCGTGGCGGGGCCGTCGTTAACGAATTTGAGGCCGGTGGCGGCAGCGATTTTGGCGACGGCGTCGGCGATTAGCCCCTGTGATCCGGCCGGGGCGAGGGCTTCGTTGACCACATAGTGCACTGGCCTGCACGGAGAGTAGCCCACAGGTGTGCCGTCAGCGTTGGTGGCCAGGAACTTGTAGGAGCTGCTGGCCACGGCGGGCTTGGCGGGGGAGCCGAGCGGATGTCCGGCTTCCTCCAAGCCAGGCGGCGGAGTGTCCGGCGCACGGGCAGCCTTTGGGGTGGGCTGCCCGGGAGCCGCCTGACCCGGGCCGTTGGCTGTGGCACGGGCAGAGGGAGCGAGGTTCGGAAGGAACCCCGTGATGGCGGGGTCCCCCCGGAGGAAACCACTGGCAAGTACTGCTACGGCCGCAACGACCGTAACCACCATCACGTTTCGGAACAGCGCCACCGCGGTATTGGCGCGCTTGTGCGGTGGGCTGCCGTCGTACCCGTAGTTTGAATGCAAGTCTTCCCCCAAGTCCTTGATCCCGGCGCCCCAGCGGGCCGGCGCTACTAACCGATGACAGCGCCGAAGACGAGTCCGAGCCCATACGTGGCTGCGGCCGCCCCGAGACCGATGGCGAGTTGCCGGAGGCCACGGGTCAGCGGCGAGGTTCCGGACAGCAAGCCGACGACGGCGCCTGTCGACAGAAGCGCGATGCCCACCAGCGTACCGGCCACAGCCAGCGCCGCGAAGCCCGTCATGCCGAAGATGAACGGCAGGATGGGCACGATGGCGCCCGAAGCAAAGAAGCAGAAGCTCGAGATTGCCGCGCCCCAAGCGGAGCCTACGGCCTCGTGCTCATCGACGGTTTCTTCCACTTCGGGGTGGAGCGAGAGGCTGGGATCGCAATCGCAGCTGTACAGGCCCATGCGTTCGGCAGCCCGGTGTTCGGCGGCTTCGCGGGACATGCCCCGGGCCAGGTACACCAGGACCAGTTCATTGTGTTCGATGTCCAGGGCCGGGGCTGCTGTCAGCGTGGCCTGGGTGGGGCGGGTGGCCCTGAGGAGTTCGAGCTGCGAGCGGACCGAGACATATTCGCCGGCACCCATGGACAGGGCGCCCGCGAGCAGGCCAGCGATACCGCTGAACAGGACCACGGTTGCGGGGACGCCGGTGGCCGCCATGCCCATCACGAGGGAAAGGTTGCTGACCAGGCCGTCGTTGGCGCCGAATACGGCGGCCCGGAAGGTGCCGGACAACCTGTTGCGCCCACGCGTCGCCAAACCGCGGACTACTTCTTCGTGGATCTGTTCGTCCGCGGCCATGGCACGGGTCGCTGCCAGATCCTTCGTATAAGGCGAGCGCCCTTCCGCCCGTTGGGCGAGCGCCAGTACGAACACTGACCCGAAATTCCGGGCCAGGAAGCCGAGCATTTGGCTTCGGATCGAGGCAGCCTTCGGCATGCCGGCATGTTCGCCGAGGAGCTTGAGCCAGTGTGCCTCGTGGCGACCTTCGGCGTCTGCGAGGGCCAGGAGGATTTCGCGTTCCTCGCCGTCGCGGCGCTGCGCCAGTTGGCGGTACACAGCGGCTTCGGCCCGCTCGTCCGCCAGGTACTGCCGCCAGCGCTTGATGTCCGACGACGACGGGGGGGTCTTGGTGGCTGCTGTGTCTTGCGACCGACTGCTTGAGTCCGAGGGGTTGTCTGAGTGCGAGGGTTTTGTGTGCGGTTGCACCGGGACTCCTGGGTTGCTGGGGCGGGCTTCATCGCCTCATTGCAGCTCCACTTTATCGCCAATTTCCGCGCTTTTTCGGCTGGCAATCCTCACTGGACTTTTTAGGCGCGCCTCAAAAGCGGGAGTCCCAAAGGAGGTCTTGACCGCCGCACGGGGCAGTGCTGGGATGGATGGACAGGGTCCACGAAGTGGCGGGGGTGGCGTGGCGACCGGCTGCCTGACCTGCCTCGCGATGGGCTCAGCGGCACGTCGAACGGAGGTTGCACCATGGACAGCACCGAAACCCACGCCCGCCACCCGGACCGTCCCACGGTCGAGTCCGATCCGGCCTACGACTACGGCGAGGACCTCGAGGTGGACGAGGACCTGGAAGAGCAATCCGAGGTTATCGACGACGACGAACGGCCCGTTCCCCTCGACGTCGACGAACACCGTGAAGCTGAAGAGATTGAGTAGCCAGGCCCGCTGAATCCGGGTGTCCGTGGGTACAGCCTGGGCACGGGGTGGCGGGTCTTAAGCGGGAGCGGCGCCGCATCTTCTCGAAGGAGAAGGTGCGGCGCCGCCGTCGTACTTGATGCTATCGATGCTTAGTGGCTGGCCACCGGGTGGACATCCAAGGCGAGTTCCTCCACGGCCGTTCCGGCAACTCGGCGGTCCCAGGCTTCGCGCACCGCGGGTTCGGTTGGCGGCGTCAGCACGGAGATCACAACGTAGACCAGCAGCGAGGCGCCCAGGCCCCAGTAGATGGGATCGTTGGCGTAGACGCCGTCTTCGCTGGGGATGATCCCCGTGGCGTAAGCGATCAGCAACGCCAGGGTCAGCACCGAGCCGACGGCCATGGACCAGGCCGCGGCCATACCGGTTCCGCGCTTCCAGACCAAGCCACCGAGGATGGCAACCAGGAGGCCGCCCACCAGGATGTCGTACGCGATGGTCAGCGCCACCACGACGTCTTGCGCCGCCATGGAGATCAGCACGGCCAGGATGCCCAGTCCAAGGACCCAGTAGCGGTTGGCCTTGACGTCGTGCTCGGGGTTCTCGGTGTCGTTGGTGTTGATCGTCTTGCCGAACCAGCTGGCCACGAACGGGACCACGTCGGCGCGGGCAACGGTGGCGGCGGCGATGAGGGCTCCGGAAGCGGTGGACATCATGGCCGCGACCGCGGCGGCCATGACGAGGCCGCCGATGCCGATCGGCAGGATGTGGGTGGCAACCTCGGCGTACACAACGTCCTTGCCAAGGGCCTTCACGTCGATGTTGGGCAGCGCCACGCGGGCGGCAAGTCCGATCAATGCGCCGGCGACGCCGTACAGGACACAGTAGATTCCGGCAGTGGCGCCGCCCCAACGGGCCACCTTGGGGGTCTTGGCGGTGAAGACGCGCTGCCAGATGTCCTGGCCGATCAGCAGGCCCAGGGTGTAGACCACGAAGTAGGTGATGATGGTCTGCGCTCCGATTCCGTCCAACTGGAAGAAGCTGGCGTCAACGCGGGCACGGATGCCGTCGAAGCCGCCCGCGGCGTTGAGCACGAACGGGAGCATGAGGAAGAAGATGCCGACTGTCTTGATGATGAACTGCACCTGGTCGGCGAGGGTAATGGACCACATACCGCCGATGGTGGAGTAGACCAGGACAATTGCGCCGCCGACGGCGATGGCAAGCCAACGCTCCCAGCCGAAAAGGACAACGAAGATGGTGGCGTAGGCGCCCGTGGACGTGGCGCACAGCATGAGGGTGTAGGCGAGCATGACGATGCCGGAGGTCTGCGTGGCGCGCTGGCCGTAACGCAGGCTCAGCATCTGGGAGACCGTGTAGATCTTCAGCCGCTGGATGGTGCCGGCGAAAAGCAGGCTCAGGAGGAGCACGCCCGAGCCGATGGCGACTACCAACCACATGCCGGATACGCCGAACTTGTAGCCGAGGCCGACGCCGCCAACCGTTGATGCACCGCCGAGGACGACCGCGGCCATGGTTCCTGTGTAGAGCATCGGACCGAGGCGGCGCCCTGCCACCAGGAAGTCGCTGTTGTTCTTGGTGCGCGACTTGCCCCACCAGCCGAAGGCCAGCATGGCGAGCAAATACACCACCACGATCGCAATATTGATGAACGAAGAGTCCAAGGTGGCTCCTGAGGGTGACTGCGCAGAGCGCTTGGGGGTTCCGACGCCGGTTCGCTGGGTTTGGCTGCGGGTTGCGGAAGGTCTCTGCGCTGGTGAGTGGGGAGATGTAGTCTGTGACATGTGACTCACAAACAACACTTGTTGCCTATGAGAATACGTAGTGATGCGAGTAACAGTCAAGGCCCGGATCCGCACAGTGGTCACATTGGCGGTCCCCAAGCTAGCCATAAGGCCCTGCCAAGCGGGCCGTCCGGCTACTATTGCTGCAATGACAGGGCCGCGAATATGGCCTGAAAGGTTCGTGAATGAAGGCTCTCCCCGTTGAACCGAGCAACGTCCCCGTTGCCATCGGTTCCAGAATCCGCGCCGCCCGCCAATCGCAGCGGCTCACCATCGAGCAGGTCGCCGACGCCACCGGCCTGACCAAAGGGTTCCTGAGCCGTGTGGAGCGTGACTTGACATCGCCGTCGGTCGCTTCCCTTGTGACGCTTTGCCAAGTTCTTTCGGTGTCCATCGGAGACCTTTTTGCCGCACCGGAGACGCACCTGACCCGGCGGGACGATGGGCCCCGCATTTCGCTCGGCGGCCAGGGAATCGTGGAGCGCCTCCTGACTGCCAGATCGGAACGGAGGCTGCAGATCCTGCAGGCCACCATCGAGCCGGGCGGCCGGGGAGAAGCCGAGCTCTACGCCGTGGATTGCGACGTCGACGTCCTGCATGTAGTCAAGGGCCGCATCAAGCTGATCCTCACCAACGACGAGTACGAACTCGAAGAAGGGGACACCCTGTCCTTCCCGGGCCGCGAACCCCACACCTGGGTCAATCCCACGGACGAGCCCGTCGAGGTGCTCTGGATACTGGTGCCTGCAGCCAGCCGCTGACGCGATCCTCCCGCGGCCGGACGACACCGACACGCCGGGTGTAACACGCCTGAAACCGGACTGACTTCTGGATTTAACCCACAGGCCTTCGGTGTTACGTGCCTGAAACGATCCGTGCTGAACGCCGAAACAGGGCGACTGTAGCTTCGAGTCAAGGCAACTCGTCAAGGTCGGCACCGCGGTTGGTAATTCCCCAGGTACCAGGACCTGTTCGTTTTAAAAATGGTCTCGCCGTGCGGGCGCCATGGAGCGCCGTATATGCAGGAAGGCTCCCGAAATGAACCCAGCATTTTTCAGCGTAGGGCTGGACGTCAACCCCCAGACCCTCGATCCGGGCTCCACAGCCTGGATGCTTGCAGCATCTGCCCTCGTCCTCCTCATGACGCCAGGTTTGGCGTTCTTCTACGGCGGCCTGGTCCGGATGAAGTCCGTCCTCAACATCATGATGATGAGCTTTGGCGCCATGGGTGTGGTCGCGGTCGTCTGGGCCTTGTGGGGCTACGGACTCGCGTTCGGGCCTGATACCCTCGGCGGCTTCATTGGAGACCCCTTCGCGAACTTCGGACTCACCGGCTTGGCCTCCGTGATTGGCGGGAAAGCGCCCGGGCTGCCGGACATGGTCTTCATAGGATTCCAAGCCACCTTCGCCATCATCACGGTCGCCCTGATCAGTGGAGCCGTAGCCGAACGTGTTCGTTTCGGCCCGTGGCTCCTGTTTGCCGGCCTGTGGGTCACCATCGTCTACGCGCCTATTGCCCACTGGGTCTGGGGTGGCGGGCTCTTTGGATCCACAGGCATCATCGGCAGCAAGATTTCAGCCCTCGACTTTGCTGGTGGCACAGTCGTTCACATGAATGCGGGCATGGCCGGGTTGATGCTTGCAGTAGTGCTCGGCAAACGGCTCGGCTTCATGAAAGATCCCAACATCCGGCCGCACAACCTCCCCTTCGTGATGCTCGGGGCCGGCCTGCTGTGGTTCGGCTGGTTCGGCTTCAACGCCGGTTCTGAACTGGCTGCCGACGGAATTGCAGCCCTTGCCTGGACAAACACCCTTCTGGCAACGAGCGCCGCGCTCCTGGGCTGGCTGCTCATTGAACGGCTCCGGGACGGCCACGCGACATCGCTCGGCGCGGCATCAGGCGCCGTCGCGGGCTTGGTGGCAATCACCCCCGCGTGTGGGTTCGTGGACCCCGTGGGCGCCATCATCATTGGAATCGCCGCCGGGGCAGTCTGCGCACTGGCCATCGGGCTCAAGTTCAAAATCGGCTTGGACGACTCCCTCGACGTGGTTGCTGTCCACTTTGTCGGCGGCCTGTGGGGGACCTTGTCCCTCGGTTTCTTCGCCGTACCCTCGGCCAAGACTCAAGGCGGCCTCCTCTACGGCGGAGGCCTGACCCAATTCTGGCCCCAAATACTGACGGCCATGATCGTTACGGTATGGACGGCGGTCATGACCACGCTGATTGGCCTCGCCATCCACAAGACGGTGGGCATGCGCGTCAAGGAGCACGAAGAGCTGGCGGGCATCGACATCACGGAGCACGCGGAAACCGCCTACGAGTTGGCCATGGTGGGCGGATCGTTCAATCCCGGAGAACCACAGAACGGCAAGTCCGCCCCGAGTTCCAGCGGAGAGGAAGCCAGCTCTGACGGGAAAACAGATCGGATCCACAGCAAGGCGTCGACGTGAAGCTTGTCACGGCCATCGTGAGGCCGGAGCGGATCGATAAGGTCCGGGAAGCCTTGGAACGCTTTGGAGTCAACGGGATGACGGTAAGCCACGCGAACGGCTACGGCCAACAACGTGGCCACGTGGAGGTATACCGGGGCGCGGAGTACAGCTCCGATCTCCTGCCCAAAATCCGGGTGGAAGTCCTGGCCGCTGACGATCTGGTGGACGGAATAGTGGAAGCCATCATCTCCGGTGCCCGTACCGGCCAGTTCGGGGACGGCAAGATCTGGACCGTCGCGGTCTCCCAGGCGGTGCGCGTCCGGACCGGGGAGCGTGGCGCCTCCGCGATCAGCTAGGAAGACTGTGTTGGTGCCGCACCTTTCGATAAGAGGGGGAGCGGCACCAACACTGCCATGTTCAGCCGACGTGCACCCACGGCCTGCGGGTGATGTCCGGTTCGGCTTCGCGCAGCACTTCGCGGGTTACCGGGGCGATCTCGCCCTCGCCGAAGAAGAGGAACTTGCTCAGGTTGGCGATGGGATTGCCTTCGGTCCAGCGGAAATAGATATGCGGCATGAGTCCGGTGACGTCGCGGATGTGAAGCAGCACTGCGGCCAGGGTATTGGGCACGTTGTTGCTGTGGATCTCCAGGATCTTGAAGCCGTGCCGGAGCTTGCCTTCCACCAGGAGTTCCTGCTCGAAGTCGGAGCTGTCATCCACGATGATCTCGATGAAGATCGCGTCGCTGTCTACTGGCAAGTGGTTTGCCTGCTGGGCGTGCTGCAGCTTCAACTGGTACCGGTCCGCGCTCAGTCGCTTAGGCTCATGCGCGATGATCCGGATGGGGCCTTCCTCGTTGGAGGCCGTGAATTCGAGGGCCATTTGGTCCATCTTGATGTGTGTGGCCCTCAGCTCGAAGGAGCGGCGTACCCTCGACGCGAAGCTCACCAGGACAATGCCGAGGATGAACAGGGCGGCGATCCTGATGCCGTCCGGGCGCTCCACCACATTGGCCACGGTGGTGTAGGCGAAGACGACGGCCACCACGCCGAAAGCGAGGGTCTTGGCCTTCTCCTTCTTCCTGCGTGCGGAGAGGGTTACCGCGATCGACGCCGAGGTCATGAGGACCAGGACGCCGGTGGCGTAGGCGCCGCCTTGGGCTTCCACATTTGCCTCGAAGACCAAGGTGATGATGAAAGCTACCGCGGTGAAGACCAGGACCAAGGGCCGCACGGCTTTGGTCCACGCCGGGGCCATGCCGAAGCGGGGCAGGTAGCGCGGCACGAGGTTCAACAAGCCGGCCATGGCAGAGGCGCCGGCGAACCACAGGATGGCGATGGTGCTCATGTCATAGAGCGTGCCGAAGCCGTCGCCCAGGAATTGGTGCGCAAGGAATGCAAGGGCGCGTCCGTCCGCTTTTCCTCCCGGCTGGAATTCGGCGGCGGGAATCAGGAACGTGGTGATGAAGCTCGAGGCCACCAGGAAGGCGCTCATGATGAGTGCCGCCGTCGTGAGCAGTTTGTGGGTGCCGCGGATGCGGCCAACGGGATGCTCCTCAGTATCGCTGGGGCTGCCCTTGATCTGCGGCATGACTGCGACGCCGGTTTCGAATCCTGAGAGGCCCAGGGCAAGTTTCGGGAAGACCAGAAGCGCGATGCCCACCATGATTAAGGGGTTTCCGTGCTGCTGGTTCAGTGCGGCCCACCAGTCGGTCACCACATGTGCCTCGGTCACTACGTGCACCAAGCCGACCGCGACGACGACGGTGTTCAGCGCCAGGTAGATGCCCACCAGCACGACGGCGACGTTGATGGCCTCCTTGAATCCCCTGAGGAACACCACGCCGAGGCCTGCGATGAGGGCCAAGGTGATGGTGATTTCCTGCCCGTGGAGCCATTCCGGCGCAAAGGGGTTTTCGATGGCATGGGCGCTCGCGTCGGCGGCCGAGAGGGTCATGGTGATCATGAAGTCCGTGGCGGCGAATCCCAGCAAGGCAAGCACGAAGAGCTTGCCGCCCCAGCGGGGGAGGAGCCGCTCGAGCATCGCGATGGAGCCTTCGCCGCGAGCGCTTTCGGCGGCGACCCGGCGGTAGACCGGCAGGGCGCCGAGCAAGGTGACGGCGACCAGGACGATCGTGGCCAGCGGTGAGACGATACCGGCCGCGAGGGCCGCAATGGCGGGCTGGTAGCCGAGGGTGGAGAAGTAGTCGACGCCGGTGAGGCACATGACCTTCCACCAGGCCTGGGGCGTGTGGTCTTCGTCAGGCTTGCCGTGTGGACCCTGGCGCTTCCCCGACGTCTCAGGCATTCCGTCGAGCAGCCATCGCTTGAATTGGCTTTGGTTGGTTTCGCCCGCGGGGTTGCGCCGGTCAGTGGGTTCGGCAGGCGGCCTGGTCAGCGTTGTCACGTGGTCCTTTCACGCAGCCTG
The DNA here is from genome assembly GCF_030812595.1 of Arthrobacter bambusae. Classification (GTDB taxonomy): domain Bacteria; phylum Actinomycetota; class Actinomycetes; order Actinomycetales; family Micrococcaceae; genus Arthrobacter; species Arthrobacter bambusae_B. Next base: position 279,551 of record NZ_JAUSSZ010000002.1, read on the forward strand.
GAAGCTGCTCCTGATGGAGCGTACGGGTGCGTCCGGGAGCGGATGGCCGTCTTTATGGAATCTTTACGCCTCCTGTGAGGGGAGTCACCTCGGTGCACGACGCATTTGATGTAGTTGTCGTGTGAGCGACATTGCGGAGCGAATGGAACCCCGATGTCGGGGTCGGCAGCGTCGTCTTTCGGGGAGTTGCCTGCTTTTTGCTGGCGTAAACAAGTGATGCATATAAGGCAACTTTGAGTGTATGATTGGTGTCACAGTCACGGTCCGACCCCACCTATCATCAAAGGAGTGGCGCATTTTGGAAGAGCTTCGTATTGAGGCCAATGGCAACCTTGGTCCTATTGATTCGGCCCGAATCCCGCGCTATGCCGGTGCTGCCACGTACGCCCGCTTGCCCCGTTTGGACCAAGTCTCCAAGGCTGACGTGACGGTGGTCGGCGTCCCCTTCGACTCCGGAGTTTCCTACCGCCCGGGCGCCCGCTTCGGTGCCAACCATGTCCGTGACGCCAGCCGTTTGCTGCGCCCGTACAACCCGGCCTGGGACGTCAGCCCGTTTGAGAACATCCAGGTTGCCGATGCCGGCGACATGGCTGTGAACCCGTTCAACATCAATGAAGCCATCGAGACCATCCAGCAGAACGCACTGGACTTGACGGCCAACGGAAGCAAGCTCGTCACGCTCGGTGGCGACCACACCATCGCCCTGCCCCTGCTCCGCGCGGCCGCAGAACGCGCCGGTGAGCCCGTTGCCATGCTGCACTTCGACGCCCACCTCGATACCTGGGACACGTACTTCGGCGCCGAGTACACGCACGGCACCCCGTTCCGGCGCGCCGTTGAGGAAGGCATCCTCGACACCGAGGCGATCAGCCATGTCGGTACCCGCGGCCCGCTTTACGGCAAGAAGGACCTCGACGACGACCACCGCTTCGGCTTCGGCATCGTCACCTCGGCGGACGTGTACTACCAGGGCGTCCTGGAGACCGTGGCCAAGATCCGGGACCGCATCGGCAACCGCCCGCTGTACATTTCCGTGGACATCGACGTCCTCGATCCGGCCCACGCTCCTGGCACCGGCACGCCTGAAGCCGGCGGCATCACCAGCCGCGAACTCCTCGAAATCATCCGCGGATTCCGTGGCATGAACCTTGTGGGCGCAGACATCGTCGAGGTCGCACCGGCCTATGACCATGCTGAGATCACAGCTGTGGCGGGCAGCCACGTTGCCTACGAACTCGTGACCCTCATGGCCGACAACGCCGTTGAAGGCAATCGGCACGGCGCGCCGAACGGCTACGCCGCCCAGGCCCTTGGCCAGGAATCCCGGCGTCCTGCCGGTTTTGCCCCGGCGGTCACGAAGTGACGGACCAGCGCAATGGTGGGGACCTCGTCGTCGAGACCCTCGAGGCGCTCGGTGCGAAGACGGTTTTCGGAATCCCGGGCCAGCACGCCCTCGGCCTGTTCGATGCGATGGGCCGTGGCAATCTGCACTTCGTGTCCTCCCGTGTGGAGAACAACTCGGCTTTCGCTGCGGACGGTTATTCCCGTGCGACGGGCGAGGTCGGGGTGCTCTTCCTGTCCACCGGTCCGGGCGCGTTGACGTCCCTGGCCGGTTTGCAGGAAGCGTATGCGACCGGCGTGCCGATGGTGGTCGTGGCGAGCCAGATCCCCTTGGAAGGTTTGGGCGCGCGCCGCAAGGGCATGCTGCACCAGCTCGATGACCAGAAGGCCTCGGCCGCCAACGTCACCAAGAGCCAGCGCCTCATCCAGCACGCATCCGGGATTCCCTCGGCCATCCAGGATGCCTGGACCGAGGCCATTTCCTCCCCGCAGGGTCCGGTGTGGATCGAGATTCCACAGAATGTGCTCCTGGACCCCATCATGGTCCCGCCGGTGGAGGACGCCCTCGCTGAAGCGGCCGACAACCCGCCGCGCGTTGAGCTGATCCGCGAAGCCGTCAAATGGCTCTCGACGGCGGAGCGTCCGGCGATCATCGCCGGTGGCGGCACGCGCCGTGGCCGGGCCGAGAAGTCGCTGCTTTCGATCGCCGAGAAACTTCGTGCGCCGGTGATCTGCACGCCTGGCGGCAATGGTGCTTTCCCCTGGACCCATGAGCTGAGCCTGCAGTCCTGGATCGAAGACCGACACATGACGGACGTCCTCGAGGACGCCGACGTGCTGATCGTCATCGGCTCCTCCCTCGGCGAAGTCACGTCGAACTACTTCACCTTCGAGCCGCGCGGGCGCATCATCCAGATCGACGCCGAACCCCGGGTCCTGGAGTCCAACCGGCCCGGCCTGGGCATCCGCGCCGACGCCGGCCAGGCCCTTGCGGCCCTTGATGCTGCCTTGGACGAGGCGTTGTCGGCGTCGGCGACGGCACCGAACTGGCATGGCGTCACACCGGAAGACATGGTCAAGGCGTCCCTCGCCAAGGTCATGGCACGCCTCGAAGAGCAGGACCTCGGCAAGGAACTGAAGTTCATGGCCGATATCCGCGAAGCCGTTCCGGCAGACATGCAGACCTTCTGGGACATGACGATCTCCGCGTACTGGGCATGGAGCTGCTGGGATTCCCGTGAGGGCCAGTTCCACTCGGCACAGGGCGCCGGTGGCCTCGGCTACGGTTTCCCGGCGGCCATCGGCGGTGCCGTGGGGCTGGAAACCGTCGGCAAGCCGAGCCGAGTTCTCGCTGTATCCGGCGACGGCTCCTCGATGTACTCGATCTCCGAGCTCGCCACCGCCAAGCAGCACAACGTCCCGGTCACGTGGCTGATCGTGGACGACGGCGGCTACGGCATCCTGCGTGAATACATGGTGGGTGCCTTCGGCAAGGCTACGGCCACCGAGCTCGCCCGTCCGGACTTCGTGAAGCTCGCGGAGGCATTCGGCGTGCCGGCCCGCAGGGTTGCCCCGGAGGACATCGGGGACGCGCTCCGCGAAAGCTTCGCCGCGGACGGCCCCAACGTCGTCGTGGTTGAAACCCTCCTGAAGATGTTCGGCCCAACGCACCTGGGCGACTAAGTCACCTCCCTATCCAGCGCGAGCTGGCAGCACCTGCCCTCAAAACCCGTTTTTGAGGGCATCAGCTGCCAGCTCGCGCTTGGTGTTTAACGCACCTCACACATCATTAGTTTCCCAAAGCAATCAAATAGGCGTATAGTTGCTTTAGGCAAACAAAAGTGAGGTGTCTTCCATGGCTGTCGCATCCAGCACGGCAACCGAACTCGTCCATCAGATCTTCGATCTCCAGAGGGTTCTGCGTTGCATCGTGACCGCAAACATCGCGAAGGATGCCGACGTCGGCTTCGCCTTGCAGGGCGTCATGCGCTTCATCGGCGAGGGGGAGTCCCGCGCCACGAAGCTCGCATCCCGGCTCGGCGTCAGCCCTCCGGTCCTCAGCCGGCACATTGCCGAACTGGAGGAACTCGGCTTGGTGGTCCGACGCCCGGATCCCGCGGACGGCCGGGCGCAGCTCGTGGCCCTTTCGGAAACGGGCGTAGAAAAGGTCCGCCAATTCGAAGAACAGCGCAGCCTCAATTTGCGGGCATACCTCGAAGAGTGGAGCGAGGAGGACGCCTTGGAAGCAGGGCAAGTCCTGGAGAAATTGACTGCATCACTCAACCACTCAGTCCGGGCAACGGCGGCCGGCTCCCACCACTCGAACCACAAAGCTTAGGAGCAGCAGCAATGGCAACCCGAATACAAGAACGTTCGACGGCGGTGCCGGCGTCATCCGCGCCCATGACGCACCGCCAGATCATGGAGGCCTTGACGGGCCTGCTCGCGGCATTCTTCACCGCGATCCTCAGCAGCACCATCGTGGCCAACGCCCTGCCGACCATCATGTCGGACCTGCATGGCACCCAGACCGACTTCGCCTGGGTCATTACGGCCGCATTGCTCGCCAACGCCGCCACCACGCCTATTTGGGGCAAGCTCGCGGACCTCTTCGATAAGAAGCTGCTGGTCCAGCTGAGCATCGTGGTCTTCGTGGCCGGCTCGGTCATGGCAGGGTTCTCCCAAAGCATTCCCTTCCTGCTCACCGCACGCGTGATCCAAGGCATCGCCCTAGGTGGCCTCACCGCCCTGGCCCAGGCCATCATCGGCACCATGATTCCGCCGCGGGACCGTGGCAAGTACTCCGGCTACATGGGCGCCGTCATGGCGGTCGGTACCGCCGGCGGCCCGCTGTTGGGCGGTTTCATCGTTGACAGCCCGCTCGGCTGGCGCTGGACGTTCTTCGTCTGCGTGCCGCTCGCGGTCATTGCGCTCATCCTGCTCCAGGTGACCCTCAAGATCCAGCACGTCAAGCGCCCTGCCAAGATCGACTGGCTCGGATCCCTCCTCCTGACCTCCGGCGTGAGCCTGCTGCTCGTGTGGGTGTCCTTCGCCGGCAACCCGGACTACTACGACTGGATCTCCTGGCAATCCGCGCTTATGGTTGGCGGCGGCGTACTCCTGCTGGCGCTGCTGGTGCTCGTGGAGTCCAAGGTGGCGCAGCCCATCATCCCCCTGAAGATCATCTCCGAGCGCACCACCGCGCTGGCGATCCTCGCCTCGGTTGTGGTCGGCATCGCGATGTTCAGCTCCTCGACCTTCCTCGGCCAGTACTTTCAGGTAGCCCGCGGCGCCACGCCCACCGAGGCCGGCCTGCTGACGCTGCCCATGATTGCCGGAAACCTGATGGGCTCCGTCGTCTCGGGCCAGTTGATCAGCCGATTCGGTAAGTGGAAGCGGTTCCTTGTGGCGGGAACGGTATTGCTGGCCGGCGGCCTCGCCTTCACCGGCACCATCGACCACACCACCGAACTCTGGATCACCTGCTGCTACACCGCCGTCTTCGGCCTGGGCCTTGGCCTGCTGATGCAAAACCTGGTCCTCGCGGTGCAGAACACGGTCCGTGCCCAGGACATCGGTACGGCCAGTGCATCCGTCGCATTCTTCCGCTCCTTCGGCGGTGCGATCGGCGTGTCCGTCCTTGGTGCGATCATGGCGAACCACGTCAAGGATCTGGCCACCCAGGGACTCGCGGCGGCGCACATCCCGGTGAAGGGCGGTTCGAGCGATGCGAGCATGGACCTGACGGACCTGCCGGCGCCCATCCGCGACATCATGCGTGCCGCCTACGGCGACGCTACCGCGCAGATCTTCATGATCGCAGCGATCATCGCCATTGTCGGCTTCCTCGCGGTGCTCTTCATCAAGGAAGTTCCGCTGCGGAAAACCGTGGACGCAACGCCTGCGAAGGACCTGCTCGCCAACGCTTCCGGCGAGGCCGCGATGAGCCTCGATACCGCCGCACTGCCGGTGATCGGGGACGGCGATGTCCTTACCGAAGCAGGGCAGCTTTCAACGCCCGACGACGGCGGCACCCCCTTGGGTGCCAGCCGAGCCCGGGCGGCAGCAGAAAAAGAGCACGATGAGCTGGACCTTGAGTTTGCCCGGATCCTGACCCAGGAACGGCCGGACCCTGCCGCGGGCCTGCGCGAGGTCCAGGACCAGCTTGCCCGCACACAGCGGCTGCTGGCCGAGCAACAGCTTCAACTGAGCAGGTCGCAGCGCGAGCTCCAGGTGCGCGTCCAGGAACAGCAGGCCACCGCCGTCGAGCAGGCCCGGATCGCCGAGGAGTTGGCTGCGCTGCGCAAGGAACTCAAACGGGAGCGCCGCCGCCAGGAAAGGGCTGCGTTGCTGCTCCTCGCCGGCGACGCCCCAAGGACCGGGGAAACCGGGCGCCACGCCGGCTAGGGAGATCCAGGCGGGCAACCACATGCCGAATGCCTGACGGGAGCCGCTGCAGCGAGTTTGTAATCGCTGCAGCGGCTCAGCTACGCCGTAAGGATGATATCCGGCTAGCGATATTTCGTTGAGGCAACGGATTTCGTAGAGTTGAGCGACTGATACTGTCAGCGCCTGCTGTTATCCATGTATCGACTCATACATGTATTAATTCACGCGCATATCAATTCTTTCGCGCACTCTCATTAAGGATCCGTGGGCATGCTTGTCACCCTGATACGGCGCTACTCCAAGCCGTATTTGCCGCAGATACTAGCGGTCATCATCTTCCAGCTGGCGTCTACCATTGCCACCCTTTACCTTCCAAGCCTCAACGCAAAAATCATCGATGAAGGCGTCTCCCGAGGGGACACCAACTACATCTGGCAAACCGGTGCCCTGATGCTCGTGGTCGCGCTCGGCCAGGTCATCGCGGCCATCGCGGGAGTCTACTTCGGATCCCGTGTGGCCATGGCCATGGGCAGGGACCTGCGCAGGGACGTCTTCCGCAAGGTCAGCAGCTTCTCGGCCAAGGACGTCAACACCTTCGGCGCACCCACGCTGATCACCCGCGGCACCAATGACGTCCAGCAAGTCCAGATGCTCATGCTGATGGGCCTGAACTTCATGGTTTCCACGCCCATCATGTGTGTCGGCGGCATCATCATGGCCCTCCGTGAGGACCTCAGCCTCTCCTGGCTCGTCTGGGTCTCGGTGCCCGTCCTCGTGGCCGTGGTTGGTTACCTCGTGGTCAGGCTCATGCCGCTCTTCCGTTCCATGCAGAAGAAGATCGACGCGATCAACGACGTCCTGCGCGAACAGATCATCGGCATCCGCGTGGTCCGGGCCTTCGTTCGTGAGCCCTACGAGGCCAAGCGCTTCGGCGACGCCAACAAGGACCTCACCCTGGTCTCGGTCAAGATCGGCAACCTTTTTGTCCTGATGTTCCCGGCCATCGGAATGATCCTGCACCTTTCCACAGCGGCAGTGCTGTGGTTCGGCGGCCACAGGGTGGATGCGGGCAACATGCAGGTGGGCTCCTTGACTGCCTTCCTGCAGTACCTCCTGCAGATCCTCATGGCCGTCATGATGGGTACTTTCATGGCCATGATGATCCCGCGGGCGTCCGTCTGCGCGGACCGCATCGGCGAGGTTCTCGGCGTCGAACCTTCCATCCACAATCCGCAGGCGCCGGTAGCGCCTGCGGAAATGAAGGGTCGCGTCGAATTCCGCGACGTCACTTTCAAATACCCCGGCGCTGAAGCTCCCGTCTTGAGCAACATTTCCTTCACGGCGGAACCAGGCCAGACCCTGGCCATCATCGGCTCCACAGGCGCGGGCAAGACCACCTTGGTCTCGTTGCTGCCGCGCCTGTACGACGTCGCGTCCGGCGATGTATTGCTCGACGGCGTTCCGGTCACCAGCCTGGACCGCGACGAAATCACCAGCCGGGTGGCCACGGTGCCGCAGAAGCCGTACTTGTTCTCCGGAACCATCGAGCACAACCTGCGCTTCGGCAAGACCGACGCCACGGACCAGGAACTGTGGGATGCGCTGGAAACGGCCCAGGCCAAGGACTTCGTGATGGAAAAGTCCGCCGGCCTCAACCGAAGGGTCGCCCAGGGCGGGACCAACGTCTCCGGCGGCCAGAGGCAGCGCCTCTGCATCGCCCGGGCGCTGGTGACCCAGCCCAAGGTCTACCTCTTTGACGACTCGTTCTCGGCCTTGGATGTGGCCACGGACGCCCGCCTTCGCAGGGCACTGAAGGAAAAGACGCGGGATGCCACGGTCATTATCGTGGCCCAGCGCGTCTCGACCATCGCGGACGCGGACCAGATCCTGGTCCTGGACAACGGCAGAATCGTTGACCGCGGCACCCATGAAGAACTCTTGGAAACGTCACCCACCTACCAGGAGATCGTCGAATCCCAGCTGAGCGCGGAGGAAGTGGCATGAGCGAGCAGGATCAGCAAAAGCGCGGCTGGGCCGCGAAAGCCAAAGCAGCGAAGGCCGCGCGCGAAACCGCGGAAGCGAAGGACGCAGCCGCAAGCGATGCCGTCACGGCGGTGGACGATGACGACATCGAAGAAACCGAATACACCCCTGGCGAAGCCGACGGCGGCATGTTCGGCAGCCTGCCGGCCAAGAAGGCCAAGGCGTTCGGCCCCTCAGCCAAGCGGCTCCTCGGACTGCTCAAGCCGGAGGCTGCCGGAGTGGTCTTCGTCATCTGCCTCGTGGTGGTCTCGGTCGTCCTGAACGTCATCGCCCCGAAGATCCTTGGCAGCGCCATGGACGTCATCTTCGGCGGTGTCATGGGCAAGCAATTGCCGCCCGGCGTCAGCCAGGCAGCCTTCGCCGAAGGGCTCCGCCAGGCCGGCCAGAACAATTTCGCGGACATGGTCTCCAAGATGGAGCTCACCAACGGGATCAACTTCTCCAAGCTCACGTTCCTGATCTCGATCGTGCTCTTGATGTACTTCGTGGCGAACATCTTCCTGTGGGCCCAGGGCTACATCCTGAACAAGATCGTCATGAAGGTCATCAACCGGCTCCGCAACGACGTCCAGGCCAAACTCAACCGCCTGCCCTTGAACTACTTCGACACCCGCCAGCGCGGAGACATCCTCTCCCGCGTGACCAACGACGTCGACAACGTCCAGCAAGGGCTTCAGCAGGCGTTCGCGCAGCTGGTCAGCTCAGTGCTGACGGTCTTCGGAATCACCATCATGATGTTCATCGTGTCCTGGCAGCTGGCCCTGATCGCGCTGGTAGCCCTGCCGCTCTCCGGTGTCCTTGCCGGAGTGATCGGCTCGCGCAGCCAGAAGCTCTTCGCTGCCCAGTGGAAGAACACCGGCTCGCTCAACGGCCAGATCGAGGAATCGTTCTCCGGCCACGAACTCGTCAAGGTCTTCGGACGCGACGCGGACATGCTGGAGCGTTTCGACGAACGCAACGAAGCCCTATACAAGGCCTCGTTCGGGGCGCAGTTTGTTTCCGGCATCATCTTCCCGGCCATGAACTTCGTCTCGTACCTCAGCTACGTGGGCATCGCCGTCGTCGGTGGCCTGCGAGTGGCCTCCGGTTCCATGAGCCTTGGCGACGCCACGGCGTTCATCCAGTACTCACGCGAATTCACCCAGCCCCTCGGCCAGATCGCCGGCATGGCCAATATGCTCCAGTCCGGTGTGGCTTCGGCCGAGCGCGTCTTCGAGTTCCTGGATGCCGATGAGGAAATGCCCGAGAACGCGGCCCGCCACCTGCCTCCGCGCACGGACGGTCATGTCGAGTTCGAGAACGTGTCCTTCAGCTACGTTGCCGACAAACCGCTCATCGAAAACTTGTCGCTGAGCGCGGAGCCCGGACACACGGTGGCGATCGTCGGACCCACAGGGGCGGGCAAGACCACGCTCGTCAACTTGGTCATGCGTTTCTACGAGCTCAACTCGGGCCGGATCACCTTGGACGGCGTGGACATCAAGGAGCTCAGCCGTTCCGAGCTTCGCGCCAAGGTGGGAATGGTGCTCCAGGACGCCTGGCTGTTCGGTGGGACCATCTACGACAACATCAAGTACGGCAACCTTGACGCCACCGAGGAACAGATCATGGAGGCGGCCAAGGCGACGTACGTGGACCGTTTCGTGCGTGCACTGCCGGACGGCTACCAGACCATCATCGACGAGGAAGGCAACAACGTCAGCGCGGGCGAGAAGCAGCTCATCACCATCGCGAGGGCTTTCGTCTCCGATCCCTCGCTGTTGATCCTGGACGAGGCCACGAGCTCGGTGGACACCCGTACCGAGTTGCTGTTGCAGAAGGCCATGGCGGCCCTGCGCACGGATCGCACCAGCTTTGTCATCGCCCACCGCTTGTCCACCATCCGCGACGCCGACACCATCCTGGTGATGGAAAACGGCAGCATCGTGGAACAGGGCAACCACAACCAGCTGCTCTCATTGCAGGGCGCGTACTACCGCCTGTACATGTCGCAGTTTGCCGGTGAGGATGCCGAAGAAACCGTGGTGGATGACTCGACGGCGGTGCACAGCTGAGCGCGCGAATAACCGTCCAGGTGCCGATGCGTTGGGGAGACATGGATGCGTACGGGCACATCAACAATGTCCAGATCGTGCGCATGCTCGAAGAGGCGCGCGTCGCGGCCTTCGGCCCGCCTCGCGGTGCCGGACTCCCCGGAGTGGAACCGCCGGTCTCTGTCTTCGACTCGGTTGAAGACGGGGTCATGAGCCTCGTGGTGGAGCACAAGGTCCGGTACGTCCGGACCCTGGAATACCGGAACATACCGGCAGTCGTCGAGATCTGGGTAGGCGCTGTGAAGGGGGCCAGCTTCGACCTTCACTATGTCATCAAGGATCCCGTGACCGGAGAGGACTGCGTCAAGGCAAGTACCCATCTGGCATTCGTCGACGAGGCCACCGGAAGGGTCCGCCGGCTCACTCCTGAGCAGAAGCAACAGTTGGAGCCCTACCGGGCGTAGCTCCTGTACGACGATCTGGGGACCGCCGGTGGCCGTAGAGTTTCCCCATGAAACTCGAGATCGTCGCCGTCGGTGCCCAGGGCGCCGCTGTTGCCGCAGAAGAAGGCGCAGACCGGATCGAACTGTGCAGCGCCTTGGAGCTCGGGGGACTGACCCCGAGCCAAGGCCTCATGGAGGCCGCGCAGGAGGCTGCCGGTGGGCGGCTGGAGATCCACCCGCTCATCCGCAGCCGGCCCGGCGATTTTCTGTACTCCAGCGCCGATGTGGACACCATGGACCGCGAGATCCGATTCCTGCTCACCCAGGGAGCCCAGGGCGTGGTGATCGGAGTGCTCACGGCCGCTGGCGACATCGACGTGCGGACCACCCGAAAGCTCGCAGACACGGCACTGGAGACCAACCCCAAGGCCCAACTGACATTCCACCGGGCCATCGACCAAACCCCGGACCCGGCCGCCGCCGTCGAGCAGCTCGTGGACCTTGGGTTCACGCGAGTGCTCAGCTCCGGGGGAGCGCCCACCGTTGGGGCCGGGATCGCGACTCTCGAGCGCATGGTCCAGCGGGCAGCAGGCCGGCTTGAGGTCATGGCAGGCGGCGGACTCGCCCTGGACGATATCCCCGCCCTGCACAGGGCAGGACTGAGTGCCGTCCATCTGTCCGCCAAGGCCACGGTTTCCACGTGGAAGAACCCGGCGGGCGCCACCGATAAACCGGCTGCTTCAGACCCGACGGCGTACATGGTCACCGACCGGGAGCTGGTGAGGGCCGCACGCGCCGCGGCGGGGTGAGCTCCGCAGCGGACGCGCACTTTTCCGTTCATAACGACATTAACTGCGAGCCAGTTGGGTAGGGCCCTTTACAAGGCGGTGACTTGGGCCAAAGATGGATGAAACATTGCGATTGAAAATGCCATCCGGGAGTCATAAAGATGCAAAACCTGAGCTTCTCCACTATTACCCTGAACATGGCGGAGTTGGGCCCCAATAGCCCGTTGCCAGTGGTCGCGGCGGAAATGGACCAGCCGTACAGAATCGGCGACGGCGTCCCGGAGGAACTGCAGGCCGCGGCACGCTACGGTCAAGTGCCGAACATGTTCCCCTACTTGATACAGGACGGCTACTCCCGTGAGCGGACCGCCCATGAAGTGCCAGCCGTGGTGCTCGAGAACAGCAAACTGCGTGCCGTCGTCCTCCCCACCTTGGGCGGCCGGCTGTGGGAACTCTTCGACAAGGCCTCGGGAAAGCACCTCCTGCACACCCACGGGACCCTGCAGTTCGCCAACATCGCGCTGCGTAAAGCGTGGTTCGCCGGCGGGCTCGAATGGAACATCGGGACCCGCGGGCACTCACCCACCACTTGCGATCGGCTTCACACGGCCATCGTCAAAACACCCGAGGGCCACGACGTCTTGCGCATGTGGGAGTTCGAGCGCCTTCGCGAGGTGGTTTTCCAGGTGGACATGTGGCTTCCGGAGGACTCGGACGTCCTGCTGACTGCGGTCCGGATCCGGAACCCCCATGACCATGAGGTCCCCATGTACTGGTGGAGCAATGCCGCTGTTCCCGAGACGGCGGAAACGCGCGTGGTCGCGCCCGCCTCGGAAGCTTTCGGCAGCGACTACACCACCGATATCGCCCGCGTCCGGCCCACGGAACACGAAGGCATGGACGCCACCTGGCTGGTCAATAGCACGCACGCCGCGGATTTCTTCTTCGACATCCAACCGCGACACCGGCACTGGATCGCCGCAGTGGACCGCGACGGCGACGGCCTGGCCATGCTGTCCACAAGCCTCCTGCGCGGGAAGAAATTGTTCGTGTGGGGCCAGGGCGACGGCGGCAAGCGCTGGCAGGAATGGCTCAGTCCCGGAGCCGGCCACTACGCGGAGATCCAGGCCGGGTTGGCGCAGACCCAGTTCGAGCATCTGGCCATGCCTGCCGGCGCCGAGTGGAGTTGGGTGGAGGCCTACGGCAACGCCAAGCTGGATCCCGCACGGTCCCACAGCCAGGATTGGGATGCTGCCGTGACCCACGCCAGCGCCCGGCTCGAAGAGCTTGTCCCGGACTCGGAGCTCGAAATCGCCCTCGCGGAAGCCGCGCGGAACTATGCGCTGCCCCCGGCCGAAATGCTGGTTCGCGGCAGCGCTTGGGGTGCTTTGGAAAGTGCCCGATGGCGACACTGGGGCCGCGAGTGGTTGGACGAAAACGGCACTCCCTTTGCCGAAGATCCAACCCCTGAAGCGATCGAGGAAACAGGCCCGTGGCACAGCCTGCTGGATGGAGCGAGTTTCCTGGGCTCCGGGACCTTCGTGGCTGGAGCCGATTGGGAAGAACTGCTGGCCAAGGATGGCGGGGCGGAAGCGCAGTTCCACCTGGCCACCATGAAGCACGCCCGCCAGGACCTCCAGGGGGCGCTCGCCGGATACGGCACGGCTTTGATCGCCGATAACCTTTCGCCACGTTCCACGGTGCTCGCCCATCGGGGACGAGCCCTTGCGCTCCTGGCCACCGGCAACATTGAGGAGGGCGTGGCTGAACTTGCCGCAGCGAGCCGATTGGAACCATCCAACGTCCCGTTGCTCAGCGAAGCCATGACACTCAGCATCCGGCACGGAAACCCGGCCCAAGCGCTCGCCTTGGCGAGCGAGGCACCTGCCGGAATGTCCGACGTCGGACGCATCCGCTTCCTGACGGCGCTCGCCCTCGCGGGCCTCGGCAGGGGCCAGGACGCGGCAGCGGTGCTGCGGTCCGGCGTCGAGATACCCGACATCCGGGAAGGTGAAGACGGGATCGCGGCCCTGTGGCAGGAGGTCTGCCCTGGGGAGCCGGTGCCTGCCGACTACCGCTTCGCAATGCATTGAGTTCCGGGGTGCACTCGGGCGGGACGCGTGCGGCAGGAGACGAGATGTGGGACCCATGTGGCAGAACGCGTGAGGCGGGACGCATGTGGCGGGGGTGCTGGCTTTGCTGATGCCAGCCCCAAGACAAACCATGTAAGTTGGCATGGTGACTCCCTCCACCAAAACCCCACTGACCCGTGCCCCCGGTATCTCCAAGGAGATCGAAGATGCGGCGTGGTTCGTGTTGGGCCCGGGGCTGCAAGGCAAGGCTTCGGCGCTCGACGCCAGCACCCGCACTTGGACGGTGGACGCTGCCGCCGAGCTCTTGGAGCGTTTGGAACGCGGCGTCGGAGATGCCAAGGCGCCCATGATGACCAACCTGCGCCACAACCTGGAAGGCGCCTCGCGCGAGGCCAAGCTGCTCGCCGTCGAACTCCTCTTTCTCCAGTCCCTGCCGCTCGCCCACGAGGTCAAATCCCTCAAGGTGAAGCGCGCCCGCGTTGCCGAGGCGGCGTCCTGGCTCGATCCCGAGCTCGAGCTCCCGAAGGAGCTGTACAAGGGGATGACCGATCACGGCGTCATCCGTGACCGGACTGCCGAATTCAACTGGACGATCTGGGACCACCTGACCTGGTTGTGCCGCTTCGTGGCGCACGTGGATGGCCAGACCAACGCGAGCATCAACAAAGCCCTCAAGGACCCGCTCAAATTCCACGAACTCGCGGCGGCAACCCCCGGCGATCAGCCCGCCATCCGGCGAAGCATCGAATACTTGGCGTGGCCCAGTTACTTCGAGCCCGTGGTTGCCGACGTTGAGCGCCGCGAAATCCGGGACGCTTTCGCTTCGCTCGTTGGCGGTGCCCACGGCGAGAGCGAAACCGACATCACCGCGGACATCCACCGCATCCGCTTGTATCTGGACGAACAGGCCGGCCAGCGGATCGATTGGTACGATCGCCAGCTCGTCAGCCAGTGGCGCAAAGTGGGAGATCCCGGCCGCCGTGCGTGGCTGCTGCGCACGCACCAGGACTCCGCCGAGCTCCTCGCCGCCTGGCGGGACGAGGAAAAGGCGACGCTCGACGCCGAACACCTCCGCGAACTAGCCCCCGGCGTGACGGCAGGCCTGGTCCAGCATGCCGTGGACGAAGACTACAAGCACCTCGGTTACGTGGAACGGGAGGACACCAAGACGGCTGTTTTCGCGTTCCTGACCGTGATGAAGCCCGGCGACCTCGCCCTGTTCCAAAACTCAGGAGCCATCAGGATCGGCGTGGTCCTGGGTGAGCCGGAACACAACGAGGATAATCGCCGGCTCCGCCGGAAGGTGCGTTGGTTCGACGAGACCCACCCGATTGCCGAGGCGCCGCGGCACGTCCAGCGCCAGCTCTCCACCTCGGGGATCGTCGTGGACGTCACCAAGGTCATCCAGTCGCTGCAGGCCCTCCTGCCCGCCGAAGCTGAATCCGACGGCGAGGAAACCGCCGCCCCGGACGCCGTGGGCGAGCCCGTGATTGAAGGGTTCCGACCCCTCACGGAAGAGTTCGCAGCTTCCCTCCACATGGAGCTCGAGCCGCTCACCGAGATCGCCGAGCTCCTCGAAGAGAACCGCCAACTGGTGCTCTACGGCCCTCCGGGAACGGGAAAGACCTACCTCGCCAAGCACTTGGCCGCCGAGCTCGCTGGAGACAGCACCGATGAGCGCGTCAAACTGGTGCAGTTCCACCCGTCCTACGCCTACGAGGACTTTTTCGAGGGATATCGGCCGGACAAGACCGACGACGGCCAGGTCTCGTTCAAGCTCGTGGCCGGACCGCTGCGTCGCCTTGCGGAAGAAGCCGCGAAACCCGGGAACTCCAATAAGCCGTACTTCCTCATCATCGACGAGATGAACCGGGCCAATCTGGCGAAAGTGTTTGGTGAGCTGTACTTCCTGCTGGAATACCGCGACGACCGTATCTACCTCCAGTACAGTCCCAACGAACCGTTCAGCCTGCCGGACAACCTTTACATCATCGGCACCATGAACACGGCGGACCGCTCGATCGCCATGATGGATGCGGCCATCCGCCGTCGCTTCGCGTTCGTGGAATTGCATCCGAAGGTGGAGCCGATCCGCGGATCACTCCGGCGGTTCCTCACGGCCCGCGGCCTGGACACCCTCAACGCGGACCTGCTTGACGCCCTGAACGACTCCATCGACGACTGGGACCGGGACCTGATGATCGGCCCCTCGTACTTCATGAAGAACGCGGCCCAGAACCCCGCCGGGCTGCGCCGGATCTGGAAGTACGAACTCATGCCGCTCCTCGAGGAGCACTACCACGGTCAGCTGAACCGGGCACAACTGGAGGAGCGCTTCGGTCTGGACCAGTTGTTGGGTCGACTTGCGCTCCGCTAAGGCCGCTCCGCCGCGGCCGACCCGGGCTCCCGGGGTCGGATCCCCGGGCAGGCCTGCTATCCGCGCTTCCACGAAGGCTCCGGCTGTGCGGCACCTCGTCATGGACGAGCTCTCCGGCGGCATCGTGGACAAGCTTGATCCGGAAACCGCCGCGGTCCTCAACTCGAGCGGGCTTGCGAAGGCCTCGCCCATGGGGATGGGCCTCTACCGCATAGAGCCTGTGGGCAAGGTCGGCTCGGTGCGGACGCAGACCGTCCAGTTTGAGGTACGGCCCAAGGACCGCCTGGGCTTGAACCGGCTGCTGTTCCTCCTCAGCTACGCCGGGGACCAGGGGTTCCGTGAAGACTCCGTGGCCGCCGTCGAGCACCAGGACCTGTGGAGCGCACTCGCGGAGTCCCTCGCCCAGTTGGCGGAGCGGGCACTCAGCCGGGGTCCGCTGCAGGGTTATCTCACCGTGGACGAGTCCCTCCGGACGGTCAAGGGCCGCATCCGCATCTCGGACCAGATCTCACGCCGCCCGGGGATGCTGGTACCGCTGGAAGTCTCCTATGACGAGTTCACCGAGGACATTGCGGAGAACCGCATCCTGCGCGCCGCGCTTGAGCGGATGGGCAAGGTTCCCGCCGTACGGCAGAATGTCCTGAGCCGCTTGCGGCAACTCATGGGAAAGCTCGACGCCGTCACGCGGCTCCAGTCCGGAGCGCCCCTCCCGAAGTGGAAAGCGAACCGGATGAACCTCCGCTACCATACTGTCCTCCGCTTGGCCGAGCTCATCCTGCGGAATTCCTCTGCCGAAGCGGGGGAGGGCAAGCAGCAGACCGCCTCGTTTGTGGTGGACATGTCGACTGTGTTTGAGGAATTCGTGGGTGTGGCTTTGCGTCACGCCATGCGGGCACATCCAGGTGAAATGCGGCTCCAATACGGCGCCACCCTCAACGAAGCAGTCCGGGATTCGGACCGGCTCACAGTTCGCCCCGACGCCGTGCACTTCCTGGGTGGCAGGCCCGTGGTGGTGTACGACTCCAAATACGCCTCGGCGACGGACTCCGGAGCATCGCTGAACGCGGACCACTACCAGCTCCTGGCCTACTGCACTGCCCTGCAGGTGCCCACTGCGTGGTTGGTCTACGCGGGCAAGGGCGAGATGAAGCTGCGGCGGATCCTCAACACGGACATCGACATTGTCGAGTACCCCCTGGACTTGTCGCTGCCACCGGCGGAGATCCTTGCCGCCGTCACGGATCTCGCCCAGCAGTCCTGGGGAGAAGTGGTGCGGCAGGCGCGACTGTGAGGACGGCCGTGGGACCGGTTCCGTTCGCGGTGGTTCCGTCAGCGGGGCAGGCGGACTAGCCTGAGAGGGCAGTCATTCCCAGATGGAGGCATCATGCACAGCAAGAAAAAGAAGAAGTCCTGGAAGGAAATGACCCCGGGGCAACGGGTAGGCGTGGTGGTGATGGGTGCGGGACAGATGGGGTTGCTCGTCGCGGCACAACGCAGCATCTCCAAGACACCCGCTGCCCAGATCCGCGGCAACAAAGCCCTATGGCGGGCCGCAAGCTTCATCAATTTCTTTGGACCGCTGAGCTACTTCCTGTTTGGCCGTCGTCGAGGAACTGTGTGAGCTGATTCTCCAAAGCCGAACGGTCCCGGAGTCCGCATTCCCACACGGTGAGGACCTCCCATCCCGAGGCTCTCAGCAGTTCCCGCTGTCCGGCGTCGCGCTCCCGCGTGCGGTTGCGCTTGGCTGCCCAGAAATCCGCGTTGCCCGCGGGTGCGTGCTGGCCTGCCTTGCAATCGTGGAAGTGCCAGAAGCATCCGTTCACGAAAATCACCTTGTGTCGGCTGGCAAACACGAGATCCGGGCTGCCGGGCAACTTCCCGCCCGCGGCCCGGCCATGGAGTCGGTAACGGTAACCCTTGGCATGCAGGAGCCGGCGCACCAAGAGCTCGGGCTTAGTGTTCTTTCCCCGGATCTTGGACATGTTCAGGCTGCGTTGCTCAGGCGTCAGTAGGTCGCGGCTCTCGCCCATGTCCTCAGTCTACGCAGCGCCCCCTCCGACGCCCGGTCCGATATGTCGGTTTTTGGCGTGACGCCCGGTCAGATATGTGCGTGCTTTCTCCGACGCCCGGTCAGGCCGGAACGCGGAACGTGAACGTTGTTCCTTCGCCGGGGACACTCTGGAGGTCAATGGTTCCGCCGTGGGCATCGACGATTGCCTTGCAAATGGAGAGCCCCAAACCGACGCCTTGGATGCCCGTATTGCGTACGTTTCCGGCCCTGAAGTACCGGGTGAAGGCGTCCGCTTGGTCCTGCTTACCCATGCCCATGCCGGTGTCTTTGACCCGACACATTACCGCGTTCTCCTCCCGCAGCAGCGTGACGTGGACATCGCCACCGTCGGGGGAGTATTTGATGGCATTGGAAATGAGGTTGTCCAAGACTTGCGAGATGCGGTTGGCATCCACATGCGCCTCCAAGCGTCCCGGTACGTCGACGTGAAGCCGCACCCCGCCGTCGTCCGCTTTCGGCCCGGCCGAGGCGACACTCGACTTGACGAGTTCGCACACGTCTACCGCGTGCGGCTGAACGATCAGGTGGCCCGCGCGCACGGCTAACAGGTCCGAGACCAAGGAGAGGAGCCGGTCCGCGTTTCGTTGCACGATCCCAAGTTGCTGCACCACCCAGGACGGCAGGTTTTCAGCCTCTTCCAGCATAAGGTCCACGTACCCCGTAATGGACGTCAGCGGGGTGCGGAACTCATGGGAAACGTTCGAGACGAAGTCGTCCTTCGCAGCCAGGGCGTCCACCAGGGCAGTGACATCGCCGAAGACGATCACCGAACCCAAGTAGTTGCCGTCGTCGTCGTGCATGGAGCGGGCGCTGGTACTCAAGGCGCGCTGCTCCCCGGCCGTCCCTACCCACACCAGGTAGTCGGTGAATTCCTGTCCCAAGGCGGCCCGCCGCATCGGCCGGCGATCCGCCGCAGTGGGTGTCACCCTGTCCGCGTCGAAAACCAAAAGCTGTGGCCCGCCGTGGTGGTCGGTTTCTCCGGGAGTCGCAAGCACCTGGTTTTCCCGCTGCTTACGGTTTGCCATCATTTCGCGCCCCTCCGCGTCGATGGCCACGACGCCGAGGTGGACGGTTTCAAGAACGGTGTTGAGCAATCGTTCCTTCTGCTGGCTGTCCGCCAGGGCCCGGAGCAACGCGGCGTCCCTCTCCTCGAGGCGCTTTTGCTGCGCGACCATGCTCTGGGTCATCACGCTGATGGACGCCCCGATGCCGAGCATCATGATGGGCAGCAGCAATCCGCGCAGCAGATCCTGCGGCGTGTACGTGCCATGGATGAATTGTGGCGTCCAAATCATGGCGAGCGGTCCGAGGAAGGAAACAGCCAAGGCAGAACGTCGATACAGTCCCGAAGCGCAGAGCCAAATGACGGGAAAGACGGTCAGAAGGCTGATTCCGAGGGGGCTGTCTTGCCCTCCCTCACGTCCTAGCCCGATGGAAATGATATCGAGGAGCGGTATGGCCAGGAACGCCGGAAAGGGGAGTCGGTCCCACGGAACGGCGTAGCAGAGGACCCAGGCTGCAGCTTGGGTGGCCACGAAGATGGCAAAAAGGGGATT
Source organism: Arthrobacter bambusae (assembly GCF_030812595.1). Taxonomy (GTDB): domain Bacteria; phylum Actinomycetota; class Actinomycetes; order Actinomycetales; family Micrococcaceae; genus Arthrobacter; species Arthrobacter bambusae_B. The sequence continues at coordinate 298,685 of NZ_JAUSSZ010000002.1, forward strand.
GCCGAGGGTCGCGGGGAAATAGAGGCCAACCAGGATCGCCGTGAGGCACACTGTCACGGTCAGCGGCAATTGGCTGAGTGCGACGCGATCCTTGAGCGAGTACTCGTGGAAGGCGTGCTGGAAGAACATCACCCGGCCGCTTTTGGCATCCCACTCAATCGGACGTTTCATCGGGCCAAAATTCGCATTCCTTCAAGGTGGCGTCGCATGCCAGAAAGGATACCGGCAGCCCGATATACTTCCATTCGTAGCGGGCTGGGAGGGCTGCAAATGACTGAATTGCGGGTTGGGCTTGTCATAGAAGACGATCACGACATCCGGGAATTGGTCCGCGTCGTCCTCAGCCAGGCCGGCTTCGAAGTTCATCTGGCAACGAGCGGGGCAGCCGGTATCCGGGCAGCGCGTGACTTGCAGCCACACGTCATCACTTTGGACTTGGGCTTGCCGGACATTGATGGCTTCGAGGTAGCGCGCCAGGTCCGGAACTTTTCCGATGCATATATCGTCATGCTGACGGCCAAGGGCGATGAGCTGGACACCCTCCTGGGCTTGGAATCGGGCGCAGACGACTACTTGACCAAGCCTTTCCGGCCCCGCGAGCTTCGCGCCCGGGTAGCCGCCATGATGCGACGGCCACGCTCCGGAGCGACGGCGGGCCGTCCGATAGACGTTCCGCCTACCCAGCGGACCTTCCGGCACAACGGGTTGGTGTTCAGCTACGCGACGAGGACCGTTTCCATCGACGGCCAGGACGTGCGCCTGACCCCCACGGAGTTCGACCTCCTGTATTCATTGCTTGAGGCAGGCCGCACGGTCTTGAGTAAAGCGGACCTTGTGCGTCGCCTCCGGAACGAAAGTTACGACGTCGGGATCTACACGAGTGACGCCGACGAACGGTCCATCGAGGTCCATATTGGCAATCTTCGCCGCAAGCTCGGCGACGACGCGCAGAACCCGCGTTGGCTGCAAACTGTGCGCGGTGTGGGCTATCGACTGGCGCCGGCAAGGACTTAAATTCTTCACCCGGCGAACGACTGATAGCATTCGCCGGTGAGTCAAGGGATTTTTCAGCGTTTGGTTGGCATTGTTATAGCGGTAACCGCGGGCGGTGCGGCGGCCCTCTTATGGTTCGCCATTGTATTGACGGGGAATTCAGCAGTCGAGTCGCGGGCTGAGGGTATCGTCCTTGGCGTCTGGAGGGTCCTCTATGATTCCGTGGCGCCGCAACCTCGCGTAATTCTCGCGGCCATCGCCTTTGCGCTTCTGCTTTCCGTTGGAGTGGCTTTGTTGGAGCGGCGCATCGCCAACAGATCACGCCGCTCCGCGAATCCGCGGAACCCGCTGGCCCCAAAAATCGTCATGGCGGAAACCCGCGGTGTATATGCTGGCCCGGTCACGGTGACCGTCTTGATCCCCGCTCACAATGAAGAAGCTTCGTTGCCGGCCACCATTTCCTCTCTTTTGTCCCAATCGCATCGCCCGGAACGCGTAATAGTGGTGGCCGACAACTGCACTGATGCAACCGTCGCCCTTGCCCGCGAGGCGGGGGTTGAGGTTTTCGAATCGGTGAACAACACGCAGAAGAAGGCCGGCGCCCTCAACCAAGCGCTGAAGTGGCTGCTCCCTGGCCAAGGGGACAACGACGTCGTCATGGTGATGGACGCCGACACAGCCCTCGACGACGGGTTCCTGGAGGTCGCTGTTGCCCGTATGACCAATGACAGGGCGCTGATGGCCGTGGGGGGCCTCTTTTATGGGGAAGAAGGGCACGGAATCGTCGGCCAGTTCCAGCGCAACGAATATATCCGGTACTCCCGGGAAATCGGCCGACGGCGTGGCCGCGTTTTTGTCCTGACCGGTACCGCCTCGCTCTTCCGGCCCCGCGCATTGCGCACTGTTGCCCAGAGCCGCGGTGAATCGATCCCCGGAATTCAAGGAGACGTTTATGACACGGCGTCATTGACCGAGGACAACGAGCTGACGATTGCCTTGAAGTCCCTCGGTGGCCTCATGATTTCTCCCATGCAATGCACCGTGGTTACCGAGTTGATGCCGAATTTCCGCACATTGTGGGCTCAGCGGCTCCGTTGGCAGCGGGGAGCCCTGGAAAACCTCGGTGCCTACGGAGCCACGCCGCAGACACTTCGCTATTGGGCACAGCAGTTCGGCATTGGCTATGGAGTCATTGCCCTCAGCGCTTATCTCCTGCTGATCCTCTTGATGGTCTTGTCTCTGGACAACTGGGTCTGGTTCCCGTTCTGGCTGGGTATCGGCGTCGTGTTCTCGATCGAGCGTGTGGTCACGGCGTGGAAAGGCGGTTGGCGGGCACGCCTCCTGGCCGCCACGCTCTTTCCTGAGTTGTTCTTCGATATGTTCCTCAACGTGGTTTATATCAAGGGAATCATCGACATCTCCCTGGCCAAGCAAGCCACGTGGAAACACCTCAACCATTCACAGGCCAGTGAATTTTCGAAAGCAGCATGACCATGACTATTTCCGCGTCCCTTCCCGCGGGGATTTTGTTTCCCGAAGGGATTCTCCATTCCGATTGGTTTGCCATCTTGGCGACCTTCGTTGCCATCAATACCTTGATGTATGGCGCGTTGGCCATCGCCAAGATCTTTCCCAAAGTGCACCCTAGTGACTGGATTCGCACCCGGAATCAGCGCTCGGAGACCCGGAGCATCCACCCGGATGCTCCGGCGGTGAACCACGCCACGGACTTTCGCAAAGCCCGACGCTGACCCGTGCGTCGTGCCGGGCATGTAGCGCGCTCAGGGCGTGACCTGTCCGTGGCGCGAGCATTCGGCGGTCCAGCCGAGCGGTGTGACCTGGACTTTCATGCGGCGACGGCATTGGGCGCAATAGCGTGGTGGCTCCATCGCGAGGCGCTGCTGGCAGCTCCGGTGAGCGTCCGACGTCGGGCACTCACCGTGCGTCAACAGCTCGCCTTCTAGCGAGGGTTCGCCGCAGAGGCCGCAGTAACTCTCCGGGATCACTGTGTTCACAGCGACTTCTGGAGTTCCTTGATGGGCATGTTCAGCTCCACGAGGAGGTTGAGGTCTGCATCGGCGGGACGGCCCAGGGTAGTGAGGTAGTTGCCGACGATGACTGCGTTGATTCCGCCCATGAGGCCTTCCCTTGTGCCGAGGTCGCCCAGGGTGAGCTCCCGTCCGCCGGCGTAACGGAGGACGGTCCTGGGCATCGCGAGGCGGAACGCCGCAATCGCGCGGAGGGCGTCCTTGCCATCCATGATTCCTTGGTTTTCCAGGGGCGTCCCGGGGCGGGGATTGAGGAAGTTCAGCGGGACTTCGTGGGGTCCCAGGGCTGCGAGCTGGCTGGCGAGTTCGGCTCGCTGGGCGGTGGATTCGCCCATGCCGATCAAGGCGCCGCAACAGAGTTCCATGCCGGCCGCCTTGACCATGTTGCAGGTGTCCAGGCGCTCCTCGTAGCTGTGGGTGGTGACGACCTCGGGGAAGTAGCTGCGTGCGGTTTCGAGGTTGTGGTTGTAGCGGTGCACGCCCCATTCGGCGAGTTGGTCAACCTGGCGCTGGGTGAGCATGCCCAGGGAGCAGGCGATGTTGATGTCCACTTCTTGGTTGATGCGGTCGATCGCGAACTTGATCTGGTTCATGAGCTTGATATCGGGGCCGCGGACGGCGGCGACGATACAGAACTCCGTGGCCCCGGTGGCGGCGGTTTCCTTCGCGGCTTTGACAAGCTCGGGAATGTCGAGCCAGACTCCGCGGACCGGACTGTCGAAAAGGCCCGACTGGCTGCAGAAATGGCAATCCTCAGGGCATCCTCCGGTTTTGATGGAGATGATTCCCTCCACTTCCACGTCTTCGCCGCAGTGCTTCAGGCGGACCTCGTGGGCAAGCTGCAAGGCGTCGGGGATGGCCTCGTCGGGGAGCTCCAGGATCTCAAGAAGCTGGGATTCGCTGAGTCCTTCGCCTTTCGCGAGGACCTGCTCGCGCGCTGTTTCCAGGATCGGATACGCGGACGTACGCCTCGGGTTTAGCTGGGTGGTCATGATGCTCCTCGGCCGTTTCTTGCTGGGAAAGTGCGTTCCTTCACGACGCTAGCTGGGCCATGGGATCGGGATTTTGTTGGACATCCATAAACCCGGGGCCGCAAACTTGGCGGCCGGCTCGCTGGATAAGTTACAGCGCAGAAACATCGTGGTGACTTCATGGTTTCATCCCGCCGATAGCGTCGAGCGCATGTTCATAGGGGAAACATGCCAAGACGAGGAAAGTTGCGGGGGATGACTGACGATTCGAAGACAACGCAAGTGCTTGAAACCCCGACGGCGGGCGGCTCTCCGGTGGGGGTCGCCGTCGTCGAACCTCCGGAGGCGATAGGTGCCGGGAGCCGCCCGGCGGGCAACGCCGATGCAATGAGCGCGGCGAAGGAGAGCCTGGAGGACTACACGCTCAGGTTCGCCCCTCGCTCCTACCGCAAATGGGGTGCGGGCGTGGTGGCGACAAGTGCGCTTGGCGGGATCGCCTATTTGGCTGATTTCTCCATTGGCGCGAACATCGGTATTTCATATGGCACCGTGAACGCCATCATCGGAATTGTTGTGGCGGCCGTTGTCATTTTCGCCACCGGATTTCCTTTGGCCTACTATGCGGCCCGGTACAACATTGATCTCGACCTCATCACCCGGGGCTCCGGCTTCGGCTACTACGGCTCGGTGGTCTCCAACGTCATTTTCGCGACGTTCACGTTCATCTTCTTCGCGCTTGAGGGCTCGATCATGGCGCAAGGCCTGGAACTCGGGCTGGGCATTCCGCAGTGGCTCGGTTATGCCGCGTCCACACTTATTGTGGTTCCTTTGGTGATTTACGGGATGAAGGCTTTGTCCAAGATGCAGGTATGGACCACCCCGTTGTGGCTCCTGCTGATGGTGGTTCCCGTGGGGTATTTGGTGATTTCGCACCCGGACAGCATCGGGGAATTCTTCGCATTCACTGGCAAATCCGGCGCCGAAGGCACCAACCTGGCCTCCGTGATGCTGGCCGCGGGTGTTTGCCTTTCACTGATGGCCCAGATCGCGGAACAGATTGATTACTTGCGATTCATGCCGCCCAAGACCGCCGAGAACCGCGGGGCGTGGTGGCGGGTCGTGATCCTTGCCGGCCCGGGCTGGGTGATCTTCGGCGCGATCAAGCAGATCGTGGGCATGTTCATCGCCGTCTATCTGATCGCGAGGCTGGATCCAGCGGCCTCCGCGCATGCGAACGAGCCGGTGCACCAATTTCTTGGCGTGTACCAGGAAATGATGCCGGCCTGGCTGGCGATGACCTTGGCCGTGGTGCTCGTGGTCATTTCGCAAATCAAGATCAACGTCACCAACGCCTACTCCGGTTCGCTCGCATGGACCAACAGCTTCACGCGCATCACCAAGAGCTACCCGGGCCGGATGGTGTTTGTGGTGGTGAACCTGGTGATTGCGCTGGTGCTGATGGAAGCGAATATGTTCGAGTTCCTGAACACCATTCTCGGTTTTTATGCGAATTGCGCCATGGCATGGGTGGTCACCGTTGCGTCGGATATCGCGATCAATAAGTATTTGCTCAAAATCTCGCCCAAGGTTCCCGAATTCCGCCGCGGAATGCTTTACGCGGTCAACCCGGTGGGTTTCATTTCGATGCTGGCTTCGGCCATTGTCTCGATTGCGGTGTTCTTCGGTGCTTTCGGCCCGGCCGTGCAGCCATATTCGCCGATTTTCGCCGTCGGGCTGGCGCTTGTGCTGCCGCCCGTCCTGGCGGTGTTGACCCGCGGGAAGTACTACCTGCGCCGATCCGACGACGGAATCGATCTGCCCATGTTCGACGCCGACGGGAACCCGAGCGACGCCAAACTGCTGTGCCACGTCACAGGACTCGAGTTCGAGCGGCCGGATATGGTCCGCTCGGCCCAGGACGGGCCCGACGGCGAGCAGCAGTTCATCTCTTCGCTCGCTTTGTCGACGGATAAGTCGGGGGAGTTGCTCCTGCCGGCCGAGACGTAGGCGGCAGTTCAAAGGTCCCACGGGCCTCGACGACGGATGGGCGGCCTGGCCGCGGTCCCGCCGTCGAGGCCCGTGGTTTGTCTTTGTTGTGTTGGGCACGCCGAAAAGCGATGAGGTGTAATAAACCAGAGCCTGTGGATAACTTTCCCGCGACGAACGGCAATTACGTTACGATTTCTGGAAACGTTTAGTCTTGAAAACTATTTGGGGATAGCAAACCATGACTCCACGCACCTCGATTTCTGCTCGCTCTTTCGCCATTGGCAGCCTCGCAGCAGCGTTGACCCTGACCGCCTGCGAGAACACCACGCAGCCACAGTCCGACAAATCAGCGTCACCCACGGTTTCAACGAGCGCCACGGCTACGCCCACGCCCACCCCGACGCCTGTCTACAAACCGGCCGATGCCAAGGGCAAAGCCGAGAACGTGCCGGTTCCAGTGCTGCCGGCCGCAGCGAAGGAGAACAGCAAAGAAGGCGTGGAGGCGTTCGCGAGGTACTGGTTCCAAGCGCTTTCGTATGCTTACGAGACGGGGGATGTGTCTGCCATTAAGCGGTCAACGGGTCCGAACTGCATTTTCTGTAATGGCCTCCAAGAATCGATTGGCCAGTCCTGGACAGACGGGAAGTGGATCGTCGGCGGACGAATCGAGACACCCGTGGTGGAAGGAAAACCCGGAACCGGAGCAGAGTCTCGGCAGGCGACTGTCCAGGTAATTCAACAGCAAGTCGAGATCCGCAAGGCGGATGGAAGCCTTTACCAAGAACCCACTGAAGCTTCCAACAGTGCTAGCCAGGTCGTCGCCACTTTCAGGGTGGATGGTTGGGTGCTTACGGACCTCGGATTGATCCGCTAGCAATGCGAACGGTAAGCGTCCTACTGATTGGATCTCTAGTCGTCTTGCCGTGGGTGGGTTTCGCAGCCCCGGCAAATGCCGAGAGCAAGGATCCGCCAATCAACATAGGCTACAGAAAAAACGGTGTGCGCCTGGGTTCTGAGAATTGGATCCGTGACCCCCAAACGGGCGCAATCGTTCCCGCCCCTCCAAACTTCGCCAGCGACGACCCCAACCAATACAAGGCGGAGCTCCAATGTCATGTTGACGATGATGTCCTGGACAAGAAGTGCCTTCCTGGACAGATACAGTGCCCGCCCCGCGAGGCCGGTGGGAAGCCTGGAACGCCTGTTATTTGGAAGGTCGCGCCGAAGGCGATTTCAAATCCCACGTGGGTCGACTGGAAATCGGGCAATAACGGCCCGTCTTGCCTGTATGACCAGAAGCCTGAGGATCTCCTGCAGCGCATTGCGGAAAGAGTTGTGAGCGACTTTCGCAACCTTCCCATCAGGCCGGCGGAGCTAACGGCGCAGCCTAGCCCGCACACGCTCAAGGGCGCTGAAACCAACATCTTTGCGGACGCCGTCGAGCAGCAATTCGATGTGACGCTTCTCGGCCAGCAAGTCCATATTGTGGCAACTCCGGTGGAATATACCTACAGCTACGGGGACGGAAACGGTCTGGGGCCAACCCCGTTTGCCGGCGGTCCGCTTCCGGAGGCGGAATGGGGCCAAAAGACGAGAACAAGCCACGTTTACCAACAGACCGGGGACTTTCAGGTCTCAGTGACCACCACCTTCCGAGGCACCTACTCCGTGAACGGTGGTCCGAACATGCCCATTCCGGGCACCGGACAGTTCGCGTCCCCACCACAGAAGGTGAGCGTCTGGCGGTCGATCACGCGCAACTATGCCGACAACTGCGTCGTGAATCCGCGCGGTGAGGGCTGCCCGGGCGTCCCTTAGCTCAGCCGGAGAAAGCGGCCGACAGCGGCGCGGCCCGGACCTGAAGTAAAGCCGAGGCCCCCGCCGTCGTTGTGTGATCCCCATCTCAACAGGAATAGTTGCAGGCGCGTGGCAGTTGCCGCCAGTGGACCTGTTCCCGTTTGAAAGGCACTGCCCATGTTGTTTTCCCCTTTGACCCTCGGCGAGATTGAACTTCCCAACCGTTTGGTCATGGCGCCACTGACCCGTCTCCGTTCGGGAGCTGAAGGCATTCCCGGCCCCTTGGTTGCGGAGCACTACCGGCAGCGTGCCTCGCTCGGGCTGATTGTCAGTGAGGGTACCTACCCGACGCAGGCGGGGCAGTCCTACCCTGGGCAGCCGGGCCTCGTCACGGAGGAACAGATCGCGGGCTGGAAGAAGGTAACCGACGCTGTCCATGCAGAGGGCGGCCGGATCTTCGCCCAGATCATGCACGGTGGTCGCGTTTCCCACCCCGATATCACCGGCGGACGCGAGATCGTGGCGCCCAGTGCCGTGGCCATCGACGGCGAAGTACGCACGCCGAACGGGAAGAAGCCTTACCCGGTACCCCGCGAACTGAGCACCGATGAACTTCCCTCAGTGATCCAGGAGATTGTCACCGCCTCCCGGAACGCTGTCGAGGCAGGATTCGACGGCGTCGAACTCCACTCGGCGAACGGCTACCTGCTCCACGAATTCCTGGCACCCAACACCAACGTCCGCACGGACAGCTACGGTGGTTCCCCGGAAAACCGTGCACGCTTCGTGATCGAGACCGTCAACGCGGTAGTGGAAGCGCTGGGCGCCAACCGGGTCGGCATCCGAATTTCCCCGGAGCACTCGGTCCAGGGCATCGCCGAGACCGACCCCGCCGACGTTCGCGCCACCTATGAAGTCCTCGTGGACACCATCGCCTCGCTCAACCTTGCGTACCTCAGCATCCTTCACCATGACCCCAAGGGTGAGCTTGTCCAAGACCTGCGCGAGCGTTTCAATGGCACGTTCCTGGTCAACACAGGCTTCGGCGTGGTCACCACACGGGACGAAGCCGTGGCACTCGTGGCCGACGGTCACGCCGACGCCGTGGTGGTCGGACGCCCGGCCATCGCCAACCCGGACCTGGCGCGCAGGTGGCGTGAGGGCCTCCCGCTCAACGAGCCGGACCCTTCCACGTTCTACGCTGAAGGCGCAAAGGGCTACACCGACTACCCGTTCTACGCCAACTAGAACACCCCAACCCCGACGGCGGCACCTGCGAAAGGTGCCGCCGTCGCGCTTTAACGCCTTTGCCGCCACCGTCCTGCCCGGATTCCATGCCAGGGCGACGGATTTTGCTGGATGATTCGAGGCGGCACGATCGAGGAGCCCCGCAATCAGGCGGAATTCTCCTGGCACACGGGGAATGATCCAGCAGAATCGCGCGCTCCAGGAGAATCAGAACCAAGTCGTCGCCGCTGGGTGGTTCCCAAGGGCGGCTCCGGGTTTAGGGTTTTAGTGAGGTAACAATCCCGAAGCGGCCCCGGGCCGGGAAGGGGTGGCTGTGATGGCAACAAAGACCCAGCTGGTCAGGAGCAAACGCCAAGCCCGCATCGAGCAGGCGGTTGCCAGCCCGCATTACAAGTGGACGGTCCTGGTCAACGCCACACTTGGCGTGCTGATGGCAACCATCAATTCCTCCATCATGCTGATCGCCCTGCCTGACATCTTCCGCGGTATCCAGGTCGATCCGCTGACCCCCGGCAACACAAGCATGCTCCTGTGGCTGGTTATGGGCTACATGGTGGTCACTGCGGTGCTAGTGGTTACCTTCGGCCGGCTCGGAGATATGTACGGCAGGGTGAAAATGTACAACGCCGGTTTCGCCATCTTCACCGTGTTCTCGGTGCTGCTGTCCCTCACCTGGCTTTCCGGAACCGCGGGCGTCCTCTGGCTGATTATCATGCGCGTCCTGCAAGGCGTCGGTGGCGCCATGCTCATGGCCAATTCAACGGCCATCATTACTGACGTCTTCGCGGTCGAGCAGCGCGGCCTTGCATTGGGCCTGAACCAGGTGGCTGGCATCGCAGGGTCCTTCCTGGGCCTCATTATCGGCGGCCTGCTGGGTCCGCTGGACTGGAGATTGGTGTTCCTTGTCTCTGTGCCAGTGGGACTGGCGGGCACTGTCTGGGCTTACCTGAGCCTGCACGACACCGGGATCAGGCAACCGGCCAAACTGGACTGGTGGGGCAACGCAACCTTCGCGGTAGGCCTGATTGCGGTACTGGTCGGCATCACCTATGGCATCCAACCGTACGACGGCAACACCATGGGCTGGACCAACCCGTGGGTCCTCGCGGCGCTGATCGGAGGCGCCGCGGTACTAGTGGTGTTCTGCTGGGTTGAGATGAGGTCAGACGAGCCGATGTTCCATCTGGCACTGTTCCGTATCCGTGCGTTCACGGCCGGAAATCTGGCCTCCCTGATGTCCGGCATCGGCAGGGGCGGCCTGATGTTCATCCTGATCATCTGGCTGCAAGGGATCTGGCTACCGCAGCACGGTTACAGCTTTGAAACCACTCCGCTCTGGGCCGGGATCTACATGCTGCCCCTTACCGCGGGGTTCCTGATCGCAGGCCCCGTCTCCGGTTGGCTGTCCGACCACCACGGGGCCAGGTTGCTGGCCACTTTGGGCATGGTGGTGGCCGCGGCCAGCTTCCTGTGGCTGCTTGTGCTGCCCGTGAACTTCACCTACCTGCCTTTCTCGCTGGCATTGTTGGTCAACGGCCTGGGCATGGGGTTGTTCGCCGCACCCAATCGGGCCGGCATCATGAACGCACTGCCGCCCAACCGTCGTGGCGTGGGGGCGGGCATGAGCACCACGTTCCAGAACTCGGCCATGGTGCTCTCTATCGGTATCTTCTTTTCGCTCATGATCACCGGGCTGGCGAGGACGCTGCCGCAGACACTGAGCTCGGGCCTGACGGCGCACGGGGTGGCTGCCGCGGACGCCGCAAAGATCGCACAATTGCCCCCGGTATCTGTGCTGTTCTCCTCCTTGCTGGGCTACAACCCCGTGCAGACCCTGCTCGGACCGAAAGTGCTGAGCGCCCTCCCCGCCAAGGATTCGGCCTTCCTGACTGGCCGTTCCTTCTTCCCGAGCCTGATTTCCGGCCCCTTCGCCGAAGGGTTGGCTGTGGCGTTCGCTTTTGCAATTGCTGCGTGCCTGGTGGCCGCATTTGCCTCGGCCCTGCGCGGCGGCAAGTACGAGTACAAGGAACATCCGGCATCACCGAGCAAGTAACCTAGTGCGAGTCAGCTGGGCCGTTGCGCTGGCACAGCCCCACAAAACCGCCCAGCTGCTCCAGCCCTTCCGGCTGGCTAGGCAGGTAGTTGGTCAGCTCAGGTGAGCGGACGACGACGGCGCGCCACTGACCCCGCGATACCGCCACGTTGATCCGGTTGCGTGAGAGCAGGAACTCCATGCCGCGAGGTACCTCGGCGGCAGCTGACGCGGCCATGGACACGATCACCACGGGCGCTTCCTGGCCCTGGAACTTGTCCACCGTGCCCACCCGCACGCCGCGAAGCCCAGCCGCCCTCAGTTCGTGCTGGATGAGCTGTACCTGGGCGTTATAGGCAGCCACCACGAGGATGTCCTTTTCACGCAGCGGCCGTTCTTCCGCTGATTCCCCCGGGTCCAGCCACGCCAGGCCAAGGTGCGCCCTCACTTGGCGGACTACCTCCACCGCTTCTTCCGGAGACTGCGTGGAATTGCCGCTGTGCGGGACCAAGACGCACTCGATCCCGGCCGGAACTCCGGAGAGGCGCCGCATGGAGGCGGCCGGTGCTGAACGCAGCCGACCATCGTAGGACAGTTCCGATACCGCAGCGCACAAATCCGGGTGCATGCGCCACGAGGTTGCCAGGAAGTAGCCGAGCTTCGCGGGCAGCGTGTGCAGGCCGTGGGCAAGCCAGCCGAGGGCAGACTCATCCACCGGTTCGGGGTGCTTGCCCTGGGTGACTTGGGGAAGTTGCTGTGGGTCGCCGAGGAGCAGTAGTCGCTTGGTTGCCCGGCTTACGGCGAGGGTGTTGGCGAGCGAGAACTGGCCGGCTTCGTCGATCACCAGCAAGTCCAAGGATCCCGGAGGAACCGCTCGGCCTGTCATGGTCCACGCGGTGCCCCCGATCAGGCAACCTCCCGGGGATCCAAGCAGTCGCGCAATGTCGTCCTTGGCCTGCTGGCTCCACGGAACGGGGTCATCATGCTTCATTTCCTTGGCGATGAGCGCAGGGTCCACCTCGGCCTTCACCGCGGCATGGAGCATGTTCTCGACGACGGCATGGGACTGTGCAACAACCCCTACCTTCCAGCCGGCACGCACCAGCCGCGCCACAACGTGCGAGCCAACGTAAGTCTTGCCTGTACCGGGTGGGCCCTGCACGGCGAGGTAGGACTGGTCCAGATCGGATACGGCGGCGGTGATCGCGTCCACATATGCATCATCACCGGAGCCGACGGCGGGCAGTTCCGGAAGCGTGGCCAGCCTCGGGGGGACCCGGCGCAACAGGTCCAACGCCGGATCCTTCAGCCACGACGGCAGATTGGAATGAACCTTGGCGGCCAGTTCGCTCAAGGCCTTCCTCTGCCCGTCGGTGTTGACCGGAGCATCCGGCGTCAAGGCCATGGGAAGCTGCCAGTATTCGCCGGCATTCTTGGGCAGTCGCTCCGAAATGGTGACAACGTCCGAGACGACGTCCCCGGGCCCCGAAAGCGTGCTGCCGTCATCAAGGTCGTCAGGACCAACAGCCTCGATCACTTCCGTGCCGGACATTCCCGATCTGCCGAGGGCGCTTTCGTTCTTGCCGAGGAAGGCATCGGGGAGGGGTGGCTCATACATCCGGAAGTACTTCTTGCCGGGCGCGAAACCGGATCCGTCGGCAGCGTGGCCGGACAGCCGGACTTTCCGCGCCGGGTTGCTGCGGGGAGTCGGCTTGGCCCAGTCCTCCACAACTTCCCCGCCCTCCACGATGAAACAGTCCCGGGTGTCTTCCCATTCGGAGACCGGCCGGTCCAGACGGTCGAAGTGCCCCCACCAGAATTGCTTGTCCTCACGCCGGTGAAAGCCCACCGCGGCAGCCACCAAGGCCACCGCCCGGTGGTCGTTTGATCGAAGTGAATCGTCCGGCAATTCCGCAAGGTAGTCGAGGAGGGCTGTTTCTTCGGGCGCGGCCTGGTATTTGTCCGGCTCTGTTTCCGCGGGTAGCTCGGGGCCCGAAGCAAGTGGAAGACCGGGGTCGATGGAGCGTTCCGCGGCCAGGCCCAGCAGCCAATTGCGCAGTTCCAGCGTGGAGAGGCAGTCGTACTCGTTGTAGTCCGAAACGCCGGCCAAGATTGTTGCCGCTTCATCTTCGCGGTTCGCGTCCCGGGCCATGCAGTAGTTGGCGTAGGCAACCACGGAGGCTCCGGCGTCGGTCACGTCGCCCGAACGCAAATGCTCGCCCATATACAGCGGCTCAAGTTTCTTGATGCTGTACGAATCTTCGGAGATGCGGATGCTGTGCCGCACGGTGTCGTAGAGGTCCACGAGCACGCCTTCGCGGAGGAGGTTGTCCACGGCTGCTTCGCCCACGGTGTGGATGACAGACAAATTGCGCAGCGCGGTTTTCTCGTAGGCGGCGTAGTGGTAGATCCGCATGTCCGGATACTTCATGCGGCGTTCTTCCACGTACTCGAGGAAGTCGATGAACGCCTGCCGCTCCTCAGCCCGGGAGTGCGCCCAGAAGGGTTTGAACACGGGCTTCCCACCCGGCTCCGTGGGGTTCTCGACCACGCCGAACAAGTACTCCAATCCCCAGCGGCCGGTTAGCGGGTCTTGCCAGAGCGGGTCCCCTTCGAAGTCGAAGAAGATGTCTCCCGCATCGGGCCGGGGGAGCCGTGCCAAGGAGTTGGACTCCAGAACGGAGTAGCTGATGCTCTTGGCTTGGCCGGATTTGTCCGTGTAGTTGACGGTGCCGTCGGGCGTGGCTGTTCCGGTCTGCAGTCGGGCTTGTTCCTGCAGCCGCCGGGTGGCGGAATCGGCGGCGTCGGGCATCTCAGCGAGAGCGTCTACGGTGAAGATGCCGTTTTCCATGAGCTTCTTGCGCCGGGTCATCCTCATCCCTGCCACCATCAGGAGATCCCGGTGGAGGCGCACTTGCTCTTTGCAGTAGTCGCACCGACCGCAAGCGGTGACTCCGGGCGTGCCCCACTGGACAGGCTCCAAGCGCGATCGGTGCGCGTCCGTCAACGCGAGGAAGCGGTCCCGGCGTTCACGGAACACCGGGAGGACATCGGCGAGCCGGTGGTTGCTGTGCACATAGTCGAAGCCGCCAGCGTCCCGCTGAATGGTAGCCCCGAGGACAAGCGTCAGCTCCGCGGCAGGAGTGATTCCCGCCTTGAGAAGCTGGTCGCCGTATGCAGCCAGTTGCAGCAGGGCCGTGACCTTGGCATGGCGGGCGAGCTTGGTGTCGTAAACCGCGTAGCTGCCGTCCGGTTGCTTGACGAGGAAATCGGACCGTCCGTGAAACTGACCGTCGAAGAACGCTGCCTGGAACACCACATCCGCGCCCGATCGCAGCGCCTCGATCGATTCCGCATGCTTGGCTTGGAGGGTGGTGCGGTCCATCGCTTCGGCGGGAACGACGTCGAACACGCCCTTACGTGCCAACGGATCCCAGGTGCCGAACTCGGCCACGAAACGGTCCAGCACCCTGTGCTCGTGAACGTCGCCCAGGGCGGCGGTGCGTACCAGCATTTCGTCGACGGCGAAGGCCGGCTTCGGCGAACGGCCCAGCTTCTCGTCCAACTTGCGCAGCAACTGATACTCGCAGGTGGAGGCCGTCACGAGGTCGCTGGCAGAAAACACCAAATCCTGCGCTTGCCCTGCAACTACTGAATCGAGAAAAAACACCGTTCCCCTAGACTTTTGAGGCCCCCAGACCGTTGAGCTGATGAAGCCAAGCTATCAGTGCGGTCCGACAGTAAGGCAGCCCCGGCGTGAGTGCCAGTAAGGCAGCCCGGATGGGTTGGGTCAGCGCAACGGGATCAGCCGCCGAAACGGATGGTGATCAGCAGGACAACCAGGGCGACGATGCCGGCCAGGAGCATCGTTGCCCGGGGATTGCCGAAGTTGAGGGTCCACCCCAGGCCGAAGCGCCGCGGAACCATCAGTGCGCGGTCCTCGCGGTTGACGTAGAACAAGCCACTGCGCCAGTACTTGTCGTCCTCCCGGTGGGCCAGGCCGGTGTCGTCCTCGCCCTCGTCCCGCGCGCGGTTGTTCCGGGCGAAGACTACGACGGCCACTGCGACGGAGGCCAGGATCGGGAGCACGACCGCCAGCGACGCCCATGGCGTGACCGTGCCGGTCCACATCAGCAACGATGATCCCAGCATCGCCAGGTTGATCATCGCGAGCAATCCGAGGAGTGCCTTGGCACCCAATAACATGTAACGGCGGTGCCAGTGCGCGGAGCCTGCCGGGTGCGCAGGGTCGATGTCGGGCCGGCTGCCGAAGATGATGGCCGCCGCGATTCCCACGAGTACGGCCGAAACGCCGATCTGCACGAACACCAGCGAGAAGGCGGTGGCGACTGATTTGGCGGCCAGCCGGTCCGGTATGCCGTTAGCGCCGCGGTGCACCGCGAGCACGTCAGGCATCGACGGGTAGGCGATCATGCCGATCACCGCGGTGGCGATAATGATGATCAACCCAGGCGCCAGCCAGAGCCAGGGGAATCGCGGGGGATTGGTCCGCAGTCCGGTATCCACCGCGATGCCTTGGCGTACTCCCTCATACCAAGCTCCGGCGGCCTTGGCGGCCCGGATCTCGTGGTTGGCCAGGAAGAAGCATCCGTACCAGAAGCCGACGAGCACCAGCACCGACAGCGGCAGGAGCAACGTTTCGCCAGTCATTGCGTAAATGGCAAGGCAGACGCCGGTGGTGACGATCCCGCTCAGGAGAACCCGCCAACGGTAGATGCGGG
The DNA here is from genome assembly GCF_030812595.1 of Arthrobacter bambusae. Taxonomy (GTDB): domain Bacteria; phylum Actinomycetota; class Actinomycetes; order Actinomycetales; family Micrococcaceae; genus Arthrobacter; species Arthrobacter bambusae_B. The sequence goes on from NZ_JAUSSZ010000002.1 coordinate 314,505, forward strand.
TCTGCCTCACCACGGCAGGGTCCTCGGCACGCTGGGCCGGCACACGGACCCCGAAGGGAACCGTCGGACTGTTGATCGAGGGCAGGGCCAGGGCGATGGCAAGCACAAGTGCTGCCAACGCGAAGCTCAGGACGATGGCGATGGTCATGGTGTTTCCTTTGGCCGGGTGGTTCCAAATGACTCGAGTATCGACTGACAGTTCTTGAGGACTTCGTCGGCCGCTTGTCCCTTGGCGAGGGCCTCAGCCAGCAGGGTCCGTGCCCTCGCCGCCCACTCGGCGCTGAACGGCGGGTCCGCGACCGTCGCGGTCACCACCGCCCCGGTCTTGCGGTTGAGCTGGATCAGGCCCTGTTGGCGCAATAAGTCATAGGCTTTGTTGACGGTGTGGAAATTGATCCCGAAGTCAGCGGCGAGCGTCCTGGTGGACGGCAACGAGCTGCCTTCAGCCAGCACGCCGTCGGCGATCGCCTCCACGATCTGGTCCCGGATCTGCTGGTAGATCGGCACCTCGCTGGCCAGGTCCACGTTGAGGATCATCGCTCCACCTCCGTCTTTATTATATAAGTTATAGAACAAGTAGCGGTAGATCATCGTCTCCCGGAAAGCAGGCTTCGAATGACCCAGTCTGACGCCCAACCTTCCCAAGATCCGGCCTTCGAGGCCGCGTACCAGGCAGCCCGGGAGGGCCTTCGCGAAGGCGGCATTCCCATCGGGGCTGCGCTCGCCCGTGGAGGGATGGTGATCGCGAGCGGGCACAACGAACGGGTCCAGAACGGGGATCCCATCGCGCACGGGGAAATGTCTGCCCTCCGCGCAGCCGGCCGGCAAAAGAGCTACCGGGACACCACCCTCTATACGACCCTCGCGCCGTGTGCCATGTGCGCGGGCACCATCATCCAGTTCAAGATCCCGCGTGTGGTGGTGGGGGAGGCGCGCACGTTCGGGGGCGAGTTCGAGCTGCTGCGGTCCCGGGGAGTGGAGGTGGTGGTCCTCGATGACCAGCGGTGCGTGGACATGATGCGCACGTTCCAGGAAGAGAATCCGGAACTGTGGGCCGAGGATATCGCCGAGTAATCCGGGGGGATTAACGGGGTCATCCAGTGGAACAAACAGCATCTGGCCACGGCTGATCTCCAAGCGTAGGCTGACAGCATCGGCGTCGGTGCCGGGGGTCCGCGTCGATACCAAATCGATCAAGGAGGACTCATGAGTGTTGTGCGCGAATTCATGACCACCAATGCCCAGTGCGTCAAGGAAGACCAGTCGCTGCGTGACGCAGCGGTCCTGATGCGCGATCTGGACGTCGGTTCCCTGCCGATCTGCGGCAACGATGGAAAACTCAAAGGATTCATCACTGACCGCGACATCGTGGTCAGGTGCGTTGCCGAGGGATCGGATGCTGACCGGCTGACCGCGGCAGATCTCGCCCAGGGCACGCCGATCTGGATCGAAGCCGATGCCAGCATCGACGCAGCCATTGACCTGATGGAAAAGCACCAGGTCCGGCGCCTTCCCGTGATCACCGACCATAAGTTGGTGGGCATTATCAGCCAGGGCGACATCGCCCGGAACTACACCGAGGAGCGCGTAGGCGAACTGGTGGAGCACATCTCCGCCAAGACTCCCATGGCGCAACTGGGCTAACCGCAGTTTTCGCATCCATCAAGCGTCACGGCCCACCGGCCGTGGCGCTTCCGCATGTGGGCCCCGGACTTCAGCGCTGGACGCCCCCTTTAGTGAGCGCAATTCCGTAAGGCAAAATGTCAGGGTGAGTTATCTTTCCCAAACCCAGTCAGCAGATGCCGCCATCCACGCCCTGATCGCCGAAGAACTCGGTGTGAAGGCCTGGCAGGTCAAGGCAGCGGTTGAACTGCTCGACGCCGGATCCACCGTCCCGTTTATCGCCCGGTACCGCAAGGAAGCCACCGGTACGCTCGATGACACCCAGCTGCGCGAGCTCGAGGAACGGCTCCGGTACCTGCGGGACCTCGAGGACCGCCGTCGAACGGTCCTTGAAGCGATTGCCGCCCAAGGGAAGCTGACTCCGGAACTGGAGGCCGCCGTCGTCGGCGCGGATACCAAGTCCCGCCTGGAAGACATCTACTTGCCCTTCAAGTCGAAGCGGCGCACCAAGGCGCAGATCGCCCGCGAAGCCGGCCTCGAGCCGCTCGCCGACGCGCTTCTTGCCAACCCGCAGCTCGAGCCGGAACGTGAGGCCGCCAAGTACCTGAACGCCGAACACTCCATCGATGACGCCTCCGCGGCGCTCGCGGGAGCGCGCTCGATCCTCGTGGAACGGGTATCCCAGGACCCCGACCTCGCCGAGGAGCTGCGCGAGCGGTTGTGGACCCAGGGCCGCATGGTTTCGAGGGTGCGGAAGGGCCAGGAAACCGAGGGGCAGAAGTTCAAGGACTACTTCGAGTTCACCCAAGTGCCGTCCGGGATGCCCGGCCACCGGGTGCTCGCGCTCTTGCGCGGCGAGAACGACGGAGTCCTCGAGCTCGATCTCGCCGAAGCGGAACCAGCCGACGACGACGCCCTGGCCGCCGCGCGCGGCCGGTACGAGAACGCCGTGGCCAAGTGCCTTGGGGTCGCCGAGCGCGGCCGGCCCGCCGATTCGTGGCTTGTCCAGACCGCGCAGATCGCCTGGCGCTCTCGCATCCTGGACCGGCTGAGCAACGACCTGCGCAGCCGCATGTTCGCGCAGGCCGAGGATGAAGCCGTCCGGGTTTTCGCCGCCAACCTGCGCGATGTGCTTCTTGCGGCTCCAGCCGGAAACCGCGCAACGCTGGGCTTGGACCCGGGGCTCCGCACGGGCGTGAAGGTGGCCGTCGTTGATGGCACCGGCAAGGTCGTGGCCACCGATACGGTGTACCCGCACGCCCCTGCCAAGAAGTGGGACGAGGCACTGGTGACGCTGGAGCGCTTGGCGCGGCAGCACGGCGTCGAGCTCGTGGCGATCGGCAACGGCACGGCGTCCCGCGAAACAGACAAGCTCGCCGTCCAGCTCATCAAGAATGTGGCCGCGTCCGGTGGCCCCACGTTGCAGAAGCTCGTGGTTTCCGAGGCCGGGGCATCCGTTTACTCGGCGTCCGCGCTCGCCGCCGCGGAACTGCCCGGCATGGACGTGTCCCTCCGCGGTGCCGTGTCCATCGCGCGGCGTTTGCAGGATCCGCTGGCCGAATTGGTGAAGATCGAACCAAAGTCGATCGGCGTCGGGCAGTACCAACACGATGTCACGGCTGCGAAGCTGGACCGTTCGCTGGACGCCGTCGTCGAAGACTGCGTGAATGCGGTGGGTGTGGACGTGAACACGGCGTCGCCCGCCCTGCTGGCACGGGTGGCCGGCGTGGGGCCGCTCTTGAGCGAAAACATTGTGGCGTACCGCAATGAGAACGGCCCGTTTGCCAAGCGTACCGACCTCAAGAAAGTGCCTCGGCTGGGTGCCAAGGCGTTTGAGCAGTGCGCGGGCTTCCTGCGGATTACCGGGGGAGCGGAGCCGCTCGATGCCTCGAGCGTCCACCCGGAAGCGTATTCGGTGGCGAGGAAGATCGTGGCTGCCGCCCGTGGAGTTGCCGTGTCCTCGCTGGATCCCCAGGCGTTCGTGGATGGGACGTTCGGCCTGCCCACGGTGCGAGACATCATGTCGGAGCTCGAAAAGCCGGGCCGCGACCCCCGTCCGGCATTTGCCGCGGCGACGTTCTCCGAAGGCATCGAGAAAATTTCCGATCTCAAGCCCGGCATGATTCTGGAAGGCACGGTCACCAATGTGGCGGCGTTCGGGGCTTTCGTGGATGTCGGGGTGCACCAGGACGGCCTGGTCCACGTGTCCGCGCTGGCCAACAAGTTCGTGTCCGATCCCCGCGAGATCGTGAAATCCGGACAGGTGGTGCGTGTGAAGGTCCTGGAAGCGGATCCGGAACGTAAGCGGATTTCGCTCACCCTGAGGCTCGACGACGAACCCGGCACCGCGGGCGGCTCCGGGTCGGGAGGCAATAGGCGTGACCGCGGCCCGCGCGGCAGTGAGCGGGAGCGAGGCGAGCGTGGGAGCGGCGGCGCGCGCGGTGATCGCGGCAGCCAGGGGCGTCCGGCGTCGGGCTCACGGAACGGCGGGGCTCAGCAGAGAACGCAGGCGGCTCCCAACCCGCCGGTGAATACCGCCATGGCGGAAGCGCTCCGGAGGGCCGGCTTGGGGAAGTAGGAGAGTAGGATCCTCCTACGGCATTCTTCGGCTGCGAAGATGTGCCGTGGCGCACGGACGCGAGGTGGCAAGTCAGGGAAGATAAGTAGTCTTAGTTTCTTGCTTGGGGGATCTCCGAATGAACTTGCACAGCATGAATGGCGGCGGGAAGCAGCGCGGCGCCCGCGGCGCCCGCGGCGCCCGCGGCGCCCGCGGCGCCCGGAGCGCCCGCGGCGCCCGCGGCGCCCGGAGCGCCCGCGGCAAGCCTAAATGGTGGCTCTCCGTCATCATCGTTCTGCAGGTAGTCGTTGCGTTTGCCCTCGGCCTTTCGTTGGTTGCCGCAGACGATTTTTGGGAGGCTTCGGGCTGGCCCGCTTGGCTTCCCGAGGTCATCGCCCTGATCATCATTCCCGTTGTGCTTTACGGATCGACGTCGCTAGTGCGGCAGCAACTCCGCGAACGGGCTGAAGCCTCCCAAACCAATCGGCTCATGGACACGGTGCTGACCACCAGCAAGGAGTGGCTATGGGCCATTGGAGCCGATGGGCGTTTCACCTTTTCCAGTCCGGCGTCCGCGGAATTGACCGGATATGAGCCTTCCGAACTGCTGGGTAGGCATTTCAGCCTGATCATCGATCCCCATGACCTAAGAGATGCGGTGGAGGCAAGGACCACCAGCGAGGGCTCTGCCCGCCGGTGGGCAGTCAGCGCAGTGTGCCGCCACAAGGACGGTCATAGGGTCCTGGTCGAAGTCTCCGGACGGTCACTGGGCACTGCCGGCGGAAAGCCCGGCGGTTTCGAGGGCACCAGCAGGCTTCTTGACGCTGGAGGAGCCGACGAAGCGGCATTGGCCGAGATGGCCGCCCGCATCGAACGGATGGTGGACGAGCGTTCCTTCCTGACTGCGTTCCAACCGATCCGCTCACTGGAAACCGGCTCCATCATCGGCGCCGAGGCGCTGGCCCGGTTCCTGAGCTCTCCGGGAATTTCGCCGGAGGTTTGGTTCGTGGAAGCTGCCGAGGTCGGGCGGGATGTCGAGCTTGAACTCCTTGTGTTGAAGAGCGCCCTTGCCTCCGCGATCGAACTGCCCTGCTCGTTGTCGGTTTCGGTCAACCTTTCGCCAAAGGCGTGCCTCGACAAACAGCTCCCGGAGATCCTGGCCTACTCAGGGATCTCCATGGACCGGATCGTGCTCGAGGTGACGGAACGCCACCAAGTGGCTGACTACGGACCACTCGCTGCGGCGCTCGCGCCCATGCGCGGCGCCGGTTTGAGGATCGCCGTCGACGACGCCGGTGCGGGCTTCGCGTCCATGCGGCACATTCTTTTGCTCAAGCCGGACGTTATCAAACTTGATCGGGGCATCATCGCCGGTATAGACACCGACCCGGGCCAGGCCGCCCTGGGCGCCGCCATGGTTGGCTTCGCCGGGGAGATCGGCGCGCAACTGATAGCCGAAGGCGTCGAGACCGATGGCGAGTTGGCCGTGGTCACCCGCTTGGGCATGACGGCGGCCCAGGGCTACCTCCTGGGGCGCCCGTCGGTAAAGCCTGAGGACTGGGTGAGGTGGGGCGGCGGGTTGCCCCACGAGGAACGGCCGAGTACGTCGCTGAATGGGCACTCGGTGGATCAGTAGGAACCCGGGCGCTCATTCGTCGGGGTTGAGCTCGGGCCGCTAAAGTGCCGGGATCGGGAAGAACGCCCGCGGATCCTGCAACAAGGCCGGGTAGTCGAAGTCCTTGCGATCCATGATCTTGGTGACCTCGAAGTTGCGAGCGAAACTGCCGTCTTCCAGGGTGATAGGCCGCCCGTGGATCTTGCCCAGGGCAAACTTCGCACCGCCCTCGACGGGGACGAGGACAGGCGTGTTACCGGGGAGCGTCCGGAACGCCTCGTCCTGGCGTTGGCGGTTGCGGGTGGGCTTCTTCACCTTTTGGACGGGGGCCTTGCGGGCGGTCTTGCCCGGACGGCGGGAGCTTTCCGAAGCGTAGACGAATTGGTAACCGTCGCCGTCGCTGTTGGCAGCCTTGGCCTTGCCTGCCGCCGGCATCCCCACCTTGTCGATCTTCTCGGGTTCAACGTCGCCCACCGGGGCGCGAAGCACCCAGATGAAGTCCTCGTAGGGGTCTTCGGGGATGAACTCGTGCCGGGGCTCGGGCCACAGGTATTCGAGGTCCTTCGGAGTGTCCGGGAAGAGCTCGGCGTAGAACCGGGGCTCCTTTTGGAGCAACTTGGAGCGGTGGCTCAGGTGGAAATCGGCGTCGCCCAGCCATGGCGGCATCGGAATCTTGGAGGCGTAGTCAGGGTGGGCGGCCTGGGGTGCGAACTCGGTGATGCTGGCGCGGGTGTTGTCCGGATTGCCCCGGGCCTCCCATTCGTCCACCATGGCCAGTGCGTAAAGAGTGAGCGCGGGGACGTAGCCCATCCACATGCGGATAGCGGGGTGCGAGGGACGGCCGAACTCGGGGATCACCAGTGCGCGAAGGATTTGCAGTGCTTCGACACGCTGCTTGCCAAGTCTTGCGGTGTCCAAGACGGCAGCACTTTGCTTGAAATCGGGGAACGGGAGGAAGGTCTGCACCCTTTCAGTTTGAGGGCCGAGGGGCGTAGATCCAAGTTGACGCCGTGTGGTCTTGCACTCGCTGCCGCTAAAAGCGCTCGACCGCAGCCGTTACGGAACGCGCCACCACTTACTTACGGCAGGGCCTGGCGCGTCCACGTAATGTCGCTGAGAGGTTGTCGAGTGCAAGAATGTGCCATGATGCCAATCACGGAGGTTCCGCTGGCCGATCTTGATCAGGAGCCGATCGTAGAGGGTCACCCTCACCTCGATCCAGAACGCGTGGCGTACTACGTGGAACATCTCGACGAATCGCCTCCCGTGATGGTCTACAACATTCACGGACGCCTCCTGCTCGCCGACGGCTACCATCGCGTGGCGGCAGCGCAGCGGCTTGGCCGCGGGGCAATCCGGGCGGAAGTGCATCAAGGGGAGCGCGGCGACGCGCTCCGCTTCGCCGTCGAGCACGGCAAAGAGCAGCGTGGCTTGAGCGAGCACGAAATCATGGAAGCGATCGCCAGGCGTTCTCGGGACCAGGAACCGCCAATGCCGTGATCTGGTCGTTCCGGTCAAGGCCCCCAGCGAACTCCAGCCAAGCAGACCCAATACTCTCTTTCGAACGGTGGACCGCGCCCGGGGTGCCGTCATGAGGCGCCGTTGGCAGCGCCATCCGGTCTTTGGGGCGCTATTGCGGGGGATTAACCGGTATCTGCCCTGAAAAGCTGAGCGAAGGTGGCCTGGCCTACTCTTGTCGGGTGGAAACTTTTGGCGAATCGACGACGACGGCGGCTCTTCCGGTTGCCGAACTGCACCTACACATCGAGGGGACGCTTCAGCCTGAGCTGATTTTCGCGCTCGCGGAACGCAACGGGATTGAGCTTCCGTACGCGGATTTGGACGAACTGCGCGCGCGGTACGAGTTCACGGATCTGCAGTCGTTCCTGGATCTGTACTACGCCAACATGGCCGTGTTGCGCACGGAGCAGGACTTTGCGGACATGACCCGGGCTTATTTGGCACGCGCCGCGGCCGGTGGCGTGCGGCACGTTGAGGTCATGATGGATCCGCAGGCCCACATCTCGCGTGGGGTGGCCTTGGAGACATGCGTGAATGGTGTGGCGTCGGCACTCGCGACGTCGGTGGAGGAGTTCGGCGTCTCGACGCTCCTGATTGCCGCGTTCCTGAGGGATATGTCCGAGGAATCTGCGCTGGAGGTTTTGGAGCAGCTTCTTGCCATGAAGGCGCCGATTGCGGGCATAGGCCTGGACTCAGCAGAGGTGGGCAATCCGCCGTCGAAGTTCGAACGACTGTACCGCCGCGCGGCGGAGGCCGGACTGCGACGCATCGCCCACGCGGGCGAGGAAGGTCCTGCTTCCTATGTGTACGAAGCCCTCGATCTGCTGGGCGTCGAGAGGATTGATCACGGCATCCGCTGCATGGAGGACCCGGCCCTCGTGGAAAGACTGGTAGCTGAGCAGATTCCGTTGACAGTGTGCCCCCTGTCCAATGTCCGGCTGCGCGCCGTGGACACCCTGGCCGAGCACCCGTTGCCCGCGATGCTGGCAGCCGGGCTGAATGTGAGCGTGAACTCGGACGATCCCGCATACTTTGGCGGCTACGTGGACGACAATTTCGAGCAGCTTGTCGCCGTGCACGGGTTGACGGTCGCTGACCGGGCGCGTTTGGCGGCGAATTCGGTGCGTTCGTCCTTCGCGGACGAGGCCCGGAAAGCTGAACTATTGGCCGAAGTTTCGCAGTGGCAGAAAGTCTTGGGAGAGTAGGGTTCGCAGCAGGGTACCCGAGCGCCTAGTTACCGTCCGGTATCCGAGACCCCTCCATCGCTTGTTGCTGTTTGCACGTAATAGTGGGACACGACACACGGTGTTTACCAAGAATAGTCGCCAGAATTTACAGAACATTGGCAGACTGCTGAAGGAATGTTCGCCGTTGAAGGAGACCCAGTGGCCAAGTCCACCGTCGAAAGAAGCAGTGCCCGCCTCAAGACCGTCCTGGACGTATTGGCTGAGGTTACGTGGTCCGAGAAGTCGTTGAATGCCGGCGAGATCCTGGCAGAGGCGATTGTGCGTGTGCCGCTGGATGAGCGCGAGAGTGAGCTGCTCAGTGGAGGCATCCCTCGCGGTCATAAGAGCCTGACGACGGAGACCGCCAAGCTGGTCAAGGCCGGCTGGTTGGTCAAGGGCCGTTCGGGCTGGACCATCACCGAGGACGGCCTTCGTGCCACGGTTGCTTTCGCCACGCCGGAGGAGTTCGCTACTGCCTTGGCTCAGGGCACCCCCGTTCCGGCAGACACCCCGCTTCCGACGGCCCCTGTCGCGGAGGCACCGGTCACGCAGGCGCCGGTCAAGAAGGCTGCTGCCAGGAAGCCCGCAGCCAAGAAGGCCCCGGCCGCCAAGGCAGCCCCGAAGGAAGCTGCCGCACCCAAAGCGGCTGCCGCCGTCGACAAGCTCGAGCAGCCATCCGCCGTCGCGATCGCTGGTGACTTCAACACGATTCTCGGCGCGCCGGAGGACTGGGCCCCGCAGTACGACGAGGTGCAGATGAAGTTCAACTCCCGTCGCAAGGTGTGGACCCTCACCGCAACGCTCCCTGCCGGTTTCTATAACTACAAGATCGCGCTGAACCGCTCGTGGGACGAGAACTACGGCGCGTTCGGCGTGCGTGACGGTGCCAACCACGAGCTAAAGCACGACGGCGGCAAGATCACCTTCACGTACGACCACGCCACGCGCGACATCGTCACGGCCTAGCCGTAACTGCCAGGTTTTCTCCAAGTCCCCGTCTGGGCTTGGAGAAAACCTGCGTCTGGGAACAAAGCGCCCGTGCCCCGAAGTTAGCTAAGGTCAAGAGGACCCCGATGCAAGGAGCTATCCATGACCGACGCCACTATCCGCCACAACGTTGACCGGGAGCGCTTTGAGGTGCTCGCTGACGGCCACGTGATCGGTAAGGCCGCTTACAAAACGTACGACGACGACGGGTCCCCGCAGCGGATTTTCTACCACACCGTGATCAACGAGGAGTATGGCGGACAAGGGCTCGCGGGCAGGCTCGCCGAAGTTGCGCTGAAGGAGACTGTGAGCGAAGGACTCGGGATCGTACCGGTGTGCCCGTTCATCCAGAAGTTCCTCACCAAGCACCCGGAATATGCGGCGAACTCGACTGCACCGACGCTGTCGCACCTGGAGTACCTCAACGCGGCCCTCGCTCCCGCCGCCCGGTCCTGAAAGCGGCGCGGTTGACCTTACGAATACAGCAATGAACCCGGAGTCGTGAGGACCTCGCCGGTCTCCAGCCACGTCTTCAGGCCGGAGAGGATCATCGGCCAACCGCCGTAGATCTGGTCGTTGCCGCCTTCGCGAAGGTCGCTGTGGGTGACGGTCAGGTGGCATGAGTCGCCGACAGGTTCGATCTCCCACGTGACGCGTGATGTGCCCTCGGCTTTGACGTCCTCGCCCCAGAGCGCGCGCATGGTCTGTACGAGCCGGCGCGGGGGATCGACCTCCAGGTTTTCGCCCTCGCCGAGGACCATTCCGTTGGCCTTGGGATTGTGCATCTCGTAATGCCCGCCCGGCGTCCAGTCAGCGGTGTGGGTGTTGCCGAACTGGTACTTGCTGCGGGTGTCACTGTCCGTGATGGCTTCCCAAAGCCGTTCCGGCGTGGTCTTGATGTAGATTTCGAAGATCTTTTCCACGGGACTTTCCAATCTGGTTTTGAGGTCGCTCAACGCAGCGGCCCATGGTTCTGCATATTTGCTCACCCAGCGATCGTGGACGAGCCTGATGGGTACCGGATTCAGGTAATGGAGCTTTTCGCGACCACGACGGCGGGTCACAACCAGCCCGGCCTCCTCAAGGATCCTGAGGTGCTTCATGATCCCGAAACGGGTCATGTCGAACCGTGCTTCAAGCGCGCTGAGCGTCTGTCCATCCTCGCGGAAGAGCTCATCGAGCAGATCCCGGCGGGTGGGGTCGGAGAGTGCCTTGAACACGGCGTCCATGGCTTCAGAATAGGTGACCATATGGTCACACGTCAATGGTTTCGGGCGGTCTCCCGTCCGAAACCGGCTCATCTCCCGTGCAGGCTCACGTCCGTTCGGGCCGGAAGTACACGTTTCGCCTGGGTGTCTGGCGGGGATCGACATGGGGTGGGGGTTTGAACCATGGCACACCGGACTCCACGGTGATCTTCCAGCGTTCTTTGTGGATAACGTGATGATGGTGGCTGCACAACAAGGTGCCGTTGTCGGTTCCTGTGCTGCCGCCGTCTGACCAGTAGGAGATGTGGTGGGCTTCGCACCAGGGCGCGGGGATAGTGCAGTCGGGGAAGGCGCAGCCTTGGTCCCGGGCGATGATCGCTTTGCGAATGTGGGGCGGGAACACCCTTGTGGTGCGGCCGATGTCCAGGACGCGGCTGTCGCTGCCGAGCAGGACGGGAATGATGTCCGCGTCGCAGGCGATCTTGCGGATGACCGAGGGGTGGATCGGACCTTGGAATGTCGACGTACTGGTGCTCAGTCGGGCTCCACCGGCGGTGAAGGCTTCGTGTTCGAGGCGGTCCAGGAGCTCGCGGTAGTCGATGGTCACCATCACCTGTGGCCGGAGACCACCGTTCGACGGCAGCTCTCCCGTGGACAGCGCCACTCCGCAGGCCCCGACCAGTCCATCTAGCAGCTTTTGCGCCCGCGAGCGGCGATCCAGCGAGGGGTGGGCGTCGGCGTCGTGCCCCGAGACCACCGGTGAGCCGCCGGGATTGGGCCCCGAATCCGGATCCTGGGGGCCGTCAGTGTCGTGGCGGAGTCGTGGGTTGGTGGCGGTGTTCATGACAGTCGTGAGGGTCTCGAATTGTTCCGCAGTAGCGAAGATCTCCACGTGATGTAGGCCGCGGCGGGGTTTGCGGATGAACGCTCCTTGGCGGTGGCGGAGTTCCTCCTCGCTGGGTTCGGATCCGTCCTGGTCAATGGCATCAACCCAGCGTTTCGCCATCCGGGACACGAAATCGGGATCGCTCTGCACCGCGGTGTGGGTCAGCGACTGCTCCATCTTCAGGGCGGTTTCCCCATCGGCGATGTGTCGCACCTGATCCAGGGCCACGTTGATCACCGTGGCCGAACGGGACGGTACGCCTGCCGAGGCGAGAGCCTCCGCGAGCACCCCGTGCCGTGCGGGAACTTCCTGCCCCGCGATCCCTGTCTGCGGGAGCGTGCCGGCGGCGAGCGCGAGCCGGCGCCGTGCCTCGCCGATTCCGATGCGCAGCGTGGCCCGCAGGAACTCGGCCGCATTCCGGTAACCGTCGTCGGCCACGTCGGGTGCGGCGGCGAGCCCGGACGCTGTGGTTGCGGCATCGGCGGTGGATTCAGCCCAGCCCGTCCTCCACCCTGGCGTCGACGGCGACTGCCGTGCCGCTTGGGCTTCGCTCCGCGTCCGCTCCACGGCCCCGGCTGCAACGATCTGCAAAAACTCAACCGTCCGCGAGAACTCTTCGACCTTGCTGGCGAAATCCGCGGCATCAAGGAAACCAAACACGCGGGCGTCTGAGATTGCGGTTGAACGCAGCGCCTCGATCGCCGCCACGGCCTGATCAAGGCCACTTTGCGGCGACGGTACGGCGGCGGCCCGGTTGGGAAGCTCGGCGTGCACTGGAGCGAAGGACTTTACGTTTACGGCAGCGACTGGCTTTAGGCGGCGCGAATGGCGTCCCAGCGACGCAATCCCGCCGTCGGGCCGGGTTGCCCGATGTGCCACGAGTTGACCGATGCCTTCCATGAATAAACCCTGTCACGGGGGTCTGACATTATTAGGCAGCCGCGAACCGCCGACGGCGGGAAGCCGCGAACCGAGCCATCAACCACCAACCACCACCCCCCAACCGACGTCGCGCAGGGTGGGGCTGGGGCAAGGCGGCCTTAAGAATCAGCTGTTCAGATCCCAGTGAATCCGGATCGCTTCGGCGATCGGGCCGGCGGTGACGTCCACCTGGAAGGCGACCGGCGCGGTCCCTGTCTCTTCAATGGTGGTGTCGTGGTAGACCCGGCCGCATGAAGGACACAGGGTGTAGAGATCCTCATCGTCGGGCCACGAGGCTAGCCCGGCGGGGACCGGAGTGTTCGCATCCGCGTAAACAGGGATGCCCTGCGAATTGGCCTGGATCAGTCCCTCTTTGCTGACGGTGTTTCCGCAGAGGCAAGTGATCGTCGTGACATCATGACCGATGACATCGGCGAATTCAGTGTCCATGATGAGCTCCCCGGCGTCGGAAGGGGTTCTGCTTGTAGTTTATGCCCGCCGCTCCGCCGCATGTTTGTCCGGCGGGCGGATCGGTTGGCGGTTCACGGTTGTTCCCGGGGACCCTGGGCGGGAAGATGGTCCCATGCTGCCTGAGGAGCGTTTCGCCGTGCTTATTGAGGAATTCAGGGCCAGCGAGGGCGTGAGCGTGCCTGGAGAACCGGGTCAGCGTGGATTCGGTTCGAACGCGTTGAAGGTCCATGGCTCGATCTTTGCGATGCTCTCCGGAGGCAAGCTTGTTGTGAAGCTGCCGCACCAACGTGTGGAGGCGCTGATCGGGACCGGAGATGGCGCGCCGTTTGATGCCGGAAAGGGCCGTGCGATGAGGGAGTGGCTCACCGTCACGGCCGACGATGAGGAGTCGTGGTTGGCACTGGCGCATGAGGCCCGGGACTTCGTGGCGTCCCAGCGAAGAACGCAGTGAGAAGAACCCAGCGAAGAACACACTGAAAGGACGCAATGAAGAACACTGAAAGGACGCAATGAAATCCAACGAACTTTTGCTGGATGCCTTTGCCCGGATCCGCGACATAGTGGCCGCCACTCTTGAGGGGGTCGACGCCGAGTCCCTGCTTCGCCGGCCCGAAGAAAATGGCAACTCGATTGCGTGGTTGATCTGGCACCTCAGTCGAGTGGAGGACGTGCAGCTTGCCTCCGCCGCCGGCGTCGAACAGGTGTGGACGTCCCAGGCGTTTGCCGGCCGCTTCAACCTGCCGCTGCCCGAACGCGACACCGGCTACGGCCACTCGAGCGATAAAGTGGACGCCGTTCAGGCCTCGCCGGAGCTGTTGCTCGAATACTACGACGCCGTCCACCGGCAGACGGAGGCGTTCGTGAAAACGCTCGGCGACGAGGACCTTGATCGCATCGTCGACACACGCTGGGATCCGCCGGTCACCCTAGGCGTCCGCTTGGTCAGCACTATTGCCGATTGCCTTCAGCACGCGGGACAGGCCGCCTATGCCAAGGGCCTAGGCGGCCTGTGAGCGCACCCCTCATACCGCTGTTCGAGGTTTGAAGACCAATCCCAGAACGGCCGCCATGGCGAGCGCCGAAAGGATGGTCGCCGACCAGAACCCGGCCCGGCCGCCGGTCAGGAAGTCGCCCGGGGTGGCAAAGGCCGCATAGATCGAAGCCACGATGGCCAGCCCGACGGCGCCGCCCAGCTGCTGCATTGTCTGGAAGAGTCCGGCAGCGGACCCCGCGTGCTCGGGTTCGACGTTGCGCAGCGCGAGCGTCGTGAGCGGCATGAAGGTCATGCCGGCGGAGAGTCCAGTGCCCAGAAGCGCAAGCAAAACGAGGGCGAACGGTGTGTCCGTCTTCAGTTGCGTGAGCGGCAGGAAAGCGAGGATGCGAAGCGCGGTGCCGAAGATGACCAGCCGGACGGCCCCGAACCGCTCGAGTAGCCGTGGAACGATCCGTGACATCGCGAAAATGCTGAGCGGCATCGGCAGGAACGACAGTCCGGTCACCAGGGGGGTGAGGTGCAGATCGTCTTCGAGGTACTGGACCATGAGGAAGAACATCGCCAGCATGCCGCCATAGGTGGCCGCCATCGCTGCCAACGCCGCCACTCGGCTCGGGCTTCGCAGTAGTTGGGGTCGGAGCAGGGGGTGGGCCACCCTCCGCTCGGTGACGGCGAGAATCGCTATCAGCGCGGCCCCGACCACCAGGCCGCCGATGGTCCGCGGACTGGACCAGCCGACGTCGCCCGCTTGGATGAGGCCCCACACGATGGCGACGGCGCCGCCCGTCGCGGTCACGGCCCCGAGGATGTCGAAGCGCCCGGGCCGCCGTGGAGTTTCCGCGACCAGGCGCGGCACTGCGACGAGGACCACGACGCCGATAGGCACGTTGATGAAGAGGGTCCACCGCCAGCTGGTGGTGTCGGTGAGCAGGCCGCCGAGGATAAGCCCGAGCGCGCCACCCATCGAGGCAATCGCGGAGAACAGGGCGAGTGCCCGGTTGCGCGCGCCGTCGTCCTTTGCGCTGGTGGTGATCAGAGCGAGCACGCTCGGGGCGGCGAATGCAGCGCCGAGGCCCTGGAGCGCGCGTGCGATGACGAGGAGGAGGGGTGAGGTGGCCAAGCCGCCAAGCAGTGAGAAGAGCGTGAAGGCTGCGACGCCCACCAGGAAGGTGCGACGGCGTCCGATGACGTCGCCGATCCGCCCGCCGAGCAGGAGGAGGCCGCCGAAGGCGACGGCGTAGCCGTTGAGGACCCAGCTGAGCTCGGCCCGGTCGAAGTGGAGGTCGGTGGCGATGTGGGGGAGTGCGACATTCACGACAGTCGCGTCGAGGACAAGCATCAGTTGGGCCAGCATGACCAGCCAGAGGCCGATGCTGCCGGCGCGGCCGCGCGGACTTCCGCTTCTGCGGATGATTCCGGCGGGTGCACGTGTGGCGATTGTGGGTGTCATGGGAGGTGTCCTGTTCTAGCCGAGGGGGCTGACGTACACTAAGAGGAGAGTTGCTCCGCTTAGAACTATACGGAGACACTCTCCGTTTTGCAATGGTGTATCGAAAGGTGTTTCTGTGCGCGCTGACGCTCAACGCAACCGCGACCGGATCGTGGAGGTTGCGCGTGCGATCTTCCGTGCCAAAGGCTTCGAAGCCGTTTCGATGGACGAAGTCGCCAAAGCGGCCGAGGTGGGACCGGGAACGCTCTACCGGCACTTCGCAACCAAAGAATCGCTGTACGACGCGGTCCTTGAGGCGTGGGCAGATAAGGTCAACACCGCCGTCGACCGGGCCATCTCCCTCGACGCTCCTGCGCGGGAGCGGTTGCTGAATTGGTTAACCGACTATGCCTCGATGCTGACGGAGCACAAGGGCGCGGCCGCGAGGATTACCGCCGCGCTGGGGGACCCTGGTTCCCCGTTCGCGGCAAAGTGCCAGACCTATCTGGGCGCCAATCAGCGCGTAATCAATGCGTTGGATTCTGCCTTGCGCCCGGGAGTCGAGGCAATCCAGATCAGCAGGCTCGTCGGCGGCGTTGCCGCAGTGGTTGATACCAGCGAACTTCCCGCCGACGCAGCGGCAGCGATGCTCGGGGTAGTGGCCGACGGACTCCTCGCTCCCTGACCCGTGCAGGAACACTCGCGACGACCGTCCCCAACAGTGGCCATCCTCCGGGTGCAAAACCGGCCCACACTCGCATAATCGTTAACTAAGTCGAGTAGGGATCACTCAAGGCGCCTCCGAAGCGCGTCCGTAGGATCCGTAGTGAGCCGAAGATGGCTCACTGCCATTGCTTTTGGAACGCAATGTGCGGCAGTACAGCCCCGGCAGGGCCCTGGAACCATGCCAAGGACGCACATCATGAAAACCGCAAAACTCATGGCCGTCGCTTGCCTCTTGTTTGCTTCGGTAGCCACCCCGTTCTCCGCCGCGAATGCCGCACCCATGCAGGCTTCGGGCATCGTCTTGGGCAACGACATTTCCTGGCCGCAATGTGGTGGCGGACTTCCTTCGGGCCAGGCGTTCGCGATCGTCGGCGTGAACGGTGGCATGCCGGGCACCGCGAATCCCTGTTTCGCCGAGCAGCTGGGCTGGGCCAGCGGCTCGGCGGGCGGGACAAGCCAAGCGGCGGCCGCCGTGTACGTCAACACCGCCAATCCAGCGCAGTACGGCGGGTGGTGGCCGGCATCCAATGCGGACGTGGGCCTTTCCCGTCCAAACCCGTATGGGAACTGCGATGGGTCAGCGTCGGCGGCGTGCGCCTACCTCTACGGTTACGGCATGGCCTTCGACGACGTCAACCGGTACGGGGTACCCGACCCTGCCAAGCACATGTGGTGGCTGGACGTCGAGACCGGCAATGCGTGGTCCTGGGACACCGTGGCCAACGCCGCCGATCTTGAAGGGATGGCCGCCTACTTGCAGAGCATTGGCGCGGCGGTAGGCATCTACTCAACCTCGTACCAATTCGGAGTCATCGCGGGCCAGCTTCGTCCCAACAGCAATCTGAACGGGCTCAAGAGCTGGCTTGCCGGAGCGACGTCACCGGAGTCCGCCGTGGAACTCTGCTCGGCCCCGCCGCTGACAGCCGGCGGTGTGGTGGCACTCACCCAATTCACCACAGACTTCGACTACAACTTCTCCTGCATTCCGCCCGCGCCGCCGCCACCGTCACCCCCTGCGCCTGCTCCGGTAGTGGCCCCGCCGAAGCCCCCGGTCCCGACGCTGACCCACGACGCCAACGGCAAGCGGAAGCCGGAACTGTCCATACCGCAGAGCTGACGGCTCCCCGCCGGGGTTCGTGACCGGCAGGGTTCGTGACCGCCGGGGCTCGTGACGCGCGAGGTTCGTGACGCGCCGTTTCGTGACCTCAGGCAACGATGTACCAGACTTAGGGACGTGAGCAACAAATCCCGCCCCGGCCTAGCGATCGCTGCACTGAGTCTCGGGACGGCGCTGAATCCGCTGAACTCGTCCATGATTGCGGTGGCCCTCGTGGTTCTGCGCCGGGATTTTGCGCTCGACGTCGCCACGGTCACCTGGGTAATCACGTCCTTCTATCTCGCCTCGGCCGCCGGCCAGCCGCTCATGGGCCGGCTGGCGGACCGATTCGGTCCGCGAAGGTTGTTCACCTTCGGCATGGCAGTGGTCGCCGTTTCCTGCGCGCTGGCGCCGTTCTCGCCGAACTTCGTGTTGGTCTGCGTGGCCCGCGCGCTCATGGCTGTCGGGACCGCGACCGCGTACCCGTGCGCCGTCGTGATGGTTTCGACGCTCAGCCGGCAGGCGAACATCAGCTCCACCCGGCCCTTGGGGCGGATCCAGATGGCGAACACCTCCGCCGCTGCGGTGGGACCCGTCGTCGGCGGCCTCCTGGTGAGCCTGGTCGGCTGGCAGGCGCTGTTCGCGATCAACGTGCCGATCTCGCTTGTGGCCCTGGTTGTGGTGTGGCGGGTGGCACCGCCCGACGTCGGACGCGAAAGCGGCAAGCTTTCCGCCCTCCTGCGGGATTCGGACATTCCGGGCATCCTCGCGTTCATCGCTTCGTTGACGCTGGCGATGATGGCGCTGCTCAACGTGATGCCGTCCTACCGTTGGTGGTTCCTGGCAGTCGCGGTGGTCCTGGCAGCGCTGTTCGCGTGGCGCGAGTTGCGGTTCGCCCCGCCGTTCCTGGACTTGCGGCTGCTCGGGAGGAACCGACCGTTGCTGCTGTTGTACCTGGGTTTCGCGGTGTTCAGCGCGGTCTACTATTTTGCGTTCTTCGGCCTTCCGCAGTTACTGCAGCAGGCGGGAAAGTACGACGCCGGCGTGGTGGGCCTGCTGATGCTTCCCCTTGCTGCCATGTCGGTTTTCATGACGCCGGTGACGGTGCGGTTCATTGAGCGGTTCGGCGTGCGGTCCGTGATGATCGTCGGGGTGTTGCTTTTGGCCCTGGCGTCCGGCGCGCTCGGGTTGCTGACACTGTCCTTTTTGCCGCCGCTGGTCCTGGTGCTCACTGCGCTGATGGGCGTCCCGTATGGTGTGGTCAGTACGGCGTCCAACCAGGGTTTGTATGTGTCCGCGCGGCCGGAAGACAGGGGAGTGGCCGCCGGAATTTTCCAGACCTGCAGGTACCTCGGAGCCATCACGGCGACGGTACTCATTGGTGTCCTGTACGGGCCCGGGGTGAACCAGGCGAACTGGGGGCTCATGGTGTTGGTGATGCTCGGATTGAGCGCGGTGGTGTTCGGACTGGCGTTGGCTTGGCGGAAGCCGGGGGCGGTGGGTTAGCCGGACATTGCGCTGTGCGGGTCGGCCATGCGGGGTCGTAGAATATTCGATACCTCTCTATCAGTTTCGTGGATTGCGAGATGATCTCCGTGAACCGCATGACCTTCGTTGGGCGCCCAAGCATAGTCTCTGCGATGCTGCTCTCCGGAGCCGCGTTGACGGCCTGCGACGGAGGCGTCCAGCGTCATGCCGGCTCAATACAAGCTACCGATCCGGTCCAAATTACCGAAGCGGCACCGCAGGATGGGACGCTGTCGTCGGCGGCCGGCCTCATCACCAAGGAACTAAGCGGCGACCCCAACTTCGGGTCAGTCGTTCTGGAGCAAGGGAAGCTCGTCATCCTGTGGCACGGCCCGGAGAACGACAGCATCTCAGGCTTGCGCGACCAGCTCCCTGGTACTGACATCTCGATCCGTTCGGCAGCATGCGTTCCGGGAACTGTCATGGACCGTGCGGGAACCCTTTTGACGGAAGAGGCAAGGGTCCGGGTGGTGGCTATGGCCAATGGCGGATCCCATGTCGTGGTCACGGTCTCAGATAGCGCAGACAGCAGTGCCCTGGCTGCCGCCTACGAAGCGCGCCTCGGCTGCCCGGTGCGCCTAGAGAAGGGGGACGTGGTCCCGGCTACAGGGAGCTTTTGACATCCGAGCGGTGAGCCGGGGAGTCTGATCGGCCTGCTGATGCTTCCCCTGGCTGCCATGTCGGTTTTCATGACGCCGGTTGCCGTGCGGTTCATAGAGCGGTTCGGCGTGCGGTCCGTGATCATCGCCGAGGTGGTGCTTTTGACGCTTGCTTTCGTTGTTTGTATTGGCGCTGGCCTGGCGGAAGCCGGGGGCGGTGGGTTAGCCGGACACCTACACCGAGGCACCGCTACCACTCATTTTCTGTGCATGACCACTCAATTTAGGTGCAATGCACACTCCGTGATCATTTTCACCCGTAGCGTTGAATAGATAGATTGCCAGGCTTGGGCTCCGGGGGCGCTCTCTCCTCAGATTTGGATGGCCGCCAGGCTCACACGTCGAAGTTGGGGTGTCTGCGTTAGGAGTTCGGTAGTGTTCGATGAGGAAACCCGCCGGGCACTTGCCCACGTGGCGCGCGGCGTGAGTGTCCGGATCGTGGGCGGGCGCGGAAGTGGAAAATCAACGGTCCTGCAGTCGATCGCCGCTGGCCTCGAAAGGGCCGGGGTCACTGTCTACAGCCTCTCGGGCTCGCGGCTTCTGAATGAGACACCGTTCGCAGGGATCGGCGCACTCGGACTGGAAGGGCGGGGGCAAGAGAATGGGCCGATAGGCGTCGCGAACGTGCTCGCCGAACGGTTGGCTCGGCGAGGCCGCCGGGCAATCGTTGTGGATAATATCGATGAGCTCGACAAAGAATCAGCCGCAGTGATTGACATTGTTCAGGACCGGACCCAACGGCCGCTGGTGGTGACGATGGACGATGCCCCGCGGTACTCGGCGGCCTCGGTTTTTACGCCTGCCCGGTGGCCGGAGGCAACAATACGGCTCAGTCCTCTTCACTACGATCAGGTCAACAAACTCCTTGCCCAAACCCTCGGGTCGCCGCCGGACGTGGATTTAACCACGGCCGTGCTCATGAAATCTGGAGGCAACCCGCGAATAGTGGTCAGGATCGCCCAAAGTGCGGAACTGAGCGGGCAGCTTGTTCAACATGGCGGACAGTGGAGCATGAGCGGGCACACTCTCTGGAACGAATATCTCCAGAGCACCGTCCAAACGCTCCTTCACGGACTCAGCGCCGATGATTGGACGGGACTGCACACCTTGTCCGCACTGGGTGCCCGGCCGCTGTCATCCCTACAGCCAATAGTTGAGGCAAGCGTCCTTGACCGGCTCGAAACGCTGGGACTCGTCGCGCTCACCGAGGACAGCAGCGGGGCCATCTGGGTGGACGTCACTCCGCACATTGTTGTCGACTATTTCAGAGACGCGCACCCGCGATCGTCCCGCAGGGTATTGGCGGATCGGGGGAACCGGAAAATCGATTCCGGCGTCCGATCGGTGAAGGGTTCTGCTCCTGAGGTTCTGGCCGAATTGATCACGGACCTGCGGAGTGAAGCCGGGGGCGGACCGGCTGCGACACGGCTTTTCAAAGAACAGCTCAGCAATCTGGAAGAATCACAATTCCGCGTGTGGGAGTCCGACGGGACCATGTCCGCTGCCGCGGGATTCCTTAAGTTCTACTGGGGTGGTCCGATCGATTCCTCACGCATCGAGCGAGTCTTCAGTGAAACCGATGCCGTGGGAGCTGATGCCGGAGATCACTTCTTCTTCGGAATGACCCAGGCGCTCTGGGCCATCGTCAACGGCGGGCCACTAACGGCAGCGATCGGTATAGTCGAGGCGATCGGCCACGCCCACCCCGATTGGAAGGCGGAAACCCAAGCGTTCGCGCTCTACCTCGAAGCCTCCTTCGACCGAATGCCCTCAAACCTCGACGAAACCTTGGCCGCGGTGAGCAGCCGCCACCCCGAGAGTGGCGTTCTACCGGTCATCCGAGGGATTTTGGAGCTGTACCGCTTCGACGCGCAGGCGGCCCTTGTTGCCCTTGACTCAGCAAATGGCCTTGAAATCGCAGCGGGTATGGAACCGTTCGTCCGTGGACTAGCTCTCCATATCGCCGGCCGCGGCGAGGAAGCACTGATCTTCTCCCTCAGCCAACGCGCCGCGGCGCGGCGCCGCCTTGATCAGTTTGGGTTCGTCGCGAACAGTTACGTGGCCGTTTTGGGGATGGCCGAGCGGGGACTCAGCAAGGAAGCTGATCGGGTGATGGCAAGCGTCTTCGCGCTCGGACGGCCCGGCTTCTTGGCGAACTTCCTCCATGACGCCTTGCTCAGAATCGCCGGCCTTCGCGTATTGGCCAGCTCCGGTAAGAACCTCCACTCGCTGGGGATTCAGGCACGCAAAGACGTTGCTGACATCGGACCTCTACCTGGAACCGGCAAAGCAGTCTATGAGCTCGTTACGCGCAAATACGCGGATCCGACAGACTTTGACAAAAAGGCTGCCGAGCTTCTGGACCAACAACTGGAGCGGGGCTACGTAACCGAAGCCGTCTATGCCTCATTGTTCATGTTGTCGCTTTACCCCGGACACAAGATCTTGGAGACCACGCAACAGCTACTGCACAAACACGGCGTGCACTCCCATGCCCAGTTCCTCGCCGTCGCCGGTGCCATTCGTGACCGCAACCATCAACTGCTGAAGATTGTCCTGGACAAATACGAAGCCGACTCCGACCTTCCAGCGATCACTAGGCTCCTGAAAAGCACATCAAGGCGTTATATCCACACGCGACACCATAGCTTGGCCAAGAGCCTTCAACAGATCACATCTGTCTTCGAAAACCGTTTCCCGTCGCAAGGAGAACAACTGACCCTCGACACCGGAGGTCATCCCCAGGGTCTGACTCCTCGGGAAAGGGAAATCGCCATCCTGGCGGGCAACCAACGCACCCCCGAAATCGCTGCCCTCTTGGGGATCAGTCCCCGGACCGTAGAAAACCACATCTCCAGAGCACTTGGCAAGACCGGAACCACCACGCGCCAAGACCTTTATGAGCACGCTCGAATCTCCCAAACACACGGCGAATAGATGCAAGGCGCGGATGAACACGCGCACCTCAGGCCGCAGCTACAAGTGTCAAGTGTTTTACTTTTATTGAGTGGTACATGCTCGAAATTGAGTATTCAAAAGACCCTAAATTGAGTGTGTATCTGTCGGAATTGAGTAGCTTCGAAGCATGCACGGATGCGCTAAGTGATTCTGGGCTTTGCCTTGAATTTAAAGTCTTCGGACCTGTTTATTAAAATCTCTTGACTGCTTTATCCTGAATGCATACTTTCGGCGTGAAGCGTTTGCTTCGCCGGGCGCCCTGCCCGCCACCACTTGCAGGAGGAAAGTGTGAATTTGAGATCAATAGCCTTGAAGACGGTCGGTGCAGTTGCTGCCGCCACCGCTGAGAATGTCAGTCTGATTGGGACGCCGGGGGATGAAGCCGATGTTTCCTCAGTGCCCGTCCGCTTGGGCCGCCCTATGGGCCTGGTGGGGCACAAACGCGGCTTTCTGCGGCGCGATGGGCTTCTTCGGCCCCATGGCCGCATTGGGGTGCTCGGCAGCGATGGCGATTGCCGGATCGGTTATTGACTTCAACCGGGGGTGCCGATGAATATCAAGCCGGATTCGATCGCACGCAATTACTGGCTTGCCCTCTCAGCCTTATTCGGGGTGACAGTCAGCGTGGTGTCGATGACTGACCCGCCATGGTCTTTGATCATGGTCGCGGCCTTCATCGTCTTTGCAGTCCTGCAAGCCATCCGCTACCGCCAGCTGGGGCGCGAAATCCAAGGCAAACTGGCTACGGCCAATCCTGGCGTTGGAGCGGTCGCTGCCGTTTTCGGGGGCGCTGCGGTGCTCATCCACGGTACACCTGTTGCCTTCTGGGCCGGGCCCGTTCTTGGCCTAGTGACGTTCGTGGGCATCTACCTCTTTCTACGCCGGTACGGGCGCTTCCACGAGGGCGCGGCCTCGAATTAGCTAATATCTTGAACGGCACGGAAGTGACGGCCGGAATCACCTGCTTTTACATGGGAGTTCGCTGCAAGCCCCCTTTGAATCCTTGACTTCAACTTCGGGCTCAACAAGGGTGGAAGGGACCCATCCACGCGAGACTCTTTCGAACCAGGAGATCCACCATGACCCTTCCCAAAGGTATGACACCCGGCGTCTGGATGCTGGACATGTCCCACAGCGAAATCGGGTTCAGCGTCCGGCATGCCGGCATCAGCAAGGTGCGCGGCCGCTTCACGGAAGCGACCGCCGAGGCCCGCGTGCGCGAGTCCTTGGCCGACGCGTCCCTCCACGCCACCGTCAAGACCGCGAGCTTCGATTCAGGGGACGCGAACCGTGACGCCCACGTCCGCGGTGCCGACTTTTTCGACGTCGAGAAGTACCCGGAAATGACCTTCCGCGCCACGAGCGTAGAGGGCGACGGCGAGGACTACACCCTCACGGGAGACCTCACCATTAGGGGGATCACCAAGCCGGTGGAGCTGGAAGTGGAGTTCACCGGCGTCGCGGTAGACCCATTCGGCGCGACGCGCGCCGGGTTCTCGGCCGAAACTGAAATCAGCCGGAAGGACTTCGGGCTGACCTGGAACGCCGCCCTCGAGACCGGTGGGTTCCTGGTGAGCGACAAAGTTAAGATCAACCTCGAGGCCGCCCTCGTGAAGCAGGGCGAACCCGCAGCCGAGTAGTCAAGCAGCCGGTAGGCCAAGAGAAGCACCGGCCGCTCCCGACTCAACTCACGGTGTAGGAGTTGAGGGGGCGGCCGGTGCTTCCGTATGTGAGGTCCAGGACGAGAAGGCCCTTTCGCTCCAGGACGCTGAGGTAACGCTGGGCTGTCGGGCGGCTGACACCGAGCTGCTCGGCGATCTCGGCGGCGCTGATGGGACCCCCGGCGGCGCGGACGGCGTCGAGCGCTTTCTGCATGGTGGGCTGCAGGCGCGGTGCCGGGGCAGCGGGCCTGACCCCGGCCGCGCGCGCGTTGTAGAGGCTGTCAATAGTCTCCTGGTCGGCAGTTGAAGCGGAATCGAGCTCCTGCCGCCACTTCCGGTACGCCTCCAACTGTGTGCGGAGCCGGTCAAAGTTGAAGGGTTTGACCAGGTAATAGACCGCACCACTGCTCATCGCTGATTTGACGGTTGCGATGTCCTGGGCCGCGGTGATGATGATGCTATCGACGTCGGTTCCGGCCGCTTGCAGCGATCGCAGCAGCGAGATGCCGTCCTCGTCCGGAAGGTGTACATCAAGCAAGAGCAAGTCCGGGTTGAGGCGCTTGATCGCCTCCCGCGCGGCTGCGGCGCTGTACACCTGTCCGACGGATTCGAAACCGTCAACCCTGGCCACCCGGGCAGCGTGGATTCCGGCGACCCTGAAATCGTCGTCCACCACCAACGTCCTAATCAACGCGTGCGCTCCTTTTCCCGCCCGCGACGGTGCGGGCTTCCCCTGCAGTTGGCGCGACGGCAGAAAATGCACAAAACGTGCACATTTGCGGCTAAGGCGCACAACTTACTGAAGACTTCTGGCCCGAATGCTGCCTTCCTAAGCTTTACACAGTTGCCGTGATCTACATCACGAATTCGAAGGGCTCCCAATGGTGGGACTCCAAAGACAGAGAGGTCTTAGCGTAATGAATGCTAACCATCCCAACCGGCCGCCAGGCGCCCACGAGGGGGCAGAGGTCGCCGCGGGCATCGACATCGTCGGGTTGACGAAGCGTTACCTCACGCCCAAGCATGAGACATTCACTGCCATCCGCGACGTGACGCTGAGGGTCGAACCCGGCCAGTTCTGCGCGATCGTCGGACCTACCGGCTGCGGCAAGTCCACCACCCTGGCTCAGGTTTCCGGCCTGGAACGGCCAAGCGCCGGCTCGGTGAGGGTCCACGACCAGCTCGTTGACGGCATCACCAACGGCGTCAGCTACATGTTCCAGGCAGATGCGCTCTTCCCATGGAAGACCGTTCTCGCAAACGTGTTGATCGGGCCGGTACTGCTCGGAACCCCCAAGAAGGAAGCCACCTTGCTCGCAAGGGACTGGCTGCGCCGCGTGGGCCTGGCCGGCTTCGAGGACCGGTACCCGCACCAGTTGTCCGGCGGCATGCGCAAGCGCGTCGCCATGGCTGCCGCGCTGATCAACAACCCGCGGATCCTCTTGATGGATGAGCCGTTCGGCGCCCTCGACGTGCAGACGAAGGCCATCATGCAGAACGAGCTGCTGCAGCTCTGGGAGGAACTGCGCCCCTCTGTCCTTTTCATCACGCACGACCTCGACGAGGCCGTGGCGCTCGCCGACAAGGTGGTCATCATGACCAGCAGCCCGGGAACCATCAAGGATGTGTTCGACATCGATCTGCCCAGGCCGCGTGGAGATGTCCAGAAGATCCGGCACGAGGAGCGATTCCTGGAGCTGCAGGGCCAGATCTGGGAGTCCTTGAAGGACGAAGTCACCCGTGCCTACAGGCAATCGGCGGGTGAAGCAGCATGACAACCACAATCAGTAGAGGTGCTCCCGTGCAAGAGCAAGCACAAGCGCAAGCGAGCGAGCTTAAGGTTTCAGCGAGGCGTGCCATGACGCGCCGTACCACTTGGGTTTGGACCGGCCGCGCCATCCTCGCGGTCATCGTGATCGGTGGCTGGCAGTGGTTCACCACCGAGGGCTGGGTGGACAAGTTCTTCTTTGGCCAGCCGTCCGAAATCTGGAACAGCCTGGTCAAGCTCTTCACCGAGGGCACCGCATTCGGCACCATTTGGGAGAACCTCTGGGTCACCATGCAGGAGGCGATCTACGGCTTCTTGCTCGGCACGCTCGTCGGCGTAGTGCTCGGGATCCTCCTGGGCTCCAACAAGTACCTGTCGGAAGTCGTCGGCCCGTACATCCGGATAGTGAACTCAATCCCCAGAATCGTGCTCGGGTCCATCTTCATCGTGGCCTTCGGCCTCGGAGTCTTCCCGAAGGTTCTGCTCGCAGCCGTACTCGTCTTCTTTGTCGTCTTCTTCAACGCCTTCCAAGGCGTCCGTGAGGTGGACCAGAACCTGGTCGGGAACGTGCGGGTCCTGGGTGCATCGCCGCTACAGGTCGCGATCCACGTGACAATTCCCTCGGCAATGACCTGGATCATCGCGAGCTTGCACACGGCATTCGGCTTCGCGATCATCGGCGCGCTCGTCGCTGAAGTGCTTGGCGCCCAGCAAGGAATCGGCCTGATCATCAGCCAGGCACAGGGGACCTTCGATCCCAACACGGTCTTCGCTTGCATGGTCATCATCGCAGTGATCACGCTCGGCGCGGAATACCTCATCAGCGTGCTTGAACACAGGCTGCTGAAGTGGCGTCCACCGAACCGCTCTGAGGCACAGGCAATCTGACGCCCGCAGCCTTCCCCCCCACTTAACCAACGCTCGAATCCTCACAATAGAAGGAAAAGCACAACCATGATGAAGAACAAGATCTACGCCGTCGGCGCTGCCGGAGTGGTCGCACTGAGCCTCGCTGCTTGCGGCACCAGCTCTGCAAGTAGCACCAGCACCTCCAGTGGCAGCACCTCGGGTGGCAGTGCATCTGCGGACGCCGCCTCGATGCCAACCGTCAAGATGATGGTCGGCGGCATCGACAAGCAGATCTACCTGCCCTACCAGCTCGCGGAAAACCTGGGCTACTACCAGAAGTACGGCGTCAAGGTGGAGCTCTCTACCGAGCAGCAGGGCGGCGTCGGCGCCGAAGACGCGATGGCCTCAGGCCAGGTGGACATGGCCGGTGCATGGTACGTCCATACCGTCGATTTCCAGTCCAAGGGCAAGAACGTCATCAACCTCGTGCAGCTTTCCGGCGCCCCGGGTGAACGCGTCATGTGCAGCCCCAAGGCCAATGTGAAGTCGGGCGCAGACCTTAAGGGCAAGACCGTCGGTGTGACCGACCTCGGATCCGGAACCGATGAGCTCACCCAGTTCATCGCTGCGAAGGCCGGCATTTCGAAGAACGATTACCACACGATCGCCGTCGGGGCCGGTGCGACCGCCATCGCGGCCATCCAGCGCGGTTCTGCCGACTGCGTCATGACCACGCAGCCGACCGTCGGGGCGCTCGAGAGCAAGAACCTCGCTGTTCCCGCGATCGACCTCGCTACCTCTGACGGTGCCAAGGCTGCCCTCGGCGGCACCCTGCCGTCGGCTGGGCTCCTTGCCCAGGCAGACTGGGTCAAGACGCACGAGGACGCTGCCCAGAAGGTCGTCAACGCCCTCGTCGACACGATGCACTGGATCAGCACGCACTCCGCGCAGGACATCGCCGACAAGCTGCCCCAGTCCTTCGTCCAGAACAGCACTATCACCAAGGACCAGTACGTCTCCGCGCTGAACCAGGACAAGGGCCAGTTCCTCCCGGACGGCATCATGCCTGCGGGCGGCCCGAAGACCATCTTCGACGAGGAGAAGACGATCGGGGTTGACACCTCCAAGGTCAACATCGCCGACACGTTCACCCAGAAGTACGCCCAGGCCGCACTCAAGCTCGAGGGCTACACCGCCACCACCACCCCGGCCGGCAACGACGGCTAAGCTCTTCCCGCTATAGCTCGACCCCAAACAATCGGCCTGCGTGGTTCTCCACGCAGGCCGATTGTTTGTGTGCGGGTGTCTGGGGGCCTGAAACTACTGGGTGCCCAAGTACCAGCCGGTCTGCCAGCGGTAGAGAAACGCAGCCATGGCGTCACGGTTGACCGGGCTCAGGGGGTGGAAGGTTCCATCCGCGTAGCCCGTGCTGATCCTTGCAGCGGCCAGCCAGGTCATCTCCTTGTAGAAAGGCGAGATCGGGGTGATGTCCGTGAACGGCGAGGTGGCGGGCGCATTCCAGTTGGGTGTTCCGCTGAAGCGGTAGAGGAAGGCTGCCATGGCATCCCGGTTGATGTTGTCACCGGGATGGAAGCTTCGCTGCCCGTTGTTGGGGTCCACCCACCCCGTGGTGATGCCGTAATACGCCAGCCACGTGACTTCCTTATAAAAGGCAGAATTGGGTGTCATGTCCACGAACGGTGATGTTGCGGGCGGCGTCCACGACGGTGAGCCGGCCTGACGGTAGAGGAAAGCGGCCATGGCATCCCGGTGTACGGCGAAGGTCGCCCCGTAGCTTCCGTCCGGAAAACCTGTGGTGATGCCCTGGGTGGCGAGCCACTGGATCTCGCGATAGAAGCTGCTGTTGATGGGTACGTCGGAGAAGCGCTGGGTGCACTGGGGGGTCCCCAAAGCGACCTTGCCAAGGGCGTAGCGCGCTGAGTCAATCGCTCCATCTGCGACGCCGAGAATGAAGGATTCCGGATGTGTGGAGCACACCTGCGGGATGGAAGCGGTAGGCACTGTGGCGATCGCCTTGCTTCCGTCGGCGCTGTAGTTCACCTGGGCGTCGGTACGGGTTCCCGGAGCGCCCTGTTTCCAGAAGAAGCCGTAAGGGAAGGCGTTGGTCCAGGTCTTGTCCGGGCCGGACGTGAAATACCCTGGCACACTGCGGAAGATCAGTTTGTCCGTGTAGGAGGCAAGGGAGGTGCTGGAATCCTTCTGGATGAAGAACGTCAGTGGCAGGGCCTGTGGAACGCCCAGGTCAATCGAAACAGTCGAGGACCCGGTGGGGCCTCCGTTGGTCAGGGCACTCTGGACGAAGATCCCGCCGTTTCCCGGTGCGACGGGCGTCCCCGTCACCACCACTACAAAGCCCGAATAGGCTTGGGCCGGCACGGTGGTGTTTGCGCAGCTCCCGGTGGCGTCATGACAGTACTGCATGGACCCTGAGGCGAAGCTCGCCAAACCTTGCGGGATAGGGACCGAGACATGGAGGGTTGACGGGTCGGCCACGGCGTCGCCGGAGAGAAGCGGTGTGGCCGTGTTGTCTTCAGTGTTGTAAATCCGGTAGTGGAGTGTGCTGCTCACGCTCTTGCCGAGGAGCGCGGCGGCGTCGGACGGGAGCTTGAGGTCCAGGGACGTCGTCGACGTCGAGAGCTGTACCGGTGGGTTGTTGGCGTAGATCTCGGCCCAAGCAGGGGTCGGATCGATGGTGATGACCGGGTCCACTGCTTGTGCGGGAGCCGCTGCGCCCACAACTGCCGTAAGGCCAAAAATGCATGCGGCGATAATGCCGCCTCTTCGACGGACCATGAAGCACGCGCCTTTCAAAATGGCGAGTACCTCGCCCCCCAATATTGTTTGCCGGGTGACCGGCTGGAGCCACCCTATGCGAGGGAGACCCGGCTCACAAGTAGGAGGCTTCTATTACTCGACGGCGCGGGGGCTGGCGGGGGATTCAAAAAGCCATCAAATCGCTGGGATGACAACAAGAATGACGGTAAACTGCGCATAATGAGCGCTACTAGAGTTCCACCTGTTGAGTCATCCAACCATAGGCCCGGCGATCCTTTGCGGGCGTGGAACAGTGGCGAGCCGATCGCGCCCTTCGACGCCGAACTGATCATCCAAGAATCAAATTCACTCGAATTTATTAGTAAAATTATCCGAGGGATTGAACCGTCTGATTCTGATGTGATTGCCCTCGGGAGGCTCAATTCAATTTGTGTACTTCGATGGTATGAGCCCATGATCAGCTTGGTAAGGGAGCCGGCTATCGCACCCGATGTTGCCGGATTTCTTATAAGGTCTATTCCTGGTCTTTCCGAGCAGGTCGGTTAGTTCGTGATTCCTTCGATTTAGGAGGTCCGCGTGTCCGTAAATTCCAATGGCGCACCAGACTGCAGCCACCCTCGGCCTGTTCGGGATGGAAGCTTGGTTGAGGTACGCGGGCGCCTGTTCACGGGAGCCGACGGACACGCATATGTACGGCCCAGGATGCACCCCGATGAACCGCACACAAGTTTGAGGGAACAGTCTGGATGGGATCAAACGACAAATAAAATCAGGGTCATGGGCCTTGGAGCCGGCGAGCAGGGGAGCGGCCGTCAGGGGAGCCCCTGGCTTACGATTCGTGGCGTTCTAAGAGGGATGAGTATCGAAGTTACTGAGCTGCTTGCTACTCCGGAGCGCTGGTTCGACACGTGGGAGTCCGCGGACCCCCGGTACCAAGACTCGGATATTGATCTGCCGTCTGAGTTTTTCCTCAGTCCAGATCGCCAGACGCTCCTGGAAGGAATTTTTGCAAGCTTTGATGAACGCGAGGATTTCTATTCTCACATTTCATCGGGGCTTAGTGGAACCGTGGACGGCACCTATCGCGTCAGCCTTTATATGCTCGCAATTAACGAGAGTTTCGCATCTTGGGTAGAAGACTTCAGTACTGATGACCTGCGCGTTGGATCCTTCGTGAGGGCGCTTTAAGGAGGTTGCTGTCATTCCCGATTGGGTCCGGAGCCCGGAGCGCGGAGTCGGGAAGGGCCTTTGCGCATGGCGTGGACAGCACAGCGCCCCAAAAGAGCTTGTCCGATTCGAAAATGGTAAGCGATCGTCATCTCGAGTTGGTGTCGCGCTTGAGTCTTGCTCTGCAGACCGCCCAGACAGTGACCCAAAGGAGGATGACGACGATCAACGTTTCGCTCCCGTTGGGTGCAACATCGAACAGCGCCGAGAAAACGTATGGAACCACCAACACAAGTAACCCTGTTGCTAACGCGGAAAATACGGCGGCACGAGCATTCATCTTCCAGACCTCCCTGACAGCTTATGAGAAGGCTAGAACCGCGATTTCATCTGTAGGTGGTGGTACGCCCGAAATTGAGTGTGATTTGGACGCAATTAGGTGCTCGCGCGCTCTAAATTGAGTGCCGGCTCGGACACGCGGATAGGTGTTAGCTTGGTGGCCCCGGGCAGCTTCGACTTGCGGGCCAGGCCGCCTCGGCCGGACGGTTAGTCCGGCCGAGCCTGCACCTCCAGAAAGGCCTCGGCTTACGAGTCGATCGTGGACATGTTCGGGTAGCGGGCTCCGGCTGTTGAGCCGGCGGGTGCGAGTTCGTCGAGGCGCTGAAGGTCTTCAGGAGAGAGTTCGACGGCGGTGGCCCCCAAGTTCTCTGCCAGCCGTTCGCGCTTCTTGGTGCCGGGAATCGGGACGATGTGCTCGCCCTGGGCCAACAGCCACGCGAGGGCCAGCTGCCCAGGGGTGCACCCCTTCTGGTCAGCAAGCTCTTTCACCCGGTCCACGAGTTCCAGGTTGCGCTTGAAGTTCTCGCCTTGGAACCGGGGGGAGTGCCGGCGGAAGTCGTTCTCCGCAAAGTCTTCCTCGGTGCGCAGCTGCCCAGTCAGGAAACCGCGGCCGAGGGGGCTGTAGGGAACGAACCCGATGCCCAACTCGGCAAGGACCGGGAAGACCTTCGTTTCGGGTTCCCGTTCCCAGAGGGAGTATTCGGTCTGCAGGGCGGTGATGGGATGGACGGAGTGGGCGCGGCGGATGGTGTCCGGGGCGGCCTCGGAAAGTCCCAGGTGCCGGACTTTGCCGGCCTGGACCAGCTCGGCCATCGCGCCGACGGTGTCTTCGATAGGCACAGTCTTGTCCACCCGGTGCTGGTAGTACAGGTCGATATGGTCGACGCCCAGACGTTGCAGGCTCGCGTCGCACGCGGCGCGCACATACTCCGGCTTCCCGTTGATCCCGACCCAAGAGCCGTCGTCGCGCCTTTCGTTCCCGAACTTCGTGGCCAGTACGACGTCGTCACGGCGGCCGGCGATGGCCTTGCCGACGAGCTTTTCGTTGGTGAAGGGCCCGTACATGTCCGCGGTGTCCAGGAGGGTGCCGCCGGCGTCGAGGAAGGCGTGGATGGTGGCAATGGATTCGCTTTCGTCTCCTTCTCCGTAGAACTCGCTCATGCCCATGCAGCCGAGGCCGAGGGCAGAGACGGTCAGTGAACCAAGCGTGCGGTTTTCCATAGGGTTCTCTCCTCTAGGTGGCAGACCGTGCTGGATAGCAGGACGGTACTCAGGGAGGGGTGCGGGTAGGGCCACTATAGGCAGGTTGGTGGGGGTTGGGGCAATGCACTCAGTACATTGGTGTTGGAATGCGAAAGCCGTCCGGCTAATCGACCGGCAAAACGGGAAGCAGAAGATGGAAATGAGCGATACAGCGCTGTCCGCCCGCCTGCGGGTGTGCCTGCCCGACCAGAAACTCCTCGAAGCCATGGAGCCTTCCGCCGACGTCGAGTTCGTGGTGTGGGACCTGACGGGTCCCGCCCCGGCGGACAATGTCGATCTACTGGTACCGCCCTACATGGGCCGGCCGGATGCGCTCGCGGCTCTGGACGGCGTGCCGGTCCGGCTGGTCCAGAGCCAGTCGATAGGGTACGACGGCGTCGCGGAAGTTCTGCCCTCGGGTTGCGTTTTCGCCAACGCGGCTGGAGTCCATGAGACGTCGACGGCGGAACTCGCCTTGGGCATGATGATCGCCAGCCAGCGTGGGATTCCGGACTTCGTACGAAACCAGGCAACTGGAACGTGGGCCAGCGGCCAGCGCCCGAGCTTGGCGGACCGCCGCGTGCTCTTGGTCGGCTATGGGGGAGTGGGCAAGGCCATTGAAGCGAGGCTGTTGCCGTTCGAAACTCAGGTGACGCGGCTGGCCAGCCGGGAGCGGGACGACGAAAACGGCCATGTCTTTGGCATCGATGCGCTGTACGAGCAGTTGCCTCTGCACGAGATCGTGGTGGTCAGCGTGCCGTTGTCCGAGCACACCCGCAAGCTGGTGGACGCACGGTTCCTCGCGGCGATGCAGGATGGTGCATTGTTGGTCAACGTGGCGAGGGGCCCGGTGGCGGACACGGAAGCGTTGCTGCGGGAGACGTCGTCGGGCCGGCTTCGTGCCGCATTGGACGTGACGGACCCCGAACCGCTGCCTGCCGACCACCCGCTCTGGACGGTGCCCGGTGTGCTCATCACGCCGCATGTGGGCGGAGCAAGCTCGGCCATGTTCCCCAGGATGGTCCGGCTGATCAAGAAGCAGATTGCGTTGCTGCTGGCCGGGGAGCCGCCCGTGAACGTGGTGCTGGGCAAGGAAACGGTGGGCGGATAGCGTACAGGGTGTTAAGGCGCCAGAGGGTGGAAGCCCGCTTGCAGGATTAGTGCTGGTCCGCCATTTCCTTGAGTTTCGACTCCGACCAGCCGGCTTCTTTCCGCCCGGGCGGGTACGCGTGCCGCTTTCCCGTGAATGGCGAGGTCCCGCAGCGGACCCTGAGAGCATCGGTCATCCTAAAAGGCAAGCAGAAAGACCCTCCCTTAGAAGTACGGCCAGGTCGGCCCTAAAGCGCGAAAGTAACAAGCTGTGCCCCAAACGATCGGCCTGGGTGTTAATCCTCGCAGGCCGATCGTTTGGTTCTGGTGGCAGGCGATTTCAGTTGGTGTCGCGCTTGAACCTTGTTCTGCTGACCGTCCAGACAATGCCCCAGAGCAGAACGACGATGATCAACGTCTCAGTCCCGTTTGGAGCAACGCCGAACAGCACCCCGATAAGGTACGGAACGACGAACACAAGTAACCCCGTTGCGACCGCGGCAAAGACAAAAGCACGACAGGACATTTGGCAGACCTCCCTATCAGCCCTCGATGCGTAGTTCTGGTCAGACCCCCTTAGTATGAGACGCCGTGTTATTTCCATGCAGCTGGAATTCGATCCATGGCCGAAACGAGTTGGAGCACCCCAGGTGTGTTAGGCACTGTTCGAAGGTCGCTGATTGGTACGTGCGGACTTGCCATCCACCAACATCATTTGCCTGGATCGGATCTGCTCCGCGGTAATGATAGGTGAAATCTACGTATCCCACCGATGGGAAGTCTCTGTGCCTGCTCGTCACGCGGGTGCCGTCGGCGCACCAATCTACCTGGCGCTTCCAGCCGAAGGATTGCGTGGCGAACCCCCATCTCTGCACCTCGGCCCTTGTGATCCAGCACTGGGCTGCCGCTAGATTCAAGGCAGCGGACGCAGCGGTCGACTTGCCAACCGGCACGGCCACCGTCTCGGCTTTTGAAGTCCAGGTGGTGTTTGCAGGATTCAGTTCGGTAAGGCCAGCCTTGGCCAGGGCGGCGGTTTTGTTCGCATCCAGTGGCTTATTCTGGGCTACGTCCAGGAGTGCTTCCTTGACTTCAAGCGGTAGGGCTTTGCGGTTTGCCGCTTGCGCAGTGGTTGGCGGTGTTAATTTGCTCCAGAAGATAGCATCGAGAGTTCCGTCGGCGTCAGTCGAGCGGTTTGCAAGCGAAGTCTCGGCTGCCGCAGCAGGCGAGACGCCGGCCATGCAGATAACCACACCTGCAAACGCGTTAAACGTTCTTCTGAACACTGATGGAATAGCCTTGTTTGTACAAATCATTGCTTGCCCCTACTCGTTAGCGATCGTGTCTCCGGCTTATGCCAAGAGGCTGATCAGATTGAGCACCGGGCGATTCCCCGGAATTGAACGACCCGGTGTGTCAGGAGTCTAGGTCACGGTTCCATTGACATGTGGCGAGAATCTCGAAATTGAGTGTGCCTTGGTGCAAAATGAGTGTGTTTTCTGGCTGCAATTGAGTGGTCAGATTTTCCAAATGGAATTGCAAGTCCGTGTCACTTCGGTGTGGCAATCCGGAGCGCCGGACTTGCTGCCCTTCGCGGTGATGCCAACCTGTTCCAAGAGAGGCACACTTGGAAGGACTTCGGACTTCGGACTTCGGACTTTTGACGGGTAGACGTGGTGCTGGGCAAGCAATCGGGGGCTGGCGCCGCGCTCGTTGTCCGGCCGGCGGACTAGTGCTGGTCCGCCATTTCCTTGACCTTCGGCTCCGACCAGCCGGCTTCTTTCCGGCCGGGCGGGTAAGCGTGCCGCTTGCCCGCCAGCGTGATGACGAGTGCGACGACGACCGGAAGCGCCGCGGCGACGGGCACCATGAGCGGGCCGGCCAAGACCAGGGCGGCGGAGCCGTAGAGCGCGCCGATGGTGATGCCGAGTTGGATGGTGAGCACGGTGAGTCCGTTGGCGGCGTCCCGGAATTCGCCGCCGGCGCGGAGGATTGCGGCCTGGTTGTAGATACCAATCGCGCCAAGGCCCGCGCCCCAGACTGCCATAAGCGCAATGGCAGTGGGCATGGTTCCGTTCCCGAGCGGGAGGAGGAGCATCGCGATGGCGATTGCCGCCGTCGTAATCAGCAGTGAACGGCGGGGTCGCGAATCCACGGTGATGCCCGCGACCCAGATGCCGACCAGGCCGGATGCGCCGAGGACGGTGAGGGAGAGGCTGATGGCGTAATCCGGCAGGCCGGCTTCGCGGATGAACGGCGCGATGTAGGTGAACAGCGCGAAGTGGGCGAGCACCAATAGTGGCCAGGCGATGGCCACTGCTTTCACGCCGGGCTGGGCGATGGCAATGCGCATGGAGGGCCGGGCGGCGTCGGAGGTCCGTCTGACCTGGGGGAGCAGCCAGAGCGCGAGGCCGGTCAGCAACAGACCGAAACCCGCCAGGAAGAGGAAGGCCGCGCGCCAGCCGAGGACTGTACCGAGAGCCGTGCCGACGGGAGCACCGATGGCCATGCCCAAGCTGTTGCCGCTGAAGACGATGGCGAGGGCCTTGCCTACTTTGTCGGACGGGACCACGCGTGACACGAACGGTGCCATGGTGGTCCAGAGCAGGCCGTGCGCCAAGCCGCCAACAAGTCGGCCGCCCATGGCCGCGGCGAAGTTGGGTGCGAGGCCGACGAGCACGTTGCTCAACGCGAAGGTGAGGACGAGCGAGACGAGCAGGGTCTTCCGCGGGACCCTGGCCAACAGCCGCGCGACCGGGATCACCGTGACCACGATGACGGCGGCATAGGCGGCCGCGAGGTACCCCGCCACGGGCTCCGACACCTCCAAGCCGACGCTGATCTGGGGGAGCAGGCCCGACGTCAAAAGCTCGGTGGTGATCGCGGTGAAAGCGATGGTGGCAAGGACCAGCATCGCGGCGATCGGGAAGCGTTTGGGCGCAGGCAAGGGCAGTGCGGAAGACATGGGGGAGCAGATCCATTCAAAAGGGTGGGAAGGAGGACGGCGCCTATGCCAGAGTCCTTCGTCCACGCTACCCGTTTTGTTTTGCGTGAGGGAGGGTCTGTGAGGGCTAGGTTGGGGGTGCGTCGTTTATCGGCATCTATCATGTGAAGTCCACCCCCTACCGGCCGCCTTCCTCATCAGGGAGTACTTATAAAAAGGTTTTGCGCGAAGAGTTTTTTTGTAAGTGACCCTGTTGTCGGCACCAAGGTATACGTTGCAGCAATGTCCAAAGAACTGAAGGCCGCATAGCAGTGCGTGACTGTCCGATAATGCCCGATATTTTGGTACGACTCCTGGCGGATCGCATACGGGCATGATGCTGCCTGAGGCCATGGCTGATGACCAGAGTGAACAATGAACTGGGTCGCGCACCCTCCCCGCGGGGACTCGGGGTCAAATCTCCCCGGAAAGTACGCGAGGCCGGCAGTTGGGGGCTCACTCAGATTTCTTCGTAACCTCTTCGTCTGTCCCCGCATTGGGGAAGATTTGCCTAGAAAGCTTGGCCCTCACTGATCTGGCTCGGTCGAGGGTCTCGCTGCCGAGACGTCCGGCGGCCTCGACGCCCTCCGCACCGGTTTCAAGCGCCTTGTCTCGTACCGATTTGACTCGGTCGAGGGTCTCGGTACCGAGGCGACCTGCAGCATCGATTCCCTCGGACCCGGTCGCGAGCGCCTTGTCCCTGACTTCCGCGGCCGCGTCCAACCATGGTCTTGCCTCCAACAACTCCCGGGCGTCCGCGATCCCGAGCCGCCCGCGAAAGTCGACGACGCCGGCCGCCACGTAGTTGCTCGAATGCACCACTGCCGGCGACGCGGTCGGGTGCAGCAGCACCTTCGCGTTGGCGGCCGCAGCAGCCGCATCCATGCGGGCCATCAGTCGTTCTGTGCTCCGCGCGATGCGTTCCAACCGGTTTTGCCGGGCAGCCCTTAGAGCGAGGCGATGCTGGTCCAGCTCATCAGGAGATGCGTCCAGCACGCGATCGAGTTCGAGCACGGCGATCGCATCTTGCAGCTGGAAGCAACGAGCCAGAACGGCGAGCCACTCCTGAACCTTGGACTCGGCTTTCTTGGCTGTTGTGGCCACATCACCCACTTTCGATTTTTGTTCCATCTTCTCCGCGAGTGCGTCTAGCTGTCGCAGTGTGTACGCCTGGGTCCGGGCGATCGTCATCGATGTCCCCTGCACCTTCGACCACGTGACCTCGGAGACCCGGCCAACCTGCTCCCGAATGGTCAAAGCCTCCTCGATGACGAAATCCACGCCGATCATGTCTGCTAACACAGCGTCCTTTTGAGCGCGGAGGACATCGTCGACTTTCTCATCGATCGTGGCAAGATAATTGGTGATCTCGTCCATGGTTTGCTGCATCGCAACTTGCGCCATGATCCCTGCTGCGCCAGCTAGTATCGCGGGATTGGCCACACGCGATCCAGGTACTTTCACGAATTCGACGAATCCTTTGATTTGGCCACTGTTCCCCTTCAGGACGCCGGAGCTGAGGCCCGTCTTCGAACTTTCCCTTAGCGCGTACTTATGGACAAGTTGTGCTGATTCCTTGCTCAGCTTCACCCAGCGACCTGAGTTGGCTGCAAGCTCGGAAGCTGTCTGCGCGACCCCAGCGGTGTTACCGAGGGCGGTTACGAGCCGTTGAAGCCCGAGATCCTTCGAGGGTAGTCCTTCAGTCAGCAAGAAACTGTCTACAGCTGCCCGATCACCGATGACGGCCAGGCCATCACCGTCACTGATCAGCTGAATTTGATTTTCCATTGTTGGCTCCTAAGTGTTGGCAGCGTAAGCGGCTCTGAGTTGAGATTGAACCTGAAGTGAGCGCGGCGTCTGGAGATCAACCACCAAGAGGGGCCCACGCCTCGGCCTTGGACAGCGCCATCTTCAGCTCCCGCCCGCCGGCTGCCTCCAGCAGGCCTGAATCACCGACAACAACAAGTAGGCTCCGCGCCCGGGACAGGCCGACGTACAGCTGCTCCGCCGCGCGTTCCATGTCCTTGAAACCGTTGACGCAGAGGACTACAACGGACCGTTCCAGCCCCTTGAAGCCCAGCACATGGCCGTAGAACTCGGCTTCTCCGGCGTGGAATTCGCGCCAGTACTCTTCGGTAGCGCCGCGTTCGTAGAAGTCCAGATGCACCGGGTGGCGCTCTTTCGTAGTGAGGAGGGCGATTTGGTTGTTGGCCCAACCTTCTGCGATGAGCGTGTCGACGCAGTCTCCGGCCACGTCGAGCGCTTGGTCGGTTTGGCAATTTACGAAGCGAACGGGCAGGCCTGTGCTGCCGCGAGGCGTGAAGTGCTCTCCGGCGAACGGTCTGAAGGTCTCGGCGATCTTGCGGGTGTTCCGGAGATTCTCATCGATGTGGATGGGCACAAAGCGTGCGGTGGGCCCGTAGGCCAGCTCCGCCGTCGCGCCGCCCCACCTGCGGTAGACGTCCTGACGGTCATCCATGAAGGCGAACACGTCACCGCCGTCGGGGTCATTGGTGCAGGCCAGCAGCGCTTCCCACCACAGCGGGGCGAAGTCTTGCGCTTCATCGACCACGACGGCGTCCAGCCGCTCGTGCGGCTCCAGACCGGACGCGAGTTCCTTGAGGAGCCGCGGCATTTCCTCGTCAAAGTAGGCTTGCCCGGTGCCGTCGGGCACGCCCAGTCCGCGCACGTACTCGTGGAATTCGCCCGTGAAGACGGGCTTAGCCTGACGCCAAGTGGAAACTCGGTCCTGCAGGTATTGTCCGAGGCCCTTGTTGTAGCAGAAGAGGCCAACGCGTTTGCCTTGCTTGCTGAGCAGACGGGCTTTCTCGACTGCCAGCCAGGTCTTCCCGCTACCCGCACCTCCGGTAAACCGGATCCGGGGGAGTGACCGTGTTGCTTGGAGTAACACCGACTGACGCTCGGTGAGGTGGTCTTGGGCGTCTTCGTCCACTTTGGGATTATGGGAAGTCCCGACGGCGGTGCCCAGCTCCCCGCTTATCTGGCGGACGATGCGTTCCAGGAAAGCCGGGGCCAGTGAGGAGGCCCCGCCCCCTTCGTTCTCTATTGCCCGGCGCACCAACTCGGCGGGAGACTGGTTGTCGGCTTGGTCAAGGATGAGTGAGCGCGGGCAGCCGGCTATGGCCCAGCCGTTGGGAACAGCCGTGCAGGGCAGGCTCACCATGTATGCGCACCGGCTGCTCAGCCGTGAACCAAGCTGTTTCTCGAGCCAGTTCTTGAAGGCGTGCAGGGAGCTCTGGGACTGCGCAACGGGGCTCTGGATCTTGTGTTTACCGTGCCGGTCGGACTGGTACCACTGCCCATCGGCGATGGTGATCTGGCCGCCCTTGACCTCGATGGCCGCTATCCCGACGTGTGGCCAGAGGACAAGCAGGTCGATCTCGTGCTCGGCCCGGCCGTTACGCACTTGAACCGAGTGGGCCAAGACAACGTCGTCGGGGAGGCTTTGTCTCAGTGCGTCCCAGACAGCCCTCTCCGCGAGCTGACCGTCACCGAATTCCGGTTCCTCCGGTATGCACCTCATTGCTGCCCCCTGCTCCTCGCCCTGTCAGGGCGTGATCCTGCGCCTATCCTATGGTCAGCTCGCCGGCAGCCCCATTGTTCAGCACGCGCATGAACAGTTGATGACGGCGACTACGTGTCTAGAACCTGAATGGCGCGGGCGGCTTACATCACGCGCGGACTCGGTCTCGGTTGAGCCTCAGCTGGACGTTAGCGGGTTGGGTTCCCCTCCTGGTCCCGAGCGCCGCTCAATGCGCAGAGCGCCGAATAGTCGTGGACGCGCACACGCTAATTGACAATGGCTAGTCATTGGAATACAGCTCTGTGATCATTAGCAAGCCAACCGGGGCGCCCCGCTTCGAACTCATCGCTTAGCAAAGGATCCGCCGAGTGGCGCAGGAGACCTACACTGAGCTGGTTACTGAATGGGGTGAAGTGCCGTCGGCCATGTTCCTGCGTGCCGCGATGTCGAATTGTCAGCGGCACCGGCTAATCTTGCGCACAATAGGTTGTTTTATTAGGGGGTACTCGTCAGTGGTCGAAATAGCCGACAAGGACGTCTCGAAAGCAGCAGTCACGAGCTATTCGGACTGGAATGCGGCCCTGGCGCGTGCGTTCTTCGGTCGAGACAAGGCCGGTGAGCTCGTCTACCTAGACAAAGATGACGTCGCATTTGAGCAGGCTTGCCGTGATGTCGGGGTAGAGCTGGATGACGCCGACGAATCCTTGGCGCGGGCCGTTGGCGCGAAACTTTGCTGGAAGCAATCGGGCCGGGCATTTTTTGCAGACTTCGACTTAATGACGAAGTCATGGGTGGCAAGAAGACGCGATGCAATAAGGGAGTCATTTGAGATACCTCCGCCTCCTCACGCCGGACTCCCCCTTTCTCTACCGGAGTACAATTTGGAATCATGGCGACCGGCTTGGAGCTGGTGGCAAATGGCGGCATATAACTGCAACCACCCTGAGGGGGGCTGGGGATCTGTCTGGCGTTAGGCCGTTGGATATTGAGTACCGAGAGGCGGTAACGGCATGACGATGCCAATGATGAGAAGAGTTTTCAGAATTGCGGTCGTAGCCGCAGTTCTGGGGGCAGTTATATCAGCGATGAGCCTCGTGAGCTACTTCGTTCGCTACTCTCAGCACGACGGAAAGCTTGGTCTAATTCCCTATGAGGAGTATCTTCAACTTACAAGTATGACCGCAATTGAGAAGTCCTTTTTGATTGGCGGATCAATTATGGTCTTGGGGGCGACGGCACTTGCGATATTTGCTTTCGTCCGCCTGCGGCACAGCGAGACGCAGGACAACTGAGAAGGGGCGTCGCCGCAGGGCGGCGCCCCTCTCTCACGCCCTTTGTGATCAATGGGCGCATCATCCGACCGGCCCAAAGTACCTCACTTGGCCAGCATCCTGAACGCGAGCACAGTTTCGATCGCATCTCGCTGGCCGGCGTCGCCCGTCTGAAAATCGGATTCACCGCGCAGCGACCCCAGCATCAGCAACCCGCGCAACATACTCCTCCAGCCGCCCCAAATCCGGCTGTGACGAAGCATCACCCACCGCATCCGCACCAACTGCATTAGCCACCGCCAGCGCGGACCCATACGAAAGCCCCGACCGCAGCCCCATTACCAGCGCCGCACAGAACGCATCGCCCGCTCCAATTGTGTTGGCCACCGTCACGGCAGCAGCAGGAGCCGAAGCGACCCGCACACCACGCTCGAACATCGCCGAGCCATCCGCACCGTACGTCACCGCCACGAGCTTCGCGCCAGACAAGGCCGGGATCAGCTCGTACTCGGTCTCGTTGACGATCACCAAGTCGCACCGCTCCAGGAGCTCCGCTGGAAGGTCCATCGCCGGCGCTGCGTTCAGCGCGAAGAATCCGGAGGCGCGACGCGCAGCCTCCATCACCACGGGCAGGCCGACCTCGAGCTGGCACAGCACCGTCTCCTCAGCAGAGAAGGAAACGCCTTCCAACGAGAACCCCGAGTTCGCGCCCGGGCACACGACAATCTGGTTCTCGCCGTCGCGGTCCACCACGATCAAGGCGGTCCCCGTTGCGAAACCATCGAGCACGGCGACGTCCGAAACGTCAACGCCCACAGAAGACAGCGAAGAAAGCATCACCCGCCCCTGACCATCGCCACCCACGGCGCCAACCATCCTGGCACTCCCGCCAAGCCGTGCTGCAGCGACAGCCTGGTTGGCTCCCTTACCGCCCGGTTGCTGACTGAGAACGCCGGAGCCAATGGTTTCGCCGGCGGTGGGCAATCGGTCTGTGGTCGCGATGATGTCCAGGTTGATGCTGCCGACAACGGTGACGGCAGGAAGTCGAGTGTTCATGGGAAGTCCTAACGGGAAGGGGCTGGATTGAGAAATAGTGTACGGGATGGTTGTACTTGCGTGTCATACATGGTTGTATAACAACTCACATCCCAATGGCAGACCAGCCTGCAGACAAAGGAGTTTGATGTGAACACCCCAGCCACCGTTACCACTTCGCCGCCACCCGCCGTCGTACTCGAATCAGACGCGAGCAAGCTCGGCGGCCGCCGCGCGGCCATGCTCATTTCTGCCCTGCTGCTCGGCGTGCTGTCCTTCCAGCTCAACGCCAGCATGGTCACCCCGGCGCTCCCGCACATCGCCGCGAGCTTCGGCCTGTCAGCGGACAGTGCCGC
The DNA here is from genome assembly GCF_030812595.1 of Arthrobacter bambusae. GTDB lineage: Bacteria > Actinomycetota > Actinomycetes > Actinomycetales > Micrococcaceae > Arthrobacter > Arthrobacter bambusae_B. The sequence continues at coordinate 357,006 of NZ_JAUSSZ010000002.1, forward strand.
CCCGGTGCAGTCCATGTTCTTCCTCGCTGGTGCCATCGCAGGTCCCGTGATCGGCAGGTGGAGCGACTTCATTGGACGCCGTTTCGCGCTCCTGCTCGTGCTGGCCATCATGGGCGCGGGCACCATCCTCTGCGTCGCGGCGCCCACCCTGCCGATCCTCATCGCCGGCCGCTTCCTGCAAGGCGTGTCCAGCGCGGTCTTCGCCCTCGCCTACATCGTGCTCAGCGAAAACCTGAATGCCCGCGTCTTCGGCACCTCCGTGGGCATCATCGCCGCCATCAACGGCGGGATCGGCGGCGTCGACGGCTACTTCGGCGGCCTCATGTCCGAGACCCTTGGCTTCCGCTCCATCTTCGTCGTCGTGCTGATTCTTACCGCCATCGCCGCGGCCTGCATCCTCAAGACCGTTCCCAAGGGACTACCGCAGGGCATCCGCGGCGCCATGGACTGGTGGGGAGCGGGCTCGCTCTCGGTGTTCCTGGTGTTCATCACCTACTTCGTGTCCGACGGCTCGGCCGCCGGTTGGACCGCTCCGAGCACCCTGGGCCTGCTGGCCGGCACCATCGCGTCCTTCGTCGCCTTCTGGATGATCGAGAAGCGCCGCCGCCACCCGCTCATCGCCGTCCACCACCTGCGCTCCCGCCAGGTCTGGCCGGTCATCGCGACCACGGTCCTGACCCTCGCTGGCATCTTCGCCATCATCAACTTCACCGTGGTGCTGCTGAGCCAGGACATGCACGCCGGCTTCGGGCTCAGTGCGTCCCTCTCCGCGCTGCTGTTCCTCACCCCGGCCGCGCTCATCGGTGTCTTCGCAGCGCCGCTTGCCGGTTGGCTGGCCGATCGCCGCGGCTGGATCAAAACCCTCCGAGCCGGCACCGCACTCACCCTCGCCAGCGCTATTGTCGCCGCCGCGTTCTCCGGCAACCAGGTGGCGGTGCTGATCGCCGTCGCGTCGCTCGGCATCTTCTACAACGGTCTCTTCCTGACCGCGATCAACGGACTTTCTGTCCTACTCTCGCCTAAGGAGGCCCCGGCTGCATTGCCCGGGATCAACGGTGCGTCCTTCGGCATCGGGGCGAGCCTCGGCGTCGTGATCGTTGCGCCGTTCGCCGCCCAAGCCACGTCTGTTGGTTATGCCACCGCCCTCTGGATCTCGGTGGCGATCACCGCCGTCGCGTTCATCGTCAGCCTCTTCGTCGCCGCTCCCAAGGGCGAAACCCTCTAATTCCTTCTAACTGAAAGAAGAACCACTCCCATGACCAGCCCGTTCTACCTCGACTGCGATACCGGCATCGACGACGCCCTCGCCCTCGCTTACCTCCTTGCTTCCCCGCAGGCGGACGTGCGGGGGATCGGCGCCGTCAGCGGCAACGTCAGCGCCGCGGTCGGCGCCCGCAACACCTTGGACCTGCTCGAGCTCGCCGGGCACGCGCACATCCCGGTCGCCCTCGGCGCGCACGACCCCCTTTCCGGCTCGTTCCGCGGGGGAGCACCGCACGTGCACGGCACCAATGGCATTGGTGAAGTTTCGCTCACGACGGCGGAGGCTCACCTTGCGTCCGAAACCGCGCCCGAGATGTTGGTCCGGCTCGCCCACGAGTACCCGGGCACGCTGCGCGTCCTTGCCATCGGCCCGCTGACCAACATCGCCGAAGCCCTGCGCCTCGATCCCGAGCTGCCAGGGTTGGTCGAGGAGATCACCATCATGGGCGGCGCGGCCCTGGCCCCCGGAAACATCACGCGGGTGGCCGAGGCCAACATCGCCAACGACCCCGAGGCTGCCGCTCTTGTGCTGGCTGCGGACTGGAACGTGACGCTCGTGCCGCTCGACGTGACCATGGCCAACGTGCTTGAGGAGAATCACCGGCAGGAATTGCTAGCGTCTTCCTTGCCTGTTCCGAAGGCGTTGGGGGAGATGCTTGGCTACTACTTCCGGTTCTACGAGGGCATTTACGGCCGCGCATGTTCCGCGATGCACGATCCTCTTGCCGCTGCGCTCGCGGTCGGCGCCGTTACCGCTGCTGTTGCGCCGGTGGTGCGCGTCGAGGTCGACACCACCTCCGGGCCGGGCCGTGGTCAGACCATCTGCGAGCTGCGCGGGCTGTACATGGACTACCCGGAGCAGTCCGGCGCCCGCTGCCGGGTGGTTCTATCCCTCGAGGATGACTTCGCGCCGCACCTGGTGGAGACGCTGCTCGCGTTTGGGCCTGACACTGCATCCGCTCCCGCCCTACTGACCCACCCCAACTGAGCCCGCCGCGCCCAACTAGCTCGCAGTTAATGTCGCTACAAGCCGTTTTAGCGACAATAACTGCGAGTCAGTTGGGCTGCCCCGGCGTGAAATCTGCGTTTCCCTTCAGGTCCTGCCCGCTTGCCGGTGGTTCCCCCTGATACCCGTTGCCGCCACGGTAGCTCCATTCGGGCTTCCCGCCCGCCGCGTTCGAGGTGACGGCCGGTCCGACGATCAGGAACCGGGCCTCCTCCGTGGCGATCGGGGCGTGTTCGACGCCTCGCGGCACGGTGAACAAGTCCCCTGGGCGAAGGTAGACATCCCGGTCGCGCAACTGAACGGTGAGGTTCCCTTCGAGCAGCAGGAATGTCTCGTCTTGGTCGTCGTGGCTGTGCCAGTTCACGGCGCCGATACCTTTGGCGACTTTGAACAGGTTCCCGTTGGCCTGGCCGAGGACCTTCTGCGACCAGTATTCCTGCAGCCCGGCTGCCTCATCGAAGACATTGTGCTTAATCATGGTTCAAGTCTTCGGGGTCACCTTCACGCCTGGTGAGTGCTATGAATAGCATGTGCCGAAAGAATCCTCTCAGCCGCGTTCGGTTGCGATCCTCGTTGACCAGGGGTCCAACCCCTTTGAGTTCGCCTGCGCCTGCGAAGTGTTCGGCACCCGTCGCCGAGAACAGCTCGGTTTTGAACTCTATGAAACCCAGGTGGTGAGCGCTCAGCCCTCGACCTTGATGCGGGACGGTCTATTCACTCTCACCGGGGCTGCCGATCTCTCGGCCCTTGAGACGGCGGACACCATCGTGGTTCCCAACCGACCCGACCCCGACACGCCCAGCCACACGGAGGTCCTGGAGGTCCTTCGACGTGCCCACCGACGGGGAGCCCGCCTCGTCGGTCTCTGCACAGGAGCGTTCACCCTTGCCGAAGCAGGGCTGCTGCACGGACGCCCCGCGGCGGTTCATTGGCAGGTCGCTGAGCAATTCCGGAAACTGCACCCCGACGTCGAGCTCCGGCTAAACGAACTGTACGTCGACGACGGCGACATCCTCACCTCCGCCGGCAGCGCAGCAGCGCTGGACCTCTCCCTGCACATCGTGCGAATCGATCACGGAGCAGAGATCGCCAACCGCGTCAGCCGACGCCTCGTCTTCGCCGGCTTCCGGGAGGGCGGTCAGCAGCAGTTCATCGACAAGGCGTTCCCTGAAACCCGGTACGTACCGCTCTCAGCAACCCTGGAATGGGCCAGACACCGCCTGGAGCTCGCCATCGGCGTCGCCGACCTCGCCCGCCACGCCAACGTCAGCCCCGCGACCCTGCACAGGCGCTTCCGGGACGAACTCGGGACGACGCCCCTGGCCTGGCTCACCACAGAACGCGTCCAGCTGGCCCTTCGCATGCTCGAACGCACCCCGGCAACCATGGACGAGGTAGCCCACCGCTCAGGCCTCGGCACCGCAGTAAACCTGCGCACTCTCATCAAACGCCACACCGGACTGTCTCCCAGCGGCTACAGGATGCGATTCAGCGAGTTGGGTGGAGGTGCAGCCAACGCATGAAGTGCCTATAGCCTTGGCTAAGACTGCAGTGTTTGCATCACCGAGAGGTGGCCGGCGCGGTCCGCGATGAGGCACTTGGCCAGGTAGAACGGCCGGTTCGCGTGCCGGACGTATTGGGTCAAAACCAGGACCGGGTCCGAGGCTCGCAAGTCCAGTAACTTGGCGCGGCTCGGGCCGACTTGGCTGAGGCCGATCTGGCACTCACCCGGCCCCAACCTGTTTCCCGCCGCTTTGTTGAGTGCGGCAAGCAAGGTGGTGCCGCCGTCGTCGTCTATTTCCAGAGGCGCGACGGCACCGCCGGCGAAGCTGACCGGGAGGGCGGAGATGTTTTCCTGCAGTTGGGCGATTGGCTCGCCGTCTCGGATCAGGACGGACTCCCAGAGCCAGCAGTCGTCGCCTGGGTTGATCCCGACGCCGGGGGCTGCAAACTCGGACGCGGGCTGCTTCACTACCTGGGTGCGCTTGATTTCCACGTGCTTGCCTGGGCCGCCGAGGACTTCCTCGAAGGGACGGATGCGTTCGATGCCGATGCGGGGGAGGGTATCGGCGACGAACCGGCCGACGCCGCGTCGGGCTCTGATGAGGCCATCTTCCTCGAGCAGCATCAGTGCTTCGCGGACCACGGTTCGGCTGACCTTCATGTCCGTGCCGAGCTCGGTTTCAGTCGGGAGCATGGAGCCGGGGTGCAGGAGGTTGTTGCGGATGGCTTCGGCGATCCGTGAGTAAACGACAACGCGTAGCGGCGAGCCGGGCTGGGCCTCTACCGGCTGGGACAGGAACCGGACGGCGTCGTCGTGCACGTTATGCCTCGCTTGCGTATTGTTCGGGGAATCTCAGCGTAGCAAGTGGTACGGGCTTGTTGGACAAGTGGGGCCTGCAAGGCAAAGGCACAGTGGCGATGCTAGCTGCAGCGAGTTGGGCAGCCGGCTACGTGTTTCGTTCTTGAACACGTAGACGCTCCTTTGTGACACGTAGATGGCGCCTTTATTACACGTAGATTGGCCATTTTTGCACGTATTTTTCGTTGTCTCACCACTTAGATGGCAAATCCAGCCCTAGCCTCTTTACGTCAAACTCGGCCCTCGTGCCACCCCATTGCCTGAATGAAGTGACTTGGGATCTGGAGGGTTGGCGCCGAGTCGTGACCGACCCGGTTGACTTCATCTGGTACCGGTGCAATTGGTAGCACGGAAGTAAGGACGAAATGAGTAACCGAACAGCCCCCATCATCATAGGTGCGCTTGGTCTTGTAGTCTTTTCCGTCGTATCCGTGATGTGGACAGTGCGGACATTTGAGATTGACGCTGCCAATCTGACAGAGGCAACCCCACCACTGCAGGCGGCCCTCTGGCTGGGGAGCATCCTGGTGATTGCCGGATCCATTACTTGGCTCATTGTGCTCAGAAGACGGGCACCTTAGGAGTAGCGGCCATTCGATCATTCCATCGACGAGCGCGGGTTCACGGCTTTCGATCGCGGCGGCGGCAATGCAGGCGTCCAGCTCGCGCCTCATGCGCTGGCCGAACCCGGGTTCGGCTGTTGCCAGGCGTTCGGATCATTTCACGGCTCCTGCTTCACTGGATCGCGACTTATTCGCTTAGTTTCAATTTGATCCTGGATTGTTGATGCAACTTCTTCCGGATGGGCGGTTGAGACGATCCATCGGCGGTTGTTCGTTTCAAATGCAACTGCAGGCCCTCCCACCAGCAGGCCTCGGGTGTTCTTGCCCATGACCTGGAAGCCATATCCGTCGGAGAGGGTTGTGTCCTCGGCCGTCGTTACGGCCAAAACGTCTGAGATCGGTACTTCGGTTGAATAGAACGGCGCGCAGCGTAGGACGATTTTCTCCCCGGTTATGGCCACGGAGACAGTCGCCCGAACAATCGCCCAGGTCAAGGCGACGATGCCGGCAGCTAGGACGAGCCCGGGCAACACGATTCCCGAGACCATGGCCGACACCACTACGACAACGACTGACGCGCCGACTATTCCCCAGATCAGGCCTTTGGAACGGCGCGCCAGGTGGGCCTCCGATATCACCATGTTTCCTCCGAATGCCTCGTCCTACTGGGACCGCCCTCGTCGGACCAAGTCCGGTCCCAGGCGTTCACTTTGCTTGCCTCCTATAGACAAACCATGTCGCAAGACTCGCCGCGGATGCCGCCAGGGAGAGCACCCACGTGGCCTGATTGCCGACGAAAGAAATGATGGCAACGATCAAGAGCATTACGGCAGCGGTGAGAGTTAGAACTTTCAACTGATGACCCTAAAGTGAGCTGTCCTGACCGGACTTTCTTAGCCGGTAACGGTGAATCGCCGGGACACCAATAAAGATGTAACCAAACGCTATGGCCGGGTATCCGACCCACAGCGGGCCGAGCAACTCGCGAACGGGGCCAATGAAAATCATGGCTACGCCCAGGAGCGCTATTGCGAGCGTCAGCCAGCCGCTCCAACCGTGAAGCATTACGTGTCGGGTTTCTTCTGCGGTGATCATTTCCCAACTCCTATGCCTTGTTTCCCGGCAATCTCTGCAACTGGGGATGACCCGGGATGGCAATCTGGACAGGTCTTCTTACAACCACCGGGCTACGAGTTTTCGTACTTGTTCCGTGTAAGCCGCTGCCGCACCAGCGAGTAAGCAACCCATGCGATGGCGCCCACTAAGGGCAACGCCAGAATCGCCACTGCTACTACGACCTTGACGGGTGTAGAAATCCACTTTGACGCCGTCAGTGAAGCGAGCGCGATAACTACCAGGACCAAGTAGACGATACCGAATAGAGGTGTAGCCCAGGAGTTGGCGTCCGGGATGACCGGATTAGCTGGACTCAACGCTACTGAGAGATCCGTCTCCACGACGGTGACACCGTTGCCCTGTAGAAGTTTCATCACAGCAAAATAAGCCCCGCCGTGGGCGTCTCCGTGTGCGATGCCCCGAATCTCAGTGTGATTTCACCAAAAATCCGTGTGAAAAGAGCCAATCTCAGTGTGCGAAAGCGGCCTTCTCCGTGTTCCCGAGCCCGTAGTCGCCATTCCAATCGCCCGCACAGTCGACGATTGCTGAGGCCTCGTGCCGTCAGCTGGACGACGCACTCGAACAACTGGTAACCAGTTCAGCGATCCGAGGAACAAAGAAAGTTACGATCCCATTACTGGAACCACTTCCTGAACCGAATCATGACGGCGACGATAAATTTTGGGTATTTACGGCCATTCCGAACGCTCGCGAGAGACGGAGAAAACATTGAACAGAACAGTAACCAGGGGATTATTGTTCGGGGCCGGGTTCGGATGCGCGTATGTATTCGTGGTTCTTCTCCTGGGAGGACCCAGCGGCTTGGGCGTGGCGGTACTCGCGAGCCTCGGTGGTGCGTCGGTCGGTGCCGTGTCGGGTTGCATCATTGCCGTCCTGACCTTTTCGGTGTGTCGCCTGACCGGAATCCGAAGTGATTATGAAAAATTCGCGGCTGCCGTAATTACCGGAGTTTCGACCCTGGTGATCCTCGTTGCCTTGGATTCGATATCGGAATCAAAATGGCCGTGGTGGACGAACCTTGTTTCGGCGGGTGCAGCAGCCGTAGTTGGTGGACTCTCGTGGCCTCGGACGAAAACTGTCGTCGGGGAATCTCGCTAGTCTCCCCAACGGCAGGTCCTCAGCGCGATGATGATCTTGTGCGCAGGAGAGGGCGAGGATCAAGAGAATAAAGCCACTGATCCAGCCGAGAAACGTAGCGGGGGTGCTGGTCCCTGCAAATGCGAATGATGCCGCTGCCGCAAGGAGGCAGATGATGACAGGTTCGGCTGTTCGCATTGTTCCCCTAACCGTGAGCGTACTCTCAGTTTATCGACCGCTGCGCCACCGCCGTAGCCTGCCGAAATAAATTCAAATCGGTTGACATGACGTAAGTCACTTTTTATATGCTGGTATCGGTCATGCAGCTGGCGTTCTCGATTTAGTACGAGGAGGTCAGACATGGCGCCGATTCAGCCCAGTCACCCCCATCTCCATGGTCAAAAGACTGGCCACCCCGGTCTGGGCCCTGCACCGCTGGGTGCGACGTGGACGCCGGACCCTTCCAGTGAACCTTGGCGTGGCTACGCGCCTAGGCAAAGCGCAGTTCAACAACTGTTTCGGCGTTGGCCATCAGTGCCCTCGCGCGAACTGGAACGGATCCGTCTCGTGCTTCTTCACTGCGACGAAATAGCCCACTTTGCCGCAACTCACCAGCTCTCCGAACCAGCCCAGGCGTTGCTGGCTCTTGTTACGAGCGAACTAAAGCGGCGGCGGGAATCAGGAAATCATCAACCGCCCAGCGAAACCCCGGCTACAGCCCCTCGCAAACGTGCTCCAAGACGCCGTCGGGAAGACCTTCTCTGATGGCGGGACACTTTGAATTGTTCACTGACAGCGGGGGTAGCTGCAGGGTGCGGCTGATTGATGAATTCGGAGAAGAGCTTGCCGTCTCCATTCCTTTCCGTGACACGGACGCTGCAGCCCGCGGGATCTATGCCTTCCGTGAGATCGCAGCAAGCGGACTGATTGAAGACCACACTTCCCGATTTTGAGGTGCCCGCGTTGCGCGTATCGGTGGCGAACCGTAGCGGCAGTTACTTCTTCGACGAACGCGGTTTCGCGGCTTTCGGCGGAAGAGTTGCAACGTAGGTGAAAGCCTTCTCGACCCATTCCGCTGTTTGTTCTTCGTTGTCATCCCAGGCTTCGGGCAAGCCGACGTAGCCTCCCATTGCGCGCCCTTCCGGGCCGAACGGAAGTGTCTCGTGCTCGGACTCGATGGCTGCCTTGTCGGCGTCGGAAAGCCTGACGCCGATCCGAGGGCCGAACAGTCCCGCGAACATGTTGCCGTTGACGAAGGCCCCCAGATTGCCGAACATCGGTTTGACCACAACGTCCGGGTTTTCAGGCACCACCGCGCGGAACCGGTCTTTGTCGGCGTCGGACGGTTTGGGTATCTGCACGTGTCTGCTCCGTGATAGGAGATCGAAAAGCCTAGGACTGCATGCAGCATACGACGGCGGGACGCGGGCTGCCAGCGTTCGGCACCGTATTCCTCGTCAATTGCGGACAGTAAGATGGGAAAATGTCGAGTGCACCGCAAAATGAACCTGCAGACCAGGTTCAAGGAATTTTGGACCTTCAATCTGTCTTGGTAGGCGCACAGAATGCGTCTGAATTCCTTACCGGGCTCTCTAAGCTCGCTGCGGCCGCGATTTCAGAAGCTTCCGATGACGAGATCGAATGCGCAGTCACCGTCAAGGTCCGACGCCGGCCCCTCACCGCAGCGGGCAGCAGCGGGCGCGCCCTTGAGCTTGACCGTCTTGAGCAGGCCATCGGTGACGGTCCCTGCATCAAGGCACTCCGGGAAATGTCACCTGTGATCATCGACGACGGTTCGATCGATTCCCGCTGGCCCGAGCTCACCAAAAAATTTGCCGCAATGGGCGTTCACAGCTCATTGGGAATTCCCATGGAAATCAGCGACGACGCCAGTGCCGCGCTGAACTTTTTCGCATCCAGGCCAGGCGTGTTCACCCAAGATGTCTTCGATAAGGCCGTGGGCTTTGCCGCTGGTGCCCGCGACATACTCCACTTGTCCGTGCGCATTGATGCCGCCCACCACCGGGCGGAGGATTTGGAATCGGCCATGCAAAGCAGGACCGCCATCGACCTGGCTTGCGGTGTCATCATGGCGCAAAACCGATGCTCGCAGGCAGAAGCGATGGAAATCCTCACGAGGGTTTCGAGCAACCGCAACCGCAAACTTCGGGACGTAGCAACCGAACTGATCGAAGGGCTCTCCGGGAACAGCATCCAAACCCACTTCGACGGGTAGGAGCAGTAGGGCGCAGTCTTCCAAGCACAGGAACTGATGCGATCCTCCGGAAACGGTCCTAGAGTGTTGGCCATGGCTATCGCACGCTTCCCGGTCGTGGTCCTCGACTGTCCCGATCCCAAGACCTTGGCCGAGTTCTACAGCGCCCTGCTCGAATGGAAAATCGAGCGGAACGACGACGACTGGTGGTCTATCCGCGCCGAGTACGGCGACTCGCTGGCCTTCCAAAAAGTAGAGTCCTTCAATCCGCCACAATGGCCTGGCCAAGATGTTCCGCAGCAGATGCACCTCGACCTCGTGGTCGACGACCTTGATACGGCCGAGGCGGCTGTGCTCGAGCTCGGCGCGACTAAACACGAACACCAGCCCGGTACCTCATTCCGGGTCTTCTTCGACCCGGCCGGTCACCCTTTGTGCCTCTGCCTGGACTGATTACCTGGGCTGATGACTCCGTCGGGTGCTTTGCCAGGGCAGCCCGTTCGCCTCAAATAACCCGCTCCGCTCGTTCCCAATGGTCCCGCAGCAGCGCGGCAAGCCGGTCGGGTTCGGTTCGGTGCGGGGGATCGAAGTGGTGACGGTCCGGGATCATTTCGAGGCGAAAGTCCGGGAACACCGTGGACAGCCGCTCGGCAACCTCGCCATAGTCGTCAGGATTGCTCAGGCCGCCGAGGACAAAGAACACTGGGCGATCAAACGCAGCGAGTCGAGCCCTCTCCAGATCGTAAGTCTTGAAGTCCTGCAGAAATGCCCTGATCCCGGTCGGCCGCTTGGCCATCCACGGCGGGGGTCCACCCTCGGGCGGGGGCGACAGGACGACGTCGGGCTTCACTCCCAGCCTCATGAACGCTGCCATGAACTGATCAGGCGGCAGTGTTTCCAGGGCTTCATATTCCTTCCAGACTTGGGCGTGTGCCGGACTCCAGTCCCAACGTCCCGCCCACGCGGGCTCCAGGAGCGCGAGGCTAAGCAGCCGGCCCGGATGCTTGGCAGCGAATGCCAAAGAGGCGGCTCCGCCTCCCGAATAGCCGAGCAAATGGAATGTCTCCCAGCCCCGTGCATCGGCTTCGCGGAGCACACCGTCGACCTCGGTGTCCAGGCTCCAGCCCGGCGGCGGCTCGTCGCCGTCGTACAGTTCCAGCTCCTTCGCGACGGCGTCGACGTCGGGACCCAGCGCTTCGATCAGGGCGCCGAAGGCTGGTTGGGCGGGAAGGACGCTCCCAGGAAGAAGGACGACCTGAATCGGCTTCATGGCGGAACTCTACGCCGGTTGGTGCGGGAAAGAAGGGGAGATCCCGGAGTCCGCTGGAATGACCCTAGCGGGTAATTTGCGGGAGACCGCAGGAAACGCAGTTGGCGGCGTGCGCCAGATGAAGGATTTCGACAAAGACTAGCCATCCGCCGAAAGGCCTGTATGCTTGTAGCTGTTGTTGTGTTTGGCATTTGGTAGTTCAGGCAGTTCCCGCGGTTCATCAACCGCGACCTTCTGAAGTAACGGTGGAGAACACCCCACACCGGAGGCCCGACAGTCGGGACAACCTCCACCTTCAGTAAGGAAACTGAAAAAATGGCTACAGGTATCGTCAAGTGGTTCAACTCCGAAAAGGGCTTCGGCTTCATCTCCCCGGAAGATGGCAGCCAGGACGTTTTCGCTCACTACTCCGCAATTAACTCGGGCGGCTACCGCTCCCTCGAAGAGAACCAGAAGGTTTCCTTCGACGTCGAGCAGGGCCCCAAGGGTCCCCAGGCAGTAAACATCCAGGCTCTCTAAGCTTCGGATTTCAAAAAGCAGGGCCGGTCAATGACCGGCCCTGCTTTTTTGTGCTTATTCGTAGGTTGAGCGACGCGCAAATTTCCTAGTGGTGCGCTAAATTCCTGACGCTACCGGAATTCGCGTAGCGCCAGGAATTTTCGTTGTCGCTCAGCCATGCGCCCCCACTAGAACATATATTCGGATGGAGAAACTAAGATTCGAATACATATCCACATGCGCGAAGTTCGGCCTAGAGGTGGCCGCGAAGCCCCCGTAGCGTCGAAACCAGAGACCACCACCAGGAGGGCCATGGAGAATCCGCTGCCAAACCTCACCACCTTGGACGCCGGGGGAACACTGAGTTTTCTCTGGCGCACACGTAGATGGGAAGTAAAACCCCACGTCAGCACACGTAGACGACGTCTCGCGCACACTGAGTTTCGCCAAAACACCACTTAGATGGCCTTTTTGGAATCTACGGTTGCCCTTGGAACGAACTTCGTCAGCGCACCTGGCGAAATTCGGTGGAGGTGCCCGGAAGGCGCTTCCGACGCCCGGCCTTGGGCGGGAACAGTTGAATCGTCTGGACCTTGCACCGCCTTCGGCCCGGAGAGCGTTGGATGAGCGCATCAGAGAAAGTTGGATCGCGAGTGTTCGATCAGGAAGTTCGGCGAACGCTCGACTACGTTGCCCGCGGAATGATGGTTCGAATTGTCGGGGCGCCGGGCAGCGGCCGCACGAGTGTCGCGCAAAAAGCCATCGCCGATCTCGAAAAGACCGGGGCAACGGTTTACTCCATTTCGGGTCTCCGCTCACATCGCGGAATACCATTTGCTGGAATACACAGCCTTAGCCTTGATATTCGAATTGGCCAATTGGGAGTCCTGGGTGTGGCCGACACCCTGGCAGGCCGGCTCTCACGGCCGGGGGAACGGGTGCTCGTAATCGATGATCTTGAGTTCGTCGACGCGGAGACCGTAGCGGTTCTGGATGCTGTCCGGCTTAGGACCAAACGGCCCATGATCTTCACGATGAGCGAGTCATCCATCTACTCGATGGGGCAAGCTGCGGTGCTCAGCCCGGGGCCCGAAGCCAGGGTCCACCTGAATCCGCTTCGCTACGAGCAGGTGAACGAGCTCATCACCGACATCCTGGGAGCTCCCGCGGACACAGACACCACTGCCCGGATCCTGACGAAATCGGCAGGGAACCCCCGGCTCGTGGTTCGCATCGCTGAAACTGCTTCCCTCAGTGGCTTGATTGTCCTCCGCCACGGTCAATGGCACATGACAGGCGAAACCCTGTGGAATGAGCACCTCCATGGCACGGTGGAATCCCTCCTCGAAGGACTTCAACCGGACGAGCTCACGGGCCTTCAGGCAATGGCAATCGCCGGGACGGCGCCCCTTGATGTGCTGCAACAGGTGGTCCATTCCGACGTCCTCGACAGGCTCGAACAGCGCGGCCTGATTTCCGTCATGGAGGATCGCCACGACACTGTCAGCGCCGTGATCACCCCGCCTGTCTTGGTCGACTATTTCCGTGGTCAAAGAGTGCTCACAGCCAGGAAGGTCCTGAAGAGCCGAATCACACGAGCGCTGAGTGGTTTGCCGCAGGAATCCCACATTGACGCCAACTCGGCCGATTCGCTGATGAGGGTTCTGGCGGCGCTGCGCCTCGAACGGAGCACCGCCGACGCTGCCATGGCCCGCCATTTCCACGAGCAGATCTCCGTTCTGGAGCGACAGCGCTACGAGATGTGGGATGCCGACAGATCGGTAGCCAATGCGGTAGCACTTCTGAGCGTCTACTGGGGCTCGCCTGTTGACGCAGCGAGAATCGAGCGCGTGTTTGCCCACACCCCGACCTCGAATGGACAATCGTGCGATCTCCTGTTCCTGGCTTTTACCAAAGCACTTTGGGCGATCCATCAGGGCAAAGGGCTCGATGCTGCAGCCGATGCACTCAGGAGCTTCGGGAAGGAACGTCCCGAATGGTCCGCCGAGGCCGAGGCGGCGGAACTTTTCCTTGTGGCGTCCTACGATCGAATGCCGCAGGATCTCGACGAGATCTTCGCCCGCCTACCCGATCCTCACCCGCAGGCCGGCGTCATATCCAGCATTCGGGGCATCCTGGAACTCTACCGGTTCAACCCTTCCGGCGCGCTCAAAGCCATCGACAATTCCGCTGGGTTAAGGGGCATCCCCGGAATCGAACCGTTCATCCGCGGAATGGCCTTGTTCAGCTCGGGCCGCATTGACGAGTCAATTGTCTTTGCGCTTGAGCAGCGCACAGAGGCCCGCCGCAAGCTGGACCAATTCGGGATGGTGTCCACGAGCTATGCGGCCGCCCAAGGCCTGATCTACCGCGGCTATTTCGACGATGCCGAGTACCTCATGGGCAATATCTTTGCATTGGGCCGGCCGGGCTTCCTGGTGGATTCCCTGTACGACGCCATGCTCAGGCTTGCAGGACTGAGGACGGCGACGTCCGCGATCTTGCCTGCAGCGACCCTTGCCACCCAGGCGCGGCGCGAAGCTGAAGACATCGGCCCGCTCCCCGGCACCGCGAGAGGAGTCTACGAGCTCGTCGCCGCGCGGCCGCTCATTCCGGCCGTATTCGACGCGAAAGCCGCCAACCTCATTCAACGGCAGCTCGAACGTGGCTATGTTCTGGAGGCAATCTATTCCGCATTGTTTTTCACTTGCCTGCTCCCTGGCCGCAAGGTTCTCGAACTCCTTCGGCAGACCTTGAGGGAGTACGCCCCCACTTCACATGATCAGCTTGTAGCAATTGCTGCAGCGGTAGTAGAGGAAGACCACCAAACGCTAGACGTGCTGCTTGAGCATTACGAGCCTGACGGCGATTTCTACCAGGTGCGGATGCTGCTCCGCGGTGCCTTCAAGCGCCATGCCTTCGTGGATGACACCGTCGGTGCCGCCGCAATGGACCGGGCCTACTCCATGTTCGCGACGCGATTTCCCTCGGCGGACGAACCCGTCGCCTTTAGTTCCGGAAGCTACTCACCCTTGACCGTCCGGGAAATTGAGATCGCAGCCCTGGCCGGTCATCGCTCCAACCCCGAGATCGCCGAGCACCTGGGCATCAGTATCAGGACCGTGGAAAGCCACATCTCCAACGCGCTGCGCAAGACGGGAAGCCCGTCCCGCACCGCCCTCTTTGACCTTGTCCGGGATTCGTCCCCGTTCCGCGCGAAGCGACTTTCCGAGTGAGCCGGCTAGATCACAAACGGGAGCCACTTTGAGCGCCTCGCATCAAAGATTTCACCGCTGTGCACGCGCCACGTATTGCCAGTTCTCTTCATGGTGAAACGCAGTTTCGACTTGGGCCGTGTCGTCTGCGCGTAGCGGAACGTCACCTCGCCAGGGATAGCCTTTTCCAGTTTGATGACATCACGGTCCGCATCGTACGTGGGCGGATAACCTATCCCACCCGAATCCATTCGGCGACGATCGCAACTACCGGGAACCAGATGCTGCGCGAAGATTCCCGCGAGCTCGCGCTGCGCGTCGTCCATTTCCTTGACAACGGCCTTGCGCTTCTCCAGTAAAGGCGCGATCACCAAATAGTTCCTCATCTCCCAGGCATGCATGGCGTCGACGAAATCGACGAACGCCCTCACCGCCGGGCCATTTGACTCGCTACGAGGATCCAAGGACATCAATTTCCCAACCGCCTCTCGGTATTTCGATCGAACTAATAATCAAGGTAGGTGCGGCTGCGGACACTAGGTGTTCGAATTCATTAGATTGAGTGGCAGATTTGCGCCGATTAGGTGGTGGCTGGTCCTATTGCCGCCCAACACCTACTCCGGCAGGTCTAGAACCCGTGTAGGTGTGCGGATCGGAACTACTCAGCCACTGTCCCCGACGCCGGCTCCGCCTCGGTTCGCTTGAACACGAAGGAATGGCTAATGGTTAGCTGATCCGGAACCGTGTGGGAGACAAGAACCACCACTTTGTGCTGTGCCCACTCAGTGAGCTCGCCGATCAAGGCATCGATGCCCTGAACGTCCATGCCGTTGAACGGCTCATCGATGGCGACCACAGGGGTATCGGCGACAGTGCACATGAGCAGCCAGAGCTTCCGGATGTTGCCCGTCGACAGCATGGAGACGGGTTGCTCCGCCCAGTCCTCCAAGCCATATCTCGCCAGTCGGGCGAGCCCGGCGTCCGGGCCGACCTGACGGCTGCGGGCCGCAAGAGCGAGATGATCGTGAACGGTCATGGATGGGTAGAGCGCCGGCGCCGTACGGCAAACGCTGCGTACGCGCCGCGCATCAGGCGAGCCGGCGTCGATACCGCAAAGGCGGACGCTTCCGGCCCAAGGCTGGAGGAAGCCGCTGATGAGCTCCAGGAGCGTCGACTTCCCGCTGCCATTACTGCCAGCCACCCGGTAGAGCCCCGGCTCGTTCATGCTGAGGCTTAACCCGTCCAGGACCGGGGTGCCCTGGCGGTAGCCGGCGGTTACGGAATCAAGTTCGATTGAAGTCGCAAAAGACGTTGGCGCAGGCATACGGCGGCTCCCAGGGTCAAAAGGATGGAATAGCCCAACAACAGCACGGTGCTGAACTCGGGGCTGACAACGAGGACGAGCGAACAAGGCGAAATCAGGAGAAGCGTGACAAGGGCATCCATCACATCGTTGGATTTGGTGCCGTCTGTGGTGGTGGGCGGCCGCGAGAGTGATTCCGCGACGACTCCGGACGCTGCCACGATCATGCCCGCGAAGACAGCACCGGGAACCGGAATCTCCAAGGCGAGAAGCGCCCCGAGGAAGACGAATCCACCGATGGCCGCCCCCGCCATAATGTAGATCCCGACGAGCCGGACGATGATCGCAGTGGCAGGGAAGCCGTTCTCCCAGGCAAAGCGGTAATGGTAGAGCTTTGCTGTGGGCCCGATCCGGTTAAGCATCGGTTCCGTGATTCCCAGGCTCACGAGGACTGCAATACCGATCAAGGATTTCTGCAGGTCCCCGCCACTGAGGGCCGAATGCAGGGGGAGTACGCCCCTGGCTCCCAGGAGGATCCCAACGATGGTGATCCAAGCGAGGACGATGGTGGTGATCACTGAGCCTTGTTTGCTGCTCAGCAGATCCATGACAACGAATAGCCCGAAGCTTGTCCTAGCCCCTTGCTTTCCGCCCCGCTCTGCGCCCAAAGAAATCTTGCGGTAGCTGAGACGGAGCCACGCGCGGATGCTGAGCAGGATCAATACCCCTGACCCCACGGCCGCCAGCAGGCACAACACCGGCAAAAAGCGCGCGGGGTCCTCGGCGAAGCCACCAAGTCCAGAAAACCGGGGAACGAGGAAGCCGGTGGCAGCCCCGAGCAACAATCCGAGGGTGAGGGCCAAGAAGCAGTACAGCCAACGGAGGCCTATCCGTCGTGCAGGCGTCGAAGCGAAATGGAGAACGCAGTAGACGCACGCGCAGGAGGCGAGGGCCAGGACGGAGACCGAGGCCACCACGATGCTGAGGTAGCTCGAGGTTTCCTCGAAAAGGACCATGAGGAATACCGCGGCCGAATACCAAAGTAGTCCCGTGCGGCGGAGGGCCGGGATCAGGCCGTACCTCACGACGACCTGCCGGAGGGGAAGTTCCAGCGCCCGGAAGAGGTCCAAGTGCGGAGCCCCGGAGACTGCCAGCCGTCGGCTTGAAACGACCTCGGTGAGAACCGTTGCGACGGCGGAGTAGAGGATCGCAAGGAATCCGCCATTGAGCACAGCCGTCGTGTCATCGCGGAGCGGGCCTTCGCGAAGAACAGACAGAGTGGACGCGAACACCATGGTTCCAAGCACCATCAAGGCTATCGATCCGAAGGTCGCAAGGGCCCTGAAGCCGTCCAGCGTGAGCGGCAAACGCAACGCATTGACGATTTCGAACGCCCGGAAGTCCCGCAGGATCCGGTAATCGGACCGCCGGACCGACGCAGCATGAACACCGGCGTTCGACACCTGGCCCGCTACGTCGATGGGAGAGACATTGGTCCTCATCAGGGCTTAGAACTTGCTCCGCGGGCTCTTCTTCTGGACCGAGTCCATGAAGGCCACCATGGTGAGGACAGCAAGTCCGAGCGCACCCACGACGGCGACTGCCGACGTCGTTCCCTGGAACGGGACGACTATTACCGGGCTGAGGGCCGCCGCGTTCGCAAAGCCGGCGACGGCGAAAACGGCCGCCTTGAGCGGTAGCCATTTCTGCGTCGGGATGAAAGCCGCGATCAGGGGTGCAGCCACGCCGAAGATGAGAAGTATGGCGACCGTCGTGTTCTTCAGGGCGAGCGGATCAATGTTTTTGAGGCCCTCCGGCCCGGGAGAAGCCCAAATGAGGCAAAGGGAAATGGCGGAGAATGCAGCGACCATGAGGCCCACGATTCTTAGAAGACGGCGGTAGAGCTGAGTAGTCATTGAGATTTCTGTCCGTGGGTGGTGGTTGAGGGGGTCAGCCGATTGCGACTATTGTTGACAGGCCCATTGCGGAAAGCACAACAAGGATCTTCCTGCCTGTGGAAAACTCGCGCCAATGCCGGTAGAAGATCGCCAGCGCGAGAACGGCCATGGTGGGGAAATAAGCCCAGTACCCGGGCACATCCCGCGGTTGGATGACGCCGAAGACCACGCTGAAGAGATTCACGGGGATCGTGGCGAGAATGGCGATCACAAAGAAGGCCCCGATATTGAAGCGGCGCGCGAGTACCGATTTTCCCGGGATCACCCGTTTGTCCAAGAACGCCGCGAGAGAGAAATACAAGGCGATGATCACCGCGTAGACAAGGAAAAACAAAACGGTGCCTACCGTCATGGAGAGACTTAGCAGGCGATCGTCGCCGATTTCTGAGCGTACGTCCGCCGGAACGTTTGAGCTGAGGTACTTTCTGGTCAGCGGAAGCCGCAGGGCTACCAAAGCCATGAGGAGTATGTAGGCCGCGACCCACAGGGAGCGCGACGTGGGGACCCATTTCCTGGGCGCGGATGGCTCGGGCCGCAACTTTCCGACCGTCGCGACGCTGATGACGGTCTCGGACTCTCGGCCGTCTTCCGAGTTGGTCATGAAATCCTCCTTAGGTCTTCAGCTGGATCACGATGGCCTCAATGGCGGCACCGAGGACTATCAGGGCGATCGCAATGAGCAAAGTGCCGAGGGAACGGGCCATGTCGTCGATGAACGACCTCACTGTTGCGGGCTCGTTCTTCATCAGGAGCCTGCGCGCCAGGCCCGCGGCGGGCTGGAATCCGGCGGTCGCCGCCATCACGAGGCCGAAGAACTCGAACGGGACATACCAAATCACGTCGGCAACCAGGCCGGCGCCCCCGACCGAATGCACCCCGAGGGACACCGTCGCCCCGACGTAGAGCGCCAGGATTCCGGCTCCGAGGAGCGTAGTGAGCCCAAGGGTCGCGACCCCTGAATAAAGCACCAGGGCTGCCCCGAGGTTCCGCGCAAGGATCTGGAGGAAATCTTTGCTGTAAAGGGGACTCCCACCCATCTCCCTCGCATCCCGGATCCAGGACACGTCCACGGCCGAATAGCCGAAGACGGCTATGGCTGCCATGGCCAGGCCCGTGGTTGGGAGCAACCACCCAGGGATGCTCCCAACCACGCGTGCTGTCTTAGCAAGCATCGATTTAGGCGACCGCTTGCGCCCTGCCGATGCGGAAGAGGATGCCTCGAGCCGTTGCGATCAAAGCACCCGTGATTCCTGCCCCGAAGATCGTGCCGATGACAACGAGAGCCCAGCCACCGACCTCGATTGCGTGCATGATCTGGGACGCCGCCGCGGCAGAAATGCCCAGGGACCCCGCGATCCATGAAACGGCCAAGCTCGCGCCGAAGATGCCGGTCACGGCCAGCGCCGCCGCAGCCGCAGCCTGAAGGCCGGTCCTCTTAGTCATTGTTGATTCCACTACAACCCCATTTCCCGAGTAGAACGGCCAACGGATTCGCTGGCCTTGAAAAGCGGTGACCCTCCCCGAAGGAAGGTCATCCACGATTCAGATTCTCTCGGTGAAATTGGCGTCTACGTGTAAAAAACGGAAAAATCCGTGTGCAAAAGGCCGTTTCTCAGTGTAAACAAGCTCGATCTCCGTGTACGTGCTGGCCCGTCTCCGTGTGCGCGGGACGAAAACACTGAGAGCCGTATGGGGCTAAGCGAGCTACCGTCGCGTTGAGGGTGCCTTGGCCGGCGGACCCACGATGAACGGCCGTGTATTGAGCCCTTCGAGGGTCTGCACGGGAGTTTTGGCTTCGGTCATCGGCTCCGAAGGCTCGGCCTGGGAGCCGGTTCCGAGCCCACGAACCGTCCAGCCTTGCGCCTGCCATGCTCCGGCGTCCAGGACGTTCCGCGCGTCCAGCACCATCCGGCGTCGTACGAGCGGACCGACAGCGGCGGGAGAAAGGGCGCGGTATTCCTCCCATTCGGTGAGCAGCAGCACCAACTCAGCGCCTTCGAGCGCGCGCGTGGTGGACGCTTCGAAGCGGAGCTGCGGGTAGCGCATCCAAGCGTTGTTGATGGCCTTGGGGTCGGTCACGGTAACGTGGGCGCCGGCCGCGGCCAGTTGGAGCGCGACGTCCAGGGCGGGGGAGTCACGGATGTCGTCGGTGTCCGGTTTGAAGGCCGCGCCCAGCACCGTGACGGTGCGGCCGGACAGGAAGCCCTTGCACATTTCACGGGCGACCTCCACGGCCCGGGCGCGCTGGGCCAGATTGATGGAATCCACCACGCCCATCCACTCATCGAGGGAAGGCACCGACAGGGCTTGTGCCTGTGCGCGGAACGAGCGGATGTCCTTCGGCAGGCAGCCGCCGCCGAAACCCAGGCCTGCGTGCAGGTAACGGCTCCCGATGCGCGGATCCAGGCCCATCGCATCGCTGAGCTCGGTAACGTCGGCCCCTGAGGCGTCGCAAAGTTCGGCTATGGCGTTGATGAAGCTGAGTTTCGTGGCGAGGTACGCATTGGAGGCGGACTTGATGAGCTCGGCCGTTGCGAAGTTGCAGACCAGCCGCGGGATCCCGGCGGAAATCAGCGGTTCGTAGACGGCGTCAAGCGCAGCCGTGACCGGAGCACCGGCGGCAGAGCCCTTGCCGCCCGGCACGCCGTACACCAAACGGTCCGGTACCAATGAATCCTTCACCGCGGTGCCCTGGCGCAGGAACTCGGGGTTCCAGCCGAGCAGGACATCGGGCCTGCGGGCAAGGATGCCGCGGAGCATGTCCACTGTTCCCACAGGAACGGTTGATTTGCCGACGACGGCGGCACCAGTCGCCAGGTGCGGCAGGAGGCTCTTCGTAGCTGCGATCACATAGGAGAGGTCCGCGGTATCCGAGGTCTTGGATTGTGGCGTGCCCACACAGAGGAAGTGCGCCTCGGCGCCGGCGGCGTCGGCGAAATCGGTGGAGAAGGTGAGCCGTTTGGTGGCGAGGCCGTCCCGGAGAAGTTCGTCAAGGCCGGGTTCGTGGAAGGGCGCGAAGCCCTTGTTCAGGTGGGCTACCTTCTGGGCGTCGACGTCGATGCCCACCACGGTGTGGCCCATCGACGAGAGCGTGGCGGCGTGTACTGCGCCAAGGTAGCCGCAGCCTACAACGGAGATTTTCATATTGTGCGTCCTTTACTGGAAGTCACGGAAATGGGGGCGGGCTGGACCGCCTGTAGCTCGGCCGGCTGTTGTCCTGCCGGGTGGCTTGGTGCAGCAATGGGCTCCACCAAGGGTTCACCCGCGATCACGGCCTCGTAATGCTCGACGAGTTGGGCACTGAGCACCGGCCACGTCCGTCCTTGGACCGAAGCGAGCGCCGCCGATCCGAACGCACGGCGCTTGGCGTCGTCGCCCACCAGGTCCTGGACGTAGCCGCGCAGCTGCGCGAGGTCTCCCGGCTCGTACAGCCAGCCGGTACGGGAGTTTTCCACGAGATCGAGGGGACCGCCGCGGCCGGTGGCCACGACGGGAACGCCCGAGGCCATGGCCTCCTGGATCGTCTGGCAAAACGTTTCGAACTCGCCAGGATGGACGAAGAGGTCCAGCCCCGCCACGACTTGCGCCAATTCCTCGCCGCCCAAAAACCCCGTGAAGAAAGCGTTCGGCAGTGCTGCTTCGAGGGCCGCGCGCTGCGGACCGTCGCCCACAATGACAAGCCTGGTTCCGGGCAGATCCGCCAGCACGGCAAGGTCTTCCACCTGCTTCTCCACCGCGAGCCTGCCGACATAGCCGATGATGCGCTCGCCGTTGGGCGCTACGGAGGCGCGCCACGCCGTCGAACGCTTGCTGGGGGAGAAACGCGCGGTATCCACGCCGCGCCGCCACATGCCCACCCTCAAGATCCCGCGGCCGCGCAACTGGTTGAGCGCGAAAGTGGATGGGACAAGTGTCCGGTCGGCGCGAAGATGGATGTTGTCCACCCTGTTCCATGCCCAGTTTTCCAGCATGGGGACGCCGTACCGCGCGGCGTAGCTGGGGACCTCGGTTTGGTAGATGGCAACTGTGGGGATGCCGAGCTGGTGCGCAGCCTGCACGGCCCGCCATCCAAGGACGAAAGGGGATGCAAGGTGGACGACGTCCGGTGCGTAGTCGGCAAGGATTCTCTTGACCCGGCTCACACCGCCCAACGCCACCCGCACGTTTGTGTATCCGGCCAAGGGAACGGAGGGGAGGCGGTGGACAAAAGCGCCGTTCACGACGTCCGAAACGGCAGTGTCCGACGTCGACGGCGCAATCACCATCACCTCGTCGCCTCGCTCCTGCAAATGCTCCAGCACCCGCAGGATGGAGTGCGTGACCCCGTTCATAAGGGGCAGGAATGATTCGGCAACGATAGCGATCCTCACCCCTCCACGGTGTGCGCGGAGGTTGGCGAAGCGGGGGAATGGGCGTGACCGCAAGGGGAAGGTTTGGTTAACAAATCGGCGTCGTTCCTCCGAGTGGCCAATCCGTTGCGGCGGAAAATACAGCGATCGAACTAGTCACGGGAGCTCAAAGACGGGTAGGAGCCACTCTTATTCCCCACGGTCGGCCCGCCCTACGGTGACAACGGTAGTGAACCACTCGCGCCGCCCGTATGTCCGGCCAGGCCGCTTTCTAGAATCGAGCCAGACCCTATGAGACTATTCAGCCGTATTGATCAGGTTGACCCGCACCGGACGTTCACCAAGACGATCCCTGGAAAATGGTTTACCTGGTTCTCCACCGTTGTGGTGGTACTTGCTTTCACCGGCGTCACGGCCGGCATCACCGCACCAGCAGCCCAAGCTGCCAATCCCACCGTCGTCACTCTGACCTTTGACGATGCGAACGCCGACCAACTCAACGCCGCGCAAACCATGCAGAGCCTGGGCCTGGTGGGTACTTTCTTCACCCCGTCCGGGTTCATCAACAACCCCAATTACTTGACCACAAGCGACATGCAGGGCCTTGTTGCGAACGGCAACGAGATTGCCGGCCACACCGTCACCCACCCGGACCTGACCACCGTGACGTCGGACGAGGCAACCCGCCAGATTTGCAACGACAGGGTGAACCTCACAAACCTTGGATTCACGATCACGGACTTCGCTTATCCATTCGCCGCCGAGAACGCATCCCTGGAGACCATCGTCAAGAACTGCGGTTTCAACAGTGCCCGCGGTCTGGGTGACATCAAGACCCGGTTCAGTTGCGCTGGTTGCCCCCTCGCTGAAACGATCCCGCCGGCGAACCCATACGACACGGCGGCCCCCGACGAGGTCGACAACACCTGGACCCTGGCGGACCTGCAGAAGTCGGTCACCCAGGCGGAGCCCGCAGGCGGGTGGGTCCAGCTGACGTTCCACCACATTTCAGCGACGAGCACCGACCCGCTGAACATCACCCCGACCCTTTTCAACCAGTTCGCCACGTGGCTCAAGTCCAGGCCCGCCACCACCACGGTCAAGACCGTGGCCCAAGTGATCGGCGGAACCGTCAAGCCCTTGGTCCCGGGACCGCCGGCGCCACCGGAGGGCACAGGCAACCTGATCAAGAACCCCAGCCTTGAAACCTTGGTCAACGGGGTTCCGCAGTGCTGGGCCGCAGGAGGCTACGGCACCAACACGGCAACCTTCTCCACTGTCAGGCCGGGACACACCGGAAAGGTCGCCGAACAGCTCGTGGTCACCAACTACGTCGACGGCGACGCGAAACTGTTGCCCACCCTCGACCTGGGAGGGTGCTCACCCACAGCGACACCCGGGAACTCCTATTCGATAGGTGCCTGGTACAAATCGACTACCAACACGCAGTTCGAGCTCTACTACCGGATCGGCGTAGGCTCCTGGAAGTATTGGACATCAAGCCCCTGGTTCCCAGCGGCCTCGACTTTCCAAAAGGCCACGTGGACTACGCCGCCACTGCCTAGCGGCGCGAGCGGCATCAGCTTCGGGCTGAACCTGTTCAGCAACGGCACGCTCACCACAGACGACTATGAGATGTTCGACGTCGGCACCCCGCCACCGCCTCCGCCGCCACCACCGGCCGGCGGCAACCTGGTACAGAACCCCAGCCTGGAAACGGCTGGTACGGGCTCGTTCCCGCAGTGCTGGCAGGCCGGCGGTTACGGCACCAACACCGCGACGTTCAGCACGGTATCAACCGCGCACACCGGCACCAAGGCGGAGAAGCTCACGGTCACTGGCTACGTCAGCGGTGACGCGAAGCTGCTTCCGACACTGGACAACAGCACGTGTCCGCCTGCGGCTGTCGCAGGACACACGTACTCGCTGAGGGCGTGGTACACCTCCACGGCAGTCACGCAGTTCGTGGTGTACTACCGTGATGCCTCCGGCAATTGGGTGTACTGGACCTCCGGGCCGTGGTTGCCGGCCGCGAGCGCCTACACGCAGGCAAGCTTTACGACGGCGGCAGTCCCGGCCGGGGCCACCGCGCTGAGTTTCGGCTTGAATCTGTTCAGCAACGGAACACTCACCACCGACGACTACGCGATGTACGACAGTGTCGGGGCTCCGCCGCTGGGCTGATGGACCCATGGGCTGAGCGATCCAAGCGATCCATTAGCGGCAACACAACTGAGGGCGGCTAAGCAGCCGCCCTCAGTTGTGTTTACATCTTTACCCGTCTTCGGTAGCAGGCCTTCTTTACCCGGCCGGCTTCAGGACATCCGGCAACTCGTCAACGAACACAGTTCCAGGCGGCTCGTAGTAGATCACCAGCACCTGGTCACCCACGTTGAAAACACTGCTCTTGTCGAAGGGATGCGCGTGGAATGCGCTCGTGCCGCCGTGGAACGGCAGCATCACTTCTCCCACAGTTCCAGGTCCAATACGTCCCGTGACCCTGCCGATTTTGCCGGTCAGGCTCCGATCAACCTCTTTGTGCATCTGTGTACCTATGCATCAGGGGTTTTGGTGGGCCGCTTGGGCGGTTCCTTGCCGTTTTTGAGCGCTGCGGTGATCGAGGGCAGGTAGTTGCCCACTTGGGACAGGATGCCACCCACCATGCTGTTGAGGCCCTCGCCACCGTTGAGGACGGTCATTTGCCCAACGTGGGCAAACGGTTCAGCTGCGGCCGCCACAATCGCAGGCATGTTCTCGGCGAGCTGCTGGGAGACGACGGCCTCTTGGTTGGTTCCAAGCGCCTCCGCACGGGCCTTGATGCCTTCCGCTTCCGCCAAGGATTTGGCCTTGATGGCGGAGGCCGCGGCCTCACCCCGGGCCTTGGTGGCTGCCGCTTCGGCTTCACCTGTGATCTTTGTAGCCCCCGCAATGGCAGCCGCCGCCGTGGCGTTGGCCTGTGCTTCCACCTCTACCTTGCGGGCGTTCGCCTGGGCCTCGAGCTCAGTGCGCCGTGCCCGCGCCTCGGAGGCGCTGATGTCTGCGGCTTTTTGGGCTTCGGCCTCGGTCCGCTGGGCGTAGGCCTTTGCGTCGGCAGGCTTTCGGATGGACGTCTGGAGCTTCTGCTCCTCGCGGTCCGCCTCCAGCTTGGCCACCTCGGTTTCCTGGACAACAACTTGCTGGCGTGCCGTGGCGTCGGCCAACGGACCCGCCTGCGCGGCGTTGGCCCTGGCGGTTTCGGCGTTGGCCTGAGCCGCTGATTGCTTGATCGCCGAAAGGCTTTGCGCGTCGGCGATCTGGGCAGCCGCCTCTGCTTCCTTCTCGGCTGCTTCGCGGTTCCGGGTCGCTTCGGCTATGCGGGCCTCCATCTTGACCTGCGCAATATGCGGCTTGGCCAGGTTCTGGATGTAACCCGTGGGGTCCTGGAGGTCCTTGATTTGGAGGGAATCAACCACCAGGCCAAGCTTTTCCATTTCGATACCACTGGCGCTGCGGACCAGCGAAGCGAGTTTGTCGCGCTCGCGGATGATTTCTTCCATGGTCATGCTGCCAATGATCGAACGCAAATGCCCCTCAAAAACGTTGTAGACCTGGCTTTCCATTTTGGGTTGCTGGCCAAGAAACCTCCTCGCGGCGTTTGCAATGAACGGCGCAGCATCCCCGATTTTGTAAATAACCACTCCCTCCACAATCACCTGGATACCTTGCGAGGTCACACAGTTGACTTGGAGTTCTGTTTCGTTCAGCGTCAGCGACAACGTCCTCACCGTTTGGAGCCCTGGAACCACCAAGGCGCCCTTCCCGGTGACGATTTTGAAGTCCATTCCGTCCCTGGTGTCCACACTTCCGCGAGTCAATCCGGAAATGATCAATGCCTCGTTTGGTTCAGCTACCTTCCACATCAATTTGATGAGCAGCCGAATGACGGCAATGGCCACCACGACCCCCACTACGGTGATAAGAAGCGGGAGATAAGCAACCAGGTCGAACATGACTGTCCTTTCAACGGCAAGCACCCAAGCGGCTCGTGTAGTCAGTCTGCTGTGGTCTGCTTCAGGAGTCCAGCAATTTGTTTACTTACAATTGACACAACGGATTCTCCTAGGCGTGCGTTCCCGCCAGCGATTCAGTCCTCGGAACAGCTAGCGGCCCAGCGGCTGGGACGCCGTCGCCCTCTTGGCCGTAGAGCCAGTCGTTGTACTGGAAGTCTCCGTCCTTGCGGCTCTTGAACAGCAGGTTCCGCAAGATGCGCGCGACGCCGGATACGTGCCAGGACTCTCCCCAGATGCGCGCCGTGCGCTGGACGCGGGCCGTGCGCGCTGCGCGGGCTGAGTTGAAATCGCCGATGGCGCGGTCCCAAGCGCCGGTGTCCACGCCGTCGTCGGTGAACACGGAGCCGACAGTGGAATCCTGGAGGACCGCGGCGTCTTCGAGCGCCTGGCAGGCCCCTTGGGCCAGGTACTGGAGCATGGGGTGCGCGGCATCGCCCATCAGAACCAGGCGGCCGTCGATCCAGTTCTCGATGGGATCGCGATCGTACATAGGCCAGCGGATGCTTGTCGCAAGGTTCCGCAGCGCGAGCTGCACCGCCGGAACGCAGTCCTTGTAAGCGGCCTCGAGCTCGTCGACACCGCCGTACTGTTCCTCCCCGCGCTCGAACGAAGGCGACTTGAAGACCGCCACAGTATTGAGCAGTTCGCCTTTGCGCAGCGGGTATTGGACCAGGTGGCAGTCCGGCCCGAGGTAGACGACGACGTCTTCGAGATCAGCCGCCGGCGTCTCAGCCGTGATGGGGACAGTTCCGCGATAGGCGACGTACGACGACGACACGGGACTGTCCTGGATTGTCCTGTCTTGGACCCTGCTGTCTTGGACCACGGCGGCGCGGAGCGTGGACTTGAGGCCGTCGGCGCCGATCACGACGTCGGCCGCGTAAACGTCGCCGCTGGACGTGTGCGCCAGCGCGCGGGCGTTCACGGTCTCGACTTTCTCGACGACGACGTCGTTCACCAGGCGGACACCGGCCTCTTGGCAGGCCTCCAACAGGATCCGGTGCAGGTCGCTGCGGTGGATCACGACGTACGGGGCGCCATAGCGTTCCTCGAACTCACCCCCCAGGGTCTGCCGGGTGAGTTCTTCGCCGGTCAGGGCGTCGCGGAACACCAAATGCTTGGGCCGGACGCCGATCTCGAGAGCCTTCTCGAGGAGGCCCCACCGCTTCAGGACACGGGAGGCGTTGGGTGCCATTTGCAGTCCCGCTCCGACTTCGCCGAATTCGGGGGCCCGCTCAACCAGCGTGACCTCTGCGCCGTTCGCCCGGAGGGCCAAGGCGCCGGCCAAGCCGGCCATCCCTCCACCGACGACGAGGACTTCAGTGGACGGTTTCCGCTCAGACATTGCTAGCTCCTACAGGGATGGTGTTTTGGGAATTGGTCTTGATTTTGGCGGTTCTGATCTTCGCCCCGATGATGCCGAGCAGGATGGCCGCGACCGCGGCTGCGGCGGCAAACGCCAGGAAATTCGAGTTGACACCCAGCCCGGCCGCCAGCAGCAGCCCGCCCACCTGGGGAGCGGCGACCGCGCCAATGCGTCCGACGCCGAGGGCCCAGCCGAGTGCCGTGCCCCTGAGGTGGACCGGGTAATGGCTGGCCACAGCGGCGATGATGAGGCACTGGGTTCCGTGGGTGCCCACTCCGGCCAGCACCAACATGACGTAGACAAGCCCCACGGGCGGTCCCGCCACGAGCACTGCCAGCGCGACGGCGGCGACGGCGGCTGCCGCGATCGCCGTCGGGATGGGACCGAAGCGGGTTCCCGCCCAAGCGGTGGCTACCGAGCCGACGACGGCGCCGAGGTTCAATGCCAGCGCGAACGTCAGGGCGGATCCGAGGTTGTAGCCGGCCAGTTGCATCAAGTTCGGGAGCCACGTGCCCAGGCCGTACCAGGCAAAGAGGGTCACGAGGGTGGAGATCGCGAACAGGAGACTCATGCCGAGGTACGGGGCCCGGAGGAGGGACATGAATCCCACTGATCGCTTCGCGATTCTTTCCGCCGGAAGCGTTTCCGGGAGGAAGCGCATCCCCATCGGAACCACCACGAGCAGGGCGGCCGCAGCCACCAGGAACATGACAGGCCAGCCAAAGGCAGGAATCAGGGGGATGCCTGCCAACGCGGCAATCGAGCCGCCGATCGGCACTCCGGACATCATCAGCGTGGCGATGGTGGACCGCCATTTGGCTGGGACCAGTTCGGCCACCAAGGCATTTGCCGAGGGAACAAGTCCGCCCAGACCGATGCCGGCCAGCAAGCGCAGACCCCCGAAGACGAAGGCGTTGGGGGAGAACGCGCACAGGATGGTGAAGAGCGAAAACAAGGTGGCGCAGGCGATGATGGTGCGGCGGCGGCCCCACGTGTCGGACATGCGGCCAGCGAAAATGGCTCCGATCATCATGCCCAGGAACGCCATCGAACCGACCGTTCCGGCCGTGGTCTTGCTCAGCCCCCAGCCTGTTTCGGTGATGAGGGACGACTGCACCGTGCCGTAGACGATGAGGTCATAGCCGTCGAAAACCACCAGCAACCAGCAAACCAGCACGGCGGCGGCGGAACGCTTGGAGAACCGGGCGGAGGTTTCGGGAGAGGGGTGTCGTTTGGTCCGCTCCGACGGTGCAGCGGATGGTGTGTGATTCATCCCACCACTGTGTGGCTGCCGTTCGCAGGGACAAATAGAATTCTGTCGTGCAGAATCTCCCACTCCGCAAAAAACCGGCCTATTCCATTGAAGCCGTGGACAACGCTTTGCAGCTCCTGCAGCTCTTGCGCGACGGCGGCAGCCTGCGGCTCAAGGACGCCGCCGCGGAGCTGGGCGTTGCCCCCTCCACTGCCCACCGGCTGCTGGCCATGTTGGTCTACCGGGGGTTCGCGGTCCAGGACGAGACCCGCCGCTACGTCCCGGGGCCGGCCATGGGCGTCGGCCCGGCTGGACTCAGTTGGAGCCGTTTGCTGCGCACGCTGGCCCAGCCGCACATGGAACTCCTGAGCGGCCGGATCAACGAAACCGTCAATCTCATGGTCCGCGTGGGTACCAAGGTGAGGTTCCTGGCCACGGTGGAGGGCACCAACGCGCTGCGGGTAGGCGACAGGCAGGGGACCGTCTTACCCGCCAACAAGGCCTCTGGCGGCAAGGCATTGTTGGCCGAGCTGGAACCCGCCATGATTGAGCAGTTGTTCCGCAGCCACAATGCGGAAATCGGCGGGGACAGCATTCCAGACTCCGAGTATCCGGCTTTCCTCCGCGAACTGGAGACGATTCGGAGCAACGGCTTCGCCGCGAATTTCGAGGGCACCGAGGAAGGGATCAGCGCTTTGGGGGTAGCCCTTCACAACGGGCAGGGCCTTGCGGTGGGCGCGCTGAGCGTCGCGACCCCCGTGGCAAGGTTCCGCAGGCTCTTCGATGCTGGACTCGTGGGAATCATGCGGGAAACGCAACGCCAGCTGGAGATCGATATCGCCGCTAATCCGGCCGAATCCCAGCCGTGAGCCACAAGTCAATCGCCACAAGTCAATCGCCCTTGATGACGCTTTGGATTCCTGAAAGGACATCTATTGCTGGTCGTTTCGCCAACTGATTCTGTCTAGCAGAATTGGCTGGAGCTCCCTGTCGAGGCTTCCTAAGGTCTGGAGTACGCCGAAACCGTCCCGTACCCCTCGAGGAGGCCGCTGTGTCCATCAGCGCAGAAAGCACAACACATGAATCAGTTGCCGCCGCGCACGCGGTTCCGGAGCCGACGCCGGAGGAGGCCGCCCAGCTGCAGGAGCTGTATCGGGATTTCGACCGCGGGAACCTGATTCCTTTGTGGACCGAGATCGCTGACCTGATGCCGATGGTCCCTTCCCCGAAGGCCGTGCCGCATGTGTGGCGCTGGGATGAGCTGTACCCGTTGGCGGCCCGCGCCGGCGATCTTGTGCCCGTGGGTCGTGGAGGCGAACGCCGGGCGATTGCCCTGGCCAACCCGGGCCTGGCCGGCACACCGTATGCGACACCGACCTTGTGGGCGGCAATCCAGTATCTGGGCGCGCACGAAACGGCCCCGGAGCACCGCCACTCGCAGAACGCCTTCCGTTTCGTCGTCGAGGGCGAAGGCGTGTGGACCGTGGTCAACGGGGACCCGGTGGCGATGCGTCGCGGAGATTTCCTGCTGACGCCGGGCTGGAACTTCCACGGCCACCACAACGACACCGATCAGCCCATGGCGTGGATCGACGGCCTCGACATCCCGTTCGTGCACTACGCGGACGCCGGGTTCTTCGAATTCGGTACAGAACGCGTCACGGACGAAGCCACGCCGGACATCTCCCGCTCCGAGCGCCTCTGGGGCCACCCTGGCCTCCGTCCTCTTTCCGGGCTGGAGGACACGGTGAATTCCCCGATCGCGGCGTACCGCTGGGAGCACACCGATGCTGCCCTGCGCGAACAGTTGCTCCTCGAGGATGAGGGCCACCCGGCCACCGTGTCCCAGGGCCACGCCGCCATCCGGTACACCAACCCGACCACCGGCGGGGACGTGATGCCCACCATCCGCGCGGAATTCCACAGGCTGCGCGAAGGCGCTTCCACCGAGGCGGTGCGCGAGGTCGGTTCAAGTGTCTGGCAGGTTTTCGAAGGCCGCGGCACAGTAGTGCTGAACGGGGAGTCCAAGGCCTTGGAGAAAGGCGACCTCTTCGTGGTCCCGTCCTGGGCTTTGTGGTCCCTTGAAGCCGGGAGCGAGTTCGATCTCTTCCGCTTCAGCGACGCACCCATATTCGAACGACTGAATTTCAACCGCACGTACATCGAAGGACGCAGCAAATGAGACTCCTCACCCTCCGCACCGGGGCCGGCACAGGCCAAGGCACCGTGGCCGTCCGCCAGGACGGCGACACCCTGACAGAAATCGACGGCTTCACCGACGTCGGTGCCCTCCTGCAGGATCCCGCCTGGGCGAGCATCGCGGCGGCGGCCAACGGCGCAACGCACGCGTACGACGGCGCAGACCTCGCCGCCGTCGTGCCCGCACCCGGGAAGATCATCTGCGTCGGGCACAACTACCGCAACCACATCAAGGAAATGGGCAGGGACATCCCGACGCACCCCACACTGTTCGCCAAATACCAGGAATCCCTGATCGGTCCGAACGACGAGCTGGCGTTGCCGCAGGAATCGGACGCCGTGGACTGGGAAGCCGAACTCGCCGTCGTGATCGGGAAAACCGGCCGCCGCATCAGCGAAGCCGACGCCGCGGAGCACATTGCCGGGTACTCGGTGCTGAACGACGTCAGCATGCGCGACTACCAGTTCCGCACGGTCCAGTGGCTCCAGGGCAAGACATGGGAAAACAGCACCCCGTTCGGTCCGGCGCTGGTCACGAAGGACGAGTTCACGGCAGGCCCGCTGATGACCTCTGCTGTGGACGGCGAAACCATGCAGGAAACCCCCACCGGTGACCTCGTGTTCACTCCCGAGTTCCTGGTCTCCTACATTTCCACGATCATCACGCTCAACCCGGGAGATGTGATCGCGACCGGCACCCCTGGCGGCGTGGGCCACGCCCGCACCCCGAAGCGCTACCTCCAGGAAGGCCAGGTTTTGGTCACCACGATCGAGGGCCTGGGGCAGCTGAAGAACCGCGTGGTCAAGGAAGCCTGATGGTCGCCCGCCACGACCTCACCACCGATCCGGGCCTGCAGGAACAACTGCTGCATGCCCGGCGCGGGACCGCGTTCTTCGCACGCAAGCTCAATGAACTCTCCGATGCCGAGCTCGACGGCGATTCGCTGCTCGCTGGCTGGAGCCGCCGCCACGTTGTAGCACACATCGGCTATAACGCCCGGGCCATAGCGCGGTTGGTCGAATGGGCTTCGACCGGGGTGGAAACCCCCATGTATCCCTCGGTCGCGGTGCGGGATGAGGAGATCAACTTCGGTGCCACCCTGTCGCCTATCGCGCTGCGGAACCTCTTCGACCATTCCGCCATGCACCTGTCCGTGGAATGGCGTGACCTGTGCGACGACGCCTGGCACCACACGGTCCGGACCATCCAGGGGAGGGAAGTTCCGGCCTCCGAAACCGTGTGGCTGCGGAGCCGCGAAGTCTGGGTGCACGCGGTGGACCTCGACAACGGAGCATCGTTTGGTGACATGCCCGTGTCGGTACTGGAACGGCTGCTACGTGACATCACGTCTGCGTGGTCCACCCGCGGCACCGACGAGGGGCTCCTCGTCAAGGTCACCGGCACGGAACTCACGTTCGGGGACCCGGACGCCGCCGTCGCGGTCGCCGGCCCGCTGGCCGCCGTCGTGCAATGGGCCACCGGTCGCGGGACCGACGGCGTGACCGGGGTGGACGCGGAGGGACGGGGTATCGCTGGGCAGGTGCCGGCGGCACCCAAATGGATCTAACGGCGTCGGGCACGAAGGCCAGAACAAAGAAGGTTGGCACAGCTCCCGGCTTCTTCACCGCAGGAACTGCACCAACCGCTTGTATGACTATTCAGATTTGGCTGTAGATCCTACCCATTGGCGGCTCCTGTAATCCCGGGCTAGCTTAATCCGGGCTTGTGAACAGGGCTATTCCGCGTCGTCAGCAAGGTGCCGTGAAAACATCCAGCCTGCGGCGATCATCAGGATGCCCAAAACCATGAACGTCCAATTGTCGAGCGTGTTCAGCGCCAGGAAGTTGGCGGGCGAATCAACCCCAACGCTGAGTCCGTACACACTGATCACGATGTATAAGGCCCCGAAGCTCATCAGGCTATTGCGGGCGCTATGGCCACCCGAACGGGACATGGCCCAGCTGGTTCCGCCGATGAGAAGCTGCACAATGTTGAGCAGCAGCGACACTTGGAACACGCCCAGAAGCATTGCGTGCGAGTCCGGCCCGAAGAACTGCAGTTCCCCGTACCGCACGGTGATGGCGGGTATGAATCCGAGCAGGCCCACCAGCGCCACCAGAATACCTACACCCATGCCGATGTTCTGGATGTCCGTCCGTCCAAAGTGAACACCGTGTGCATGCGGGCTTGCGGTAGTCATTTGTGCCCTCCATCCACCTCTTGCGAACAGTCCAATTTTACGTCTGGCATATGCAAAAAGCGCCGGGAACAGCGTCCCTCCCGGCTCCCGACGCCCGGTCACTTATGCCGGGTTTTTTCCCGACGCCCGGTCACTTGAACGACGACGGCGGCGCGGCAGATGCGCACGAGCGTTTGGCTTTTGGGGGTCATAGGTGAGTGGGCGTCGGTGGGGAGGGGGTCATAGGTGAGCGAGCGTTGGTGGATTCGCGGGGCGCCCGGGCGCCTCCCGGGGGAGCGGGGCGCGCCGTGGCACGATAGAACACGATGAAACTGCGCGCTGATCAGACCGGTAACCGTGGCCTGCCCATGCCTTTGTGGCTGCAGGGTTCCCTTGAGTCGGCCCAGGCCGCCATCATCTCCGCGCTCGTGGTGGTCTTACCGCTGATCGGCGTCTGGGCAACTGACGGATTCCAGAACCACGCCATCGATTTCCTGGCCCGCTTGGCCGGCCAAACCTGGCTGCTGGTCCACGGCGTGCCGCTGCAGCTTGCCACCGTCAACATGGGAACCGCGGGTCTGCCAGGCTCGGGCATGCTGTCCCTTATCCCGCTTGGACTGACGCTGGTCCCCTTCCTCTTGGCGTGGCGCGCGGGCCGGCGACTGGCCAGGGCCTCCTACACGGACCAGTTGTGGCAGGCCTTCTTCGGAGCGTTGCTTGTCTATGGGGCGTTCGGCGCGGCCACGGGATTCGTCTGCCGCACGCAGGACGTCGTGATAAACATTTGGTTCGCCGCGTTGCTGCCGCTTATCCCGTTTGGCCTCGGCATGGTGGTGGGCGCCCGGCGCGAGTCGGGCTCCTGGAGCAGGCTCATCGGCGTGGACGCCGTCGATTGGCTCGCACGCACAAGCCAACATTCCCGGTGGGCCGGTTCGTACTTCGGCTCCGCCATCAAGGCCGGGTTTGTGGCGATCATGGCGGCCATGACACTCGCGGCTATGCTGCTCGCAGTCGGCCTTCTCCTGCACTGGGCCGACATCATCGCCGTCTACGAGGGCCTGAAAGCCGGTGCGCTCGGTGGTGGCGTCCTGACCATCGCCCAGCTCGGCTACCTGCCGAATCTGGCGGTTTTCACCTTGGCTTGGTCCTCTGGTGCCGGGTTCTCCCTCGGTGTCGGCTCGCACGTCGGGGCGCTGGGCTCCGCCGTCGGGCCCTTGCCCGCGATTCCCGTCTTCGGTGCACTGCCCACCGGGACGCTCGACTTCGGTGCCGCGGCCCTTGCCCTTCCGGTGACCGCGGGGCTGTTGGCTGGCTGGTGGTTCCTGCGCGCGGGGGAGAACCACTTTGACGAATGGCTCTCCATCAAGATCAAGGCGCGCTGGTTCACGGCCCCGGTTTCAACGCTATTCCTCGGCGCCCTCGTTGGAGCGGTGGCGGGGGCCTTGGCTGGGTGCCTCGCCTGGCTGGCACGCGGTTCCGCCGGAATCGGCCGTCTCACCGAGATCGGCCCGGATCCGCAGAAGACTGCAGTCTGGATTGCCGCGGAGGTGGGGATCGGCGTCGTGGTCGGTTACTGGGTAGGGCCTTGGCTCGAGAGGCGCCAGCAGCTCCACGAAGCGGACCTCAACGATTCCGTGTACGACGGCGACCACCGCTAAAGCGGCCGCCTTGCCTCGACTTGAGCGCTGACTAGCGCAGTCCGGTGGGAATGGAGTTCTGGAAATCCACTTGGCATGAGTCCTGGGCGTGGATTGTCAGTGCGCCTCGTGCGCAATCCTGCAAGGTGCGGATCTGCTGGAAGAAAACGACGGCGGTGACCACCAGAAGGCACATGATGGCCGTGACCACCAGACCGGAAATCGTGCCAAACAGGACGATGCGCGGCTGCTTGAACCTGATGGCGCGCACCAGGACCACCACCCCAAGCACCCCCGCGATGACGGTGAGGACCGCACTGAGCCAGACGAAGGTGACGCCCAGGACGTAGACGAAGATGGCTCCGAGCACCGTCAGCAGGAACGTCCTGAAGAGCGTGCGGGTGACGGCAAGCGCTGACTTGGCCGCCTCGCTTTGTGGCTGGTGCTGCGGAGTGGGTCCAACGCCGGAATTCATGTTTTCCAGCCTACGCGAGCCAGCCATAAGCTAGTGCAATGCGCATTGTTGTCCTCGTCTCCGGCACCGGTTCCAATCTCCAAGCTGTCATCGACGCCGTGAAGGCCGGCGAGTTGGACGTTGAGATCGTGGCGGTGGGGGCTGACAGGCCCGGTACCTACGGGGTGGAACGCTCCGCCGCCGCCGGACTGGCCACCTTCGTGGTGGACTTCAAGGACTACGCGGACAGGGCCGATTGGAACGCCGCTCTCACCAAGGCTGTTGCCTCGTACGATCCGGACGTCGTGGTCTCCTCGGGGTTCATGCGGATTGTCAGCCCGGAATTCATCGATGCCTTCGGCGGCAAGTACCTCAACACGCACCCGGCCCTGCTGCCGGCTTTCCCTGGCGCCCACGGTGTCCGCGATGCGATGGCTTATGGGGTGAAAGTGACAGGCTGCACCGTCCACTGGGCCGACGCCGGCGTGGACACCGGGCCCATCATCGCGCAGGAAGCCGTCGAAATCGCCCCGGACGACACCGAGGACACCCTGCACGAACGCATCAAGGTGGTGGAGCGCAGGCTCCTGGTCCGGACGCTCGCAGAGCTCGCAGCGGGAAAGCACGCCTGAATCCCAGGGTCCCTCGGGACATGCCCACTCTTGACCGCGACGAGTGGACATGTCCAGAGCCCTCCGCGGGACATGCTCGCTGTTGGCCGCAGAGGATGGACATATTGCTGATATGTCCACTCGCGGCCGGAAGCAGGGGGCATGCTCAGTCGAGTTCGAGCTGCTTGGTCTCCGGGGCAAACAACGCCATCCACAGCGTGGACAGCACAATGAGGCCGCCGGCCAAAGCAAAGGACGTGGCCAGGCCATACTCGGGCCAGAGATACGAAGCGAACACGAGCGGCCCGATCCCGGCGCCAACACGGGAGAAGGTAGAGGCCCAGCCGAAGCCGGAGCCTCGGAGCTCGGTGGGGTAGAGCTCCGACACGTAGGTGTAGAGCACCGGGATGGCCACCTGGATGACGAAGCCGAATGCCAGGAGCCAGAACACCGCGGCGTCAGGAATGTCCACCACCAATGAAACGATCACCAAGGTCAAAGCCGAGAGCGGCCCGGTGACGGCGAGGATCCACTTGCGGCCCACCCGCTCCACCAGCACCGCGGCGACCGCGACGCCCAAGAGCCCGACGCCGGCCATACCGGCAGTCGTCACGAAGGCCTTGTACTCCTCGAATCCGGCGCCGATCAGAATCCGCGGCATCCACGTCAGGCTCAAGTAGTACACCAGGAGGATGCTGAAAAACAGGGCCCAGGCCGCCGTCGTGATTTTCCAATTGAAGCGCCAGACCCGGTGCAACTGCTGCCACGCACTGCCCGCGGAGAGGCGCGGCGCGTCCTGTGGTGCGGGGAGGCTGTAGGCGCGCGCCTCAGCTCCCACGGCCAGGACGAGACGGTCAATGACATCGGCGGCCTCCTGGCGCCGGCCCCTGCGGATAAGGAAGGGCGGGGATTCGGGCACACCCCGCCTGACCCAGAACACCAACAGGGCAGGCAACACCATGACGAGCATTGTCAGGCGCCAATCGGCAAAGGCAGCCACGAGTCCTGCCGAAACGAACCCGCACAGGGCGGCTCCCACCGGCCACCAACCATCCATGGCCGTAAGCACCCTGCCGCGCTGCTTCCGTGGAGTGAACTCGCCTACCAGCGCGTAGTCCACTGGAATGCAGCCGCCCAGCCCGAAGCCGGCCAGGAAGCGGAAGATGCAGAACCAGGCGAAGTCCGGGGCGAAAGCTCCCAGCACCGTGAAAATGGAGAAGATCAGCAGGGTGGCGGTGAAAGCCCGCTTCCGGCCGAGCGCGTCCGCGATCGTGCCCCAGACGAAGGCACCCAAGGCCATGCCGACCAGGTTGGCGGTGCCTATCCATCCGGCGTCGGCAGGCTGGAGGGACCAATGCTTGGAAAGCAGCGGAATCAGGATGCCGTTGAGGGTAACGTCCCAGGCATCGAACATGAAGCCGAGGCCGCCGATCAGGAAGATCCTGCCTTGGACCTTCCACCGCCACGGCAGCTCCTGGACGACCTGCTCGCCGCTAGGGACGGTCGTGTACGTATTCACTGCTGCTCCTGGGAATCCCTATGCGTAATTCTGGATCGCCTTTCGAAGGAACCCGCCAGCCTCATCCAAAGCACTCTTCGCCTGACCCGGGTCCATGCCCGTCAGCACCACCAGGATGGCCGCCTTGACCGATCCACCCACGGAATCCAGCGCGCGAATCGCCGTCTCCGCGTCCACTCCGGTGGCGTGCTGGATGGTCCGCTGGGACCTTGCGAGGAGTTTGTTGTTGGTGGCGCGCAGATCGACCATCAGGTTTCCATAGGTCTTCCCGAGCTTGACCATGGCGAGCGTGCTGATCATGTTGAGGACGAGTTTCTGCGCGGTGCCCGCTTTCAGCCTCGTGGAACCGGCAACGAATTCCGGGCCGACCACCACGTCGATCGCGACATCCGCCAATTTGCTGATGGGTGAATCGTGGTTGCAGGCGAGCGATGCCGTGAATGCGCCCCGGCTCCGGGCCTCCTCAAGGGCTCCGATCACGTAGGGCGTGCGTCCCGACGCGGAGATTCCGATGACGGCGTCCGCTTCGCCCACGCTGATGTCGTGCATGTCCCGGGCACCGGCCGTGGCATTGTCTTCGGCGTATTCCACCGGTTTCTGGATTGCCTGGTTGCCGCCCGCGATGATCCCGACGACGAGCCCCGGGGGAGTGCCGAAGGTTGGCGGGCATTCGCTCGCGTCCAATACTCCCAGCCGCCCGGCAGTTCCGGCGCCGACGTAGAGCAGCCGGCCTCCGCGGGCGAGACGTTCCACCACGGCGTCGACCACTTCGGCGATCTGCCCGCTGGCTTGTTCGACGGCGGCCGGGACGCCGCGGTTCTGCTCGTTCATTGCGGCGACGAGCTCGGCCGTGCCCATCGTGTCCAAGTCCAGCGCGGGCGATGCAGCTTCTGTTTGCAAACCCGCGAGCTCGGATCGAAGGTCCTTGAGCCGGTCGCCATCGATGGAACCGGACGAATCAGGGGCAGACGCTTCAGGCTGTTCCGTCACGGTGAATATACCTTTCCTGCAGGAGCCCGCGGCGGTTCGCTGCGAGGGCGGCCCCGTCCATGCCATCGCCGAGTGCCGCAACCACCTCAATCCCAGCCGAAGCGAGGGCGTTGTGCAAGAGGGCGCCGAAGAACTCCGAGTTCACCACCCCGCCAAGGAGCGCCACTTGCTTCGTGTCGCCGGAGGCAAGGGCCACGGTGTTCACGAGAAGCCTGCACGCTTCGTTCACAATGCCGCGCGCGACGGCGTCTCCCGCCTGCGCTTCTTTCAGCACGGCGGGAGTGAAACGCGCCATCGCCCGGGCCGGGTTGTCGGATTCGGCAAGCCGCGCCGGTAGTTCCGCGGGCGGCCCAAGCAGCGCGTTGGCCGCGCCGAGCAACGAGGTGGCCGGTCCGCCGTCGTGCGCTCGCAGTGCGGCCTGAAGACCCTCCTGGCCGATCCAGCGGCCGCTTCCGCGATCGCCCAACAACGGTCCCCAACCATCGGCACGGTGGAGGGTCCCGGCGCCGTCGAAGCGGAAAGCAACCGCCCCCGTGCCCACAATCAGCACCGTTCCCGATGCACCGTCCAGGGCACCGAGCTGGGCCGCGGTGGCATCCGAGAGAACTGCGGCCGGGACGTTGAAACGTTCGGAAAGCAGGACGGCGAGCCGGCGGGAGTTCGCCGCGGAGGCTTCAACCCCGGCCACGGCTGCGCCGATTCCCCGCAACGGACCGTCCGGGAATGCTGCCGGAAGTCCGCCAGGCAGCATGGCCGCGGTGTCCGCCAGCAGCTCGAAGGCGAGCATGGCGCCGCCGTCCATGCCCAGACCGGGGAAGCCCTGTTGCTCCGCCGATCCCAGCACCTCACCGCCTTGCCTGAGTTCAACCCTGCATCGGCTCTTGCCGACATCGGCCACCAAAATCAGATCTGCGGAATCCATGGCCCAACCATATGTTGCGGACGCTGCCACGTCTCGAAAAACGCAGAGGGCCCACAACACGATAAACTCTCCCGTATCCCCAGCAACCGCGGAATCCCGCGATATAAGACGGAGACTTTTGTGAGCTTGACGCAGCTTGACCGTGTTCCCATCCGCCGTGCACTGATCTCGGTTTACGACAAGACGGGGCTGGAGGAGCTCGCGAAGGGCCTGCATGCAGCAGGCGTCGCCATCGTCTCCACCGGTTCCACCGCGAAGAAGATCGCCGCGGCCGGTGTTCCGGTCAAGGAAGTCGAAGAAGTCACCGGTTCCCCGGAGATGCTCGATGGCCGGGTCAAGACCCTGCACCCGCGCGTGCACGGCGGCATCCTGGCTGACCGCCGCGTTGCGGCCCACATGGAAACCCTGGCCAAGATGGAGATCGAACCCTTCGACCTCGTGGTGGTCAACCTCTACCCGTTCGTGGAGACCGTCCGCTCCGGCGCTGCGCAGGACGACGTCGTCGAGCAGATCGACATCGGCGGTCCCGCCATGGTGCGTTCGGCCGCCAAGAACCATGCCGCCGTCGCGATCGTAGTTGACCCGTCGTTTTATGGTTCGGTCGTCGAAGCCGCCGCTGCCGGTGGCTTCGACCTGAAGACCCGCCGCCGGCTGGCCGCGAAGGCTTTCGCGCACACCGCGGCGTACGACACGGCCGTCGCCACCTGGACCGCCAGCCAGTTCCTCGACGAAGACGGCGACGGCGTCATCGACTGGCCCGCCTACGCCGGTCTCGCCCTCGAGCGCTCCGAGGTCCTGCGCTACGGCGAAAACCCCCACCAGCAGGCCGCCCTTTATGTTGACAAGGCCGCCCCAGCGGGCATCGCCCAGGCCGACCAACTGCACGGCAAGGCCATGAGCTACAACAACTTCGTCGACGCCGACGCCGCGCTGCGTGCCGCGTTCGACTTCGACGAGCCCGCGGTCGCCATCATCAAGCACGCCAACCCGTGCGGTGTGGCCGTTGGTTCCGCGGATGCCGCCGACCCCATCGCCGACGCCCACGCCAAGGCCCACGCTTGCGATCCGGTGTCCGCTTTCGGCGGCGTCATCGCGGCCAACAGCATCGTCACGGCCGGCATGGCCCGGACTGTGGCCGGGATCTTCACTGAGGTTGTCATCGCCCCGGGCTTCGAGCCGGAAGCCGTCGAGATCCTGTCCAAGAAGAAGAACATCCGCCTGCTGGCCTTGCCGGACGGTTATGGCCGCTACCCGACCGAGATCCGCCAAGTCTCGGGCGGCGTCCTCGTCCAGGAGGCCGACAAGGTGGACGCCGACGGCGACAACCCTGCCAACTGGACCCTGGCAGCCGGCGAAGCTGCCGACGACGCCACGCTGGCCGATCTCGCGTTCGCATGGACCGCTTGCCGCGCCGCCAAGTCCAACGCGATCCTGCTCGCCAACAACGGGGCGGCAGTCGGCATCGGCATGGGCCAGGTCAACCGCCTGGACTCGTGCAAACTTGCCGTTGAGCGCGCCAACACATTGGGCGTCCAAGTGGAGTCCGAAGGTGCTGTTGGGGGCGATGCCCCTGGCGGTGCGTCCAACGCCTCCGCCGCTAGCGCGCCCGAGCGTGCCCGCGGTGCCGTGGGCGCTTCCGACGCGTTCTTCCCGTTCGCCGACGGCCTTCAGATCCTGATCGATGCCGGTGTCCGCGCCGTCGTCCAGCCTGGTGGTTCGGTGCGCGATGAGGAAGTCATTGCTGCGGCCAACGCCGCTGGCATCACGATGTACTTCACCGGAGCACGTCACTTCTTCCACTAGGTCCGGCTTTCGCGAGGTCCGGGCCCTCCGCTCGCTCGCCAGGTCCACCCGCTCCACCAAAGAATGGACATGTCCTCCCTGCCCAGGAGGACATGTCCATTCTTTGTTGTCAGGACTGGGCATTTTCGGAATATGTCCAGCCCTAGGGATGTACAGGGGGCATGTCCCTGGGGAGGCGGGGAAGCTACGGGGCTGTGGAGGCGGTCTGGTAGGTGCCTTGGATGACCGTGCCCCAGTACGGGCCGAACATCGTGGCGGAGTTGCTGCCGTAGCCGTAGCTGTTCACCGAGTTCTGGTAACCGCCGGAGTTGGTTCCAATGAACCACGGGCCACCGGAGGAGCCACCCGTCATATTGCAGGAGATCCCTTGGGTGTTGTACTGGGGGTTGTAGGGATCGTTGGAGGCCGTGCCGGAGCAGCTCTTGAGTGATTCTCCCGTGAAGGGAGCCGCCGCGGGGTAGCCGAACGACTTGTATGCCAGTCCGCGGGCGGCGTTGAACTGGACTCCGGAGGCACCCACAACGGCTGCGAGTTTTTGTCCATTGAGGGGGTTCATGACGGCGAAGCCGGTGTCGTACTGCATCGCTCCGCTCGAGGACCACTGGCTGGTGGTGTACAGCGCCTTGGCTGTCCACTTCCCGTAGGGCGCGGCGCCGTCCTGGTAGGCAGGAACAAACGTGAAGTTGCTCGCGAATGCCCCGGGGCCTTCGTTCAGGCAGTGGCCGGCAGTGGATACCGTGCTCTCGTTAGGCGAAGTGACGGAGTTGCCGGAACAGACATAGTTCACCCCGCCGAGGGTGAAGAACACCTTCCCGATGTGCGAAACCGCAGACTCACTGGCGTTTGCTTTGGGGTCCACGCCAGCCGACGGCGTTGCGGTGCCGGCGGCTTTCTGGCCGTCGATAGTCACTGCGCGCGCAAGCCCGGGGAACACCTGCTCAGGGGAAACCGGGAGGCGGGTGAGGCCCACCGCTCGCGTGAGCGCCTTGGTCGCCAGAACGTCGCCGGAGACGGCGTTCTTCATCCGTTCAGGAGTCCAATAGTCCGCGGTGTTGCCATCCGACGCCGACCCGCTGCTGACGCTTGACGCATCGGTGTCATTGCTTATTGGCGGAGCCGCGGTGGCCCCGCTGCCGGCGCCCAGCGTGAGCAAGGCGGCGGCAGCAAGGCTGAACAGGCTTGTGGCCAGGGCTTTGGTTCTCGTCACAGTTGTCCTAGATATCGAGGGGAAGGCGGCCGGTTTGTGGCGGCCGCCGACTGACGGAACCGAAACTACCCAAGCCGTGACAAGGATGTAAAGAAACTGTGAGATTTGACTTTCGTTTTGACAAGAGATGAATTCTGCCCTATTTCAGCGCTATTTCTGCCCTATTTTTGCGCGATTTTCCGCGAGACCCGAAG
Source organism: Arthrobacter bambusae (assembly GCF_030812595.1). Classification (GTDB taxonomy): domain Bacteria; phylum Actinomycetota; class Actinomycetes; order Actinomycetales; family Micrococcaceae; genus Arthrobacter; species Arthrobacter bambusae_B. The sequence continues at coordinate 399,605 of NZ_JAUSSZ010000002.1, forward strand.
GCCTAGGACGAGGACGCCGTCTCATAGGCATCCTTGATTACGGAGCCCCAGTAAGGCCCGTAAATCACTGCCGGGCCGCCGGGGTAGCCGTAGCTCGTGATGGAGTTTTGGTAGGAATCGCGCTCGGAGTCCACCATCCAAGGTCCGCCCGATGATCCACCGGTCATATCGCACGGAATGCCCTGCGCCTTGAACTGTGGATTGATGGGGTCCTTGGTGGCGTCGCCCGAACAGCTCTTCAACGATTGGCCATCGAAGGGCGGGGCCGCAGGATAGCCGAAGGCCTTGTAGCTGAGCCCCCGTTCCTGGTTGAACTCTACGCCGGACGCACCGACGACGTCGGCCAAGTGCTTGCCGTTCACGGTGGCGGTCACCGCGAAGCCTGTGTCATAGCGGATGTCGCCCGCGGTGCGCCACTGGGGTGTTGTGTAGAGGGCTTTGGCGGGCCAGATGCCGTAAGGGGCCTTGCCGTTTAGATAAGCCGGAACAAACACGAAGTTATGCACGAATGCTCCCGGACCCTCGTTGACACAGTGGCCTGCGGTCGCCACCGTGCTGTCATTATCCGACACGACGACGTTGCCGGAGCAGACGTACGCGAAGGCACCCATCGTGAAAAAGACCTTGCCGACGTGGTCAATGGGGTCTTCGTCTTGGTGCAGGGCCGGGCTGCCGCCTTTGGTGCTGGCGATTTTCACGGGCGGCCCGGTTTCGACAGTGCCGCTGGCCGTGCTGGATACGCCGCTTCGCGCTAGGGCTTTGCCTGCCAGGACATCGCCGGAGATTGCTGCTTGCATCCGTTCGGGAGTCCAGTACCCGGTGGGGTCGGTGTTTGTTGTGGCCATACTGTCAAGCTGCAGCGTCCCAGGCGCTGCGAAGCTCGAAACCGCATTGAAAGGCGTTGCGGCTGCCGCCCCTCCAGCGGCACAGAGGGTCAAAACGGCGGAGGTAAGGAGGCTCAGGAGACCAGTGATGGGTAGTGATTTCTTCGTCATGATTGTCCTGCCAATCGTTTGGCGGCCATGTGTCATCGGCCACAGTTTGACGCAATGAACCTACTCCGATTTGTCCCTGAGGTACATAAGGTTCGGCGGCTCATGACGTTGCACAGCTTGCCTGGCGCCGTCCCAGTACGCGCCAATCCGGCCCCCTCAGGTAAGTTAGAGATGTTGAAATCTGCAGACTTTCAGGGAGATGCCCCGCCAATGGCAAAGATTATCTATACCCACACTGACGAAGCGCCGATGCTGGCGACCTACTCGTTCCTGCCGATTGTGGAAGCTTTCGCCTCGACGGCCGGCGTTGAGGTCGAGACCCGCGACATTTCGCTGGCCGGCCGAATCATCGCCGTCTTCGGTGACTACCTGACTGAAGACCAGCGGATCAGTGACGCACTGGCCGAGCTGGGCGAATTGGCAAAGAAGCCCGAAGCGAACATCATCAAGCTCCCCAACATCAGCGCATCCGTCCCGCAGCTGAAGGCAGCCATTGCCGAACTCCAGGGACAGGGCTACGCGCTCCCTGACTACCCGGACAACCCCTCCTCTGACGAAGAGACGGACATCCGCTCGCGTTACGACAAGATCAAGGGCTCGGCCGTCAACCCGGTCTTGCGCGAAGGCAACTCGGACCGCCGCGCACCCCTGTCGGTGAAGAACTACGCCCGCCAGAACCCGCACTCCATGGGTGCCTGGAGCGCGGACTCCAAGACCAACGTTGCGCACATGTCGGCGAACGACTTCCGCTCCAACGAGAAGTCCGTGGTCATCCCTGCCGATGACACCGTCAAGATCCAGATCGTCCGCGAAGACGGCACTGTCAAGGTCCTCAAGCCGGCTTTCCCCGTCCTCGCCGGTGAAGTGGTGGACGGCACAGTGCTGCGCGCCGCCGCCTTGGACGAGTTCCTGGCTGCCCAGGTGGTTCGCGCCAAGGAAGAAGGCGTGCTGTTCTCGGCACACCTGAAGGCCACCATGATGAAGGTTTCCGACCCCATCATCTTTGGCCACGTCGTCAAGGCGTACTTCTCCGAGCTTTTCGACACCTACGGCAAGCAGATCGCTGCGGCCGGGCTGAGCCCCAACAACGGCCTCGCCTCCATTCTCAACGGCCTCGACGAACTCCCGGAGGACGTCCGCGAAGGCATCAAGGCGGCCATCAAGAAGGGCCTGGAAGACGGCCCGGCGCTGGCCATGGTCGATTCGGACAAGGGCATCACCAACCTGCACGTACCCAGCGACATCATCGTTGACGCCTCGATGCCGGCCATGATCCGCAGCTCCGGCCACATGTGGGGCCCGGACGGCAAGGAGCACGACACCCTCGCAGTCATCCCGGACAGCTGCTACGCCGACGTCTACCAGGTTGTCATCGATGACTGCCGTGCACACGGCGCCTTCGACCCCACCACCATGGGGACTGTTCCGAACGTGGGCCTGATGGCACAAGCGGCTGAAGAATACGGCAGCCACAACAAGACCTTCGAGGTTGAGTACGCCGGGACCATGCAGGTTGTGGATTCCTCCGGAACCGTGCTGATCGAACACCAGGTCTCCCCGGGCGACATTTGGCGCGCCTGCCAGACCAAGGACGTGCCGATCCGTGACTGGGTCAAGCTGGCTGTCACGCGTGCCCGTGCCTCCAAGATGCCGGCTATCTTCTGGCTCGACGAAACGCGCGCCCACGACGCCCAGCTGATCGCCAAGGTCAAGGAATACCTGAAGGACCACGACACTGAGGGCCTGCAGATCGAAATCATGTCCCCGGAGAAGGCCACCGCGTTCACGCTGGAGCGGATCCGCAAGGGCGAGGACACCATCTCGGTGACCGGCAACGTATTGCGTGATTACCTCACCGACCTGTTCCCGATCCTGGAGCTCGGGACCAGCGCCAAGATGCTCTCCGTGGTCCCGCTGATCAATGGCGGCGGTCTTTTCGAAACCGGTGCCGGCGGATCGGCTCCGAAGCACGTCCAGCAGCTCCTGCAGGAAAACCACTTGCGCTGGGACAGCTTGGGCGAATTCCTCGCACTTGCCGTTAGCTTCGAGCACCTCGCCACCACCACCGGCAACGCCCGGGCCCAGGTCCTCGCCGACACCCTCGACCGCGCCACGGGCACGTTCCTGCTCGACAACAAGTCGCCGAAGCGTAGGGTCGGCGAACTCGACAACCGAGGCAGCCACTACTACCTCGCCAAGTATTGGGCCCAGGAACTGGCCCAACAGAGCGACGACGCCGATCTCGCTGCGGCGTTCTCCGCCGTCGCCGGCGCCTTGACGTCCAATGAGGAAACCATCGTCGCCGAGCTGCTCGGTGTTCAGGGTTCGCCTGCCGACATCGGCGGCTACTACCGCCCGGACGCCGCGAAGGCAGAGGCCGTGATGCGGCCTTCAGCAACGCTCAACCGGGTTGTCGCGACGCTGAACTAGGCGCCGCGCCCGCCTGACTGGCTCGTAGTTGTTGTCGTTTCGAGAGCTAATGACAACAACTGCGAGCCAGCTGCATTTAAGCGCGGCGAAAGCGGCGCGGCGCGTCGACCCCATCGACAAGGTCGGCGAGTACGCGGCCGATAGCCGGGGTGAACTTGAATCCGTGCCCGGAGAACCCGGCTCCGACCACAAGGGGTCCAAAACGGTCGAGAACAAAGTCTTCGTTGGCCGTGCTGGTGTAGGTGCAGCTGATGGGAACCGCCGATTCGGCGTCGACTCCCGGCAGCCATTCACGGGCGTAGCGGCGGAGGGCCTCCAGTTGAACCGGCTCGGGTTCAAACGTCCGGGCATCAGGATCGGTGACCGGTCCTACGCCATGCCACCCCGCCTTGACCCCTTCGCCCGGCGTGAGCATCCCATAGACCGGGCTGTACCAATAGTCGTCGCGGGGATCGCCTGGGTCCGGCGCGTGGTTGAAGCTCGGCCAGAGCTGCGAACCGTCGATGGGTGTGAAGTGGGCGGGCTGCTCCTGGGTGATCACTAAACGGGGGAGTGGCACGTGCGCCCCGAGGAGCTTGCTGGTCCAGGCGCCTGCCGTGACGACGACCCGGCGTGCCGTGATCTCCAGCGAATCGGTCACGACGACGGCGCGATCGTCGATTCCGGCACGAAGAGAACATCGCTACGGAACATCATGCCCGCCCAACGCTCTGACGCCTCCTTGGCGGAGATGAAATGGCTTGCTATGCCCCGCTCCGCGTGCGCTGCGCGAACTTCCCGGAGGCGGGCAACGTTTCCGTGATTGGCCAGCCCCACAAGGTCCAACAATTGCGTTTCGGTCTCCTCGGCGAGCCCGTCCCAGAGTTTCCTGGCTTCGCTGACCAGGGCCAGGTAGTCGTCTTCCGCGTAGGCCGTGTTGAAGTTGCGCGTCGCGCCATGGGACGCGCCCATGTGGTGCCCTTCCTCGAACCGTTCCAGAAGGACCACTGATCGTCCTCTGAGCGCGAGTTGCCGCGCGGCAGCCGATCCCATTGCGCCTCCGCCGACTACGACGACGTCAACATCCATCCCAGATTCACCCATCCTGTCCCGCGGCCTCCCATCGAGGTCCACTGCAGCCTCCATTCTGCCGTGCACGGAGCGGCCCCTTTGAGCTGTGCCGTCGGCATGGAAGATTGGATCGGGTGAAATTCCTCCTTCCTTCGCAGACCTCGTCGTCGCGTGGCATCGCGTTTCTGAGGGTCGTGTTCGGCGGCCTTTTGCTGCTGCATGGGATCCAGAAACTGTTAGCCGGGCAGCCGGCCTTTGAGGCATCCATCGCCGCGATGGGTGTTCAAAAAGCCGAGCTGATGTCCTGGCTGGTCATCTGGGGTGAAACCGGACTGGGTGCACTTTTGGTGCTCGGCGCCCTGACCAGGGTGGCCGGTTTCCTGGCCGCCCTCATGTACGCGGGGATCTGGTTTGTCACCGAATCAGGCAAGCCCTTGTTGAGCGATAGTCCCGGAATCAACGCTGAGCTGCTCATCCTGTATATCGCGTTGGCGTTGGCATTTGCTTTCGTCGGTTCCGGGGCGGTTTCGCTGGATCGGAAACTGTTTGCCGGGAAGCCGACCCGGAAGTCACGGCGCTAATTGTCCTAGCGCCGTGACTGTGTCCTCGCGCCGGCCTGTGTCCTAGCGTCGGCCGGCCTGGAGACCTGCGCGGGCCATGGCGTCCGCATAGGAGCGGCCCATTTCGATCAGCCATTCGGTCTGGCGTTCCTTGGAACCGGCGAACGCGCGCCCGTGCAGTGAACGGGCTTTGTAGACCTTCAGGCCGCGGCGCCAGATCAGCTGGTTGTCAGTCTTGAGGAGCATCTGCGCCAAGCGGTTGGCTTCAGTTCCGTGGGCGACGATTGCGGACGCGCGCGGAACGAGTTTGAGGAAACTGATCAGCGGCTTGAGGCCTGCGGTGACCTGCTCGGGAGTCAGTTTTCCGTACGCCTCGCCCGGAGTGAACCAAGGGTGGGTGTTCCACGGCATCATCCATTCCGGGCGCAGGCCGAGCTGGAACTGCAGGCCCAGGAGGCGGGTGGCGGCGGTGTCTTCGCCTGCCCAGACAACGCCGCGCGGGGAGGGCTCGCTGGTGTTGGAGAACAGAGTGACAATCCGGCAGTCTTCGACCGAGTGCATCGGATCCACGTATGGAACCTCAAAACCGGGGCGGAGCTTGCGGAGGAACTCCACATGCTCGTTGACCGGAGCGATGTGCGGGGCGAAGAAAGGGCTGTCCGGAACCACGGGAACCTTGGCTTCTTCCGCAGGTGCCTCGCCGGAGTTTGCCCCTTCGAGGCCGGTCCTTTCGACGATAGTCACAGACGGCTTCGGTTCGGCGATGGCTTCGACGGCGGCTGGTTCGACGGCTGCTTCGACGGCGGCCATGGCGCTGACGGGAGCCGCTACAGGTTCCACCTTGCGGGTAATAACCGGGCTCGCCTTGGGCATCGATTTGGACGAAGCCACCTTCGGCGCGGTCGTCTTTACAGCCGCCTTCGGAGCGGCCTTCTTGGCCGGGGCCTTCTTTTCGGCCTTCGGCGCGTCTAGCTCATCCTCGTCATCGAACAAGCCATCGAAGAGTTTGTCGAGCTCGTCGTAGCCGCTGCCGTAGTCATCGTCGAGCTCGGGGCCGCGCCCGAAACCTTCTTCGTACCGCGAGTCCAGTTCGCTGCGGTAGTCCTCGTCGTAGACGTCGAAATAGTCCGGTTCGGCCAATGCGGTCATGAGAGCAGGGATCTCCTGGGGTCGGGCAGGGGCCGGTATCGGGCGCGGCGGTGCGCGTCCGTTTCCGGGCCAGTTGATGGGGAGGCTCTCCGGGGGACCGGTTGAGCCTTTAGATCTTAGCAAGCCGCAGGGCGCTCTGGTGTTCTTCCGCCGTTCATCTGACACGGTATGTCGCTCAGCACCGGGCATGAAGGAATAGCGATGCGTCGAAAATCACCCGGATGCGGTCCAAATCCATTTCCATTGATGACACGCATGAGCTCCTCCGCGGGGCTGTTTGCCCCGCGGAGGAGCCGGGAACGGGCTGCTGTCCAATGCGGTGGAGCAGTCCGAGCCAGTGACTATGCGGAAATAGTTGCCCGGATCTTCCGGCTGCCGACAATCACGATGAGCCCAAGCAACAGCAGCGCTGCCGCGAACAGCAACCACAAACCGTTGAAGCCGGTGCTTGCGAGAACGGCCGCTCCAGCCCCAACAGCAACGGCTGCGGTAGCTGCCGTAGCTGGGGTGGCGCCGGCTTGTGCCGCAGTTTCTGTTGCCGGAACGGTGGCAGCAGGATCAACGAAGCCTTGAGCGCCAATCGGTGAGTTCACGACCGGGGGGCCCACAACCACCGGAGTGACGGCCGACGGGTTCGTGCCGCCGGGAAGCAGCCCCGACGTGGTGCCGATCGTCAACGGGAGGCTCAAGGGAGCGCTGAGTCCCGTACCGGAGAGGATGCCGGTAGTTCCCGTCAGCGGGTTGCCGAGCAGGTTGGCGGAGATGTCGCCCACGGTGGCCGGTGCGGATACCGGAGCGTTGACGCCGGTGCCTGCCGGGGTGTTGCCGAGCAGGTTGGCGGAGGTATCGCCCACGGTGGCCAGGCCGGTGACCGGTGCGGTGACGCCGGTGCCTGTCGGCGTCGTGCTGAGGACGTTGACGGTGGTATCGCCCACGGTTGCCAGGCCGGTGACCGGTGCGGTGACGCCGGTGCCTGCGGTCGTGCCTCCGGTGGTCCCTGCCGGCGTCGTGCCTGCCGGAGTGGTGCTGAGGACGTTGACGGTGGTGTCGCCCACGGTTGCCAGGCCGGTGACCGGTGCGGTGACGCCGGTGCCTGCGGTCGTGCCTCCGGTGGTCCCTGTCGGCGCGGTGCTGAGGACGTTGACGGTGGTGTCGCCCACGGTGACCGGCGCGGTCACCGGAGCGGTGAGGCCGGTGCCTCCGGTAGTGCCTCCGGTGGTCCCTGTCGGCGTCGTGCTGAGGACGTTGACGGAGGTATCGCCCACGGTGACCGGCGCGGTCACCGGTGCGGTGAGGCCGGTGCCTCCGGTGGTGCCTGCCGGCGTCGTGCTGAGGACGTTGACGGAGGTATCGCCCACGGTGGCCAGTCCGGTCACCGGTGCAGAGACGCCGGTGCCCCCAGCCGTGCCTCCGGTGGTGCCTGCCGGCGTGGTGCTGAGGACGTTGACGGTGGTGTCGCCCACGGTGGCCAGGCCGGTGACCGGTGCGGTGACGCCGGTGCCTCCGGTGGTGCCTGTCGGCGTCGTGCTGAGGACGTTGACGGAGGTATCGCCCACGGTGGCCAGTCCGGTCACCGGTGCCGTGACGCCGGTGCCTGCCGGCGTGGTGCTGAGGACGTTGACGGAGGTATCGCCTACGGTGACCGGCGCGGTGACCGGGGCCGCCACCTGGGTGGCAGAGGCTGTCCCAGGAGCGGAATCGCTCAGAACTGCCAGTGAGGTGGCTCCGATATTAACAGGGACCGATACCGGAGCCACCGCCTGGGTTCCGGACGGGACGGCTACTCCGCCGGAATTGCTCGCCGGGGCCGGAGCCGGGGCGGATGCAGGGGTGGTGGTCGCGACGCCCGCATTTCCAAGTATTGAGAGCGACGTCGACCCGAGGGTCACCGGAGCGGACACCGGTGCAACGACTTGAGTGCCTGAGGCAGTGCCTTGCGCACTTGCTGTAGTGTCTGCCGCGTTCGCGGCAGTTGCGCCGAGGGCTACCAACCCGCCGGCAAAGAGGGTGCCAAGCAGCCCCTTGCGAATGATGCTGTGCATTATGTTTTCTCCTGAACGATTAGTCCCAAGGGCGCATCGGTCCGCAGGGAACCTGCGGGTGCGCCCGGATCGGCCGTTTGCCGCGGCCCCGAATGGACTTCCGGGGAGGCAGCGGGGCTCGGAACTAGTCGGGAGAAGAACCGGGGTCAAAGGACACCGGAGCCGGAACTCTGCCGGCAGCAGCCGTGGACTCGGTGGTCCCGGTCAAAGGCTGAAACAGGTCCGTACCTTGGAGCCAGGCCGCAGCGGCCCCCGAAGGATTCGTGGAAAGGACCGAAGCACCACCGGAGGCGCTGCTGTCCCCTGGTGTACCAAGCGGGAACGTCCCGTCGGCCGGGGGCGCCGGGTGATCTTCAGAACCGCCGGCCCAGGCCGCCCCCTTCGAAAGTGTCCCGGTCAGGGCCAGCGGAATACTGGGGCCAGCGAGGCTAGCGAACGGAGTTGCGACATCCTGAGCCGGCGTAGGCAGGGCTCCGGCATCGGGCCCAAGAACAGCGGGTCCCCCTGCGATGCCGTCGCCCATGGCCACATCATCGGGGAATTGAATGGAAGGGACCGTTGTGGCCAACACTGGGGTAACGACGCGGCCGAGCGAGGAATCAACGCTCGAGCCCACCCCGTCAACCGCGCTGGTTGCTGACGACACAACGTGTTCAGTCACGCCACCAACGGTTCCATCAGGAACAACGGCGCTGACCACGGGTGTCGTGGCCACGAGTCGGTCGACCCTCTGAGCCAGCTGAGGAAGTTCGTTCAAAACGGCAGCGGGTACCTGGGCCGCCGGTAGGTGGACCGCGCGGACTGGCGCCGAATCCGCAACCCGAGCGGGCAGGGACGCGGCACCTGCCGGAACGGAATCTGCAGGTGTCCCGGAAAGGCCCTTTGCGGCGTCGTGTACGACGCTTGACACTGTGGAACCCGCGCCGCCCAGAAGAGTGTGGTTGTTTGTATCTCCGGAATCAGCGTTGGCTGCCGTGGAAGAGAGGGCGATCCATACGACGGCACCCGCGCCCGCGAGCATGACGGAGCGGAGAACATGAAGCATGCGCGACTTACGTTGCTCGGCTTCCATCTCGACACCCCCAGCGTCAGCTTTGATCGACGATCGCTCCCATCGTAGGCCTCACTAGTTAACTAGTCCAGAGGTTTGCCGAAGGATTCGTCAACCCGCTCGGCGGGCGTCATTGGGGTACCGGACTCCGAGTTGGGATCGCACCCCGTCGAAGAGACGCATGGTGTTCAGCGAATCGTCCAAGGGCATCACGGGACTCTCAGTCAGTCCCTGCTGGACACAGCGGCTTACCTCACGCAACTCGTAGGTGTAGCCGATCCCTACCGCGTCGAAGCGTTCGATCCGCGGCTCGTCCCAGCCGGTTCGGATCAGAAGCTCCCTCGGATTGTTGATGGATCCCTGCGTCTGGAGGAACCCCTTGGAACCGGCAACGGACGCCGAGCGCGGCCCATGCGCAAGCAACGATGAGGTCAGCTGGGCGATGGCACCCTCCTCGTAAGCGAGCGTGAGCGCATTCTGGGAGTCGACGCCGTCGTCCGTTAACGTTCCCACTGCGCTGACCGACTGCGGGAAACCGAGCGTGCCCAAGGGCCACAGCAGGGCGTACACCGTGAGGTCCAAAAGGGCCCCGCCACCGTCCGCCGGGGCCCAGATGCGGGCGGAGGGATCGTAGGGGGCAGGGAAGCCAAGGTCTGCGCTGACCCACTTGATGTTGCCCAGCTCGCCGGAGGCGGCAATCGCGAATGCCCTCTGGATACTAGGCAGGAATCGGCTCCAGACAGCCTCCATCAGGAACAATTTCCGCTCCCGGGCCAAAGCAACGAGCTCGGCGGCCTCACGGCCGTTGATGGTCAAGGATTTCTCGCACAGGACGTGTTTGCCCGCGTTGAGGGCGTCCCGGACGATCTCAAAGTGCTGGGCGTGGGGAGTGGCCACATAGACCACGTCGACGGCGTCATCGGCGAGCAGCCGCTGGTAGCCGGGCACACCGCCGTCGTCCCCATAGGACTTCGCGACCCCATGCGCGGCAGCAAAGGCATCCGCTGAGTCCTGGTGCCGCGAACTCACGGCAAACAACTTTGCGTCCTCAAGCTGCGCGAGGTCGCCGGCCACGGTCTTGGCGATCCCACCGGTTGCAACAACGCCCCAGTTCAGGACCTTACCGGTTGCGGCCCGGGGATCCTGGTTCGGCTGGCTGAACAACCACGGTTTGGGGATATGCAGACTCATGCGGCCTATCCTCTCATTGCATCCCTTGCGTTTACAGGAAGCATGCGAGCGGGAAGACCGGGACCCGGACACGACGACGGCGGCCACCCCCTTGAGGGCTGGTTCTAGCGGTCGTTGCAACACCCAGAATTTTTTGGGAGTTGCAACGACCGTGTCGTCTTTAAAGAAGGAGCCGGTAAACCAACGGAGGT